>NZ_JBMPPB010000004.1:0-411722 GCF_049340485.1 Undibacterium sp. Ren11W
AGGCTGAAGTACATATTCGTCCTGATAAACTGGCCGCCTATAAGGCAGTCGCCTCAGTGATGGCATCGGCGCAGCGTTTGGGTGTGACCAAAATCGGTATGGTCGGCAATGAGCAGTTCTTGAAATAGACGCCGCGAGGCTTTCAGTCCAGTGCAAAACAAGTAGACTGGGAACAGCGAAAAACTGTGCGAAAACGCTGAATTTCTTTAGATACCACTTAAATACCTATTGACAACCACTAGAGTAAGCACCTACAGTGGCTTACTCGTATTTTGCAGTGTGCTTATGCAGCGTTGACAGTGATTCTTGAATGGAAAGCAGTGAATAAACAAGTTCAATCCCAATACCAATACCTGATAGGCGTCGATGGCGGCGGAACCGGTACCCGTACTCTCTTAAGCAATGCACTAGGCGTGGAACTGGGCCGAGGCAGCGCTGGTCCTTCTGGTCTGGCGCATGGCGCTGATCTGGCATGGTTGTCTATCCTTGCAGCCATCGCTGATGCCTTTGCCCAGGCAGGTATGACTACACCGCCTTTAAATCAAATCGCAATAGGCTGCGGCTTGGCCGGTGTGAATAATACCCAGTGGGCGGCAGATTTTACCGCAAAAAATCCTGGCCTGGCTGGATTGGCGATAGAAACCGATGCGGGAACCACTTTGCTGGGTGCGCATCAAGGCCAGCCCGGCGTCATTATTGCCTTGGGCACGGGCAGTGTGGGCGAGGTGATGCAGGCCGATGGAAGTCGCCGTGAAGTCGGCGGCTGGGGGTTTCCATCTAGCGATGAGGCCAGTGGTGCATGGTTGGGTTTGCGTGCGATTAATCATGTGCAGCATGTGCTGGATGGTCGTAGCGCACCGGATGCTTTGTCGGCAGCCTTAATCGCGTTTTGTGCGCTTGATAGTGCGCCGGGTGTTAGCCAAAAAGATGCTGTTTTTAATTGGTTAGCGCAAGCCAATCAAACCAGGTTTGCCCAGTTGGCACCAGTCTTAATACAACATGCAGGGCAGGTTGCTAAGGCCAGCGAGATCATGTTGGCAGCTGGTTTAGAAGTGGAAAAAATGGCGCTGGCACTGGACCCTAGTGCTGCAATGCCTATCGCTTTATGTGGCGGCTTGGCCGAACCTATGCGCGCCTATTTGCCGCTAAGTTTGCGGGCACGCGTGATCAAGCCGCAAGCAGATTCTGCAACAGGAGCGCTGATTTTAATCAAAAATCAGTTTTTGAACCGTCTTTCGGAAGCGTGAACATGCAGGCACATATCATAGATTTTAAACCGGATAGCGAAAGCTCTACACCCTTGTATCTGCAGTTGGCCAACAAGCTGGCAACCGGAATACATAGCGGTCTCTGGCAGCCGGATGAGGCTTTGCCGTCCGAGCGTTTATTGTCGGAAGCGCTGGATATCTCCCGCGTTACCGCAAGGAAGGCCATCGATATGTTGTGCGAGCGCGGTTTGCTCAATCGCAAACACGGCTCCGGCACTTACATCACTCCCAAGTTAGAGCAGCCCTTATCGCGCCTGACTAACTTCAGTGAAGAATTGCGCCAGCGTGGTTTTGTTCCTGGTTCGCAATGGCTATCCCGCGAGACCGGTGTGGCAGCGCCGGAAGAGATTTTGTCGCTGGGTTTGTCGCCACACACCGTGGTGTCGCGTTTGAAGCGTTTGCGTACCGCCGACAATGTGGTGATGGCGATAGAGAGCACCACCATACCGGCGCTGTATTTGCCGAATCCTAAATTGGTCACGGATAGTTTATATGGCTATCTGGAATCGAATCAATTCGCACCTAGCCGCGCCTTGCAGCATATCCGTGCGGTCAACGCCACGCCCGAGCAAGCCAAACTGGCTGGCATCAAACAAGGTGCGGCCATGCTGTTTATTACCCGTGTCGGTTACCTGCCTAACGGCACTGCGATTGAACTGACACATTCATATTGTCGCAGTGATTATTATGACTTTGTCGCGGAGTTGTTTCGATGAGCGCAGTAGCACAATTACAGCAATCTCAGCAATTGCACGGAAACGTCCTGACAGCCTCGGGATGGGTACAAGGCAATATAGAATTTTCGGAAAGAGTCCATGCTATTCATGGCGTGACTAGCGATCCTTCCTTGAATCAAGAGCATTACATCTTGCCTGGTTTCGTCGATCTGCATGTGCATGGCGCGGGCGGCAAAGATACCATGGATGCTGGCTTGGCGATTGGCACGATCGCGCGCAAACTGGCGCAGCACGGCACGACCAGCATGCTCGCTACCACCATGACGGCGCCGATGCCGGATCTGGAAGCGGCATTGCAAGCGCTGGCCACGGTATGCCAGCAACGCGCAGTGGGCTCATCGCGGGTATTAGGCGTGCATCTGGAAGGCCCCTACATCAATCCCGGCAAGCTCGGTGCTCAGCCAGATTTTGCGCTATCTGGCTCGCTAGAGCAGGTGCAAAAGCTGCATGCGATTGCGCCGATACGCTTAATTACGGTCGCCCCGGAAGTCAATGGACATCTTGATCTGGTGCGTGAGCTGACCGCTATGGGCATGCGCGTGCAGCTCGGTCATACTCTGGGCACGTACGACGATGGCGTGGCTGCCATGGCCAATGGTGCCAGCGGGTTTACCCATTTATATAATGCCATGTCGCGCCTCGATCATCGCGCCCCCGGCATGGTTGGTGCCGCCTTGGCGCATGCTGAGTTTTCTGAAATTATTCCCGATTTATTGCACGTACATCCGGGCGCGATCAAAGTTGCGATGCGGGCTATTCCTAAGCTGTATTGCGTGACCGACTCGACCGCGGCTTCCGGTATGCCGGATGGTGAGTACATGCTGGGTCGTCAGGTGGTACATAAGTGTTTGGGCGGTGTACGTCTGGCCGACGGCACTCTGGCTGGCAGCACCTTGACTATGGATCAGGCCTTGCGCAATCTGGTGAGTATAGGTCTGGATATTGCCGACGCCTCGAAACGCGTCTCTACCTATGCCGCCGACTTTTTAGGTCTGAGCGAGCGTGGTCGCCTGCAAGCCAATACGTATGCCGATATGGTAGTGCTGGACCGTGCACTCAATCTGATTGCCGTTTATATAGAAGGAGAAAAAATTGACCTCGAAAATGCTTAAGGAAGCCTGTTCTTCCGCCGAGTTTGTCGCTCAACAATTAACTCAGGATAAAGAGCGTTACGTCGCGCTTGGCCAGCACCTGCGTGATCATCCGCCTAGCTCGGTCTTGACAGTGGCGCGCGGCAGTTCGGATCACGCGGCCAACTATGCGGCCTATCTGATTATGGCGCGTCTGGGGCGTATCGTCGCTTCTTTGCCTATGTCCTTGGTGACCTTGAATAAAGCGCCTTTGCACGCCAAAGATGCGTTGGCGATTGCGATTTCGCAGTCCGGCCAAAGCCCAGATGTGGTCGAGCCTATCCGTTATTTCCGCGAAGGCGGCGCCACCACGGTCGCGCTGGTGAATGATGCGGCTTCGCCTTTGGGCCAAATCGCCGAGTGGACCATGCCTTTGCACGCAGGCCCTGAATTGTCGGTGGCCGCGACTAAGAGTTTCATTACTTCACTGGTGGCCGGTGCACGTCTGGCCGCTAACTGGCAAAACGATGCCGAGTTTCTTAACGCGATCGAACAATTGCCAGAAGCCCTCGATGCCGCTACTCAACTCGATTGGTCGAATGCGCTTGAAGTGTTAGCGCCAGCATCGCGCATCATGGTAGTCGGTCGTGGTATCAGCTTCCCGGTAGCGCTGGAGTCGGCGCTGAAGTTTAAAGAAACCTCAGCGATACAGGCCGAAGCTTTTAGTGGCGCCGAGATCAAACACGGCCCTATGGCTCTGATCGATGATGGGTATCCTTTGCTAATTTTCGCTACCCGTGGTGCGACCCAGGCTGGCTTGATTAGTCTGGCCGCAGAGATGCGTGGACGCGGTGCGAACGTTTTGCTGGCAGCGCCTAGTGATGTGGCGGAACGCAACCTGACTTTGCCAACCGCTGCGACGCCAGATTTGGACCCTATCGCTGCAATCCAGGCATTCTATGTGATGGCGGCGAATCTGTCGATCGCCCGTGGATTGAATCCGGATACGCCACGTCATTTGAATAAAGTGACCAAAACACATTAGGTTTTTTTGTACGCTTAAATTGCATACTCCCCTTAGTATATTTTTATTGCGCACGATACATATGCGCAATCACATGATTTGAATATATTTTAAGGGGAGTATATTCTTTTGCGAAAAAAGTAATGGTAATTTAAGGGTGATAGTGAGCAGTGTTTGCGCTGATTTTTGCGTCAAACTTTACGCTAGTTCCCCCCAAAATTTTGCTCCAAACCGGATGAGCCTTCATGCCTAGTAAGATTCTTTTTTTTCGCGCTTTGGGCCGTATTTTGCTGGCATGTATGCTGCAAATGCTAAGCCCGTCGTATGCAATGGCGACCGAAAAAATCGAATTCTGGACCATGAGTCTCAAGCCCAAGTTCATTCCGTATTTTCTCGATTTAGTCAAAAAGTACGAGACGCAAAACCCTGGCGTCCAAATAGTCTGGGTGGATTTTCCCTGGGAAATTTTGCAGCTCAAACTGATCACCGCGATTGCCGCCGGGACTCCGCCAGCGCTGGTTAATCTGAGCGTGCCATGGGCCGAAGAGTTGGCGCGCGATGGTTTGCTCGAACCAGTCGAGGCGCTGATGAGTCAGCCGCCGATCTACACCAAGGGCGCGCTGGCTGACCTGAGTTTTAACGGACATATCTACGGTTTTCCGCATTACAGCAACGTCAATGTGATTGCCTACAATAAGACTATCCTGGCTGCTGCCGGCATCAGTGCGGCACCGCGGAGCATGGACGAGTTACTGGCCTACGCCAGACAAATCGCCGCCAAGACCGGCAAGGCCGGCTATGCCCCGGCGCTGGGCAAGATCGACGGTTTCATGATGCAGCAAGGTCTGGATTTGATCAAAGACGGCAAGGCGATTTTTAATTCGCCGGCGCATGTGGCACTGGTCAAGAAACTGGCGGCGACCTATGCGGCGAACGGTTTTCTGAAAGATAAATTGTTTGCCGAAGATAATTTCCCCGCTGTGGTAGATGCCTATCTGGGCGGGCGACTCGGTATGATGGTCAGTGCTCCTACCGCCTTACGCAGGATACAGAGTGACTCGAAAGAGATGTATGCCATCACCGATATTTTTGCGGCACCGATAGGCCCGACCGGTATCGCCGACGGTGGCTGGATGTTTCACTTTGCCGTGCCTAAGGGCGTAGCTAAACAGTCTTTGCCAGCAGTGGCCAAGTTCGCGCAGTTTTTGACGAACGATGAAAATCAATTAGAGTTCGCTAAAAATGCCAACGTCATGCCCAGCACAATTAAGGCTTTGGCAAATCCGTATTTTCTGGGCTTGCCCTTACAAGCTGCTGCCGCCGAAAAAGCGCAAGCAGTCGCCGCCAGATCCATGAATAATTCGCGCAGTCTGTATGTGGCGGGCATAGAAGATTACGACGAATTGCGCCGTTTTTTGGTGAAGGCGGTCGAAGCTGGCGTGACCGGTAAGGCCGATATACAGCAAGCGCTGGATGAAGCGGCGGCGATCTGGAATCGCAAATTGGCGAAGGTGGCGCGATGAATCAACTCATCAATTTTAGTCGCCGCCATGGCTTGCTGGCGTATCTGTTTTTAGCGCCTGCCTTGCTCTTGCTGGTCTTGTTCTCGTTTTGGCCGGTGCTGTTCGGCGCTTACCTGACCCTGACTGATTTTAGTCTGGTGCGCCCTACGCATTGGGTAGGGCTAGATAATTATCGCTATATCTTCAATAACGATATGTTTCTCACAGGTCTGAAAAATTCTGTGCTGTTTTTACTCATCGTTCCCTGCATACAGCTAGGCGCGATCAGCCTGGCTGTGCTGGTGAATACCCAATTACCGGGGATTAAGTTTTTTCGCGCCGCTTACTATGTGCCGGTGGTAACTACGGTGTCGGTGGTGGGCATTATGTGGGGCTTCATGTTTCATGAGCAGGGCACACTCAATTACATCCTGCTGCAGCTGCACCTGATCAATTCGCCTCTAGGCTGGCTGTCGGATGATGCGATTGCCTTGTTCGCTATCATGTTCGTCTCTTTATGGCGCGGTCTGGGTTGGTATATGGTGATGTATCTGGCTGCTTTGCAATCCATTCCCGCTGAGATGCAGGAGGCGGCTATTTTAGATGGCGCCAATCTGTGGCAACGCTTCTGGAAAATTACTGTGCCTATGCTATTCCCCACCATTATGGTGTGTACCATTATGTCGGTACTGGCAGCCTTGAAGGCGTATCAGGAAGTCGATGTCTTAACCCAAGGCGGGCCGATGAATTCTACCTTCACGGCGCTGTACTACGCCTATGAGCAAGGCTTAAAACATCTAAAATTGCCACGTGGTCTGGCCGCCAGTTTCGTGGTGTCGCTAGGCTGCATAGGGATAGCCTTGCTGTGTCTGCGTTACTTAAAACCGCGCCATCGTTAAGCGAATAGTCAATGACCATGAAAACATTCTCTTATCGCCGCTTGTCGCGCATGCTTTTTCAATACGCCATTTTGCTGGCACTGGCGGCCTTGTGCGTGTTCCCGTTCTGGTGGACTTTGGTAGTGGCGGTCTCGACTCAGGGCAATATCTTTGCGTTTCCGCCTAGCTTTCTGCCGCAAGCAATATCCTTGGATAATTTTATAGAGGTGTTTCGGGTCATCCCTATGCTCGCTTTCTATAAAAATTCTTTATTGATCACCATTGCTACCGTGTGCTGGAAACTACTGCTGTGTTCGCTGGCGGCCTATCCTTTATCGCGCATGCGCTTTAGCGGTAGTAAGCTGGTGTTCGGCTTGATATTGGCGACCATGATTTTGCCATCCGAAGTCAATTTTTTGGTCAACTTCATTACTATGACCAAGATCGGTCTAGTGAATACCTATACCGGTGTGATCTTGCCTAATCTGGTCACGGCGGTGTCAATACTCTTACTCAAACAAGCTTTCGATGAGGTGCCGCAAGACCTGATCGATGCTGCCCGCGTTGACGGGGCCAACGAGTTGCGCATCTTCTGGAACATCGTCTTGCCTTTGATACGGCCCTGGTTGGCCACGGTCGCTATCTTGACTGCGGTGGAGGCCTGGAATGACTATATCTGGCCATCGCTCGTGATCAGCAAACCGGAAGACTTCCCCTTGTCGGCGGGCATACTTTATCTGCGTGGTACTTACGGCAGCAGCACCCGCGTGATTGCCGCCGGCACTATCTTGACGGTTGCTCCTATCCTGGTTGCCTTTTTATTTACCCAAAGATTTTTTATGCGCGGCATGGATGGCGCAGTGAAATGATCAACACCAATACGATGAATACTATGAAACTTACGAAGGATGTCGCCATGAATGCCAAACAAATCGCCGGTCAATTGATCATGATACGCATGCCCGGTACCGAGCTGACTGCCGAGATGGCGACTTTTTTGCGCGAACATCATATCCGCGCGGTCTGCCTGTTTCGGCAAAACATGCTCAACGCTGAGCAACTAGGTAAATTCACTGCGGACCTGCGTGCCGTGATGGGGCCAGAGTCTCTGATTGCGATTGATCAGGAAGGTGGCGCCGTGGTGCGCGCTACCTGGGTGCCGCAACCCCCGGCGGCGATGTCGCTTGGTGCCAGCGATAGTGTGGCGCTGTGCCGTGAAGTCGGGGCAGCGGTGGCGCGTGCGGTGAAGTCTCTGGGCTTTAACTGGAACTTCGCGCCGGTGCTGGATTTAAACAATAACGTCGATAATCCTGTTATTTCTGAGCGTTCATTTGGCTCAGATCCGCAACGCGCAGCGGCGCTGGCGTTTGCCTGGATGGACGGTAGTTTATCGGAAGGTGTGGCCTGTTGCGTTAAACATTTCCCCGGGCATGGCGATACCAATGTCGATTCACATAGAGATTTGCCGACGGTGGATAAATCGCGCGCCGAGCTCGATCTGTTGGAGCTGGCGCCATTTCAGATGGCGGCAGCACGCAGCCAGGGTTATGCGCCTGCCATGATGACGGCGCATATCGTGTATCCGCAATTGGATGCCGAAAATCCGGCCACCATGTCGAAAAAAATCCTCACCGGTATCTTGCGTGAAGAATGGAATTATCAGGGCGTGGTAATCACCGACGGCATGGACATGCATGCGATTGCCGGTCGTTACGGTGTCGGCAATGCCGCAGTGCGGGCGCTGGTGGCGGGTGCCGATATGGTGATGGCATTGGGTAATACCGAGACGCAATTAGAAACCCTGGCGGCATTGACCGCCGCGATCGAAGAGGGGCAAATCGAAGCGGCAGAACTACAACAAAGATTGGCACGCATGGCAAAACTGGCGCAAGACTATCCATGTCAGCAAACCGTGTATGCAACAGAGACCGAGACGATCGATACCGCCTTGATGCAAACTGCATGGCAACGCGGCCTGACTACCCATCTGGCAGCCGAGGCACCGGCACCTGGCAGTAAAGTGCGGCTGGTGATCAGTGCCGATGTAGTTAGTGATGGCGTTTCTGAAGCTGGTGTGCGCGCCGAAAAAGTCGCTGCCATGCTGGCCACGGTGTACGACGTCGTCGTGACTACTTTTAGCGATGATAGTCAATTCGACTGGGCTAGTTTGCCCGATGACGGACGCTTCGTGATACTCGCTTCTACCATACGTCTGCGTTACAGCGCACATGCCTGCAATACCTGGAAGCCGGATCTGCATCTGGTGTTATGGAATCCATTTCAGACTCTGGATATCGCCGCGCCAGCCCTGATTACTTATGGTTCGGCCACGCCCGCATTGCAGGCCGCCGCCGCCTGGTTTGCCGGTGAAGTGAGTGCCAACGGTAAGATGCCAGTGACGACTTTTTATTCTTAAGTTAGCCATCCTTATCAAGGAGCCTGCATGTCAGCGGTAAAGCTTAGTAATATCTGCAAAGAATATGCTGATGGTAACAGGGTCATTCACGGCATAGACTTGGCAATCCATGACGGTGAATTCATGGTCTTTGTGGGCCCCTCTGGTTGTGGCAAGTCAACGCTGCTGCGCATGATCGCGGGTCTAGAGCAAATAAGCTCTGGCCAGCTTTTTATCGGCGAGCAACTGGCCAACGATATTGCGCCAGCCAAGCGTGGCCTGGCCATGGTGTTTCAGTCGTATGCGCTGTATCCGCATATGTCGGTGTACGAGAATATGGCGTTTAGCCTGAGAATGGCCAAACTTAAGACCAGTGAGATTGAGCAAGCGGTGCAGCAAGCCGCGACGATTTTACAGATAGACCATTTACTGCAACGTAAGCCCAAGGATCTGTCGGGTGGCCAGCGTCAACGGGTGGCGATAGGGCGAGCCATCGTACGTAAGCCGCAGCTATTTTTGTTTGACGAACCGCTCTCGAATCTGGACGCCAGCTTGCGTGTGCAAATGCGCATAGAGCTGAGTCGTCTGCATCAAGAATTAAAAACCACCATGATCTATGTCACGCACGATCAGGTTGAGGCCATGACTTTGGGACAGCGCATTGCGGTGTTTAATGGCGGCCGTATCGAGCAAGTCGGCGCGCCTCTGGAACTGTATGAGGCGCCGGCCAATTTGTTTGTGGCCGGTTTTTTGGGCGCACCAAAAATGAATTTGCTTAAGGCCAGGGTAGTGCAGATTCGCCAGCAGGATGTGACTGTGCAGCTAGCTGATGGCAGCGAGCTTGTGGTGGCAGTCGATGGCCAGTCTTTAGCGATCGCTGCTGAGGTGACGCTGGGCTGTCGCGCCGAGCATCTGACGCTGGTCACAGCTGAGTCTGGTGTGCCAAATAGCCTAAAGCTTGAGGTAAATTTTGTCGAGTATCTGGGCGATGCTGCCATCGTCTACGCCAAGCTGGAAAACGAGCCCAGCGTCGTGGCCATTAAGTTGCCTATGGAATCGGCAGGCGTCAAGGCGGGCGCAACGATACAAGTGCAATTGCCGGCAAGGCGCTGCCATTTGTTTGATGCCAGCGGCAAGGCTAGTCCGCGTATTTAAGTTAGCTCACTAAGTAGGATAGAGTAGGCTGGGATATATCCCAGCCTACAGCTAATTCACTATCAGGCTTCGGCAGTATTGCCGCTCACGGCTTGCACGGGTTTTTGCGGTGTTTTAATCACCAGCAAACGTGACATTAAGAGCACGGGTATGGCTGAAATCAACACCCAGATGAAAAAATTCTTATACCCCAAAGACATCTGTATCGATCCGCTAATCATCTTCGGTACGACCAGGCCGAGTTGCATGACGCCGGTGGCCAGCGCATAGTGGGCGGTCTGATATTTGCCGACCGCGATCACTTGCATCATGAATAAAATCAGGCCGACAAAACCGAAACCATAACCAAACATCTCAAAACTCAGCGCGGTGGCAACAATGGCGAGATTCTCAGGCAAGCTGGTACTGAGGAAGAAGAACACCAGATTGGGCACGTTCATCGCCAGTATCAACCAGGGCAGGGCGCGTTTTAAACCCAGCCAGGAGGCGAAGTAGCCACCCAAAACACTGCCGCCGAGGAAGGCGATGGTGCCTGCGGTACCGTAGACGATGCCAACTTCGGCAGTGCTCAGACCCAGACCACCCAGGTTTTTGGCTTCACGTAAAAATAGCGGACCTATGGTTTGGATTTGTCCTTCACCGACTCTAAACAACAAGATGAAGAGTATTGCCAGCCAGATTCCGGGTTTTTGGAAGAAGGTGATGATCACATCTTTTAAAGTGAGAAACACACTGCGCATGGAAGCATCGGTATTGGTGTTTCTAGTGCCTGGCAAGGCCCAGCTATGGTAAAGCGCCAAGGCGATCATCATGCTGCCTAAAATACCGAAGATGACGGCCCAGGCTTGTGCCGGCGGCATACTTTTTTCCAGATGTCCGGCCAATACCACCAGACCACCTAGTGAGATAAATTTACCAGCATTAAAAAACGCACCCTGCCAACCGGCATAGGCAGCTTGTTGTTTATTGCTCAGGCTAGCGATATACAGGCCATCGGCCGCAATATCGTGGGTGGCTGCGGCGATCGCAACTAGACCTAGCAAGGCGATGCTGATGGCAAAGTACATAGGTAGTTGTAAAGAGAGGGCGACTAAGCCAAGGCAAACTCCGCCTATCAATTGAAACATCACGACCAGGAATTTTTTGCTACTGGCCGCTTCCAGAAACGGACTCCACAGAGACTTAAATACCCAGGCAAACGTGATTAAACCAGTCCAGTACGCAATCTCGTCATTGGCCACGCCCATGCTTTTATACATTAGGCTCGCCACCAGTGCTACCGCGTAAAACGGCAAACCTTCGGCCAGATATAGCGTTGGAACCCAGCGCATAGGGTGGCGTGGGGCTGTGTTTTCAGTTGTCATGAAGGTCTCTTTATTGGTTCTTGTTCGTTATCTGGCTGCGCCGCTCGTCGTCATGTACGAACTTCAGTTCCTACTTAGATAGGAGTGAAATTTTTCCTGATAATGATGGTCCTTACTCTTGCTCGTAGCGCGCAGCCTACAACATACTAGCCCAATTATTGTTGGTCAACTGGTTTTGTCTTTTTAATGCCACTTAAATGCCAGTAAATTTGGAATTTGCTGGAAATACTAAAGCTTGGCTATCATTTTTTTTAGATAAATCGCTTAGAATACTCTGCAATTTCGCCGCTCTTTCATTTTGCGCGGGCTTGTCGCGTTCGTTCTGCAAAACATGATGCCTCTTGATTTTTTCTAAGTGGTATTGGTGTCGTGAGCCAATAGGCCACCTCTTTTTATGTTGGAAATAATCTGGCGATGCAGAATTGGTATTGGCCCTTTCTATTTTTTTAATTTTAGCTACAAGGTAGTGCATGAAAAATCCGCTTCGACTCTCTTCCATTGATGCGCTGCGCGGTCTGACCGTGGCTGCTATGTTATTGGTAAACAATGCAGGAGACTGGGATCATGTGTATGCCTGGTTAGAGCACGCCGAGTGGAATGGCTGCACGCCGGCCGATTTTATCTTTCCCTTTTTTCTCTTTATCGTCGGCGTTTCTTTGCATTTGGCGCTAGCTCCCAAGCTCGAGCGCAACACTGATCTGGTCGAATTGAGTCGCAGCGTGGTCGGGCGCGGTTTGCGGATTTTTGCCTTGGGTTTAGCCTTGCATTTGATCGCTTACTGGCTGATAGAGGGTCGTCAATTTCGACTGATGGGCGTATTGCAAAGAATCGGTATCTGCTTCGCCATCGTCGGCATGATTGTGATTCATGTGCGCAGCGTGAAGATCCAATGGCTGATCATTGCCGCTATTTTAATTGGCTATGGCACTCTCTTGTTGGCTAGCGGCTCGCTGCAGCCAGATCTGAATCTGGTGGATAAAATCGATAGCCTGCTGCTAGGAAAATTGGCCTACAGTTTTAATCCGATGACGGGCTTGGCGCACGAACCGGAAGGCCTGTTGTCGACCTTGCCAAGTATCGCCACCGTATTACTCGGTCTACAGGCTGGCCGCTGGCTACGCAATGGTCAGGCTAAATATTTGTGGCAGGCTGGACTGTTAGCCCTGCTGGCCGGATATCTAAGTGCTTATTTGATACCGCTGAATAAGCAATTGTGGACGCCTTCCTTTGTCTTGTGGACCGCCGGCTTCGCCTATTTGTGCATGAGTGTCGCGCACGTGCTGATCGATATGCGTGGCATGCCAGCAGTGGGACGTAGTTTTGGGATTAACGCGATCGCCGCTTACGCCGGATCTTGGGTGGCGACCTGTGTATTGGCCGCTGGCGGATGGGCCGAGCCTGTTTATCGTACGCTGTTTGCCAGTCCCTTGGCTGCCCATTTCGGTCCGGAGTTTGCTTCCTTTGCTTACGCTGCCGCGTTTACCGGCGTGTTTGCACTCTTGATGTGGCTGTTTAAGCTGCGCGGCTGGCGCATCACTGTTTAGCAGTCTCAAAAAATTTTTGGCATGCCGCCAGCGCGCATATTCCATGCGGGTTTGCCGGCATGCCAGCCTGAAACCCGCATGGAATATGCGCCTTAGCCTAGTTGTTTTTTTACTTCGGTAGTGGCTCAAACGCAGTTCCGGGATGGCGGCTTGGCGCGTTTATGCTGCAAACTGCGCTCAAATTCCAGAGGCTTGCTGATTTTTCATGCTGCTATAGAGAGCAAGACTTGTTATGATGCTTGTTTTCTCTCCTACCTATACCCATTCGCTATGTTCGATTTCCTCGCTAAGTTACTGTTTCGTCGTCCTCGCAGCCTTAAAAATGAGCCAGCCGCCAAAATAGCGGCACAAAGCGCCAACGCTATCGTCGCTCAGCAGCAAGCAGAAACTAAAAAACACCAGTTGGAGCAAGCGCGTGCAGCGAGCTTGGCCAAGATGACTAATCTCGATGGCAATGAAGCGGCGGCGATAGAACTCTTGCTGGCCTGTGATTTCGCTGACGGACGTTTGCAAGCAGCGCAGCATGTGCACAGCCAGGCGGGTCTGGAGCAAGTTAGAGCGGCCATGCTTAAGAGCGATAAACGGGTGGTTAAATTAATGCAGAGTCGTCTTGACGTGATCGCGCAAGCTGGCAAGCAAGAGCAATTGGCACAGCTATGCCTGGAAGAAGCGAGTCATTTGGTACAGCTGCCGCATTTGATCGCCAATCAGGTCAGCGACTTGGATAAGCGTCAGGCCGCAGTGCAGTTTCCAGCCCATTTGTTGACTCAGTTTAGCTCTTTGCGTCAGCAGTTAGAGTCAAAATTACTCGCGCAAACGGCGCTGCAGCGCCGCGTGCTCGATCTCCTCGCCCAACTAAATCAGGCTGGGCAAAGTCAAGCGGTGACCGAGCAAGCCGATGCCGTTGTTGATAGTTCAGATGAGGAAATGCGTCTGGCGGCATGGCAGCAAGAGTTGGACCAATGCCAGCAGAAGACCGAGGCAGCGTCTTTGCCTAAAAATATTTTGGCGGATGCTGTCAGCAAACTGCAAACGCTGCAATCTGCTTGGAAATCACGTCAGCAAGCGCTGCAAGCGGCGCAGCAAAAAGAGCAGCAAAAACAGGAAAAATTTCAGCAGAACCGGATTGCAGCGGAGCTAAGCGCCGCCAGCGCAGCAACTGAGAATAATCCCGAGCCGAGTGCAACGGCCGCAGCTGCTTTGGAGGTCGAGCCGCAGGCGGCTGAGGCAGAGCGCAAGGCAGCAAGACGCGAAGCTAAGGATCATAAGGATAAACCTGCATCCACGTTAAGTAAGGCTCAGATAGTCGCCGCAATCGAGGCTTTGACTGAAGCTTTGGCTCTAGGCAGTATACAAACGGCGCGTAAACTCGACAGAGAACTGCGTGGCGTCGATGCCAAACATGCCGGTCTCAGTGCGGAGCAAAAAGATCAATTGTTCGAGGCCCGTAGCGAATTGGTGTATCTGCAAGGCTGGGCCAAGTGGGGCGGTGATGTCTCCAGAGATGAGCTGATCAAGACGCTCGATGAAATGCCGGCCTTAGAGTTGGGGCCAAACGAGTTGGCCAAAAAAGTTGCGACCTTGCGTGAGCGTTGGAAAGAAATGGAAGCCAGTAGTGGTGCCGCCAGTAAAGAACTTTGGGAGCGTTTTGATGCTGCCTGTCATCTGGCCTACGCGCCCGCTGCGCTGCATTTTCAGCAACAGGCGGAACAACGTAAAGCCAATCTGGATCTGGCTGAGGCTGCATTGAGTACGCTCCAGAGCAACGCAGCCGAACTTCTGCAGGGCGTGCCCGATTGGAAAAAAATGGCGAATTTTTGCATGCAGTCGCAACAGGATTGGAAGAAGCTCGGTCATGTTGATCGCAAACATAAAGGCCGCTTGGATGCTGCATTTGATGGCTGCGTGCAGGGTGTGCAACAGGCTCTGGATCAACGCAGAGCCGAAGAAGTGCTGGCGCGCGAAGGCCTGATTGCCGAAGTATTGGCGCTCGATCCTATGCAGCGCAGTACTACTGATCAGCTGAAAGCTTTGCAACAACGTTGGCAGGCGCAGGCTGCGGCCGTGCCTTTGCGACGTAAAGACGAGCAAGTGCTGTGGGATAAATATCGTGCCGCTTGCGATGCTCTGTTCGCGCAGCGCAAACAAGCCTCAGGCGAGGCCGATGCGCAACGCAAAGAAAATCTGGCAAGCAAATTGGCACTGTGTGAAGTGCTGGAGCAGGCTGGCGTCAAGTTGGATGGTAATGAGTCAAACATCAAGCAATTGTTGCAGCAAACTGCGGCCGACTGGAGAAACGCAGGACCAGTGCCCAGAGCTGATGAGGAGGCTTTGGAGCAGCGCTATCAGCAAGCTCTGGCGAGTCTGAAACAACATAGCCAGACACTACAGGATCAGCAAAAACAGCTCAGTCATCAACTCAATGTGAAGAAATTATCGCTATGCCAGCAAGCTGAACAATTGCTAGTGCTGACGCCGCAGGATGCGCGCATCGGCACCGAGTTGAGTACTCTGCAAAGCGCTTGGGACTCTTTGCAAGCGGCAGTCGGCGGCGGCAACGCCAAGTTGTCGGCAAAGCTAAACGCGATATTGCAGACCCGCTTTCAGAATGCGATTGCGGCGCTCACTGCGGGTGATACTTCCTTTGCCGCTGCCTTAAAAAATAACGCCAGCGAGTTCGATGCCAGCCTGCTCCAGCTAGAAATACTTTTCGGTATCGATAGTCCGGCAGAATTGGCGCGTGAGCGTTTGCAAATGCAGGTAGAGGTCTTGCAAAATTCTTTAAAACGCGGCTCAGAACAAGATGCTGCCAGTATCCTTAGCTATCGCCTCTTGAGTTTGCCGGTATTGACATCGACCGCAAACGCGCAGCGTCTGGAAGAAATTCTGGCTGCCAGTGCGGTGTTGTAAGAGCTCGTGTTCACGCAGGCCTATCCATAAAAATTTGCAGGAGTCGCGAGCATGAAGCTTTACGGTTATTTCAGAAGTTCGGCCTCATATCGGGTTCGTATCGCCTTAAACCTCAAAGGCTTAGCCTATGACAGCGAGGCTGTGCATTTGGTGAAAAACGGCGGCGAACAATTGTCAGCCAGTTTTCGCACGCTCAACCCCGAGGCCTTGGTACCAGCTCTGGTTGATGAACATGAGGGCGTTGAGCTAGCGCTCAGCCAGTCGCTGGCCATCATGGAATATCTGGAAGAGAAGTATCCTGCATCCGCTTTACTACCGAAAAATCTAGCTGACAGGGCGCATGTACGGGCGCTGGCACTGGCGATTGCATGTGATGTTCATCCCCTGAGTAATTTGCGTGTTTTGAAATATTTAACCGGAACTTTGGGGATCAGCGAAGAGCAAAAAAACACCTGGTATCAGCATTGGTGCATGACTGGACTGAGTGCTTTGGAAACAAAAATCGCGGCTGATCCACGTAGCGGAAAATTTTGTTATGGCGATACACCGACGCTGGCTGATTGCTGCCTGGTGCCGCAGATTTACAATGCACAAAGATTCAAATGTGATTTATCGACAACGCCGCAATTGATGCGTATCCATCAAAATTGTATGGAGTTGCAGGCATTTATTCTGGCGGCACCAGGCAATCAAGCGGATGCCGAGTAAGCGCAAAACTGCGTAAGCTAGGCTGTGCACGGTAGGTGTGAAAAAAAGGGATGGCGCTTTTGCCATCCCTTTTTTACATGTAAAAATAAGCTCGACTCTGGTGCCGAGTTAATTCGCTAAGCCTGGATTGGAACTGGTGCCGGTGAGCGTGTCGTTGAGGACGGAAATCAGCACTGAACGGGTGAGTTTAGATTTGGTAGTGTAGCCATCGATGGCAAATTCGCTGTTGACATGTTGTTCTGGCGCATAGCCAGGCTGGCCTGTACGTAAAATAATCCGCAGATCTTCACGTGCCAGCTCATTGCGTATCACACCGACTAATTTTAAACCTGCATCCACAGTTTCCATGACGACGTCGAGTAAAATCAGCGCCACATCAGGATTGCTTAGCAAAACCTGATGCGCTTCTTTTGCTGAATAAGCATGCGAAAATTCTAATGGCCGGTCATGGATACGCACGCCCGCCAATGCGAGTAAGGTCGTATCGTGCACACTACTATCGTCATCCGCAATCAGGATTTTCCATGGTTCTTGCAGTTTTGCTTGCGTATCTTGTGCACTCTCTTCGTCTAGAAAATCGATGGTGTCATCATCATTTTCGGAAGTCGCACAATTAGAAATGTCGCTGTCGGCCTGATACTGAAATTGGTGTGACGTGCTTGTGCCAAAACGTCCATGCACAAATTGCAGGACATTCGTACGTCCGGACAAACTGGGCGTGTTACTGTAGCTTGCTTGCTTCATCAGTGCTCTCCCGTTTGTGTAATTATCGCGCTCTTGAATTTCATCTTATGTGAACCGATGCTGATAATCAAGAACTGACCAGGTCTAATTGTTAATTAATGAAAAAATTACAGCCGGGTAAGTTTTACGAAATCATAATACCTAGTTGATATATTACAATACTTAGGTCCGGCTGTTCAACTAAAGTTACAGAGTGATTGAATAGTAAGCACTCAATTCATGCTCAATTTGAGACGCATATGACTTTTTATTTGTCTTTAAGTTTGGTAGCTGGCAGCGTTTTTATTGTGCTGCTATTGCTGCTTATTGCTTACTTTTACAGCCGTAGGTTGGCATCGTGCGCCGCACGTCATCTCAATCGCTCTACGCACGCTACGCATTCGGTATCAGAACAAACTCATAACTTGTTAAATCAGCCAGAACAATTGCGCGGGCTCTTGAATTTGATGGGCAGTGGCATGCTCGTTGCTAACCGCGCTTCAGAAATTGTTTTTGCCAATCCGGTCGCCTTAAACATACTTGGTCTGAATGCCGCGCAACTACCTCAGTTATATGATGCGCAGCAGACGCAATTTTTCACCGAAGACGGCAGGCCGATTGGGCATGCCGATGCCTGCCTGTGGCGCAGTTTTAGCAGTGGATTGTCGCAGCGCGATAAGGTTCTCGGGATAAGCGTGTCAGGTGCGCCAATTAAATATCTGTTGTTCGAGACCGAGCCGGTTTTCTCAGAACGAATTCCTGGGCAGGTCGAGCATGTAATCGTCACCATACGCGATATCACCAGTGCCAAAAGGGCCGAGAAAAATCTGCGGGAACGTGAAGCGATACTGGCACGGGTATTTCAATTGGTACCTGCGACCCTGACCATCACGCGTATGAGTGATGGTCACTATATCGATGTCAATCGCAATTGGGAGCCCTTATCTGGATTTACGCGCGAAGAGGCATTGGGGCGTAATTCTGGTGAATTAAATATTTGGGGATTACCTGAACAAAGAACAAAAATGGTGGAGCAAGTAAAGCAATTTGGAGAAGTGCATAACATGATTATCGCCTTTCGCCATAAGCAAGGCCATATCTTTCAGTGTCGAGTGTCTGGTTCTAAATTTGAAGCTGGTGATGGTGCTTACCTGCTGCTGTCGGTACAAAATATCGATCAGGAAATCGCCACAGAAAAAGCCAAAGTACAGGCCGAAAATTTATTGCGCGAGAGTGAGGAAAAATATTCGAACATTGTGCAGCTCTCGCCAATTCCACTTGGCCTGATAAGAATGCAGGACTCGTGCGTAGTCGAACTTAACGATAGTTGGGTTACACAATTTGGATATAGTCGCGAGGAAGCGGTAGGGCGCACCGCCTTAGAAATAAATTTTTGGCACGATTTACAAGAGCGTCAAAACCTCATGCAAAAAATGCGAGAAAACGGTTTGGTCGATCGTTTTGAGGCGCATATCCGTAGCAAAGCAGGCGAGATTTTGATCTGTCTGATTTCGGCCAGAAGCTTTGTCATGAAGGGGGAAGACCTGTTTATTTTCTGCATTCAAGACGTCACAAGACAATACCAGGTAGAAAAAGAAATTCGCGACATGACTTTGCAATTAGAGGACAGGGTCATGCAGCGCACCGTAAAGCTTGAACAAGCAAATCAAGAACTCGCCAACGCGATGGAGTCGCTCAAATACACGCAGGATGAGCTGATACGCTCGGAGAAAATGGCGGCTTTGGGCGCGCTGGTCGCGGGTGTTGCGCATGAGCTCAATACGCCAATAGGTAATAGCGTCACTGTCGCCAGTACACTACAAGATAATACGCGTGAATTGTTGAGCGAAATCGCAGCAGGAAAACTACGCAGATCAATGCTGGAGGAATACCTCAATCATGCCGCTGCCGGTACCGAAATACTGATGCGCTCATTAGGCTCAGCGCGAGATTTAATCGGCAGCTTTAAACAAGTAGCGGTTGATCAAGCCAGTAGCCAGCGCCGGAAATTCGATTTAAAGACTCTGCTGGAAGAAATAGTCTCGACCTTGTCGCCCATGTATAAAAAAGGACCGTATACCCTGGTGATGGAGCTTAGTCCGAACATACAAATGGATAGCTTTCCCGGGCCCTTGGGACAGATACTCGCCAATTTTTTGACCAATGCGCTGACGCATGGCTTTGACGGACGCGAGCATGGCGAGATGCGGCTTACCACCAAACTCTTGAATCAGGAACAGCTTGAGTTAGTGTTCTCTGATAATGGCGTAGGGATCAGCGAGGCCGATCAAAAACGCGTGTTTGATCCATTTTTTACCACTAAACTAGGTCAGGGCGGTTCAGGCCTGGGTATGAATATCGTCTACAACATTACGACCGGCGTGCTGGGTGGCACCATTCGTCTCGATAGCGAGCCTGGTCGCGGCACCCGCATCGTGCTGGTATTGCCGGTCACAGCTCCAGAAATAGACGCGGACGGGACTGCTTGATAATCGGTTAGCGTAGACAAATCAAATTTGTTTGATGGTTTGTTTTTGAATTGCTACGCTGAGTTGTCGTTTTTGTTCTGGATCTCTTAATATGTCTCAACCACACCGCAAGCGGTAAAGACTTACTGATCGAAAAATTCGGCGCTGCGTTCATTTTTGACTCAGACTGGAATTCCTTAGTGTAAGCGCTGTTTCCAGATGATGCGGTGTCGTGGCGGGGTAAAAAAAATGTAAAATACGCGCTTTAGCTTCTGCACCATTCCCACCATGAGTAAATTATCTTTTGATCGCATCCTACAATCGCAAGGTTTCGGCACACGTAAATATTGCCGAGAACTAATTGATGATGGCGAAGTCAGCGTCAACGGCGAAGTGCTCAAATCTTACAAAACAGCCGTTGAAACCACAGATCTGACTTTTACTATCTTTGATGAAGAATGGGAATATCACGAGCATCTGTACATCGTTCTGAATAAACCTGCCAATTTTGAATGCTCACGCAAGCCCAGTCATCATCCCGGTGTCTTGACCTTACTGCCGGAGCAATTTAGTTGGCGCGATGTGCAGCCGGTAGGTCGCCTGGATCACGATACCACCGGCATGTTGCTGATGTCGGACGATGGTCCCTTTATCCATGCGCAATCCTCACCCAAACGCCATATTCCGAAAATCTATGTAGCGACTACCGCCGAGCCCATCACCGATGAATTGGTGCAGACTTTGTTGGCTGGCGTGAAATTGCATGATGAACCAGAACCGCTTGCTGCTAAAATTTGCCGTCGCCTGGGTGAAAATCAATTAGAAATCATCCTGGAGCAAGGTAAGTATCATCAGGTCAAACGCATGCTGGCCGCTGCTGGTAACCATTGCGCGGCGTTGAGCCGTACCGCAATCGGCCAACTCAGATTGGAGTCGCTAGGCTTGGAAGAGGGCGAGTGGTGCTATCTAACACCTCAGCATATGGCCTTATTGGTGCCAGACGGACAATAATATTTTTCATCTTCTAATAAAAGGAAAAAACATGCCTGTGATCGTCATTGCAAACCCCAAAGGGGGCGTAGGTAAGAGTACTTTTTCGACCAATCTGGCCGGTTATTTTGCCGCGCAAGGGCATCATGTGATGCTCGGTGACGCCGATGTGCAGCAATCTTCGCATGCATGGTTAGCTATACGTCCGGCAAATTTGCCAACGATACATGCCTGGGAGCTGAAAGACGGGCATATCGCCAAGCCGCCCAAAGGCACGACACATGTTGTGCTCGATACACCTGCCGGCCTTAGCGGTGCCAAGCTCGATGCAGTATTGAAGCTGGCCGATAAGGTCATCGTACCTTTACAGCCTTCGATCTTTGATATTTTGGCGACCGATGAATTTTTAAAAAAACTAGCCAAGCGTGAAGGCGAATTTGACGTAGGCGTACTTGGTATGCGCGTCAATGCGCGTAGCCGCGCCGCCGAGCAATTGGAACTTTACGTGTCGCAATTAGGCTTGCCTGTCCTGGGTTATTTGCGCGATACGCAAAACTATATACAGCTGGCCGCGCATGGCGCGACCTTGTGGGATGTGGCACCGTCGCGGGTGGAAAAAGATTTGCTGCAATGGGAGCAAATATTGAAGTGGATAGAGAAGTAATTTAGAACTGCAGACGGCTACTGCCTGTACGGGCCAGTAGCAATTACGTTTTTTGCATTTCGATAGTAATTTGATTATAGATAGAAAAAAATAGCGAAATTTGATAGCAATTGAGTGAGATTTTTCCCTCATTCCGGTGCCGCGTCACTATAATGCCGTGACATTGGAAGTCCCATATTTTCTTTTATTATCAATTGCTTACGGTATGCATTATACAATTTTTGACACCCCACTTATTAATACTCTCATGCGCTGGTTTTCAATGGGCGTTTTACGACTATGTGGCTGGAAAGTCGAAGGACAGAAACCGTCCGAGTTGAAATATGTATTGATTGCCGCGCCGCATACCAGCAACTGGGATTTTCCGTATACGCTGATGATCTGCTTTGCATTGCGTCTGGACGTGTATTGGATGGGCAAGGCTAGTTTGTTTCCTCCATTTTTTGGAGGTTTTTCGCGCTGGATGGGCGGTATCGCAGTTGATAGGGCGCGCGCCAGTAATCTGGTTCAAGGGACGGTGAATGCCTTCGATGACAATCGGAAGTTGACCGTGATCGTGCCGCCGGAAGGTACTCGCGACAAAGTGACGCACTGGAAAACAGGTTTTTATTATATCGCCGTTGGTGCGGGTGTTCCTATCGCGCTTGGCTATCTGGATTTCAAACGCAAAGCTGGTGGTATCGGTAAGGTGTTTCATCCTACCGGTGATATTGATAAAGACATGAAAGTGATACAGGAGTTTTACGCTGGTATTTCAGGTAAAAATCCTAAGCAGTTCGATCCAAATAATATTCAAACCTAGTTTTTCGCTTCTTTTGATCTAGCGACGCTGTATGACTCTGGGGACAGAGCATTGAGAACAATACAGCGTACTTTCCCGTCTATTTACCACTCTCCCTTCTTTTTGCATATTTTTGACGCCGTCAGGCTCAATGCGCCCAATCTCAAAATATCCGGATAAATGCTGGCTATTGTCATAAAATGGAAATTGCTTGCGACTAAAATCGTCTGGCGTTGTGGTGTATTGATCGCATTTTAATCGACGGTCACGTGCGCTTGGCACTCGATCTCGGCTACCGGCTACTATCGGACAAATATGTACAGTAAAATCGCTATTTTATTTCCATGTGGATATATTTTCCCAAGGTAGACAATGTCAAAATCGCCATCAAAACAAGACTTGCTGACGTCTAAACTCGATTTCGAGAATATTGATGGTGCTGAGCAGACGCAAAAGGCCGATGTTACCGCCCCGCAAGCTGTGTTTAAGTCAGGGACTGAATCTCCCGTTGAGAATAAAAAAAGTCCAACAGCGTCGCAGCCCTCTCCAAAAATGGATGTCAAATTGAAAAGCACTAAGCCCGCCGAACCAGAAAAAAAAGACAGGCTCACGCAGACTATTGCAGGATTAGTGCTGCTAGGCCTGATCGCCGTCACTGGCTTGATTTATATGTACAAGGATAGCTCTCGTAATGTGAGTGGGCTTAACTACGTCACTCTCCCGCAAATTATCGTCAATATGGATGGAAACGTCGCCAGGTTACAGGTTTCGGTACAGATAGACATGGAAGATGCCGACTGGTTGAAACAGCATAAAAAAGAGTTGGAGAATAGTTTTCAGAGGACGATCGCTGCAATGAATCCCGACGATCTACGTTCCGCTAAAGGTATCGCTGAGACGCAATTGGCCTTGAAGCAGCAGCTCAATGAGGACGCGCGCTCGGAAAAAATTCAGGCAGTGTTGATCACCGAGTTACTGGTGCAAGGCAAAGAATAGAATGCGCTCATGTTTTGCAGCTCAGAGATTAAATTTCTTGTTTGTTAGCGTCAACAAAAATAAAAACTAGCCGTTAAGCAAATAGAGGATGTCATTAAGAGGCGCAATCATGGAACACTATTCTCAGCCAGCTAAACATCAGGATCAAGAGTTGCCGCAGTCGCAGCAAGTGCAATCGACAACGCCACCTAACACTAAGGAGGCGCGTCGCCAACTTGGATGGGATTTGGTGGCGGCACAAAGGCAATGGCGAGGACGTTAGTGCAATTTAGTGCAGATTTTTCTACAAATCTTCCCGGCTAATTTGCGCTAATTCCGCCGCGGTTTCTTGCATTAACTCTTGTAGCACGGTCTGATCCAGATCCAAACTCTCCCACGACTGCCCCGATACTTCTGTCACCTGGCTATCCGGCGTACTGCTGACGCCTATGGCATGGGCAATACCGTCCGCTACATGGATGACGGTTGCCAAGAACCCTAAGCCAGGAGTATCCGGCTGATGGTGACCAGCAATCGCATTCTTCATCACTTCAGAAAAATTCCACAGGTTTGCCAGACTCAAGCCCACCGCAGCATGATCTATGCCCAAGACCTGACGCTCGGCTTCGAATTGGCTGATCTGATGTTGATGCCGGTAAGCGATGCTCGCTTCGTACTGGCGGGGATATTGGGTGACTAATACCAAGGCACCCAAGTCATGTAAGAGGCCTGCGGTATAGGCGGCATCGACATTGAGATTGAGTCGTTTGGCTAACAACCTGGCAGCGATTGCTACCGCGATCGAATGGCGCCAGAACGCTTTGTGATCAAAACCTTTGCAGTTATTTTCAGGAAAACAGCCGCTTAAGGCCGCCATCATGATAATTTTTTTGACAGTGGCCAAGCCCATTAATGAGATTGCCTGCTGGATTGTAGTGACCTTAATCATGGTCGAGTAATACGCCGAATTGGCGTAGCGTAAAGTGGTCGCGGTCAGCGCCAGATCATTCGTCACTTTCTGGGCGAGTAAATGGATATCAAGTTCTTCGTTGTCGATATCATTTAATAGCTCCATGACGATGGCCGGAAGACTTGGTAAGTCTTTGACTTTTTCTGTAACTTGTTGAAGGCTAATGATATTCATCCGTGATACTCCTGTACTCGATGTGGTGTAAGAGATCCTGAATGCTTAGCTTGCCAGAAATTACGCTGGAATTGTGCGACAAGGTGTGCAGAAACTGAATTTTTTCTTACTTGGCACTGCCTGGCAGTCAGTCAGTCAGCCAGAGTGGTCGCGTTGACTAAAAGAAAACTGTGAGATGAGAATAGGTAGTTTGAATAAAAATTTATTCCAGTTTCGAATCTAGTTTTTTTTCGCTAATGCTGTTTTTGGCGCGTTCCAGCATATCGATGGCCGCCGGGCCGCGCAATAAAGTGACCGCAACAGCTAGCGCATCGATATAGGTCAGATGTGCCAGACGCGATGTCATCGGTGTGTAAATATCCGGATCTTCTTCCACGTCGACGCTCAGGTGGACATCGGCCAGATCGGCCAGTGGGCCGCCGCTGGCGCACAGCACTAAAATTTTGGCACCGGCATTTTTCGCCAGCTGTACGCTGCGTATCAGGTCGCGGGTGCGGCCGGTGCGTGAGAATGCCACCACCAGACAATCGCTATTGAGCAGGGATGCCGATTGCGCCTGCAAGTGACCATCGCAAAATACCGTGGTCGGAATACCAAAACGGAAAAATTTTAACTGTGCGTCGACGGCTAGCGCACCAGAGTAACCTAGGCCATAGCATTCTATGCGTCTGGCGCGGGCCAAAAGATGGACGGCTGCTTCAAAGCTGGTCGGGTTGGCGGAATTGCGTGCCTCCATCAGTGCCGCGATAGTACGGTCGAACACCTTGGGCAGGACGTCTCTGACGTGATCGGCCTGGTTAACGTCCAGATGCAGGTAAGGAATGCCGGTCGCCAGGCTTTTGGCAAAGGCCATCTTAAAAGTTTTAAAACCATCAAAACCCATCGATTGCGAAAATCGTGCGACCGTCGGTTCGCTGACGTCGCAGGCTTGCGCTAGCACCCGTATCGACATCTCCAGCGCATTATGCGGTTTTTGCAGTAAAAATTCGGCAACCTGACGCTCGGCGCGACTTAGCGCGGTACTGGCGGTACGTATCCTTGCCAGCAATCCTTTTTCAGAAGGAGTAGGTTTAGAGGGCTTGCTTGCGTGGAGAGCATTTACCATGTTTCTTGGGCATTTAAGCTGTAAAAGGAGACGTCTAAAAAACAGTTTGAGGGCACGATCTGAATAGATAAAAATTCAGGGACACCAAAAGACCTCTATGTTACAGCCTGGCTCGGCGAGTAAGCTAGAAATGGGCAAACTAGACTGGGCGGCATGCTCCAGTAATTGACGTTTTTCTGCACCAGTGATGAGCAGCCAGATTTTTTTACTCGCTAGCAGACGCGGTAGCGATAACGAGATACGACTTTGCCTGGTCTGCGGGTGCAATGCCGCCAGACAGTCCAGCTGGTCGTGTTGAGTCGGAGCCCCGGGGAACAGCGAAGCGATATGACCGTCGGTACCCATGCCCAGCAAGACGGCATTAAAGCGCTGCGGAATTTGCTGATGCAGGTGTTCGCTGATCGCTTCGACCGCCACTTCAGGCGTACGCGCCGTATTTTTCAGTGACACCAACTGCCATTGTTTGCCGTACGAGAGTGGCATGCATTGCTTGAATAAGCCCTCATTGCTTTGCGCATCGCTGTCGGCCACCCAGCGCTCATCGGTCGCCACCAGATGCAGGTTGCAGATGTCGCGGGCAGCCAGCATGCTATCTAACTGGCGATACAAAGGCGCAGGCGTGGAGCCGCCTGCCAGGGCAAAATAGGCTGGAAGCCGCGCCGCTGCTGCGTGATCGATTTCAGCTATCCACTCGGCCAGCAATGCGGCGCTGAGTTCAGAAAAGTCTGCGTAGGAGTTGAATTTCATATGATTCATTTGTGCTTAGGCTTCCACATATTCTTCGCCCCAGGCGGCACCATGTTGCGCTAGCAGGTAGCTAGATGCGGCCGGGCCCCAGCTGCCGGCGATGTAAGATTTCAAACCTTCGCTGTCGTTCTGCCAGGCGCTCATAATAGGGTCGATCCAGGCCCAGGCGGCACTGAGTTCATCGTCACGTACAAACAGGGTCAGATCGCCATGCATGGCGTCTAACAGCAGGCGTTCATACGATTCAACCCGGCGTAAATTCGAGGCCTCGGCGAAATCGAGATTGAGTGCCACATCCGACAGCCGTATCCCTTCGCCCGGTTCTTTCGCCTTCATGAAAAGCTGCACGCTTTCTTCCGGTTGCAGCGAGATCACCAGACGATTCGAGCGCAAAGGTCCTTGCGATTTGCCAAAAATGGAATACGGTATCGGCTTAAAGTTGATGGTAATCTCAGCGCAGCGGCTCGCCATACGTTTACCGGTACGTAGATAAAACGGTACGCCAGCCCAGCGCCAGTTGTCGATCTCGGCACGGATCGCGACGAAGGTTTCGTTGCGCGAGGCGGTCGGCACACCCGGTTCAGCTTGATAACCAATGACCGGTTTGCCATCGACGGCGCCGGCACGATATTGGCCGCGAACGGTTTTTTTACTCACTTCTTCCGGCGTAAATTTATGTAGGGCGCGCAATACCTTGACTTTTTCATCGCGGATCGCATCGGGGTTGGCGTTCACCGGCGGCTCCATGGCAACGATAGAGACCAGCTGTAATAAATGGTTTTGCACCATATCGCGCAGCGCGCCAGTGCGATCGTAAAAATCGCCGCGTGACTCTACCCCGACTTGTTCGGAAATCGAAATCTGTACGTCCTGTATCCACTTGCGATTCCATAGCGGCTCTAAAAACGAATTGGCAAAGCGCAAGGCCAACAAGTTTTGCACCATCTCTTTACCCAGATAGTGATCGATACGGTAAATCTGATTTTCGTTGAGATAAGTGCGTAGCGATTGATTAATCTCTTTGGCCGACTGGGCATCGCGCCCCAACGGTTTTTCAACCACTACGCGGGCATTGCCCTCGACCAGGCCATGCTTAGAGAGTTGCTCAACCACCGGGATGAAAATGTCTGGGCCAGTGGCGAGGTAAAACAGTGTCGGGTTGGCGTCGGAAGTATGAATGCTCTGTTTTAGCTGTTCAAAATCGCCGGCTTCATGCGCATCGATCTTGGAATAAGTTGTTAGTGCCAGAAAGGCCGCCATTTTTTCGGCGCTGTGATCGGCGTCTTTGTTGGCGTAAGCCTCGATGCTGGCTGCCACGCGCCCGCAGAACTCTTCATTACTCAGCGCTTCACGTGCCGCACCGATAAAACTAAAACTGGCAGCTAGCCGACCATTGACATACGCACTATATAAAGCAGGGATGATTTTGCGTTTGGCGAGATCGCCAGTGCCGCCAAACAATACAAATGTGGTCATGCTGACTCCGGTTTGTTCTGGTTCTGAAATTGTTATTACTTGCGAAAAATCACCCCAGTGTCCTGGTATCCGCTCTATCGTACTCAGTGTACAAAAGTACGTCGTCGGCGCTAAGCCTGGCGGGGAAATTTTTGCGCAAGTCCTAAATATGTGTCTGAATTATGGCATATTTCAAACAGAAATGTAGTTTCGTTACGAGTTATTTGTGTGTTTTTGATGAATTTGTCGCTGTTAAGCTTATTTCTGAAAGTTTGTTACAGAAAATCTGATTTTATGCTATCTTTCATCATCTGAATAAAGCGTAAAGCGAGCCCCTCATGAGCACACCCAAGCAGCCCGGCGTAAATCCTGCACTCCACCCCGTATTGGAGCGCGTGACGCAACGCATTATTGAGCGCAGTAAGGCTTTGCGCACCGATTATTTGCTGCGTTTAGAGCAAATGCGTGGCCGTGGCCCGCGTCGCGCCAGTCTGTCCTGTGCGAATCAGGCGCATGCCAATGCAGCCGCCGATTCCAAGGCTAAAATCTGGCTCAATCAAGCGCAGAAATCCAATATAGGCATCGTCACTTCGTATAACGATATGTTGTCGGCGCATCAGCCTTACGCCACTTATCCGGACCAAATTAAGCAAACGGCGCTACGCTTTAATGCTACCGCTCAAGTAGCGGGCGGTGTACCTGCCATGTGCGACGGTGTCACTCAAGGACGCCCTGGCATGGAGTTGTCGCTGTTTTCACGCGACGTGATTGCCCAGGCGACTGCAGTCGCGCTCTCGCACGATGCTTTCGATGCCACCTTATGCCTGGGGATTTGCGACAAAATCGTTCCTGGCCTGTTGATAGGCGCTTTAGCGTTTGGCCATTTACCAACTATTTTCGTGCCAGCCGGACCTATGGGCTCAGGTTTGTCGAATAAAGAAAAAGCTGCGGTGCGTGAGCGCTATGCACAAGGCAAGGCCAGCAAAGAAGAATTGCTGGCGGCCGAAAGTGCGGCCTATCACAGTGCCGGTACCTGTACTTTTTACGGCACCGCCAATAGTAACCAGATGTTGTTAGAAGCGATGGGCTTACATATGCCGGGCGCCGCTTTCGTTCATCCGGCCGATCCTTTACGTGCAGCCTTGACCGATACGGCGGTAGAGCGCGTGTTGCAGTTGACCGAACAGAGTGGCAACTACCGTCCTATTGGCCAACTAGTCGATGAAAAATGTATCGTCAATGCCGTCATCGCTTTGTTGGCCACTGGTGGCTCGACTAATCACACTATCCATTGGATCGCGGTAGCGCGCGCTGCCGGTATTCTGATCGACTGGGCTGATTTCGATGAACTCTCGTCGGTGATACCGCTGCTGACCCGCGTGTATCCAAATGGCACAGCCGATGTGAATGCGTTTGAAGATGCTGGCGGCCCCACTTTTGTGATCCGCGAATTACTCTCGGCCGGTTTGATGCACGCCGATGTGATGACGGTGTTTGGTGACCAGGGCTTAAATTCACATACCACCAAGCCGGTGTTGGAGGGTGAGAAAGTCATATGGCAAGCGCTGCCGGCATTGTCTACCGATACCAGCGTGGTACGTAATGTGAATGATCCGTTTGCTACTACTGGCGGTTTGCGTCTGCTGCAAGGTAATTTGGGACGCGCCATCGTCAAAGCGTCTGCCGTGCCGGAAGAGGCGTGGATAGTCCGCGCTCCGGCCAAAGTGTTTGATTCGCAAGACGCTCTGGTAAATGCTTACAAGGCCGGGCAATTGAATATGGATTTTGTCGCCGTCGTGATTTTCCAGGGCCCGCAAGCCAATGGCATGCCCGAACTGCATCACTTTACGCCTGTCTTGGGTAGCCTGATGTCGGCTGGCTATAAAGTTGCGCTGGTGACCGATGGTCGTATGTCGGGCGCTTCCGGCAAAGTGCCGGCGGCACTGCATGTCAGTCCAGAAGTTGCGCAGGGCGGTCATCTGGGTAAGGTGCAGGATGGTGACATCATAGAACTCAATGTGCATACCGGCGAGTTGCTTGCCATGGTGTCCGAGCAGGAGTGGATGAGCCGGCCAGCACGCAAGATGACAGAAGATGCCGCGCATGGTTATGGCCGCGATTTATTTGTGGCGCAACGCCGGGTCGTGACGGCACCAGAGAAGGGTGCTTCGACTTTATTTATTGATTAATTGATTAAAAAGATTGATTTTGCTTTGTACTGTGGTGCACAGCACCCACATTTTAGATAAGAGAACACTATGAGTCCTACCAAAACTAGCATCATTGCCCAATTAGCCCAACTACGCGTGTTACCGATCTTGGTCACTGATGATGTAGAGCAGGCGATACGTTGCGTGACGACGCTGGCCGAGCATGGATTGCCAGCGGTAGAGATTACCTTGCGCACCCCTAACGCCATGAATGTATTGCGTGAAGTGGTCAAGGCATGTCCGACAGTGACGGTAGGGGCGGGCACCATCTTGACGGCAGCTCAGCTAGCTGCAGTCAAAGAAGCCGGCGCGGCTTTCGGTATTAGCCCGGGCATCACTCCGTTGTTGGCAAAAGCGGCGGCTGAGTCTGACTTACCGTATTTTCCCGGTGTCGCTAGTGCCAGCGATTTGATGCTGGCTTTGGAGCATGGTTTTGATGTCGTCAAACTGTTTCCGTCTGACATAGTCGGCGGGATTAAGTTGGCCAAAGCCTTGGGTGGGCCATTTCCCGACGTGCGTTTTTGTCTGACTGGCGGCGTGACGCTGGAGTCTATGCCGCAATTATTGCAACAGGCGAATATCCTGTGCGTCGGCGGCTCGTGGATGTGTCCGGCTAGCTTGATCGCGGCTAAGGACTGGACCGCGATTGGTCATCTGGCGGCTCAGGCTGCAGCTGCGGCAAAATAAGATACTAGGGGAGGGTATGGCAAATGATGCTAGTTTTGCGCAATCAGTATATGCGCAAGCTAGCATTGATGAGTGATACTCCCCTAAAACTCACAGTAACTAGCGCATTTTCAGGTAATTCTCCAGTTAATTTATTTAAGCATAAAGACATCATGGCAATTTCTGTTTCCCGTACTCCTTTATGGTGCCTGTTGCAGCAACGCGCCAACAATATGCCTAGCCTGAAGGACTTGTTTCAAGCCGATTCGCAGCGCTTTACGCATTTCTCGGCGTCTGCGTGTGGCATGTTGCTCGATTACTCGAAACAAAGAATTGATACCACCGCCAAGCTCAATTTGCTGGCGCTGGCCAGACAGCAAGAAGTCGAGTCGCGGCGCGATGCCATGTTGCGCGGCGAAGCCATTAATCACACTGAAAATCGCGCGGTCTTGCATACCGTCTTGCGTTTACCCCGAGGCGAAACGTTTAAGCTGAATGGCGAAAACATCGCCGCTGATGTGCATAAAGTCTTGGCGCAGATGCGTAGCTTTAGCGATGCGGTACGCGAAGGGCGCTGGTTGGGCTATACCGGCAAACCTATCCGCACTATCGTCAATATCGGTATTGGCGGCTCCGATCTGGGACCGCAAATGGCGTGCATCGCCTTAGCGCCCTGGTCGCAAAAAAATCTGTCCCTGCATTTCGTCTCGAATGTCGATGGTCGCCACGTGGCAGACGCGCTCGCCAATGCAGATCCTGAGACAACCTTGTTTGTGGTGGCATCGAAAACTTTCGTCACCATGGAGACGCTGACCAACGCACGCACCGCACGCGAGTGGATGCTGGCGCATGGCTGTCCGGCCGGGCAGATCCGTCAGCATTTTGTGGCGCTCAGCACCAATGTAGAAGCCGCGGCCGAATTTGGTATCGCGCCCGAAAACGTGTTCCCATTCTGGAACTGGGCTGGTGGGCGCTACTCGATGTGGAGCGCGATCGGGCTCTCGATTGCCCTGTATGTAGGCATGGATAAATTCGAAGAAATGCTGGCCGGTGCGCACGAGATGGATCTGCATTTCGCGCAAGCGCCGTTAGAGCAAAATCTGCCAGTACTGATGGCCTTGATCGGGGTTTGGAATATCAACTTCCTTGGCCTGCAAGCCTTGTCGATTGCGCCTTACCACCAGCGCATGACGCGCGTGCCGGCCTATCTGCAACAGCTGGAGATGGAAAGTAACGGCAAGTCGGTCACGCGTGAAGGTCAGCGTGTTGACTACACCACTTCGCCGATTTTGTTTGGCGAGGCCGGTACTAATGGTCAGCATGCCTATTTCCAGTTACTGCATCAAGGTGCGACGATTATCCCTACCGATTTTATTGTGGTGGCCGAAGACGATGCCGGTTTGCCGGGGCATAACAAGGCCTTGCTGGCCAATTGCTTTGCCCAGTCAAAGGCTATGGCTTTGGGTAAGAGCATGCAAGAAGTCAAAGCTGAGCTCGGCGAATTACCGGAAAAAATGTTGGCACCGCGGGTGTTTGAAGGCAATCGCCCAACCTCGACCTTGTTACTCGATTCTCTGACGCCACGTTCGCTCGGTGCCATGATCGCTCTGTATGAGCATAAAGTGTTCGTGCAATCCGTGATCTGGGACATCAATGCCTTCGATCAGTGGGGCGTAGAACTGGGCAAATCACTGGCGCAGCAATTGATCAGTCTCGATCCAGAGGCGGTCAAGGAAGATTACGACAGTTCTACCCGCGGTTTGTTGCAAGCGATACGGCGTCGCGATAAAACTACGCACGCCAGACAGCCAGAGTGAAATTTGTAAGCAAGGCGTCAAGCTGATCGCTTAGTCTGGAAGCTGAGTTGCGGAGTTACTGCGATACTGCGACGCAACAGGATTCAGCTTCCAGATAAAATTTTTCATCCCATGTTTTTTTCAGTACCGTAAACTCCTCAAGTATGAATACTCATCTCTATACCAAAGTTGATCTCTCTGAAGACGACAAAGACCACAGCCTGCGCGAAGATATCCGCCGCCTTGGACGGATACTGGGTGACACCGTGCGCAATCAGCATGGCGACGAAATTTTTGAATTAATCGAAACCGTTAGACAAAATTCGATACGCTTTAGGCGCGATGCCGATCCGGCTGCGCGCAGCGAACTGGAAAGCACGCTCGACAGTCTGACCAATGATCAGACCACCCAGGTGATACGCGCCTTTAGCTATTTTTCGCATCTGGTGAATCTGGCCGAAGATCAGCATCATGTGCGCCGTACCCGGGCCCATCTAATCGCCGGTTCCGCTGCCCGTCGTGGCAGCCTGGCACACACCATCGAGGCGCTGTATGAAAATGGCCACAGCACCGCGCAACTACAAGAGTTTTTCCAAACTGCCGAAGTGAGCCCGGTACTGACTGCCCATCCTACCGAAGTGCAGCGCAAGAGCATACTCAATTGCCAGATGGCGATTACCCGCCTGCTCGATGAGCGCGATCGTATGCAACTGACGCCGGAAGAGTCTAGTGCCAATGAAGAGGCGGTAGGGCGTGCCATCCTGACTTTGTGGCAGACCCGCATGCTGCGCACCTCTAAACTCTCGGTGCTCGATGAGGTAGAAAACGGCCTGAGTTTTTATGATTACACTTTCTTGCGCGAACTACCGCAGTTGTACGCCGGTCTGGAAGATTTGTTGGCCAGCAAAGATGCGGCGCATGCACCGGTAGAGCTGCCTAGCTTCATGAAGATGGGGAGCTGGATAGGTGGCGACCGTGACGGTAATCCTTTTGTTACCGCGGAAGTGCTGGAAAAGACCCTGGCGATGCAAGCAACGCGCGCGCTCAAATTTTATCTCGATGAGTTGCATACGCTGGGTTCGCAACTGTCGATGGCGACTTTGCTAGTCAAGGTTTCGCCGGATTTACAAACGCTGGCGGAGCGTTCGCCCGATCATTCGCCACACCGTTCAGACGAGCCGTATCGCCTGGCGATCAGCGGCATGTATGCGCGTCTGGCTAGCACTTACCTGCAATTGTTAGGACTCACTCCAGCCATACCCGCCAGTGGCGCAGCGCAGGCTTATGCCAATGCAGAAGAGCTTGCGACTGACCTTGATATTGTGCACGCCTCTTTGCTCGCCAACGGCTCAGCCGGTCTGGCGCGTGGACGTCTGCGCCATTTGCGGCGCGCCGTCAGCGTGTTTGGCTTTTATCTGGCACCGCTGGATCTGCGTCAGAATTCTGATGTGCATGAGCGCGTGGTGGCTGAACTCTTACAAGCAGCAAACCCGGAGATGCGTTATCTGGAGCTAGATGAAGAAGGGCGGATTGCCGTTCTGATCGCTGAAATCAGTTCATCGCGCCCGCTGGCATCACCGTATTTGAGCTATTCCGAAGAAACCCAGTCTGAGCTGGCGATTTACCGCGCCGCCTGTACTGCCAAGCAGCGTTATGGCATGGGCGCAGTACCTAACTGCATCATCTCCAAAACCGATGGCGTTTCCGACATGCTGGAGCTGGCTTTGTTGCTGAAAGAATCGGGCATGCTACATCCTGATCAGGCACGTCTCGACGTCAACATTATCCCGCTGTTTGAGACTATTGGCGATTTACAAAATAGCGCCCCGTCTATGGACCGCTTGTTCGCGATCCCGGCGTATGCGCGCCTGCTGGTCAGCCGCGGCATGGCGCAAGAAGTTATGCTCGGTTACTCCGATAGCAATAAAGACGGCGGCTTCCTGACCTCGGGCTGGGAGCTATTTAAAGCTGAACTCGATTTGGTCAAAGTATTTGAAAAGCATCAGCTACGTTTGCGTCTGTTTCATGGCCGTGGCGGTTCTGTCGGTCGTGGCGGCGGACCGAGTTTTCAGGCGATACTGGCGCAACCGGCCGGTGCCGTGCAGGGACAAATTCGTCTGACCGAGCAGGGCGAAGTGATCACTGCCAAATACGGCAATCCCGAAGTCGGTCGGCGCAATTTGGAAGTGTTGGCGGCCGCCACCATGGAAGCGAGTTTGCTCTCGCATACCGAAGCGCCGCCAAAGCCGGAATTTTTATCGGCAATGGAAGAATTGTCTGATCACGCCTTCCGCGCCTATCGTCATCTGGTCTACGAGACCGAGGGTTTCGAGCAGTATTTCTGGGAATCGACTGTGATTTCAGAAATCGCCGGTCTCAATATCGGTAGCCGTCCGGCCTCACGCAAAAAATCCACCGCGATCGAAGATCTGCGCGCGATTCCCTGGGTATTTAGCTGGTCGCAATGCCGTCTGATGCTACCGGGTTGGTTCGGCTTCGGTACTGCAGTACAAAGCTATCTGAAGGCGCATCCCGAGGATGGCTTGCAGATTTTACAATCCATGTTCAAGGACTGGTCCTTCTTTTCTACCGTGTTGTCGAATATGGAAATGGTGTTGGCCAAGAGCGATATCGGGATCGCCAGCCGCTATGCACAACTGGTCAAGGATCAGGCTTTGCGCGACAGCATCTTCCCTAGATTGCAGGCCGAACACGCGGCCACGATCGAGGTGTTGAAGCTCATTTCCGGCCAGGACGAATTATTGGCGGCTAACCCACTGCTGAAACGTTCTATCAGCAACCGCTTCCCTTATCTGTCACCGTTGAATCACGTGCAGGTGGAGTTGCTGCAACGCTATCGTCAGGGTGACCCGGATGAGCGCGTGCGGCGCGGTATCCATTTGTCTATCAATGGAATTGCTGCTGGTTTAAGGAATAGCGGTTAAGCGCAGGCGCGGCTCTTGGAATCCCCACTATACTCATAGGGGTATAGTGGGAGTACGCAATCAGGATGTGCGCGAACGGGGTGGTTTTTAGTTATACTCCCCTGATTATGTGCTTTTTGATGGTGAAATATGGAACGCGGAACGCAATTGCTGGGCGTGGTGGGTTGGTCCGGCAGTGGTAAGACCACCTTGCTTGAATATCTGGTCTCGCAACTAGCGGCGCAAGGCAAACGCGTGAACGTGCTCAAGCACAGTCATCACGATATTATTCTAGAACCAGCACACAAAGACAGCGCTAGACTCAGGCGCGCAGGGGCCGCCGAAATCTTATTGGCATCGCCGTATCGTTACGCCCTGGTGCATGAGTTGCGCGATGCTCCTGAGCCAACTTTGTCCGAGTTGTTATGCCGTCTGGCACCCTCCGATCTGATCCTGGTAGAAGGTTTTAAGTGGGAGCCTATCGCCAAACTCGAGATTCATCGACCATCAATAGGCAAGCCAGCCATTTTCCGTGAAGACAGTCATATCGTCGCCGTTGCCTCCGATGTGGCGGCTCCAGACGACTTGCCGCCAGGCTTGATTTGGCTAGACTTGAATCAGCCAGGGACGGTGCTGGAGTGGCTGAGCGAGGCTATGCAAAAGAATTTATTTGCGATCCGCGCATAAATAAACCTAAAGTATGCAGTGCTGTCTGCCGTTACCCTAAGTAGTTAGATAGTTAGAAGATAAGGGGAATTGTGATGGACGTTAACGGTATTGCAAATGTAGCATCAACCTTGGCAGATGTGGGTACCAGCCAAGCAGTGAGTCTGGCGGTTCTGAAAAAAGCCATCGATTTTGGTACCGAAAGCGCCACCGCTCTGATAGAAGCGATCCCGCAAGCCCCTTCGCTACCGAATCTACCTGCGCATCTCGGGCAAAATATCAATACGACTGCTTGAATCGTTCTGATTCAATTAGTTTTCAAGAAAAATAGCGCTGCCTTAGGTAGCGCTATTTTTTTGTCTGGAGCATAGCGGGGGCTCATAAGTTAGGATTAAAATCTGCCTGGACCGCACCGTGCCAGCGCCAATGGTGGATAATTCGGGCTAGTAAATAATTCTGCAAAAAGGAAAGCTATGACAGCAGCAGTGTGGGGATGGTCGGATCGACTGGTCTCGAAATTTGAACCTATGGATGAAACGCATAAGGAATTTGTCAGTCTATGTGCTGCGCTAGCTGTTGCCCATCCTGATAATGAGAGTTTTCTGCAAAGCTTAGATGCCTTGATCGCACATACCGAGCAGCATTTTGAACAAGAAAACCTCTGGATGCGTGAGCACAGCTTCCCGCCTCTAGGTTGCCATCAAAAAGAGCACGATGCTGTACTTGAACTGATGCAAGAAGTGCGCCGTAGTATCGCCGCCGGTGATACTGAACTAGGCGCAAGATTGGCTGAAGAGCTGCCACACTGGTTCGAGCACCATGTCGATACCATGGATAATATGCTGGCGCGCTTTATGCTGAGCGTGACGAGTGAAACCGACGGCATAGCTGCGTAGCGGCATAGGCGCAACCGATCAGGCAGCCTGCACCTTGATCGCGACGTCGCCTAAAGTCACTAGCTGACCATGCCGAATCTTGGCGGTTTTGCGCAGTTCTAGTTTGCCATCTACCTTAACGACGCCCTTGGCGACCAGCATCTTGCCAGCACCACCGCTGTCGCACAAACCCGCCAGTTTCAAAAGTTGGTTGAGTTCTACGTATTCGCCGTCTAGGGTAAATGAAACTTGTTGCATAGGATGTCCGTTTTGGGTTTGTAGATCTTGGGGCAAGGAGCATACACCATTTCAGCTTTTTAAAGCGCAGACAATTCCATGTTAAAGTCTCCACGCTTGATTTTCAATAATTTTATAAAAAGCAAAAAATTTTGAAAATGTTTGAAAATAAATGTAAGGTAGTTCCGCTTTGAACGACTATTCCCTGTAGTCGTATTGATAGGCTCGCTAATCGGGCCATATTTTTTTTTAATTTCAAGGAGATGGACATGAGTAACAAAGCATTGATCGCAGTGGCATTGGCTGGTTTGATGGGATCCTCAATGGCAATGGCCGCTGATGGCGCAAAAACTGAAAAATGTTATGGTGTCGCCAAAGCTGGTCAAAATGACTGCGCGACAAAAAACGGTACACACTCATGCGCGGGCCAGGGTAAAAAAGATTTGGATGCGAATGAATGGAAAAAAGTGCCTGCCGGTACTTGCGAAAAAATGGGCGGTAAGCTCGAAGCGCCTAAAGCTTAAGTTTTATAGCGACGGGCATTATTTGTGGATATTTCCATTTCTACAGATAAGTTACGCAAACCCTCCACTGCCTTGTCGGGTAACGGAGTTGGTTTGCGTAGTCAGCATTACCGTGATTTTCTGAGCGCACCAGTCGCGATAGACTGGTTAGAGGTGCATACAGAAAATTATTTTGGCGATGGTGGTTATGATCTGCATGTCTTGCAGCAACTGCGTCGCGACTACCCCATCAGTTTGCATGGGGTCGGCCTTGGTCTCGGTTCTCAACGAGGCTATTCATCACAACATGTTGAAAAACTGCAAGGTCTGGTGCAAAGACTAGAGCCCGGCTTAGTGTCTGAGCATCTGTGCTGGGGCAGCATTGCTGGCCGTCAGTTGAACGATTTACTCCCTATGCCTTTGACGAACGAAGCCTTTGATTTGTTGGCTAGCAGGGTGACCCAGCTGCAAGAGACGCTGAAGCGACAGGTGTTAATTGAAAATGTCTCAACTTATCTGAGGTTTGCTGGAGATGAATTTTCAGAGTCTGAATTTCTGGTTCAATTAGCTAAAAAAACCGGCTGCGGTATTTTGCTGGACGTGAATAATTTGTATGTCAATCAATGTAATCATGCTGAGGATGCGCATGCCGCCTTGCTGTGTTTTACCCAGCTTCCGGCTAGCAGCATAGGCGAAATTCATCTGGCGGGTCATTTGCTGACGCCAGAGTGCGTGGTGGACCATCATGGCAGTCAAATTGCGGCTCCCGTTTGGGACTTGTATCAACAGGCTTGCAGTTTGTTCGGTCCGGAAATTCCGACCTTAATCGAATGGGATACCGATATCCCGGCACTTGATGTTTTACTTGCCGAGGCCAACAAGGCAGAGAAGTGTCGTGCCAAAGAACGAGCTTCGCATGACAAAGCATGACATGTCAGACTTAGAAAATAGTCAGTTAGTGTTTGCCGGCGCTTTATTGGATGTCGCGAATACACAAGCGGCGTTACCGCTATTTTCCACAGAATTATCATTACGAGAAGGGCGATTGGCTTTTTATCGCGGTAATTTGTATGCGATTTGGAATCAAGCGCTGGCGAATGCTTACCCGGTGCTACAGCAATTGGTAGGGCTGGAGTTTTTTGAACAAATGGCGCACGCCTACGGATTTGCCTTCCCCTCAGATTGCGGCGATTTGAATTATTTTGGAGCCGATCTGTCGCGTTTTTTACGCAGCGCCAGTATGACCTCAGACTATCCGTATTTTGCCGATGTTGCCGCTTTGGAGTGGCAGGTGCACCGCGCCTATTATGCCGCGGATGCCGATATGCTGAGCCTGGCAGGGCTACTGTCCGCTGCCGGGGAAGATTTGCAAAGCGCCACTCTTCGTCTGCATCCAGCAACTCAATTGCATCAATCTGCTACTGCTAGTGCCGAGGTTTGGCTGGCGCATCAGTCTGAGCAGGAACAAGGCTTGCCAGCGGATTTGAATGTCAATAATTTTGCACTGATTACGCGCAAAGAGTGGCAAGTTCAGGTGCATGCTCTTGATTGCGCGGCCTACCTTGCATTGCAGGCACTGGCGCAGGGAAAGACCGTAGAAGCCGCTCTTGAAGTAGCAATGGAGCAGGACGCACAGTTCGATATTGCGACTCAGCTCAATCTGTGGTTTTCTGCAGGCGCATTTTCAGCTTATTCTGTGTAGGCTAACTAAATAATCGCATAAAAATAGTAAGTAAAAGCCTGCTGTCTCGACTCAAAGTAGTCAACAATAAACTTGGGAAATACTATGAACTACTTTTTGCAGCTACATCGTTTAAGCCTGCGCTTTGATTGCTTTCTGGAGCAGTGGGGTGTTTCGGTATTAGCCTTGGTACTGCGTATTTTTGTGGCATGGCAGTTTCTGAAGGCTGGCTGGATCAAGCTAGGAGACTGGGAATTGACTCTTTCTTTGTTTCGTGAAGAATACATGGTGCCGTTTTTGTCGCCAGAGTTGGCAGCGGTAATGGGGGCCGGAGGCGAGCTATTTTTTCCGCTCTTGCTGATAATTGGCGTGTTTTCTCGACCTGCTGCCTTGGGCTTGTTTGCCGTCAACGCGATGGCAGTGATTTCCTATCCTCAGTTATGGCAATTTGAATGTCCTGCCGCTATTAATGATCATTTTTATTGGGGCCTTTTATTATTGGTTTTGATGATGGTCGGCCCAGGAAAATTTTCTTTAGATCAGCGTATAAAAACCAACATGGTTTCAATTTGAGTTCTAGAAATTAAGCCTTAGTAATTAAGCTTTTGTAATTAAGCCTTAGTAATTAAAGTTGCTTTTGGCAGCATACAGGGAGAGCACAGCCTCTCCCTAGTCATTTAGCGCATCGTAGTGCAGTTTCGTGTAAATTGAATTAAAGTAGTAAAAGATGCTGTTTTGAGAACTTTTTCTCATTCCTTAGGTCTTAGCCTGCAAAAGAAAAATCCCAAAATAAAAATTCAGAATTTGCTGCTGCTTTTAGGCAAAATATATCGTAACTGTCTTCGATGCTGCCATCACCCATTACAAAGAAAATTATGACTACAACTGGCCGTGTTCCTGCCTCTTCCTTTCTGCGCCGCTGGCGCTTGCCCTTGTTCGGTTTGCTGGCAATCACCATCGCTGCTGCAGGCTATTTAGTCTACGCAAAAAAATCGAACGCAGAAGCTAAAGCGAATGTGGAAAAAGAAAATAAAACCAGTATGGTCTTTGAATTGGCAGCGATCGACGTGCTCAAGTCTGAAGTACGTGATTTGAATACAAGTCTGGCGATTTCTGGATCGCTGGTTCCGTTTAGTCAGGTTACTGTGCGTGCAAAAGTGGGTGCTGAAGTACGTGAGACCTTAGTCCAGGAAGGGATGGCGGTGACTAAGGGACAGATACTGACGCGATTTGATGCTGCTGATTTACGTGCACGTTTGACCGCGCAAGAGGCCAGTGTCGATGAGGCACAGGCCAAGTTAGGAATGGCGAACAAAAATCGCAAATCGAATGAAAGTCTGCTCAAGCAAAACTACATTTCGCAAAACGCCTTTGATGTAACGAATAACAGTGTAGAGCTGGCCCAAGCTAGTTTGAAGTCCGCTTTGGCGCAGCGCCAGGTCGCGCAATTAGCGCTAGCCGATACCGAAGTAAAATCCCCCATCGATGGCATTATTAGTAAACGACATGTGCAGGCGGGTGACAAGGTGTCGTTGGACAGCCCGCTATTTACCATCGTTAATTTGTCACAGTTAATCTTGGAAGCGCCAGTTCCAGCGTATGAAATCCCGCGTATAAAAATTGGGCAATTGCTGAGTTTTAAAGTAGATGGCTTTGGTGCTCGCAGTTTTAGCGGGAAGGTGTCTAGAATTAATCCAGCGGCGGAAACGGGCTCACGCTCTATGCTGGTGTATGTGGCCGTGAATAATGCAGATGCCGCTTTAAAGGCGGGTATGTTCGCCAAGGGCAGTTTGATCCTGGAGAAGTCGACGGCTATGCCTGTAATACCGTTAGTCGCAGTACGTCAGCAAAACGGCAAAGACGTGGTCTACAAGCTGGTGAACAATGTTGTTCAGGTTCAGGCGGTGAGCTTAGGCGTGCGCAATGAGGATGAGGGCGTAGTGCAAGTCTTAGAAGGCTTAGATCCAGGCGCGATTGTGATCTCTGCCAAATTGGATGGGATTAAACCGGGGAGTAAAGTAAGCCTACCAAAAGTGGAGGCTAAATCGGATAATCCTATGCCCACTAAACCCACGGCAACTACGCTAAAAGGCTAATCATGTGGGTCACTAAAGTTAGTATTCAAAATCCTGTTTTTGCTACCATGATGATGGTGGCGCTCCTGGTGTTGGGGGTGTTTTCCTATCAAGGTCTAGGCTTAGAGCAGATGCCCAATGTGCAGGCGCCAGGGGTGTGGATGGAGGTGCTGTATCCAGGCGCCTCACCAGAAATCGTTGAGAACGATATCACCAAGCCGGTCGAGAGCGTTGTCAACACGATTAGCGGCGTGAAACGTATCATGGCAAGCTCGTATGAAGGGCGGGCTGGGATATGGATAGAGTTTCAGTTGTCAGTCAATGCTGATCGCGTATTGCAAGAAGTGCGCGATAAGGTCGCGCAGATACGTCCGAGTTTTCCTAAAGATGTCAAAGACCCCTTTATCATCCGTGGCGGGCAAGATGGTAACGATAGGCCCGTGGTGCAAATGGCGATTAGCTCCAAGCTACTGAGTTTGCGCGAACTGTCGACTTTAACCGATCAGATTATCGCCAAAAAATTTCAGAGTGTGCCAGGAGTCGGGCGCGTCGATGTACGCGGTGCCGTGGTGCGCCAGATTCAGATTAAGCTCAATCCTGACCGCATGGCGGCGAATAATGTGGGTGTGAATGAAGTCTTGAGCGCGATCCAGACGACCAACCAAAATATGCCTGCCGGCCTGATCACTCGTGGCGCTCAGGATCAATTAGTACGTCTGGAAGCGAAGATTCAGGATACCCGAGGCTTTAACAAAATCATCGTGGCACGTCGCGCCGGCACCCCGGTCTATCTGGAACAAATTGCCGATGTGTTGGATGGCGAAAGAGAAGAATTTTCGATTTCTCGTGTAAATGGTGAACGTGCCATAGCAGTGGCAGTTTCAAAAATTCAAGATGCAAATATTGTTGAAGTCGGCGATGGTGTGGTTGCCGCTATCGCTGATTTAAAGACCCGTTTGCCAAAAGATGTGGTGATTAATGTCAGTGAAAATAATGCCGACTATATCCGGCAAGCCCTCAATGGCGTGAAAGAAACAATACTCGAAGGTGCCGTCTTGACGGTCCTGATTGTGTTTTTATTTCTGCATTCCTGGCGCAGCACGATTATTACCGGCCTGACTTTGCCGATCTCGGTGATCGCGACCTTCATTGCTTTGAAGGTGTTTGGTTTTACCCTCAATCTCTTGACTATGATGGCGCTTTCTTTATGCATAGGCTTGCTAATCGACGATGCCATTGTGGTGCGCGAGAACATAGTGCGTCATCTCGGCATGGGGAAGAATCACCGGCAAGCAGCCGAAGACGGCACCAATGAAATAGGTTTGGCAGTAATGGCGACCACCTTTGCGATCGTTGCCGTATTCATCCCTGTGGCATTCATGAAGGGCATGATAGGACAATTTTTTTACCAGTTTGGGATCACCGTCTCGGTGGCCGTGCTGGTTTCGCTTTTCGTTAGTTTTACGCTCGATCCTATGCTGTCTTCGGTCTGGCATGATCCTAGCGCAAACCGTTTTCAGCGCTTCCCGATATTGGGGCGCATGATGGAGACTATTGAACATGGCATAGAGTGGCTGCACGCCGTGTATGGACGTCTGTTAGAAATGGTATTGCGTAAACGTAAAACCACCCTGGTCTTGGCACTGGCCCTGTTTATCTCCAGTTTCTTTTTGCTGCCCTTGATAGGCGCTGAATTTATTCCAGAGTCTGACGAGAGTCAGATCATGTTAAATCTAAAAACACCGGTCGGTTCGAGTTTGCATTACACCGATGAAAAAACGCGCCAGGTCGAAGATATTTTGAAAAAGATGCCAGAGATCATCACACTCAATACCAGTATAGGCATAGAGAATGAAAGGAATACTGCACAAATCAATATCAAGCTACATAGACCTAGTGTGATGCATAGGAAATCGCAAAAACAATTGGAATCGCAGATACGCGAGCGCTTGCAGGCGATACCGGGAATAGAGGCCGGGGTAGGTTTTGATAAGCCAATTTATATCGCTATTTTGGGGCCGGATGCAGATAAATTACAGGATGTGATTGCAGAAGTCATGCGCAAGGTCGGCGCGATTAAAGGCATTGCTGACTTGGAGAGTAGTTTGACAGGGGCCAATCCTACGGTACTGGTAAAAGTAAATAATGAGCTTGCCAACGATTTGGGTTTGTCGGTGCAACAGATAGGCTCAGCACTGCGTCCTTTTGTAGCGGGAGACACAATAGGGCAATGGCAGGCACCAGATGGGCAAAACTATGAAATAAATGTACAACTACCAAAATCAGGAAGGCAAAAAATTTCTGATCTGGCCGATTTATCGCTGGCCAGTAGCCGCCTCGACGCCAGTGGTAAGCCAGTGATGGTGCCCTTGCGGCAGGTAGTAGAGTTTATTAGTAGCACCAGTCCACGCGTGATCAAGCGCCAGAATTTGCAAAGACGCGCGGCAATTTATGCGAACGTCGAGGGGCGCCCAAGTGGAGATGTTGGCAGCGAAGTTCAGAAACTGGTAAAAACTATAGAATTGCCGCCTGGCTATCGCTTTGATATAGGTGGACAAACTCAGGAAATGCAAGAGTCCTTCAACTCGGCGCTGGCGGCCTTGGGTATCGCGGTGATTTTTATTTACCTGATACTCGCCTCACAATTCGGTAGTTTCTTACAGCCACTGGCGATCATGACGGCGCTGCCATTTTCCTTAATAGGGGTGTTACTTGCATTGCTTGTGACGGGCAGTACCTTAAATATGTTCTCGATCATCGGCTTTATTATGTTGATGGGACTGGTGACAAAAAACGGCATCTTACTGGTAGATTTTATCAATCAGGCGCAGCGCCACGGTATGTCACAACATGATGCAATACTGGCCGCTGGGCAGGTACGTCTACGGCCCATCATGATGACCACACTGGCGATGATCTTTGGCATGTTGCCGATGGCGATAGGTATGAGCGAAGGTGCTGAGTCACAGGCACCTATGGGACGAGCTGTGATTGGGGGGATTATTACCTCTACCATGCTGACTTTATTGGTGGTACCTATTGCATACACTTATCTGGATAGTTGGGGGCGGAAAGCACAAAAATATTTCTCTAGAAAGCCAATAGATGAAGACGAGAATACCAAGTTAGAGTCAATTTAAATATTCAATATGCCCTTTATATAAGGGCATTTTTTATTTCTGGTAAAGATGCTTGCTGGATATATTTTAAAAGTGTCTCTTTTTTGTTAGAGTGAAAACTCTAAACGCTAGTTTTCGGTATTCAGGCTTTCATGCCGGATGCCATACTCTTCACTAAGTTTTTAGTACGCTCGTTCCATTAATCTTAGTGGTGTGGGACAGTTCTTGACTTACATAAAATTAAATCATCGGAGACAAAATGCGTCAAACCAAATTTACCTTGGCTATCTTAACTGCGGTTGCAGTATTAGCCGGCTGCGGCGGTAGTACCAATAGCGCGGGAGATCAAACTCCTAAATTTAAATACAGTGCGCAAGTGTCTTTTGGCGATAGCCTGTCTGACGTCGGGACCTATGCAGTTGGCACGGTTCAAGCACTGGGCGGCGGCAAATTTAATATTAATGGCAATAACGTTGCGGTTAATCCTGCTTTGACTGGCAAAAACTGGACCGAACTGATGGCGGCGCAATTAAATTTGCCTGCACCATGCTCAGCGATGACAGGTTTGAACGGTGAGGCAGCTAAGGGTTTCGCAGTGCCAGTGGTAAGTCATCCTGGTTGCTATGGCTACGGGCAAGGCGGTGCGCGCGTGACTAATCCTGTCGGGCCAGGTAATGCTCTGACAGGCTCTGCTTTAGGCGCATTGACTGTACCAGTTACAACTCAAATTAAAAATCACCTGGCTGCCGTTGGCGGTAAGTTTAAAGGCGATGAGCTGGTGTTCGTGATGGCCGGTGGTAATGATGCATTGATGCAGTTAGCCACACTTTCTGCAGGTGCGACTAAAACAGGGCAAGATAAATTTGCGAGTACCCTGGTTGGTTTGTTGGCGTCTGGCGCGACTAATCCCGCTTCGGCGGCACAGGCTATCGGTATTGCAATGGCAACCGAAAGCGCACGCGCCGGACATACTGACGAGACTGTAGTCGGTGCCGCTGTTGGTGCTGCGGCAGTTCAGGCTGGCAATTCTTCTGTTGCTTCGCCTGCAGTCTATGGTCCTATGGTTGTTACTGCAAAAGCTGCAGGTAAAACAGCGGGTTCCGATTACGCGAATGCCAATGGACCAGCAGCGGTCGTAGCGATGGGTGTTGCTGGTGCTGAGCTAGTTGCTTTAGTGAAGACGCAAATTATCGCCAATGGTGCTACTCGTGTTGTAGTCAATAATCTGCCTGATTTGGGAACCACGCCAAGTAGCCTTAGCCAAAGTGTTGAAACTCAGGGCTTGATCAATTTGATGGTAAAAACATTTAATGATCAGTTGAATGCTGGTCTGGCGAGTGAAGCCAAAGTGGTGTTGGTCGACGTGTTTAGTGTAAGTCACGATCAGGCGACAAATCCAGCACCGTATGGTCTGTCGAATGTAAAAGACATGGCTTGTGATCTCGATAAAGCGAAAAATCCACTGGAAAGTTCACTCGGTTGCAATGCTAAAAACCTGGTGGCGGGTGACGTGAGCCACTATCAGTTTGCCGATTCCGTTCACCCAACACCGTTTGGATATTGGTTATTGGCACGTTATGTGACTGAGCGCCTGGTTGTCAAAGGCTGGATGTAAGACTTGATAGGCCCGTAGGTACTGTGATGAGACCGCCGGGCCGACAGTACAATGGCGTTAGCCACACTAAAATGAATCTGGAGACACAATGAAATTACATATACAGAGCGCAGTGAAAATGCTGGCGGTAGCGGCAGCAATGACAGTCGCGGCTAGCGCTTCAGCGCAAAGCGCGGGCCAATGGACAGTTAAGGCTGGTTTGAATGTGATCACGCCTAAGGTCGAGAGTGGTGATTTGTCGGCACCTGCCTTGCCGCATACTAAAGCGGCGGTCGGTACTGATACGGAGCCTGTGCTCATCATCACTTACAGCCTGACTGATCATATTTCTCTGGAGCTCCCTTTGGGCTTGCCTTACGAGCATAACTTGTACGGTGCCGGTGCGATTGAAGGCACGGGGATGCTGGGTAGTTCTAAAGTATTGCCAGTGACAGGCTTGGTGCAATACCGTTTCCTGAGCCCGACCGCAACATTGCGTCCTTATGTCGGTGTCGGCGCAACTTACGCCGTCTTCACCAAGACTACAGGCTCTGCACAATTGACGGCGCTGTTGGATGTAGGTGGTCCACCGGCAACGTTTAAACTCGATAATAAACTGGGCGCGACCTTGCAAGCTGGCGTAGCCGTTGCGCTCAATGAAAAATGGTTTATGGATTTGAGTGTGACCAAGACCTATTTGAAAACGAAGGCAACTTTCTCTACCGGTCAAACTCAGGATCTGAAATTTGATCCTTTGGGTGTCAGTTTTGGCGTCGGCTATAAGTTCTAAATCCGAGTCCGGTTTTTTCGCAAGTTTAGAAAATATAAAACCAACGCTGCTTTAACGCAGCGTTGGTTTTTTTATGCGCAAATTTAAATTTCCACGCAATAAATTGTCACGCAGTAAACGCTAAAGCGAGACTTGATTTCTTCCTGCCTCCTTGGCCCGATACAGTGCTGCGTCTGCTGCTGCCACAAACACAGTACCATCCTGCGCTTCTCTGAGCATGGCTAGACCAAATGAGGCGGTAACATGCGGTAAATCGATTTGTAAGTCGGCAAACACACGGGCCTTTTGCAGGCGTTCACACAGTCGATTTGCCACGATCATTGCAGATTGCTCGTTGGTGTTGGGTAAGATAACGATCATTTCCTCACCACCATAACGTGCCGCAAAATCACTGGGGCGCAAACCCGCATTGAGTACTTTTGCCGCAGTTTGCAAGGCATCATCACCCATCACATGGCCATGCGTGTCATTGAACTTTTTAAAGTGATCCAGATCGACCATGATGATGCTCAGGGGGCTTCCAGTGGCGTGAGCATTCTCTATCATGATGGGCAATTGGGTATTGAGCCAGGCCCGGTTATGCAAGCCAGTGAGACCGTCAACCATAGAAAGCTGGCGATAAAACTCACCGACTTTTTGTCGCTTACGAATTTGTGCATTTGCTGCACGGATACGAAATGAGAGTAGTTGCAAGAGATTTCTAGCGACGCCGTTCGATTCGTCGATCAACTTCCACATGGTTTCGGCCTCGACCACGAGTAGCTCACTATCGCAGAGGGCCGAAATATTACTCGAATAAATTTCTTCATCCAGCACAGAAATTTCGCCTACACATTCACCGGGTAGATATTGGAGTTTGGCATGTTCTGTTGGTTTGCCGTCCGGGCTTGCGGCTAAGTTACTTGCGGCACCTGTGTTGCCCAGTGCACCGCTCAGAACGATGTAGAGGCGGGCACCAAAGCTATGTGCATCCAATACGATCTGCCCGGCTTTTGCTTTCATCACAAAGCAATTTTTGATGATGTGGGCAATTTGCTGTCTATCTTCTGGAGAAATGTTGCGAAATAGATGGATGCTATCAATGTCGTAATCTGCATTCTTAAAATACTTCAGCTGTTCCAAAATAAATTTTCCAAATACGTTAATAGCAAGTAATAAAAACTACAAAAAAACAGGGTATTCGCTGGACGAATTTACCGCAAACTAGTCCAATGCTAGGCCTACGCCATCATAAAACCTGATCCATCGCCTCAAAACGTAATTCAGTCTCGTGGAAGATTGCCAGATAATCTGCTTCTGTCAGCGCCAGCGTATCCCAGGCCGTTTTGGACAGCAAGGGAACTAGCTCTTTTTCAGTCTGACTAAGGTCGAGCGCATGCGCGATTGCATTGGCAACGTGGACGATGGCAGCCACCGAATTGAGCTCCTTATCTTCCGGCTCATGATGACCTCGAATTGCATCTTGTATCGCATCCGAAAATTGCCAATGGACCGCCAGAATTAAACCGGCAGCTACATGATCGATACCCAGAATAGCTTGTTCTGCGTCGATCAGATGGCAATCTCTTTGCGCCTGGCAGACCAGCACTTGTTCGTACTCTTTGGGGAAGCGGGTGACCAGCACCAGGCGACCTATGTCGTGCAGTAAGCCAGCGGTAAAGGCGAAGTCATGCTTCATGTGCAGAGTGCGGGAAATTAATTCAGCACAAATGGCGGTAGCAACGCTGTGCCGCCAAAATGCTTTGAAATCAAAGCCGCGGCAGCGTGTCACTGGAAAACTATTCGTCAACGAGGTCATGCGTATCAGGTTCTTAACGTTCTTGACGCCTAACATGGCAACTGCCTGCTGTAAGGTAACCACTTTTGAGTTGGCACCATACAAGGAGGAATTTGCTAATTTTAATGTTTTAGCCGCGAGCGACTGGTCTTGCGCGACTTTAGCGCTGATGGCATCCAGACTGCTGTCTTCATCGTCCAGATTGCACAACATCTGTCGAGCCAGTTCGGGTAAGGACGGCAAATCCTTGATCTGCTTGATTACCTGCTCCAAGGGCAGTTGTTGGCCTGGGTTTTCAATGAGGGATGCACTCATAGCGTCTCCTCTTGGCGATATTTTTGTAAATAGATGAGCAGGCTAGCAATCGGCCCCGCTTGTTCTGCGTGCCTGAATATCTTATTGAGCCTATCCATTTTCGCTTGCCGCGTTACTTCTTTATCTTGTTCCGGTTCTGATGCATCGTCGATCAGGATAGAAAGCTGATGGACGTCATGATGATGCATGGAGGCGATCATGACGCTAGTCAGACAAGTGCCGGCGGGTAACAAAACATGCCCTTGCTTATCGAGCAGATTGTCGGCTAAGACCATGTCTGCGATAACGCTTTGAAGTGGCAGATAGTGGTGGCGCTTATTCATGGCAGTTAACTTATCCTGACTGTAATTTATACCTTGCACAAATTAATCACCTATTCGCATCATTAGCAAGGCACCGCACAATTAAGTGTAATAACTTTTCTATAAATTACCATGCTTTTGTTGTTGATGAATAACAGTTTTCCTACTATATACTACGCTCTGGCTAAATATGCATGAATTCATCTATTTTGAGGCTGGGCAAGCCAGCTTTGCTAATCGCGATTTCTGGGAAAAACACATTTCATGGCCTATTTGAAGAATTTATTCCATAGCCGCTCGCGACTAAGCATTAGTGTAGCGCTAGGAATGCTCGCTTTTTTATTGTTGCCCGATAATTGGGGCGGTATCACGCGTGCACTTTTGTGCTGGAACGTCGCTGCCTGGTGTTATTTGCTGTTAATCGCCTGGTTGATGTTTAGCGATCATAAAGCCAGCGTGCGTAAACTTGCCCAACAAGAAGATGCAAGCGCGCTGGCTGTATTGCTGATCATGTCGCTCTCCGCGGCACTTAGCCTTTTCGCTATCGTGTTTGAACTATCAGGTATGAAGGGCTTGCCACAGGACGTACGTTTTCTCAAATATGCCCTAACCGTGGCCACGGTGATTGGATCCTGGTGTTTGGTGGCGACGATTTTCACCTTTCATTACACCTTATTGTTTTATCGATCCGCTAAAGACCAGCGACCTTTGCGCTTTCCGGACGACGAAGAGTTTCCGGATTATTGGGATTTTTTGTATTTCTCCTTCACCATCTCCTTGGCGGTGCAAACCTCCGATGTGACCATCATGTCGCGTCAAATGCGCAAAACGGTATTGGGTCATGCGGTGTTAAGTTTCTTTTTTAATTTGGCGATACTGGGCTTTTCTATCAATATCGCCGCTAGTTTGGTTGGTAACTAAGGCAAATTTACCTTGCGCCTTGTGCCTGTATCTGGCGTCTGGCTTCTGGCATAAAACTGCGTTCGCTGTCCTTGGGTTTTACGCATTCTGCAATCCTCAAATAATTTCTATGGCACTTAATTTTCTCTGGACAGGTTTCTTTTTTGTCGGCTTTATCGCAGCTTTGGCGCAATGGTTGTTTTTAGGCGATGTCGAGGTCTTTAAGCGCATCATCGATGGCACCTTTGAGTCGGCAAAAGTAGGCGTGATGGATATCGCTTTGCCTTTGGCCGGGGTGATGACACTGTGGCTGGGCATTATGAATATCGGCGAGAAGGCGGGTGCTATCAATTTTATCGCGAGGATCATCGCGCCATTTTTTGCCAGGATTTTCCCAGGTGTGCCGGCCCAGCATCCTGCGAATGCGCATATGGTGATGAATTTTTCCGCCAATTTACTCGGACTGGATAATGCGGCCACCCCGTTTGGGCTGAAGGCGATGGAGAGCCTGCAAACTTTAAACCAGAACAAGGAAGAGGCCAGTGATGCGCAAATCATGTTTCTGGTCTTGCACACATCCGGCTTGACTTTGATACCGGTGGCGATCATGGCGCAGCGCGCCGTGCTGGGCGCGCGCGACCCTTCGGATATTTTTATCCCCTGCATGATCGCCACCTATGTTGCTACTGTGGTCGGCCTGATCGCCGTGGCGATTAAACAGCGTATTAATTTGCTCGACAGAGTGGTGCTGGCTTGGCTGGGAGGCATCACCAGCTTGATCGTGGCGCTGGTCTGGACTATGAGCCAGACTATGAGCCGTAGCGAGATAGAAGTGTTTTCTAAGCTCAGCAGTAATCTCTTGTTATTCACGATTATCGTGGTCTTCATGCTCGCTGCGCTGCGCAAGCGCGTCAATGTGTACGAAGCATTTATCGAGGGCGCCAAGGGAGGTATACAAACCTCATTGACCATTATTCCATATCTGGTCGGGATGCTGGTGGCGATAGGTGTGCTGCGTAATTCTGGCGTGCTCGATTTGATCGTATCGGGGTTTAACTGGGTGTTCGTGCAACTGGGTATGAATACCGATTTTACGCCAGCCTTGCCCACTGCCTTGATGAAGCCCTTGAGCGGCAGTGGCTCCAAAGCCATGATGGTCGATGCCATGCGTACCTATGGCGTCGATTCTTTCGTCGGTAGGCTAGCGTGTATTTTCCAAGGTTCGGCCGACACCACCCTGTACATCGTCGCCCTGTATTTTGGATCGGTAGGGATACGCAAGACCCGCTATGCGATTTCTATGGGTTTGCTGGCCGATTTTGCTGGTGTGGTGGCCGCTATATTTGTGGCGTATTTATTTTTTCACTGATTATCGGGAAGCCTGGCTATGCATGATCAAATCGAGCATCGTAATGATGACGCAGTTAGGCAAGACCGCACTATGCTTAGTCAGGAGTGGTTGCTACTGCAAAGCCAAAGTGAGCAACTGGAACGCAGCTGTCTCTTGATGAAGCTGGTTTGCGTGCTGCTGTTTGCACTCGGACTGATGTTGACTCTGAATTGGTACTTGGCAGCAGCCTTTGTTTGTATACTCTGGCTACAAGAAGCGATCGTCAGAACTTCGCAAGCGCGTCTGGTCGCGCGCATTTTGCAGCTGGAAGCTTCGCTGCGGGACGCTGCTCTAGCACACGCTGGAACGCAGGTATTTCAACTGCATACGCAGTGGCAACAGCAGCGCGGTGGCGCACTTGGCCTGGTACTGGAGTACCTCAAAAATGCAGCTAGACCCACCGTGGCTTTCCCTTATTTAGCCTTGCTGATGCTCGCCACCACGCTACTGATCATATGCTACTGATAATAGGGTAGCAACTGGCTGCTATAGCTAAGCTAGGCGAAACCAAGATGCCTATACTTGATTTCAAAAAGGCATAGGCTCAGAGCGCATATTCCATGCGCCTTGCAGGGCAGGCAGGCCGCAAACCCGCATGGGATATGCGTAAGCGGCCACCCTTCGATTTTTTTGAACGCTACTGGCTGCGCTATTGAAGGCCGATTAAATCGTCGGGCTGGCAATGCGAGTCTGCCACCACGCCGCTTTATCGAGTAAGGCTCCCATTTCCATCGTCAATAATTGACGCTCGCGCATCAGGCAGCGGCCATTTACCCAGACATGGCTGACTTGCTCGCGCCCGGCGGCGTAGACGATCTGCGAGAGTGGATCGTAGACTGGCTGGGTTTCCAGTGCTGACAAGTCTATCGCAATCAGATCGGCTTGTTTGCCGACTACCAGACTACCAATTTGATCGCCCATGCCCAAGGCTTTGGCACCCGCCAATGTCGCCATTTCTAAGGCGATGGCGGCACTCAGGGCGGTGGCATTGCCTGATTCGGCTTTGGCAAGTAAGGCGGCCATCCGCAAGTCGCCCAAAAGATCGAGCTTGTTATTGCTGGCGCTGCCATCGGTGCCGATGCCGACGTTAATGCCCAGACCTTGCATCGCGTGCACGCGTGCAAAACCCGAGGCCAGTTTCAGATTGCTGGCAGGATTGTGAGCGATGTGCACCCCAGTTTTGCTCAATAGCGCCAGATCAGCGTCATTGGCATGCACCATGTGGGCCGCAATCAATTGTGGCGAGAGCAGACCCAGCTGATGCAGGCGCTCTAGTGGACGCATCCCATATTGCTGCAAACTGGTGGCCACTTCATCCGCGGTTTCGTGGATATGGCAATGGATGCCGATCGCCAGCTTATCAGCCAGTGCTAACACTTTTTTAAAGCTCTCATCGCCGACTGTGTACGGGGCGTGTGGTGCTAGTTTGAAGCTGACTCCGCTTTGTCCGGCGAAGGCAGAATGTGCCGCGACCGCCTTAGCCAAATAGCCATCGGCATTGTCAGCGTAAGCGGTCGGAAAATCCAAAATACTGCAACCAACCACGGTACGCATGCCCGATGCAATGCCGGCGCGGGCAACCGCCTGATCGTAAAAATACATGTCATTGACGGTGGTGGTGCCGCCGCGTAGCATTTCGGCCATTGCCTGCAAACTGCCGTCAAACACAAACTCATCCGAGACATGCTGCTTCTCGGCCGGCCAGATATGTTGGGTCAGCCAGTCCATCAAAGCCAGGTCATCGGCCAAGCCGCGTAACAGGCACATCGCCGAATGTGCGTGCAAGTTGACGAAGCCGGGCAGTAAGGCCTGCTGCGCTAGCACTACATGCTCAGCATCCGGGTAGTCTTGATACGCTTGTGCGCTAGGAAGTAGGGCGCTGATTTTGTCGTCGCAGATGACTAGGGCATGCTGCGTCAAGACGCAAGCGCGTGGCTCTACGGGGATTAGCCAGGTGGGATGGAGGCAGGTGATTTTTTTCATGTTGGGCGTAAGTGATTACAGTGCCTAAAGTATAAGGTCTGTTGGGAATTTAAAATGGGCTTTTATGTTAAAACGCCTCGCCGTTTTAAGGGGCGAGGCGCTTGTCGGCTACTTTTCGGATTCTGCTTAGCCGCCGAGTAGTTCCATTTTTTCCATTGCACTTAAGAGCAGATCATCCAAAGCCGCGTGGCGTTCGTTCATCTTCTTGATGTCGTCGGCTTTGCTTTTTTTGTACAGATCTTGATCTGCCAGACGGTCGGCAATATCTTTTTGCTCGGCTTCGTACTTGGCGATCAGAGCTGGCAATTCGTCAAATTCTCTTTGCTCTTTATAGCTGAGTTTTTTCGCTTTGACGACGGCGGGCGCGGCCACGGCAGCAGCCGCTGTGGCCGCCGCTTTTTGCTCTGTCTTGCCTATCGCTGATTTGCTCGGTGCCGGCGCGCTGCTACGGTATCTTTCCCAATCGGAGTAACCACCGACGTATTCTTTCCAGTTGCCTTCGCCTTCGGAGGCGATTACTTGCGTGACGACGTTGTCGAGGAAGGTTCTATCATGGCTGACCAGGAACACGGTGCCGTCATAGTTTTCCAGCAATTCTTCCAGCAATTCCAGAGTTTCGATATCCAGATCATTGGTAGGTTCATCGAGGACCAGGACGTTGGCTGGTTTGGCGAACAGGCGCGCTAATAGCAAGCGGTTACGCTCACCACCCGACAATGATTTCACAGGGGAGCGGGCGCGTTCCGGTGCGAACAAGAAGTCGCCCAGATAAGACATCACGTGCTTGCGCTGACCGTTGACTTCAACCCAATCGCTACCCGGAGAAATGGTTTCTGCCAGACTGTCTTCATCATTTAGTTGACTACGCATCTGATCGAAGTAAGCGATCTGCAGCTTGGTACCTTGCTTGATGGTGCCGCTGTCTGGCTCGTCTTGACCCAGGATCAGTTTGAGCAGGGTAGTTTTACCGGCACCGTTGTGACCGATCAGGCCGATCTTGTCGCCGCGCATGATGATGCTGGAGAAGTCGTTGATGATCTTCTTCTCGCCAAAGCTCTTAAAGACGTTTTCCAACTCAGCGACGATCTTGCCCGAGCGCTCACCGGTGGTGACATCGAGGCGTACCTGGCCTTGTTGATCGCGACGTGCGCTACGTTCTACGCGCAGATGCTCGAGGCGCTTAACGCGGCCCTCATCACGCACGCGACGCGCTTTCACGCCCTTGCGTATCCAGATTTCTTCCTGTGCCAAAAATTTATCAAACTTGGCCGCTTCGACTTCTTCGACTTCAAGCTGTTCTTCTTTACGGATCTGGTAAGTGCTGAAATTACCCGGGAAAGAAGTGATCTTGCCGCGATCGAGTTCTATGATGCGGGTGGTGACGTTATCGAGGAAACTACGATCATGGGTAATGAACAGTACGCTGCCTTTGAAATCGCGCAACAGGCCCTCTAACCACAAGATAGACGAGAAATCCAGATGATTGGTCGGCTCATCGAGCAGCAAGACATCGGGTGCGCTGACTAAGGCGCAGGCCAGCGCGACGCGCTTTTTCATACCGCCAGACAGAGTGCTCATGACCGCATCTTTGGACAGGTTCAGCTTGTCTAAAGTCGTCTCTACCGTGTTATTCAGGTTCCAGGCATCGGCCGCATCGATTTGCACCTGGATGTCGTGCATGCGCTCCATCAGGGCGTCGTCATTGTCGCCGCCGAACTGACCGGTGATCGCTTCATATTCGAGTAACAGCGCCGGCATTTCACCCAGACCAGAGGCAACAGCATCAAACACGGTTTGATTCGGATCGAATTGTGGCTCTTGCTCTACATAGGCAATCTTGATGCCTTGTTGCATCACCAGCAAACCATCGTCGAGTTTGGAGGTGCCTGCAATAATTTTCAGCAAAGACGATTTGCCGGTACCATTGCGGCCGATCAAACCGACGCGTTCTGAGGTTTCGATAGAGAATTCTGCGTGGTCTAGCAGGGCGACGTGGCCAAATGCCAACTGAGCGTTACTGAGTGAAATGACTGCCATAAATACTTCTGTAGGGCTGAAAAGAGCCGATGCGGGGTAAATAAAAGGCGTATTGTACCGTACCGGCGATTCTTCTTAATTGATTGTTCGTGTTAGCTCATGTATTATTGCTGGCTTCGCAGAAAAAAGTGTCGTTTCGCTATTTTTCCCGCGTCTCTCCGTAGCACAATGGATAGTGCACATGCCTCCTAAGCGTGGGATACAAGTTCGATTCTTGTCGGAGGGACCAGGTTTTGCTTAGCGCTAAAAATGGACACATCATCTGGCCTCGCTTCTGAATAAGATCCGAGGCTTTTTTGTTGCCCTTAATTCTGGTGTGTGCTTGTTGCCACGCTAAGCCTTGCGCGCATCGTCAATATCAGCTCTATCAACGGCGAAAAAGGGCAATTCGGCCAAAGCAATTATGCGGCTGCCAAGGCTGGCTACATCACCGGCGTCAGCTTTGATGTGAATGGTGGCCAGTACATGTCTTAAGCCTGTTATTGCAGGGTGGCGGTCATTATGGGATACCCCTGGTTGCGCAAAAATGCTCGCGCCCGTGCGATTGGAGCCTAGCCTCGGTTTTCATGGCAAGAGTGCACCGCTGACCTTTAGCGACATTTCTCGCACAGATATATTCCTCTATTTGTTGGTATGCTCGCTATTTTATTCATTAACTTCGTTTAAGTCCCTAGGGACGCTTAACTTTGTCCCGATGCTGTCGGAGTGGCTGATTTCGACATTTTGGTGCTCGGCAGGCGTTGACTTTGGATTTTCAATACACTACTGTATTGTTGGTCGTTGCATGCAATATAGATAATTTTTGTATCTTGCATACCGATAGCAAAGCATTATCCTGATGGCGATTAGCAGCTCAGTAAGTCGTCTTGATTATGTATAAATTCAGCGCACAAGTACTTGGCATTGCCAGGCTATTGACGACAAAAATAGAGGAGAACCCCCATGAGCGATCTCGTAGTGCGACGTCTTTTGATAGACATGAAAAGCCCGATAGTCAGTCGCTGGAATGGAGGCGACGCGTTTCGCTCGGCATTTTTCAGCGCCTTGTCGATGAGTTTTCCGATTGGTGAGCAATACTTTATCGACTCGGTACGTAATGGTCTAAAAAATCTGCCGGAAGAGGAGCGTGAGCGCTTTGCGGCAGAAGTTCAGGGCTTTGTTGGGCAGGAAGCGACCCATCGTCGTCTGCATACGCTGTTTAACCAGCATCTGGATAATTTAGGCTATACCAATGAAATCGAGGCACGCGCGATCCAGCGTATTAAGGCGAACTCGGGCTATAACCTACGTTCGCACGTCGCCGCCACCGCCGCTACCGAGCATTTCACCGCCATTTTTGCCGACTGGATCTTACGTCACCCAGAGGCCTTGGCCGGTGCCGAGCCGCGTTTGCAGACACTATGGCAGTGGCATTGCGCGGAAGAGTCCGAGCATCGCAGTGCCGCCTTTGATATGTATAAGGCGATGGGCGGCGAGCATGCCTGGCGTATCAGAGCGTTTTACTATATTTCCCTGATTTTTATGGTCGATCTGGCGCGTCAGACCGTGCGCAATCTGTGGCATGACTCCAGCCTGTTTTCGTTTTCTACCTGGCGTAGCGCGACCAGACTGTTGTTTGCCAAAGATGGTTTAATACGCAGCAATGTCGGCCTGTGGCGCGATTATCTGTCGCCCGATTTTCACCCCAGTCAGCACGAGGCAAGTTTGTCGCAGCAATGGTTGCTGGCCAATGCGGCGCAGTTTTCCGTGCTAGGGCAGACTGAAACGGCGCGCTAACGACGAAGTCGGTGCTGTTAGCCAGCTTGCTGATGGATCAGGTAGTTAGCAATGATGCTCTTGAGGTGGTTTTTTAATTGTGGCGAATTGCCGGGGCGACTCAGGGCCTGAAAGCTGCCGACCAGAGCCAGGTAAAACAGGGAGGCGAGCTCATGCGCTTTTTTGCTGTCATGACACAGCCTGAGAAACTTGCTCTCAAATAAATGCATGCGCGTCTGATCTACCTCGATCAGCATGCTGGCCACGGCGCTGTCGCGTCGGCCCAGACCGCGCAAGGCCAGCTCAAAACGCATGATTTCCAAATCCTCGCCGCCATGAGACAGGGCAACCTCTAGCAAACGTTCCAGATCGGCTTGCGGATCTGCCAGTAGATCGCTGCGCAGACGTCGGTCTTGTTCCAGCTCGCGCTCGCGCCAGCGTGTCAGCAAGGCGCTCACCAGCTCCGCATGGTCGGCAAAGTGCCAATAAAAGCTGCCGCGCGTGACGCCTAACTGGTCGGCCAATACCAATACACGGATATTCTTAAAGCCGGCCTCCACCACCGCCTTGAAAGCGGCGTCGAGCCAGTCATCTCTGGTCAATCTTAGTGCGGCAGGGATTTTTTTTGCTGGCTTCATATTCTTGATGTAAAAGTGGCGCGCTGCGTTTGTGCATAATCTCGGCGCCGGCATATTCTAAGGCACTACGCTGGCAAGACCTAGCGCGGCGCAGATTAGGTAAGGAATATCAAAAAAGACCAGGAGACGGGTATCAAACTCCGGCGTTCGGGGGTGCTCTCGGCCCGGTTCTTGGTTGCGCCAAAGGCAGCGGGTATAATGATGCCGTTTTGTGCCGTTGCACATACCTCTTTGCAAAGGCAAGCATGACTTTCATACAAAAACTCTCAGCCGCCTGGGTCAGCAATAATTCATTGTTGTGTGTAGGCTTAGATCCGGATGTGAATAAATTTCCGCTCGAACTGGCGCAGCAGCCGGATGCGATTTTTGCGTTTTGTAAAACGATCATCGACGCCACGGCCGATCTGGCGTGCTCGTTTAAGCCGCAAATCGCCTACTTTGCCGCCTTGCGCGCCGAAGATCAGTTGGAAGATATCTGTCGCTACATCAAACGCACTTACCCTGCCATCCCGATTATTCTGGACGCCAAGCGCGGCGACATCGGTGCCACCGCCGAGCAATATGCACGCGAAGCGTTTGAGCGTTACGACGCCGATGCCGTAACGGTCAATCCTTACATGGGCTTTGATTCGGTGGCACCGTATCTGGAGTGGAAAGACCGGGGCGCGATCGTTTTGTGTCGCACCTCCAATGCCGGCGGTTCTGATCTGCAGTTTTTAAATGTTGATGGTAAGCCGCTGTATCAGCACGTGGCGCAACTGGTGGCCGATAAATGGAATACTAATGGTCAGTGCGCTTTGGTCGTTGGTGCTACCTTTCCGAATGAATTGGCGCAGGTGCGCAGCATCATAAGCGATATGCCCTTGCTGGTGCCGGGCATAGGCGCACAGGGCGGTGATGTCGCTGCGACCGTGGCTGCCGGTAAAACGGCGGATGGCACTGGCATGATGATCAATTCTTCACGCGCGATCTTGTACGCCAAGGCTTTGGCTGGCGAGTCTTACACTCAGGCGGCACGCCGCGTCGCGCTGGAAACCCGCGATGCGATTAACGCTTGCCGTTAGTCCTAGTCCTAGTCATTAAATTTACCGCGCATTAAAAAAGGGAGGCAGCTCCCTTTTTTTACGTTTGAATTTACGTTTGAATTATGCTCAAGCGCTTACCGAGATGCCTCCAGAGTTTTGCTTATCCATGAACTGGAGCGGATCGGCATAGGCATGTAGCAATTGCTGCACCTTTTTAAAGATGGCCGCATCGCTGCTATTGTTGCCGTTACTGCTAGCAGAATCGGAGTTGCTGTCGGTTGATGCCGAACTTGCGCTTTTATTGACGGTGCTGGTGCTGGCCGAACTTGCGGCGGTGTTGCTAGTGTTTGTAGTTGCCGTCGCCGTGCTCTTTTCGAGGTAGGCCAGGGTTTCTTGCATGCTGACCTTACCGTCCTCATTGGTGTCCGCCGCGGCAAAATTTTCGGCTACTTTGCTCAGGCTAGCACCGGCTGCGCTGTTGGTTTTGCTGATGTCGCTTGCCATTTGCTTCATTTGATCTTGACTGATACCAGCGTCATCGTGGTCGCCGCCAGACGGAGGTGGTGGCCGATGCGCGCCCCGTGCTGCTTGGCTAGATTGGGTGCCGGTTGCGTCTGTGGTGCGGCTGGCATTGAACTGGCTGTCGAGTGCATCGCTCAATTTTTTCAGGCCAGAGCTAAATTCGTTTTTAGTGACCTTGCCGTCGCCATCGCCATCAAGTTTACTGAACAGGTCGCTGACGCTGGCCGCATTGCTACTTGTTGCGGTGTCGCTAGCGGAGGATGTGCCCGCACTGATTTTGCTGAAGGCTGATTCGAGGTCAGAGACCTCCAGATAGCCCTGAGACTTGGTATCAATCTTGGAAAAAACTTCATCAGCGATTTTTGCGCGATCAGGTCGTTGACGTTGGACGTTGCTGGCCGAACTACTATAGGCAGACGAATTGCCTATGCTTCCTATCGAACTCATGATGTGACTCCCGGGAGGTTGGTATGCGGTTCTGATCTGTGTGGGATCCCATTGTCACCACGCGATGTTGCCTGCGTGTGTCGGCTTTGTATCAGTGCTGACACAAAGCCTTGCCTAGGCTGGTCGCGTGGATGGCGTCATGCTGCTTGCTGCAGGGTAGGGCGGTATACGTTATTTCCCGTCTAGGGCGCTATGGGAAGACGTTCTGGGCAGCGTCAGCTGCGCGGTGAGTCCAGGCCCTGGCACATTGTTGTAAAGTTCTAGTTGGCCAGCATGCTGGCGTACGATTTCCCTGGCAATCGCAAGTCCAAGCCCGACCCCACCGGTGTTCTTGTTACGCGAGGAGGATAGGCGGTAAAACGGTTCGAATACTTGTAGCAAGGCATCCTCGGGAATGCCGGGGCCTTTATCGCTGATACGTATGACGAGCTGGGACGCGCTGTCATGCAGACTGATGTGTGCTGATTTACCGTAATTGACAGCGTTTTCCAGTAGATTGCTCAGGCAGCGACGTAAGTCTGCCGGTATGGCGATGATGGGGAGCGTGTTGCCCGTCAATGACACTTCTTTACCCTGTTCTCTGGCGTCGTCGGTGAGTACCTCAAGCAGCGCCTCGATATCCAGACTTTGTCCCAATTTACCAAACTGGCCAGCGGTATTGGCAATCTTGCTGTCGCTGTCGAGCGTGCTGCCGTGAGCGCTATCACGTAGATAGTCGAGCGTGGCATCGAGCATTTGCCGCATTTCTTCTATATCTTGCCGCAGTTTGTCTTTTTCGCGCTCGTTCTCCAGATGCTCGACGCGTAAATACATGCGTGTAAGCGGGGTGCGCAGATCATGTGATACCGATGCCAGAAAACGCCCTCGCTCTTCGAGCTGGGTATGAATCTTTTGCTGCATGCTGTTGAAGATACGCGCCGCCTGTCGCACTTCGGACGGCCCGCTTTCTAACAAGGCCGGGGCATTGAGCTTATCACCGATCAGGCTGGCAGCGTCGGCCAGGCGTTGTATCGGTTTTGCCAGACTGCGTGATCCCCAAAAGGTGGCAAGCGCTAAAAATCCCAGTTGCAGTAGCATGCTGACGAAAAATCCTAAGAATGGACCTGACATCAGGCTTTGATTGTGCGGCGGATGTGCTCTCAAATGTGGCGGTGGCATTGGTGGTGGCGTTGGCGGCGCCGGGAAATCGGGAGCTGGACCTGCTTGTGCTAGAGACTGGGTGCTGTGTGGTGCGAATGATGTCGAATGTGGCGGCAGATGATCGCCCAAAAACGCAAACAGCAGTACCAGGGTAATAATGTGACTGGCAATTACCGCCGCCATCGCCAGCCCGAACATGCGCGAGAATATGGTGTCAGAAAAAAAGCGTTTCATGCGATTGGCTCAGGCTTGTAGCGTGAACATATAGCCTTCACCACGCACGGTTTTAAGCATGGTCGGCTCAGACGGATCGTCATCGAGTTTTCGACGTAAGCGCGATACCAGTAAATCTATGCTGCGGTCAAACATGTCGACCGATTTTCCGCGTGCGATGTCGAGCAATTGTTCGCGGCTAAGGACGCGCTCCGGCCTTTCTATGAATGCCATCAATAGACGAAACTCGGCATTCGACAAGGGGATTACTTTATTTTCCATCGTCGTCAGTTGACGGCTCTGGCAATCGAGACGCCGCCGGTTGAAAATGATTTCCTTGTTTGGCGTGGCTGGTCTGGCCTGTGGCTCGTTATTACTACGTCGTAAAACCGTATAGATGCGCGCCACCAGTTCGCGGGCGTCAAATGGTTTGACCACATAATCGTCGGCACCTAGTTCGAGTCCGGTTACTTTGTCGCTACATTCTCCGCGTGCGGTCAACATTAAAATGGGAATGTGCCGGGTTTTGGGATCGTGGCGTAGGCTACTCAGTAGCGATAAACCATCCTCGCCGGGCAGCATCAAGTCTAGCAAAATCAGGTCGAAGCTAGACCTTGCCAGCTGCTGACGCATGGCCTTGCCATCGGTGACGGCAAGGCAGGCGATGCCAAATTTTTCAAGATAACGAGCGAGCAGTTCACCAATTTCAACATCATCGTCCACCAGCAGTACCCGAATATGCGTGCTTGTCGCCATTAATTCAGATTTCATCCAGATAACGTTGCAGCCGCTCTAGTGCGTGCGCAATGGTTTGCTCGCGCACTGCATGCCTATCGCCTGAAAAGACCCGTCTTTCGGTGTGCGTCACGCCACCGACTACCCAGCCAAAACAAATGGTACCTACCGGCTTGCCAGGTACCGCACCGGTCGGTCCGGCGATGCCCGTGGTAGACAGTGCGACATGTGCATCGGACTGAGCCAGTGCGCCTTCGGCCATGGCGGCGGCGATCTCTTCGCTGACCGCGCCATGTTGGGCAATCAAAGAATCGGGAATGTTGAGGATTTCGGTTTTAGAGGCATTCGAGTAAGTGACAAAGCCGCAGTCAAACCATTCTGAGCAACCGGCCACTTCGGTGACGGTCTGACAGACACCGCCGCCGGTACAGGATTCGGCAATCGTCAGCAGTAACTTACGCGATTTGAGCGCCTCACCCAATTTTTCTGCGAGTTCTATAGAGTTCAGCATGGCATGGTCTCCTATGGTGGTGGGTGTGGAAATACTTTACCACTTTGGCGCACAGATTTTGCGGTTTTTATGCAGAGTGAAGAGAAAAAACAAGCAAAATTGGCAACAGCCGGTACGCCGCAGATATTCAGGAAAATAAAAAACCTAATATCCATGCGGCTCCTGAGCCTAAATGCGACGCTAAGGCGCATGGATATTGCGCACTGGGTTTTTAGAAGTTCTCTTTTTCTGTGTTTAGCAGGCTGTGCCTGAGCCTGCCTTGGTAGTAAGTAAATTTTCTGATCAGCGTGCTAAGTTGCGACCGTGCTTGCTATAATCGAAACCCTAGCTTGTCTGTGTCGCCGATAAGTAAGTTGGGCACAAGCAAACCAAGAGCCAAGCACGCTAATAATTCAACCATCACGAATGAGACTAATAAGATGAAACGAGCACTGACTTCTGTATTTTTGGGCGCAGCCCTGTTGGTTTCCGCCAACGCCATGGCAGCGGCACCGAAATTCGCCGTAAAAAATAATGCTCCAGTGGCCCTGATCGACGATGCAGGCGCACGCGCTATCTGGTTGGAAAATCTGCCAGAAGCGACGGCCCTAAAATATCCAGTTAAAAAACTAGGTTACCTGAGTGAAGTCAACGGCGGTTTTGATGACCACAAAAATTGCGTAGTGGTGGCACGCGCCATGCAAGTACCGGTAAGCGGCAAAAATTTCATCTACGATCCTAAAAAGACCTCAATCACCTTGGGTACCCAAGCTGGTGCCACGCCTGAGCAATGCAGCGCGCTGGCTAAAACGAAATTGAAAGAAGCCGTGCAATCACTGGTAGCTGCCCTGTAATTTAGCCCGGATATTTGGTTCGGATAGTAAGTCCGGCAATAAAAAAAAGCGATGCCTTGCATCGCTTTTTTTATGTCCTACTGATGCGCTTTATAGTAAAAGCGTTGCGGCCAAAGCCCCAATCAAGGCCAGCATGATGGCGATAGGATAAAGCATTCCCAGCGCCATGCAACGCCACAGCGCGCTGAACCAGCCTATCGCATACGTCGTGCGCAGTGCCAGAGGCAGATACACGCTGCTGCCAAGTACGATGAGAAAAGTGATCAGGCCGTACCACGGCAGCATTAACAGTAAAGAGCTTAGAAACAAAAACGCATGAAAGTGAAACGCAAACAGCAAATGCGCGCCATAGGGAATGCGCCGTCTGACAAATAGCAGTTTCAAGAGCATGGCAAACACCGGCATTAAAAAAAACATGGCTTTCGGTGCCTGTGTCAACAGACCTTGCATGGCCGCCTGGATACGTTCTTTGGGCGGCAGTTGTTCGAAACGTTCTATCTTTGTTGCGATCGCTTGCGCGGTGCGCTCACCAAAGGTCTGGCCTAAAAAATCCATGGCGATCTTAGTGTCACCGGCGACAATATGAAACTCTTCGTCTTCCGGGATATTGATCTGAAATGAATTTTCCTTTAGATCAGGATGTGGTCCGACTGAGCTAATTCCTTGCGGCAGTAAGATTTTTTTTGGTTTTTCGGTTTGCTCCGGCGCGGTCGTCTGATTATTGCTTGCTGGCTCAACCGCTATGCTGCTGTCTGAGTCGAACTTGCTAGCGAGCGACAGCATCAAAAAATACAGCAGCGACAAACCGATATACAGACGCACAGGGCGGATAAATCTTTGTCGTCTGCCTTCCAGAAAATCCACCGTCAGGCCGCCCGGATAGCGGATCAGGTGCCATAATGTGCGCGGCATCTTGCCGCGCTCCAGCACATTGCGGGTTAAAAACTCGTAGATAAAATCGATCGTGGTAGGCGCGCCCAGCAAGGCTTCCTGACCGCATTGCGGGCAATAATTTCCGCTAAATACGCTGTTGCAATTGGCGCACGGGGCATGCTCTGCCGCTTTGGTGGAACGCATAAAACGCGTAAGTTGGGCGGGTTTTGTCATGTTCGATTACAGCACGCGCCACAAGGCAAATGCCAGCAGCGTAAAAAATGCCGCCACGATGTCGTCAAACATGACGCCGAAGCCGCCTTTGTAGCGACGGTCAAAATAACCTATAGGCGGTGGTTTGACCATATCAAAAAAGCGGAACACGATGAAGGCCCAGCACTGGGTTTTAAAGTCGGCCGGTGTTACCAATAACAGCACTAGCCAGAACGCGATGATCTCATCCCAGACCATGCTGCCATGGTCGGCCACGCCCATATGCTTGCCGGTGACAGCGCAAGCCCAGACCCCGACAAAAAAACCTAGCACTATGATGACGGCCCAATTGAGCGGCGTAAACAGCTCAGGCCAACGCACAGAAAATAGGTTAAAAGTAAGCCACGCAAACAAGGTGCCGGCTGTGCCCGGCATGATGGGCGAGAGCCCGCTGCCGAAACCCTGTGCCAGAATATGTGCAGAATGCGAGAACATAAAACGCGCGGTGGGGCGCACAATTTTTGCCTGTTGGCCGGATTCTAAAATTGTCATGGGCTAGAGAAATGATCAAAAGAAGTTAATTGCAAAGACACAGGCTGGCCGAAATCATCGAGTAAGCGCAGCCCAGGGGCGGCTTCGATACTACCGACCCGAGTCACCGCGGTGGCGCTGGCAAGGCCGGCGGCCAGCACGGCAGCACGTTGTGCCACTGGCGCGGTGAAACACAATTCGTAATCGTCGCCACCAGCGAGGGTAAATTCGCGCTGTAGAGCGATAGGCTGGCGGCTTAATGCGGGGCCTGCCGGTAAGCTATCGATATGCAAGCTGGCACCGAGTTTGGATCGCTCCAGTATGTGGCCCAGATCGCCAATCAAGCCATCCGAAATATCCAGTGCCGCGTGCGCAATCCCGCGCAAGGCCATACCCAGCGCGATACGCGGGCTGGGCTGATGCATGCGTGATGCGGCCAACTGGTGTTCTAACGGTGCTAAAGTCAGTTCTTTGCGATAACTGGCCAGCGCCAGACGGGCGTCACCCAGCGTGCCCGAGACCCAGATGTCGTCGCCTAACTGCGCCGCGTCGCGCCGCAATGCGCTACCCGGCGGCAGTTCGCCGAACACCGTGATGCAAATGTTTAAAGGGCCCTTGGTGGTGTCGCCGCCTATCAGGCTGCAGCCATGGGTATCGGCCAGTGCCAGTAAGCCTTGCGAGAACTTTTCTAGCCAGACCGGGTTCGCCTCAGGCAGCGATAAAGCCAAAGTAAACGCTAGCGGGCTGGCAGCCATAGCCGCCAGATCCGACAGATTCACCGCCAGACATTTATGCCCGAGTAGATAAGGATCGGCATCCGCAAAAAAATGTCGTCCCGAGACTAGCATGTCGGTAGAGACCGCCAACTGCATGCCGGGGCTAGGCGAGAGCAGGGCGCAATCGTCGCCTATACCCAGCGCTATGCGAGGGTCGGTGCTGCTATGTTGCGCAAAATAGCGCTTGATGAGGTCGAATTCTGAGAGCATCCGGCATTGTACCGAATGCCACAGAGTCTGCGCCCATCCTCATTGATAAATCGCGCTAATTTGTCCTACTTTGCGCGGGTTTAAACCACATGCCGGCGATAGAAACGGGTTTCTTGCGGGATGCGCGGAAACGCTGCTGGCAATGACGCCAGTGTGACTTGGGTAAAGCCGTTTTTTTCATAGAAGCGGCAGGCCGCCGCAAATTGTTCGGTCGTTGCCAGATACAGGCTTTGCATCTGCGCCGCATCCGCCGCTGCCAGTAAGCGCGCCAGTAGTAGTGCGGCCACGCCATGCTGAGCACCGCGATGGCTGGCTTTGACATACAACTTGCGCAGCGCAGCTTGCTGGTGGCCGATGTCGCGTAAGCCTATCGTGCCGACGACTTCATCCTGGTCTAAGGCCAGCCAAAAACCACCGCCTGCGCTTTGATAATACTGCTCGATATCCGCCAGATCCGGCTGAGCGGCGAGTGAGGTGGTTAGCCCAAACTCCTGACACTGTATCTGTAGTATCAGTTGTATCAGAGCCGGTGTGGTGGCCGTGCTGGCGGGGACGATGCGTATCATCTTATCCTTAGATAACCTAAGTAAGCGGTTTTAGATTTTTTTAAAAAGTGATACTGGATAGGAGTATCAACTACATTTTATAAATTACGCAGGTAGGCTATGCGCAAACGAAGCGTTACATCAGATACTCCCTCTATTTATCGAAAAACTAGTGACCGGCCAGAGCGCTGAAAGTGCCGTGCCCGGGCCGGATCTTCAACCGATTAGCACCGCCAGTAAGGGTGTAGTGAGCAGCAGGAACAGCACGATATTCAAACCTACGCTGAACCAGAATACGATACGAAACGCCAGCTTACTCGATTTGTGGCGTAGCCATTGTTGTGCGATCAACGCGCCTGGCCAGCCGCCCAACAGAGCTAGCAGATGCAAGCTGTTTTCCGGGATGCGCCGACGGCCAGCCTTGGCGGCCGCTTTGTCGATCGCATAGATCAGCAAGCTAGCCAGACTCAGCAACAGATAGCTGAGCGCCCACCACGGCGAAATCGGCCACTGCAGATTGAGCAGCAAATACAGCGCTATAAACAGAGGAATAGCGCTGGCGCCGAGCAGCCCCGATTGCGCAGCAGGTGCGCTGTGGCGCTTACTACTATTTGGTTGGCGCGGCCTGGTTTGACTTGCCCCATGTTGCGCCCTGATCTTGATGGCACGCGGTTTGGAATTTTGTTGCAGATCGAGCTCGTAAGTGAGGCTTAGTCCTATAGTTGGGGAATTAAAATTTTTCGATAAGGCGCTGATATGGACGAAAATTTCTGGCCCGCCCTGAGCCGGTGCGATGAAGCCAAAGCCGCGTTCCTTGTTCCAAGTTTTTATTTTTCCTTGATAGCGCATGTCGGTTTACAGGAGTAGATGTCAATGGGTAAGGGTATCGTCAGATTTGGTTTTGAACATAATTATTATGCTGAACCAGTGGCTTTACGCAATAAATATTCTAGCGGCCCTAGCTTGAAGTAATTTCTCCAGTAGCTAGCAAAGATCGTCGCCACGACACAAAAAATCAGAGCACAGCTGAGCGCCATCGCCAGCGATTGTTGTTTTAAGTAGCCGAGTGCCTCGAGTGCACCCATACCCAGCACCACATGTGCCAGGTACAGCGTCAGCGCCAGTTGGCCGGTATGGATTAAGGGCCGCAAGTAGACCGAATCGTGGCAGCGCTCGGCCACTTCTACGCATAAGGCAATCAATGCGCATGCACTGGCCAGCGCCGATAAAAAATACAAGGGCAGTGGCGGCATCGGTGTTGTACTGAACAAATACTTGACTAAGTCGGGCGCATAAGCCTGCTGCAATAGCAACTGGCGTATCCCAAAACCCAGAACTTCGATCAGCAGGCAAACGAGTAATCCAGCGAAAAAAACACGCTGGCGTGTCTTCGCTTGCTGCATAGGTAGTCGCCCCAGTGCCATCCCGAAAATCAAAAATCCGGCCCATGGAAACACTGGATGAAATCCATTAAAGAAAAGATTGCGTAAGAAACCCTGGGGCGACCATAGATCTGCATAGCTGAGGGTGCTCCAGTTCCAGGCGGTACTGTAATCGAGTACCGCGAAAATAAACGAGAATCCGGCGGCCAGTGCAAGGCTTAGCCATAACAAACACCTGCTCGACAGCTCCAATAGCAAGGCGCCGATGGCAATATACACGCCGTAATAGTGCAAGATATCAGCTGGCCAAATTGGTAGGTAGAGCAAGCCGATCACGAACAAAAACGCAGCACGTTTGAGTAAAGTTGTTCGTGCTTGCCGCAGGCTTTTCTGATCGCCGCTCAAGCGCGCTTGCTGAGTCATGAGTGATAAACCGACCCCCGCCAGGATGACAAACACGGCAGAGGCGCGACCATCGAGCAAGTTGAACATGCTTAGCCACCACACTTCATCGTCATGGCCGACATGCATCACGGTTTTGAAGTTGACGAAAATCATGCCAAAAATAGCCAAGGCGCGCGCCAAGTCGTATCCAAAAATTCTTTGCATAGCTAAGTCGATTCCTGTGTTGAGGGAAGGTTTTATTGCACGGGATTAGCGGGAGCTTGAAGCAGGTGTTTAGCTACGCACTTAGCTATACACTTAGCCATACACTTAGCCACGCCCGGCCTCTATCTTACCGAGTATCCATTGCAGGCCCGCCAGATGTTGTTGATCATGGCTGCATAAATAATGCACCAGACTACGCAGGGTGAGCGGCCCATAGCCTTCGAACTGCGCCTTGCGATTAAAGTGTTCGCTCGTCAGTTCGCGCAGTACAGTCATGGTTTGCGCGCGCGCCTCGCGGAAAGCGGCAAACACTTCTGTCGCGTTCTGCGTCCCGTAGGCGCGGCTGATGGCCAGCGGTTCGCTATCTATGGATGCCAATAGTGGATTCACTTCGTTCAGGGTGCGGCTAAACCTCAGGTGATAACCCTCTATCTCGATATCCCTGATGTGGCAAATCTGCTCTAGCGCCGTAAACGCCTCACTAGGAATACCCAGCCAGGAAGCCGGTGCCCAGTTCTTAAAATCATCAGGGATGGCATCGTAGTGTGCCTGCAGTTGTGTCGGAAAAGCTGCTAGCGTATCGAGGGTGATGGAGTTCATAGTTTTGAATAATATGGTTTAAGGATTGGTGATGTAGCTGCGGCCGCGCATGGCACCTTGCGACGATTCGCCAAGTCAGCGGTGCCGTCGTCGGCAAAGCGCATCTTGCGTTGAACATCCGTCATGCTGGGAGCAGTGTTTTCATCGTTGATACTGTGTTTGAATTAATGCGGAGCCACGGCGATTGCTTCGGCCTGATAGTCAGTATCTTGCGCTCTTTTAAAACAATACAGGCTCACGCTTTCTCTTGTTAAAGTCCAGCTGAGGTAGCGGTTCTTGACGCTCTCTTCATTGAATGTGGCAACGTTACTTGGCTTGGCGTAGCGTGAGATCAGCAATTTTTCTATCTGTTTGCAAGTAGGGTAAGTGCGCTCCGGGCTCTCAAACCCGAGTCGCAATCTGGCATTGCGATGCGGGCCAAACAGCTCTATCGAAAAGATATGATCATGCGTGTCCTTCGCCGATAACTGAAAATAATTGTGAGCTTCAAATGTCGAGTCGGGATAGCGTCTGAGGAGGTCTTGCGCAGTGCTCGCCAGACTTAATCCGGCGTATTCAAATGCTAGCTCATGCGCACGCGCATGCTTGGTGTAGCCTATATCTAGACTAAGAATCAATATCAAAACAAATGTGAGAAAAATTCGTAACATGCTGCGCTCGTGTCGTTTGCCAGAGCGGGGGCGCTACCCTGGCGAATGGAATTTCACTATGATTGAAGAGCCAAATATTTGTATCGTGATTTTTTACCGTGCTTTTATCCAGTGATAGATGCGGCGGTCTTCAGCCTAAGGTTTCAACAAGCAAACGCCAGATGATGACAATTAAATTGAAAGCCTTTTTCCAGATACAGGCGATGGGCAGCATGACGCGCGTAGCCTGTGTCTAAATGGACGCCGGCACAGCCAGAACTTTTAGCGTGCGCAATTAAGTGGTCCAAGACTTTGCCGGCATAGCCATTGCCCCTGGCATTTTGCAGGGTACTTAAATCGTCTATGTATAAGACTTTACCCCAGGCTAAAAATTCCACAGACCGAAAGCCCGCGACACTTTTTATTCTGCCGTCATGGCGTAGTGCCAGAATTTCATAGCACTGAGTTTGCTGTCGTCTGATTTGCGCCAGAAAATTCTCGTAGTCTAGCTGTGGCCGGAGTTCTTTAAACGCTGGGAAACAAGCGTAGATATCTTCATCCGAGTCTGCAATCAACAGTTCTATGCTCATTCCTTGCTTCCTTTTTCCTAGAGTTTGACGCTAACTGCCGCAGCGGACTTAGCTGCTTGGGCCTATCGGCAGTAGGCACGGCTACAGCGTTTTTCACAAGCTTGCTGCGCTTGGAATTGTAAGCCAATAGGCGGCCATTTTGCTAGTATTTTGATAATATTTAGCGTTGCCATGCTGCTCTCGGGATTTTTTGCCCAGTACCCCTTGTCAGAGGCATGCAATTGGAATCCTAAGAGCACAGGTTTGTCGCTATGGAGCTTGCGAGGTATGGCCTCGGCGTACGGTCTACGGCCCACGGCTCACATAGCCCGCTGCAACGACTGCGTCAGTGCGAGGATAACGGCTTGTGCCAGCATTTCGCCGGCCTGCACATGTTTGCCGACATACCGCTGCGGGATGCCATCAGGGTCTGAGACGATGATAATCGTATCGCTGTAAGCCTAGCCGGTTCACAGTCAAATTTTTTACAGCACCCGCGCCAACACGCATATTCCATGCGGGTTTCCAGCCTATGTGCTTGGAGAGGCGCATGGGATATGCGCGCTGGACGGGGTGACAATTGGAAAGGCTAGGGTACGATATTTTTGCGGAGATTGTGGCTTTGCGGCCTTGAATTTAATTGTGATGCGGATTCCTTTGGTTTTGACCCCTTTAGTTTTCTTTGTTTTTTGTTGGTTTGCTGTGGTTTTATGTTTGATGATTTTCCGTCGTTATTGTGCGATTGCTGGCCGGTGGTAGACCGGCGGCTACTTCCTTTTCTTGCTTCGCCAAGAAACGGAAGCAAAAGAAGGCGACGCAAAGTCGCTGTCCCTGCGGGATGCCCAATTGTGCAAGTCGTAAAATGGGAAATGAAGCAAACTCGCTGCGCTCAGACAAGCTTCACTTCTGATCCATTTTCCGCTCCGCACAATTGGCAGCGCCACATGCGAATTCGATTCAAAAGCCAAGTCCAAAGCCAAGTCCAAAGCCAAGTCCAAAGCCAAGTCCAAAGCCAAGTCCAAAGCCAAGTCCAAAGCCAAGTCCAAAGCCTAGTCAAAAGCAGAAGATTGCCGTCGCTTGATGTGCTTGAGCATTGCGTGCGTGGAGAGACGGAAGTCGCACTACGGATGTGTTGACTTTCGCTTTCCGCATCTGGCGCTGCCGCTTGTGCATGGCAGAAAATGGATTAGAAATGAAGCTGTCTGAGCCGCAGGCGAGTTTGCTTCATTTTCCATTTTTTGACCTGCACTGGCGGGAACCGCATTAAAAATCCCTCGGCATACACGCAATTGTCGAACAAATACGCAACAGAGGATGAGATTCGCCGATTTTTTGCAAACACCACGAACTTCGTCAATGTCCCCATCGAAGACATTTTCGCGATACTAGGTAGGCCTTTGGAGTATGACGACTGGGACTGGGGTCGGTTTGTCTATGAATGGAAGCGGCCAGCTCTTCGCATGCGCATGATTGCCCGAGGTGGAGTAGCCATGTACGTGGCAGAGCTAGATCCGCAAGACACGAGTCGATACGGTGCTACGCTCGTTGAAATTTGGGGCGATCCCTCTCCTTAAGCTGACGAAGTTGCCGACAAGGCAAAGGGGGCCGCATTACATTTAATTTTCAATAAAATTGTAAGGTGCAATGGACTTCATCTATTGCGCAGTATGAAATTTCTCAAGCATCCCTGCCAGCACGCATATTCCATGCGCTTCTTCAAGCACATAGGCCTGGGAGCCGCATGGAATATGCGCGCTGGGCTTGCTGCTTTTTGATTTGATGGCAGGCAGTCGTGCTCGCCCAGCTTGATGCACAAGAGAGTGCAAAGACCAGACGAAGAATCACTCAAAAGAAGCACTCAAAAGAAGCAAGAAAATGCTCAAGAAAAACACGCATAAAAAAAGCCCCTAAGCGTTTAAATTCTTAGGGGCTTTTTCTTCAAGCTGGTTAAGCTTGACAGTATCTGTGGCGGAGAAACGGGGATTCGAACCCCGGGTAGGCTATGAACCTACGCACGCTTTCCAGGCGTGTGACTTAAACCACTCATCCATCTCTCCTGCTGCTTTGCATGTAATGAACTAGTTCTCTACGTGCGAAGCTCGCTATTGTAGCAGAAATTTCTTTGAATGAAAGCCACTTGTTGCCTTGCCATCGCAAAAAGCTGGTTTTCTCTGGTGGTTTTTTGGTTTTGCTGGCCTTGTTGTCATCCTTGTTGGGCTCGCCCAGCGCACTATACCTGCAAATAAATTGGCTAAAAAAGCAAGATCGCTGGCGCGTCTGGGCGGCAAGCTTGGCTACACCCGTTATAATGCCGCTCCATGAACTTATTGAAAACACTCGCTACCATTAGTGGCATGACCATGCTCTCGCGCATCACCGGTTTGATACGCGATGTCTTAATTAACAGTTACTTCGGTGCCAGCGGCTGGACTGATGCCTATTTTGCGGCGATGCGGATACCGAATTTTTTCCGTCGCCTGTTTGCCGAGGGCGCGTTTTCGCAAGCCTTCGTGCCGATACTGGCGGAATACAAGAATAAAAAAGGCGATCAAGCCACTAAGGATCTGGTCGATCATGTCGCTACCGTGCTGGTGTGGGCGCTGCTGTTTACCTGCCTGATCGGGGTGGCCGGTGCGCCGATTTTTGTGTATATGTTCGCCTCTGGTTTTGCGGTCAATCCGGCCAAGTTTGAGATCACCGTGGTGATGACGCGCATCATGTTTCCGTATATAGGTTTTATCTCGCTGGTGGCGTTGGCTAGCGGTATTCTCAATACCTGGCGCGAGTTTAAGGTGCCGGCATTTACGCCGGTGTTGTTAAACCTGTCGTCGATCGCGGCTTCGCTGTTTTTGGCGCCGCATATGGCGCAGCCGATTTATGCGCTGGCCATTGCGGTGTTTGTCGGTGGCGTGTTGCAGATGCTGATACAGGTGCCAGCGCTGATCAAGATAGGCATGTTGCCACGCCTAAGTCTGAATCCCATGTTTGCCTTGCGCGACCCTGGTGTGATGCGGGTATTGCGCCAGATGGGGCCGGCTGTGCTGGCGGTGTCGGCGACACAGATCAGTATCTTAATTAACTCGACCTGGGCTTCGCATATGCCGGACGGCAGTATGTCGTGGCTGGCTTCGGCGGATAGGTTGATGGAGTTTCCTACCGCCTTGCTGGGCGTGGCACTTGGTACGGTGCTCTTGCCTAGTTTGTCGAAAGCCAATGCCGAGGCCGATACCGCCGAATATTCTTCCTTGCTCGATTGGGGCTTACGCTTAACTTGTTTGCTGGCGATGCCGGCGGCGGTGGCTTTGGCGACTTTGCCCGAGGCGCTGACGGCGACCCTGTTTCATAACGGTAAATTCGATGCGCATGCTGTGGCCATGACGGGGCAGGCGGTGACCTCGTATGGGGTAGGTTTGATCGGCCTGATCTTTGTCAAAATTTTGGCACCGGGCTTTTATGCCAAGCAGGATATCCGCACCCCGGTAAAGATTGCCATCCTCGTGCTGCTAGCGACCCAAGTCATGAATCTGATGTTTGTACCGTTTATCAAGCATGCGGGTCTGGCCTTGTCAGTTGGTCTGGGGGCTTGCCTGAATGCGAGTATGTTGTACCGCGGTTTGCGTCAGCGCGGTATTTATGTGCCGGAAGCCGGCTGGTGGCCATTCTTGCTGAAATTGGCGGCGGCCTTGACGCTGATGGCGGGCGTGGCGCTGGCGCTATCCGGGCAAGTTGACTGGATAGGCATGAAGAGTCAGAAGTTGATGCGCGCTGGGCTGTTGGGCGGGATTATTCTGGCTTGCATGCTGAGCTATTTTGTCGCTTTGTTTGCGATGGGATTTCGGGTCAGGGATTTCCGCAAAGCTAGCCGCTAAGCGGATGTGCATGGGGATATCATACCAGCGTTAGTTTTAGAACAAAAAAGGGGAAACAGGGGTGTTTCTCCTTTTTTTATGCGAGTCGCTTTATTTTTACAGTTGCACAATATAGGCGGCTTAGTAAAAATATCGAGCATGTATAGACAATGCTTGTAAAATTTACAAATGCATATCAAAATAGGCTTGAATTAACTAATCATTAAGTATATTAATGATTGGTTAATTAAATTTCAGTTTGCCCTGCTAGCGATCGCATAGTCTCGGGTTTTCTGGCGTTTTTCGTTTCACCTTTCTATCTCAAACTAAGCGCATTTACTGCAGCGGCGCTTAGCCAGCTCTTTGGCAAAGTAATTTAGCTTCTCAATCCTAAGGAAGAATAAATGAAATCGCTTCTCACCTCTCTGAAGATGTGGCAAAAATTTTCGATCATCGGCATTTTTGTCCTGGGTCTTTTTAGCCTGCCTTTCTATTTCTATCTTATTAGCATCAATAGTGATGTGGATGCTGCAAAGAATGAGCAAATGGGAGCCGCTGTATTACCTAAAGCAGTAAAGGTGATACAGATGCTGCAACAACACAGAGGTTTGAGCGGGGCGGTACTGGGTGGAAATCTTAGTTTTAAACCCGCACGTGAGACTGCGGCTGAGGGCGCGAACGCGGCGTTTGATACCTTACTTAGTTCGGAAAAATCTTTCCCCGCATTGAATCTTGGAGACAAGCTAAATCAGATCAAACAAAATTGGAGTGGTGTGTATGCGGATAAAGATCGCTTGAGTGCAGTCGAAAGCAATCTCCGTCACACTGCTCTGATCAAGCAGTTGCTAGAGTTTTTGGATGAGTTGATGGATGTCAGTGGACTCACCTTGAGCCCGGATGGCGCATCGTTTTTCTTGATGAGCATGGCCAGTAATACCATGCTTGGCCTGAATGAGGACCTGGGCCAATCTCGAGCCGCGGGTGCCGTCGCGTTGGCCAAAAAGCAGTTATCAACGAACGAGCAAGCCAGCATAATTGCTTTGCAATTTAAGATACGTACCAAGATAGAAAAGAATAAGTTAATGTTTTCTCGGTTGTTGAAAGTCGCGCCAGAATACCGTGAGCTACTTGGGCCTACTTTACAAAAACAAGACTTAATTAGCTTGGAGGCGGTTAAGCTGATTCAGGAGGAGATTCTTGATAACAATAAACTAGACTATGACGCGCAAAGCTATTTTCAAAAGCTCAGTGCCAGTATCGACGGCAATTACGAATTTGAAAAAATGCTGACAGATACCTTGCTTCAGACAACCGAGGCACGTTTCCATCAAAAAAAATTGAACAGGATAATCACTGTGGGGATTTGCCTGTTCCTGTTAATGCTAGTCGCCTTTTTGTCCTGGTATATGATCCGATCGGTTATTCGGCAAGTTGGGCAGGAGCCAGGTGATGTGGTCGATTTTGCAGCGCAAGTCGCTGGCGGAGATTACGCAGCAAGCATCGCCTTACATGGTAATGATACGACCAGCATCGCCGCCAATTTAATGGCGATGGTCGAGACGATTAGAAACCGCACTGCAGAAGCGGCTAAAACCGCCGCAGAAACACTGCGCATCAAGATAGCACTGGACAACGTTGCCACTAACGTCATGATCGCTGACACCGATCGCAACATCATCTACATGAACAAATCCATCGTCGAGATGTTAAGTGCAGCGGAAGCCGATGTTCGCAAGGCACTGCCGAATTTTAATGTCTCCAAACTGATGGGGGCGAACATTGACCAGTTCCATAAAAACCCGGCGCACCAAAAGAACCTGTTAGCCAGTTTTAACAGCAATCACAAAGCCCAGATCAAGGTAGGCGTGCGCACCTTTACCTTATCGGCCAATCCTGTCATCAATGATGCCGGAGAGCGTTTAGGCAGTGTCGTTGAGTGGGGCGACATTACCGAGCAGCTAGTCACCCAAGAAAACGTGGCGGCACTCGCCTCAGAAAACATGCGTGTCAAGATCGCGCTCGACAACGTCGCCACCAACGTCATGATCGCCGATACCGATCGCAACATCATTTACATGAATAAATCCATCATTGACATGCTCACCAAGGCAGAATCTGATGTGCGCAAGGTACTGCCGAATTTCAACGTGGCCAATTTGATGGGGTCCAACATCGATCAGTTCCATAAAAATCCGGCGCATCAGCAGCAGCTGCTTGCTACCTTTACCACTAACTATAAAGCACAAATCCAGGTTGGCGTGCGCGACTTTACGCTCTCGGCCAACCCGGTCATCGACCATACTGGCGCACGTCTTGGCAGCGTCGTCGAATGGGCCGACGTTACCGAGCAACTGATCACCCAAAAAGCAGCAGAACAACTAGCGGCAGAGAATTTACGTATCAAAATAGCGCTAGACGGTTGCGCCACCAATGTCATGATCGCTGACAATGAACGCAACATTATTTACGCGAATAAATCGGTGGTCGATATGCTCAGCAACGCAGAAGCCGATCTGCGCAAAGTGTTACCTACTTTTAGTGCATCACGATTAATCGGCTCGAATATTGATCAATTCCATAAAAACCCCGCCCATCAAAAGAACTTACTCGCCACCTTTACGAGTAACTACAAGGCGCAAATTGTGGTGGGTGTACGCACCTTTGCTTTGTCGGCCAATCCCGTCATCAATAATCATGGCGAACGTTTAGGCAGTGTGGTCGAATGGCTGGATCGCTCAGCCGAAGTGGCAGTAGAAAAAGAAGTCGGCAATATCGTCGAACAGGCAGTCAACGGCAACTTCACCACAAGGCTGGTTGAAGAAGGCAAAACCGGCTTCTTCGCGAAACTTAGCAGCGACGTCAACCGCTTGATGGAAACCAGTGATCAGGGTCTCAACGAAGTGCTGCGGGTACTCGGTGCCCTGGCCAAAGGCGACCTGACTGAAACCATAGAAAAAGACTACCAGGGAACCTTCGGTGCCTTAAAAGAAGCCAGTAATGAAACCGTCGACCGGCTGTCACAAATCGTCACCGACGTCATCAACGCCACCGATGCGCTCTCTAACGCGTCTGAACAAGTCTCGGCCACCTCACAAGCCTTATCGCAAGCGGCCAGTGAACAAGCCGCCAGCGTCGAAGAAACCAGTGCCAGCATAGAACAAATGGCCGCTGGGATTAACCAAAATGCCGAGAACGCCAAAGTCACTGATGGCATCGCCGGTAAGGCATCCAAAGAAGCCATAGAAGGCGGTGATGCTGTCAAACGCACGGTCTCGGCCATGAAAGAGATCGCTTCTAAAATCGGCATCATCGATGACATCGCCTACCAGACCAATATGCTGGCCTTAAACGCGGCGATAGAAGCGGCGCGCGCGGGTGAACACGGTAAAGGTTTTGCGGTGGTAGCGGCCGAAGTGCGCAAACTGGCAGAACGCAGCCAGATCGCCGCAAAAGAAATCGGCGACTTAGCCAGCGGTAGCGTCAAGACCGCCGAGCGTGCCGGTGAACTGATCGATGAAATTGTGCCAGGCATAGGTCGCACCTCGGATCTGGTGCAAGAGATCGCCGCCGCCTCGCAAGAGCAATCTGCCGGGGTAGGACAAATCAACACGGCCATGAACCAGATGAATCAGATCACGCAACAAAATGCCTCATCGAGTGAAGAACTTGCCGCCACCGCAGAAGAAATGACCAGTCAGGCCGAACAGTTAATGGAATTGGTAGGTTTCTTTAACCTGGGACAGCAAGGAAAACCCAACCGTCAGAGCGGACCAGAGACCAGGCCTGCCAAACGTCAAAGCTCACCAAAACACAGCAGGACGGTCGCCAATACGGTCACCAATACCGGTTTTGACGACGCCAAATTTGAACGATTCTAGGAGCGACCATGGCTAGCAATACAGGATCAATGGCAGCAAAGAGAGCTGAAACGCCGGCGGAAACGGCAGCCAGAGCGCAACTGGAAGCGGTGCGTGGCTAAAACCTAGATTTCAGTCACATCAGTATTGCGTCACTTGATTGAGGTTATCGAAGCAAGTGATCTGTGCGGTGCTAAGGCCTAATTTAATTGAATCGTCGTCGATTTTGATTTGCCGCTGATTGACTAGAATACGCATTTTCGCCAGCAAGTCGGCATCGTGTAGCAGGCAGCCTAGCTCACTCCAGACGATGGGCTTGCTGCCGGGTGTTTGCTGCTGTAATGCGACTAAGACTGCGGGCGGGAAGCCCCAGCGTTGCGCGATCCGGTAAGACAGGGTTGCGGCGACCGATGTAAAGGTTTGCTGAAACGCCCGCGAATAAGAAAATTTTGGCTGCTCACACACTTGGTCGAGCAGGCGAAAAGCGATGATCAGCCCGACATTTTTAATCATGCCTGTCAGGAAGGCCTCGAACGGGTCACAACCAATGGCCAGATCACGACAGGCGATCGCACATTTTTCTGACTGTGCCCAGATATGCGGCGCGGCGCGGCGTGTGTATAGCCCGGAGTTCAGATTGATGATGGGGCGAAAGGCGACTTTTGCGATCAGCAGGCGCAGGCCATCTTCGCCTAGCATCATCACCGCGTTTTCCAGACTATTGATACGATCTGCCGGGTTGTAGAGTGCGCTGTTGACTGCATTGATGACTTCGCCGACCAGTACCACGTCTTTGACAATCTGGCGCGAGATCTCGCCATTTGAGACGCTGCGACTGCGCAAGCTGGCCAGCAATTGCGGAATGATGGACGGCACACGCGGCACCACTGTGGCATCGTTAAGATCAGAGCTCAGCAAATTGAATAAGGCTTGCAGAACTTTTTGTTCTATCTCTAAATTACAGCCTGCGCCGGGGTTGGCCATGCTCCAGTCGAAAAATAGACTGTCTATCGGTAGTAGCGGCTTCCAGGGCGTAAAAATTTGTGGCCCGGATGTTTTCGTGATCCCGGGTATCTCGCTTGCGAGATCGCTCAGCGCTGTTGCGGGTGACTCAGGCGTTTGCGGCTTTGCGCTCAGGCTTGTGCTAGTTTTGTCGATCTCAATGTTGCTAATTATGGAGGCGGTCGGGGCGGCCGGTTCTGGCTGCTGGATCACTTGGGTTTGCGGCTCGGGATCGCTTGTGCTCGAAAAGAGACTGAAGAATTTTTGTAGGGTAGTTCTCATGGTATCCCATCGCGTAGATTTTCGACTTATTGCAGCCCATGTACTCCACCACGACAGCGCATTCTTGTGGACAACAAAACGATAGCACGACTTGGTCAGTGTTTTTCCGAAAATTGCGCTTATTCTGTCTTACGCTTTATATTTGTTACGCGCATGCACAATGATTAGCGACGTGAGAGATACGTGATAGATACGTGATAGATACGTGATAGATACGATACAGTTCATCAGCGAGACGAAAAAAAACCTGCGAAGACTTAGTCATCGCAGGTTTTTATCATCCGCGCCATCTGCATGGCGTAGATATCAGGCTAGCTTACGCCAGGTTGGCGTTGGCAAAATCCCAGTTAACCAAAGACCAGAATGCTTCCAGATATTTTGGACGTACATTGCGATAGTCGATGTAATAAGCGTGCTCCCACAGATCGCAAGTGAGCAGCGGTGTGTCGGTTGTTGTCAAAGGTGTGGCTGCGTTGGATGTATTAACGATGTCCAAAGTACCATCAGCTTTTTTGACTAACCAAGTCCAGCTAGAACCAAAATTACCTACGCAAGATTTAGTGAATGCGTCTTTGAACGCATCAAATGAACCCCACTTGGCATTGATCGCATCGGCGATTGCGCCAGTTGCTGCACCGCCACCGTTAGGCTTGAGACCGTTCCAGTAGAAAGTGTGATTCCAGATTTGGGCGGAATTATTGAAAATACCGGCAGAAGATTTTTTGACGATCTCTTCTAACGTGGCGTTTTCGAACTCTGTACCCTTGATCAGGTTGTTCAGATTTGTCACATAGGTCTGATGATGCTTACCGTAGTGATATTCAAGAGTTTCTTGGGAGATATGTGGAGCCAGAGCGTCCATTGCATAGGGCAGTGCCGGTAGGGTATGTTCCATAGTGCATCCTTGGTTTTGATTACGGTGGGCTGTCGTTCCAATATCTGAAACGCTAAAGTCAGCATTGTAAGCGTTTGTGCAAATACTTGCAGCAAACCCTTGATTTTATGGCAGCGCTTGGTCTCGGCAGGACTAGTTTATTGTCCTGGCTAACTTTGTTCAGCAGTGATCGCTAGCGTGCTCTGGACTGAACTAATTCCCAATTCGGCATGGTCAATAGCGGTGCGCAAATGCAGCACACTATGTGGCTTGATCTCTGCGCTTGAGCGTATCAGCTTGCCCTTGTGATCGCTCAGGATTACATAACCACGTTCTAGGGTGCGCTGAGGATTGAGTAATTCTAGTTGCGCTTGCAGGTGCGTGAGCTCACTTTGCCGTTGGTGCAGATGACGTAGTCTGGCCTCTGTGAGGCGGCGTTGTAGTGCTTGCAGGTGCAGGCTGGCAGTAGCGCTGTCTGGGCGCTGTGCGCTTAGGCGTGCGCGCCATTGGCCAAGTATTGTTTGCGCTTGTTGCAATGGCATATGGCTGGCGTAGCGCAGGCGTTGCGAGCAGTTTTGTAATTGCAGTCGCTTACTGGCGATCGCTGCGCCAGGACTGAGCAAGCGGCGAGCAGTCCAGTCCAGGTTTTGTGCCTGCGTCGCCAGGCTTCTTTGCATAGCGCGCTGCAAAGAAATTTGGATTAGTCTGAGTTGCGCTAAAAAATCGCTGCGTGCGCCAGCGGCAAGTTCGGCGGCGGCAGTGGGGGTTGCTGAGCGTAAGTCGGCGGCAAAATCGGCGATCGTGAAATCGCTTTCGTGTCCGACCCCGCTAATCACCGGCATGCTGCAATGGGCGATCGTGCGCGCCACAATTTCAGCGTTAAACGACCAAAGATCTTCTATGCTGCCACCACCACGGCAGACCAGCAAGACATCGCATTCTTCCCGCGCTGACGCGGTGGCGATGGCTTGGGCAATTTTATCGGCTGCGCCTTCGCCTTGTACCGGGGTCGGATACAGTATCACTTGCACGTGCGGGGCGCGGCGACCCAAGGTAGCTAGGACGTCGCGCAAAGCGGCCGCTTGTGGGCTGGTGACTATACCTATGCATCGCACAAACGAGGGAATGGCGCGCTTGTTTGCCGTATCGAACAAGCCTTCGCTCGCCAGTTTGGCTTTTAGTTGCAAAAAGGCTTCGTACAGATTGCCAACTCCGGCGCGGCGTATTGCCTCTACATTAATTTGATAATCGCCGCGCGGCGCGTACAGGCTGACCAGGGCACGTACTTCGACCTTGTCTCCTTCGCGTGGGGAGAAGGCGGCGTATTGCGCACGGCCACGAAACATCACCGCTTTGACCTGCGCCGCACTGTCTTTTAAGCTGAAGTACCAATGTCCAGAGGCGGCTCTGGTGAAATTAGAGATTTCACCAGAGATCCAAGTTAACGGAAAATTGCGTTCCAGCAATTGCGCCACGGCCTGGTTGAGTGCCGAGACGGTAATCACAGGGCTGGCGGAAGATGGATTTGAGAAGCTGGATTCAGAATTCATAAGGGCTGCGGGGCAAAAGCTGTCCACAATAGCGTGGAATGCTCGCTAGGATGTCATCAAGCCCGGCTGATGTCAAAAAAAACTTAGGAAAATATACTAAGTGCTTGATTTTTATAGCTAAAGCTATTTAGCGTATCCATAGCTCAGTATCATAAAAACCTTATGTATCAAACACTTGGCGGCTGGCAAGCGAGCTTGTGCACAAACTTATCCACAGAAATCTCGAAAATAGTTGGGTTAAACGTCGCCGTAATTTTGAATAATTACCTGCCTCATTTTGTTGCAATGCAATAATATTGAACAAAATCAAAGACTTAATCCTATACGCAAGCTTTGTACACAATCTTGTCCACAAAATATGTGTGGAAATGATGTGCTTAAATTGGCTTACTTTCTTTTTAGTTAATTTTTTTGTGGATAAATACCGATTTATCCGCATTGTTTAATTTTAGGGCAGCGCATAAATACCGATTTAAATCATGCGCTTAAAATTATTTAGTGGTTTTTTTGGGGACTTTATCCACAGAAAATGTGAAGAACTTTTTTCTTCTAAGGATGAAGAGTAATAAATTATATATTTAATATTTAAAAATTGAAAAAGTGCATAGATGCATGATTCTTGAGCAGGAGATTAATAGTGATTAAAATCAACTACTTATCTATTAATAATGCCTTTGTACACAATCTTGTCCACAAAATATGTGTGGAAATGCACGGACCTGCATCTCGCGCCTGAATTTCTTTATGGAAATAATATTTTATAAAAAACAGACGGACCTGCTTAAAATCTTGGCAGTCATTAAATATTGATTAAAATCATGGGTTTAGCATTTTAAATTCCGTTTGCGCACAATCTTATCCACAAAATATGTGCAAACTTTTGGAAAAAGACTATTTTTAGGTTTTCGCTCGATTGGCCTGAATGCCTGCAGAAATCTGCATCTCTTCACTGCTTAAATCGAAGGCATACGGAAAATAACGAATGAAATCAATGATCTAACATGTAAGCCCAGGCTTTTGCACAATCTTGTCCACAAAAAATGTGCAGAATCTTATGCATATCCTCGACCGAAGGTGATTTGTTTGGTTATTTTTGCTTTTTACGCAATTAAATGTGCTAATTCCGGCACCTGCCTGTTTTCTAAGCGACTAGTAAATACGCTTATAAATCAGAGCTTTATCCTTAATTCCAAGAATGCTGCACAATCTTATCCACAATAAATGTGAAAAACTTTGTGTCAGCGATGGCGGTAGCTATTTAAACCCATATTTGCTCAATTTAGTGGCTCAAACTGGGGTGTTGCCACATTCTTGAGCAGAGATGAAATGCTGATTGAAATCAATTGCTTAGCAATGTGTTCTTGGCTTGTTCACAATTTTGTCCACACAAAGTGTGCAAAAACAGAGCCGAGTATGTGTCTTGAGTTGCTCGTGATGTCTAGAATTTTTCGTATGCGACGCTGATTACTTTTGTTGCAGGCGATTAATTGGTATATAAATCAAGCGCTTAGCCTAGGTTTGCTAAGATATCCACAGGTTTCCACACAAAATATGTGTAAAACTTGGTGCTAGAAACGGATGGCAGCGGCATGCTTATCAGCATAGACAGCGAAATATTCTGAAATTTCGTCCGCATCTACTTGCTCATAGAGACACACTAAGCTACATTGCGGGGTTGGATTCATACCCTTAGGAGTTTCTTTTGTTCGCCATTATTCAAGCTGCTGGTTGGCCCATTTATCTTTTACTCATTTCCTCGATTGTCGCTCTGGCGCTGATATTGGAGCGTGCGCTGTCATTGCGACGTCAACGCATCCTGCCCAAGACTCTGCTCGATGAGGTGATACGCGTCTATCATTCTGGCAAGATCAAGCAAGAAGTGATCGATCAATTGGCGAGCAATTCGCCGCTGGGTAAAGTCTTGGCGGCCGGTTTGCGCAATGTGAATGCGCCTAGAGAAGTCATGAAGGAGTCGATCGAAGAAGCAGGTCGCGGCGTCGCGCATGATCTGGAACGCTTTTTGACGACTTTGGGGACGATAGCCTCACTGGCACCGTTGATGGGTTTGTTCGGTACCGTGGTCGGTATGATAGAAATTTTTGGTTCGCAAACTGCGGCTGGCGCCAATCCTGCTCAACTGGCGCATGGGATTTCGGTGGCGCTGTATAACACCGGTTTTGGTCTGCTGATCGCCATGCCAGCTTTGATTTTTTACCGCCATTTCCGCGCTCTGGTCGATAGTCTAGTGGTCGATATGGAGCAGCAAGCGGTGAAGTTTGTCGATACTGTCCACAACGCGAGAAAATAAGATGAATTTTCGCAAAGGCAAAGGCAGGGAAGACCCCGAGATTAACCTGATTCCTTTTATCGACGTGTTGCTGGTGATTTTGATTTTTCTGATGGTGACAACGACGTATAGCCGTTTTACCGAATTACAAATCACGCTGCCGACGGCCGATGCAGAAAAGGCGCAGGACAAACCGAATCAAATCGAGATCGGCATCGATGCGCAGGGGCGCTATAAAATCAATAGCCAGGCTGTGTCATTTTTGGATACCGCAACTCTGGCCAATGATCTTAAGCAAGCCGCTGGCGCTATGGATGCGGCGAAGGACGGTGCGCAACATGATCCTATCGTCATCATCAATGCCGACAGAGCAGCCACGCATCAGTCTGTGATCGATGTCTTGGAAGCGGCTCGACTGGCCGGTTTAGCCAAGGTGACGTTTGCCGCGCAGGCTTCTGCTAAATCTAAGTAGCTAGCTAGCTAAGTAGTAAGGTATATAGAGGAGTATAAGCATTTACTCCTCTATTGCGCATATTCTATGCGCGCATTTTTAAATTTTTTCTGGTACTGGGTGGGAGTATGCTGCCCGACCAGAGACCCATTCGGAGTTTATCCCCTTGCGTGCGCTACTCGAAGCAGCTTTATTACGTGCTTGGTTGCGGCGCGGTTGGCTGGCATGTGTATTTTGGCCAGTGTCCAAGCTGTTTCAGCTAATCATACAGTTTCGCTTAGGCTTGATCATGCTCGGCTATAAGTCGCAGACGCGTTTAGCGGTGCCTGTGATCATGGTCGGAAATATTTTTATCGGCGGCACTGGCAAGACGCCATTGGTGATCTGGCTGGCGCAGCAATTAAAACGGGCCGGCAAGCATCCGGGTGTCATTTCGCGCGGTTATGGTGCTAGCGCTGAAACTATCTCTGAAGTGTGGACTGATTCTTTGGCGAGCGTGGTCGGCGATGAGCCTTTGCTGATAGCGCAGCGTACGTCTTGTCCAGTGATGGTTGGGCGCGATAGAGTGGCTGCCGGGCGCGCCTTGTTGGAGGCTTATCCAAAGACCGATGTAATTATTTCTGACGATGGTTTGCAGCACTATGCCTTGGCGCGGGATGTCGAGATCCTGATGTTTGATCAGCGCGGTGTTGGCAATGGCTACCTACTGCCGGCCGGACCTTTGCGCGAGCCGGTGTCACGGCGGCGCGACTTTACGGTGTTGAATGCGCCTTTAGGTGTATCGGTGACGGGAATAGGTGATCAGGTGCTACGTATGCAGCTAATCCCGGATACTTTATTTTGTCTGGCGGCACCTGAGCAAAAAACGAGTTTGGCGCAGATGAATGGCCGCCGGATTACAGCAGCAGCGGGAATCGGCCATCCGGAGCGTTACTTTGCGATGCTGCGCGCCGCGGGATTGCAGTTTGATGAACTGGCGCTGCAGGATCACCACGCATTTACCAGTGAAACTTTTCGCACGATTGACGCCGATATCATCCTGATCACTGAAAAGGATGCAGTAAAATGTCGTCAGTTAGCTGAATTGCGCAATGATGTACGCATCTGGGTGGTGCCAGTGAGCGCGCAACTCGACGCCGGGTTTGCCGCACAATTACTTAAAATGATTTCGGAGAAATAAGATGGACGCACGCTTGCTCGATGTTTTGGTTTGCCCTTTGTGTAAAGGCCCCTTGGTGTACGACAAGGCTGCACAAGAGTTGGTCTGCAATGCCGATGCGCTGGCTTTTCCTATCCGCGATGGCATTCCTATCATGTGGACCGATCAGGCGCGCAGCCTGGCTGCGACTGAAAGAGCGAAGTAAGGCATGCGTTTTACCGTCATTATCCCGGCCCGCATGGCGTCTAGCCGCCTGCCGAATAAACCGCTGGCCGATCTGGGTGGCAAACCTATGGTCGTGCGTACTGCTGAGAGAGCGCTATTGTCTGGGGCTAGTCAGATTATGGTAGCGACCGACCATGTCGATATTCTGGCTGCCTGTAAACAGCACGGCATTCCAGCCTGTATGACGCGCGCCGATCATCCTTCTGGTACCGATAGAATCGCCGAAGTGGCGGCGGCTATGGGTTTAGCGGCCGATGCGGTAGTGGTTAATGTGCAAGGTGACGAACCATTGATAGACCCGGATTTAATCGCGGCGACGGCAAAATTGGTGAGTCAGAGTGTGCCTATGGCGACCGCCGCCCATCCCTTGCATGAACTGCAGGACGTCTTCAATCCCAACGTGGTGAAGGTGGTGTTGGATAAAAACGGCCGCGCCATGTATTTTTCGCGCGCCACCATTCCCTGGGATAGGGATGCCTTTGCCTTGAGCAAAGACAGCTTGCCGGCCGGCTATGCCCCTTTGCGACATATAGGTTTGTATGCCTATCGCAACGATTTTTTGCAAGCTTATCCCTTGCTGGAAATCTCTCCGCTAGAAAAAATCGAGGCTCTGGAGCAATTAAGGGTCTTGTGGAATGGTTTTGCAATTGCCGTCCACGTCAGTGACGCCTGCCCTGCGCCAGGAGTGGATACGGCAGAGGATTTAGAGCGCATCAGGCAGTTTTATTGAGTAACAAACAGAGAAAAAGTACGGATATTGCCGGATAACGTTGCATATCGATGCAATAAGGTGGCAAAGCATCAATAAACTAAAAAACTGTGGTAAGTTTCGTGAAAAGAATCTGTGATATTACTAGTGCTAAATAAAATAAATAACGTAAAACTAGCATTAGAAATATCAAATCAAGTAATTCGCATGTTGATCATCTAGCCAATCCTTAGATTGGCATAGCGTTCTGCATGCACGCAAAAATTTAAATAATTCAAACTCGTCTTAGGAAATAAAATGCGTCTTATTTTGTTGGGAGCACCAGGAGCTGGTAAGGGTACACAAGCCACTTTTATCAAGGAAAAATATAATATTCCTCAAATTTCAACCGGAGACATGTTGCGTGCCGCGGTTAAGGCGGGCACAGCGCTCGGTTTGGAAGCCAAAAAAGTTATGGATGCCGGTGGTTTGGTATCGGACGACATTATCATAGGCTTGGTAAAAGATAGATTGACCCAGTCAGATTGTGCCAATGGCTATTTGTTCGATGGTTTTCCTCGCACCACGCCACAAGCGGATGCGATGAAAGATGCCGGCGTGAGTATCGATTACGTCTTGGAAATTGACGTGCCAGACAGCGCAATTGTCGAGCGCATGAGCGGTCGTCGCGTGCATTCCGGTTCTGGTCGTACCTATCATGTCAAATTCAATCCACCAAAAGTTGAAGGTCGTGATGATGAGACCGGTGAAGAATTGATTCAGCGCGATGACGATAAAGAAGAAACCGTCACAAAACGTCTGGCTGTCTATCATGAGCAAACTGAGGTTTTGGTTGGTTACTACGGTGATTGGGCAAAATCCGGTCAACCTGGCGCGCCTAAGTATCGCAAAATCGCCGGCGTAGGTCCGGTCGAGGCAATCCGCGACAGTGCTTTCGCGGAGCTGTCAGAATAATAAAAGCGGACCTGAGCGTCCGCTTTTTTTTCGACGAAATAGTTGGCAGAAGTTCTTTCAGTTTTTATCTGAAAAAATACGACTTATGCAAAATTGTTCAGGTAAGGCGAGTGCAAAGACACTAGAGTGGTTTTGCGTAAGTCATTAAAAATGATTGGCCAGCCCAGGCTTAGTTTGCATGCAGACTCCACCAAGCAGGGCGGCGTAAAAGTGTTGCAGTGTGCAGTTTTTATTGCGTAAAAGCAGTTTGCTTGAGGCAGTGAAGTATCGTCGTTGTTTTGCTTTGTCGCTGTGTTTCATAAGGCTTGGTCTTGCATTATCCATGCAAGAAAAGCCCATAACAATTGGAGGAGTCAACATGGTAGCTAGTCTTTGGTTCGTCGTTGCATGCGGTGTAATTGCGGTGCTTTACGGTTTGATGTCACGTAGCTGGATCTTGAAACAAGATGCTGGCAATGCGCGTATGCAAGAAATCGCCAAGGCGATACAAGAGGGGGCGGCCGCCTATCTCGCCAGGCAGTATCGAACCATTGCCATTGTTGGCACCGTTTTGTTTATTTTGATCTGGGCCTTGCCTGGCTTGGGTGCCTTGCCTGCAATGGGCTTCTTAATTGGCGCGGTATTGTCGGGCGCATGCGGCTTCATAGGCATGAACGTCTCGGTGCGGGCCAATGTCAGAACCGCGCAAGCCGCCACCAAGGGCATGAATCAGGCGCTCGATGTGGCGTTCAAGGGCGGGGCGATTACTGGCATGTTGGTAGTTGGCTTGGGTTTATTGGGTGTCACGGGCTTCTATTGGGTGCTGATGGCATCGGCACCACACGGTCTCGGACATACGGTCACTGAGCATGACGTAATTAAGCCGCTGATAGGTTTGGCGTTTGGCGCATCCCTGATTTCTATCTTCGCACGTTTAGGTGGCGGTATCTTTACCAAAGGTGCTGACGTTGGTGCTGATCTGGTTGGTAAAGTGGAAGCCGGTATTCCGGAAGACGATCCGCGTAACCCCGCTGTGATTGCCGATAACGTCGGTGACAATGTCGGTGATTGCGCCGGTATGGCGGCCGATTTATTTGAGACCTATGTGGTGACGCTGATCGCCACTATGCTACTCGGTGCTTTGGTGATTACCAAGGCGACCACGGCTGCGATTATGTATCCGCTGTTGTTAGGTGCGGTATCTATCCCGGCCTCTATCGTCGGTTGCTCTATGGTGAAACATACTCCTGGCAAGAAAATTATGTCGGCCTTATATACTGGCCTTTGGTGGGCGGCAGGTCTTTCTTTGATCGGCTTTGCAGTAGTGACCTGGACGTTGTTGCCGGAAGATATGCGTGTGCCTATGATGGGCTCAGCGGTTGTTGGCATTGTGTTGACCGGGCTAATGGTCTACATCACCGAGTATTACACTGGCACCGACTTCAAACCTGTGCGCCATATTGCCGAGGCATCCACTACCGGACATGGCACGAATATTATTGCCGGCCTGGGCGTCTCTATGAAATCAACCGCCTATCCTGTGTTGGCGGTGTGCGCTGCGATACTGGTCTCCTACAAGCTGGGGCAAATGTGCGACGCCGGTTTATATGGCATCGCGATTGCAGCAACTTCGATGTTGTCGATGGCGGGTATTATCGTCGCGCTCGATGCTTATGGACCGATTACCGATAACGCGGGCGGCATTGCTGAAATGTCGGGTATGCCCGAGTCGGTACGTGCCATTACTGACCCACTTGATGCGGTCGGTAACACCACCAAAGCAGTGACCAAAGGTTATGCGATAGGCTCTGCCGGTCTGGCCGCCTTGGTTTTGTTCGCAGATTACACGCACGCCTTGTCGTCCGTAGGCCTACAAGTTTCGTTTGATTTGTCTGATCCTAGAGTGATCGTCGGCTTATTCATCGGTGGCCTGATTCCTTATTTGTTTGGCGCGATGGCGATGGAAGCGGTAGGGCGCGCGGCTGGCGCCGTGGTGGTGGAGGTACGCCGACAATTCCGAGAAATCAAGGGCATCATGGATGGTACCGGCAAGCCGGAATACGATAAAGCGGTGGATATGCTGACCGCTTCGGCGATTAAAGAGATGATTTTGCCTTCTCTGTTGCCGGTGGTAGTGCCGATTGTGGTCGGCTTGGCACTTGGACCGGCGGCTTTGGGCGGCATGTTGATGGGGACCATAGTGACTGGCTTGTTTGTCGCTATCTCTATGACGACTGGCGGCGGTGCTTGGGATAATGCGAAAAAATATATAGAAGACGGTCATTTTGGTGGTAAAGGATCCGAGGCTCACAAGGCTGCAGTGACTGGAGATACGGTCGGCGATCCGTATAAAGACACGGCGGGCCCGGCAGTTAATCCTTTAATCAAAATTATCAATATTGTGGCTTTGCTATTGGTGCCTTTGTTCCCATTGTTGCCGTGGGCAGATGCGCCTGCAGTCGCTCCACATGCAGCAGTGCAGCAGGTAGAAACCAGCTCGGCAGTGGTGTTTGTTCCAGCGGCCGCATCCTCAACGGTCGCGGCATCAGCGTCTAAATAAACGGCTGACAGCATCAAAAAAGGCGGCTGCGGCTGCCTTTTTTGATTTTCGTAACTAAAAAATGGTTACAATATATGACTGGCTTACGTTTACGTAAACGTCACACGAAGAGTCTCGCTGTGAGCATCATTGCGACTTAAAGCCCTGACGCCGAAGCGTTGCTGGACTATGCTATTGAAACGCATGAGCACCAAGGACTATAAATTTAATCTGAAAGAGACAGAAAAATGCAAATTCAAAATAATGTATTCATCATTACTGGTGGTGCGTCGGGCTTAGGCGCCGCGACGGCACGCATGATCGTTGCCAATGGAGGTAAAGTGGTATTGGCCGATGTACAAGTTGAGCAAGGCGAGAAATTGGCCGCCGAACTTGGTGGGAAATTTATCAAATGCGATGTCACATCAGAAGCTGACGGCAAAGCCGTGGTTGAAGCTGCCACCGCTATCGGGACTCTGCGCGGTTTGATCAATTGCGCCGGCGTTGCACCTGCAGTTAAAACCGTAGGCAAAGAGGGTGCTCATCCACTCGATGTATTTCAACGTACTGTGAATATCAATCTGATCGGTACCTTCAATATGGCGCGTCTTGCGGCAGAGGCGATGGGAAAAACGGAGGCCAGCAGCGATAGTGAGCGCGGTATCATCATCAACACCGCTTCCGTAGCCGCGTTTGACGGACAAATGGGGCAGGCTGCTTATGCCTCCTCCAAGGCGGCAGTAGTTGGTTTGACTTTGCCTATGGCGCGTGATCTCTCACGTAACGGTATCCGCGTCATGACCATTGCTCCGGGGATTTTTGAAACCCCTATGTTGCTTGGTATGCCACAAGAAGTGCAAGATGCCTTGGGTAAAATGGTGCCATTCCCATCGCGCTTGGGGCGGCCGGATGAATATGCGCATCTGGCAAAAGCGATTATAGAAAACGTCATGCTTAACGGCGAGACGATACGTCTTGATGGCGCTATACGTATGCAGGCAAAATAATTTATGTTGTAATTTGTTATGTAAAGCAGGAAATAACATCTTGTAACATGACATTTTTATAGCGTGCTTATACACTAGGGCGGACAGGATGTTTGCCCTTTTTTATTTGTAGGCTAGATGAAAAATAATACTAAAACAGGATTGATATTGACCGGTGGTGGCGCAAGAGCAGCGTACCAAGTGGGCGTATTGAAAGCGATCTCGCAGATATTGCTGGAAGAGGGATGGAGCGAACAAGATAATCCTTTTGGTATTATCTGTGGAACCTCAGCCGGCGCGATCAATGCCACGGCATTGGCATGTCGTTGTGATCATTTTAAAGAGGCTGTATCTAGTATTGTTCATGTCTGGGAAAATTTTGAGGCAGCCCAGGTGTATCGTGCTGACTCCATAGGTGTGATACGTTCAGGTGCCAGATGGTTGTCGCTCATGTCGTTTGGCTGGCTATTGAATAAATGGAGAAAAACACCGCCAACCTCGTTGTTGAATAACGCACCGCTTTCCGAATTGCTGACTCGTTTGTTGGATTTGGATAGGCTGGATCAAACTCTTGCCAAAGGATCGCTGCATGCGCTGGCCGTGACGGCTTCTTCGTATACTGCTGGACATCATTTAACCTTTTATCAGACGCTTGCTGATATTGCGCCTTGGGTCAGAACGCAAAGATTGTCGCAAAGAGATTTTATCGGCGTACAGCATTTGATGGCATCTTCTGCGATCCCGTTTATTTTTCCCTCTGTCCCTCTCAATTGGGGCGGGCGCTTAGAATACTGTGGGGATGGATCGATGCGCCAATTGGCTCCCATTTCTCCGGCGATTCATTTGGGAGCGGAGAAGGTTTTAATTATTGGTGCCGGACGCCTGACTGAACCACCCCGGCAGCAAACAGAAAACGCACAATACCCAAGTTTCGCGCAAATCGCCGGACATGCGATGGCCAGTATTTTTCTCGATAGTCTCGCTGTCGATATTGAAAGGCTTACGCGTATTAATAAAACCTTATCTATGCTACCTCCTGAGTATTTGGAGAAAACCCCTTTAAAACCAGTCAAAATACTTGTGATTGCTCCATCAGAGCGCTTGGATGAGATTGCCAGCCGACACATTAATAGCTTGCCGCTGCCGGTAAGGGCAATGTTAGGTGGTATCGGCGCAACTGAGGTGCGCGGGGCTGGATTGGCATCCTATTTACTTTTCGAGGCCAGCTACACCCGAGAATTGATTGCATTGGGTGAAAAAGATACTTGGGCGAATCGGCAGGAAGTCTGTAATTTTTTTCAAGAATAGAAAAACGGCGTCATGAAAAAATATGTTTTTTTCGCCTTAGCTTGATTCGACGCTGTCAAAACGTTACTCTGTAAGGCGATATCGCAAATTCTGCAAATAAAATTAAAGATGAATAAACCGATGATTTTAAGACGATGGATGGCAATTTTGTTTTTGTTGCTGTTTTCATCTGCTGTGTTTTCTAAAGAGTTTCTTGGTTTTGATGTTGTCTTAGCTCATGATTTGCCACAGGAGGCACAAACAACGTTAATGTTGATAAAACAGGGTGGCCCGTTTCCTTATTCACAAGATGCTAAAGTTTTTGGAAATTATGAGTCGAAGTTGCCCAGGCAAAAACGTGGCTACTATCATGAATATACGGTCAAAACGCCACGGGCCAAAAATCGAGGTGCTCGACGTATCATTGCCGGTGGGAGCGCAAAATTCTCAGGCGAATATTATTATACTGACGACCACTATGAGAATTTTCGAAAAATACAAGAATAAATGCCATTTTTATAATTTTATGTCGACGGAGCTTTCATGGTCATAATTTCGCCAAATGAGGGAGACGTAAGTTTACTAGAGGCGGTCACTCCGAATGTAGTGCAGTCAATTCGAGCATTCCGGATCCCGGAATTGCAAGCTGAGGCTAGTAAATCAGGTCAGCATTTTTTGTATGCGTATTGTCTTGAAGCTAAAACCAAGCAGCAAGTCTTAGGGTTAATAGCAACATCATTTGGATTTCCCAAGTATGTGGGTAAAAATTTCGATGCATTGTCGGACTGCCTGACCGATCTCATATACAAAGCAGGTGCCCAGGCTGGTTTTGTAGTCGTTTTGGAGCAATTACCAAACACTCCAAAGTTCGACAAGGAAGCGCGTGAGACCTTGCTCGATGTTTTTCGCGATGCTGCGGAATTTTGGGCCGAAAAAAAAATTGCTTTTAGAGTATTTTATTCGTTTCAGTAAACTTCAAATCTTTACCCAATTCGCTGCAGACGTTTGAAATTGCAGTATTTTTATTTGGGGCTTGGGCCTGTACACAGGTACAATGCCGCAATGAAAAGGATAGTCATATTAATTTCTGGTCGTGGCAGCAACATGCAGGCTATCGTCCAGGCCGCAAAAAAAGAAAATTGGTCAGCAGAAATCGTCGCAGTGATTAGCAATCGTAGTGACGCCGCCGGGTTGGAGTATGCCGCCAGTATGGGCATTCCCACCTCAGTAATCATTAGTAAAAATTTCCCCACACGTGAAGCATTTGATGCTGTGCTTCAGACTGAAATAGACCGTTACTCCCCCGATCTTGTCGTATTAGCCGGTTTTATGCGCATCTTGAGCGTAGCATTCGTAGAGCATTACACGAATCGCATGATGAATATTCATCCTTCATTGCTACCAAGTTTTGTTGGCGTAAAGACGCATAAACAGGCCCTTGATGCAGGCGTCAAAATTCATGGATTAACTGTTCATTTTGTGACTCCAGAGTTGGATCATGGACCCATAATTGAACAGGTGGCGGTCAGAATACTAAGCTCCGACGATGAAGACAGCTTGTCGCAACGATTATTAATCCAGGAGCATATAATTTACCCGAGAGCCGTTCGTTGGTTTGTCGAGGGTAAATTAAAAGTGAATGGCAATCGTGTCGACGTAGATGTAGATACCGATTTAACGAATTAAAGAATAAATTAAAGTACGAACTGAGAAAGAAATAGAATGAGATTACCTCCAGCAATTGTCGGTCATACCGAAGAAGTTTTACGCGAAATTTTGCGATTCACCGGCCCTGCTGATGGAACGTTATCACGCTATTTCCGCGAACATCCACGTCTCGGGGGGCGGGAGCGCGGTGTTATCGCAGAAGCAATCTACGGCTTGTTACGTAATAAGAGCGTTTATACCAGTTTTTCGGAGTCGGGTTACGGCTCGCCTATGCGCCGGCTTACTTTATTAGGTTTGGCTGACGCCGCTGGAGTGGATTCCTTAGGCGGTTTAAGTGAGGATGAAATCGCTTGGCTCGAACGCGTAATGCAAATCGACCGCTCCCATTTGCCTGTCGCAATGAAATCAAATATGCCTGATTGGTTGTGGCAAAAGCTGGTGGCGAAATACGGCGAAGTCGAAGCTTTACAACTGGCCGAATCTCTCAATACGCCAGCCGCTCTTGATTTAAGGGTGAATACGTTAAAAGGCAATCGTGATGAAGTAATTAGTGTTTTGGCGCAGGCGCCGATTGTGGCTGAGCCTACTCCGTATTCATCAACCGGTTTACGTGTCATTAAAAAACCTTCGATTCAAAATCTCCCCTTGTTTAAGGACGGTACCATAGAGGTTCAAGATGAGGGTAGCCAACTTCTGGCGCAATTATTAGGTGCTAAACGCGGTGAAATGGTTGCAGATTTTTGTGCTGGTGCTGGCGGTAAGACCTTAGCCTTAGGTGCATTTATGCGCAATACCGGGCGCTTATATGCGTTCGATATTTCTGAAAAACGTTTAGCGAGGTTAAAACCAAGATTGGCACGTAGTGGCCTGTCTAATGTCCATCCTGTACTTATTGCGCATGAGCGCGATGCAAAAGTAAAACGATTGGCTGGTAAACTTGATCGAGTCTTGGTTGACGCACCCTGTAGTGGTTTAGGTACTCTGCGACGCAATCCCGATGTCAAGTGGCGCCAAACCCAGACTGGTGTTGCGGAGCTAAATGTTAAGCAGGCAGCAATTCTTGATAGCGCAGCACGTTTGGTAAAGGCTGGAGGACGCTTGGTTTACGCCACTTGTAGCGTTTTAGATGAAGAAAATGATGATATTGTCCAAGCTTTTTTGTCGACGCATCCCGACTTTAAGTTAATACCAGCTTCACAGGTGCTGTCTGATCAAAAGATCGATCTTGAAATGGGTGACTACCTAAAACTTCTTCCGCATCGTCATCAAACAGATGGTTTTTTTGCTGCAATCATGCAAAGGGACAACCTGGTGGCGCCTGTCGCAGTGACACCGTTAGATTAACAATTCGATCTAAGTTCGTTTTTTTATGAGTACACCTTTGCTGGCAAAACTTGTTTCTGATTTGGTCGATGATCTGCAGAGTCCGGCTATTCTATGGCAAGTAGGGACAGTCATAATTTGCTGCGTGTTGGCATTGCTTGTTTCAAGGCAAGTGAGGAAAATATTTTCTTCCGTCGGGGCAACTTCTGACGTAATAAAGTTGGGGGTGGAGAGCTTCTCTCCTGTGCTGTTCCCAGGGTTTTGTTTGATGTTCATCCTTGTTGCAAAAGTGATACTCGGAAAATGGCAGCACACCAATTTATTGAGTCTGCTTTTTCCGATTATTGGCTCCTTTGCCTTAATTCGTTTTGTCTTATATGTGGTCAGGCGGACATTCTCAAAAGATGGGACGGTCGGGCGGTTTCTCGTACTTTTTGAAAAACTGTTCATTGGTTTAGTCGTCCTAGGCGTCACATTATATTTTACTGGTTTGTGGCAAGAGCTATCTTCAGCACTTGATGAGATCGTGCTCCCGATAGGGCGCAATAAAATTTCTATTTTGGAAATTTTGCAGGCAATTGCTTCAGTGATCGTGACATTGCTTGTGGCGATGTGGGCAAGTGCCGCGTTAGAAGCACGTTTGATGTTGTTGCCAAGCATGCATATCTCTCTCAAAGTGGTTTTTTCAAGACTTGGACGCGGAGTCTTGATAATTGTAGCGATTTTGGCGAGTCTTACCATGGTCGGAATAGATTTGACTGTCTTGTCTATTTTTGGTGGCGCATTAGGTGTGGGGCTGGGACTGGGCTTACAGAAAATAACCAGTAGCTATATTTCTGGGTTCATTATCTTGCTCGATCGTAGCGTCTCGATCGGTGATATGGTATCTGTAGATAAATTCAACGGAGAAATAACCGATATTAAGACGCGCTACACCGTACTCAAAGGAATGGATGGTGGTGAGTCAATTATTCCAAACGAGATGCTGGTATCGAATCCTGTGCAGAATTACTCATTGACGGATCGGTCCGTTGTAATGACAACAGATCTTACCGTGGCTTACAAGACGGATTTGGAGTCTATCCTTCCATTGTTAGCCGAAGCGGCTGCCAGCGTAAGCCGGGTATTGACTGAAAATGGACCGTCTGCATATCTCGTTAAATTTGGCGCGGATGGTTTGGAGTTACGAGTCGGGTTTTGGATAGCAGATCCAGAAAATGGTCGAACCAATGTACTTTCGGAAGTCAATCGTGCAATTTGGAAAGTTTTGCAGACTCGCCAGATTGAACTTCCATATCCTCAAAGAGTCATTACTATGAGTGATGCTGCCAGTGAAATTGGAAGGTCGCTTGGAAAAAGCGTACAATGCTAGACGGAAACTTCTAATTTGGCGTCTTTGATTTGCTGTGGATGAATTTGCAAAGAACTGATTAACTATGGAGCACATGTTATTTTGAGTACTATTTTTGATTTTTTATCCAATGGCATTACAGGAGCTACTGGCTGGCAAGTATTTGCTTTTACCATGCTCGTCACTCACATTACCATTGCAAGCGTTACAATTTTTTTACATCGTTGCCAAGCGCATCGTGCCTTGGAATTACATGCAATTCCAAGTCATTTTTTTAGATTTTGGCTATGGTTGACTACAGGGCAAGTTACCAAGGAGTGGGCTGCGATACATCGCAAACATCATGCAAAATGCGAGACGGAAGAGGACCCGCATAGCCCGGTAACAAGAGGCATAAAAAAAGTGTTATTTGAGGGGGCCGAGTTATATCGTGCTGAATCGAAAAACCTTGAAACCATGCAAAAGTATGGGCATGGAACTCCTGACGACTGGATCGAGCGTGAGCTATACACCGGCCGTAGTTGGATGGGAATAGTGCTTATGCTCTTTATTGACGTTTTCTTATTTGGTGTTGTTGGAGTAACAGTTTGGGCGATACAAATGTTGTGGATACCGGTAACTGCAGCAGGAATTATTAATGGAATTGGACATTATTGGGGTTATCGCAACTATGATTGTGTTGATGCCTCTACCAACATCATTCCTTTTGGTATTTTGATAGGCGGCGAAGAATTACATAATAATCACCATACTTTTGGAACCTCTGCGAAGTTATCGTCGAAGTGGTATGAATTTGATATCGGTTGGTTATATATCCGTTGTATGGAAATAATAGGTTTAGCAAAAGTTCGAAAATTGGCTCCAGAGCCGAAATTTGCGGAAATTAAAACCGTAATAGATATGGAAACTTTGCAGGCGGTCATCACAAATCGTTATGATGTAATGGCCAAATATACAAAATCACTACGCAAGGCGTGGCGTGACGAATTGGCTCAATTACGTGAAAAAGCACCTTTTGAAGCGGGTTTTTTAAAGGCGGCAAAAAAACTTTTACAACGTGAACCTAGTAAGCTAGAGGATCCTCAAAAACAACAATTGTCGGAGTTGCTTGCGCATAGTAATGCACTGAAAACTATGCACGATATGCGCGTTGAATTAGGCTTCATTTGGGAACGCTCAACCGCGAGTCGCGAACAGTTAGTTCAGCAACTACAAGATTGGTGCGTTAGAGCAGAAGCATCAGGCATCCAGACCCTGCATGATTTTTCACGTAGGCTGCGTAGTTACGCTTAGTCGAAAGTTTGAATAAGTATTAATGGTGGCGTCCTTAAGACGCCATTTTTTTTTGGTTATTTTTCAACAAATTATGGAGTGCTTTATCTTGAGCATGAGTGATCAAGTTTGCGCTTCATATAAGTATTAAGGTAATACTTATAAAAAAAGCCCGCTAGCTTAGCGGGCTTTTTGGGAAGATAAGACTTATTTAATCTTAGTTTCTTTGTAAATAACATGCTTACGAGCCTTAGGATCAAATTTCATGATCTCCATTTTTTCAGGCATAGTGCGCTTGTTTTTTGATGTAGTGTAGAAGTGACCTGTACCAGCAGTCGATTCTAATTTGATTTTGTCGCGACCAGATTTAGCCATGATATTTTCCTAAAAATAGTTTCTGCTTAAACTTTTTCGCCGCGAGCACGCATGTCGACCAAAACGGCATCAATACCGATTTTATCCACAATACGCAAGCCTGCGTTAGATAAACGAAGGGCTACCCAACGGTTCTCTGATTCTACGAAAAAGCGACGGTTTTGCAGATTTGGCAAAAACCGACGTTTTGTTTTGTTGTTCGCATGGGAAACGTTGTTGCCAACCATTGGCCCCTTCCCAGTAACTTGGCAGACACGCGCCATGTTTTACTCCTTAATGGTTTCCGAAATTGGAAAAATAAGAGTATAACTAAAATCTCATGAATTATCAACGACTTGCGAAAAACAATTGTGTCTTAACATGTTTTTAAATTTAACAATTTTGGCTGTTAAATTTGACCATGCTCTGCGAACGAGTAAACGTTTGGATTTGCAATAATAAAGTGATCAAGAACTCGGATATCGACAAGTGCTAATGCCTGCTTTAATGTGTTGGTTAGTGCCAGATCTGCTTGACTTGGTTCGCATGATCCCGACGGGTGATTGTGCGCAAGTATTATGCTTGCAGCGTTATGTAGTAGCGCTGCCTTGACGACTTCTCTTGGGTACACGCTGGCGTGATTGAGTGTTCCACGGAAAAGTTCTTCTGTCTTAATTAGTCGGTTTTTTATATCTAAAAATAAAACCGCGAAGGATTCATGGGGTTTATTTCCTATGAGTAGCTGCAGATAATTTTTTACGGTATTTGGTGATGACAGGTTTTCACAAATCCGTAAGTCTTCTGAAATGGCGCGTTTTGCCAATTCCAAAACCGCATGTATTTGCGCATATTTCGCGTCGCCTAGGCCATGTATTTTCGAAAAGTCCTTCGCGCTCGCCGCGAATAGTGCACTGAGTGACCCATACTGCGCGAGCATATCTCTTCCTAAATCTACTGCGCTTTTTCCTTTTACTCCGACCCGCAAAAATACAGCGAGTAACTCTGCGTCAGATAACGCACTGGCACCGTATTTAATAAGGCGCTCTCTAGGACGTTGATCAACAGGCCAGTCACTTATTCCCATTTGATAGTCTCCAAATGAACAAGAAATACAAGTTGCAATGATCTTCAGGCTCTAGCTGATTTACAATGGCGACTTAATTGAACTCATGCCAAATTATGCCTTATTCAACGATCCCTGTAGTTACCCCTGATGCCTACCTGACTTTACATTATCGCTTAGTTAGCAGTGATGGCAATGAAATAATTAGCACTTTTAATAACAGCCCTGCCACCTTGCAATTGGGCGTTGGACAACTAGCTCCAGAACTTGAGTCGGCCTTATTGGGTTTGGAGGAAGGGTCACACACAATACTTGAACTAGCGCCAGTGAATGCCTTTGGACCAAGAAATCCTGATTTAATACAACAAGTTTCCTTGGAAACCTTAAAAGAAAATTCTGTATTTGGCGAAAAATATGTTGTTGGTGATTTAGTTGAATTTTCCGCACCAGCGGGGGGGCAATTTGCGGGAATTTTGAGAGCTTTCAATGAGAATGGTGCTTTGTTCGATTTTAATCATCCATTGGCTGGGCAAATAATTACGTTTGAAGTAAAAATTATCGGCATATTATAGGATCATCATGGATAAGGAAATTTTGCTAGCTCAGCCTCGAGGGTTTTGTGCTGGCGTCGATCGAGCTATAGAAATTGTTGAACGCGCCCTGCAGCAATTTGGTTCTCCGATTTATGTGAGGCATGAAATTGTTCACAATGCATACGTCGTCAACGATTTAAAACAAAAAGGCGCGATTTTCATTGAAAATTTAGACGATGTTCCGGCCGGAAATACCTTGATTTTTTCCGCACATGGAGTTTCGCAAACGGTAAGACTAGAGGCTGAAAAAAGAGGATTGACAATATTTGATGCTACTTGCCCTTTGGTCACTAAGGTTCATATTGAAGTTGCAAAAATGCGACGTGAGCATAGAGAAATTATCATGATCGGACATCAGGGACATCCCGAAGTTGAGGGAACCATGGGGCAAAGTGAGGGGGGCATGTTCTTAGTGGAGACTGTTGAAGATGTCGCAAAATTAAAGGTAGCTAATCCTGATCAGTTGGCCTATGTGACACAAACCACCTTGTCGGTGGATGATACCTTAGAAATTATATCGGCTCTAAAGAGTAGATTTCCTAATATTATTGAACCAAAAAAAGGCGATATTTGTTACGCGACAACAAACCGACAGGCTGCCGTCAAATTTATGGCTCCTCAGGTCGATTTGCTTATCGTAGTCGGTAGTGTCAATAGTTCAAACTCCAATCGTCTGAAAGAGGTGGCCCAAAAAATGGGTGTCAATTCTTTTATGGTAGATAAGGCTGAACAGATCGATCCAGAATGGATAGCAGGTTGTAGTCGTATTGGTGTAACTGCAGGAGCTTCCGCGCCAGAGTTGTTGGTTCTTGAAGTCATCAATCGGCTTAAAACCTTAGGCGTGAGAAGTGTGCGCACTTTAGCTGGGACTGAGGAAAACGTCACGTTTCCGATGCCAAAGGGTTTGAATGGCATAAGTAATTAAAAAACACCTTTTTTATGTAAATAAAAGTTTGTGGTTTTTATTTATTCAGTATTTTATTTCGTTTATTCATCGTTAATATTACGTGGCTGTTAATTTTGCATAAATACAGTTTCTTTCGTGTTACGAACGATGACTATAGTAGTATGGGCATAGCTAGCTCCAGAGAAATGTAAGCTTTGTGTAATTGACGTAAAGTTTACGTTTTTATGCTGCGCCTTAATGCCTAGTGTAATAAAAAATATTATAAAAAAAATTATTCAACATTGTTGAGGAGAGTTCTATCATGTGTTTTCATCACTACGTCACTGCTGTGAACAGTGCGATATATCAAATAAGGTAACTGACTCACGGACCTTTAGGAGAAGAATAAAGTGACTTGCGCCGTTTTTGTTATCTAAAATAATTTTTTTGAAAATACCTCTGTAGTTATAGGTTTTAGTCTCAAAGAAATATTAATTCGTTCATAGGAAGAAAACCGACATGGATACATTTATCCAACAAATAATTAATGGCTTGGTACTAGGGAGTATGTATGCCCTAGTCGCTTTAGGGTACACCATGGTGTACGGTGTTTTGAATCTAATTAACTTTGCCCATGGTGACGTGTTAATGGTGGGCGCGATGGCTGGATTAAGTATCCTTAAAGTACTACAAGTCATAGCACCCGACCTGCCTGGTATTGTTAAATTAATCATCGCCATTTTAGGCGCAATACCTGTCTGTATTGCCGTCAACGTGCTGATTGAACGCCTAGCTTATCGAAAGTTACGCAATGCACCACGATTAGCGCCCTTGATTACAGCGATTGGCGTTTCTACATTGGTTCAAACTTTCGCAATGATGATCTGGGGTCGCAGTCCTATTCCTTTTCCAGCGATTATGCCTTCGGTACCTGTCAGTATTGGTGGTGCTGTGATTTCACAAACACAAATCTTGTTGTTAGCATTGGCGACCTTGGCGATGGTGGGTTTGGTATTGTTGGTCGAGAAGACAAAGATGGGGCGCGCTATGCGTGCTACCGCAGAAAATCCTCGGGTTGCTGGTTTGATGGGGGTTGATTCAAATAAAGTAATTGTCGCCACATTTGCGATCGGTGCTGCGCTTGCTGCTATAGCTGGCGTGATGTGGGCTGCAAACTACTCTTCAGCTCAATTTGCTATGGGTTTCTTGCCGGGATTAAAGGCATTCTCAGCCGCAGTCTTAGGAGGCGTTGGAAATATTTATGGTGCGATGGTTGGCGGCATTCTCCTCGGATTAATTGAAAGTTTAGGCGCTGGATATATTGGTGATTTGACTGGCGGGATTCTTGGAAGTCATTATCAAGATATTTTTGCCTTCGTTGTATTGATTATTGTATTGACACTACGTCCATCTGGAATTATGGGTGAACGTGTGGCTGATCGTGCGTAAGGGGAAAGCGATGTCTACTATGTTTGATGTAAAAAGTAATCCGACGAAGGCATATACCAGTTTTGCCATAATGGGCGTATTGCTCGTCTTGTTTCCTTTTGTCGCTGCGAACTTTGGAAATTCTTGGGTTAGGATTATTGATTTTGCCCTACTTTATATTATGTTGGCACTCGGGCTTAATATTGTCGTCGGTTTCGCTGGCTTGCTTGATCTTGGGTATATAGCGTTTTATGCTGTTGGTGCTTATTTGGCTGCGTTGCTAGGTTCACAGCAATTTGCTGTGGTACTTGAGTCGTTTGTTAATAATTATCCTGCAGTGGGAAATTTTTTGATAACCCTATTCGGCCCAGAAATAAGCCAAAACGGTATTCATTTGTCAGTTTGGTTCATCGTTCCTTTGGCTGCGGCTTTAGCCGGCTTGTTTGGTGCGTTGTTAGGTGCACCAACCTTAAAGTTGCGTGGCGATTACCTCGCAATTGTTACTTTGGGTTTTGGCGAAATTATTCGTATTTTTATGAATAACTTAAACTCACCAATCAACTTCACGAATGGTCCTCAAGGCATCAATATGATCGACCCTATTCGTATTTTCGGTGTCTCCTTAGGAGGTGAGGCTGGGTCCAACGCTACTGTGATTTTGGGTGGGTTTAGTATGCCTTCGGTCAATGCCTACTACTTTTTGTTCCTCGCACTATGTATAGCAATTGTTGTTATTTCACTTCGATTACAGGACTCTCGACTTGGGCGTGCTTGGGTGGCTATTCGTGAAGATGAGATTGCTGCGAAAGCGATGGGCATTAACACCCGCAATATGAAATTGTTGGCGTTTTCTATGGGAGCATCCTTTGGGGGCATATCAGGGGCAATGTTTGCCTCATTTCAAGGATTTGTATCTCCGGAGTCGTTCTCCTTAATGGAGTCAATTGTTATTTTGGCGATGGTTGTGCTTGGTGGTATCGGTCATATCCCTGGCGTAATACTCGGAGCCGTATTATTAGCTGCATTACCGGAAGTGTTGCGGCATGTCGTGGAGCCTGTGCAAATGCTCTTATTCGGAAAAATTTGGGTAGAGGCGGAAGTTTTGCGCCAATTACTGTACGGTTTTGCGATGGTTGTAATTATGTTGAATCGTCCGGCGGGTTTGTGGCCAGCGCCAAAACATGAAGACAGAATGACCACTACCAATGATGCCGCGGCATAAGGAATAGGGATATGACTCAACAAACTATTTTAAAAATTGAGGGTGCCAATAAACGATTTGGCGGCCTGCAGGCTTTGTCCAATGTGGGCATCAATATTAAGCAAGGTCAAATTTACGGATTGATTGGACCCAATGGTGCAGGTAAGACGACGTTTTTCAATGTCATCACTGGTCTATATCAGCCTGACACCGGCACTTTCGAGCTTGCTGGCAAACCTTATTCGCCATCAGCACCGCATGAGGTAGCGAAAGCGGGAATTGCAAGAACTTTTCAAAATATCAGACTTTTTGGTGAAATGACGGCCTTGGAAAATGTCATGGTTGGACGGCATATTCGCACCCACCAAGGTGTATTCGGTGCCGTTTTTAGAAGTTCTGCAGCACGTAAGGAAGAGGCTGAAATTCGGATTCGTGCTCAGGAATTGCTCGATTTTGTTGGAATTGGACAGTTTGCTGACCGCACCTCTAAATTCCTCTCCTATGGGGATCAGCGCAGACTTGAAATTGCTCGCGCACTGGCAACCGACCCGAAATTACTTGCACTCGATGAGCCTGCAGCAGGGATGAACGCGACCGAAAAATTGGCCTTGCGTGAGTTACTTGTAAAAATTAAGGCCGAAGGAAAGACGATTTTATTGATTGAACATGACGTCAAATTGATGATGGGCTTGTGTGATCGAATAACTGTGCTTGATTACGGTAAACCGATTGCGGAGGGAATACCAGCCGAGATTCAAAAAAATCCGGCAGTTATCGAGGCATATTTGGGAGGTGGCCACTAATGGTTGAAAATGTATTGAGAGTGAGCAATCTCAAAGTTGCTTATGGTGGCATTAAAGCCGTTAAAGGCATTGATCTTGAAGTCAATAAAGGCGAATTAATTACCTTGATTGGTGCCAATGGCGCGGGTAAAACGACAACACTGAAAGCGATTACCGGTACTTTGCCGGACTGTAAAGTCGAAGGCGATATTATCTACAACGGCAAATCAATCAAAGGTATCAACTCATTTAATCTTGTAAATGATCAGCTAGCCATGGTTCCTGAGGGGCGCGGAGTGTTCACCCGTATGACGATTCAGGAAAACTTGATGATGGGTGCATTTACTCGCAATGACAAAGCAGGCATCAATGCCGACATCGAAAAATGGTTCTCTGTTTTTCCGCGTCTGAAAGAGCGTGCGGCTCAATTGGCTGGAACTTTGTCCGGCGGTGAGCAGCAAATGCTGGCAATGGCGAGGGCTTTAATGAGTCATCCAAAATTACTTTTGCTCGATGAGCCATCAATGGGATTGTCACCTATCATGGTGGAGAAGATTTTTGAGGTGGTGCGTACCGTATCAGCAGAAGGCGTAACGATTTTGTTGGTGGAACAAAATGCTAAACTTGCTTTGCAGGCTGCAAATCGTGCATATGTGATGGATTCGGGCCTCATTACGATGAGCGGTGATGCAAAAGACATGCTCAATGATCCGAAAGTGCAGGCCGCGTATTTAGGTGAAGCCTGATTATTAAGCTAGGGCAGTAAAAAAAGCCTCGAAATATCGAGGCTTTTTTATTTTGCTCGTGTAATGCATGGCAATTATTTTTTAGCTGGAAGACGCGCTACTTCTTTCGTACTGGCTTGTGACATTTGGTTTGCTACCGAGCTCAGATTTTCTTCTAGAGTTTCGACCGCTTGTTTAGTTGTCTTGGTTAGTTGGTCATAGCTAGCATTTGCATTGCCAATGACTGTTTTCAACATGGCAACGACATTTTGTGAGCCGGCAGGTGCATTTTTTGTAACATCCTCAAACAAAGACATGACTTTGCTATTTGTTTCCGCGATTTGAGTTTCTGCTGTACGCGCTAATTCTGCCTGAGTGCTTGTAGCGATATTCGCTAAATGCCGACCATACGACAACGCTTTTTCAGTTGCAGGTTGAGCATAAGTCGACGATAAATGAAAGAATTCTTGGCTGTCCTTTGCAGTCATCAACTGTTTTACAAAGGCAGCGGATTCGTCCATTGAGGTTTTAGCGACCGTCATATTTAATTCTACGAATTTTTCTATGCCCTCAAATGTTTTGCCAGCCAGGGTTGTGAGCAACGCAAGTTGAGCATCGATGTTTGCTTTAGTTGCATTGGAAAACTGTTCAGGTACTGAAAACATGAAATTCTCCTAAAAGAAGGTTAGATGAAAGACGATAAGGACGTGTGGAGTAATAATTGTGCATTGCAGCAGCTGATAGTCTATCTTGGATATTACATAAGTCAAGGTAAAATTGTGCGTTGCAGCATGGTAATTTATTAAGGCTGTCAGGACCAAAAAAAACAATCATCTTTCCTTAATTTGGTAATTATGTCTATTGAATATGACAATGGTATTAAATTGATGGCTTGCACTAGCGTTATGTAAAAAATTAATGCTTCAATTATTTAAAAAAATTCTTGCGAAAAAACTACCATTTTGATATTTCTGTTATTCGAGAGACTATCGGAGGTCGAAAATACTTAAAAAAAAGATAAAGAATCTTAATGAGGTTTATGCGCTAAGTCTTTAATTCTCTTGCGAAATTTTGTGGTTTTGCTACACTGAATTAATTCAATATATTTTGCACAGGGAGCAATTGATGGCGAAAGTTTTCCGTCGAGCACTGTTTATCATTGCCACTGCAATTTTGCCAGCGGCCTTGGCAGTCGCTGCGACGACTGAATCTCATAAACAGTCGCAAAAAAAACATGTAACACACAAGAGCGCCAAAGCTGAGAACGGCCGATTGGTGAAGCATACTATGCTTGTACATGGAAAACGCCGGGTTGTTTATGAACGTTTAGCTCTGGTGCACCCAGTCGCCGAACACCCATCTGCTGGTGATATTGCTGGATTGAAATCGTCTCAGGATCCGCTAGCTTTGCAATCAAATGTTGCTTTTGTGGTTGATCAGTCCAGTTCTAAAGTATTGTTCGAAAAAAATTCGAATGTTTCCTTGCCAATAGCATCAATTACAAAACTAATGACCAGTTTGGTGGTAGTCGAGTCGAATCAGGACATGAATGAGATTATTGAGGTCACTACAGATGACCTTGATAAGGAGAAAGGCACTGGTTCTCGCCTGAAAATGGGAGCGAAACTGTCACGTGCTGACATGCTTCATATCGCCCTAATGAGCTCAGAAAATCGTGCTGCTTCCGCTTTAGGTCGTAGTTACTCTGGTGGTCTACCTGCCTTTGTGCTTGCGATGAATGCAAAGGCAAAGCAACTTGGTATGAATGACACGCACTATGTCGATTCGTCTGGTTTATCCAGTCAAAATGTTGCCAGTGCGCGTGATTTGGTAAAACTTATCAATGCGGCATATCAACATCCACTGATCCGTGAGTATTCCACAGATGCCAAATATGTAGTCAATCCTGGTGGTAGACCTATGCAGTACTCGACTACCAATCGACTGATTGCCAGCCCTGACTGGGATATCGGTTTGCAAAAGACTGGCTATATTTCTGAAGCGGGTCGCTGCCTGGTGATGCAAGCGATGATAGAGGGTCGCGCTATTGTGATGGTGTTTCTTGATTCTAAAGGAAAATATTCTCGCTTGGCCGATGCCGGGCGCATCCGCAAGTGGCTCGAGACGTTGAAGCCTCAAGCCTGATCCCGATGTTCGCCATGTTGCAAGCTGGCATCTAATCTTTGTGAGATACAAATAGGCTTGCCCATAAGCCACTAGTGGCCAGCACTTCGCTGGCGATATTCTCTTTCCCTATTCGGGCTTTCTCCTCACCTTGCAAGCGGATGTTGTGCTGTAACTTGCGAAATACTCGATAGGCGTTCGCGGTTGCCAGGGCCATATCCGGATTAATTAATCCTAAATCTCCACATCGTTTTAATAGCGCGATATTGCCGATATTCGCGGTCAACTCAGGATATTGATGGGCATGCAGTAGCACTAAATACTGCACCATGAATTCAATATCTATCATGCCTCCCACATCGTGTTTTAGATCGAATAAATCCGTACGATTCAGATTGGCGTCGCGCATTTTTTTGCGCATACCCAGTACTTCTTCTTTTAATTTTTGGGTTTCCCTCTTTTGCTTTAGTACTTGCACACGCGTTGCATCAAATTGCGCCTCTATCGGTGAGTATCCAGCGCAGTAACGGGCACGGGTAAGTGCCTGGTGCTCCCACAGCCAGGCCGATTTTTCTTGATACCGATTAAATGAACTCACCGACGAGACCATGAGGCCGCTAGCACCATCGGGTCGTAAAGCGATATCAATATCAAATAATATGCCTGCCGGTGTATGCGAAGTCATCCAGGTAATGAAGCGCTGGGCCAATTTTGCGTAGGAAGCAGGTGCGTCCTGATGATCATCATCGTAAAGAAAAATAACGTCCAGATCCGAGGCGTAACTTAACTCTTTGCCGCCCAGTTTCCCGTAAGCGATGACGGCAAATTGCGGTATTTCGCGGTGTCTGCTCGTTATGGTCTGCCAGGCGGCTTTTACAGTTGCCGCAACGATGATATCGGCCAATTTAGATAAAGCATCGGCCAAATGTTCTACGCTCAACGTGCCTTCTAAATCTTGGGCTAGCAAACGAAATAGGAGCGCATGGTGCATTTCCCTAAGTGTTTCCATTTGGCGTTCAGTATCACCTTGCTGCTGTTCTAATTGCAGTTGCAGATTATCGGCAAATAGTTCCCAGTCAGGCAGTTGATGCAGCACTGATTCATCGAGTAATTCATCGAGTAAGATAGGATGGCGGGTTAAGAATTTTGCCGCCCAATCGCTCGCTGCCATCATCCGTATCACCCTTTGCAAGGCATGCGGGTATTCGGTTAACAGTGACAGATAGGCGGTGCGCCGGGCAATTGCCTCCATAAAGTCCAACAGCCGTAACAAAGTGGCTAATTGCCCGTCAACTTGTTGCGCAATCATACCCAGCGCGCTGTTAATCAGAGCCATCATTTTGTTGCGACTAGCTTCAGAAAGCGATTGCAACCTGGGTGATTGCCAGGTATTTAGCAATCGCTGCGCTGCCTCTTTGCTGTCGATAAATCCCAGTGCAAGCAGATGAGTCTCTATGGTTTCACTATCATCTTGATCGTTCAGGGTGGGGGGCGTTACACCGTCGACTCCCTGTTCTTTTTTCTCTTTGAAGATAGAATCAAATTGCTCTGCGACGAATTGTCTCACGGGATTTAATTGCGCCAGTAACTCTTGCGTAGAAATGCAATTCATCATCTCGGCGATGATTTTTTGGTCTTCTTCCTTGACCGGGAAGGTATGCGTTTGGGCATCGTCGAGGTACTGTAGTCGATGCTCGACATTGCGTAAAAAAGTATATGCGGCTAGCAGTTGGCTCACAACGCCAGGCTCAAGTATGCCTTTTTTTGCGAGGGTTTGCAGAGTGTTTCGTGTCGATCTATCGCGTAACTCTAGTTCGCGGCCGCCGCGTATGAGTTGAAATACTTGACTCAGAAATTCAATTTCGCGTATGCCACCGCGCCCCAGTTTAACGTTATTGCCGCGTTCTGGATGGCGCGTTTCCTGACGCACGACTTCTGCACGAATTTGTCCGTGCATGGTGCGTAAAGAATCAATTACCCCATAATCGAGATAGCGGCGATAGATAAATGGGTGAACGATTTTTTCGAGCACCGAGATTTGTTGTTGTATGCCAGTCAGTGCGCGTGCCTTCACCCAGGCATAGCGTTCCCACTCGCGTCCCTGGATCAAGAAATATTCTTCCACCATAGAGAAGCTGGCAACCAGAGGCCCGGATGCGCCATTTGGGCGTAATGCCATATCGACCCGAAAGCTGAAACCGTCCCCGCTAATTTCCGCGATGGCGGCGATCAGTTTTTTCCCTAAGCGGCTGAAAAATTCATGATTGGATAGGGACCTCTGTTGCTCGGAACTGGTGAGCGTATCCCCGTCTTCTGCGTAACAAAAAATCAAATCGATATCGGATGATACATTCAGTTCCCGACCACCTAATTTGCCCATACCCAATACGATTAGTTCCTGCAACTCTCCCGATTCTTCCCCGATTGGTTGGCCGTGTACGGCGATCATTTCTTGCATCAGTGCCTGCAAGTGGGTTTGCACCGCAAAATCGGCAAAATCACTGATGCTGGTGACGACCTCGTTGAGATCAAGCTTGCCGCTCAAATCACGGGTAATCAGACTCGCCATCAGCAAATTACGCAGGCGCCGCATGGCGCTATTGAGGGAGGCGCCGGAAAGTATTTTATTTTGTAAAATTTGCGCGAAAAGGCTAGTGCTCAAGGATAATCGTGATATATCTTCCAGCTCAGAATTTCTGGACGGATCGGCTTGCAACCATCGGTTAACGAAACGAGACAAGCTAGGGTGCTGTTGTGTTGTGATGCTAGGCGTGGTCATGGTAGGAGTCTCTGCGGTAGCTGTGTTTAGTGATCAGAGTGAATGGATCGTAGTGATTCGCTTAATTATCTGTGGTTTTCATATACTCCAGTGGAGTATATTTTTCAAGCGCATATAGAACGTGCGCATATCGGGACTTTTTTACTGGGAATTAGGAGAGTATGTTGTTTTTGCCTGTTTTAATTGAACTAAAATTTAATCGCACGGCCGACTTCTCTTTCCTGTCTCTCGTTTAATGCCAGACCAAGATCCATCTCGGAATTCGAAGCTGCGTGACAAAGTGTTTCGCTGCTTTCATCTATCCTGTGCTTCGCTGGGTTTCGCTTGTGCTCGCAGTTTGCGCACTCTGCTAAAGCTGCTCGTGCTCATGTATTTCCTGTTTTGTGCGCTATTTCTTACGTTGCGCTATGCCGTCTTGCCCAATGTTGCTAGTTACAAGTCTGATATAGAACTCAGCGCAAGTAAAGCAATAGGGCGAAAACTGAGCATTTCTAATTTGACGGCTTCCTGGCAAGGCTTAAATCCTCGCCTAATCCTCAATAATGTCGTCATTCTTGATCAGCAAGGTCGGAGCGCTCTGACGCTGCCAACAGTGAATGCCACACTGTCGTGGTGGTCCTTGGTGGTGGCTGATTTACGTTTTAGAAAAATTGAAATCATTCAACCTAGCATAGACATGCGTAGAGATCAGACGGGGCAGATTTTTGTCGCGGGTTTCTTCGTCGATACCCAAAAGGAGAGTGATGGTACCGGCTTGGACTGGTTGTTAGCGCAGCACGAAATAGTCATACGTCACGGTGCCTTAACTTGGAATGATCAATCTCGCTCTGCACCAGAATTAAATTTGAGGGATGTGAATTTTCTTTTAAATAACCGATGGGGACATCATAAGTTCGCCTTGAAGGCGCTACCAGGCGTGAATTTGGCTGCGGGGTTGGATGTTCGTGGGAATTTTAAACATCCTACTTTTGCCCGAAAAAAATCGGATATTTCGAGTTGGTCCGGAGAGCTTTATGCCGATTTACGGCAAGTGGATTTGTCCGCTTTAAAAACCTATTTGAGTGCCCGGGTTGATCTACAAAAAGGACAAGGCGATCTGCGTTCCTGGGCTAGCTTTGAGGCTGGGCGCATCACTGACTTTACTGCCGATCTTAGTTTGTCTGACGTTTTCGGGACATTTGCTAAAGACTTGCCGGCGCTGGATATGGAGCAGGTGAGTGGTCGCTTGGTCGCATTGGAAAAAGCTGCGCTTGGTCAAAAATATCTGCCCGCCCTATTCGGTCAAGCTGGGCATACCATTTCGCTGGTTAATTTTTCTATGTTGACCCGAGCAGGCTTGCGCTTTCCCGCTGCCACCATTAGCGAGAGTTTTATCCCCGCGCAAAAGGGGCAGGCGGAAAAAATTGAGGTGCATGCGACACAGTTGGATCTGGCCGCCCTGGCGCAATTAGCGGAGCACTTGCCTCTTCCATTAGATCAACGTCAGATGCTGGCAGATCTGGCTCCGCGCGGCCAGCTGAAAGAGTTTAGTGCACGTTGGCAGGGTGTTTACCCAGACATTTCGTCTTACCAGTTAAAAGGTCAATTCTTTAATTTGGCGATGAAACCGCAAGTTGCCCAAGCTGCGCGCGGCAAGTCAGTGAGCAGCCCGGCAAAGGTAGCGATGCCGGCGATACCAGGATTTGAAAATATCTCCGGTAGCTTAGATGCGAACGAAAAGGGGGGGGATTTTATGCTCAATTCGGCTGACGTCGTTTTACAGTTGCCCGGTGTGTTCGTCAATCCCTTGATGCTATTTGATAAATTGTTTATGCAAGCAGTCTGGCAATTCGAAGGCACGGATAAGTTTCGTTTTCAAGTCAATAAAATGGAATTTCAGCAAGGGAATATGAAGGCGGCGTTTTCTGGCAAGCACAATATGACTGCGCAAAAAGGACAGCCAGAAGCTAAGCATGAAATCGATATTTCCGGGAAATTCAGTGGTTTTGATTTGAAACAATTGGATCGATATATCCCTACGCAAACTCCGGACGACCTGCGGCATTGGCTAACGACGGCGATACTTGATGGCCGGGCCGATGATGTCAGTGTGAAAATAAAAGGTGATGTGGCCTTTTTTCCGTTTAACGCGGTAGCCGGAAAGCTGCTACCAAAAACCGAATTTTTGGTAAAAGGTAAACTACTTGACGGCAAACTTAATTTCGCTCCGGCGCATCTGTCCGACGATGGAAAAATGCCCTTGTGGCCTATCATCGACAACATCGATGGGAGCTTTGTTTTTGATCGCGCGAGAATGGAAATTCGCGGTGATAGCGCTAAAACTTTAACGGCTGATCTGATTAAAGTGAAGGCTGTGATTCCTGATTTGTTAAGCCACAATGCGATTTTGAACATTGAAGGAAATGTCAGTTCGGCGTTACAGACCATGCTTCAGTATGTGAACGCGAGTCCGGTTGATGCGTGGTTGGGGCACTTCTTACAAGAAAGTAAAGCCAGTGGTAACGCGCATTTAAAATTGGGTTTGCAATTACCGTTGAATCAGTTGATCGAGTCGAAAGTACAAGGGGTTTTGCAATTCACAAATAACGAAGCCTTGTTGCAAACCAGCATACCGCTTATTTCTGGAGTGAATGGAAAACTCGACTTTAATGAAAAAGGCCTGACACTGAATGCCTTAAAGGGCAGTCTCCTAGGCGGCAACGTCATTGCCAACGGTGGTACGCAAAAAGATGGGAATATTCGGATAAAACTCGATGGCCTGGCAACCGCTGAGGGCTTGCGAAAGAATTTCCCCGGGCAGTTCGCAGAACGACTGTTAAGCAGAGTTGGCGGGGCTGCTCGCTACAGTGCACAAGTGAACGTCAAAAAGCGCCAACCCGAATTGATCATAGACTCTGCGCTCCAAGGCCTGAGTCTGAACTTTCCAGCACCCTTAAGAAAAAACGTCAGTGACACGCTGCCTTTGCATTTCGAAATGAGTCCGGTACTTTCTACGAATCCAGCTATGTTACGTGACGAGTTGCGATTGAGCCTGGGATCGGCAATCGGTGCGCGTTATCAGAGACAAAAAGCGGATGAAAAAAATGCTATATGGCAAGTGCTGCGGGGTGGGGTGGGTGTCAATGCGCCACCGCCTGAGCCAGCGAGTGGCTTAAACGTGAATGTCGACATTAAAACCTTGAATGTCGACGAGTGGCGCAATGTCATGGCCGGTAGTAGTGGGCCTGCTGACAGTAGCGTCAATAGCAACATGAATAACCGAGCAAACCAAGATTTTGCCCCGTATATCGAGCCAAATGTTTTGGCAGTCAGAACGGCCGAGTTACATATTATGGGTAAGCGGCTCGATAATGTAGTCCTTGGCGCCTCACATCAGGGCGGCGTATGGCAGGCCAATATCGACTCTAGCCAGGTGTCCGGATTTCTAAGCTTTATTGAGTCTAGCAACGTTGCAAATGGCGGTGCGCTAAGTGCGCGTCTCAGTCGTTTGAATATCCCCGCTTCAGCCGCATCTGAGGTTTCAGAATTGATAGAGGGAAAAAAGTCGGTGGCGCAACTGCCGTCTTTGGATATCGTTGCTGAAAATTTTGAACTTTTCAATAAAAAACTTGGACAGTTAGAATTGTCGGCGAGTAATACGCCGGCACCATCCGGTCGCGAATGGTATATCAAAAAGCTCTCGTTGAAGAATGTGGATGCTGAATTGAAAGCTTCTGGGAAATGGTCAAATCGTTCAGGTGAGAGTGTGAGTGATCTCAACTATGTGTTGGACGTTGAAGACGCAGGGAAATTATTGGATAGATTTGGTTTTGTCAGTGTCATGCGTGGTGGTCGCGGCAAGCTTGAGGGCGATATCCGCTGGAATGGTCTACCGTATGCCATGGATGTCGCTAGCATGAATGGTCAGATTCGATTGGACCTTGCTAGCGGGCAGTTTTTGAAAGTCGATCCTGGTGCTGCCAAGTTGTTGGGAGTATTGAGCATGCAATCCTTGTCACGCCGTCTTAGCTTGGATTTTCGAGATGTTTTTTCTGAAGGCTTTGCTTTCGATGGAATTACCGGCATGGCGAAAATCACCCAGGGCGTTGCGCGTACCGAAAACCTCAAAATGCGCAGTGTTAACGCGACAGTTTTACTTGATGGTAGTGCGGATATCGCGAAAGAGACACAGGACATGCATGTCGCCGTGATTCCTGAAATAAATGCTGGTGCGGCATCGGTGGTGTATGCCTTGGCGGTCAATCCTGTGATAGGACTTGGGACTTTTTTAGCGCAGCTATTTTTACGCGAACCATTGGCACGCGCTTTTACTTACGAATATCAGATTACCGGACCATGGAAAGAGCCACATGTGAGCAAGATCGGCGGCCGGGAACAGCAAAACCAGCCTCTCAAACCCTGAGCTGCGTGATGTGAGTAAGTGAAAATTTGACGAATTTTTATATAGGTGAACTATGAGAGTAGCCGCGATACAAATGGTTTCGACCGAAAACCTGGCGCAAAATATGGCGACAGCTGCTTCTTTGCTTCAACAGGCAAGCGAAGGCGGAGCGCAATTATTATTACTGCCTGAATATTGGCCGCAAATGGGCATGCAAGAAACCGATAAGCTGAGCATCGCCGAGCCGCTCGGGCACGGTACGATCCAGGATTTTCTATCCATCACTGCGCGCCGTCTGGGCGTCTGGATCATAGGCGGCACGCTTCCTCTGATATCTTCAGAAGAAAATAAGGTGCTCAACACCAGCCTGGTCTACAACCCTCAGGGCGTAGCGATTGCACACTATGACAAAATCCATCTGTTTGGATTTAATAAGGGGAGCGAGTCCTATGAAGAATCCAGAACCATCGTAGCTGGCGATGAGGTGAGTACTTTCGAGACCGATCTTGGCAAGGTCGGCCTATCGATATGCTACGATCTGCGCTTCCCAGAGCTGTTTCGGAAGATGGGAGTGTGTATTCTGATTGTCGTGCCAGCAGCATTTACTCACACCACGGGGCAGGCGCACTGGGAGGTCTTATTGCGCGCCAGAGCGATAGAAAACCAATGTTACGTGCTGGCGGCGGCACAAGGTGGCTTGCACACCAATGGCCGACGCACATGGGGGCATAGTATGCTGATCGACCCTTGGGGTAAAATCGTCGATGTTTTGCCCGAAGGCGAGGGGCTTGTCAGCGGTGAACTCGATATGAGCCTATTGCAGGGAATACGTGAGAATTTACCCGCCTTAAAACACAGAAAACTGGTTTGATCCCTGCGTTACGGTCAGATGATCTACAATTCGAAGATCTGGGCATCAATTTAAACAATAATTTTGCCCCTGCGCCTCTTGCGCAAGGTTCCGCCCCTTTTCTATAGATAGCATATGAAACTTTTTGATTCTAATCTGCAGCACCTCGCGATTGCCCGAGACATATTACTTACGCCATTTGGTTTGGACGAAGCTAAGTTGCAAAAAGCCTTGGGCTCAATGTTTACACATCGCATCGACTATGCCGATTTGTATTTTCAATTTACCAAAAACGAGGGCTGGAGTTTAGAGGAGGGTATAGTAAAAACAGGAAGTTTTTCTATAGATCAGGGGGTAGGTGTGCGCGCCATATCTGGCGATAGAACGGCCTTCTCCTACTCCGACGAGATTTCTGAAATTGCTTTGCTGGAGGCAGCCAAAGCGACGCGTACTATCGCGCGCCAAGGTTCTGGCAAGGTCAAAGTAGCATCGCAGATGCAAGCACGTGCCAGTCAGGCGCTGTTTCTGCAAGACGATCCTTTAGCCTCACTTGATGCGACTCAAAAAGTGAATTTGCTCGAACGACTGGAAAAAATTGCACGCGCTAAAGATACGCGTGTAGTGCAAGTTATGGCTGGTTTAGCCGGTGAGTACGATGTTATCTTGGTGGCGCGTAGCGATGGCGTGATGGCTGCCGATATCCGGCCTCTGGTTCGTGTTTCCGTTACCGTGATAGTTGAGCAAGATGGACGTCGCGAAATGGGTTCTAGCGGTGGCGGTGGGCGCTACGACTACTCTTACTTCTCGGATGCTTTATTGGAACAATATGCGGATGAGGCTGTGAAGTCGGCTTTGGTCAATCTCGATGCAAGACCGGCACCGGCTGGTCCGATGACGGTGGTACTAGGTTCCGGTTGGCCTGGTATTCTTTTACATGAAGCGATCGGTCATGGTCTGGAAGGCGATTTTAATCGTAAGGGATCGAGTACTTTTTCTGGACGCATTGGCGACCGTGTGGCAGCCAAAGGCGTCACCGTGGTGGATGACGGCACACTCGCCAACCGTCGTGGTTCGCTCAATATCGACGATGAAGGCAATCCTACTCAATGCACAACCTTGATCGAGGACGGTATTTTGAAGGGCTATATTCAGGATACGATGAATGCGCGCTTGATGAAAATGCCGGTGACAGGCAATGCACGTCGTGAATCTTTCGCCCATCTGCCTATGCCGCGTATGACTAACACCTATATGCTGGCGGGCGATAAAGATCCTCAGGAAATTCTAGCCTCGGTAAAAAATGGCTTATATGCGGTCAATTTCGGCGGTGGTCAGGTTGATATTACGAACGGAAAATTTGTTTTTTCAGCAAGTGAGGCTTATATGATAGAAGACGGCAAAGTGACTTATCCGGTCAAGGGCGCGACCTTGATTGGCAATGGTCCCGACGTTTTGAATCGTGTCTCTATGATAGGCAACGATATGCGTCTCGATCCAGGTGTCGGTGTTTGCGGTAAAGAAGGGCAGAGCGTACCGGTCGGTGTTGGCCAACCTACCTTGCGCATTGACGGTTTAGTGGTTGGCGGAACCGCTTAAAAACCTTAATAAGAACATGATTTTCATCAGGAAACAGAATAAAATAAAACAAAATGCTTGCCAAGCCACGTAAAATATTGTTATAGTCAATGCATCTGATTTGAAGAGTTCGCCATGGCACACCCACGATTTTACTTTTATTTTTATTTTAGCTATTCCAACCCCAAGGCGGTGGAGAAGCGGTAAGTTCACGTAAAAGCAAGATCCGAACATATCAAATCTAAAAAATCCGCCAGCCTTGGCGGATTTTTTTTTGCTTTTTTAGTTTAGATTTCACTACTTGTTATTTAGTTTTTTATTCGATATTAATCATCAATTTTAACCATAAAGCGGGAAAAACATGCAACGCACTGACGATTTACGCATACGGGAAATGAAGGAACTGCTGCCGCCATCGCATCTGATACGCGAATTTGCCTGTTCTGAAAAAGCATCAGAAACGGCATCCTCCGCCAGAACTGCGCTACACCGTATCTTGCATGCGCAAGATGATAGGGTCATGGTGGTGATTGGTCCTTGCTCTATCCACGATACCAAGGCAGCGATGGAGTATGCGCACAAACTGGTCAAAGAACGCGAACGTTTTTCTGGTGAGCTGGAAATCGTCATGCGCGTGTATTTTGAAAAACCACGCACTACCGTGGGTTGGAAGGGCTTGATCAATGATCCGTATATGGACAATAGTTTTCGCATTAATGACGGCTTAAGGATAGCGCGTGAATTGCTGCTCAATATCAATGAACTAGGTTTGCCGGCTGGCACTGAATATCTGGATGTAATTAGTCCACAATACATCGCCGATTTGATTAGTTGGGGTGCCATCGGGGCGCGCACCACCGAGTCCCAAGTGCATAGAGAGCTTGCCTCTGGCTTGTCTTGCCCGGTTGGTTTTAAGAACGGCACCGATGGTAACGTTAAGATTGCAGTGGATGCGATCAAGGCGGCCTCGCAACCGCATCACTTTTTATCCGTGACCAAGGGCGGGCATTCGGCTATTGTTTCGACTAACGGCAATGAAGATTGCCACATCATTTTACGTGGTGGTAAAACACCCAATTATGATGCCGCCAGTGTTGATGCGGCCTGCAAGGATATCGCTAACAACGGCCTTGCTTCGCGTTTGATGATAGATGCATCGCACGCGAATAGCTCGAAAAATCCAGCCAATCAGATCCCTGTGTGTGCAGATATTGCGGCGCAAATCGCGGCTGGCGACAACCGTATTGTCGGCGTCATGATAGAGTCAAATCTGGTGGCTGGGCGTCAAGATCTGGTGCCGGGTAAGGATCTGGTGTACGGCATGTCAGTAACAGATGGCTGTATCGCCTGGGATGAGAGTATTGCGGTGCTGGAAGGCTTGGCCGACGCGGTCAAGCAGCGCCGACTCAAGCAGGCGGAGTAAGCCTGACGTGAATGAGCTCCGACGTGCGGTAGTTGGTAAGTAGGGAAATATAAGAGCCCCTATGAATTGCGTATTCATAGGGGCTCTTTTGATGGTGCTGGCAAATACGCTTAAAAACGTTTTGTCAAGACCATTTGCTCGCCATTTCGATTCATTTCCATACGGTTTAGAAATGACATGCCTAACAAAATACTTGTTAGGCCTTGTTCTTGTACCATGGCCTCGACTTGATTGAGTTCGACATCACCGATCTTGACCGAATCGAGTTGGACTATATACACCACCACCTGGCCGTTGGCAGTGTTGGCACGTCCCATTCTCCCGCTCTTATAATTGATGCCCAAACGTATCGCCTCGGAGGCCGGTATCGCGATGACGCTGGCACCGGTATCGACCAGCATACTGACGCCACCGCCATTGATCTGTCCCCGCGCTATAAAATGACCGCGCGTATCGGCTTGCAAAGTAACACTGCTATTCGTGCTAGGCGCAGAGCGATGCACATACTGGCCAATCGCCAGCACCTGGCGCTTTCCATGCATTTCTATGGTAGCGGTCGCATTATCGGCGGCAATCAATTTTGCGCCATCTGCGATGACACTGCCCACCGCATAGGTTTTAGGCGAACTGCCATTGACCACCAGCACGGCCTTGCCAGGAAAAAGTCCAACCACATCGATATCGGTGGCATGCGCTGAAATCACGCAGGCACACAGGCAGGCGAAGATGCTGAGATGTCTCATGGCAAAGGTGTTGCTTAGTCGCGGAAATTGTTAAATTCCAGTGGCAAATCTTTGATTTCTTTGCGCAGCATTGCCATCGCTTCTTGCAAATCATCGCGCTTGGCACCGGTTACACGTACGGCATCGCCTTGTATGCTGGCTTGCACCTTGAGCTTACTGTCCTTGATGGTCTTGACGATTTTCTTGGCATCATCACTTTCTATGCCGTTTTTGATCTTGATCACTTGCTTGACCTTGTCACCACCGATTTTTTCTATCTTGCCTTTGTCGAGAAAGCGCACGTCTACCCCGCGTTTACCCATGGTTTGTGTTACTTCTATCATGATTTGCTCCAGATGGAACTCGGAATCGCCGAAAATTGTGACTTCGCGTTCTTTTTCCTTGAGTTCTACCTTGGCGCTGGTGCCTTTTAAGTCAAAGCGATTGGTCACCACTTTGTTGGTCTGCACGATGGCATTTTTTACTTCGTCCATATTCGCTTCAGAGACGGTATCAAAAGAAGGCATGATTATTCCTTGGTATTTAAATTAATTGAATTGACGACTATGGACGTATTTTAACAAATGCCAGCGCCAACTTAATGTCTATTCGCGTCTATAATTCTGCCCATATGATGACGTCCCTCACCCTACAAAAAAATATTTCCTTACTGGCACTCAATAGCTTCGGTATCGCGGCGCAAGCTTCAGCGTTTTTACGCATTGAGAACGAACAGCAATTAATACAGATCAGAGACGATGCACAACTGGCTGCCATGCCCAGACTCATACTTGGCGGTGGCAGCAATCTGGTGCTTTCTGACAAGCTCGATGCGCTGGTGCTGCAGATAGTCATGATGGGTAAGCACATAGTCGCTGAGAATAATGACCTTGTGTTTGTTTCTGCGGCGGCTGGCGAGACCTGGCATGAGTTTGTGTTGTGGACTCTGCAACAGGGGCTGGGCGGATTGGAGAACCTTTCGTTGATACCGGGTACCGTTGGTGCCGCGCCTATACAAAATATTGGTGCTTATGGCGTGGAGATGCAGGATTATTTCCATCAGCTGACAGCGTTCGATTTTCTCACTGGAGAGGTCCGTACGCTGGATAAGCAGGCCTGCCAGTTCGCTTACCGCGACAGTATTTTCAAGCATGACTACCGTGACAGAATGGTGATCTTGAACGTCATTTTTGCTTTGCCCAAAGTTTGGCAGCCGCGTTTAAATTATGGCGATGTGGCGCAAAGGCTAGTGGCGCAAGGCATTTCTGCCCCTGTTCCTAAAGATGTCAGCGACGCCATTATTGCTATCCGACGAAGCAAATTGCCGGATCCAGCCGAGATCGGCAATGCAGGTAGTTTTTTCAAAAACCCTATCGTTAGTCTGAAGCTGCGCGACTCCTTACTGGCGCAGTATCCTGCGATGGTCAGCTATGCGCAGACGGACGGTGCTTATAAGCTCGCGGCAGGCTGGCTGATAGAGCAAACTGGCTGGAAGGGTAAAGCTCTGGGGATGGTTGGTGTCTATCACAAACAGTCTCTGGTGCTAGTCAATCTCGGTGGCGCAACAGGCGCAGAAGTGCGTCAGTTGGCGCAGCAGATACAAGCCGATGTCATGGAGAAATTTGGGGTGCGACTGGAAGTAGAACCGGTTTTTGTCTGAAGTGTGGTTACGTCGGTGCGTTTAGTTATTGCTTGATCTGATTATTTTTTGCTCGCAGCTACTTAATTTAGTCAGGCCACAAAGCAACTGATAGTTTGATTTTTATCCTGCCGTTGCCTGGCACTTCAGGTTAACATGTCTTTTATCCTATTGTTAAGAAAAAGGAAATTTCATGGGCAAGACCATTTTGATTACTGGTGCCGGCAGCGGCTTTGGAAAGTTGGCTGCATTCGCCTTGGCGCAACGCGGCCATCATGTTATCGCCGCTACCTATGATCATGCGCAGGCGGAAGCCTTAAGAGTCGAGGCAACGCAAGCGGGCATTGCGCTTAACATCATTAAACTCGATATCACTCTGGAAGAAGACCGGCGACAAGTGAGCGGCAGCGGTATTGATGTGCTGGTCAATAACGCTGGTGTTGGTGAATCCGGGCCACTGGCGGAAGTGCCTTTGGAGCGGATACGCCGTACCTTTGAAACCAATGTGATCGGTAGTCTGGGCATGGTACAAATGGCGGTACCTGAGCTGATCAAGCGCGGCGGTGGCACTATCGTGTTTGTGACCTCGCTGGCCGGGCGCATGCCCATCCCTTTTCTGGCGCCATACGGCATGAGCAAATACGCGCTGGAAGTCGCCGGTGCCGATCTGGCGGTCGAATTAAAGCCCTTCAATATCGCAGTTTCCATGATAGAACCGGGCGCTTTTGCTACCGGTTTTAACGAAGCGCAGATCGCCACCAAATATAGTTGGATGGGGCCGGAGTCGATTTACCGCGATCAACACGCCTTTATCGAAAAGAACGAAAAGACAGTACTTGGGCTGCAGAGCGTCAAGATAGAAAAAGTGATACAGACGCTGGTCAAGGTAGTCGAAGCAAAAAATCCCCGATTACGTTATGCAGTACCAAAGTGGCAGGGCGCAGGCATACAATTTTTGCGTGCGTTTGGGATGTAAGGTGAGTAAACCGCGACTCTGTTTTTATAGATTTCCAAAACAGAGTGCGCAGTATCCATGCGCCTTACAGGCCATTTTCATGCCAGAAGGCGCATGGATACTGCGCATAGCTAATTAAATAAAATGGCAAACATAATCTAAGGTTTCCAGGGTCTCGATATCGAAACTGGAATTGGCTGGCACCGTGAATTGCTGACCACCTTCATAGCTCGCCCAAGCTTGTTCGCCGTTGATGCGGATGCGGCATTTGCCTGCATTTAATTCCATAATTTCTGCGGCACCGGTATTAAATACGAGGCTAGATGGGAAGATCACGCCTATGGTCTTTTTGCTGCCATCGGCAAACAAGACGGTATGCGAAACGCATTTGCCGTCGAAGTAGATATTGGCTTGCTTGATGACGCTAACCTGGTCGAATTGTGTTGTCATGATGAGGCTGAGTGGTGAGAGAGAAAAGGCAAAAAAATGGCCCGATGTCTTTCGAGATCGAGCCGCTTAAATTAAATCAAATAAATGATCTTAACCGCGCTTAGCTTTGGCGTTGGCTGCAATGCGCATACGCAGAGCGTTCAACTTGATAAAGCCGCCGGCATCGGCCTGGTTGTAAGCGCCGCCATCTTCATCGAAAGTGGCGATGGTCATGTCGAACAGCGAATCTGTTTTAGAGTCGCGTGAGACGGTAATGACATTGCCTTTGTACAGTTTCAGACGGACCCAGCCGTTGACGCTCAGTTGGGTATGGTCGATCAGAGTTTGCAGAGCGACGCGCTCTGGTGCCCACCAGTAACCGTTATAAATCAGGCTAGCGTAACGCGGCATCAGATCGTCTTTCAGATGCGCCACTTCGCGATCTAAGGTGATCGATTCTATCGCACGGTGCGCGCGCAGCATGATGGTACCGCCCGGAGTTTCGTAGCAACCGCGTGACTTCATACCGACGTAACGGTTTTCTACTAAATCAAGACGGCCTATGCCGTGCTTGCCGCCCAGGCGATTCAGTTCAGTCAGTACGGTGGCGGGTGACATGCGCACGCCATTCAGGGCAACGATATCGCCTTTTTCGTATTCGATATCGAGGTATTCAGGCTGATCCGGAGCTTGCTCAGGGCTGACAGTCCAGCGCCACATGCTTTCTTCGGCTTCGTTACTTGGATTTTCTAGATGACGGCCTTCAAAGCTGATGTGCAGCAGATTGGCGTCCATCGAGTAAGGCGCACCGCCATTTTTATGTTTCTGGTCGATTTCTATGCCAGCGTCTTCTGCGTATTTCATCAGTTTTTCACGCGACAATAAATCCCACTCGCGCCACGGCGCGATGACTTTAACGTTAGGCATCAGTGCATAGGCACCGAGTTCAAAACGGACCTGATCATTGCCTTTGCCGGTCGCACCGTGCGAGATAGTATCGGCACCGGTGGCCTTGGCGATCTCGATCAAGCGCTTGGCGATCAAAGGACGGGCGATTGACGTACCTAACAGGTATTCGCCTTCATACACGGTGTTGGCGCGGAACATCGGGAAGACGAAGTCACGTACGAATTCTTCACGCACGTCGTCGATGAAAATATTCTCAGGCTTGATACCGAATTTCAGTGCTTTGGCGCGGGCCGGTTCCAGTTCTTCGCCCTGACCCAGATCAGCGGTGAAGGTGATGATTTCGCAGTGGTAATTGTCTTGCAGCCATTTCAAAATGACTGAGGTATCTAAGCCGCCGGAATAGGCTAGCACTACTTTTTTGACGTCGCTCATAATTCGCTTTCTGTTGGTTCTACGTTGTTTGAGTATTTTTGTTGCGTTTTTGTTGCGTTCAAACGCAAGCCTTTATTCGGTGATCTTGCCGACTACTAAAAATTCGAGCAGGGCTTTCTGTATATGCAGACGGTTTTCCGCTTCATCCCAGACTACCGATTGCGGTCCGTCGATGACGCCAGCCGAAACTTCTTCGCCGCGATGCGCTGGCAGGCAGTGCATAAATAAGGCATCCGGATTGGCACGCGCCATCTTGGCTTCATCCACGATCCAACCGTCGAAGGCGGCTAAACGTGCTTGATTCTCGGCTTCGTAGCCCATGCTGGTCCAGACATCGGTATTCACGACATCCACACCAGCGCAAGCATCCGAGGGATTTTCAAACACCGTGTAATGGCTAGCATCGGCACTGACTAAGGACATATCCATGTCATAGCCCTTAGGTGTAGAAATATGCAGATGGAAGCCAAAAATGACGGCCGCCTGCAACCACGAATACAGCATATTGTTGGCGTCACCGATCCAGGCCACTTTTTTGCCGGCGATAGTACCCCTATGCTCGATATACGTGAAGACATCGGCAAACACCTGGCACGGGTGATGTTGATTGGTGAGACCATTGATAACAGGCACGCGCGAATTAGCGGCGAAGCGCTCTATCATTTCTTGTTCGAAAGTGCGGATCATGATGATGTCGCACATGCGTGAGATGACCTGGCCCGCATCTTCTACCGGTTCGCCGCGACCCAATTGGCTGTCACGGGTATTGAGATAGATCGCTGCGCCGCCGAGCTGGTGCATGCCAGCCTCAAACGATAGACGGGTACGGGTGGAGTTTTTTTCAAAAATCATCACCAGCGTGCGATCCAGCAGCGGATGGTAGGGCTCGTAATTTTTAAATTTGCGCTTGATAATGCGCGCGCGTTCCATCACGTACTCGAACTCGGGAAGCGATAAATCGGAAAATTGTAAAAAGTGTCTGATAGCCATAAATAAAATCGCTGACAAGAGGAAATTCTGTCAGCGCCTGTTATAACTGCTGAATTATAAGGGATTTAATTGAGCAAGCTGCATAAATTCTGAAAGCTTGCTCTTTTGTATCTAAAAGAGTGCCGTGCTTATTTTTTAATCTGTGTCATGATTTGCGTCAGTAAGCTGTCTAACATGCCCAGCATCAGGTCAAGTTCTTCTATGCTGACATTCAAGGCCGGCATGAAGCGCAATAAATCAGGTCGTGGCGAGTTCAGCAGCACGCCAAATGGCTGCATGTCACGTCCGGCCTCGACCAGTTTCGCGCCTATGTCTGAGCCTAGCTTGAGGGCGCGCAGTAAGCCTTCGCCGCGCTCGCCCTGCAAGCCGTGTTTTTCCGATAGCTTGAGCAAGGCTTTGCTCAGATAGTCAGATTTTTCTTTGACCGATGCCATGAACCCGGGTGCCAGTAATTCTTTTAGTACGGCAATACCGACGGCGGTGATTAAAGGATTGCCATTATAGGTACCGCCCTGGTCGCCAGGCACAAAGCAGGCGACCGCTTCGCGGCATAACAGGGCGGCTAAAGGAACACCACCGCCTATGCCTTTACCGAGCGTCATGATGTCCGGTTCGATTTCCGACAACTGATAGGCAAACAATTCGCCGGTACGGCCCATGCCGGTTTGCACTTCATCGACGATCAAGAGAATATTGTGTTTTTTGGTCAGCGCGCGCAAGGCTTGCATGAATTCACGGCTGGCGGGCAGTACCCCACCTTCGCCTTGTACCGGTTCTAGCATCACCGCCACAGTTTTATCTGTGATCAGTTGTTCTACCGAGGCGATGTCGTTCAGATCGGCTTTCGGGAAGCCTGTGACTTGCGGTGCAAAAATAGTATCCCAGCCCGGTTTACCGGATGCCGACATAGTAGCCAGAGTGCGGCCATGGAAGCCATGATCAAAGGTGATGATTTCGTAGGCGCCCGCCTTATTTAGCTGGCCCCATTTACGCGCCAGCTTGATCGCGCCTTCATTCGCTTCGGCACCGCTATTGGTGAAAAACACGCGGTCAAAGCAAGAGTTGGCAGTGAGCATGCTGGCCAATTCTATCGCTGGCGCGTTATAAAAAGCCGGTGAAGGATTGATCAGTTTTTTCGATTGTGTAATCAGGGCATCTTGTATGCATTGCGGCGAATGCCCCAGACAGTTGACCGCCCATCCTTGCAGAAAATCGAGATAGCGCTTGCCATTATGATCGCTCATCCACATGCCGCTGCCTTCGGTAAACACCAGCTCCGGGCGCGGTGTGATGTACATGAGTGCGTTCACGTTGTACTGACTGAATTCCATTTGTTGGCTCCTGAAAAAGCGTAATGACAAGTTAAAAAAAGAAAATAAAAATGTTTGAATGCAAAAAAAAACCACAGGTTTTTGTCCTGTGGCTTCTATTTGCGTTATTTACTTAATACTGCTTTTTACGCGCAAGACTTCCCAGGCTCGATCTGCAAGCTACGGCGTCGGGCACTATTTGGGGAAGACATGTCGGTAAAAGAATTCATCAGCATAGTGTAAAGCAGTTTCAGGTATTTTGCGCGGCGCAGTATAAAATTATTCGAAAAAAATTACGCGCCTTGTAAATCGGCTTCTGAGGTAAATGCATCGGCGTAAAATTCATCTGCCGGCAATTGGCATTGCGCGATAAAGTCGCGTTTGGCCGAATCGACTACGATAGGCGCGCCGCAGGCGTACACCTGATACGCCGATAAATCGGCATGATCCGCCATCACCGCCTGATGTACGAAACCGCTGCGACCGCTCCATAGGTCTTCCGGCTGCGCGTCCGATATTACCGGTACGTAGCTAAAATTAGCCAGACTGGTGACCCATTCGCGGCACAATCCGTCCATATACAAGTCTTGCGGTCGACGGCCACCCCAGTACAGCGTCACAGGGCGGGTCGATTGCAGATCGATCAGATGCTCCATGAGCGCTTTGATAGGCGCAAATCCGGTGCCGGACGCCAGCAGGATGATGGGCTTTTCTGTGTCTTCACGTAGAAAGAAGCTGCCTTGCGGTCCTTCAAAGCGCAAAATATCGCGCTCTTTCATGCTGGAAAATACCTGATCGGTAAATACGCCGCCAGGCATGTGGCGCAGGTGTAGCGTAATTTGCCCATCGATATGCGGTGCATTGGCCATGCTGTAGCTGCGCCGCTTACCGTCTTTCAGCATGAATTCTATGTACTGCCCGGCGCGGTATTGCAGGCGCTCGTTGGCAGGCAATTGCAGGGCGATCAGCATCACATCTTCTGATAGTTTCTCCATCTTGGCGATGCGGCTAGGCATTTTCTTGAGCGGGAATTCCTCACTGCCCTGGATTTCGCGTACTTCTATGTTGACGTCAGTATTTGGAACCGCGCAGCAAAATAAGGCCGCTCCTTGCGCTTCTTCGGTATCGGATAAGGCTTTTTGCTGATGGCCACCATGCGTCACCTGACCGGCTAACACTTTACCTTTACAGGAACCGCAAGCGCCGTTCTTGCAGCCGTAAGGCAGGCCGACCCCGGCACGCAAGGCGGCCGCGAGGATAGTTTCGTCTGCGTCGCAGCTAAATTGTCGGCCACTAGGCGTCACAGTTACTTGAAAAGTCATACAATTCCTGAAATAAAAAATCAGATAAAAATAAAATGAATCAACATCGCATCAAAAATTCTCAGCGCTTAGGCAAACCACGCCTGCTGATCATCGGTTGTGGAGATGTAGGCATGCGATTATTGCCTTTGTTAACACAGCAGTTTCGTATTTTTGCGCTGACCAGTCAGCCAGCGCGGCATGCCGAGTTACGCGCAGCAGGTGCTATCCCTATCACCGCCGATCTGGATCAGCCGCGCAGTTTGGCGCGTCTGGCTGGCTTGGCTAACTATGTCGTGCATTTGGCACCACCGCCGGCAGTAGGTGATTCTGACTGCCGCACGCGAAATTTGATCGCCATTTTACCCGACAAGAGCCGTCTTGTTTATATCAGCACCACCGGAGTCTACGGAAACTGCGACGAACAGCCGTTTGGCGAAACCCGTACTGTGGCCGCGAATAATCCGCGCGCCAAGCGCAGAGTGGCCGCTGAGCGTCTGTTGCGCGCCTGGGCTGTGCGCAGCCAATCGCGCTTGGCGATCCTGCGGGTGCCGGGTATTTACGCCGCCGACCGCTTACCACTGGAACGTCTGCGTAAAGGCACGCCGGCATTGTTAGCGGCCGAGGACGTGTATACCAATCATATCCATGCCGATGATTTGGCGATGCTGATTAAGTTGGCTTTGTTTCGCGCCGCACCGAATCGGGTTTACCACGCGGTTGACGATAGCGATCTGAAGATGGCGGATTATTTTGATTTGGTGGCCGATCATTTTCAGTTGCCTCGCCCGCCACGTTTAACGCGCGCTGAGCTGGCGCAGCAGATTTCTCCTGTGTTGCTGTCGTTTATGTCGGAATCGCGCCGCATGCTTAACCATAGGATCAAGCAAGAGTTGGGAGGGCGGTTCAATTACCCTAGCGTGTTGCAGGGCGTTCAGGCAGCCATGCTGCTGACGCAAAAATGAAGATACCAACGAAGTTCGCCTAGTCTGTCGCGCATATTCCATGCGCCTTTCCAGGCAGGCGGCTCGCCAAGCCCCGACCAGACTGGGTCTTGGCGGTGTGCTTGGCGAAAAGTCAGAAAATGCTCGAAAAAACTTTTCCTAACTTGGCGTACTGGTGCAAATGTCTCTTTTATGTCGGTCTGAGTTTCGATATAAAAAATCAATGTAATAAAATGTTACCAAAAAGAACTCTTCATGTTAAATTGCTGCGGCAGCATGCTGAGCTCCGAAAAAAAATGAGGCTGAAGGCCGGAAAAAAATGACCGCGCAAAACCCACGCTTATCGATGGAATTGTTCGCCCTTAATCAAGATGTCGCCGCTCTGGAGGCTAGCCTCGCTGGGCTGGAGGGGCGCGCACGACTCGACATTTTGATCACTCTGGCTTGGGCTCTGCGTCAGCGCGATTGTGAGTATGCCTTGCGTTTGGTCGAGCAGGCCGAGGCAATGCTGGATCATGAGCCGATTGAGGATACGAAGGTGCAAGCTGATTTGGCGCGGCTGCTGTTAATAAAAGGCGAGGTTAACTGGTTATTTGCCGACCTGACTCAGGCAGAGCAACAAGCGATGTTGGCCATCAGTATTTTTGAGCGTTTCGCCGATCGTATTGGCGCGGGTGACGCCAAGTGGTTGCTGGCATCGGTATGGCTAGACCGTGGTGATGTACACAATCATGCCAAGTGGCTAGAGTTGGCGACTGCCGATTACCGCCTGGCCGGTGATGCACTGCGCGTGGCCATCGCCAATGCGCGGGCTTTGCATTTTGCCGCCTTTCTGGATGCGCCAGGCACCAGCGCGCGCATTTCTGAATTGTTTGATCTTAAGTCGTCACAACCGGCTGCCGTGATGGCATGGTTGGCCAGTGCGCTGGCGCTGGTGCCTGGCTTAAGCGGCGATCAAGTGACGGCGATCCGCGCTTATTCGCAGGCGCATTTGGCGGCGCGTGAAAGCGGCCAACTAAGGCAGGCGATTTTGAATGCCAGCAATGGTGCCGATGCCTTTGCTACCTTAGGTGACCTTGATGCTGCGTTGGAGTGGGATGAGCATGCCCTGGCTCTGGCACGCAGTACCGGCTGGCCCTCGATGGTTGGTAACACCTTGATGCAAACCGGGAATGTCTTGCGTCTGCTGGGGCGGCGTGATGAGGCTAAGGCCATGTTGCTGGAGGCGCAGGCCACTATGCGCGAATTGACTAGTTCCAAGTCTTATACGATGACACTGCAGTATCTGGGCGATTTGGCGCTGGATGCGGCTGAGCCACAGGCGGCCTTAGGGTATTTTCTCCAGGTCGAACAACGCATTACCAGTCTGGGCGAACAATATTTTTTACTGCGTTGCTGGCGTGGCCAGGCCAATGCGCTGTGCCGTTTGGCGCAACCGCAAGAGGCCAGCGCCAAGGTGGCGGCTGCGTTTGCATTAGCGAGTCGCGAAGGCAGTGCCGACGAGCAAATTAAGGCCTTGCGCATTTATGCCGAGCTATACCATCTATATCCACTGCCAGCACCGGACGGCATGGCCAGTGCCAGCGCTAGTCTGCATTTTTTAAATCAGGCTTTGGCGGTCGCAAGCACCATCAATGGCTACATCGTGCCTAGCGAATTACTTGATGAAGTGGCCAATGCCTATGCTGTCATCGGAAATTACCGTTTGGCTTATACCTATGCACAGTCAGCTGCCGCGGCGCGCGACAATAAACGACTGGCCGATGCCAGTATCCGTGCAGTGGCGATGCAAGTGCGCCAGGAAACCGAGCGCGCCTATGCTTCGGCCAGATATCATCAGCAGCTTGCCATCAATGAGGCTAGTCGTGCCAGCTATCTGCAGGAAACCAATACCACCTTGGAAACCCTGGGCTTGATCGGTCGCGAGATGACCGCCAATCTGAATAAAGAAGCGGTGTTTTCTACGTTCTACCGGCATGTCAGGCAATTGTTAGATGTCACCTCATTTTCGATTTCTTTACTCGAACAGGATGGCGTCACGCTAACAGGAAGTTTTTGCATGGAGGAGGGCCGCGCCCTGCTTTTGTCGGATTGTTCCGTGGATGACGAGACCATCTTTACGGCACGCTGTGCGCGTGAACGACAAGAAGTTGTGATTAATATTTTGCCCGATGACGATCTGGCTGACTCCAGCAGGGTCGCAGGCAGCCTCGATACTGTGAGTTTGTTGTTCGCGCCCTTGTTAGCAGGTGAACGTTTGTTGGGCGTGATGTCAATACAATCGATACGCTCGCATGCCTATGCTGAGCGCGAATGTGCAATTTTCCGAACCCTGTGCGCGTATGCGGCGATCGCACTCGAGAATGCGGCTGCCTACGCAATGGTCGATAGCGCCCAATTGCAAGCCAATGCCGCGCTGCAAGAGCTAGGTAAGGCCAGAGAAAAATTGGCCGATCATGCAGAATGGCTGGCGGAGGAGGTCAGCAAGGCTACCGGCGAAATTACCCAGCGCGAACGCGAAACCGTGTATCGCTTATCGAAGGCGGCCGAATACCGTGACCGCGAAACCGGCGCCCATATTCTAAGGATGGCACATTACTCTGAATTAATCGCTAAAGGCATGGGCTTGTCGGTGGCGGATCGCGAGTTGTTGTTAGAGGCAGCACCCATGCACGACATAGGTAAAGTTGGCATTGCCGACCACATCCTGCTGAAACCAAGACGGCTGGATGGCGAAGAATTCGAGGTAATGAAGCAACATGCTTTGTACGGCTACGAGATTTTGAAAGAAAGCTCATCAAAAGTGCTGCAAGCGGGCGCTGCAATAGCACGAGGACATCATGAAAAATTTGATGGCAGCGGTTATCCGTATGGATTGAAGGGGCAAGAAATACCGATTTTTAGTCGCATCGTCGCGGTGGCCGATGTGTTCGATGCCCTGACCTCAGAACGTCCGTATAAAAAAGCCTGGCCGCTGGAAGCTGCGGTTGATTATCTCAAGGCCAATAGTGGCTCCCATTTTGATCCAGACTGTGTCTCCACCTTTTTCGAGCATTGGGATGATGTGCTGGAGATACGCGCACGGTTTCAGGATGAGCACTGAACTTCATACTAAATCAAGACAAGTCCGGCGCGCATATCCCATGCGGCCGGTAGGGTAGGCAGGCCCAACGCGCATATTCCATGCGCTCTGCAGGGCAGGCATGCCGGGAAGGCGCATGGAATATGCGTCCCTGGCCTAGGTTCAGGCGCTCTTAGGTTTATACCAGAGCCGACGTCACCTTCAAGACCTCATCCGCCGTAGTGACTCCCTCCAAAATTTTATAGGCCCCAGCTATGCGCAAGGGCTTCATTTGATCTTTGATGCTTTGTGCTCTAAGTGCGTTGATATCGGATTCTTGTTTAATCAATTTGCTAAATGGTTGTGTCACAGTGAGTAACTCATACAAGCCAACGCGCCCCTTGAAACCGGTTTGACGACAATCAGGGCAACCTACCGGTCTATATATTTTTGCGGGTTTTGGAATGCCCCACTCTTCGGTCAGGCTGTACCAGACAGTATCGAGCATTTCGCCATCCGCCGATTTGCACATTGGGCATAAAGTTCGCACCAGGCGCTGCGCCAGGATGCCGATAATGGTCGCTTCCAGTAGGTAATAAGGGACACCCAGCTCTAGCAGACGCATGATGGCGGACGGCGCGTCATTGGTGTGCAGCGTCGATAGCACCAGATGTCCGGTGAGCGCAGCCTGTATCGCCATTTCAGCAGTCTGCAAATCGCGAATCTCACCGACCATGATGATGTCGGGATCTTGCCGCATCAGGGCGCGCACGCCATCGGCGAAGCTCAGTCCAATATTATGCTGTACCTGCATTTGATTAAATGAGGCTTCCACCATTTCTATTGGGTCTTCGACGGTGCAGACATTTACTTCGGGGGTCGCCAATGCCTTCAGTGTGGTGTATAAGGTAGTGGTTTTGCCGGAACCGGTCGGCCCGGTGACAAGGATAATGCCATGCGGTTTACTGGTCAGATTATCCCATCGCACCGCGTCTTCAATCGGAAAGCCCAGTTCTGGCAAAGTCTTGACCACGACTTCCGGATCAAAGATACGCATCACCATTTTTTCGCCGAAAGCGGTTGGTAAGGTGGATAGTCGCAACTCAACCTCTACCCCTTCCTGGGTGACGGTTTTGATGCGGCCATCCTGAGGCCGGCGTTTTTCGATAACGTCCATCCGTCCGAGTAGCTTGATCCTGGCGGTCATGGCGATCATCACTGTGGCGGGCACTTGATATACCTGATGCAGCACGCCATCGATGCGGAAACGTATGGTGGCCATATCGCGCTTGGGCTCCAGATGGATGTCAGAAGCACGTTGGTCGAAGGCGAATTGCCATAGCCAGTCGACGATGTTGATGATGTGCTGATCGTTGGCGTCGAGTTGCTTATTGGCCTTTCCGAGTTCCACCAATTGTTCGAAGTTATTGCGCAGGGCCAGATCTTTATTGCCAGCGCGCTTGGCATCTTTAATCGATTTTGCTAGTGAAAAAAACTGGGTAATGTATTGGGCAATCTCTAGCGGATTGGCCAGCACAAGTTTGATTTCTTTGCGGCTGAGGCGGGCAATTTCTTCCACCCAGGTATTATTGTAGGGGTCAGTGGTGGCCACGGTGACGCTAGTGGCGCCGGTCTCTACCGGTAGAATATTGAAGCGTGTGGCGTAGGTCGATGACATGACATCGGCCACTTTGGCAAAGTCTATCTTGAGTGGATCGATCCGATAAAAAGGAAGATCACATTTTCTGGCCGTCCATTCAGTCAGCCAGTCGAGGCTGAGTAATTGGTGCGGGGCCAGCTCCGAATGCAGCTTGGTTTGCGCCACCGCGGTCAATGCATGCATGGTGGCCGGTCCATTTCTTAGGATGACCTGGGCATTGGTAAACTCGGCCTTGGCATTTTCTTTTTTGATGATGCCATCGCTCATCAACCAGGTAAATATTTGTTGTATGCTCAGATGCTTCTGCACGGATTTTGTCATGGTTGCTCGATGGCGGTTGAACTAGGTTTTTGCTTGTCGGTACGGCTAAATACAAAGAATAAAAATTAGACTGGATCGTCAGCTAGCTTTAAACCTTCTACCCATGATTTTGTGGGCAGCTTAGTGAGTTCTTTAATTGCTTTTGCGCGTTCAGTCAAAGTAGGAAAATCCAACTTCATTCTCGATTTAAAGGCGATCGCCACCACATTGCCATCATGCACTTTAGGCAGGCAAAATACACTGCCAAAGACGAAGCGCATCGCCTTAATATTCTTGGCAAAACTCGGATGGTCGCCAAACAGATTCACTGTCAAGATCCCGTCTTCAGTCAGACAGTCGGCACAGGCTTGATAAAACTCGGCGCTGTCGAGTACAGGGCCGCGCGCGGTTGCATCATATAAATCTACTTGTATCGCGTCGAACTTGTCGTGATTATCTGGGTTGTCTACAAAGGCCTGCGCATCCATTTCTATGACATTCAGACGTTCGTCATTGGCTGGCAGCTTAAACATGCTTTCGCAGATCATGATCACCGCAGGATTGAGGTCAACGGCCGTGACATGCGCCTGTTCAAACTGACGATAGCAAAACTTGGTCATGGCGCCGGTTCCTAATCCTAATTGCAATAACTGCTTAGGTTCAGAGATAAACAGCATCCATGCCATCATCTGTTGCGCGTATTCCAGTTCCAGCCAGTCAGGTTTACGCAGGCGCATCGCGCCTTGTACCCACTCAGTACCGAAATGCAGGAAACGGACACCATCCAGTTCCGACAGAGTGATGGGAGCAAATTTGACTTTGCGATTTTTGGTGATTGCCGCCGCTTTGGGGCCGGACCGGAAATTGCCTTCGGCCTCTATGGATTTTCGTTTGATAAGCATGCCGTCATTTTAACCAGCATCTGGCCCGACTAAAAGCGAATTAAGCAGGATTACACTAAGTTACTTAGCAGCGTTAGCTGGCGGTGTTTTCAATGATGCATTTCCAACGTAACAGTTTGTCTTCAAAGCGCATCTGCGCATAGGCGGGAGACGAGGAGGGTAGTTGCAGCGTGGTATAGGCCATTTGCTCAAAATCGGTACGCATTTTGCCTGCCGTATTGCCATTGAAGCAAAGTTTTCTGAGTTGGGGGTAGGCCAATTGGAGGGAGCGAAAATTATTCGGTTCGCCTTGTCTGATAGCTGAGTCTAGGCTGCCTTGCCGCCGGCAGGCGCCAAATACATCCCATAAGCCTATGCCGTGCGCCAGCAGGCTTTGCAGGCGGTCTGGGTAGCTTAAATCGACCAGGTTTTCATCAAGTACTCCGGATAATAAGCGCCAGAACTGATTTTGTTTAAAGGCGTAATACTGTTGTGCACGTAAAGAAGCCTCACCAGGAAAACTACCCAGTATCAGTGTATGTGTTGCCGTATCGATTACCGGGGCAAAGCCCTGTAGCGGGATGGCTTCTGCGGATGGCCGTTGCGTCATGAGCGCTTATTCCTTGCAGCTTTTTTGCTGTAATGCGAGCGGAAAACAAAAAAGCCTCGCATTTCTGCAAGGCTTTTTATTTTGGCTCCCCGACCTGGACTCGAACCAGGGACCTGCGGATTAACAGTCCGTCGCTCTACCAACTGAGCTATCAGGGAATAGAAGAAATACACCTCTTCGTTAAACTATTTTCCAGTGATTTTGTTACAAGTTCACTGGCTACTTCAAATTCTGTGGCTCCCCGACCTGGACTCGAACCAGGGACCTGCGGATTAACAGTCCGTCGCTCTACCAACTGAGCTATCAGGGAACAGAGACAAAGATTATATGCGTCTTTGCCCGTCTTGTCAAAAGCTTTTTGGTTTTGCCCGCTTACAGAACCGCTGTAAGCGCGTCAATCACGACATCGATATTGCGCTTGTTCAGAGCAGCGACACAGATGCGGCCGGTATCAACGGCATAAATAGAGTTGTTGTCGCGCAGCTTTTCAACTTGTTCTTTTGTGAGGCCGGAGTAAGAGAACATACCGCGTTGCTGGGTCACGAAATCAAAGCTATGCGCAGGCGCTTTCTCTTTGAGTTTGCTGACGAAGGCCGCGCGCATTTCGCGTATGCGTATGCGCATGCCAGCCAATTCTTCTTCCCACAATTGACGCAGTTCTGGCGTAGACAGTACGGTAGCAACTACCTGGCCGCCATGAATAGGTGGATTCGAGTAATTGGTGCGGATCACGCGTTTGAGTTGCGACATGATGCGTGCCGCTTCTTCTGCGCTGGAGGCGGCGATGCTAAGTGCGCCAACGCGTTCGCCATACAAGGAGAAGGATTTTGAGAAAGAGTTGGAAACGAATAGCGCGCCTCCCGCTTCAGCAAAACGACGGACTACTTTGCCGTCGGCTTCTATGCCGTCGCCAAAACCTTGATAAGCCATATCGAGGAAGGGAACCAGGCCACGCGTCGTCACGACTGCTATGACTTGCGTCCATTGATCGTCAGTCAAGTCGGCACCTGTTGGATTATGGCAGCAGGCGTGCAGCAAGACAATGGAGCCGGCTGGCATAGTGCTTAAGGCATTGAGCATACCGCTAAAGTTGACGCCGCGTGTCGCTGCATCGTAATAAGGGTAGTTATTGACCGTGAAACCGGCCGATTCAAACAGGGCGCGGTGATTTTCCCAGCTCGGGTCGCTGATCCACACTTGTGCATCCGGTGCGAAGCGTTTCAAAAAGTCCGCGCCCAGTTTTAATGCGCCAGTACCACCGATGGCTTGCGCAGTAATTGCACGCTTCTCTTGTACTACGGCGCTATCGGCACCAAATACTAGTTCTTGTACCGCTTTGTCGTAGGCAGCCAGGCCTTCGATAGGCAAGTAAGTACGCGGAGCAAATTTTCCCATCAGAATGGCTTCGGCCTTTTTGACGCATTCCAGTAAAGGTACTTTGCCATTGTCGTCATAATAAACGCCAACGCCCAGGTTAACCTTGGCAGGATTCTGGTCGGCGTTGAAACCTTCCGTAATGCCAAGGATAGGGTCGCGAGGTGCCATGGTGATGGCGGAAAACAGGGGGGAGGTAGCGGGAGCGGTCATCGTGATAATATGAAAAATTGTCTGTTAATTGACTGGCAAAGGCAGACTGAGGTTGGAAGGGGGGAACTAAAATCTCTTTTCAACGGACTATTTTAACAAAGGTAATTGGTAAATGGCTGATTTAACACAGATATCGGGTGCGGTGGATGAACCAAAATTCGTGACGTTTCCAGATTCGCCCTATCAATTGTGTCAATTATTTCCTCCGGCGGGTGATCAGCCTGCGGCGATTGCGCAACTGGTTGAGGGAATTAATGATGGCTTATTCTTTCAGACTTTGCTGGGTGTGACCGGCTCGGGTAAGACGTATACGATGGCCAATGTAATCGCCCGTACTGGTCGACCAGCAATCATTTTCGCGCCAAATAAGACTTTGGCAGCGCAGTTATATAGTGAATTCCGCGAATTTTTCCCGCGTAATGCGGTTGAGTATTTTGTCAGTTACTACGATTACTACCAGCCAGAGGCCTATGTGCCGCAGCGCGATTTGTTCATAGAGAAAGACTCGGCGATCAATGAGCACATAGAGCAGATGCGCCTGTCGTGCACCAAATCGCTGATGGAACGACGTGATGTGATCATCGTGGCAACGGTGTCGGCGATTTACGGTATTGGTAATCCCAAGGAGTATCACAAGATGATCCTTACCTTGCGCGCCAAGGATAAGGTGAGTCAGCGCGATTTGATTGCGCGTTTGATACAGATGCAATACACGCGCAATGAAATTGATTTTAGCCGCGGTACTTTCCGTGTGCGCGGAGATACCATCGATATTTTCCCAGCTGAACATGCTGAACTGGCGCTACGAGTGGAGATGTTTGACGATGAGATCGAGAACTTGCAATTGTTTGATCCACTCACCGGGCGGGTCAAGCAAAAAATCCCCCGCTTTACGGTTTATCCAAGCTCGCATTATGTGACACCGCGTGAGACCGTGTTGCGTGCGGTGGAAACTATCAAGATAGAGTTGCGTGAGCGTCTGGAGTTTTTTCGACGCGAAAACAAATTAATTGAAGAGCAGCGCATAGAGCAGCGCACCCGTTTCGATCTGGAGATGATGGCGGAGATTGGTTTCACCAAGGGCATTGAAAACTACTCGCGTCATTTGAGTGGTGCTTTGCCGGGCGAGCCGCCACCGACTCTGGTCGATTATTTGCCGGCCGACGCCTTGATGTTTCTCGATGAGTCGCATGTCTTGACCGGGCAGCTTAATGCCATGTACAACGGCGACCGCTCGCGCAAAACCAATCTGGTCGATTACGGCTTTCGCCTGCCATCGGCGTTGGATAACCGTCCGCTTAAGTTTGAAGAGTTCGAGAGTAAGATGCGTCAGACCGTGTTTGTCTCGGCCACTCCGGCTGAATATGAACGAACTCACGCCGATCAGGTAGTCGAGCAGGTCGTAAGGCCGACCGGCCTGGTGGATCCGCGTATCGAGGTGCGGCCAGCGTTGACGCAGGTGGATGATCTGATGCAGGAAATCACCGCTAGAGTGAAGTTGCATGAGCGGGTCTTGGTGACTACCTTGACCAAACGCATGTCTGAGCAGCTCACAGAATTTTTAAGTGATAACGGTATTAAAGTACGCTATCTGCATAGTGATATTGATACCGTGGAGCGGGTAGAAATTTTGCGCGATTTACGCCTTGGCACCTTCGACGTGCTGGTCGGGATTAATCTATTGCGTGAGGGTTTGGATATTCCCGAGGTCTCGTTAGTCGCTATACTTGATGCCGATAAAGAGGGCTTTTTACGCTCCGAGCGCAGCTTGATTCAAACCATAGGCCGGGCTGCTCGTAATCTCAATGGAACTGCGATTTTATATGCCGACCGGATTACCGATTCCATGCGACGCGCCATCGACGAAACTGAGCGAAGGCGGAATAAACAGATCGCGTTTAATCTGGAAAACAATATCACGCCTACCGGTATCAAGAAAAAGATCAAGGACATTATTGACGGCGTCTACAATCCGCAAGAGGCGCGCGAAGAGTTGGCCGTAGCGCAGGAGCAAGCTAAATACGAAATGATGAGCGAGAAACAAATCAGTCGCGAAATTAAGAAATTGGAAAAACTGATGATGGATCACGCCAAGAATCTGGAGTTCGAAAAGGCAGGTATGGTCAGAGATCAACTTGCACATCTGAAACAGCAGCTATTTGGTGCTGATGGTAAGGATAATCTGGCGGCACTGAGTGCCAAGCTTTAAGGGCGAAGCATATTTATTAAAGCACGCAATACCCATGCGCCTTCTGGCTCGAAATGGCTCGGAAAGGCGCATGGATACTGCGTATGTGTTTTTAGAAGTTCTTTTTTTGCGCCGAGTTAATTTTCGCCGCCGACTTCTGGTTGTAGTGTGATGTGATCAATATTATGGATCTCGAGTAGCATAGTTTTCACGCTTTCCATAATGCGTGGCCATGCGCTGATGTCGGCGATTTCCAGATGGCCTATTAACGCCGGATGGCCTGGCGACATTTCCCAGATATGTAAATCGTGTACGGAAAGGACGCCTGCGATGGCTTCCAGGTCATCGCCAATTTTTACATAATCGATGTGATGCGGAACACCTTCCATCAAGAAATGATACGAATCTGCAAGTACACCAAAGGTGGACTTTAAAATCAATAGAGAGACAAAGATCGATAGGATAGGGTCGACTTGCATCCAGCCTGTGTTGTAAATAACCGCGCCGGAAATAATAGCGGCTAGCGAACCGAGTAAGTCACCCATCACGTGGATCAGCGCTGCCTTAGTGTTGAGGCTCTCCTTGTCGTGTGAAAGTACCCAGGCCGCCACGACATTGATCGCCAGGCCGATGCTGGCGACTAGCATGACTGTGCCGCCCTGTACGGCCGGTGGATGCGCTAAGCGCTGCACGGCTTCATACGAAATCCAGCCAACCACGGCCAGCATAATTAAACCATTAACGAATGCGGCTAGTGCTTCCGCGCGCCCGAAGCCAAAAGAGTTCTTGGCCGTCGGCGGCCGTTTTGCGATCATCTGCGCTAGTAACGCCAGGCCAAGCGCTGCCGCATCGGTCACCATGTGGCCGGCATCGGATATCAGGGCAAGTGAATTTGATAAAAATCCAAAGACAACTTCCACTAAGGCAAAGCTCAGAGTGAGTGCAAGCGCCCAGGCTAGTATGCTTTGACTGCGGTTCTCGAAATAATGCTGGTGTACTGCGTCGCCGTGGCCGTGGGCGTGTAGGCGAGTATTATGTTCGGATTCGATTTTTGATGGCATTTGACGGTCAGTCTAATTGGAGGTTATTGCAATTGCGATGGGCGTGAGTGTAAAGGATAGTCACTATGTTCGTGAAATATCCTTGTTTTTTGCTGCTTGTTGTGGGGGGGGGTGAGCGAGTTGTTGTTGGTGGGTGACAGCTCAGGTGAAAACAAAAATACAAAAACGCCTTTACTATATGGCGTTGGTTTGCTATAGTGTCGGCTCTTCGGGCGGTTAGTTCAGCTGGTTAGAATACTTGGTCGACATCCAAGGGGTCGCAGATTCGAATTCTGCACCGCCCACCAGAATTTAAGCAGTACCTTAGTTATATAAGAGCGAGAAAGGCATCATGGTTATGACACCGCGAACTACGATCACATTCCTTTGTGAGCGACTCTAGTCGAGGTGTTTTTTCGTTTGTAGGTATTGTGAAAAACGCGGCTAGCCCGCGTTTTTTTTCGTCCGCGTTTTTCGTATTTGTTTAGATTTAATCACTCACCGATACACCATTACATTATTCGGCAATCCTTGCCGGCATGGAGATTAAGATGATTTCAGTTCGATTGCCCGATGGTTCTCAACGTCAGTTTGATGAGCCTGTGACGGTTGCTCAGGTTGCCGCAAGTATCGGCGCCGGTTTGGCGAAAGCCGCTTTAGCAGGAAAAGTCGACGGTAAATTGGTTGATACCTCCTATCTGATTGCGGCTGATGCTGATCTGGCAATTGTTACCGATAAGGATGCGGATGGCCTGGAGGTGATACGTCACTCTACTGCGCATTTGTTGGCGCATGCGGTGAAAGAATTATTTCCAGAGGCGCAGGTGACGATAGGTCCGGTGATAGAAAATGGATTTTTCTATGATTTCTCGTATAAACGCCCGTTTACCCCTGAAGATTTGGTCGTCATCGAAAAGAAAATGACCGAGTTGGCGAAAAAAGATGAGCAAGTGACGCGCAAGGTCTTGCCGCGCGACGAGGCGGTTGCCTATTTTAAATCGATAGGTGAGGCGTATAAGGCAGAGATTATTGAATCAATTCCGGCGGATCAGGATGTCTCTTTATATACTGAGGGATCATTCACAGACTTGTGTCGCGGCCCGCATGTCCCATCCACCGGTAAGCTAAAAGTCTTCAAGTTAATGAAGTTGGCTGGTGCCTACTGGCGCGGTGACTCCAAGAATGAAATGCTGCAGCGTATTTACGGCACTGCTTTTGCAAAAAAAGAAGAGCAAGAGAATTACCTGCACATGTTGGAAGAGGCGGAGAAGCGCGATCACCGTAAATTAGGTAAGGCCTTGGACTTGTTTCATATGCAGGAGGAAGCACCTGGTCTGGTATTTTGGCACGCCAAGGGATGGACTATCTGGCAGCAAGTTGAGCAATACATGCGTCAGGTCTATCGCGACTGCGGATATCAAGAGGTGAAAACGCCGCAAATTCTAGATCGTTCTTTGTGGGAGCGTACCGGGCATTGGGAGAACTATCGCGAAAGCATGTTTTCGACTGAGTCGGAAAGTCGCAGCTATGCTTTGAAGCCCATGAATTGCCCTGGCCATATACAAATTTTCAATACGGGCTTGCGCAGCTATCGCGAATTGCCTTTGCGCTTTGGTGAATTTGGTCAGTGTCATCGCAATGAAACTTCAGGTGCATTGCACGGCATTATGCGGGTACGTGGCTTTACTCAGGATGATGGACATATTTTTTGTACCGAAGAGCAAATTGCCGATGAGGTCATGGCCTTTCATCCACAGGCGATGAAGGTGTATGCTGATTTTGGTTTCACAAATATCGATATTAAGATCGCGACTCGTCCTGATAATCGTATTGGCACAGAACAGGCTTGGGATAGGGCGGAGGAGGCGTTGCGTTCAGCCTTACGAGCCTGCGGTTTAAGTTGGGAGGAGTTGCCTGGCGAGGGGGCATTTTATGGCCCAAAAATTGAATATCATTTGAAAGATAGTCTGGGGCGCTCTTGGCAGGTTGGAACGGTGCAAATAGATCCGTCTATGCCAGTGCGTCTTGGTGCCGAGTATGTAGCGGAAGACAATACTCGTAAGATACCGATGATGTTGCATAGAGCTATCGTCGGCTCCATGGAGCGTTTCATAGGTATTTTGATAGAAAATTATGCTGGCGCCTTGCCTTTATGGCTTGCTCCGGTGCAAATTGCAGTCTTGAATATCTCTGAATCTCAGGCTGAATACACAGCACTTGTTGCGGAAAACCTGAGAAAACAAGGGTTTAGAGTGCACACAGATTTGCGTAATGAGAAAATAACCTATAAAATACGCGAGCATTCAATACAAAAACTTCCTTATATCATCGTTATTGGCGATAAAGAAAGAGATGCAAACACAGTGGCTGTGCGTACGCGTGGTAATCTCGATTTGGGTGTAATGTCCCATGAAGCCTTGTTGGAACGTCTAAATAGTGACGTGGCAAACAAGGTCTAATCAGATAAGTCAGCGAAATAGCACAGCCAATTTATTTATTTTTCGAAGGAAACTGCAATAGCTACCGACAAGTCACATCGCATCAACGGTGAAATTACAGCGCTAGAAGTGCGCTTATCTGGCGTTGAGAACGAACCTTTGGGTATCGTCAAACTGAGTGAGGCTCTTCGTCTATCAGAAGAATCGAATGTCGATTTGGTGGAGATTGCGCCTACTGCGCAGCCACCCGTTTGTCGTTTGATGGATTACGGCAAGTTTAAATACCAAGAGCAAAAAAAGGCGCACGAAGCCAAGCTGAAACAAAAAGTTATTTTGGTGAAGGAAGTAAAGTTCCGACCTGGCACCGATGATGGCGATTACAACATTAAATTGCGTAATCTGACCAAATTCTTGGATGACGGTGACAAAACTAAGATTACTTTACGTTTTCGCGGACGTGAAATGGCGCATCAAGATATCGGGATGCGCATGCTGGAGCGTTTGAAACTCGATCTTGAGCCTTACGGTCAGGTAGAGCAATTTCCTAAGATGGAAGGTCGTCAGATGGTGATGATCCTTTCTCCTAAGAAGAAAAAATAATTCGGAAGTAATTTCAGAATTTGAAGGAGTCTTGTCATTAAAAAGCAAGATTTCCTCAATGGGTGATGAACTAGATTTCACACCCTCACTAAGTGAGAAGTAGGCATCCAAGTGCATCGTCATTGTTGCCACCTACCATCATATAAAATTGGAGCTGTCGTTAAGACAGATGTGCTATGCCAAAAATGAAAACAAAGAGCTCTGCTAAGAAGCGCTTTCGTGTACGTCCAGGTGGAACGATCAAATGTGGTCATGCTTTCAAGCGTCACATTTTGACAAAAAAGACCACTAAAAATAAACGCCAATTGCGCGGTATCACGAACGTTAATGCTCATGACACAGTATCAGTCATGCGCATGATGCCAAACGCTTAACCTCATACTCATCTATTAAGGAGTTACTATGCCTAGAGTAAAACGTGGGGTTACAGCTCGTGCCCGTCATAAGAAAGTCCTCGATTTAGCCAAAGGCTACCGTGGTCGTCGTAGCAAGGTATATCGTATTGCCAAGCAAGCAGTTATGCGCGCTGGTCAATATGCATACCGTGATCGTCGTAACAAAAAACGTGTATTCCGCGCATTGTGGATTACCCGTATCAATGCGGCGTCACGTCAGCATGGTATGACATACAGCGTATTCATGAATGGTCTGAAAAAAGCTTCCATCGAACTTGATCGTAAGGTCTTGGCTGATATGGCTGTGATGGACAAACCAGCATTTACTGCGATTGTTAATCAAGTCAAAGCGACACTGGCTGCTTAAGCATGTGTTAGATGCAGATTCGCCATACGCGAGTCTGTAAGATAAGCGGGGCAGAGGTTGAATCCTGTGCCCCGTTTTGTTTTCAGTATTTCATATTCAGACTCCCGCAATCAGTTGCCCTATTTGTTACCCTTAGTTGGGAAAAATCGCATGAATCCCTTAGATCATCTCGTAACTCAAGCGCGCGCAGACTTTTCTGCCGCCCAAGACGCTGCTGCTTTAGAAAATGCCAAGGCACTTTACCTTGGTAAAACTGGACAAATTACCGAGCAAATGAAGCTCTTGGGTAAGCTGGCTCCAGAAGAGCGTAAAGCGCAGGGAGCGATTATTAATGTCGTGAAAGAGCAAATCGAAAATGCGCTCACTGAGTGCCGCGATGCTTTGGCCAATGCCCAAATGCAGACGCGACTCAATGCTGAAGCGATCGATGTCAGTCTACCTGGTCGTGGGCGTGGCATGGGTGGAATTCATCCTGTCATGCGTACCTGGCAGCGGGTTGAAGAGATTTTTCGCTCGATTGGTTTTGCAGTGGCGGACGGCCCTGAAATCGAAAATGACTGGACCAATTTCACCGCTTTGAATAGCCCGGAAAATCATCCCGCACGTTCTATGCAAGATACCTTCTATATCGAGGGTAATGACAGTTCAGGTAAGCCATTGCTGTTGCGTACCCATACTAGTCCTATGCAAGTTCGTTATGCCCGCATGCATCAACCGCCGATTAAGGTCATCGCACCAGGTCGCACTTATCGCGTTGATAGCGATGCCACGCACTCCCCGATGTTCCATCAGGTTGAGGGATTGTGGATAGATGAAAATATTAGTTTCGCTGACTTGAAGGGTGTTTACCTTAATTTCGTCAAAGCGTTTTTTGAGACCGATGATTTGCAAGTGCGTTTTCGCCCGTCCTATTTTCCTTTCACTGAACCATCGGCCGAGATCGACATCGCTTTTGGTAGTGGTCCGTTGAAGGGCCGTTGGTTGGAGGTTTCCGGTTCTGGCCAGGTACATCCTTCTGTGATTAGAAATATGGGTTTAGATCCTGAGAAATATATAGGTTTTGCGTTTGGCTCAGGTTTAGAGCGCCTTGCCATGTTACGTTACGGGATCAGCGATTTACGTCTTTTCTACGAAGGTGATTTGCGTTTCCTTAAGCAATTCAACTAAAACGTTTAAATAAATTCGGAGAAGCAAAAACTTCTTCGTCCAACGATTACTTCGTACCTCAGGTACATACTCACGGCTGAATTATGCAATTTTCTGAAAACTGGTTACGCACCATGGTTGATCCGAAGATGACTTCGGATGAGTTGGCACATTTGCTCACCATGTCTGGATTGGAAGTGGAGGAGGTCGAAGAAGTCGCCCCTCCTTTTAACAACGTAGTAGTCGCGGAAATCCGTGAAATAGTTAAACATCCCGATGCCGATAGACTCAACGTTTGTCAAGTTGATGTCGGTACTGGTACTTTGTTGAACATCGTTTGCGGCGCGCCGAATGTCAGAGTTGGCATGAAGGTTCCATGTGCCATGGCGGGGGCTATTTTGCCTCCGGGTGCAGACGGCAAACCATTTGAGATTAAGGTTGGAAAACTGCGTGGCATCGAGTCGCAAGGGATGTTGTGTTCTGCACGCGAGTTGAAACTAACTGAAGAGATTGCAGGTTTGTTGGAGCTTCCTGAAGATGCGCAAGTCGGGCAAAACTTTCGGGATTATTATCAATTAAATGATCTCAAGTTCACCATTAAACTGACTCCTAATAAGGCGGATTGCCTGTCGGTTTTGGGTGTCGCGCGTGAAGTGTCGGCGCTGACAGGAACTCCGCTCACTTTACCTGAGACGCATATTGTCGCGCTTAGCTTGCAAGACAAATTACCTGTAAAAATTTCGGCACCTGACTTATGTGGGCGCTTTAGCGGACGCATTATTCGCGGCGTTAACGCGAAAGCCCCGACGCCGGATTGGATGAAGCAACGCCTGGAACGTAGTGGTCAGCGTCCGATCTCTGCCCTGGTCGATATTTCTAATTATGTGATGTTGGAAATGGGGCGCCCTAGCCATGTATTTGATCTGGACAAGATACACGGTGGTCTTGAAGTGCGTTGGGGTAAGAGTGGTGAATCTTTGAAGCTGCTGAACGGGAGCACGGTTGCCGTAGATGAATGGATAGGCGTGATTTCGGATGACCAGGAAATTGAATCGCTGGCTGGCATTATGGGCGGTGACTCTACCTCGGTTAGCCTTGATACTCAAAACATTTACCTTGAAGCGGCCTTTTGGTGGCCGCAGGCCATACAGGGACGTGCTCGTCGATTTAATTTCTCAACGGATGCTGCGCATCGCTTCGAACGAGGAGTTGATTTCGCAACCACGGTTGAGCATTTGGAACGTATTACCAGTCTTATTGTAGAAATTTGTGGCGGTGCTGCGCATGTAAAAGTGGGACCTATTGATGATCACATCGTTAATTTGCCACTACGTCCGGCAGTGAAAATGAGAACGGCGCGCGCAGTAAAAGTCATCGGTGTGGCGCTGAGCGACACGCAAATCGCAGATATTTTTACTCGTTTGGGACTGCCATTTACCCAAGAACCTGGCCTGTTCTCAGTAACACCACCATCATATCGCTTTGATATCGAAATCGAAGAAGATTTGATCGAGGAAGTGGTGCGCGTTTATGGTTTTGAAAATATTCCATCCTTACCACCAGTGGCTGCGAATGCGATGTTGATCGAACCGGAAAATCGTCGCTCCTTGTTCACCCTACGCAGACAAATTGCCGATCTTGATTATCAAGAGGTTGTTAATTACAGTTTTGTAGAAGAGGCATGGGAAAAAGATTTTTGCGATAATGAGGCGCCAATTAAGTTACAGAATCCTATTTCTAGTCAGATGAGCGTCATGCGCACTAGTTTGATTGCTAGCTTGGTTGCTAATGCTAGATATAATTTAAATCGCAAAATCGGGCGCGTAAGGATTTTTGAAATTGCTGCAGTTTATTTGAAAAGTGGAAATGTTCCAGATGGTCCCCTGACGATTGCTGGCTACGATCAGCCCAAACGATTAGCTTCCTTGGCGTACGGACCATATGCTGAAGAGCAATGGGGGCAGGCAAGCAGAAATGTTGATTTCTTCGATGTTAAAGCTGATCTGGAGGCCTTATTCTCCCCTAAGACTTTACGATTTGTAAAAAAAGAACACGTCGCTTTACATCCAGGTCGCTCGGCTCAAATAGAATGCGATGGGCAAATTGTTGGCATGATAGGTGAGTTGCATCCGCGGTTGCAGCAAAAATACGACTTGCCTTTGGCACCAGTCGTATTTGAAGTTGACGTCGCTGCTTTGCAAACACTAAACGTTCCGATTTATCAAGAAACGTCTAAATTTCAAGCGGTCAGCCGTGATCTTGCCTTAGTGGTAAAACAGTCCGTTTCGGTGCGAGATTTGCAGGACATATTTGCTGTGGAAACAAAGGACAACGACGCATGTAAAATTGTGCAAGCCATTGTTTTATTTGATGAATATCGTGGAAAAGGCTTAGAGTCTGATGAGAAAAGTCTTGCTTTCCGCTTTAGCTTGCAAGATACTCAGAGTACGCTTCAGGATGATAAAATTGATGCCGCTATGGCAGCCTTGATTCTTGCCGCAAAAAATAAAATCGCTGCCAGACTGCGTTAAACCATCTCAATTCAGCCAGCAATGATCTGCATCCACATCTGTAGATCATTGTCTTAATTATTAGCAAGTAGGAATAAAAACAATGAATGATGTGACTTCCGCTGAACTTCAATCGGTTCTGGATGCAGACTTAAATCGAGCGATGCGTGAAGCCAAAGTGCGTTCACAAGCCGAAAAAGAATTACCGACTTTGACTAAGGCAGAGTTGGCCGAACTCCTTTTTGAGCAAGTTGGTTTGAATAAGCGTGAGGCCAAAGATATGGTGGAGACGTTTTTTGGTGAAATACGGGATGCCTTAGAGCGTGGTGAGGCTGTAAAATTATCAGGTTTTGGAAATTTTCAATTGCGCGATAAAACACAACGTCCGGGCCGTAATCCTAAAACCGGCGAAGAAATTGCCATCACTGCACGTCGAGTGGTGACTTTTCATGCCAGCCAAAAGTTAAAAGGTATGGTTGATGATGTCAGTAGTCGTCCTGTTGCACAATCAGTCTGATCTTTCGTATGAGCGAACTAAACATAGACTCAGTCGCCTTGCCACCGATACCTGCAAAACGCTACTTCACAATTGGGGAAGTGAGTGATTTGTGTGGCGTCAAACCTCATGTTCTGCGTTATTGGGAGCAGGAATTCACTCAATTAAAGCCAGTAAAACGGCGCGGTAATCGCCGTTATTATCAACATCATGAAGTGTTGTTGATACGGCGTATCCGCGAACTATTGTATGCGCAAGGTTTTACCATCAATGGTGCCAGAAATAAATTAGGCACGCCCAATAGCAATGTGCTGGCGAGCGAAAGTGTTAAAGAACACGTGAGTTTATTTCAGATTAAAGATGAGCTGCTGTCTATCCTGTCTTTATTGAAACCATAACCAATACAATTTCTTAAATTATTCAAATTAAGTAAGTGTACGCTGCAGCATTTTCTAGACTGGATGTTCTAGCGAGTGCTTTAAAAGTAGTAAATTTCAAATAATAAAAGCTTATTTGTTGTATCCTATAGGATTGAAACAACGGCGTTACGCCTATTATGCAAGAGCACTCTCCTAAGGTCAGCACATCTGACCTTAAACCACACAGGTCATTGTTTGAACGACTGACCGCCTTTATTTCTCCCGAACCTGAGAACCGCGCAGAATTGCTGGAAGTTTTGCATGATGCGCAAGAACGTAATCTGATCGACGCCGATGCTTTGGCGATGATAGAAGGCGTGTTTCAGGTATCTGATTTATCCGCCCGTGACATCATGATTCCACGTTCGCAAATGGATGTGATCGATATTTCCAAGCCTATTTCAGAATGGATGCCGGAAGTATTGAGTACCGCACATTCGCGTTTTCCTGCGGTGGACGGTGATAGAGATAAGGTGGTGGGTATTTTATTGGCGAAAGATTTGCTACGCTACTATGCGGAGGACAGTTTTGATGTCCGTGACATGCTGCGTACAGTTATCTACATTCCTGAGTCTAAACGGCTGAATATTTTGCTGCGCGATTTTCGCGCTAATCGCAATCATATGGCGATGGTGGTTGATGAGTATGGGGGCGTAGCCGGGCTGATTACGATAGAAGATGTGCTAGAGCAGATTGTCGGAGATATCGAAGATGAATACGATTTCGATGAGGAAGAAGATAACATTCTTGCCCTGGACAATAATGGTAACGGCAAACGTTGGCGTATCAAAGGTTTGACTGATATTGAGCAATTTAATCTGGTGTTGGGAACTGATTTGTCAGATGAAGATGTCGATACCATCGGTGGGTTAGTCACTAATTTTCTGCAACATGTGCCGCATAAGGGCGATGCGTTCGACATCGGTCAACTTCATTTTGAAGTTTTGCGCGCAGATGCCAGACAGGTGCAAATGTTGTTAGTTGAGAAACGCAGCCCCGCCTATTCGTCTGAAGACTAAGTCTGTAGTCTTGTGAATTTCATTGCTCAAGTAAGGCCATATTTGACCCGATTTTTTTCCTTGCGTTCCGCTATGCTTATGGCACTACTAGCGGGGTGTCTTAACGTCCTCTCGTTTGCGCCTTTCCATTTCTGGCCACTTGAATGCCTGGGTCTCGCCCTGCTTTTCTTTGTAGCCATACAAAGTAAAGAATATACTTTGTTGCGAGTGGCTTTATTGGGCTGGAGTTATGGATTTGGTGCCATGTTTTGTGGCATCAGTTGGCTTATTATCCTGATGACTCGATATAACGATTTGCCGCTCTGGTTGTCCCTAATAGGCTTGGCATTGCTGGCCTCTTATCTGGCAATTTTTGCGGCCATTGCGATGTTGCTTGGTACGTATTTGCAACGACGTTGGAAACTCTCCGCGGCCATCACTTTATTAATGGTTTTTCCAGCAATTTGGGCGATCAGTGAGTGGTTGCGAGGGTGGGTCTTAACGGGCTTCCCTTGGTTGGCTTCCGGCTATGCCCATACCGCAAGCCCGCTGGCCGGTTATGCAGCTGTTTTGGGTGTGTATGGAGTAGGCTGGATCAGCGCTGTGATCGCGGCCTCGGTGGCGGTGACTGTGGTGCAGCCTAAAGTTTGGAAACAAATGTTTGCGTTGATCGTGCTCTTGTTAGTGATTGGTGCAGGTCTGCGCCAGTATGCATGGACTCAGCCAACCGGGCAGACTATCAGTGTGCGTTTATTGCAAGGTAACGTAGATCAAAACCTGAAATTTGACATGGAACATGTCAATGAATCGCTGCGTTTATATCACGATATGATTGTCGCTGAGCCAGCTGATTTGATCGCGACCCCAGAAACGGCGCTGCCTTTGCCTTCGTCACAATTACCTATAGAATATCTGCCTAGCTTGAATGCATTTACTCAGGCTAGTCATAGTCGCTTGTTACTCGGTTTAGTGACGCACGACGGTCCAAAGCAATATTCAAATAGTGCGCTCGGTTTTGGTCACGAATATCAAACACAAGCATTTCGCTACGACAAACATCATCTGGTTCCCTTTGGTGAATTTATTCCTTTTGGTTTTCGCTGGTTCATCAACATGATGAAAATTCCTTTCGGCGAGTTATCTACCAGGGCTGAGTTGCCACAAGCCATGCAAGTTAAGGATCAGTATGTGTTGCCGAATATCTGTTATGAAAGCTTGTTTGGCGAAGAAATTTCGCAGCAATTACGCATGCAATCCGATGGAAAAAATGCGGTTGCGAGCATCTTGCTGAATATGTCTAATCTGGCTTGGTATGGTGACAGTATCGCGATACCGCAGCATTTGCAAATATCGCAGATGCGCAGCTTAGAGACTGGCCGTCCGATGCTGCAGGCGACCAATACTGGGGCGACTGCGGTAATCAATGCAAAAGGTGAGGTTATAGCGCAAATTGCATCGCAGTCCAGAGGGACACTGAGTGCTCAGGTGCAGGGTATGAGAGGTGTCACACCGTATATTCTATATGGAAATGCCAGCATCCTTGCGCTCGCTTCACTGTCCTTATTGCTGGCATTCCTGTCGGGTTTTATAGCAAGCATCCGTACAAAAAAGTTAACTAACAAGAGTCTAGTTAGTTAACTTGCCAGTCGCTGACGACGACAAGCGCAGGAAAATTTTATTTTTGCTTAGTACTATTTGCATCGATATCAAGCAGGCATTCACGGCCACGTTCACTGATTTCGTTTAGGCCTGAATCTGGATTGAGTATGATATGGCCTTTTTTTCCGAGAAAAGTCGCTACTGGCGCAGATACTACGACGCTAGGGTCATTGGCGATTACACGCAGACCGTCTATGCATTGCTTGATAAATAGAATTTGTTTGCCTGTATCGGTTAACTCCAAGCCACCGTCTTTACGATGAGTAAGGAGTTTGATGCCAGTTAGTCGCTTGGTATTTCTTGCAACGCAAGCACTCGGCCTGGCATTTCTTGGCAGTTTGCTTACTTGTTCCAATGCGTCGTATTCGTCTATGCTTAATTTGTGGTTCATTACTGCTTTCAAAAATGGTAGATATCTGTATCAAATTTTTTCGGTGTCCAATCTGCATTGGGGGTAAAACTAAACGCGAATATTTTGACCGGAATATAACATAGGTCAGACCCCGATGAGCGGCTATGCTTTCCTCTAGCGGATACTTACCGTGGTATTTTGCAATTTTCGCGCTCAGCTAAGTGAAATACTGCTATATCGATAAGCTAGTTTGATTTTTCATTAAGTTTTCGAAATCAACCAATGGTAATGGGCGACTAAACAAATATCCCTGGTACGCTTGACAACCTTGAGTTGCTAGATAGCTTCGTTGCTCTTCTGTTTCTACGCCTTCGGCGATCACCGCCAATCCTAAACTTTCCGCCAAAACGATAATCATTTTTGCAATCGAGGAATCGTTTGAGTCAAATAAAATGTCTTTGACGAAACTTTGATCTATTTTCAATTGATCCAGTGGAAGTCTTTTTAAGTAGGACAACGAGGAGTATCCTGTGCCAAAATCGTCTAGAGAGAAACCGACACCATGTTGTTTCAAGATGCGCATTTTAACGATAAGTTCTTCGACGTTTTTTATCAATAAGGTCTCGGTTAGTTCAAGTTTGAGTAATAGTGGATTAGCTCCGCTACGCGCTAACGCGTCCAGCACCTGAGGTACAAAATTGGCTTGATGAAATTGATTCGGACTGACATTGACCGCAATTGTCAATTGCGCCATGTTAACTTGCTGGCTCCAGCAGGCTAATTGCTCGCAAGCGCTATCGATCACCCAGGCTCCCAAATCCAAAATTAAACCCGTGTGTTCGGCCAAAGGGATGAAGTCAGCTGGATAAATCATACCGCGCAAGGGATGCTGCCAACGTAATAAGACTTCGACGCCGCTGATGCTATTGTCGCTAGTGACTTGGGCCTGATAGTAAAGTTGGAATTGCTTTTTGACTATTGCTTCGCGTAGGTCTGTTTCCAACGAGGCACGCGTGGCGACAGCGGATTGCATCTGCGGATCAAAAAAACGCAGGGTATTGCGACCGGCCGCTTTTGCTTCGTACATGGCAAGGTCGGCTCTTTTTAGTGGCTCGTCTATACTTTCGGCGTGCTCTCCAAATAAGGTAATTCCTATACTCGGAGTGCTACGATGCTCGCAATGACCGAGGTGGTAGATCTGATTCAAAGCATACAAGATTTTCTCACCTACTGCTTCGGCTTGGGTTGCTGCATCCAGCGCACTTTCGCTCAAATTCTCCAGCATAACTACGAATTCGTCGCCACCCAGGCGCGCCACGGTGTCACCTTCACGCGTGCAATCCGTCAATCGGCTGGCTACTTGTTTGAGTAAAAGATCGCCCTTGTCATGGCCTAGGGTGTCGTTAAGAGTCTTAAAATTATCCAGATCGACAAATAATAAGGCACCCTTGCGTTGATGTCGGGTGCCAGCTGCTAACGCTTGCTCTAGCCTGTCGAGTAAGAGCCGACGGTTGGGTAGGGCAGTAAGCGGGTCATAAAATGCCAGATTTTTTATTTCATTTTCAGCGATCTTGCGGGAGGTGATATCGATGAAGCTTCCCACATAATGGGTAGTGACGCCAGCGCTGTCTTTGACACCCGAGATCGTTAGCCACTCAGGAAACACCTCGCCATTTTTACGTCGATTCCAAATTTCACCTTGCCAGGTTCCGGTACTCTGCATACTGTCCGACATTGCTGCATAAAATGCCTCGTCATGTATCCCCGATTTGAGCAGACGCGGGGTTTTTCCTACGATCTCATCTGCCGGGTAGCCCGTAATTTCAGAAAACGCACGATTAATGCGTAGGATAGTTCTGTCAGCATCGGTTACAAACATGCCCTCTTGGGATTCAAATGCGGTGGCAGCGATGCGCAGTGCCTGTTCATTTTTTTTTCGTTCGCTAATATCATTCCAGGCAACATATACTGCCGCTGCCCCATCGAATACGATAGACGTTCCTTGTGCCTCGACGTCGATGGACTTGCCATTGACCTGTAAAAACTTCATTTCCATCATCGCCGCTTGTGCTTGATTTTCGCTGATGCTCTGGACTCTAGAGAGTGCCACATGATGGAAGTCTGGATGAATGATGTCTAAAATCGGTCTGCCTACTAAATCTTCTACTTGCGTGGCACCTAACATCCTGATGGCTGCCGGATTGACATAAATCAGCCGGCCATCTCTATGCACATTAATACCCTCCGGCGACCATTCAACTAGCACGCGGTGTCGCTCCTCACTTTCTTGCAAGGCCGCCAAGGTACGTTTGCGCCTGGTAATGTCATGAATAAAGGTGTGGAAGGCGAGTTTTCCATCGTAAGTAATAGAGGTACTTTGGACTTCGGCGATTAATGGTGTGCCGTCTAGTTTGAGTAATACCTCCTCGGTCATCGGTGTGCTGCTGCCATGCTCCCGAATACTCTGTGCACGTACTTGAGCCGATTCGTGAAAATCTGGGTGTACCAAATCGAGGACGGTTTTTCCTAATAAATCCTGTTCGTTATTGGCCTCAAATAAGTGAATCGCGGCAGGATTGGCATACATTATTTTTCCGTTACTGTGGATGATGATCGCTTCTGGCGTCCATTCCACCAGTGCACGATGACGTTCTTCACTTTCTTGCAACGCGGTTTCTATACGCTTGCGTTCTGTGATGTCACGCGAAAGTACAATAAAACTAGGTTCTTCTTTCTCAATGCGGGTTTTGCGGGAGACCGAAAGTTCGAACCACTTCACACCTTGTTGTAGGTTCAATGCGATTTGCTTTCCGGCTGAAAAACCGGCGTCATTGGCCTGTTGTAGCGCTGCCATCACGGTTAATGCCGCAGGCTCGGGGAGTACTTCGGTGATCAGATGTCCGATTAATTCTTGTGGTGGGGCTGCCAATAACTCGACTCGTGGTGAATGGTAGGATTGATAGCGCCCATCAAGACCAAGCTCAAACAGCAAATCGGGAATCGCATCGAGGGTCGCTTGTAGTTTTGCCTCACTGCGTTGTTGCGCTTGTTCGATACGCTTGCGCTCGCTGATGTCGCGTATCGTTCCTTGTATGATGGTCTGACCGTTAATTTCCATGCGACTAAGTAAAACCTCGGCGATGAAGGTCTTCTTTGTATCCAGACGCAGATGTAACCATTCAAACACGATCATCCCTTGTGTCATAGCCTGCGCTACGCGTTGGTTTGCCGCACTGATGGAGTCTGCTCCGTCCGCTTGTTTGGCAGGAGAAAGTTCAGAGGGATGTCTTGCAATAATTTCGTTACGATGGTGGGCACCGAACAGTCGTAGCGCTGCCGGATTGCAGTCGATGATGGTACCGTTCTCCAATAAGATTACGGCATCGGCAGTTGCATCAAAAAAAATCAGATTGCGCTTTTCGGATTTTCGTAATTCTGCGGTGCCCGCTGTGATGCGATCAGCCAAGGTGCAGTGATCTTTTTGTATGCTGTCGGCCATACTATTGAAGGCGTCTGATAGTGTAACCAGTTCCCGGCTTTCGCTCTTGTGGCTTGTTGCCCTGACATTCAGATCTCCGACACCAAGTTGTTTGGCCGCTTCTGATAAGGCTAACAATGGTCGCGTCAGCCGATGCGCTACCCATCGTATGAGCAGTAAGGCTAGCAGGGTGAGCAGTAGCGCACTGATCGCAAGTGCATTGAGGTTTTCTTTCAAAGTGCCGAGTGCCGCCTCCTTGCTCGCATAATGCACTAGGGTCCATACTTGTGAGCCGTTCAGTTGCAGACTGCGATAGACTTCCACCAGCTCAGTATCGCTGCCATCTTTGCCAGTTAACGTTCCTTCAAATCCTGGTGCTATCTGATTGTTGAAAATGAACTTTTCTGAACCCGCATGGGCGGGGAAGTGAGCCAGGAGTCTGCGATCAGGATCAAACAGCAAGCTTCTTTCCTGACTGGTGAAACCGCTACTTTCCTCCTGAAAAATTTCGCCAATAAAATTTTGTAAATCGAGAAAAGCGATCAGCAGCCCCACTAATTTGCCATTGTGGTCGCCATTGCTGTCTTCCATGTGGATCTGCCGTACGATCCCTATAGCAGGTTTATTTTCCGGTCCCAGTAATTGTTCCACCATTTCGGATGCGCCAATTTGAGTGGCGCGTTTGATTAACGATTGATCATAAAACTGACGACCGACATCGATAGACTTGTCGCTCGCTCGTATTGTTCCACTCTCAGGATCGACCAAAAGCATATGATTGAAATGGTCGGGGTGGGCGCGTTCTATGCGGTCAAATAGGCGTTCAAAATTGTTTTGCAAATTCTTGTCTTGACTCTCGAGTTGGTTTGCCAATGAGCGACTTTCTGAGACTACTAAAATACTCCCTCTGCGCTCTTTAATACTGTTGGCAATCCAGGCCCTTTGTAAGTCAGCTTTCACTTCCAGAATATGAATAGCTTCGGTTAAGCGTTGATTGCGCGCACCTATCCATCCAATTTGAGGAAAGCCGAAATACCAGAGCATCAATAATAGCCAAATTGCGGCTAAAAATAAAACGCCAAAATATCCTGCGATTCTGCTTGAGAAAGAAGTATTCATGAGTGTCGAATGCTTACTCTCTATAATCGTAGCGCTCGATTTGAAATTTTTTTCTGTCACTGATAACCGTACTTAGACCGTCATAGTTGAATGCAGCGGCTAAATTTTGTTCATTAGCGGTTGCGGGAAGTTTTCCTAAATTAGCTAAGAATAAAAATTCGGCTTTGAGCGGCGGTGCGCTAGGATTTTTTAGTATGTTTGGTGCTGACGGAATATCGAGAATTTCACGTCTGGTAATAGCGCTGATTTGGGCCACGCTAAGTGTCGTCGCCTTACCAGAAAAAGCCTTCGCATCAGCCATTGCCCATTTAGCAGCCGTTTCGAGATGTCGTTGTGAGCGTCGCAACCATTCAACCGCTCGTAATAGGCTAGCCACCAGATGCAACGCGGCCTGCGGAGACTGTTTTGCAAATTCTTTGCCTATGACAAAATAGTCGCTACTAATACCGCGAAAAACAATGTGGTTTCTTTCACTCTGGCTAAGCGCGAGGGTTGGCCCCGGTTCCCACGCCGCAAAAGCATCAATTTCGCCACGCGCTAGCGCCTCTGGCATGGCGTCGACCGTTAATGGCACCAAGCTGACTTGGCCCTCACGGATGCCCGCCGAGGCCAATCCCTGCAACAAGGTGTGGTGTGCACTCGAAGCCTCAATATAGGCGAGTCGTTTTCCGACCAGGTCGCGCACTTGGCTGGTGTCTTTGGCAATGATAGAGGTAAAACTTTGCTTCAACAATCCGACTATCCATACGTCGCCACTGGCGGCACTTAGTATGGTTGGCATATCACCCAGAAAACCTGCTTCTAATCGCTGATTCGCGAGCATGGTTAGCATGTCGGCGCCGCGTTTGAAGGGGTAAATTTTTAACTCCTGCTGACTTTCTGACAGTGCTTTTTTTAGAATCTGATCACGTTGCATCAGTGCACTGATCACACCGGAAGGGTAGCCTAAAGGTTGTATCCCTAGATCGATTGCAGCGGAGTCTGTACTGCTGGCGTAGTGTGAAAAATATTCTTCAGCGCATAGTTCTCTAGCCGTGTTCAGCGCCAACATGCTGACTGCAGCGAGCAGCGCAAACTTTGGTGAAAAGCGTTTGTTTTTTTTGTGACTTAGGTGTCGGTCTGACTTGCTGCACAAGCTGTTTGGGGCAGTTGTGCCCTCGTGTTTAAGTAAGCGCAAGAATGGCAAAGTCATTTTGATCCTTCGGTGATCTTGCTTGTGCTAGTCCAGGAGTGCCTATGTGAGCTTATTCAACGATATAGCTAGCTTGCTCGATTACCACGCGTCAAAAGCATAGTTCGACTATTTCATGTATTGCAAATACCGAAATAGTCTAATCCAAATGAGTTTAAAAAGGGAGTCTAATCATGTAAGAAAATTGTAAGACTGATACAGTATTTTGATATTTGTATCCGCCTCTTCGTAATCTGCTCAATGGCTATGCACAATTTAATGCATTAGCCCCGCAAAAAATTTAGTCAGCGCAACGCTCAAAGGACGAGGGATGCGGTAGCAGCCTGGCCAAAGTATGCGGGATTTTCTGCAATTGCGGGGCATCGTCCAAGGCATCGTCACTCGTATCGTTGATGCAAAAAAAAGGAATACTGCCGAACTCATTGAGCAGCGTTTGAAATTGCTGTTCTGCATCGTTGGCACCACTGCTGATATACAGTGGCTCCAGCGTTTGTTCAGCTGCGTGCCCGGTGTGTAGCATCCAACGCGGTACCAGATCTGGCATTAATGGCGGCACCTGCCATGAGCGAAACACGGTTTGCCGCACTTGCTGAAACAGCTCAGGTGCGGCCAACTCCAACTCGTACAACAGGCTCTTGAGCATGGGGCGTGGCGAGTGCGCAAAAATCCGTGGCGCATGCCGGTACTGCGGGTAACGCCGCGACAGCCAATGCTTAGACAAGACCGAGGCGTTGACCAGCGCACTCTCATGCGCTTGCAACTGATCGTAGTCCGGCACCTTGGTTTTTTCGGTAAACACCGCCAGGCCCTCCGTGCCGAACCACAGCGCCGGGTCTACCTCGGCACCGAAGAAGACATCGTCATTGAGGTAAATAAAGCGTTCAGCCAGCCCGGGGATGTGGTGCAGATATGATTCTATATGTCCGGAATCAAACACCGGCAAGGCCGCAGGCGGGATCAGTTCGCTATGGTCGATCACGCTAAGGCGAGGATGAGCGTCTAGCCAATCCGGAGTCTGGCCATCGGTCACCAGATAGATATGGCCATGCTCAGGATAAAATTTTTCAAGTGCCCGTAAATTGAAACGTAACTCTTCATTGTCCCGGTAACGACCGGCGACATCGCCATGCACGGCCAGATCCCTGGCCCGCGGCGCGCCCGCATCCAGCAGTGCTTGCTGACGCTTATTGCGCCACGCCGGGTCGGCACCATTCACCCACAGATACACGATATCGATAGGTTCGATCTGGTCCAGGATGGCGATGGTTTCGACTTGTGGAGAAGGGCAGGAGTTCACGATAGAGTCAGAGAAGATAATTTGCTGGCCTTGGGTTAACTGCAGACGCGACCGTCCGGAGGCGCAATTTACCATGTTTTAGAAATTGCGATCGCTGCTATCAGTATTTGTTGCCGGCATATTCAAAATAAAAACTAGCATGCCGCCAGCGCGCATAGCCCATGCGGCTTTTCAGCATGCCTGCCCTGCAAGGCGCATGGGCTATGCGCGCTGGGCCTATGCCCTAATTTATTTATTTTGTTTCCATTCGTGGTGCTGCGGCCAGCAGCGATAGCGAAGTCTTAAGCGCTGCGCCAAAGTAGGGTGCTTTAGTGGCAAGCTGCACTTTCTCGGTGCAGCTTCAAAGCCTATTTTGCATACGTGAGCTGAGATTGATCCTTGCATCTGATATATCGATCAGTTCACCATCAGTTCAACATCAGTTCAACATCAGTTCAACATCAGTTCAAAATCGTTACTCTTTTTTCAGTAAAAAATAACTGTTTGACTGGGACGTGCAGTCAAAAAAAATATCAATTTTAAAAAAATCTTGATGGATTTTCCTGCGAAGGATTCCTAAAAGCCAAAGTAAATGATCAAAATAATTAACATTATTATATTTCTTGTTGTTTTTGTACATTGGCATGTTTTTTGCGTAAGTCTCTTTTGGCTGCTAAGTGCTATTCATACAATTTTATCTTTCTCATCTCTGTATTATTTGCGATGCAGGAGACTTAGTAGTTAATTATTTAAGCTGGGTATTTGTGAGAAAAAATCACACATTTATCTGACTTCGATAAGTAAGGATGGGTCAATGGAGGCAAACAGTTTTCATTGATTAAACATTGGGGAATCAACCTCGAGTTATATAACTAAATATAAGGCTTAAAAATGAAACAAGCATTTTATGGAGTTCGTCCGCTGTTGTTATCCGTCTTGGTGGCTAGTGCATGTAATGTCATGGCCGCTGAACGCGTAGATTTAGAAAAAAATTCAAGCGCTGCCAAATCAACGAGTTTGACGAATGCCGGACCGCTCAGTGCTGGGGAGCATTTGGGTTTGGCGGCAGATGAGTTGAAAGCGGAGCGCAGTAAGACTTATGCTAACGGCAAAGTCGTTACCCGCCATCAGCAATATCATATGGGAGTACCGGTCTGGGGTGAGGGTATTGTTGAGCACCGCGGTAAAGGCGAGAACCAGGCAAAAATGTCTGGAGCAATGCTCAGAGGTTTAGCTAACGACCTGCCAAGTATCAAGCCCACCTATACATCTACCCAGATTCTTGAGTTGGCAAAAACCAAGGCACAAGTTTTCTCCACTGAGAACGAGCAAGCAAAACTGTATATCAAACAAGATGCCAATGGTGTTGCAAGGCTAGTGTATGCGGTGTCGTTTTTGGCAAAAAATACGGCCAAACCTAGTCGCCCCTCATTCATGATCGATGCAAATTCTGGTGCTATCTTAGCGCAGTGGGAGGGCATTACTCACGCCTTGTCAGGCACGGGGCCAGGCGGCAACACTAAAACCGGCCAATACGAATACGGCACAAGCGCAGGCTACGGATTTTTGGATGTAGTGGTCAGTGGTAGCACCTGTAAATTAAGCAGCAGCAATGTCGATACCTACAATATGAATGGTGCGACCTCCGGTGCCGGTACGCTGCATAGCTTTACTTGCCCACGCAATACGGTCAAGGCAATCAATGGTGCGTTTTCACCGATGAATGACGCGCATTATTTTGGTAACCAGGTGTTCAATATGTACCAGGCGTATCTTGGCCTGCGTCCTATCAGTCAAAAGCTGATGATGAAAGTACATTACGGCTCTAGTTACGAAAACGCATTCTGGGATGGCAGTGCCATGAACTTTGGCGATGGCGCTACCACGTTCTATCCTTTGGTTTCGCTCGATGTGACCTCACACGAAGTGAGCCATGGTTTCACTGAGCAAAATTCGAATCTGACCTACTCCGGCATGTCCGGCGGTATGAACGAAGCATTCTCGGATATGGCGGGCGAGGCTGCGAAGTATTACGTCAAGGGGACTAACGATTTTAAAGTAGGCGTTGATATCTTCAAGGCTGCTGGTGCCTTGCGTTACATGTATAACCCACCACTAGATGGCGGCTCTATCGATAATGCGGCCAATTACAAGAGCTCGCTCGATGTTCATTACAGCAGCGGTGTGTATAACAAAGCGTTTTATTTGTTAGCAAGCACCGCAGGCTGGAATACACGTAAAGCCTTTGAAGTCATGGCAGACGCAAATCACTTGTATTGGACCGCAGGTAGCACTTTTAATGACGGTGCATGTGGCGTAGAAAAAGCAGCGACTAATCGTGCTTACGTCACCGCCGATGTCACGGCAGCATTCGCCGCTGTTGGCGTAAGTTGTGCAGTCATACCACCGACTGGTACCGTCTTGACTAATGGTGTTGCCGTTACAGGCATTACTCTGGCTAAGAACGCTAGCAAGACTTACACCATCGTTGTTCCTGCAGGCAAGGCAAGTCTGACGATTAAACTCTCTGGCGGAACAGGCGATGGCGATATTTATACCAAACTGGGTTCTGCGCCAACCACAACTTCGTATTTGAAGAAGTCGGCAGGCTCAACCAATACCGAAACCATGACAGTCACTTCGCCAGCGGCGGGCACTTACTATATTTTAGTCAAAGCCTATGCAGCAGTCACCGGTACATCCTTGGTGGCGACTTTCTAAGTAAGTGCTTGATGCCTAGCTAGTGTTTTAATTTGGTAGTTCAACTTAGTTGGTTAACTTGGGATTTCAGCTTAGTATTTCAGCTTAGGTGAGCTACCTCGAGATCGCCGTCCTCGCTATCAGCGGGGGTGGCGATTTTTTTTTGACCAATATTTGTGTGGCTTGCATGGCTGGCATGGCAGGCATTTATCACGAGCGTAACATTCTTAAAATGATCGATGCACTACCCGCTTGCGCAATACCCATGCGGGTTTCCAGCCTATCGGGCCGGTGAGGCGCATGAAATATGCGTGGTGAACCAGGTGCTAGTTTGAAAACCTGTTTAAGTCGCACAGCAGCATGCTTAGCGCACGATCAGCACATACAGCAAGAGTAGATTGATTACGATGGAGGTGGCCGCTAGCGCGCGCCATACGGTGGCGGGGTCACTGTTGACCAGCGGCGTGGCGCTGGGTGCTGGCAGCGGACGGGCCGCGCCGCGTTCCAGTGCGAGTAAAAATTCTTCGGCAGTTTCGAAGCGCTCTTGCGGCTCGCGCGCCACTGCTTTGAGCAAGACGTTTTCTAGCCAAATCGGCAGATCGGGGCGGTAGCGGCTAGGCACGACAGCATCGCCAAATTTAGGCCTTTGAAACGGCTCTATCTCACCGTAAGGATAATGCCGCGTCAGCAGGTAATACAGCGTGACGCCGCTGGCGTAGATATCGCTCTGAGGTGAGGCCTTGGCCCCCTGAAATTGTTCGGGGGCGAGAAAGGACGGTGTGCCGGCCATGCTAAAGTTGGCCGACAAGTTCTGGTCTTGGGCATCCAGGCCAGATTGCGCAACGCCTAGATCGAGGATGCGAATTTCGCCATCTTCGCCCAGGTGCACATTGTCTGGTTTGATGTCTCTATGCACAATACTGCGGCGGTGCAGGGCGCCCACTGCACGTACCAGCTTGCTGCCATAAGTGATCACATCCGGCACCGTAAAATGCTGGCCGCTAGCGAGCCGGGTTTGTAGCGAATCGCCGGCATGCCAGGTCGATAGGTAATACAGAAAATTTCTTTGATCCGGTGTGATCACCTGCGGGAAAAAGCGCGCCACTACCCGCTTGGCGAGCCAGGCTTCATGCGCAAAAGCGGAGCGCTCATGCGCGTCGTTGGCACGATCAGGATGCAGGGTTTTTAACACCAGCTTGCGATGATGCACGCTGTCGTTGACTAGATAGAGCAGTGTGGTCATTGAGCTGTGCAGAATTTCTTCGACCAGATAGCCGTCTATCATCTGCCCCGGTTTGAGCTTGGGTGGGGCTGGCAGGCTGCGTAGTTCAGATAAAGCATCACGCAAATCGCCCTCGGGCAAGGTCGTCACTTGCACCACGATGGCACTGCAATTGTCTTGCGAGCCTGCCGCTAGCGCTGCATCGCACAGGGCTTTGCTGCCTAGCTCAGGTGTCAAGCTGTGCTGACTGACTTGTTTCAGGGTATCGCAGATATCGTATTCGCTCAGGGCCGCCCAGACGCCATCACTGGCGAGTAAAAACACATCGTTCTGACGTACTTCGCCCATGCCATGATCGACCGCCAGACGGGTATCCATGCCGATTGCGCGGGTCAGTACGTGCTGCATTTCGGGACGGTCCCAGACATGGTCTTGCGTCAGTTTTTGTAGCTTGCCCAAGCCGTCGTCGCGTAGCAAATAACAGCGGGTATCGCCCACATGCGCGGTGTAATACATACGGCCGCGCAGCACCAGTGCGGTCAGGGTGCTGGCCATGCCGGCCAATTCGCGCCTTACCGTGCCTTGCTGTTGCACCCAGCTATTGATGGCGACCAGTACTTTTTCTAGCGAGGTGGTAATTTCCCAGGTGTCGGGAGTGGCGTAGTAATCGGTCAGCAGGCCGCGCACCGCATATTCTGAAGCTTCGCGCCCACCCTCGTTACCTGAGACGCCATCGGCAATCGCAGCGATCAAGCCCTTGCTAGAAAGTTCAGGTTCGTTTGGCGTGACCATGCCGACAAAGTCTTCATTGCGTGGACGCACTCCCGCCAGCGAGTGGTGGCCGGTGCTAACGATCAGGGGCATATCAGGGGCATAGTTGGCTCATCTAATTCGGTGAAAACGTTTTGCGCCTCAGCGGCGATGCTTGGGTTTAGGTTTAAATCTTAGCTGTCGTCATGGCCGCTGAACCCCAGGTAGTGCGCCAGCGTTTCTTGACTAATGATAAGCCCAATAAGGCGATTACGGCCAGACTGGCAAAGATAGACAGACCGATTTGGTAACTGCCAGTGATCTGATGCGAATAGCCGAGGCTGGAGGCTAAGTAGAAGCCGCCGATACCACCGGCCATACCGACCAGTCCGGTCATCACGCCCATCTCTTTGCGGAAACGTTGCGGCACCAATTGAAACACCGCACCGTTGCCGGTGCCGAGTGCCAGCATCGCTCCCACAAACACGATCACTGCGCCAGTCGCTGATTGCAAGCCGGTGGAGGCTATGAACAGAAAGGCCGCTGCGATCACATACATCACCGACAAAGTTTTGATGCCGCCGATGCGGTCGGCGATGCGCCCGCCCATAGGTCTGACCATAGAGCCGGCGAACACGCAGGCGGCCGTGAAATAACCAGCAGTTACCGGGGTTAGGCCGTATTGGGTATTGAAGTAAATCGTCAAAGAGGAAGCCAGGCCAGAGAAGCCGCCAAAGGTCACGCTATAGAAGAACATAAACCACCAGGCATCCTTATCTTTTAATACCGCAAGGTATTCGGTTAAGGATTTAGTCGGCACCTCGCCCGGCGCATCTTTGGCGAACACCAGATACACCGCCAGTGCAAGCAACAAGGGGATGATGGCCAGGCCAAATACATTCTGCCAGCCGAACATAATTGCTAAGGTTGGGGCAAACAAGGCAGCGAAGGCGGTGCCAGAATTGCCGGCTCCTGCAATGCCCAGCGCTGTGCCCTGATGCTCAGGCGGATACCAGCGGGATGCCAGCGGTAATGCCACCGCAAAGGCAGCACCAGCGACGCCCAGTATGATGCCCAGAAACAGCAATTGCTCATAGGTGTGCAGATTACCTAACCAGGCCCAGCTCAGGCCGGCGATCACGATGACTTGCCCGATCAAGCCGGCTTTTTTTGGTTTTAAATGATCCACCAGCATGCCCATCACGATACGCAGCAAAGCTCCGGCCAGCAAAGGGGTGGCCACCATCAAGCCTTTTTGCGCGGCGCTTAAACCTAGGTCTTTAGCGATCTGTATACCTAAGGGCCCGAGTAAAACCCAGACCATAAAACTGAGGTCGAAGTAAAAGAAGGCGGCTAGTAAAGTCGGGGTGTGTCCGACTTTCCAGAAAGAGGTTTTTTGCATAATCGCTCCAGCGTAGTAACAGCGTAATAAGTAAGTGGTGAGGGCCGGTGCTTGAGACCAGTCTTTGCAAGCTTTAACTAAGCTATTGCAATTGCCGTGCCATCTGTTTTGGCGCATTTTAGTGCTGCGCTAGCTGCATTTGGAGGCAAACTAGCTAAGTTAGCTCCCTCAAATTGTGCGTTGCACCAGATGGGTAGTCTGAATGCCACTTTCGGGTGCGAATCAGACTGCTTTGCTGAATTTCGGTGCTTCAAAGTTTTTGCTCGCACCAAATTAACTTTGGATAGGGTGTTGGTGCGCTGTGCTAAATACATGATTTTGCTTGTTTTTCCGACGCTTGTATTGCTGGCGCAGTCAGGTCTGAATAAGATTCCTCGAAACTGGCATTGCTTTTGCTTATACGAGTGCAAGACAAGCAAAGGAGTGAGCGATGAAAAAATTGAAGCTAGTGATGGTAGGGAACGGTATGGCAGGTGCACGTACCTTAGAAGAGTTATTAAAGATCGCCCCCGATCTGTATGACATTACGGTTTTTGGTGCAGAGCCGCACGCCAATTACAATCGCATTCTTTTGTCCCCGGTACTGTCTGGTGAACAAGCCTTCAAAGACATCATGCTTAATGATGAAGCCTGGTATGCAGAAAACAATATCACCCTGCATCTTGGTAAAAAAATCGTCAAAATCGACAGGGTAAAACGCATCGTGATTGCCGAAGATGGCACCGAGGCCCAATACGATCGCCTCCTGATGGCCACCGGTTCTTCACCATTTATCTTGCCGGTGCCTGGCAAAGACGCGCCAGGCGTGATTGCTTATCGCGATATTTACGACACCAATACCATGATCGCTGCGGCCGAGAAGCACAGCCATGCGGTGGTCATTGGTGGTGGTTTGCTCGGTCTGGAAGCGGCTAACGGCTTGATGATGCGCGGCATGAAGGTATCTGTCGTGCATTTGCCAGGCTGGTTGATGGAACGCCAACTCGACCCGGTCGCCGCCAAAATGCTGCAAAAATCTTTAGAAGATCGCGGCCTGAGCTTCCTGCTGGAAAAAAATACCGAAGCCATCCTGAGTGACGATCAAGGTCACGTTAAAGGCATACGTTTTACCGATGGTTTAGAAATCCCTGCGCAACTGATCGTGATGGCGGTCGGGATACGCCCGAATACCACACTGGCCGAATCGGCCGGTCTGCATTGCAACCGCGGCATCGTGGTGAACGACACCATGCAAACTTTCGACCCGCGTATCTATTCGGTTGGCGAGTGTGTGAATCATCGCGGCACCGCCTACGGTCTGGTCGCGCCTTTGTATGAAATGGCGAAAGTCTGCGCCAATCATCTGGCCAATTTCGGTATCGCGCGCTACCAGGGTTCGGTCACTTCTACCAAACTCAAGGTCACCGGTATCGATTTGTTTTCGGCTGGCGAATTTATGGGCGGCACTGACACCGAAGCGATCATCTTGTCGGATCCTATCGGCGGCGTGTATAAAAAGCTGGTGATTAAGGACGATAAATTAGTCGGTGCCTGCCTGTATGGCGATACCTCGGACGGTAGCTGGTATTTCAAACTGCTACGCGAAGGAAAAAGCATCGCCGAGTTCCGCGACACCTTAATGTTTGGTGAATCCAATACCGGCGACACTGGGCATGAAGGCTATAGTAAAGCCGCCGCCATGCCCGATACCGCCGAAGTCTGCGGTTGTAATGGGGTTTGTAAAGGCAGCATCGTCAACACGATTAAAGAAAAAGGCCTGCTCACTTTGGACGAGGTGCGTAAGCACACCAAGGCATCTGCTTCTTGTGGTTCATGCACTGGCTTAGTCGAACAGATCTTGATGTTTACAGTCGGTAGCGATTACAGCGATGTGGCGAAAGTTAAAGCCATGTGCAGCTGTACCGATCACACCCATCAAGAAGTGCGCGATGCGATCAAGGCACAAAAATACCTGACCGTGGCAAGCACCCAGCAAGGCATGAACTGGCGTACCCCTGACGGTTGTTCTAGCTGCCGTCCGGCGCTTAATTACTACCTGATCTCGACCTGGCCGCGCGAAGCCAAGGATGATCCGCAATCACGCTACATCAATGAACGCTCGCACGCCAACATCCAGAAAGACGGCACTTATTCTGTGATTCCACGTATGTGGGGTGGCGAGACCAATGCCTCAGAATTGCGCCGGATTGCCGATGTGGTCGACAAATATCACATCCCGACGGTCAAGGTGACAGGCGGCCAACGTATCGATTTACTCGGTGTTAAGAAGGAAGATCTGCGCGCGGTCTGGCAAGATCTGGGCATGCCTTCCGGTCTGGCGTACGCCAAGGGACTGCGTACAGTTAAGACCTGCGTCGGTAGCGAATGGTGCCGTATGGGGACGCAAAATTCTACCCTGATGGGGCAGCAACTAGAGCGCGAACTGGCACGCATGTATGCACCGCATAAAGTGAAACTAGCAGTCTCCGGTTGCCCGCGTAATTGCGCTGAATCCGGAATTAAAGACGTGGGGATTATCGGCGTCGAATCAGGCTGGGAAGTGTATGTGGGCGGTAACGGCGGTATCAAAACCGAAGTCGCGCAATTTTTCGTTAAGCTCAAGACCCATGAAGAAGTGATGGAATACACCGGCGCTTTCCTGCAATTGTATCGGGAAGAGGGCTGGTATCTGGAGCGCACTGTGCATTATCTGGAACGTGTCGGCCTGGATCACGCCAAGCGTAGCGTGGTGGACGATGAAGTCAAACGTAAAGAACTCTACCAAAGACTCTTGTTCTCGCTAGAGCAGGAAGCCGATCCCTGGCATGAGCCAGAAAAGGCGCAGGTCGATACCCGCCAGTTTGAGATGCTCAACGCTTAGTGTTAAACAACCTGTCCCGCGAGCGGGGCAGGGGATAGAAATCAATAATTGAAGGAAATACCATGTCCCAAGAATGGCAAGCTATTTGTAAAATCGACGACATCCCGGTGCTAGGTGCGCGCGTTGTGGTACGCAGCGTCAAACCCGATGTGGCGATTTTTAGAAATAGTCAAAACAAGATTTTTGCCTTGTTAGATAAGTGTCCGCATAAAGGCGGGCCGCTCTCGCAAGGCATCGTCTTTGGTGAAAAAGTGGCCTGCCCGCTACATAACTGGAACATAGAATTGCCAACCGGTTGCGCGGTCTCGCCGGACGAGGGTTGCACCCAGAAATTTAGCCTCAAGGTAGAGCAAGAGCTGGTTTATCTGGATGCGGCGGAGTTGCGTACGCTGGCGCTGGACGCCAGCTGAACACCTTCATTAAATCCAGTAAGCACAGTAAATAACAAGATACTCCCCCTAAATTTAAAAAAATTAGGCCAATTGCGCATATCAGTATTGCGCAATTTAAAAATACTCATGGGGAGTATAAATAAAAGGCTAGAAAATGACTGAAACGAAAGCCACCTGTTGTTACTGCGGCGTAGGTTGTGGCGTCTTGATACAAAGCGATGGCCAGCAAGTGCTGGGCGTGCGTGGCGATCCGGAGCATCCGGCCAATTTTGGACGACTCTGCAGTAAGGGCAGCACCCTGCATTTATCTGCGCAGCCGCTGATACAACAGCAAGTGCGCGCGCTGTATCCCGAGATGCGCAGCAGCCGTGGACAAGCTCGCCAGCGTAGTGACTGGGATAGCTGTCTAGATAGTATGGCACGCCGTTTTGCCGACACCATCCACGAGCACGGCCCTGATAGCGTAGGCTTCTATGTCTCGGGCCAATTGCTGACCGAGGATTATTACGTCTTCAATAAACTCGCCAAGGGTTTGATAGGCACCAATAACATCGATAGCAATTCGCGCCTGTGCATGTCTAGCGCGGTGGCCGGTTACAAGCAAACTTTGGGAGCCGATGCGCCGCCCGCCTGTTACGAGGATATCGATCTGGCCGAGGTGATTTTTATCGTCGGCTCGAATACGGCGTATGCCCATCCGGTTTTGTATCGTCGCATAGAGGATGCCAGAAAAAACAATCCTGAATTAAAAGTCATCGTAGTGGATCCGCGCCGTACCGATACTGCGCGTGAAGCCGATTTATTTTTGGCGATCTTGCCTGGCACCGATGTCGCTTTGTTTAATGGCATGTTGCACCTGTGTTTGTGGGAAGACTTGGTCGACGCTGCCTATATCGCCGCCCACACCGAAGGTTTTGCCGAGCTCAAGCAAACCGTGCGCAGCTATACGCCCGCTTACGTGACGCAAACCTGTGGCATCAAGGAAGAAGACTTGCTCCTGGCGGCGCGCTGGTTCGGGCAATCGAAGGCGACGCTGTCTTTGTATTGTCAGGGTCTGAATCAATCCTCGTCCGGCACCGCCAAAAACGCTGCCCTGATCAATCTGCATCTGGCCACCCATCAGATAGCCAAACCGGGCGCAGGACCTTTCTCATTGACTGGCCAGCCGAACGCCATGGGCGGGCGCGAAGTCGGCGGCATGGCGAATTTGATGTCTGGCCATAGAGATTTGGCAAATCCAAAACATCGCGCTGAAGTGGCTGCGCTGTGGGGTGTGGACGATGTGCCAGCGCTACCCGGTAAGACCGCGGTCGAGTTATTTGAAGCGGTCAGACAAGGTCAGATTAAACTACTCTGGATAGTCTGCACCAACCCGGCGCAATCCATGCCCGAGCAAAATCTGATACGCGAAGCCCTTGATAAGGCCGAGCTGGTGATCGTGCAAGAAGCCTATAGCAGCACCGCCACCGTGCCGTATGCCGACATCTTGCTACCGGCCAGCACCTGGGCCGAAAAATCCGGTACCGTGACGAATTCGGAGCGCCGTATCTCGCGCGTCAACGCTGCCATCGCCGCACCCGGTGAGGCGCGAGCCGATTGGCAGATCGCCACCGCCTTTGCCCGTAAGCTGGAAAAATATCTGAAAAAAAACCAGGGTGCGCGTGGCACGCTATTTCCGTACGAGTCGCCGGAGCAAGTTTGGAACGAGCACAGAGAAAGCACGCGTGGGCGCGATCTGGATATCACTGGCCTGTCGTATCAATTATTGGCGGAGCAGGGCCCGCAGCAATGGCCGTATCCGACTGGCGCAAGCAGAGGTCAGCAACGCCTGTATCAGGATGGCGTGTTCGCCACCGCCAATGGTCGGGCCAAATTTATCAATACCCCGTATCTGCCGGTGGCTGAAATAGTCGATCCGCGCCATCCGTTTGCTTTAAACACCGGCCGCCTGCGTGACCAATGGCATGGCATGAGCCGCACCGGTAGCGTGGCGCAATTGTTTTCACATGTGGCTGAACCGAGTATCAATATGGCGGCGCAGGATATGCAGCGGCGTTTCCTGAAAAACGGCGACTTGGTGCATGTGACGAATAAACGCGGCTCGCAAATTTTTGCCGTCAGCGAGAGTGATGAGATGCGTCCCGGGCAAAGCTTTATCGCCATGCATTGGGGCGAAGAATACGTCTCCGGGCGCGGCCATGCCGGTACTGCCGGCACCGGGGTCAATGCGCTGACCTCGTCGGCCTTAGATCCTAGCTCGAAACAGCCGGAACTGAAGCACGCTGCGGTAAAAATACTCAAGGCCGAATTGCCGTGGCGCTTTCTGGTGTTTGCCTGGGTCGATGCGGCGCAGGCGCTCAGCCTGCAACAGGCATTGCGCCCGACTATGCGCGAGTTCGCGTATGCCAGTTGTGTGCCGTTTGGGCGCGATAAAGTCGGGGTCTTATTCCGTGCTGCCGACGACTATGCGGCTGCGCCCGAGTTATTGCAAAAAATCGAGGCCTTGTTCGGCATCAGCGGCGCCACTGTATTGCGCTACGACGATAGTAAACGCGGCAATTCCAGACATATTATGGTTAAAGACGGTACGCTGGCGGCAGTTGCCTTAGCTGGCGATATTTCCGCCGAAAGCTGGCTGCGTCCCTATCTGCTGGATCAGCAAAGTGTCGCAAAATTAGGTCGTCTTTTACTAATGCCTAGCACCAGCGCCCCGCAAGGTTTTAAAGCGCGCGGCAAAGTAGTCTGCGCTTGTCTCAACGTGGCCGACAGTGAGATCAATGCCGAACTCGATAAACTCGATGGCGCCCCAGCCGACATTCTGGCAGCTTTGCAAACACGCTTGAAGTGCGGCACCAACTGCGGCTCTTGCGTGCCGGAATTGAAGAAAATGATCTTTGTGAAAAGCGGGGTCGCGGCCTAGCTAAACCTCTGGTGGTAATCTGAAATGCCACCCTGCCAGCGCGCATAATCCATGCGCTTCTTCGAGCATGCTGGTCTGCGAGCCGCATGGGCTATGCGCGCTGGCGGCATGCCTTCATTGGCTTTGGCTGGCGGGCTAGGGCGGCAGCTCGCTGAGCTGGCTGAGCGCGAGTTTGAGGGCGGCAAAGCAGTCGGCGTCGATCGCTGTGCCTACGGTTTCTGCCATCATCTCCAGGCTGCGCGCTACCGGGATGGCACCACGGTAGGGACGTTCTGCGGTGATCGCGTCGAAGATGTCGGCGGTCGTGATAATGCGCGTTTCCAGACTGATATCGGCGGCATGCAGGCCGCGCGGATAACCGCCGCCATCGAGTCTTTCGTGGTGGGCACCGGCTACCGTAGCTAGTTGGGCAAAGGCGGCGATACGGGCCAGGATGGTTTCGGTGTAGGCGGCGTGGGATTTTACCGCCTCCCATTCTTCGGCATCGAGCTTGCCGGGTTTATCCAGAACGCTATTGCTGACACCTAATTTACCAACGTCATGCAGCAGTGCACCGCGTTTTAGCCAGCGTCTTTGTTCTATGCTTAGCCCCATAGCTGCTGCGATCATGTCGGTGTAAAAAGCGACTCTGGCGCTGTGACCGCTGGTGTAGGGACTTTTTGAATCGACTACCTGGCCGAAGGCGGCCGCGATGTCGTCCAGATAGTCGTCATCCACTGGCACTTTACGGCTAATCGGCTCTAGCTGCGCGACGCGCAAGGCGATGTCGTCCGAGTTCAATGCTTGCCAAAACGTGCTGGCGCTGGCTACTTTCTGGAACGCCAGTACCAACTTTGGATCGAACCATTGACCTGAACGTAATGCTACTTCGGCGATGGCGGCTTGTTCACCGGCAGCGGTGCGAAATACATCGACTACTTGCGCGAGCAAGGCGATACTCGAAAAGATGGGAATGGCGTTAGCGCTTAAGCCATCCGGTTTTCCTTGGCCATTATAATGTTCATCCAGGCTGTAGATGCCGCAGGCCACGCTTTCTGAGAAGCGCAGCAAACGGGCGATTTCTGCGCCGCGCTGACAACGGGTGGCGATTAATTCATGGGCGATCTCGCTGCCATCGCGCAAGATCGTCATGACGCTACGAAAGCGTTCGGCCAGGCCGGCTTTTAGACCGGTATGTTTCAGCACGAATTGCAAGACCTTGGGCAGGCTATCGCCGACGGTCTTGAAATCGCGTTTAAAGCTCAAATCGTCGGTCAGGTAGAGTTCGCAAATGCGTGCCGCGTTGCTGCTGCATCCCAGGTCCTTGAGCAGCAAGGTGTAATACAAATCCCACAGCTGATCTTCCGGCAAACCTAGCTCGCGCCCCAGGTGCATGCCTATCCAGCAGCAACGTATGCAGTGCCCGGCGGGCTGCCCTTCGGTGATGTCTAAGGCGTGGCTGAGTGCCCCGATTAACTCAGACAGGGCGATGTCATTAACCGGGGAGGGGCTTAAACTTGGGCTGAGAGCGAGGTTTAGATCGAGCGGCGTATCAGGAGGGCGATTGGGCATATGCGTATCCATGAGTAAGCGTGAAATATCTTTTTGTGCCGAGGACCGTTTTGCATGGTTATATGCTTCGTGTCGCGCCCTAACAAATCATGCGTTTATTAATTCAATACATTCCCGCTCTTGCAAACGCATGCTATCTCTAAATTACCTCTGTAATTATCGCTGTAATAAGCGATGTATGTGCCCTATCAATTCATCATCCGAGTAAGGCTTGCCCAGCAAAACGTCGATCCCAGCTTGTTTGGCTTTGTCGGCCAATTCATGACTGGCACCGGAGATCATGATGATAGGCAGATGCATAGTGGCTGGATTGCTACGTAGTTGCTGGGTCAGACCAAAGCCATCCATGCCTGGCATTTCTACGTCAGTGATCAAGACATCGGGCCGCGCTTCGGCAATTTTGCTGGCCGCTTCTATGCCGTTTTCCGCCAGTGTAATTTGGTAGTTGTGCTTAGTCAGGGCCCGGCTAATTTTGATGCGAACTACTTTGGAATCGTCCGCCACCATGATCATGGTGTTTTCCGGGCTCTTCATTGCGCCAGGCTGGCTAGCACTCAAGGCTGGCTCTGGCACTAACGGGGTTGGCGGTGCGGATGGCGCTGGTGCTGCCTGTGCTGCTGCGGTTTGTTCGGTAAGTTTTTGTGCGGCTGCACGTTGTTGCTCTAGACGCTCTAGCTCTTCTTGTGCCGCTTTTTCTTTTTCTTGCGCTTGTGCTTGTATCAGCGCGGCCTGCTCGAGTCGCTCTTGCTCTATCAGTGCGGCTGCGTTAGCTTCTGCCGCTAATTGGGTTTGTACTCGCTGCGCTTCCAATTGTTCTGCTTGCTCGGCTGCGCGCTTTGTTTCGGCTACTATCCTGGCGTTTTCATCGGCAAGGCGTTGCGCTTCTAGTTGCGCGGCTTGCTCGGCTTTTAACTGAGCGTCTAATGTGGCTTGCAACTGAGCCGCTTGTTCGGACGCCTGCTGTTCTCGTCTTTGAGTTTCGTGATGGATGCGTTCTTGCTCTACTCTCTCAACTTCGGCGGCCGCTTGCTGTGCTTCTTGTCGCGCCGTTTCCAGGGCTAACAAGGCCTCGGCTGCAATTTTTGCATTTTCTTCTGCGACTCTTTGTGCTTCTAGATGAGCGGCTTGCTCTGCTTCCAGTCGCGCGACCAGTGTGGCACGTTCTTGTTCTAATTTTTCTGCCAGGTCGGCCGCCAGCTGTGCCTGATGTTGTGCTATTTGTTGCGCTTCTCTTTGCGCCTCATGTTGTGCTGCCAATATCGCTAAGGCGGCCTGTGCTTCTACCGCTGCCGCCTCGGCTTGCTGTTCTGCGATTATTTTAGCCTGTTGTTCTGCCCGTAGTTCGGCCTCTTGTTCGGCAGCACGTTCGGCTTGCGCTGCGGCCAATGCAGCCGCTGCGGTTTGCCTATCTCGTTCTTCCTGCTCTTCGTTTTCAAAATCGATACCGTCGAACTCGGCAGACGCTATGGCGACTGCCTCAAGTTCGCTAGGATCGAAATGCTCGGGCACAGCCGTTAGCACAGGCGTAACGCTCTCTTGCATGCTACTCACTAGCGCGGCGATTTCAAACTCGTTGGCTTGTGTATTGTGGGTTTCGTGCGAGGTTGGGGCCAGGCGAGTGATCGTATCAGCGGGCGCTAGTCGCGCTGCTGCGGCACTGGCGAGCTTGTCCTGTTCGGCTTGCAACAGCGCGTTTTCGTCCGGATAGAATACTTTTTCGCGTTCAGTTAATTTAGCATTGAGGCGCTGCAGTTCTAGCTGTACTTCGCTTAAAGGTGGATGGCCGACCTCGATAATCTGGGGAGCTGCTTGAGGTGTCGCCTGACCGGTGACTTGGTTGAAGACACTTTGTTCAGTCTTCCAGGCTAAATTGGTTTCATAGCCCAAGGTCTGCTGATCGTCGCTCGCATTGCTTGCGAACACGCTATTGCCAGATTCAGGCAGACTGCGTTCGCGTTTGGTCTTGAATCTGTTCTTCAAGAGCAGCCAGGCCGATAGCACGCCTATCGATAAACCCAAAAAAAAGCTAATAATTATTTCAAACATAGTGAGCCTGCAATCGAAGTCAGTACGGTGTTAATTGAGCGTATTTTGAGGCATTTTGATATCTCTAAAAAAGCACTAGCCAGTTTACGCATGCCGTTTTTGGGGCAAACTGGCGTCTTCCTCAGTCTATACAATAATTGCCGAAACTCATTGTAGCGTAGTAGCGACATTCCGTAAAATTTGTTGCACTCAAGCTATGGAGCCTGGCGAATCTGGAAGTGGATACACAGAAGGAATAAGGTTTTATTAGACTTTTCATTCAGTTTTTTGCCAGCATGCCGCATGGTAAAGTAAGAGCTGCATGTTCTGCCTATTTCTCTTACGAATGGAAACCAGATGTCTTTGTCTACCTTGAACTTAAGTCTGATCGCCCTCGCTTTTGCGGCATTGGCTGGCTGCGGAGGGAATGGTGACGACACGCCGTCAGTACCGGATGCAGCACCGATTATTCCGGCACCGGGCGGCGTTTATGTAGGCTATTTTCAGGAAGACGTTACGAATAATCCGGAAGATGCTATCGTCGGCGCCGTTGTTCTCAGTGTGCCAGCGACCGATGCCAATAGCGGCACCAAGCTGAGTATGACGTATGCTGGCTGTCAAACCAGTAATTTTGGCAATGACACCGGCATCAAGACTGGCAACGCCTATGGCGCTAGTTGGTCTGGTTTTCTGGATGCGACGGCACAATCGGGATCTATATTTGCAACCTACGACCCTGCGACTGGATATTACAGTGGGGTGTATTCGAATGCCAAAGGTAAACAATTGCTCAATTTGCCTGGCTGCAGCCAATATTACGTGGCGGCATTAGGTAAATTGGAAGTTTTCCCTATAGAGAAAAACCTGCCTACTAGCTTTACGCTCAGTGTCAGCGCCAATATGCTGACGTGGCCTAGCGTGACCGGCACTGCCAGCACTTTGGTGTATGTGCTAGATCCGGTGTTGGCGCAGTCTGGCATCCTCACTCCGATTAAGACACACGTAATGTTGCCGGGCACTAGCACGAGTTATAGTCTGGCTACGGCTGGTTTGAGTAGTGGTAAGGAATATGTTGCGGTGAGTCTGCTGAGTAATAGCAGCTCGGCGCGCCTTGCATTTGGTAGTAAACGTTTTACTGCTCCTTAAGTCTCTGGCGAGATCTGGCAATGACGCTGGAGTGATTTTTCTTGAAATGATCTACGCCTGTTGATGTCGGTCGGTATTTGTCGATATTTGTCGATCTGTTAGGCGTTTTTTTAAAAAGACTTTTCTTGAAAACCTCTGTTGCACACGGATTATTTGAGAGCCTTTCATAAACATTGTAGAATGGCAATGTTTTTAATTGAAAGGCTCTCTGCATGAAGCTAAGTACACGCATCATCCTTCTCTGTGTCGTTACCTTAATGGGTATTATCGGCATCTCTGCCGTCTCTTTGTTTACCCTGCGGCAAACCATGGTGCAAGAGCGCACCGCACATATCAGCGAATTGGTAGAGTTAGCCAATGCCGCGGTGGAAAAAGCCTACGCGCTCGAGCAATCCGGTAAATTGAGTCATGAAGACGCTTTGAGTCAGGCGAAAACCGCCTTGAGCAGTTTTCATAAAGGCGATGATTATTTTTTTGTTCGTGGCTATAACGATGACCTGCTGTATGTGCATCCGAAAGCCGACCGGATCGGTGTGCCTCAGAAAAATATGAAAGAGTCCGGTGATCGCTATCGCGCCGCGATTGAAAAAAATCACATCGGTATCGTGCTGGCGGACGGCACACGCCCCGGTGTCAAAGAGCCGGTCGCCAAGATGTACGCCGTGGTCAAATTTGCTCCTTGGGAGTGGATTATCGGATACGGCACCTATATTGATGATATTGACAGCGCGTTTTGGCATCAGGCCAACATTTTGTTGGCGATAGGCACTCTGCTGATGTGTGCTGTGGCTGCTTTGGCCTGGCATATGACACATAAGATCTTGGGCCAACTTGGCGCTGAACCTAGTTATGCTGCCAGCGTGGTCGGCGCGATCGCAGAAGGTGATTTAAGTACAGAAATTGTGACGCACGCCAATGATCGCAGTAGTCTGTTGTTCGGGATTAAAGCAATGCGCGACAATCTGGCAAATGTGGTCAATCAAGTACGTATAGGTTCTGATTCTATCGTTACTGCTTCCGGTGAAATTGCCGCAGGCAATCTGGATCTGTCTAATCGCACAGAGCAACAAGCCGGTGCTTTGGAAGAGACTTCATCGACCATGGAAGAGCTGACATCGACCGTCAGACAAAATGCCGACAACGCCAGACAGGCCAATCAATTGGCGATCTCTGCCTCTGAGGTGGCGATACAAGGCGGTGCGGTGGTCGGCCAGGTGGTTCAGACCATGAATTCAATTAATGACTCGTCGAAAAAAATCGTCGACATCATCAGCGTGATCGATAGCATCGCGTTTCAGACCAATATTCTTGCCTTAAATGCAGCGGTAGAAGCGGCCCGCGCCGGTGAACAAGGCCGTGGATTTGCCGTAGTGGCAGGCGAAGTGCGCAATCTGGCGCAGCGCTCATCGGCCGCCGCCAAAGAGATCAAACTGCTCATCGATAATTCTGCAGAGAAGGTGGACGAAGGCGGCAAACTGGTGCTGCTGGCCGGTGCCACCATGGAAAAAGTAGTCGCCAGCGTGAAACGGGTAACCGATATCGTTGGCGAAATTTCGTCGGCCAGCCAGGAACAAAGTGCCGGTATCGAACAGGTTAATCATGCCATCGTCGAGATGGATAATATGACGCAACAAAATGCCGCACTGGTGGAGCAAGCATCGGCCGCCGCACAAGCCCTGCACGACCAGGCCGGAGGCTTAACTGAAGTGGTCAGCGTGTTTAAGCTGGTAAAGACGTCTAACCCAAATGTTAGGCGTGCAGGTGTGGCCTTGTCGCGCTAAACCGGATAGAAAAACTAGCCATTTACGTAGATTCTTGAAGTAAAAAAAGCACATGGGTTTTAAGACCATGTGCTTTTTTATTGACTAATTATTTTTTGCGTTTGGTATTACCAGATCGTGGTTCTCTGTTCCGGCGCTACGTACATTTTGTCGCCTTGTTTGACGCCAAAGGCGGAATAGAAGGCAGGTAGATTGGTGAGTGGGCCGTTACCGCGGAACATAGCAGGTGAATGCGGATCGGTGGCGATCAGGCGTATCGCTTCAGCATCGCGTGCCTTGCCGCGCCAGACCTGGCCCCAGCCCATAAACAGGCGTTGATTCCCGGTGTAGCCATCAATGACAGGTGCAGCTTTGCCGCCCAGAGAAATCTGATAGGCTTTGTAGGCGATCGCCAGGCCCGAGTTATCTGCGATGTTTTCACCCAGGGTCAGCGCTCCATTGAGCTGGTAGCCGGGTAGGGGGCTGTAGGCGCTGTATTGGGCGACTAAGGCCGAGGTCAGTTTGCCGAAATTAGCTTTGTCGTCCTTGCTCCACCAATCGCGCAGATTACCGTCGCCGTCTGACTGACTACCCGAATCATCAAAGCCGTGGCTGATTTCGTGGCCGATTACCGCACCTATGCCACCGTAATTAACGGCATCATCGGCTTTGGCGTTGAAGAAGGGCGGCTGCAAAATGGCGGCTGGGAATACAATTTCGTTCTGGCGAGAATTGTAATAGGCGTTCACGGTTTGCGGGCTCATGCCCCATTCTTGGCGGCTGACCGGTTTGCCGAGTTTGGCCAACTGGCGCTGATATTCAAGTTCGCGCCCGCGCATGATATTGCCGACCAGATCCTCTTTGGCGATCTCCAGTTTGCTGTAATCGCGCCATTGATCAGGGTAGCCGATTTTCGGGGTGAATTTGGCCAGCTTGGCTAAGGCTTCTTTTTTGGTGTCATCACCCATCCAGCTTAAAGTCTCTATGCTTTGCTGGTAGGCCAGCATCAAATTGTTTACCAGGGTTTGCATTTTTGCCTTGTATTCAGGCGGGAAGTATTTTTCTACATACAGCTGACCTAGGGCTTCCGACATCGCTTCTTCGATACGCGCCACGCCACGCTTCCAGCGCGCCTGATTGGTCGGGATGCCGCGCAGTGTCACACTGGAAAACGCAAAATCCTGATCGACAAAGCGCTTGCTCAAAAACGGCGCGTAGGCGTTCAGGGTTTGCCATTTAAAATAGGCTTGCCAGGTCGCCAAAGGCGTGTCTGTAATGATTTGAGATAAGCCAGTCAGATAGCTAGGTTGACGGGCTATCACATACGATGTTTTACCCTCGTTGCCAGCGCTGGCGAAATACGCGCTCCAGTCGAAATTCGGCAGTAATTCGCCCAATTTTGCGATCTCGGTCTTGTTATAAGTTTTGACCGGGTTACGGTTTTCTACCTTGCTCCATTGGATTTTCGCTATCGCTGTTTCCAGTGTCATGATGGCGGCCGCAGTCTGTTCTGCATCCGCCTCGCTAGTCACTTTCGCCATGCTCAGCATGCTGGCGATGTGTTTGACATAGGCTACTCGAAAGCCTTTGAGCTTGGCGTCATCTTCTTTTAAATAATAATCGCGGTCCGGCAAACCCAGCCCGCCCTGGTTCAGATATATGGCATATACGCTAGAGTCACGCGCATCCTGATTGATGCCAGCCTGCAGCGGCAGGGCGACACCCCGTTTGGCCAGTTGCGCCATAAGTGCTGATAATCCGCTCTTGCTGGCGAGTGCATCTATGCGTGCAAATTCGCCCTGCAAAGGTTGGATATCCAGAGCCTCGGCACGTGCCTCATCCATGAAACTATTGTACAAGTCGGCGATTTTTTTCTGGTTAGAACCGACCGCCAGTTTGTTATCGCTTGCTAAGCTTTTGATGATGTCAAAAGAGCGTTGCTCGGACAAATCACGCAATTGATCGAAAGAGCCAAAGCGCGCGCGGTCGGCCGGGATCTCGGTAGCGGCCAGCCATTTGCCGGACATAAATTGGAAAAAATCATCCTGCGGCCGTACGCTCTTGTCTAACCATTGCAAGTCCAGTCCCGAATTGAGCTTAGTCATGGTTTTGCTGCCAACTTGGCCTTTGGCAGCAGTTTTGCTAGCTGGCGCAACCGTTTCGGCCAAGGCCAGATTGACTGTCGATAGCGAGAATAGGGACGTGACGGCAAGCGAGATCAGAGTACGACGCATAGTGGTTTCCTCGTTGAATGTAAAAAGCAATGGAATAGGTCGGTAAATTAAAGTTAGTCAGCAAGCTCAGGAGTTGAACTCTGGAAGACAACATAGTTCACATCATAAACATAAAAATGTAAATAAATTTTCTTTTTAAGCTGACATCTTGTGTCTTGATTCATCTGTTGTGCAGTGCTGCAAGAGTTCAAATACGCGGACGTAGTCGTATTTATTGAGTACAGGCGCGGGGTTTTCTGCTGCAATATCAGATTTGGAAGGACGGGAAAATTGTCAAAAAATAACTTGTAAAAATGATTGTCAATGAAATTTATATCTGAAATAATCAAAAAAATAATAAATATAAATGTAAATTTGTCTTGGCTATTTAATACAGCTAAGCTCAATTTCTGCACTGTACCTAACTTACTGACAGCGAAATATGGGCAAGTAGCGTATCTCTAGGATTCGATTTAATTTCTCGCGGCACTTAAAATTTTTCAATTATCTTTTGGCTTAAAAGTTATGCAAATTGCGCAACGTTTCGGAGCAAAAGTATCACTGGCCTTATCTGGGCGCGGCATGTTTCTTATCGTCGTAAAAGATCCTGCACGGCTAGATAATTTAGTAAAAAGTGTTGGTGGGAGCATAGTCGCCCGCTTTAATGCCAACCGTGCATTGGTTGTGATGACGTTACCGTCGTATCTAGGTCTACGAGCTTCTATCGAGGTCAGCTTTATTGGGCCTGTCAATGTAGATCAACAACGCCTAGCAGCCGTATTGGGTGCCTATCAAGCACCTTCATTGGTTTTATAACTGCTAATGCTCATTGGGGGCTGCGGCTTACTGCAAGGAGATCAACATGGCTAGTAGCGTCGGACAAGAATTATTAGATGTGCCTCTACCGGATATGGTACTGAAATTGGCACTTGGTATCGCAGAAGCACAAAAAGCACTTGATGAGAACTCGGTTGAGACCGCGAAAGTCCTGGCCGAAACGGAGTTGCCTCTGATTATGGGCGTGACACAAACCATTGCTGCAGATGGCACGGTCTCCTATGTGAATGCTAGTCCGGTCAACGTTTCTTTGATACAAATAGGCTTGATGCCTACTTTTTATCAATTTGCAGAAGCGACCATAGAAGTCACTATGGACATCAAAACCACGACCTCGGTTGAAACCAATCTGAAGGTTGGGGTGAAGGCAAAAGCTGGATTTGCCTGCTGGAGCGCTTCGGTTTCTGTGGATGTTTCGCATAATCGCAAGTTCGGTAAAGAAGTGCATGGCACCAGTCGCTTGCTGACACGGATGGTGCCGGTTCCACCGCCCGCACGCTTGGCTCCGCAGTTAAATATCGTCGATAACCGAGCACCGAAAGTACCTTGATATGACTCAGTTCGATAGCGCTAAGGCCTTTCGTGCTCCGATCTATGCACCAGAAGCTGCGGTACAGGAAACCGCTTCTGGTTCATTTGCTGATTTGGTGCGCCTCATGGCGGAAGGGATTGCTGACGCTCAGTTAGCATTGGATCGCAGTTCAGCGACCATGGTTCAAGAACTCGCCGATACTTTCGTTGACATCGTTCCTTCCATTACTGAGAAAATTTCTGCCGATGGCTCGGTTTCGTTTGACCATGCTAAGGCACAAAGCGTTTCTTTATTAGCGCTAGGTGTGAAACCTACCTTCTATCAATTTTCGCAGGCGACGATAGAGGTGACTATGGATCTGAAACTGGTTGAGCAGTTGAATGAAGACGGCACCCGAAAGAAAGGCACTCTGGGCTTATTTGCCGAAACTTCAAATATACGATTTGAACGCAAGCTTAATCGTGACGTGTCCGTTCATTCAAAGATTACCGCTACCTTGGTGCCAGTTCCGGCACCTTTGCGTTTAGATATTCCGCGCCGCACTGGCACTGAGTAAGCTCAGCTCGCAGAAAGGAGATGTTTTATATGGCAAGCACAGACATTAAACGCGCGCCCTTAAGTGCGCTGTTAGGTACCGCGGGCGCTTCTTTAAGTAGCGCGCAAGCAGATTTGGGGATAGGCGTCGGGGTTGCTAGCGGGATGCTGATGTCCGATGCTACCTTGGAGATTAAAGCGGCGATATCACGCACCGGTAATGGTGAGCTTGAGATAGAGCCACTCTCTTCGGCGCATTTGAGTGGCGCTCTCAATGCCTCAGCGGTGTCCACCATACGGGTTAATTTTGTTGCGACAGCGAGTGCGCCGGCGGTTGGCGCAGCTAATACGCCAGCACATCCACCGGTTCGCAGCAGAGAAGAAATTATAAAAATTTTTCGCGAACGGGATGATCTTCAGCGCCTGGAAAAAATCATGGGCGAACTCGATATTCACGCAAGTTATTTAAGCGAGAATCAGCGCTGGCTCCTGAAGGCAAGCGACTCGAGTGGGCGTCTGATACGCGAACAATTGATCATGGACTAGAGTAAATACCGACTAAGGCTTACGAAATGGCATCAGGCACCGACAAACCACTGAGCACAGTGCAATTACGTACTGAGTTGCTGCATACGAATAAAGAGCTCGACTCCTTGCGCGGCAAACTTGAGAGCGAGCGCGGGGCAGCGCGTCAGTTGCAAGATGAGTTAAACGCAACCAGAGAAGCCTTAGTATTGGAGCGTAAATTGAGTTCCAATACGCAGTTAGTCGCGAGCAAAAAATTAGAAGATGCGCTCGATCTCATGTCCAGACTTAAACTTGCGGCCACTAGTGCCAGTGACAGCGAAATTAAACTAAGTGCCGAGCTCGATGCTTTGCGCAAAATGAACGCTGATTTACTGACTAAATTACGCCAATTGGAGCTGCCCAATACGGATAATCAAGAACAGCTAAAACGCATGAAAGAACAAATTGGTGCTTTGCTGAGCGAGAATCAAAGATTGGCACAACTTACCGACGAGGCTCAACAAGACAACAAAACTTTGTTCGAGCGCATAGATACCAGTGATGCGAGAGAGAAAGCTGCGGTGGAATCGGCGATTGCAGTAACGACCGCGCAACAAGGCGAAAAACTCAAGGCGCTAGGAGAAACGGCCAAGCTTGCTGCTGCCAGAGTGGCGTCCTTGTCGGCGCAAATCGAGAGCGGAGGTAAACTGGAAGTACTCGCTCCCGATCAAGTTGGCCACCTGATGAGTGGATTTTTACTTCACATCGCCTCTGGTATGCCAGCCTTGCGTCTGGCCGAAGGCGAACTCAAGCTCAAATTAGGATTGGCACGCAGCGCGCAGCAAGAAGGATTCGTGATCTTGCCACCCAACGCTAGCGCAGAAATGCGTAGCAGCGTGCATGAAATCTCACTTCGTTTCGATCGTAGCGGCACGCCCGATATCACGGAATAATTCGTTTAATAACAGCGTTAAAGGCCGCTCACTAGCATTAGTGCTCGCGGCTTTTTATACCATTTCGCGATTGCATGCGTATCATCAGGTGTTTCGCAATATCAAAAAACTTCAAATTGCGCACCTGCCCAACGCGCATATTCTATGCGCCTCTCCGGCCTGATCGGCTGTAAACCCGCATGGGCTATGCGTTCTGGGCTAGTGCCTTGTGACATATTCTGGCGTTGTGTATCTGTTCAGCTCGCTAGAAAAACTCCCTCTCCCGCAAGCGGGAGAAGGGTTTTGTATAGCGGGCTGAACAGTAACTGCTTTGTTTAGGTGCGCAAGTCTGCCAGCAATGTGCCGGCTGCTAAGGCCGCGTCCTCGTGGCCGGGTTCACGCCAGGATTCTTTTAAGGCTTCGGTTTGCCATTGCTGCATGGCGTTGGTTTGCAGCAGGTGCTTGGCATAGGCGTTTGATTTCTCATTTAATGCCAGCCCATAGCTTTGCGCACGAAACACCACAGGTGCAAAGAAGGCATCGATCGCAGTGAATTTAGCACCAGCTAAAAACGGGCCACCGAATTGATCCAAACCGTGGTTCCAGAGTTCATTGAGTCTGGCAATGTCGTGATTAAACGCTGCGCTGGTCGGTTTCATCTGTATCCTGAAACCGACATGCATAGGGCAGGTCTGGCGGATTGCGCCAAAGCCCGAATGCATTTCGGCCGCGGCACAGCGCGCCCAGGTGCGCGCCTTGCCATCAGCGGGCCAGACGCCTTCATGTCTTTCTGCCAGATATTCTATGATGGCGAGCGAATCCCAGACCACATCGGCTTCTTTGCTTGCATGCAGACAAGGTACTTTGCCGGCCGGATTAAAGCTTCTGAATTCATCCCAGTTGGAGTCGCTGCCAAACGGTGCGATTTTTTCTTCGAAGGGAATCCCGAGTTCGCGCATCAGCGCCCAGGGACGCAAGGACCAGGAAGAATAATTTTTATTGGCGATGAATAGTGTGTACACGGAGGCTCCTAAGGATAGATGGGGAGAGGCTTGATGTGAGTGGTAAAAGCGCGGCTGCTTGAGACTCAATGAAACAGCAACTGATTTGATCCTGGTGTCGAAAAAGCCTTGCTAAAAATAGTGAAAAAAACCAAGGCAAAGTATATGCGAAATTGCGCTGAGCAGCGTGCCAATGCATCTTTGCTCTACCTCACTCTATCCGTATCGCCAGATCACGTCCGGTCATGGCTTGGTTGCCGGCGTAGTCGGTGGCCAGGATGCGTAACGTGTAATCGCCGGCCGCCATCTGTTTAATGGACCAGTAGGCAGCGCTGGCGCGGCCGTCTCTGACGATGTTGGTGATGTTATACAAAAAGCGGGTGCTGGCGCTGCCATGTACGGTGATGCCGCTGTCGCTGGCATAGGCAATTTGCACGCTCTCATCGTCGGGTGGCAGTCGGTTAAATTCGAGGTTGATAAGTGGCTGCTCAAACCCCGCCAGTGGGCTGCCATCGGCGTGCAGAATTTGATAACCGAGTTTGTACAGACCCAAACGACGGCGTGCCGCATTGCCGTCGGCCTGGTCGTAAGCATCGACGATGATGCTGAGATTCTCTAAGCTGCGCGCTACTCGCAGGCGGCTGTCGCCTTTGTTTTTTTTCAGCGTCTGACCGTTTTGAGTTTGCAGTTGTATCTGCTCTATATGCGGTGCTAGCTCATCCTTGAAGCCGCTTAAGCCCAGAGTCAGTGGATTGAGTGCCACACCGGCCTGGCTATAGCTCAGATGCACGTGATACATGCGGTTGACCGTGCCTATGAAATCGCCAGTTTGAAAGCGGGTGCCGCGCTTAATCCGCATTTGATCATTGGCAAGCGCTTTGCCCTTGCCGTCCTTGCTCTCTGAATTCATGTTGACTGGCTCGCCCTTAGTCAACATGAAGCGGCTAGGATCGATAGGGCTGTCGTCTTGCCTGCGTCCAACCCGCATATGGATGTACGACATATTAGCGATGCGCAGCCCTTCGTTGATGCTGCCGTAGCCCCAGGCAGGCAGCACGCCGCTGACCTTTTCACTTGATATTGCCAGTACTGGTGCGCCTAAGGCGGCCTGGATATCGACCCCGCTATGGAAATGGTCGCGGCTCTCGCCCTTGTAATTACCGCGTACCTCGCCAATGGTGCCGACGATTTCGTGTGGCTGTAATTGCGGCTTGAGGGGCCACGGGAAGCTGGTCTCCTGTTTGATATTCGAGGCACTTGCTAAGGCGAGCGCGGCGCTGCCTGTACTGGTTGCCGTAACCCGGTCCTCACCGGCCACCTTGTGGCTGACGCTTAGAACTTGAAATTTGGCCGCGTCACTCACCGCTAACGTGCCGTCAGCCTTGATCGCGATGGCTACCGGGCGCTGTAAGCGCAGGCTTAGAGCGTCACCACTTTGGATATCGATGTCGATCCCAGTTAATCCGCGTAGTTCTCCATTCGCCGAAATTTGTAGCAGACGACCATTGGAACTTTCGCCCACATACAGCAGGCCCTCGTGCGTCAGCGCCAGACCTATCGGCCGTTTCATTAGAGCCTCGCTATCTTCGGGTAAGCTGCGTGCCAGCGTAGTGACTTGGCCGTTCGGGTTGATTTTACGTATTGCATTATTCCGGGTGTCGCTGACCAACACCTCAGCTGCGGTATTAATTACCAGCGAACTTGGGGTGTCAAATAAAGCCTCTTTGGCATTACCATCGCGGTAGCCAGGTCTATCGCCTCCGGCCAGGGTAGTGACTTGGCCGTCTGTGTGAATAACGCGTATCTTGTCGTTATAGGTATCGGCCACATAGACCTTGCCGCTATGGTCGACCGCTACTCCGACCGGCCCGTTAAATTGCGCCTGGCTGGCGGCACCATCCAGATAGCCGGGCTTGCCGTTGCCTGCCAGGGTGCTGACCAGACCTTGCGGTGTGATCTTGCGTATCCGATTATTCCCGGTGTCCGCCACGTAGACATTGCCGGCTATATCGATCGCCAGACCCGAGGGCGTATGAAATGCTGCGGCAGTACCTTGTCCGTCGGCATAGCCTTCGCTGGAACCAGCGAAGTTTGAAACGATGCCATCGGGAGTGATTTTTCTGATGCGATTGTTGTCGCCACCATCAGCCACATACAGATTACCCGACTGGTCGTAGACCAGGCCAAAAGGGTCACTGAAACGGGCTGAGGCTGCCGCACCATTGAGCCCGCCGGGATTCGCCGAGCCAGCAAATGCGACTAGTTTTACAGGTAAGTCCAAGACGGTGACTGTTCCCGTATTTTTTTTGAATACCGATAAACTGGTGGTGCCGGACAGGCGCTGAAATACAATATAGCTGATGCCGGCGGCGCTGATGATGAGCGTTAAAAATACGGCGGCGAGGATAAATTTACGGGATGAGCGGGTCACGTTGTGAGATTTGCTAATAAAGTGGGAGCGAAGCTTAACAATATTTGGCACTAATGCAAACGCTTTGCTGTAAAAGAGTTTGCCCTATTTCCCTTTTACCGGGTCGTACCAGAGTTCAGATCTGCTCAAGGGCGTTTGTGCTGAGAGCTTAGGATTAGGGATACGAAATATACGACGCTGTGCCAGACCAGCGCGTTTGATCAGGCCCGACTTATGTTTGTTAAACAGACTATTCAAGGAGCCATCTTTAATCATGATTTCCATTCCAGCTTCTATACGCTTTGCCATTAGTTCGCCTTCGGCATCACGTCGCACAAAAAAATAGCGTGGTAACGGGTAGTACAGCAAGATGCTGGGTTCTACCAATAAGTTATTTTCCACGTGGCGCTCATCGTATTCGCGCCAGGCTTCATCTAAGGAGCGCGATAAAAAATCGAAGCGCTGCAGTTTCAGCATAGGGAATAAACCTTCATAACTACTGCCTTCGATAACGGTAAAGTTTGCCGCAGTCAGTATTGCGACATCGGCCCATCCACGTCCTTGTCCGACTTTGAATTGGCGCAACTCATCCAGGCTTTTTATTGCCGCGAACCGCTCCTGATCGGCGGCCCGTATCAAAAAAATCCGGTATCCGAGTAAGCCTCTATCGACAGGGATGCGAATAGGTAGAAAAGTAGTTTCAAGCTCGGCATTGGTGGCGCGCACAAATAAATTGATCTCGCTATTCGGGCGTAGCATTTCAAAGCTGACCCGGGCCGGGGGCATTTGGAGTTGTGACTGTTTGATGTCGAAAGCGCCAAAGCGAGCACTGGTTTTTTTTAGGGCAGTGCGCAACACCTCCCAATCGTATTGATAGCGACTATCGCTATCCGATTCTGCTCTTGGGTAGGTCACGCTGACGGCGCAGGCTAGGGTGCTAAACAATAACGACAATAACAATAGGCAAAATTGCTGAAAATAACGAAATGTGTCGCTAGGTTTGATCTTACTTATCACAAAAGCACGCTGGTGGTAGGTGAAACTTCGAGTGAGCACGATTATATACTGAGCGCAAATGTGTCCTGCGGGAACTTCTAAAAACCCGTTAATCGGGATGCAGCGCAAGGCGCAAACCGGAGCAATACGTCGGTATTGCGAGGAATTGCAACGCCGCGATGCGCGCGAGTATGGGGTTTTTAGAAGTTCCCCTGCTGCCAAGCGCACTATTCATGCGCCTCTTCGGGCAATGCTGGCCTGACAGGCGCATGGCTATTGCGTGTTGGCAGAGGGAGCTTGGTGTGTGCTAGTTTGATCGCACTCAAATGCTAAGCTCTTGGCTAGACCTGCACACACGGTGTAAGCTAACGCTATGAAAACACATCACACTGTAGAAATTAAAGAGCCACTGGCTGCCGCTCGTTTTATTAAGGAAATCGGGCGTGGCAAGGATGGCGCACGTAGCCTATCGCAAGAGGATGCGCAATTATTGTATGCTGCCATGCTCGATCAGCGCGTTTCCGATCTGGAGATGGGGGCGATTCTTTTGTCTATGCGTATCAAGGGTGAATCAGTGGCTGAAATAGCCGGTTTTCTGGCAGCAGCGGAAGCCTCGACTACCTTGCTCACTGCGCCACCCGATAGCGTGTATGCGCCGGTGATTATCCCTACCTACAATGGCGCCCGTAAAAAAGCCAATCTGACGCCTTTGCTGGCGCTGCTGCTGGCACGCAAAGGTGTACCGGTGTTAGTGCATGGGGTGCTGCAGGATGCCGGTCGGGTTACCACGGCTGAAATTTTTCAGACCCTAGGACATCCGCTGGCGCAATCACGGCAGCAGGCTGAGGAGCAGATGGCGCAGCAATTGCCGGCCTTTATGTCTATCGATGTCTTGTCGCCAAAAATGACGTGCATTTTAGCGATGCGAAAAATTTTGGGGGTGCGCAGTTCTACCCATACATTGGTGAAAATTTTACAGCCGTTTAGTGATGCGGCTTTGCGTTTGACTTCTTACACGCATCCGGAATACCTGCTAATGCTGCAGCATTATTTTAGCCAGGTAGCGCCACGTGCCCGTGGTGATGTTTTCCTGATGCGCGGCACCGAGGGCGAGACTGTCGCCAATACCGCCAGAGCGCAACAGATAGACTGGTTTCACGAGGGCGAGTGCACCACGCTGGTTCATACGCATCAAAGTGTGCTCGGAGATTTACCGGATACCCCGCAAGAAATCGATGCCGCTAGCACCGCCGCCTGGATCAAGGCAGTGATGACGGGCGATATTGCGGTGCCACCGAATATCGCCGACCAGGTCGAGCACTGTGCTGCAGTCGCCAAGCTGATACGTAGTCGCTAGGTCGCCGTATTCATTCGTAGAACGCAGAATAAGGGGTGCTTGCTGCGCCCCGATCGTTCTAGCGATTGCTCACCAATGCGGCCATCGCCACCGCGTCGTCGCCCCCGGTGGCGCGCAGACCTGCTGCCATATTCAATTTATCCTGTGCCGACTGCTTTTGGCTGACTTTCCATTTTCCTTCCAGACGCTTAATCGGAATCTCAATGCCAACTAAGCCCCTGACCAGTTTGGCTATGAAAGCTGGCGGTGCATCGTCGACCTTCCAAGGTAAGGCTTGGCTGGCTTCATGGATGTCGCTTAAGGCATGCAAATGCTTGAGCAGCCATTGCGCATCGTGGATTAGCTCTAGCTGTCCATGCGCGTGCACTACCGCATAATTATAGGTAGGAACCTCTTCGCCACTGATGCGTTTTTCTTCATACCAATTGGGCGTGATATACGCACTAGGCCCTTGAAAAATCAGCATAGCCTCAAACTCGCTCTGCAGGTTTTTCCAGAGCGGATTAGCGCGTGAGATATGCGCTCTCAGTGTGCCGAACGGCGCTTCTGGCGTCGCGGCGATGAGTTCAAACGGCAAGTGATTGGCATTGAGGCCGCTCGCCTCAAGCGTCACCAGGGTGCCTAGCGGGTGCTCTTGCATCAGTTGATGCAGTACTTCCAGGCGCTTTTCAGAATAATGTGCAGGGATATACATCAGGCAGCCTCGACGACGATTTCAGCGCGCAAGGAATTGGCGATATAGCATTCCTCATGCGATTGATGATGCAAGTTAGCCAGTTCCTCGGCATTAGGAAGTCTGACTCCGGAAAATGCGATTTCAGGTCGCAGGCTGATGCGGGTAATGGCGAGCTTGCCGAATTCATTTTTGGCCATCGTGCCGACTGCCTTATCAGTATAGCTATCCACAGTAAAACCTTGCTTGCAGGCCAGCCACAGAAACACCAGCATGTGGCAGCTTGATGCTGCTGCCACCAGCGCCTCTTCCGGATCAACATTGGCGGCCACCGACATAGGCAAGGGCACCGATAGTGGTGAGGACGAGGCTGGCACCGTCAAGCCGCCATCAAACTGCCAGTCGTGGGCGCGGCTATATAAATTGTCGGTGAATTGTTGATCACCACGTTGCCAGTGAATTTGCGCTTGATATTGATGCATGTCTGCTCCTGATGAAATTGAATTTCTACTATCGGTTTTTTATTCAGTACGTCTGATGACCCAGGCACTGGGCACCGCTTCAAAACCAATTTTAGGATAGTAAGTGGTGGCGCTAGGGGCTGCTACCAGCAATAAGTTGGTGCGCGGTCCTATCAGCTCATGCACGAGTTTAATGAGCTGCTTGCCTATTCCGGTTTTCTGGTATGCCCGGTCTACTGCTAAGTCGGACAGATAGCAACAATAGCAAAAGTCACTCAGGGCGCGTGCTACGCCGACCAGTTTTTGCTGATCCCAAACGGTGACGAGGATATTCGCGTGCTGCAGCATTTGCGCCATTCTTGGCAATTCTTCTGTGGGACGATTGATGCCAGAGCGGGTAAAAAGATCTGCCAGTTGTGCTGCGCTAATGCTGAGATCTGTGTGGTAACTAAGTGAGGGCATAATTAACTATGATGGATGAGCTGGTTTCGACGAAGTCATTTTATTACTTGATTTGGTTATTTAAAAGTGCCAATAAAGTATAATTTTAAAATACCAATGTCGGTGTTTTGTCCGTGCCATTTGTTATTTCAATCCAATTTCAGCGATAGAGCTAGTCTCATGATGTCTTTATTTATCCAGTCTGTTCAATTAAAGCCAGGTGCCAAAACTGCCTTGTTTCGGCAACTGTATGCGGCGATCAAACAGGCTATTCTCACAGGCGCGCTGCAGCCCGGTATGCAGTTGCCACCGACCCGTGATTTTTGTCGGGCGTTAGCAGTGTCGCGCCAGACCGTGTTGAATGCCTACGAGCTGTTACTGGCCGAGGGTTATTTACTCGGCGAAGTAGGTAAGGGCACCTACGTCCATCATCAGCTGCCGGCTTGCTCTGAGACTAAATCGCTGAGCGCACCAAGCCCAGTCGCGCAGGGTGAGAATGCGCCTGGCTTGTCGCAACGGGGATTGCGCTATGCCGATACGGTCGGTCAGTCGCATGTCCATCAGGATAAAACTCGGGTGTTTCGGGTCAGCATGCCAGGGCTGGATGCGTTCCCGTTTGACACCTGGGCGCGGCTAGAAGCGCGCCGCTGGCGCCATCACGAAGATAAGCTCGGTTATAGCGACTCGGCCGGTTATCAGCCCTTGCGCGAATTGTTGGCGGTGTATCTGAAAGCCTCGCGTGGTGTCAATTGCCACGCCGGGCAAATCATCATCACTTCCGGCTCGCAGCAAGCTCTGTATTTGCTGCCTACGGTCTTACTTGATCCCGGTGACGCTGCCTGGGTAGAGTACCCGGGCTATCGTGGCGCGATCGCTCCCTTGCTGGCGGCACAAGTGGAAGTCTGTCCTGTGCCGGTCGATGTTGATGGTCTCGATGTTGCCTATGGTGCCAGCCATTATCCACATGCCAAATTGGTCTATGTTACGCCCTCGCATCAGCTGCCATTGGGGATGACCATGAGCTTGCAAAGGCGGCTGGCCTTGCTGGCCTGGGCCAAGCAGCAGCGTGCCTGGGTGATCGAGGATGATTATGACAGTGAGTACCGGTATAACGGCGCACCGCTGGCTTCTTTGCAGAGTCTGGATCAGAGTGGCAATGTGATTTATGTGGGCACACTTTCCAAGGTCTTGTTTCCCGGTCTGCGCCTCGGATATATGGTGTTACCTGAGGCTCTGGTACAGCCTATGCTGCAGGCCAAAACCATCGTCGATAAACATACTGGTATCGTGCCGCAAATGGTGCTGACCGATTTTATGGCAGAAGGGCATTTTGGTCGACATATCAAACGTAGCCGTAAGCTGTATGCGCAACGTCAGGCTGCCTTGCTGCACGCTTTGGATACCACATTGAAGGACGAATTAAGCTGCGCTGCCAGCGATGGAGGTCTGGATCTGGCGGTGCATTTTAGACGTGAACGTGATGAGCAGGCCGTGGTACAGGCCGGGCTGGCTGCAGGTATAGAATTGCGTGGCTTGTCGTATTACGCGATGCCAACCGTACTGCCAGCGCCGGCAAATTTTTTACCCGGTCTGCTGCTAGGCTTTTCGTCCGTGACTGAAAAAGAGATCGCACAGGGCGCCGCTGGGTTGTTGCAAGTGCTCAGAACGTTGAAATGAAAAACGACCTTCTAAAAAACGTATGCGCATATTTGATGCGCCTTGCAGGCCAATAATCGGCTGCAGGCCGCATGGAATATGCGTATGCAACTTTAGACGTGAAATTTACTGTGGCAGAATCTGCCGAAAGGTCAGGTTAATTCTCGGTCCGATAGCCTGGCTCTGCTTAGCCACCGCGTGTTGCCAATGGTGTTGCATCGCACCTGCCATCAGCAATAGGCTGCCATTGATCAGATCCAGCGTAAGGGTTTTTTGTGACTTCAAGGTCTTGTGTTTTAGTTTGAAGCCGCGCGTGGCTCCCAGACTTAAGGAGGCGATCACCGGGTTGCGTCCAAGTTCGGGCTCATCATCGCTATGCCAGCCCATGCTGTCTTGCTGATCTCTGTACAGATTGAGTAAGACGCTATTGTATTCATGCCCGGTTGCCCTAGTGATGGCGTGTTTGATATCCAGCAGAGTGGGTGTCCAGAGTTTTGCCTGGAGCGTGATGCCGGAGTAGCTATAACGCGTACCAGGATCGGCGTACCAAGCGGTGAGCCGGGGCTGCAGATGCGACTTACCCCAGACTAGTATGCTTTCATGTTGCCAGGCGGTTTGCTGTAGCAGTTGCCCAAACAAGTCGTCGGCCATCGCTGGTGCATAAAAGTGCTGCGCAAACCCCAGTTCGGCATCCGGCAAGACGATGCTTTCCAAATTGCCGGATTGCTCGAACAAGGATAACGAGGTGCTCATAGGGGACCGGGCTTGCGCATTTACAATTGGCTGGCGGCGAAGGTATTACATTCATTGAGTTTGCCGCTTTGTATGCCACGCGTGAACCAGCGCACCCTTTGCTCAGAGCTGCCGTGCGTAAACGAGTCTGGCACCACCTGGCCGCGTGCTTGGCGCTGCAAAGTATCGTCGCCGATTGCGCTAGCGGCTTTCAAGGCGCCTTCTATATCTCCGGATTCTAAAATGCTACGGGCCTGATTGGCATGAAACGCCCAGACGCCAGCAAAACAATCGGCCTGAAGTTCTAGCTTGACCGAGGCGGCATTGCCCTGTTTTTCGGACATGGCATTGCGTTGCTGATCGACTTTGTCGCTAATGCCCGTGAGATGTTGAACATGATGTCCAATCTCATGGGCGATCACGTAAGCTTGGGCAAATTCGCTGTTGACCTGAAAGCGATCGCGCATGGTTTGGAAAAAAGCCAGATCGATGTACACCTTCTGATCGCCGGGGCAGTAAAACGGTCCGCTGGCGGTGTCGCCGCTGCCGCAAGCGGTTCTGATGGAGCCCGTAAAAACGTCGAGTTTGGGACGCACATACTGTTTGCCGCTAGCGCGAAAAATTTTATCCCAGACATCTTCGGTATCGGCCAAGACGGTTCTGACAAAACGTGTGCTTCTATCGTTGGCGGGCGCTTGGTTGTTGGCCTCGCTCGGTTGTTGAGAAACCGACTGGGACGGCCCGGATCCTCCACTCAATAGACTTAGTACCGTCATTGGGTTAATCCCAAAAAAATACGAGGCGACCAAGGCGATTGCGATCGTACCAATGCCGATGCGGCCACCACCGAGGATGCCGCGCGGACTGCCACCCGAGTTACTCTCGCCGCGTCTATCTTCTACGTTATCGCTTTCGCGATTACCTTCCCATTTCATGCAAGTTCTCCTTGAGGGCTGCCTTATTATGTATCCTTTACTTCTGCATTTACTTCCGCATTTACTTCATCAATAGCTTGCGTCTTTCATACTCGATCTTAATGATGTAGCGCTGTATCGCCACTTCCACCACGTGTGGTAAATCTATGAATTTAACCCCGACCCGGTAGCGGCCTTTGCCTTTGCGATCAATCTGCGAGATGTGACGTATCATGCCGGAGCAGTCTAATCGTATCTTATCTGATAACGCGATTACCACATGCGCCACGGTTTCATCATTGGCGAAACGCGGTGGCCCTAGCACAGTCGCGCCAAAGCCGCTGACGCTCAAATCATGTAACAACCAATCACATAGATTGACCCCATATTCATTGCTTAATTTTACCTTGAGTGCAGTGATCACCGGCAGCACATTTCGATAACACTCGCGCCTTTGCAGGCGTATCACCCGCTCTGGTAGCGGCACCCAAAAAGCATCAGTTTCGCCCCAGCTAAATCGCTGCGGGTGCACACCTGAAAACTGTACCCGTATCCCGTCAGGCTGAGCAATAAAAACACAGCCGGTACTTTGCGCCAGTAATTTATTGGTTCTGGGATCGCCACCCAAATCAAAAATCAGAGCGTCGGATCTGGCGTCCAGCAAGAGCGTTAAAATGAAATCTTTGCCACCATTAAAATATACGGCAACCGATTCTCGTCTATGTATCAGATCATTTAATACATTGAGGATTTCCATTCTTCCAAGCAAGAAAAATTTATCCTCAATCTCGTCATCACTCAAGGATGCGGACATAGAATGTCTCCGTATTAATATGAGTAACATAAAAATACGCCCTAGCTTGCAGCGAGTCAATACAATTGGGGTAGGGCCTGATCTATGTAGTCCCGGATGCTATCTATCTTATGCCGATTGATGTCGGCTTATTGGTCTCAATGACCGGCTTAAGCGTTTATTGCTGCGCACGAGAATCGGGAAATGTATCGGTCGCTGATTTTGCGGCGGTTTTGAATAATACGGCTTGGACTCGGGCGATCATTTCCCTTGGGCTAAACGGTTTCGTCATATAGTCATCAGCCCCGCTTTCTAACGCGAGTAATTTGTCTTGCCGTTCGCTGCGGACGGTGAGCATCATGATAGGCAGTGCCTTGGTATGTGGATGTGATCGCAGCACCCGTATTAGTTGTATACCTGATTGACCTGGGAGCATCCAGTCAACCAGTAACATATCGGGTAAGGTTTCACGGAGGATTGATAATGCGATTTCAGCGTCGTTGGCGCGTATGACCTTATAACCCGAAAGGCTGAGATTAATTGCAATGAGCTCTTGTATCGCATGCTCATCTTCCACCACTAAAATACTAATTTTCATTAATTTTATCCATTGTTTAAATCGGCAACTTTTGCTCCTGTATTTTTTACGTAAGGATGCAAATGCGCTTGAATTATTTAAATGATAATATAATGTCAAATTTTTATGACCTGCTTATGACCTTTTTTAGAATTGCCAATGCAGTGGCAGCGCCAGTCCTATGGGAATTCCTTTTTATTAAGTGTGGCCGGGTAGGAGCACACAAACTGGGTTATTTCCACTAAAATACCTGCGCCGCATAAGGGCGTGCACGTTTTGTCCAATTGATCGCTAATCCTTAACTTTATTGAATGAAATCCATGTCGACATTAATGTTTTATAAAAAACCAGTGACGATAGACCGCGTTACCCATCGCGATCTGCGTTTTAAGCCTTTGGCTAAGGGTTATTCGTATGCAGCTAAAACTAACTCTATCCCCGTGGTTGCTGTTGAGTTTGTCGATGTCTGTCGTGAATATCCTATCGTGTTTGTTACCGATCAACATGGTGGCGGTGTGCCTTTAGTGCTCACAGGTTTGCGCGACAGTGAAAACCTGTTTGTTAACGCCGAAGGTCATTGGGACAATACCTATGTTCCAGCATTTGTACGTCGTTATCCCTTCATTCTGCAAGGTGATGAGGATTCAGAGCGTTTCGGTGTGATGATCGATGAAGAAGCAGATGGATACGGCGCCCAAGACGGAGAGCGTTTGTTTGCGGAAGATGGCACAGAGTCCGAGATGTTAAACGGGATACTTGAACTGCTGAACAATTTCCGTACACACACGGCACAGACCACCAATATGGTGAAACATTTCATAGAGTTGGATTTGTTAATTCCTAGAATGGTCAGCGTCAATACCAAAAAAGGCGAGACTTTCACTTTAGATGGTTTTAGCGTGATTAATGAAGAGCGCATGAATGCTCTGACGGATGCGGAATTGCTGTCTCTGGCACGCAACGGTCATTTAGCATGTATATACGCGCATTTAATTTCTTTGCCAAATATTCAAAAAATCGCTGCACGTTTAGAACTCGTGTTGCCAGCTGCCTAGTTGTCGTTGAGTTTTTAAGCTACTCAAAGGATGGTGGTTCTACTGCCATCCTGTTCCTCTTGTAAGTGCTGCACATTCTGCGCTCTATTTTTAGCAATGCGCCCAGTGCGCAATGCTCATGCTCCTCCCAAGACTAGGTGGCCGCAAACCCGCATGGAATATGCGTGTCGGACCATGTACTGGGCACTCTTCCAGCATCTCCAACATATCACGTCGCCTCATACAAATACACTGCAGCCGGTTTCAAAATACATGTGTTTGGGATAGCTGTTTTTGACCGCTATCAGTCATTCCCTTGTCATATTCACACACTACACTTGGCTTCATTGAAGTGGAAATGCCTTCAACCGGCTGCGTCATTCTGGCGCTGATGTTTAGTATTTTGCGGTATTTTTATGTTGGGTGCCAAGATGAAAAAGTTGCGATTGATAGCCATTGCCCTCAGTCTGGGTGTTCTAAGCCAGGTACATGCCAGCGCGCCGATAAAACTATTTGAGAAATCACAAGTTGCATCTATTAACTTGGACTGGAATCAAGTGATGGAGATCTCATCTTTGCTCAATAAAGTTGTGATCGATGAGGGACAATATTTAAAAATCGGCTTTGCTAATTTTTATCAACGTGAGAATGAAGGACGTAGCGATGAGCCTCAAGCATGGGCTATGGCCATACTTGGAGCTGGCTTTGCCGTGTATCAGCTAAGGCGTCGCAAACGTGGAAGCGCAACATGGAATTTGCACTAGCTCACGTTTTTTGTCGTTGGCGTGGGAGTTGACGTACAGCTCCTTTGAATTTTTCTAAGCAATTTTATTCTATCGTAATTTGAAAGTGCTCTATGTACGCTGATATCTCATTGTGTCTAACTGAAAATGATTCAAATAGGTGCTGCAGGAAGCTCAATGCTTTCACCCTTGCGATGGCAATGATTTGTTTAGCTGCGTGCGGCTCGAAGGAAAAGCCGGCGAGTCAATCTTTAGTGGTCGTGAATGGACAGGAAATTACCGTCCATCAAATTAATGATGAATTAATGCGTAGTAATGTGCAGATTCCTCCTGAGCAGAAAGAACTCGCAAGCAAGCAGTTGTTAGAGTCTCTGATTGATAGGCAATTACTACAAGGGCAGGCAGTGAAGGATAAAATCGATCGCGATCCTGCTGTAATGCAAGCAATTGAACGCTCTAAATCCCAAATTGTGGCGCAGGCCTATCTGCAAAAACGGTTAGCCGCAAACGCAAAGCCAACGAAGGATGAAATTCAAGCGTATTTTAATCAGCATCCAGAAATCTTCGCGCAAAGAAAAATATTTAATATGAGTCAGCTGATTATTGCGAAAAATGATTTTAGCAATGAGCTCAAAATCTTGATTGGCGAATCTAAATCACTTGATGATATAAGCACTTGGTTTACCGTACATAAAGTGGAATTTGTACGCAATAAAATGGTAAAAAACTCTTCGGAGATGCCGCTAGAGTTGGTGGCTAAGTTGCAGGGGATGAAGAAAGGGCAATTGATGGTAGTGGAGGAAGGAGATCGTAGCGTCTTAGTTACCGTTAATGACGTGAAAGAAGTTCCTGTTACTTTAGAAATTGCTGAGCCCCAGATTGGTCAGTTTTTGTTGGATCAGAGTATTAAGCTGGCTTCACTTGCCGAGTTAGCGCGACTGCGCTCAGATGCAAAAATTGAATACCTGACACCAATAAAAGGAATGGCAACCCCAGATCCTGATACCAAATCTGCTACCGCGAGCACAGCAATGAATTTGATCGGAAAAAATAGTGGCGATGCGCTTAAACGTGGCATTGCCGGCTTGTAGAAAATCCCATTACCGACTGGAAAAGTGTATCTCCTGTTTATTGCCTCCCCTTTTCTATTGAATATCAGGAACTAAGAAATACATCGAATAATTGGAGCGATACTACTTACGCTTATTGTATTTTTTGCCGAAGATGTTGCGGCATAAATTCTGCAGCTGGGTGCTGGCGATGTCGAAAAAATTTCGGTTTATGTCAACTTACAAAGCAGAACAAAAAATCTCAAAGTTGCTTGAGAGTGGAGGTTTTATTCGTAAGGCGCAAGTGAATAGTTTCATTAATCCGGAGTCAACCGGTTTTGGTACTGGGTCAAGTTAATCTACCCGGTCACTATCCTTTTACAGCAAATTCATTTCTTTCTCTGTTACCCTGTCGATGTTAAAAATTAGCATTGAGGTTTCATACCTCATCTGCAATTCCCTAAAAAATGAAAAAAATTATTAAGGATCGCATTGCGCTTGCAATCTGCCTCGTTTTTTTTCATAGTCAGCTTTTTGCACAAATTGCAGATACTGGCTCAGGGAGATTAGTCAAACAGCGCGGCTTGAGCGCGCAACAATTAGCCATTGTAATTAATGATGATGAGCCAAATAGTGTTGCAATAGGGGAGTATTACAAGCAGGCCAGAAGTATCCCTGAAAAAAACATAGTGCACGTGCATATCCCAAATAGCCCACATCGTTTGACGGCGCTGGCCTTCGAGCAGCTTAGGCAGCAGATAGAGGCGCAGTTATATCCGGAAATACAAGCCATACTGATGTTGTGGACAGCGCCTTACTCAGTCGAGTGCAATTCGATTACATCTGCATTGAGCTTGGGTTACGATGCCGAACAATGCAAGAAAACCTGTGCTGTGGGTAAGCCAAGTCGCTACTACAATTCTTCCGCCTCGCTGCCATTTACTGAGTTGGGCCTGCGATTGGCGATGCTGTTGCCGACTGATTCGGTGATACAGGCAAAGGCCTTGATTGATCGCGGCGTGATGAGTAGTTTTGCAGTGCGCCCGGCGAGCGCGTATTTTTTGACGACCTCGGATGTGAATCGCAATTCACGCGCACAATTTTTTCCCTCTTCCGGTTTAGTACCTCAGAAAAAACTTCAGATACAAAACTTGCAACGCGACAGTGTTGAAGGTGCGCAAGACGTGATGTTTTACTTGACGGGATTGACGCATGTGCAAAACTTAGACAGTTTACATTTTATGCCGGGGGCTTTAGCCGATCATTTAACTTCTAGCGGTGGTGACCTATTAGGCAAAAGCCAAATGAGTAGTTTACGCTGGCTAGAAAGTGGCGCAACTGCAAGTTATGGAACGGTATCCGAGCCTTGCAATCATTGGCAAAAATTTCCTCAAGCAAGTGTCTTACTTCAGCACTATCTGTCGGGTGATAGTGCAATTGAAGCCTATTGGAAAAGTGTGGCCTGGCCCAGTCAAGGCGTGTTTATCGGCGAGCCGCTCGCAGCACCGTACCGATAAACTATTAAATTGAAGTTGGCGGCAGGCAGAGAAAGTATGGTGAAATCAGTGTGGGTTTTTATTACGTGTTTAACGGAAATGCCACCAAAAGGACCAACAAAAGAACCAACAAAAGAACCAACAAATAAATTTGTCTTGTTATTGCGATTTCAAAATAAAATCGCGCAGGCATTTAAATGCCGAAAGTATCGTTGGCTGACAAATATGACGGAGTAGGACCAGAAAGTGTTGCGTTAGCCCGCGGCCACAGTGAAGCTAAAGACGAGAGCTTAAATTTCGCGATGAAAAACAATTCCAAGAAAGAAAAAAGGCCCTCACGAGGAGAGCCTTATAATTCTTTTGGTGCGAGAGCCGGAACCGCAATGTGCCTTGAAACCGTTACTGCACGTAGAATTAAATTTTATTAAAATCCATATGGATGCAAATATGGATGCAAAAATAGTTGGTTCCTCGATTCGGTACAACTTTTCGATATTCGCATAACTATACCAAACCCAATGCCATTGTATTTTACTATCAAATAAAGGAATCGATTGATTTTGGGATATTTGAAAACAATTTCTATCGACCAGAAATATTTGCAATCGATAATGCGATCGGATTCATCATGAAAATGAGTCTTTTATAAAATGCATGAGTTTTTTAAATTGTATGACCTGCGTTATATATAAGTATCCTACATGTGTTATGACCAAATGCACTTGTGTGAAATCACCAAAATTTAACTAAATTCAAATATGTTTTTTCGGTTAAAGTAGATTGTTAAGTGGATAAAAGTTTAATGATCGCATCATAGCCGATCTTAAAAGAGGTATGCTGAATTGATTTCTTGTCGAAGGAGATTCTATTGGATAAAAAATACGCGACGCATCCCAGCAGGATAGCAATGATAGGTCGCTCATTTCTGATCTGAACCTTATCTTTGCCAATGACGCTACTCTCACGGTCGATGTGACGACGCTATTTTTGATTATTAGGGTGGCGAATATTGGGAGGCTAAGTTGCTGAGTTTGAATGAAAATCAAAGTGTGACATATCGCGTAAACTTCCAATGAGGGCTCAACCTTCAGAGTAGCGCACTTAAAAACTTTGTTGAGGGCAAAATGAAAATAAAAATGGAAAAACCAAAATTCTTGATTGAAGCTGAAAATAAGGTCAAAGAAATATGGAATATCCTGCAAGATAAGCGAGCCGTGCGTTTCACGTTATCGGTGAAATTATCTCGAGCCGATTTGATTGAGCCCAAAATATTTGTCATGCAAGGTGAGCGGGCTCCTGATGGAGGTTGGAATACATGGTTTTCAAAAGATCAGAATCCAGATACGCTTCAATCTCGTGAAACATTGAAAGAAAAACTGGCGAGCATTGAAGAACGTGTGCGTGAATACATCGTGGAAAATGCGCTGAACTCAGATTGGAAAAAGCAAGAGGCGTCAATTAGCGCAGCACTAGAATCTGGACTCTCTGTAGAGGACTTGGAGTGTCGAAGTGAGTATCCTGGTCGTGCTATCGCTGCCTATGGCTACGATGCACATTTTTGCGCACCGGTAATGGCAACGGTGTATGCCAGAGAGGGTGCCGAAGCGTTGGCGAAAAATGATCTAAATCATGCGTCGTACTGCGTTGATCGAGGGCTTTATTGGTCAAGTCCCGCCATGTTCATTCTCAACCCCAACGATCGATTTGTGGAGCGAGCCCGCACAGGAGGGCTTGGGAAGGATCTTCTACGCGAACCTGTACAGCAAAAAGTTGCCGAATTGCTGACTAGTCTGGCACCGGACGAAGGTTGGGCATCCACTCCGAATGCCATTCATGAGGTTGCAAAAAAACTAACTTTTAGCCATTCAAAATTTGTTGAAGATTGTCAACTTAAAACTGACAACCTTCCGAAAATTATTCAAGGATGGATTCAACTTGATCCAGAGCGATTTGTCCATCGCATCAAGTCCAAGACCTGATACGACTACCTCACCCGCCATCATGACCCCTCTGACGAGGGGTTTTTTTATGTCCAAAATTTTCTTTTAGCAGACGTCTTTTAGGCCGACTAAAGATTTTTTATGATGGGGGTTCGTTGTCCAATTATATATCAGGAGTTCTAAAAATGATTCAATCTATCCAATCTCCCTTCTCTATCTTGCGTAAACAGGCGCTCTGTCAGCGTATTGGTCTTTCCCCTGCACATGTTTACGCCATGCTAGATCCGAAATCACCAAGCTACGACCCCAGCTTTCCACACCAAATCCGCTTGGGGGCAGCAGCTGTTGGCTGGCTTGAGCACGAGGTTCAAGCCTGGCTAGAGTCACGCGTGAGCATCAGTCGTAATGGTGTGGGTAGTAACGCCCTCAACAACCTGAACCATACCAAAGAAGCTGATCGTGATCCGTCGAACTGCAAAAATATATCAACAAGCTAAACGGTTCAAACTGGAAAAGGGCGTATTCGAAACAACAACAACTCACTAGAGCGTTGGTAAACAACTCACTAGCTCATTTTTTAGTCGAAAACGTTTCGCGATAAAATAATGATAAATATCAATCAGTTGGGACATAAAACGGCAACTAACTAACTAAATAGAGAAAAATTATATTCCAAAATCATCGTATTTTTTTGCTGAATTTTGGCAGTCTATGTAGATTTTCTGATTGAGTTAGTTAGGTTTCTGTTGTTGCACGTTGTAAGTGATACCGCCTATTTTTAAATTAGGCACTGCGCTTCGATCTGGACCGATCTTGTAATTTTAAGGACTAAATATGGCGAATAATAATGAATCAAATAATAAGAAAAATACTTCAAAAATTGCAATATATCATCAGGATTATCAACGACAGGGGCTTAGCCTCCTGAACTGTAAATGGAGTAATCCGGAGTACATTGACAACATGAAAGCAAAAAATCGGATGCGCGAATCCCAAAAATTGGACTTGCATACAGCATCAGATATCCAGTCGCGTCCAAAAATTTGGGTTTATCCAGATTGGCTGGAAGAGGGTGAAGTGACGATTTTGGTTGGCCCAATCGACGGAGGTAAAACGACACTCGAATGTATGCTAGCGGCAGGTGTTACCGTAGGATCGAGCTTTTCACTTCACCCCGGATTGACACCCGTAGGAGCGGGACATGTCGTCATCATTAATCAAGAAGATGACTTCGAAACGGTTCTCAAACCTTGTTTGGAGGCTGCTGGAGCGGATCTGGACAAGGTACACATCATCGGTCGTGAAACTGGACCTGGCGATGATTCTCCTTTCTCATTTTCCAACGAACGAGATATAAGTCGCCTGATGGGTTTGGCGGAACGACTTGATAATAATATTGGGCTGTTAATTGTCGACCCGATATATTTTGCCGTGGATGGCGACCCAAATTCCAATCACAAAGCACGACAAGCGTATGAACGTTTAACTGCGCTATCCAAACTCCTGACATGTGCGGTTCTGGGAGTCTCACATGCCGTTGAAAACTCATTAGGCAGGAAGGCTCTACGACGGGTCGCAGGACCACCTGCGTTGCGACAAGTGCCTCGTGCTGCCATGTTGTTGTCAAAAATTTCAAACGGACCAACCGAGACAGGTGGTACATACGTTCTCGTGCACGCAAAAAACAAGGGCAGAATGGATGGTGGATTTGAATATTGTATTAAGTCAGTCGAAGTTCCTGGTCAAAACGGCACAAAAACAGCGCCAAAATTCGTTGTCACCCGGGAGCTAACTGGTTCCGCTGACGATATACTAGATCAGGCTGATCGTGGCATAACGGTTGAAAAAATGAGCAAATTGGATCTAGCAGTAAAATTTTTGCAGATGGTCCTCAAGGATGGACCTCTACTACGGATTGAAATAGAAAAACTTGCTGAAGAAGCCGACGTCAAAAATGGCACGCTACTAGCTGCCAAATCTATTCTTATGCTTGTCGCTAAAAAGCAAAAAGGTGACGGTCGTTCAGCATGGCGTCTGCCTGATGCCGAGGATACAAGGAATCTGATGGATTGAACACGTTGGACATCGACTTGCGCGCGATCAAGCAGATTTCTTGATCTGGTATTCTACAGATTGATGAGTTATTGCATTTGCTACTTCCGCTATTAATAGCGGAAGTAGCTTTGAAGTAACCCTTCATATACTACATTCCCATTTGAATTATTGCCTTAAGGAAGCACATCGTTAAATGGGCGTAAGGCCATGTTATTTACTCTTCCTCCGTCCTGCGTACTCAATTTTTTCTTCTGAAGACATTTTCTTAATACCTAAGTGACCAAGGTGTCGTTCTGGCGTGGTTTGAATACCTCTTGCCTTATTGCTACGATGGTCGACTCTCGTCTCATGTCCCGATTTTTCCAACGTCGTATTTTGAATTCGCGCCCAGTTTGCACGGGTGCTAATTACTTCCTCTCGCAGTTGCGCTCGATCTTTCCCGCCACTGTCTTTTTTACAGCCACCAAGTTCAGGGTCTGTTGAATTGTGGCGTTTAAAGTGTAGTTCAGCGGGTCTATCTATGTCATCGGGCAATCTGTCTGAAACCATGATGTGAGCATGAGGTTGGGGATTGCCACCTAATGCTGCTGTTGGTGAGTGAATTGCATACTGAAACGGTTTGGGGCCTATTTCAGACAGGATAAATTCATTGATTATTTCTTTTTGCTGATCGACGGTCAATTCTGATGGTAGAGCAACTTCATATTCCCGGTACGCGGCTCCATTTGCCCGCTCGTGCTTATCTGCGCTTGCCCAGAATTTAGTAGGGGTGTCATCCGCCCAATAAGGTAGATTTCCGTGTGCAATTGCAATCAAATCTGATTGCTTACCATCTTTGCCATGCTTACCTTCGCGAGCGATGTACGCAGCATGATTTGCCGCACTTCCTTTTTCCCCGCTTTTTATACTTAAATGAAAACTTGCCATGATCTACCTCTTTAGGTTTTCTGTTTAAGTGGCTAAATCTGGATTTGAGATCCGATATGCCACTGTAAATGGAAGAAGAGATTGGCAATATTTTGTTGATTTTTGAGAAAGGGTAAGTGCGCCTACCTTATTACTCTATGCTACTAACTGTTTCAATGAATCATTGATGACAATCTTTCTTCCATACCATAGGTATATGAAATAAAAATTTACTTTAATAATTGACATTAGTAGTTGATCAGTTTATTTGATTGCTTTAAAGTTAACTTGCAAGGCAAGTAACTTAATAAGCGGCTATGCGTAAGTATTTGGTAGGATTAACAGTTCTAATTACAAAATTAGATATCAAGAGGATTACTGAAACTAAGGTCATTGCGAACTTGGTTAACTTATTTATATTCGACGGCGAGTAAACTACCATCAACTCAAAGTAGGACGCTAGCATGACAATGATTAAGAGCAGTCGGCTATCAAAGAATTTTGAGTGCGGTTCAATACCTAAGTAATACAACCAATTTGATTGACAGTCGTTAATTCAATATCCTTAGGTCAGATGAATATAATTATTACGAACGGGAGTAATGAGCTAGAAATTAACGATGTTATTTATTTTAAAATCATTGTTCGCTATGAGTCTGATGATAGTTTGTAGTAAATAACTTGTCGAATATAATAAGATTAAGATTTTCTTCAAGAATTGGAGCGATTAATGAGCAGCGAAAAAACTGAAACATGTGACGAAAGTTATGAAGAAATTTTTCATGACCATGAAATATACATTGAACTAAATCCAGATCACTATCGAGGTGGTTTTGCGTGGTCGGTTTGTAAAGACGAATGTGAAATTGACTGTGGCTTAGCAACTACACTAGGTGAGGCGATCGCAGAATCACATATGGCAATTGAAAAAATAATGGGCTAACGTTCTCGTCATTTTCTTTTATCTACTTGCCAAGTCGACTCAAAAAAAAGATTAATTGGGTTCAATTTTTTAAGCACCCAACGATATCCCCATGTTAATATTTTAATCATTCGATAATTTCACAAACACAATAAGAATACGTTGGAACTCAACTTGCCGTTTAACAGATATAACTATGTGCAGTCTTTATTCTTTCATGCGAAGAGAGTTTCTCCTCTTCTTGCGTCAGTGCCCCGATTGTGAAAGAAATACAAAATCCACCACATGCGCCGTCATTATTGGAATCAATGCGGTCGATTGGCTATTCTCTCGAATCAGCCTTGGCAGATATCATTGATAACAGTATCTCGGCAAAAGCCAAACGGATCAATATAGAATTTCGTCCTACCGACGCACCTTACGTTGCAATTATCGATGACGGTGATGGAATGTCCAAAGCAGCACTCGAAAGTGCGATGCGCCATGGTAGTACAAATCCCCTTCAAAAAAGACATGGCGACGATTTAGGGCGATATGGGCTTGGCCTGAAGACATCATCCCTATCACAGTGCAGACGTCTAACTGTTATCTCCTTCAGAGACGACAAATTTTGCGCCTACTGTTGGGATCTTGACGTTATTGTTGAGCGCGGTTCTTGGGTCATGCTAGAACTGGAACCTGTCGATATTGCGAATATCCCACACATAGAAGTATTGCGCTCTCAAGGAAAGGGCACGATTGTACTTTGGCAAAATCTTGACCGCCTTACTGCGGGAGAAAGTTCAGCAGATAGCGCCATTGGACAACAAATGGATCAGGCAAGAAATCATTTGTCACTGGTATTTCACAGGTTCATTAGTCCAGAAACAACAAGATCTCGCATATCACTTTCAATCAATCAAAATGCATTGCCAGCGATTGATCCTTTTCTTACAGATCACAAGGCAACACAGCATCTTGATGATGATATTTTTAGTGTAGAAGGCAGCAAAATAGTCGTAAAGCCATTTATTCTTCCCCACGCCAGCAAACTGACTCCAACCGAAATGGCGCGAGCTGGAGGCAGCGATGGGCTAAGGAATCAGCAAGGGTTTTATATTTATAGAAATCGGCGCCTCATCATCTGGGGAACATGGTTTCGTCTAGCCAGGAAAGATGAACTCAGTAAGCTTGCTAGAGTTCGAGTCGATATTCCAAATTCTCTCGATCATCTTTGGACGTTGGACATTAAAAAATCAGCTGCACATCCCCCAGAAGCCGTTAGAATTAATTTGCGCCGGACTGTTGAACGCATACGTCATGTCAGTGGCCGTACGATAATTTTTCGAGGGCGTTCGGCGGACAGAGGTGACATCACACCAGGTTGGAATGAAATACTTGATCGTGATGGAGTGCGTTTTGACATCAATCGCAACCATCCTTCACTTAACGCATTTACCAACCAGTTAACTAAACTCGAAGCGGCAGCATTCGATGCCGTGCTCGCAGTTATCGAAAGTTCATTTCCAGCTGACGCGCTCTATTCAAGAATGGCATCCGATATTAGATCATCGTTCAATGGTGACGAAGTAACAGGTCGCCTCAAGGAAATGGCGGAGGCAATTTTTGCAGACATCGAAAGAAATTCGCCATTAAGGAAAAATTTACTTACGACTTTGCATCTGATTGAGCCATTTAATTTGCACCCTGAAGTAACCAGAAAAATTGTTGAAGAAATCAAAAAACATGAATAAGAAAAATCTCCGCACTTTTTCCGATAATGCACGTCGGCTAGAGCTAAGTGTCATTACTGCTCTGACGGTCGATGGCATTCCTACTGAAGACGACATTCTTGAGCTTGCAGGGCATTTGCGGAAAATTCCGCTTTACTCTGTTACTGATGAAGAGTTTATTGAGGTCATTAGACGTCTCCATGAAGCATTAACGATTGAGATGGGCATAGGTAGTTTTGTCGTAGATGACCATGCTCCGTGGTTACAAGCGAGGAAGGCAGAAATTGACCCTTTTTATTGGTCGCGTTATCAAACCGATTTACGCAAGCAAGGATGGGGACCGAAGGTCGTGACTTCACTAGACAAAGTGACTGACGAGATTTTGGACTTGATGGGAGACCCTGGAACGGAATCCGGCTGGCCAAGACGCGGTCTGGTCATGGGAGACGTGCAATCGGGGAAAACGTCTAACTACACGGGACTTATATGTAAGGCAGCAGATGCCGGTTACAAACTGGTGATTCTGCTGACAGGTACATTGGAAAGTTTACGCCGTCAAACCCAAGAGAGACTAGATGCGGGATTTGTTGGTCTCGATAGTTCAGGAGTGGTCAACCGTAACCGCCATCGCCGTGAAATCGGTGTTGGTTTAGTCAATAGTGCCCGTGCAGCGGGTGTATTTACTTCTACAATTGGTGACTTTAAAGCAGCAACTGTGAATATACTTGGATTCAAACTCAAGGATTACAACGAGCCTGTATTGCTTGTCGTGAAAAAGAATAAACGAATTCTTGAAAATTTAACAGACTGGCTAATTACCTTTAACGCAAATCAGGGAGGAGAAATTAATTTGCCACTCCTCTTGATAGATGATGAGGCAGACAACGCGTCCGTCAATACAAACCTAGCGAAGGCTACTGCAATCAATTCCAGCATTCGCAGTCTTCTGAAGGTGTTTAAACGATCTAGTTACGTTGGATTCACCGCGACACCATTCGCCAATGTATTCATTAATCCTGATACGACTGATGACATGGTTGGCGACGATCTTTTTCCTCGTGACTTCATCTACGCACTTGATGCCCCGACCAATTACGTTGGAGCTCAGTTAATCTTTGGCGAAGAATCGCCTCTTGATTGTCTGCGCTATATTAATGACGCGGAGATTGCTTTTCCAGCGGGACAAAAAGCCGATAGCGTTGTCAATCTGGTGCCGGACTCCATGCATGATGCCGTTCGATGTTTTCTGGTAGTTAATGCCATTATGGATTTGCGCAACGAAATGCCAAAGCACCGATCGATGCTAATCAACGTCAGTCACTTCACTCTCATTCAGAATCAGGTGCGAGACATACTCGATGGTCTTTTGCGAAAAATGCAGGAAGACATTCGTAACTACGCATCCTTACCCGAAATGCAAGCGTTGAAAAATAACACGCTTGCGGCTTTACACGAAGTTTACATGCGTGAATATTCAGGTTCAGGAACTACTTGGAATGAGGTACAAGCTGCACTGACCGCCGCAACCTTGCCAATGGAAGTTCGATCGGTAAATCAAAAAAGTGGAGCTGCCAGTCTTGACTATACGCTTTACAAGCAAAATGGCTTACGTGTAATTGCGGTGGGTGGTAACAGCCTTGCTCGTGGCTTGACTCTTGAAGGGCTCTGCGTGAGTTATTTTCATCGCGGAACTCAGATGTATGATGCACTGTTACAGATGGGAAGATGGTTCGGATATCGAAATGGATACATTGATCTATTTCGTATCTGGATTAGTGAAGAGTCTGCTAACTGGTACTCCCATATTGCGGATGCAACTGATGAACTAAGAGATGAAATCCGACGCATGCAACTGTCAAGACTCAAACCAATCGATTTTGGTCTTCGGGTGAGGGCGCATCCTGAATCGCTTTTGATTACCGCGAGGAATAAGATGCGCGCCTCGGAGGAAATCATTCACATGATGTCCATTAGTAAAGAAGGCTTGGAATCAACGCGGCTTCTGCAAGACCCAGCTGTAATACTAAACAATTTTGTGGCGGCTCAAAAATTCACAGAACAAATTGTCGCTAGTTCGGCGGAAAAAATATCGACATACAATTTTCCGGTATGGCACGGCGTTGACAAAGCGCTCGTAGTTGAATTTTTAAGACGATTCCAGAGTCATCCGCTTAATCTTAAATTGCAGTCCGATGGCTTGGCAGACTTTATAGGTACATCCAACGATCAGAAACTTTTGAGTTGGGACGTCGCAATACCAAGCGGTGAAGAGGACATCGTAAACCTGATTCCCGGAGTCGCAGTAAATATGCGTAGGCGAAAAATCTTGGAAGAGCGAGATAAACGGTCTATTTTAGTAAACGCAAAAAAAATGCGTGTTGGTACGGCAGCAGATGAAAAAATCGGATTAACAGAGAATGAAATTATAAAAGCTGAAGAAAATTTCAGAGCGATTCCCAAAAATTCTGACAAGAAAAATATTCCAGGACATGCGTATCGCGAAGAGAGGACAAGACCGTTATTGTTGCTGCATCTAATGAAACCGACACATGGAACGGGAGGCATGGCCTATCCGCTTCCTGACGAATGCCAAGCCCTTATTGCTATTGGACTCATTTTCCCTTCACTTGATATTGCCAGCCAACGCGTGAGGTACAGAATTAACTTGGTTGAATTGCGCAACATGATGGCAAGCGAGTTTGTAAATGATGATGACGTAGAAGATGACGATGGCGAATAAATTTGATACCAGGTGGGATGCGCTCGGATCTGATCCGTTACGTGCCGTATTTCAGCTTTATGATGCTGACCATTTGATGGATTTTTATCTCGGTAAGGATGCTGATAATTTCAGGCTTTTGCTTTTGGTAACCCCAGAGATTCCTCCCACGATTCGTGACATGCGCGCAATTCGTATTCGCTCATTCAAACGCGATGATGGTAAATGGTCCCTCCTGTTGACCCTGGAAAACATGGCGTTAGCACCTATGTTCTCGATGTTGTGCGAAGACCTGATCGAGTCTTCGCGCTCCACCGGTTTTCCTGCGGATAAGTCATTGAGTTACGTATTAAAACGCTTGGGGAACTGGCGAAGGCTGCTTGAACATGGAATGCCTGATATGCTAAATGAATCTGAAATTCGCGGACTGTGCGGCGAACTACTTTTTCTTCAACATTTGTCGTTTGATATAGGAAAATCAAATGCTGTGAAAGCTTGGGTTGGTCCCCAAAAAGCAAATCAAGATTTTCAAATACCTGAAAGTGCATGGGAAATCAAGACGATACGACCAGATGCAAATAGAGTCACAATATCTTCAGAATCCCAACTTCAAACAAATACAAGAGTCATACACCTGGTTGTCTATGAACTCGCCGACAGTGCGATTGACGCTGTTGGTGCGTTTACACTCGCCACATTGGTTGAAGAAATCAGAGCGCTTTTGGCTGAAGATTATGACAGTAGTGAACGGTTCGAGGCAAATCTCGCTACGGCAGACTATATATCTCGCGTGGAATATGGCGCTTTAACCTTAATTAAAAAATCAATGTCCATGTTCGTCGTTGGCGATGGATTTCCATGTATCACTGGTGCAATACTTCCCCAAGGTGTAAGCCATGTAGTTTATGACATTTGCTTGTCAGAATGCGAAAAACACCGAATTGACACCACTTCATTTGCAGAAAAAAAGGATCATCCATGACACTTGAAGAATTTCGAATAGACCTTTTGGAAACCGTGCGGGCTCGCGCAGAATCAAATCAAGATTTTAATCGCGCTGGTTTTGTCGATGAAGTCGGGGACAGGTTATCTGACGCAGAAGAATTTGCAGACTTTGAACCTTGCCGTTTTGAAGGAACTAGCGGAAAGAAAAAACTTAAAATCGATGGATATGCCTTTGATGAAGCAGATAATTCCTTGGCATTGCTTGTCGCAGATTTTTCGAATGACGATTTCGTGCCGTCCTTCAATACTTCGGATACTGTAAAGGCATTCGGAATGTTACGTGCTTTTGTCGAGGAGGCTTTGCAAGGGAAACTTACGGATGGCTCTATTGAAGAAAGCCACCCAGCACATGGTCTGGCATCAGATTTGATGGCTTGGCATCCCAAAATCACCAAGTACCGATTTTACTTGGCAAGTGACGGAATACTGAAAACAAAGGCCAAGGACTGGCCTGAAGAAAACATCAGCGGTACTCCAACCGAATTGCATATATGGGATATTGTGCGCTTTCATACTGCGCATCTTTCTGCAACTGGGCGTGATGAATTAATCGTGGACTTCGCTGAATTTGGCGGCAATGGCCTTCCATGTTTGGCTGCCGCATCTTCAGATGGTGATTATCAGGCTTACCTATGCATGATACCTGGCCTGACCTTGGCAGGAATTTACGATCGTTATGGAAGTCGTTTATTGGAAGGTAATGTTCGCTCTTTTCTAAGTACAAAAGGTAAAGTGAATGCAAAAATTCAACTTACAATCAAGAACCAACCAGAGATGTTTTTTGCCTTTAATAATGGTATCGCGGCGACTGCGGAAGACATTGTCATGGAGCAGACAGCATTAGGCATGCGAATTGTCAGCGCTACGAACCTTCAGATTGTAAATGGCGGACAAACCACTGCCTCGCTTGCAATGGCAGGAAGAGGGACTTCTGGGAAAAAAGATGGAGCTGATTTATCTCAGGTAATGGTACAAATGAAACTCTCCGTTTTACCACCGGATAAAGCAGGTGAACTCATTCCAGAAATAGCACGATATGCCAATAGTCAGAATAAAGTAAGTGATGCTGATTTCTTTGCAAATCATCCTTATCACATCAGATTAGAGGAATTTTCACGAAGAATTTTTGCAACTCCGGCAGGTGGTGCGCAGCACGGTACGCATTGGTTCTACGAGCGTGCACGTGGTCAGTATGCGAATGAACAGACAAAATTGACACCAGCTCAGAAACGTCAATTTGAGCTTCAAAATCCAAAGTCCCAATTACTTACGAAAACAGATATTGCGAAACTAGAAAATACTTGGCGGGGGATGCCAAACAAGGTCAGTATGGGCGCCCAGAAAAACTTCATGCTTTTCGCTGATTTGATAGCAAAATGCTGGAATGAAGACGAAAAGCAATTTAATGAAGATTATTTTCGCAACCTTGCCGCACTTGCGATTTTGTTTAGACGTACTGAGTTGCTGGTCAAGCAGCAAGCATGGTATCAAGGTGGTTACCGAGCAAATATTGTAACTTATTCATTGGCTAAATTGCACGACATGATCGCCGAACAGGCGCTAGGGAAACAAATGGATCTGCGCGGTATCTGGGACAAGCAATCAGTTTCAAATGCAGTTGTCGATCAGATTGCAATGATTGCAAAACGTGTGTTCGAGATGTTGACTGACCCTGAGCGACCAAAAGATAACGTGACGGAATGGGCAAAAATGCAGGCATGCTGGGATCAGATCAAATCATCAAAAATTGCACTTAGTAGCGCAATGCTCACATCACTACAAGATTTGCGTACCGTCAGCAATGCAGCAAAAATAGCGAAGGAAGTTCAGAAGACTGATAATGGAATTGCCACCCAGATCGCCGTGATTAGTATTCCTGGCAGTCAATGGGGTAAATTGAGAGTTTGGGCGAATGAGCAGAAATTACTCACTCCAATACAATCGGATCTCCTTCAGTTGGCATCGAAAATCCCGGTGAAAATGCCAACTGAAAAACAATGCGCGCAGATTTGGCAGATACATGAAAAGCTGGTTGAGGAAGGTTATGTTAAGCAGGCTTAGTTACACAATGAACTAGAACCTGTTCAATCAAACAAGAATTTCACTTACTATCTTCGCGATCATGATTGCTAATCTTGGTGGAACTGCGTTCCCAACTTGATGATATTGCTGGGTTCGATTTCCCTGAAAGAAGTAATTGTCGGGAAAAGTCTGAAGTCTGGCAGCTTCACGCACAGTAAGGCTGCGGCACTGTGTTGGATCAGGATGGATAAAGTAATGCCCATCCTTCGCAATATGGCTTGTCACTGTTGTGGCGGGTGCGTCAAAACGCTGTACGCGAAAACGATCTGAGAATTTTCCACTTTCCCAATTTTCATGATTCGGCGCTAAACCAGCAAGCGAAAATTCCGCATGACCTTTCGGCGAATGTCCATGAAGAGCTGCATAAGTTGCGGCATAGCCATACCGCCGAAGATCGCTTGTCATGTGACTACGGGCTTCATGATTAAGCCAAAATTTTAGCTTTGAATCCAGATACCAAGTCGCAGCGTGTGGTTCTATCTCAATAATTTTCTTGCGTGGAAAACGCAGTGCTCCCCATTGTAGTCCTGTTCTTACTGACATTGCCGACTGTCTTAATGAAGCCGCTAAACTTTTCATGTCTTTCTGTTGTGCGTCTTCTGCAAGCTCAACTAAATGAGTTTTAACAGCGGCAGCCCATTCGTCAGATGTATCCTTACATTTGCTTATTCTGCTACGCAATGGTGGAAGATCACAAAGAACTTCCCGCACACTTATTTTTGGTTGTGCCATGAGCCTAGTAAAATTTGCTTTAATGTCGGTACGAACACCTAGCAAAATGACACGGTGACGTGCCTGTGGAATACCGAATTCTTCGGACCTGACAATGAAATCTCGCGGGTCAATGTCGGTCGGATTCATTCCACTTTCGTAAAATGTACTCGTCACGAGAGAATGAATCCGGTAACCCGGGGTAACTCTTGATTCTCCAAAAACGCCATCAGGATCAGATAGATCGCGCAGGATATCTTGAAAAATCTTTTTACCACCAACCTTAGATGAGAGAATGCCTTTTACGTTTTCCATCACAAAAACTTGGGGTCTCCGATCTCGGATAATCCTTAGGTATTCCCTATATAAAAAATGGCGATGATCATTTTCTGGACGGTAGTCTGCAGTGCCAATATTTCTAGATCGGCCAACCAATGAATATGCTTGGCAAGGTGGGCCACCAATGAGGACCCATTTATCATTAACGGGAAGCTTGGCATCAAGCACGGAATCCAAAATTGCATTATCAGTCGGATCACCGAGCGTTAATTGTCTAGCTTCTAATCCTGACTCATCCCAAGCAGCTTGGGATTGAATGTTAAATGGATATTCTGCCTCTCCATTGCAAAAAGCATAGTAATTGGCGATTGCTTTAGGATCATCGTGTATTAGTCTGAAAAAACTACGAAGTCTCAATGTTTCATGCGCAGAAGATTCCATTTCTGCGGAAATTAAAATTTTAAAAATTTTTCCTTTTGATAAAGCTGAAAATCCCTCTCCAAGCCCTCCAGGTCCTGCAAACAAATCGACTATCTTAATAGGCATGGCAATTCAATATTTAAATAAAAAGTATAATTTTAATAACAAATGTAGTGGGATTAACTTATGGACTTTATTTTTAGTAAAGCCAAAAGATCCTGCATGATGGAATCGATTCTTGAGAACGACACAAAAAAGCGGAAATGATCGTGCGGCGATTTTTACATGGAAAAGGATTCCATTCTCGATTGCATTCCCGAAGCTTACCAGGAAGACCCGACCTCGTGTTACCTAAATACAGATTGGTAATTTTTGTGACCGGGAGTTTCTGAGGTCAACACTCTGGGTGTCATTAATCATCCACTAAAAAATTAATGCGCTCCCGAGATGGAAACTATTGGATGCTATTTGTTATATCTTAGGTTTTATAATTTTTTTGTGGGGCAACTAACTTGATTTGATTAACATAAAACATATATATTGGTTTGATCGTTAAGCTAATATTTATCGGACTAATGTCGACGCGACCTTTTTCTTCGTCGCCTAAAACAATCCAAATGAATTTATCGTCTCCGTCGCCTTGGAACTCAGGAAGGATTTCTACTTGGTCACCGCGTTTAAACATATTACTAACCCGTTAATACAAAAAATTGAGAGGCAAAAAGGCTCTTCAAATATAATGAGACATGTCCGTTTGGCCTCAGCTTACAAATGAAGATATGAGTGCTGAACAGTGATTTACTTTTGTGTGAGTATATTTGTAGTATTTTAATTAGTAAAATGAGTTAAGTTGAAATGAAAAAAAATTGACGGTTATCGTCAATTCAATATTGTTTAAGTCGTACTAAATAGCCGTGCACCAAGAAAGTATTGCAAGTATCAATGATCGAAGACTGTTGATGATGATGTAGCGAGACCGTTAAGGTCAACCACTTTCTTATCCAATTTCTGCACTAAACTCGGCTTAAGCTTGCTGCCGACACTAGTATCGGCAGCAGCGTTGCCACGTCGATTTTCCCCTTCATCAGCGGGAAAGAACTCATCAACAATCTCCGAAATTTCTTCGTCGTTGTGTTCAAACGTCCCATTACCAAATCCCTGAATGGCTGCAGCATCAAGCGCCGCTTGGTCATATCCGCCGGCCTTGCGCCGCGTATCGTTTTGCTTAGCTTCTGCAATAGCGACCACCAGCGTCAAGCCTTCTCTGATGGTTAAATCAACATAGTAGATCGCAGAGCGATGACTGAGTGTCGTGCTTTTTCCTCTTAAACGCAGTTCCAAGGGTAAGCAGGCCAAGAGATTGCCCGACACAGCCTGGTAATAACTGAGTCGCGCTGCCAGACTGCGGATACTGTTAAAGCCTGTGGTTCTAAAGATGAAGGTACCAAGTTCATCATCGTCACCAAGCACCACGTTCAATCTGCCGTAGGGTTTGCACTGCCCGCCCTTAGCTAGTTCACACAGATCTGGCGACGGGCAGGGCAGAACTTGTACTCCGGATGCGGTATAGCGTCTGCACGTCTCACCATTGCCAACGCACAGCGGGCGGCCAGACTGGCGGTCAAATAGACTGTATTCGGCACGCAAATTTAAATCAGGATCGTTAAACAATAAACGCACTGGAATAGAACGAATTTTTCCATTGGGGGATGCTTTGCGTAGTTCTTCGTCTATAGGGTGATTAATCCAGCCTTCACGATTCTGGACTTGCGAGGTGATCGTAAATTGATCGTCTTTCTCGGGTAAGCGTTTGCCATTTTTTTCAACGACTCTGCCAATAGAGATACGACCCAGTATCGGAGGGGTGATTGCTAAACCTTTGATCATTTTGTGCTCCTAAAAATAGAAACGCCTACGCCATATTGATGGATGGCGAAGGCGGCATAAAGGCTCCTGCATGGGGCGGATGATGTGGTGTGATTTATACCGAGATGAGAAAGCGGCGACTGCCCGGTTTGACCAAGGGGTAACGCTGTGGCAGGTCTGGTTGCTCCAGCAAAAGCTTAGGCATGTCGATACCAAGACCATCTTTACTGCGTTTAAAGCTTACTGATCCTGTTTCAAATACAGCCCGACTGGCATCACCCATACGCTGCTGGATCTTTTGTTTGAGTATGGCTTCGATCTCTTCACGATTTGCGATATCTGCACGGAGGTTGACCAAATCCGAGAAGGTGGATGACATCTCAGTGTCTTCAGTCAAATCTAAGCTATTGCCCGAATCCAGTGGATAAAGACAGCGTAATGCCATATCGGCAGAATTAGAGCCATCGGCTGGAGGTGGAGTATCTGTTTCCACGTAATGCCAGAATTTTTGCTCCAACTCAATCAGTCTGCTAATCAGAGCATCATCGCGATCAATCCGGTAAATGCGAATTTCCTGACCACAAACCAGCACGCAGACGTCCGCTGCTGCTTTTCCTGTTACGGCAAGCTGATGTTGCACCTGGCAGACAATATACTCTGGCACGCCTTCACGCCAAAGCCGGACCCCATTCTCTCCAGCGGTTTTGCATTCGAGGATCTGTACTTCGTCGACACCGACCACCGTATAGTCGAGATTTGCCAGCATCCATGCCTTATCCGGATCAGGGTGTTGCAGAACCGCGTTGATGCGCCGGACGCGATGGCCGGTGCGCTTTGTATAGTGTGCTGCCACTATCGGTTCCAACAGCGATCCCCAATACATCGGTGAGGTTTCATCCTTAGGATCGATTTTGGGTAAGTCAGCGTCACGGCCCGTCTTGATCAGCCATAGTTCCAGCTGTGACTGATAGGGATTTAGCCCGACTGCTGCGGCAGCATCGCTACTGCCGATGCCTCCTTTTCTGACGTTGAGCCAATCATTACGGCTTAACTCTTTTGTTGATACCAGCCTTAATGCTGGACGATTGGGTTTTACTGACATCGTTGCGGTATTCATTTTTAGTCCTAAAAGTAAAAAGCCCGACCGAGGGGTTAGCTCAGTCGGGCTTTGTGGTGTGATAAAACATAGTGATTAATCTATTAACAGTAGCGCCTGGTCGAGTGCTTTTTGCTTGAGTGCCGCACCCTGACCAAACCATGCTGATTCCAATCGGTGATCGACACTTCTGGCCCGGCGCTCGTGATCTACAAATTCAGTGACAGACTGGAGTAAGCCGAAGGCCGTTCCTTTCGATGATGCCAGTTCTGCGCCTTTCCCATGGCCGTCGAATAAGGTCAATGCCTTGCTCATAGCACGATCATTCGTGTGACCTGGCCCTGTTTTTGTCTGATCAGTAAACACGCGCAATAAATAATTGGTTACCTCATTTGATTTGACTTTGCGTTCACTTAATCCCTTCATGCGATACATAAACGCATCCCAGTTAGACACAGAGGTTCCTAATTGCTTCTTGACCGCTTGCGGGTCAAATGACGTGTTGTGCGGCACTTTGACTGCGCCAGTGCCGCCAGCGAGGGCTACCGCTAAGGTGTTATTGCAAACCACGCGTATCGAGGTGAATTGTGCGGTTGTTGCCAAAGTGCCGTCACAGGCGGTTGCCAGTAAAACGTAGGCATTGGTCACGTCATTGTTCTTGATGATCGCGGACTGTCCCGTTTTTGCCAGTGCCCATATCTTGCGGCCACCTTTCAAGATTCCAGCCGTTTCCAGTTCAAAGCCAGAGATCTCTGTGAGATCGCGATAGAACTCCAGAATTTCACGTGGCTGTACTACCTGATAGCGCTGGCTAACCACCGATAAAGGCGCGTTACTGTCGGAGCGGAACAGCACCTTATTTTCTGGGAACGACATGATCGCTCCCAGACTGCCTATACTTTCCGTCATATAGCGGACCGGGGCTTCCCGGATCTGCCAATCCATACCTGCTTGTTTTGCCCAGACTTCGATAGGCTGACGTGCGGTAAGTTGATTACCGAGACCATGCCAGGGAGTGTCGTTGACATAGGCCATTGATTCGACGAGATGTGCCATGATGAATTACCTTTCATTGAGTATGCACGTAGCAATGCCGCTGTATAAAACAGCTTAAGCAAGCTAGTGCGGGGAGTTTGTTAAGTGAGTGTTGCGATGGCGATGCTATTGATAGCGTTGCCAGAGAGAAGCTGAATTAAAAATCGTCAATACACATCAGAGAGTGTGCGGAGGAGGGGGTTACTTTTTAAACGTGAGTCTTTCCAAATGAATGGTGGCACTCGAAGCACTGATAATTGTCTAAGACAGTGTCGTCGACTACTACACCAAGCTTGGTTCCTGTGACGCATCCGGCGGACCCGCCAAAGAGTGCGCCTAGCATGGCACCCGCAATGGTGCCTAACGCAGCACCGACGGGGCCAGCCACTAGTCCGACCGTCGCACCTATCTCAGCACCACCGAGTGCGCCAGCAGCTCCGGCCGCAGCACCTGCGACTGTGCCGACGGTACCACCGGTTTTCTTTCCGTAATTCTTTGTCTGTATATGAACTGATCCACATCGTGGGCATTTGATATCCATTTTTATGGCTCCTTCAATTAGATGTTTTTTGCTGATTGATGTGCGGAGTGGCGAAATAGGCTGCGCAATTTCCATATTCTGATTAATGTGATGAAAAACAGAATAAGCAAAGACAGTATCGCCAGATCCATATCGACCTCGACGTCACCGTTGTTGGCGATTACGCTATACGCCATAAAAGAAATGAGAAAGTAAATGCAGGCCTGTAAGTAACTCCTGGCGGATTTACTGGCGACCATTTTTGCAAGTAACGGCCGGGTTTTAAGCGAGTCATTTAACTCCTGCAGGTTCTTGGATGTGAGGATGGGGTAAAGCATCACAAGCACGAATGATCCGGTTGCTATGTTGATGCTCGTGAAGAAAGTATTTTGGTCCATGAATTTTCCTTTGCAATAAGATAAACACCATCAACCTGATCGTGTTTAAGTAATAGCGATTAGCTATTCTCACTACTAGGATATATGGCTGAAATTTTTTTGAATCGGCCAAACGTACGTCAGGTAGACGAACCCTAATTTGCCTTTTATCGATTTCCTATGGTTAATTTGTGTATTAGCATCAAATAAGCCACCGATTTGCATCACAAACCTGCCACCGGTTTGCATTTAATGCGGCCAGCGAATGGCAATTCAAAACAGCCACCAAGTTGCATCAAAAAACCAAACATTTACATTTGAAACCAGCATTCAATTGACGCGGCAAAGTAGCCACAAATTTCATTCAAATTGAAGATGACGTCCGATGGGCAACAGCAGACTGAATGCAGCCATTCACTTCCCGGCAATTTGGCGTTTTACATCTAAGATAACCGGTTCTGAGCACCTGAGCGGCCCACTCGGCAAAATCGTCGTGTGCAATCACATGGGATGGGTCGATCCATTGTGGGGTACCGTACAGATTGGCAGCAACGATTAGTTCATCCTTGAGATTCTACAGGGATGCCTGTCAATTTACATGAAGGAATATGACAATGAACAAAGATCAAGTTAAGGGAGTCGCAAAAGACATCGCTGGTAAAGTGCAAGAAGAGGCTGGAAAACTGGCTGGCAACAAAGAGCAACAAGTAAAAGGTCTCGGAAAACAGATTTCCGGAAAAGCCGAGAAAAGTTACGGTGATGCAAAGGAAATCCTCAAGGACGCGAATAAAATTTCTTGAAGCGTTATCGTTATATAAGATGGTCGCTAAAAGTGGCCATTTTTTTTGAATTGAATCCAGCCATGAAACGAGGCCATACCGTGGTAATCGGTGACTACACGCCGTCATCGTATCATCGCGTCGTTTGATGTAAATCCGAACGCAATGGATTGTCCGTAAACAGCGCCTTCCCCATTCTCGGCGTAAGTTCATGCACTTTAGAGGCGGGGTGTTGCCACACGCGCTGGAATACATTAACGAAATAATCGTAAGGATTGATGTCATGCAGACGGCAGGTGACAACGATGCTGTGACCAATCAGTTGATTTTGATAAAAACAGCCGCTTTTTGTCACAGAAGTTCAATAGTTAGTGAGAAAAAATGCAGAAGTTAGCGAGACTTGATTGAAAGTTGTTTCCGAATGATTGTATTGACGTCTGGTAAATTCCCACAGCATGTGAAAGGCCCTTAGAGCTAACAGATATATGCGTTAGCTTTCAGGGCGAATGAATGACACTAAGTGCTGGCACATCCTGCGGAAAAACCGATATTGAACTTTCTCACCAACTTCTAATTTTTCTTATTTACTTCTGATTTTTCACAGATGCTCAGCACAATGCCAATGTGCTTGGGACCCAACTAAGTCCAACAGAATAGCCAATTCTTGCGACTCATAGGTACCATTGCATAGCTGTCGTTCGATCGGGGATATTCGACGGGCCGTTTTGTGCCGCCAAGATTTACACTCTCGCCAGCATTACGGCTCGACGAGGACACATGAAATTCCCAAGTGTCAGCCTTCGTCTTAAGGGAATATTATGTAAAAATCAGAACGATGCCACCAAGCTACAACGGACATAAGCGATGTATCAGTATGAGAATGGGCGGTTGGGTAGCGCCTAGTAACCAACTCAGGCCGCTAGCTTAGGCGCGTACTGCGTTGGAAGCAATCGTTCGCACTCCAACTTGACCGCGCTGTAACACTCGCAAGCTTGCTCTTCGAGCTTTACTCGGTCGACTAAGGTAATGCTGCCTCGGACGCAGGTAACCATTCCATCTTTTTGAAGCGAACCTACAGTAAGCGTCACACTCTCTCTCCGAACGCCAAGCAAGTGCGACAGCTGCTCTTGGGTAATAACAACTTTGTCACTGTTAAGTCGATCCACCGTCATCAACATCCAGCGACTGAACCGTTGCTCCACCGAATGATGCTGATTGCACACGGCCATCTGCGATGTCTGACAAACCAACGCCTGGGTGTAGAGCAACGCGAGGTGCTGGAGCTGGCCTCCGAGCCCAAACTCTCTCTTCATCATCTTCCTGCTCAAGCGATAAGCCTGTCCCGCACTTTGCACCTCAGTGCTGGTGGGCAAGCTTTCGCCGCCCATATAAATGGAAATGCCAACCAAGCCCTCATTTCCAACCAATGCGATTTCGCTAGACGAACCATCTTCTAATGCGTATATCAACGAAACAATGCCTGATGTTGGGAAGTGCAAATAGTTCTCATGATCACCCGATTCCGACATCGTCCAGCCGCGCGGCATTTCTACCAGTTGCAAGTTGGGCAGAATTCTCGCGTAGTCTTCATCAGGCAGCGCGGCCAGAATTTGGTTTAGGCGGGGATCGGGTTTTACGTTATGCAGAAGTTTGCTCAAGATAACTTTCAAAAGAAATAGCACTGATTAGACGGCCAAGACGCATACTAACAGCATATTATTTAGCCTGCTGTCGCGTCGATTCAATTGCCGCGCAAACACTAATGGTCATTTCACTTGTCCTTCGAAATCTCGGCTATACATAGGGGCTTCACGCAAAGCTTGGCATAACGCCAATCTGCGGAAGTTCAAATGCGCCGACTGCGCATGTTCCAAATTTGGCCCCGACAGTCTCGAAGGCGGCCCCCCTAAAGCCACTCGTTGCAATGCTCGTTTGGTGGATTAACCGCGGCATTAGGTGGCGCTGAAGAACTGAATTTAATGCTCATATTTAGTTCAGTCAATGCGTAATCCTGCCGGTGTATCGCGAAAGTGGGGGAACAACCTCCGGTAGCTGCGGCGAGAAAAATTTTACTTGATTGCGACCGACGTTTTTTGCCAAATACATTGCTTGATCAGCATATTTCATGAGGACTTCAGATTGAGTCGCATCCTGTGGGCAAAGCGCTATCCCTATACTGCCTGAAATATGAATAAAATGATCGAAAATATGGAATGGCTTTGACAATTCAGTTAGGATTTTCTCGGCAACGAATTCGACGTACTTTGTATCGCCCAAATCTTGAAGGATGATGGTGAATTCGTCCCCACCCAAGCGGGCAACTGTATCGGTTTCGCGAGTGCACAAACGAAATCGAGCCGTCACAAGTCGCAACAATTGATCGCCCGCTTCATGACCAAACTGATCGTTCGCTTCCTTAAAATGATCAAGGTCGATAAATAGAAGAGCCGTGCATGCACCTATGCGCCTTGCATGCATGACCTCTTGCTCCAGCCGGTCGAGAAACAATCGTCGGTTATGGTTGAGCACATAATCGTTGTGCATCGCACGATTTTCTCTTTCAGGCAATATTGAAAATATCGACGTTGAAAGTGCGCCGTCTTTGCGCGTTTTTGCGCAGCCACTAACATCTGGCAAATCCAGGCCATGACTGGTCATTCGGCCACATCAATTACTTGCTCCTATGGTTCATCAGTGCATCTCCAACATTACTGTGCGACAGCGTACAGACACGATCGTTCGCTCCCTCCATCATGGGGCTCAACTTGACCGGCCGTGTGGCTCGGCTCCCGAAGGAACGTAAATGACCGCGCTCAAATTATCCAATTACATCAGCAAGAATATCGATTGCATCTTGGCCGAATGGGAAAAGTTCGCGATGGACATCATTCCCGTCAGTCTGAGCCCGGTGCAGGCGCGCGATCATGCTAAGGGCATGTTGCGGGCCATTGTCGCGGACATGGAGCAAAGGCAAACTCCGGATGAGCAGTCGGAAAAATCACAAGGTCTAGCCCCGGAGAAAGAGGAAGACAGTCAAGCCCAGTTGCACGGGTCTGAACGTCAAACAAGCGGCTTCAGCATGCCCGAGACAGTGTCAGAATTTCGGGCGTTGCGCGCAACCGTACTTCGCTTATGGAATGAATCCAGTGCCACCGCCATGCAAAGCGACCTCGACGGGATGATTCGATTCAACGAGGCCGTCGATAAGGCATTGGCCGAGTCGGTGGTGCGATTCGCAGTCGACAAGGAAGCTATTGCCCATCGCTTGGAGAGCGATTTGAAGCGTGCGACGACGATTTCCGACACCATCATCGAGTGCGCGCCCGGGGGCTTCTTCATGATCGACGAGGAGTCCAGGCTGGTGCGCTGGAACGAGCACTTTCGCAAGGAAACCGGCCTGTCGGAAGAACAATTGCGCGGCCAATCGATCTTGAGTTGCATCCATGAGCAGGATCGACCGCTGGCCGCAGCCAAGTTTCTGACGGCCTTTGCCACGGGCTATACCAGCATGGAAATTCGTGTGTCGACTGCTGATCGGGGGATACGGCTCTACCTCAAGACGGCGCGGCGCCTCGAGGTCGATGGCGTGCCTTATGTGGCCAGTTTTGGCATCGATGTCACGGAACGCAAGCAGGCGGAGGAGGCGCTCGCGAATGAGAAGAATTTTTTCGACGCCATGGTCGAAAGTACGCCGGGTGCTTTCTACGTCATTGATGCACAAGGCAACTACCGCCGCTGGAACAACCAACTGAACCGCCTGACCGGGCTAACGGACCGTGAACTCCATGCCCGGACCTGGTTGCTAACCATTCTTCTGGAGGACCGGACGCGCGCGGCGGCGATCATGAAAGAAGCCATCGCCGACGGTTATGCACAGGCAGAGTTGCAGATGCTCACCCATGACCAAGGCGCTCGGTACTATTTCATCAGTTTTCGGCGCTTCGTGGTGGGCGATGAGGCCTATCTGGTCGGGGCAGGCGTGGACAACACGGATCGGCGTGCGACGATGAAAGTGCTGGAACACCAGGCGCAAACCGATCCGCTGACGCAAGTCGCCAATCGCAGCCGATTCGTCGAGATAGCCAATCAAGAGCTGGCACGCTGTCGCCGTTATGGTCACCCGGCTTCGCTATGGATGATCGATATCGATCACTTCAAGGCCGTGAACGACACCTACGGCCACCATGGCGGAGATGTCGCCTTGCAGTCGCTGGTGGCGACGAGTCGGCAAATGCTGAGGGACTGGGACATCGTGGGTCGCATGGGCGGCGAAGAGTTTGCCGTGCTGCTGCCGGAAACGGACGCCAAGCAGTCGCTTGATGTGGCCGAGCGTCTGCGGCAGGCCGTCGCCGCTACCGAGATACCCTTGGAGGGTGGCGCGGTGGTGCGCCTGACCATTTCCACCGGGGTTGCCACGGCGAACGACAGCGACACCACGGTCGATACGCTGTTGGAGCGGGCAGACAAAGCGCTCTACGCGGCCAAGAACAGCGGGCGCGACAAGGTTTGCGAGGCCCCCGCTACGCTATGACTGATCGTATTGGAAAAGAAAAATCATTGGCTGGTTGGGGTAGGCGACATTCGAAGACCAAAAGTGGATGTCGGCTTCCGCGCCAAACGAGCCTGTCAGGTTTCGGGTAAGTTGCCACACAAGCGCGCTTTATTTTATGAAGTAAATTTGGTGTGAAATGAGTGGCTACGTTGAGATGCCCAAACATGGTTGGTTAATGTGCAAACCAGTGGCAGGTTTGTCGTGTAAATCGATGGCTTATTTGACACAAATACACATAATTTCGAGCTTGGCACCTTCAAGGGTGGTTGCTCACAAGCGCATAGGCTTGCCAAATTTTCGTTGCCAAAGGTAGTAATGGAACTGAGCTAGGGCGTAAGGATGAAGGTGAATGTGACGACATATTCTCAGCGATCGGTATATCTGCACGTAAAAAGCCGGTAGATGGCACGTCGATTTAATTCGTAAGTGTGGACTGCGAAGACTGGGTGTGTAACTTCTGAGTAAGATAGTGAAGGCGTTATCCGTACACTCCCAGTTTGAAATATCCTTGAATCTCGCGTTCTTAAAATGCAATGCAACTTAATATTAAAATTATCAATCTACCAGGGGCAGATTTGAAGTGAAATGAATTTTGACCGATGATGAAAGGTAATTCATGTCCGTATAGAGTGAGTGCCAACGTCCATACGCAGTTTATCTAGGTAGTCTGACCAACGTTGCATCATTTCACGGCGTGCAGGTAAGTGGGCCGTTCGATTGTAGGCGCGGCCATTTGGATCTTTAACAGCATGTGCCAATTGATGCTCTATCAGATCGACTCGTTCGCCAAGCACTTCATCTAAGATCGTACGCGCCATTGCTCGAAATCCATGCGCAGTCATCGTCTCTTTTGCGTAGCCCATCGCTCGCAAGGCTGCGTTGACCGTGTTTTCGCTCATGCATCGTTCGTTTGTTCTTATGCTTGGGAATACATATTTGCCATGTCCAGACATGGCAAATACTCCGCGTAGAATATCTACTGCCTGAGTCGATAACGGAACCAGATGGTCAACTTTCATTTTCATTTTTTCGCCGGGAATCCTCCATTCTGCGGCTTCAAGGTCAATCTCTGACCATTGTGCTGACCGTAACTCACCTGGTCGTACAAAGAAGAGGGCGGATAGTTTCAATGCTGCCAGCGCGTAAGGATGTCCTGTATAGCTAAATATTGAACGCATTAATTCTCCGGACTGTTTAGGTTCGGTAATCGATGCATAGTTGGTCTTGATTGAGATTGTCAAAGCGCCTTTTAGGTCTGTAGTGACATCGCGTTCTATTAATCCGATCGCAACCGCATATCGTAGAACTTGTCCGCATATTTGCTTTACACGATGTGCGGAATCAATGGCACCTCTTGCCTCCATTTTTTGCACAGTCGCAAGGACGTCGGTTGGTTTGATCGCCGATACTGGCATGTTGCCGATGAATGGGAACACGTCTTTCTTCAGCCAGTTGGTTACTTTTTCTTGGGTTGTCACTGCTCGGGTCGCGACTGTCTTTTCTAGCCATGTTAATGCAACGGCTTCAAAAGTGTGCGTAGCTGCAATCGCCTTCGCCTGCTTAGCGTCTCGTTTGAACTGCCCTGGGTCGATACCATCCGCTAGTAGTTTGCGGGCGACTGCACGTTTTGCTCTGGCTTCAAGGAGGGATATTTCCGGGTAGGCTCCGAAGGTTAAGCGGTTTTGTTTGCCATTTTCCTGGCGGTATGACATGCGCCAGATTTTGGAACCTGATGTTGTAACCTCAAGATACATACCTCCGCCGTCAGCTAAGGTATAGGGCTTATCCCCTTTAGGTTTGGCAGTCTTTACTTGGGTGTCAGTGAGTGGTTTTGAGAGCTTTGGCATTTTGCATCCATGCTGTTTTGAGGTTTGCATCCATGGATGAAAGTATGGATGCAAAACTGTTGGATGGCAATGGACGCTAAAAGACGGCATAAAACAAAAAACCCGCGTTCTCATAGTGAGTAACACGGGCTTTTGGACTGCTTTGTACTTCTTTGTATAACCTGTTGGTGCCGAGAGCCGGAATCGAACCGGCACGCCTTTCAGCGCGGGATTTTGAGTCCCGTGCGTCTACCTATTCCGCCATCTCGGCAACGCATACGAGTATTATGACAGGGCTGGCGAATTATTGCAATAGTCACCCTTAAGCATGGCTCAAACTCGCTTCTTAAAGCGACCTGATGCTTGCATTACTAGCAGAATTTTTTCTTGTGCTTGCTCTAATGCCTGAGTTGCCGTGATTTTTCCTGCTACAGCATCGTGCAGTAAACTGCCAAGAATTTCTTCATTGATAATCGACCACTCGGGAATGGCAGGGCGCCAATTCGGATTGGCATACTCTATCTGCTTGGCCAGGACTGCGTACTCGGGAAATATTTTTTGCAGCTCAGGGTCACGTAAAGTACTACTGCGAACCGGGATGCCGCCAATTCTTGCGAAAATTTTTTCTTGGGCGCGATTGGTTAATATTGACAGTAATTCTAAAGATTTATCTATCGATGGGGAATTTTTTGGTACGGCAATGGCAAAGCCGCCAGTTTCTGACGAATGGATTGTTCCTTTAGGGTGAAGTGCATAACTGACCTTGTCGTGCACCACAGACTTGACCGTGTCGTTGGCAATATTAAAAATAAACGAAGAGTCGAGATACATTGCTGCGTTTCCGGTAATAAATGCATTACCAACGTCTGCATAATTGTTCTTGAGTATGCCACCTTTAGTCGTGATGTGAATTGCTTTTAATACGTCGATTGCTTTAATTCCGGCCGGACTATTGACCGTCACTTGCCAATTTTTGTCGAACACAGCACCGCCATAGGCGTTGAAATGCAGCAACCAGGCATGTGTTATTTGATGCCCGCGGGCACCTCTGCTGGATAAGGGAATAAGCTCAGGTTCGTGTTGCCGTATGAGTGGCAATAATGCGAGTAACTCATCGTAATTGAGTGGGGCTTTCCAATTATGTTTTTGAAAAATATCGCTGCGATAGCCGAAGATGCTGGTGTCCGTACCTAGCGGTAGCGCGTATAAATTTGCCTGCGGCCCATCTAAGTAACCTCGCTCGCCGCCAACTTTGCCCGCGACCGTTAGATAGGCCGGAACAAAATCGCTGATTGCGTCTATCTTCAATCTGCCATTTTTTTGCGCTACATCGAGATTGCTTAATAAGCTTAATGCAACGTATTCAGTTTTCCAGGAGGTAAGTATGAAAATAAGATCGTATTTACCCTGATTTTTTTGTAATTCAATAAGTTGAATATTCCGCATTTCCAAATAGGGAAGTACGTCTATCTCTATGGAAATGCCGGATTTGACACTTAGCTTGATGAGAAAGTGTTTGATTATTTCAAAGTAGGGGATAGCGGGTAGCATTACCCGTATCACTGTTTTTTTCGGTGTGGCGTCGGCGAATGCCGCTAGGCTAGTGATTAGAGGTGCGCACGCCAGCGCTTGAGCAAATCGCAGCAGTTGACGCCGGTTGTTTTGTGTCATATGCCTATCCAAGAGTTGGAAGTGCGAGCGTTTCGTGGGCGAGCATAGCGTCGTTAAGAAGTTGATTTATGCTTGTTGCGGGAAGGGCATTCGAGCGTAGCCAACCCTGATACAGATCGCAGCCCATTCGACCTAATGAAACTAACTGTGCCTCAGTTTCTACACCCTCGGCGATCACTTGCATTCCAAAATCATGACCAAGCGTTGAAATCGCTTTGACGATCGCCATATCTTTGTGATTCTCGGTATGTCCTTGCACGAAGCGCTGGTCAATTTTTATCCGTTGAACCGGAAAATCTCTTAAATAAGTAAGCGACGCGTAACCAGTGCCAAAATCGTCGATGCTGACACCTACGCCAAAAGCGTGTAATTGCTCCAGACTCGTCCTGGCAACCTCGGTATCGTGCATGATCATGGTTTCCGTGACTTCAATTTCTAGTCGCTGCGGGGGAATGCCTGCTCGGCGTATGGTTTTAATGACGAAATCGACAAATCCGACTTGGAAAAATTGCAGGCTAGATACGTTGACTCCAACGATAAAGTCTTCCGGCATATCCCATGTAGAGATGGTGTTACAGACGTCTGTGAGGACTTGATTGCCGATTTGTATAATTAAGCCAGATTCTTCTGCTGTGTCGATAAACTCTTTTGCAGAAAGCATGCCGCGTCTAGGGTGATTCCAACGCAATAAACTCTCGACTCCGCACAACAGGCCAGTATCGACGCGGTATTGCGGCTGATAATATGGAATAAACAGAGAGTTTTCGATAGCGCTGCGCAACTCTATCTCTAGTTTAGTTTTATTTTCTAAGGCTTCGGCAATCGCACTGGAAAACATCGTGTATTTATTTTTACCTTTTTCTTTGCTGTGATACATCGCGATGTCAGCCTGTTTCATCAGGATGTCGGCATTTTGCTTGCCATTTTCTGCCAGTGCGATACCTATGCTAGTGGTTAGGTAATAGGTGTGGAGGCCGATGACCATAGGAGCGCTGACTAGGGCAAGTATTCTCTCTGCGATAAGTTTAAGATCGACTTCTGAAGTTAGTTCTTCCACCAAGATAACGAATTCATCGCCCCCCAGGCGGGCGATGAAATCTCGACTTTTTACAGCGCTACGAAGACGTTTACCTATCTCGGTCAATACCTGATCCCCGATATCGTGCCCTGCTGAGTCATTGATGAATTTAAATCTGTCCAGATCCAAAAAAATCAGTGCGAGTTGATTGCCATCCTTTATGGAGGTCAATATTGCTTGTTCGGTAGCTATCCTTAGACTTGCGCGGTTAGCTAGGCCGGTGAGCGAATCCTGATAAGCCAAATGCTTAATTTTTTGTTCCGCTTGGTATTTTTCAGTGACATCCATAGCAATCACGCGCAAGGTGAAACTGGCTTCGGTGATGCTAGAGTCGACAATTAAATTTAGCCAGGTGGGTGTGTTTTTTCGAACTTTTATAATAAGGTGAGTATGCAGAGATGCATCACATGCCCGTGTAATTAGTGAATTGAAGGCGAGGCGATACTGTTCATCTATATGCTCAAGTATCTGTGTTATATCGAAATTTGTTGTAGTCGTAGGCATTTCAAAAAGAGCACGAATATTCCCGGAAAGTTCGCTAATTTCGCCTAGTGGACCAATCTGAAAACTGCCCATTTTGGCAAGTCTTTGCGTTTCCAGCAAAGAATCTTCACTGATGTGCAGAGCTTTCGTCATTTCTTTGGCGATACTAAGGGCTATTTTCCCAGTGTGTATCGTGACATAGACAAAGCCAGAGGCAAACATTGTCAGTAGTAAACCTATTAACGCAATTAACCAAATCACGCGGTTGTCACTAACACCATTCACCATTTGCATTTCATATCGAATCGCCCATTTTTTTCCTGGTACTGATAATGGCAATTCGAGCTGAGACGATTCCAAAAATAATCGAGGGTTTTGCTTTTTAACGACTAAAAATTTTAATGGAATGATGAGCGCTTCATCCTTAACACCGCTACCTATGAGTTCGACTCGAGAGATTGATAAGCTTGGAGAGTCGAGTAAGCCGTTGATCAGTTTATCGATAGAAATTACAGTCGAAAAAGTACCCTCGAAAGCAATTTTTCTCTGTATCTCATTGCGTATTGGGAGGTGAGTTTCATACACAGGGGTTGAGAGGATGATATTGTTTCCTCTTAATATGGGATGTGAGTCTTTAATTAAAAAGGACAGAGTTTGAGCGCTTTCTTTCATACGCTTACTACCAACTGGAAACCATTTCTCCAGATTCAAGCCCTGAATTTTTTGCAACAACTGTCTTGGCTCCAGATAAAGAGCGACTAGTGCATCTTGATGTTCTTGTTTGTCTTGAATTACAAAATCTGGATAGCCTCGCACATCCACGGTGGTGTCGGTCTTAACCATGCTTTCAAATTCCCTCATATCGTCGAACTTGACCCTTCTTGAAAATAACTTGGCTATCAGCCAGGGTTTATTTTCTATTTTTGCGAAGGAGTGGAACGCATAGCGATTGAAGTTTGGGGATATGTGATACAGACTGACGAAAGAATCGAGCTGAGAAACCTCGTGGTCTAACTCATTTTGTATCGTCGCATGGTGTTCTAAGATTGTCTGCTGCTGCTGACGTTGCAGATCCTCTTTCGATACTTGCAAGGAGAGCCAGCATAGCCAGGCTGTGATCGATAAAAACACTGCTGCAGTGAGTGCTGCAGCCGGAACCGCTTTCATATTGAAAAAGGGAGTCGCCTTAATCTGATTCATGTTGCGGGGTCGGATGCACTAAGAAAGGTAAAAAATTTAAAATAAGCAAATGTTGACAAATAATATAATATTCGCGTTAATCGTCAATTAAGCGATCGTTAATTTACTTTAAATTAAGCGATCGTTAATTTACTTTAAATTAAGAAATCTATTTTTTTCGATATAACAAAAAAAGTTCATCTTTGTCTGCTGTGCGGCGACCCGACCAAAGTAATTGCCAACTTTCCTGAAGATTGCCATCGGTGGCAACCAGAGCTTTGAGTTGTGATGGCGTGTTATTTTGTAATAAGAGAACATCGCAGGCCTGATCTGAGAAGACAGCAAATTTTAGTTTTCCGAAATAGGCGAAGGAGGCGCGCTGGGAAGGGCCTACGTCGCTCTCTATACATTTATAAGTGGTGTTTAACTTTTCTGAAATTTGTTGCGCCACATGAATGTAGCTAATCCTTTGATTGATTAAAGGAAGAAATAGCGTCATCGGTAGTAGCCAGCATAAAATCGCACCACCACCCGAAAGGACCACTGCGCGCCACAAAACCGAAGGTTGACGGGAAATTCGCCAATACACCAAACGACACCAGGCAATGCTAGCAAACAGTGCAATCAAGAAACTGATGACGCCAAATTGGGCATGGTAGTCGGGTGCCCAGCTGATGACTTTCTTAGCCATTCCCAGAGGCCAGCCGGTTTGTTGTGCAATCCAGTATAACCAAACGGTAGTTGCGACACCTGTCAGTATCATCACCGCGAACCAGTCTACTGCATTGATCGCACTGCGTTTCATTGTCGGCAAGCCGAACGCTGCGAGTATGGCTAGAGGGGGCAGCATAGGCAGTAATATGCCTTCTTCCGGATTGTTGTTGATGACCGCGAGCAAGGCGAAGCAGAATAAAAACGTGATTGGCAATAAAATATGCAGCGCGCGTTCCTGTTTGCGCCATGCGTAGACTGCCCATGCTGCAAACGGCCAGGCCGGCCAGGCAAACCAGATGCTGTATTTGAAAAAATAGCTCACGCTTGCGAGTGTCGGTAAGCCAATTTGGCGGTAGTTCCAAACCATCCATGCCGGATAAGGCGAGCTGTCATAGGGGCGTAATGCCAGGATCGCAAGCAACCAACTGGCCGCGATGAGTATCCCAGTTGGGGCAACGATACTGATTAGTAGGCGATACTGTTTTTGCTGATGATAAAAACTCATTGCTAGCAAACTAAAAAATAAGGTAACAGGAAGAACCCAACCACGGGTGAGTACCATCAAGCCTAGTATCAAGCCTAATTTAAGGGCGGTCTTTTTTGTTGCCGCGTCAAATAGTCTGGCACTGAGGTAGAGCGCATAGGCCACTAATGAAATTTGTAAGGTTTCTGCGCTAGTTTCATGGCTACGTACCAAAAGACCGAGGCTGCCGAGATAAATCAGTAAAGCGCCATCGGCTAAAGTTCTGCCAAAATCTTTCGGTTCTGGTTGACCGCCAAAGGCAAGCTTGAGCGGTTGTGCCTCGGTTCTTCTACCGAGTAAATACGTGGTGTACCAGACTGAAAGTGCGCCCAGCATGAAAAACAGTCCAGTCGATAGACGTGCTGCCATAGGGGCACCGAAAATCCAGCCAAATAATTTAATGCAAATTGCGCCTAGCCAAAATGCGAGTGGACCTTTTTCTGGCATTGGCAAGCCAACAATATGTGGCCATAGCCAATCCTGGATGCCGCCATTGGCCATTGTCCACATAATCCCAAAGCTGGAGGCGTCATCGCCCTTCCAAGGGTCACGGCCTATCAATCCTGGCAAAATATAGAGTAGACATAGGGAGAAAATAACCCAGCGTGGCAGGGCATTAGTCGCGGCGGCAGGAAGGCGGACAGGCTTCATATCTCTCGATGGCGTAGTGTCTGATTAGATTAAAAAAAAGGCAGCTAGGGCTGCCTTTTTTTTTACAACAATTGCAATATCGCTTATTCAACAACTGAGGTTTTAGAACCAACAGTACCGAATTTTTTGCGGAATTTATCAACGCGACCAGCGGTATCAACAATTTTATGCTTACCAGTGTAGAAAGGATGGGATTCTGCAGAAACCTCAATCTTCACTAGTGGATATTCTTTACCTTCGAATTCCATTTTGTCACGTGTGTTGATAGTCGAACGTGTGACGAATTTGAAATCGTTAGAAACATCGTGGAACAAAACTTCACGATAATTTGGGTGTATGCCGTCTTTCATGCTTGCCTCTGAAAAATATGGGTAGCCAATACGCACTTCGTCGGTCGCCTTGCTTCTTGACCCGATTGAGTATCACTTGCCTAGGTTAAAATTGGTATCAACTTGATGCCAAGCTGCTGATTATACAATGAAAACACAGTTTTTATCCATCCTAAGTGAAGGACTTGACCTGAGTTTTCTTAATGTAGTCTGCCGTGGCACTTTGGTCTGCGAAATATGCACTATAAATCGATGTGGCGGCCGTCTTATTGCGGCTGTTTGGATATTTTTAATTATCTATTTTGCATATTTTATGTTTTACGCTTTAAAATTCCGCTGAAAATTGTAGCTAACCTCGACTATGGATTAGAAATGAAAGCTTTGCATTTGGAAATGAGTACAGTTTTGCAGGCGGTAGAGGTGGCGGGTGTGATCGCTTTTGCCTGTTCCGGATTTATTGAGGCGCGTCAAAAAAAAATGGATGCGGTTGGCGTATTTACCGTCGCCTTTATTACTGCGTTTGGTGGTGGTACTTTGAGGGATTTGTTGCTTGATAGACGACCGCTATTTTGGGTGGAGCATCAACAATATCCAATTTTTATTTTTATAATGGCGCTGATCGCTATCCCTTTTTCGCGCCATTTGCAGCACGCGTTTGCTGAAAAGGCGATTAATTATGCCGATGCTTTGGGCTTGGGCTTGTTCAGTGTTACCGGTGCCTCCTTGGCCGCGGATGCCCAGATGCCTATGTTTGTCTGTGTCATGATGGGGGTGATTACCGGAATTTTTGGTGGCGTCTTGCGTGATGTTATTTGCAATGAAATCCCCTTGGTGTTTAAACGCGGTCAACTGTACGCGACTTGCTCTTTTGTCGGCTGCTGGACGTATTTGTTGATGGAGAAAATGCATGCGACGGAGTCGGCAGCTTTGCTGGCTGGTATTGCAGTATGTTTTTTTCTGCGCGCGCTGGCATTGCGCTTTCACTGGCGGTTGCCGGTTTAGCCTTTAACGACTAATGTTGCCGCTTATCTGTTAATAGGCGGACTTGTTATCGCTAAGGTGGCAATTGGGAATAACACTTTTTTAATGGCGGACGGGCAACTAAGCCAGCCAAAAATATATCCATCATTTCTTCGGCATGTTGTTCCAGGTTGTAAGCATTGGTATCGACCAACCATTCATGTATGAGTCCGATTACGTAGGCGTGAATCGCTTGCATGGCGATTTGGGTATTGGTTGCGGTAGGTAGGACGCCTTGGGTGACCGCTACTTGTAAGATGACCTCCATCTGGGACAGGCATTCTGCTCGCTTCTCCTGCTCCAGTACAAAAAAAGCCATTTCTTCCGTTTTTTCGCAACGATGGAAAATGATATCGAACACTTTACGCTGTCTTTTATCGGTAGCGATCTGTTTGAGCAAGTGCACCATCATCTGACGTAATGCGTCAATAGGGTCCTTATCCGGTGCGTTGGCGATTTCATTGAGCAGGGAGTCCATCGGTAGGAAGGCGCGGTCGCACATGGCTTGAAATAGGGCCGTTTTATCTTTAAAGTGCCAATAAATGGCGCCGCGTGTCATGCCTGCAGCGCAGGCAACTTCATTGAGCGTGGTGCGCGTTACGCCTTTTTCGCTGAAGACCTGCTCCGCTGCGTCGAGAAGGGCGGAGTAGGTCTCCTGCGCTTCTTCCTTGGTTTTTCTGACCATCATGTGTTTCCTTTCGCGACCTTGATAAATTTATCTCTGCGCGCTTTTTACTAACTGGCCCTGGCAGCGCGTGCATGGTAGAGGCTTCTTCATGATTGCTAAAGTACATCGGCCTGGAGCGCACTATCCATGCGGGTTCCCAGCCAGTATGCTTTGAAAGCCGCATGGGTATTGCGCACTGAGCCTGCCGGTTTAATAATTCTGGTTTGCTCAAAGCGTATTTTTCTTCGCTTCAAAAAAGTTTTTCAAAAAGAGGTTATACTCGCTTCTTTACAAACATTCGTGAATGTATATTGTAGCATAATCCTTGTTTTCCGCTTCTACCTACAGAAAATATCTCTATGAGCTCTTCTAATAACACCCTCTCTGCGCGACTACGTCATCCTTTTAGCATTCATGCTTCGACGTATGAATCTTCGACCGTCAAAGCCTTGCGTCTGGCTGCAATTAGTCTGCCTTTGCTAGCACTGGCGGCATGTGGCAAGCAAGATGGCGCTGCCAATGCTGCGGGTAATATGCCTCCGCCTGAAGTGAATGTGGTGACCGTGCAGGCGAAAAATCTGGCGGTCAATTTTGAGTATGCAGGACAAACTTCCGGTTCCCGCGAGACCGAAGTGAGGGCACGTATTTCTGGTATTCTGGAAAACCGCCTGTATGAAGAAGGTTCACGCGTGAAGGCCGGTACGGTGTTGTTTCAGATCGACCCGGGTACCTACCAGACCCAACTTGCCTCGGCAGAAGCAGCGGCCGGCGTAAGCGAAGCGAAACTGAATCAGGCGAAACGCGAACTCGCGCGCCTGACACCGCTGGCGGCTGATAAAGCCATCAGCCAGAAAGAATTTGATGATGCAAAATCTAGTTTTGAAGCTGCTGATGCTGCCTTGCGCCAAGTGCGCGCCCAAGTCAACGAAGCCAGGCTTAACCTGGGATATACCAAGGTAGTCGCACCGATTTCAGGTGTGACCGGGATTGCCGCCAAATCGAACGGTAGCTTACTGACCCCGTCAGATAGTTTGCTCACTACTATCGTCCAGACTGATCCTGTGTATGTGAACTTTAGTATTCCGGAAGCGGATTTTTTAAAAGTAAGTAGTGAATTGGGCAGTGGGAAAATAGCCCTGCCAAGTAAACGCGCTAGTAACGGCAGCTTGGGCTTTGATATTAAAGTCAAGTTAGCCGATGGAAGCTTGTTTCCAACCGCTGGAAAAATGAATTTTGTCAGCGAGAAAGTTAACCCAGCTACCGGTGGGTTTGATGCACGGGCTGAAATTGCCAATCCTGAAGGGACTTTGCGTCCAGGCCAATTTGTCCGTGTCTCGCTCAATGGGGCGACCCGTACTGGCGCGACGGCGGTACCACAACGAGCTGTAATAGACGGACCTATGGGCAAGATGGTGTTCATGGTAACTCCTGACAATAAACTCGCGCCAAGGCCAGTAGAGTTAGATGGTTGGAGTAATGGTGAGTGGATAGTCACCAAGGGCTTGCAAAATGGGGATCGCGTGTTGGTCGATGGCGTGATTAAGGCGCATACGCCGGGCATGACGGTGACACCAGTGGCACTGGCTGCTAAAGATGCCGCTGGTCCTGCATCGGCAGTTGCTCCAGCAGTTTCGCCCGCCAAACCAGCCGCCAGTACACCCGCTGCACACTAAGCTAAGGCCTTAAGGAATAGACTATGTTTTCAAAATTTTTCATTAACCGGCCTATCTTCGCGACAGTCTTGTCGTTGATTATTGTGCTGGCTGGCTTGGCCGCCTTGCGCGTCCTGCCAATTTCACGCTATCCGGAAATCGCTCCTCCGGTGGTCAACGTCACCGCGATTTATCCAGGCGCCTCTGCCGAAGTGGTGGAACGTACCGTTGCTGCACCGATTGAAGAGCAAATCAATGGTGTCGAACACATGCTGTACATGGATTCGGTCTCGTCGGCTGATGGCCGTGTCTCGATTAATGTCACCTTCGAGGTTGGCACCAATCTTGATATCGCCGCCGTTAACGTGAACAATCGGGTACGCCAGGCTGATGCCAAGTTGCCGCAGGAAGTGCGACGTCAAGGTGTTACGGTCTCAAAAAGCTCGTCGAATTTTTTGGTGGTGGCAGCTTTGTACTCGCCTGACAATCGTTATGACGCACTTTTCCTGTCCAATTACGCGACTCAAAACGTACTTGATGCATTGAAACGAGTGCCGGGTACGACCAATGTCCAGATTTTTGGTGCTAAAGATTATGCGATGCGCATTTGGATGCGGCCAGACCGCATGGCGCAATTAGGTGTCACGGTCGCCGATATTTCAAATGCGATTACCGAACAAAATGCCCAATACGCTGCTGGTAAAGTTGGTGCTCCACCGAATAATTCGGAAGAACTGACTATGACAGTGACCGCGAAGGGGCGCTTGCTGGAACCGGCTGAATTTGCCAATATCATCGTCAGAAGTGCAAAGGGCGGTGCCGCTATACGGATAAAAGATGTAGCGCGTGTGGAATTGGGCTCTAAAGATTACAACCTGTATGGGCGCGTCAATGGACATCCGTCCGCCAACATTGGGGTGTTCTTGCAAACCGGTGCGAATGCGCTCGATACCCGTAAGGCAGTTGAGCAAACTTTACAGACTTTGAAAGCGAAGTTTCCTGAAGGGATGGAGTATTCCACTCCTTACGATACGACTCCGTTCGTGACCGAGTCGATTGCTGAGGTCTTGAAGACTCTGGGAGAAGCGATGGTGTTGGTGTTCATCGTGGTGTACCTGTTTCTGCAAAGCTGGCGCGCCACGATTATTCCAACTCTGGCAGTGCCGGTCTCTTTAATCGGTACGATGGCGGGCTTGCATCTACTCGGCTATAGCATCAATACCCTGACACTGTTTGGTATGGTGCTCGCGATCGGGATCGTGGTCGATGACGCTATCGTGGTGCTCGAGAACGTCGAGCGTTTAATGAACGAAGAGGGTATGACGCCGAAAGATGCAGCAATAGAGGCGATGCATGAAGTGACAGGACCGGTGATTGCGATTGTGCTGGTATTGGTGGCAGCCTTTGGCCCGATTGCCTTCCTCGGTGGTTTAGCGGGTGAGCTGTATCGTCAGTTTTCGGTCACGATTTCGATCGCAGTGGTGTTGTCAGGTTTGGTTGCTTTGACACTGACACCCGCCTTGTGTGCGCTGTTGCTTAAGCCCGGCGCGGAAAATCATAATCGTTTCTTTACCTGGTTTAATGGCGCTTTCCTGCGTCTGACTAAGCACTATACCAATGGCGTGACTTTCTTCTTGAAACGTGCCGTACTGGGTATTGCTGTCTTTGCCGGCATGATCGTTATCACTGGTCTGCTCTGGAAAAATGTACCCGGAGGCTTGGTGCCAGACGAAGATCAGGGATATTTCATTGGTGCGGCCATCATGCCAGAAGGTGCGTCACTGGATCGCACCAATAATATGGTGCGTCAGGTTGAAGACGTAATGAAGACGAATAAGAATATCGACACGACTTTCTCTTTGGTCGGACTTGATTTTCTTGGCGGTGGTGGCTTGAAGTCCTCGGCTGCGACCATGTTCTTTCCGCTGAAGCCTTGGGAGGAACGCACTCAGTCGGCGCAGCAGATGGTGGGCGAAAGCTATATGAAAACCGGTCGTATCAAGGAAGGTATGCCTTTATTCTTTAGCCCACCTGCCATACAAGGTTTGGGGCAAACCGGCGGCTTTGAATTCTATTTGCAAAACATGGGCGAGGGCGGAGTAAAACGTCTGGCTGAATTGTTGCCGAAATTAATCGCAGAAGCAAATAAGCAGCCCGAATTGGCCGGCGTGAAAACTCTGTGGCAAGCTAATTCACCGCAAATTTATGTCGACGTCGATAATGAAAAAGCGCGCGCCATGGGTGTGGCCCTGTCCGATATTTACAATACGCTGGCGGCCACCATGGGCAGTTATTACGTCAATGATTTTAATAAAAATGGCCGTATTTACACCGTGCAGTTGCAGGCCGAAGGCCAGTATCGCGCCAAGCCAGATGATATTGGAAGCATGTATGTGCGTTCTGCCGCGGGGCAGATGATACCTATGCGCGCCTTTACCGCGGTCAAGTATATTTCCGGTCCGGATTCGGTGCAGCGCTTCAATGCATTGCCATCGATTAAATTATTGGGCGAGGCCAAGCCAGGTTTTAGTTCTGGGCAGGCGATCGCTGCCATGGAACGTGCCGCCAAATCTGTTTTACCTACTGATGTTGTGTATGACTGGGGTGGTGCATCGTTCCAGGAAAAACGCAGTAGCAATGCGGCAGGGCTGGCATTGGGAGCGGGGGTTCTGATGATTTTCCTGATCCTGGCAGCGCAATACGAAAAATGGTCGTTGCCGTTCTCGGTGTTGTTGGCGATGCCTTTTGGTATCTTTGGGGCCTTGCTGGCGGTGTATCTGCGTCACTTCAATAACGACGTGTATTTTCAGATTGGTCTTGTGACCTTGCTAGGCTTGTCGGCAAAAAATGCGATTTTGATCGTCGAGTTTGCCGTCATGAAAGTACATGAAGGTTATGCACCGGTTGCTGCAGTACTGGAAGCTGCGCGCTTGCGCTTCAGGCCGATACTAATGACTTCGCTGGCCTTCATTCTTGGTGTCGTGCCGTTGGCGTTCTCGCACGGCGCAGGCGCTGCGGCACGGCAGTCGCTCGGTACCGGTGTCTTGGGTGGCATGCTGGCCGCCACTTTCCTGGCGATTTTCTTTGTCCCCTTGTTTTTTAAATTGATCAACGACAAGCGCCTTAAAACTACCGAGCAGGATTTTGATCATCCTGTACATATTTTGCACAACGCGCCAGTTGTCACTGGAAAGGAATAGTCATGCTCAGAACTACATTCACAATGAGTATTCTCGCAGCGAGTCTGGCTTTGGCTGGCTGCAGTTCGGTAGGTCCAGATTACCAGCGGCCGGTACTAGAAACACCGTCTAACTTTAATGCTGCAATTGGATCAGTCCAGTCCAAGGCCGCCAGTCCGGTCGACTTGCTGGCTTGGTGGAAAAGCTTGCAAGATCCAGTACTGAACAGCTTGCTGGAAGAAGCTGCGGCACATAATCAGGATCTTGCCTTGGCTGCTGCACGCATACAAGAGGCGCAGGCTACCGCGACCGGGACCAATTCTAGTCGTTACCCGGTTGTTGATGCCACCCTGAGTGGCAGTAAAAGCCGTACCAGCGAAAATGCCGGGAAATTGGGCTTAGGAGCTAACCCTGTCGCCAAAGATTTTCAGCTTGGTTTGAATGCCTCGTATGAAGTTGATTTCTGGGGCAAACTGGCGCGCGCCGATGAAGCTGCGAGAGCACGCTTGTTGGCACAAGAAGCCAACCGTGGCCTGGTACAAAGTACTTTGTACGCGAATCTGGCGCAAACTTATTTTGCCTTGCGGGCCTATGATGGCCAAGTAGCGCTGGCTGAAGCGAGTTTGAGTACCAGGCAGGAAAATCTGCGTTTGCAGAAAAAACGATACGCAGCAGGATCTATCGGTGAACTTGATTTACATTTGGCAGAGTCAGAAATGGCTGCTGCAGAAATCGTAACGGCACAGGCAAAACAGACGCTGTCCAATACCGAGTCTGCTCTTAGCGTGCTACTGGGGCGTTCTCCTAATGCGATTGCCAATCCCGTTTTAGCGCGGGGTAGCAGTATAGGCGACTTGTATCAGCATGTGAATTTGCCTGTGGATATATCATCCGATTTGCTGAATCGCCGTCCTGATATCATCTCCGCCGAACAAGCGCTGGTGGCCGCCAATGCGGACGTCGGTCAGGCTAAGGCGCTGTATTTTCCTAGCGTTAAGTTGACTACGGGTATCGGTGGTGAGTCTCGTGTATTCCGCGATTTGCTCGATCCAGCGTCTCTGTTGTGGAATGTCGGTGCCAATCTGGTGCAGCCTATCTTTCGAGCAGGGGCGATCGGCGCAGTAGTATCGGGGGCCGAGGCGCGCAAGGATCAGGCGCTGGCGCAATATCTGCAAGCGGTGCAGGGCGCATTTCGCGATGTGCATGACGCCTTGAATAACGCAACGGCCAACGAAAACGTTTATCTTGCCAGCAATCGCAGAGTGCTAGCTTTGAAAGACTCTTTGCGTCTGGCAGATTTACGCTACAAAAATGGTTACAGCAGTTATCTCGAAGTCCTAAATGCGCAGCGTGATTTGCAGCAAACCGAGACTAGTTTGGTTGAGACTCAGCGTGCGCATTTATCGGCCTTGGCTAGTTTGTATAAAGCGCTTGGCGGTGGTTGGGATCGGTCGAATCGTTTTGCAGCCAAATAACTAAGGCAATAAAAAACCCGCTAGCTTGGAAAAGCTAGCGGGTTTTTTTATTGCTGATAGCGATGTATCGTTATCAGTCTAAACTTTGAAGGGCTTAGCCTCCGCGACGCATCATTTCAAAAAACTCTGCGTTGTTTTTAGTCGCTTTCATCTTGTCGAGGATGAATTCCATCGCTTCGATTTCGTCCATGCTATACAGCAGCTTGCGCAAGATCCAAATTTTTTGCAGTTGATCAGGCTTGATCAGTAACTCTTCGCGACGGGTGCCTGACTTGTTCAGATTGATCGCAGGGTAAACGCGTTTCTCTGCCAAGCGACGCTCAAGGTGTACTTCCATATTGCCGGTACCCTTGAACTCTTCAAAAATCACGTCATCCATGCGGCTACCGGTTTCGATCAAAGCGGTTGCAATGATGGTCAGTGATCCACCTTCTTCGATGTTACGAGCGGCGCCGAAGAAACGTTTTGGACGTTGCAGTGCGTTAGCGTCAACACCACCGGTCAATACCTTGCCGGAAGCAGGGATGACGGTATTGTAAGCGCGTGCCAGACGGGTGATTGAGTCCAGCAAAATTACCACGTCTTTCTTCATTTCGACCAGACGTTTAGCTTTTTCCAGCACCATTTCAGCCACTTGCACGTGCCGCGTTGCAGGCTCATCAAAGGTCGATGCCACCACTTCACCACGCACCGAACGCTGCATTTCGGTCACTTCTTCAGGACGTTCGTCAATTAGCAAAACAATCAGCGTGATATCCGGATGGTTGGCGGTAATTGCGTGGGCGATGTGTTGCAGAATAACGGATTTACCAGATTTTGGTGAAGCCACTAGTAAGCCACGTTGGCCTTTACCGATCGGGGCTATCAAATCGATGATACGACCGGTGATGTTTTCTTGCCCGTTCATTTCACGCTCTAAGCGTAAGGGAACGTTAGGGTGCAGAGGTGTTAAATTCTCAAACAGAATTCTGTGTTTCGATGCTTCAGGTGATTCACCGTTGACCTTGTCTACTTTCACCAGGGCAAAATAACGCTCACCATCTTTTGGTGTACGTACTTCTCCCTCGATCGAGTCACCAGTATGCAGATTAAAGCGGCGAATTTGCGAAGGCGAGATATAGATGTCGTCGGTCGATGCCATATAACTTGCATCTGGCGAGCGCAGAAAGCCAAAGCCATCCGGCAAAACTTCCAGTGCTCCATCGCCAAAAATTTGCTCGCCTGATTTGGCGCGTTTCTTAAGGATTGCGAACATCAGTTCTTGTTTGCGCATCCGTGCGGCATTGTCGATATCTAAGCCTACGGCCATTTCTAGCAAGGCTGAGACGTGTAACGCCTTTAATTCTGATAAGTGCATGGTGAGTGTCCCGAGATGGGATATGTAGGTGGGGGAGTGAGAAGAAGTGAACTACAGTGTGATGTTTTTAACTGCGCCCAGTGTATCGTCAGGGCAGTTTTCTAAAAAATAGAGTGTCTTTAATATTTGCACTGCTTTTCAAGCGACGTATCAACATCGCTTGAAAATTTATTTCAGCATATTACCTTAAATATTACTATCGATAAAGGATGTTAATTGTCCTTTTGATAGAGCGCCTACTTTTTGCGCTGCTGCAACACCATTTTTAAACAAAATCAGTGTTGGGATGCCACGAATGCCAAATTTAGCCGGGATGGCTTGATTTGCATCTACATCCATTTTAGCAATAATAAATTTCCCGCCAGCATCCTTGGCAACTTCTTCAAGAATAGGGGCAATCATTTTACATGGACCGCACCACTCCGCCCAAAAATCAACCAGGACAGGTTTGTCGGATTTTAAAACGTCAGCTTCAAAAGAAGCATCGCTTACATAGATAATGTTTTCGCTCATGGATTACTCGTTGAGATGGCAAATTAAAAGTTGGTAGCGCCACAAGAATGTTCAGCTGAATTTTTGATCGCAGGCCGCATTCGACGCTTCCAATTACCTAGCTCCTTGATGGTAGCAAGCAATGAACTTAAGTTGGAGACGTTTCATTCCAATTCAATGGTATTGAAAGGAACAAATGAGCAGGAATCTATGTCAAGTGGCAAACTATACTCAAATAGTAACCTATTTTTCTTAAAGTTTGGCAAACGCCATATTTTATCGATCTACCGCTTGCTATGTTAGCTTACTGAGTAAAGCCTCTATTACGTTTGTGAGCAAATATTCCTGTCCTGGGTTGTTGGGGGCGGCTGCATATTATTACTGAGCGGATTGGTCTCAAACAAGCTCATAATCATAGTAGTGTAGTAATTAATTTTTACATTTATAATGTAGAGTAGCTTGTCTATAACCGCATGGAGCGCTGACTAATATGCGGTCGTTGAAAGTGAAAAATTCTGAAGGTAGACGTGTCTGACAGGGCACTAGAATAAGCGATTAAAATGATTTCTGAATTTGAATTACTTGCAAATAAAGTTGAGAGCTTGGCCGAATTGGTGCACGCCTTAAGACTTGAGAATGTTGAGTTACGCCGCGCTGCAGCCGTACTTGTCGCGGAAAATGGCGATCTGCAACTGCGCATGTCGCAGGCGCATGAACGCGTCTCTGCGTTGTTGGCGCAATTACCTAGTGATGAAGACGCAGAAGAGGATCTTGCATGAAGGAGAATAATTTGATACAGCTAGAAGTCAATATTATGGGACAGTCTTATACCCTGGCATGTAGAGCAGGGGAAGATAAAGCTTTGCTCAATGCTGTTTCTTATCTGAATGAAAAAATGTGTGTGATACGCGACAGTGCCAAGGTCAAAGGAACCGATAGAATTGCTGTGATGGCGGCGCTTAGTTTAGCAACTGAGTTGTTAGCGACCAAATCTCCAGATGGACCTTTGTCTGGATTGAGTATGGCGGAAGTAAAACAAAAAATTCTCAGCATGCACGATACTTTGGATTTAGCACTGACACCACAAGAAAATCTATTTTAAATTCACTCCTTATTGCTTAATTTAATTGAAAAAAAGGTAGTGAGAATTCGCGGTTGAGAGTAAACTTAAATTCCCTACCGTGTTCGCCAGTGCCATATATTCCTTGAACCATTTATGTGCACAGGCTGCGGGAATTGTTCGACAGGTGTGAGCGTCGCTAGTTCGATGAACCCGAAGTTGAAACGACTGTGGCCAACTTGAACCGTCTGGTTCAGGATGCCGGCATAGCGGCATTGGTGGGGACTTATTGCTAAGCACTTGCGATTTTTTCGCGAGTGCTTTTTTATTGAAAGCGTGATTTTTTAATGGTGAGCTGGTCTCCCTATAGAAAACACTGCTGCAGCTTGATGATAATGTGTTGATAGTTAGTCCGTTAATCCTGAATTTTTTTAGGTAGGATTGCTTCAACACGCAATATCCATGCGCCTTTCGGGCCTTACTGCTTGGAAAGGCGCATGGATATTGCGCATCCGGGCTTGCCATTTTTTGTTTTATCCGTCACCGCTATGTATGACTGACGCCGACTCACCTTATTTATTTCCTCTTATGTCCTATTGGTTAATGAAGTCGGAACCCGAAGAAGTTAGCATCGACGATGCTCTCGCCTTGCCTGCCATTGCCTGGTTTGGAGTGCGCAATTATCAAGCCCGAAATTTCATGCGGGATGCCATGCGTATCGGAGATGGTGTGTTGTTTTATCATTCAAGTTGCGCGGAGCCAGGTATTGCTGGCATCGCTGAAGTGTCCAGCCTGGCATATCCGGATGAGACGCAGTTTGACGCGTCGGGTAAGTATTTTGACCCTAAATCTAGTCGGGAAAACCCGCGTTGGATGCTAGTAGATGTTAAAGCCTTGCGCAAGACTCGATTGCTCGGTTTATCAGAGCTACGTAGCTGCGCCGAGCTGGAGCAAATGCTGGTTTTGAAAAAAGGCAATCGTCTTTCCATTACGCCGGTGACGACCGAGGAGTGGGGCGCCGTGATGAGCCTGATAGAGAAATAGTTATCTCTGTTGGTATTGCTGGCGCAGCAAATTTTTTTGCACCTTGCCCATCGCATTGCGAGGCAATTCTTGAATGAAAAAAATCTGTTTTGGCACCTTGAAGTTGGCAATCATGGTTTTTAGTCGCAAGATCAAAGACTGCTCTGATAGCTGCGCCTTCGCTTGTAAAACGATCACGGCAGTGACTGCCTCACCAAATTCTAGATGCGGCAGACCGATTACCGCCGATTCGGCGACTTCTGGCATATCGTCAATGAGGCCCTCGATTTCTTTTGGATACACATTGTAGCCGCCAGAAATAATCAAATCTTTGCTGCGCCCTATGATGTGCAAGTAGGATTTCTCATCGAACTTGCCGACATCACCAGTCTTGAAGTATCCATCGAGGCTGAATTCTTCAGCCGTCTTTTCCGGCATGTTCCAATAGCCTTTGAATACATTGGCGCCCTGTACTTGTATGTCGCCAATTTCATCGACTCCGCATGTTGTATTGTCGGAATTCATAATACGTATCTTGGTACCAGCTAAGGGAAATCCCACGGTTCCACCTCTACGCTCACCTTGATAGGGGTTGGAGCTGAGCATGGTGGTTTCGCTCATGCCGTAGCGTTCGAGTATGGTGTGACCACTACGTGTTTGAAAGGTCTGAAACGTGTCTAGCAGCAGCGGTGCAGACCCTGAAATAAACAAACGCATGTTCTTGCATAGTTCTTTCGAAAATAGCTCTTCTTGCAATAAGCGTACGTAGTAAGTCGGTACCCCCATAAATACGGTGCTGCGCGGCAAATAGGCGAGGACTTGAGTCGCATCAAATTTCGGCAATAAGATCATCTTACTGCCGTTGATGAGTGCGCCGTGGCTTGCTACGAAAAGTCCATGTACATGGAATAAGGGGAGGGTGTGTAATAACACATCGTCTTTATTCCAATGCCATGCCGCGCGTAGCGCGAGGGCATTTGACGCAAGATTTTGGTGGCTTAACATCGCCCCTTTGCTGCGCCCGGTTGTACCCGACGTGTACAAGATCGCAGCCAGATCATCGGGCGCACTCATCACTGTTGAAAACTGATCTGAGTGAGCCATTGCTCTTTGTAGAAGCGATCCCGCATTGCGCCCTTCTGCAGGCGCATCGAGCGTAAATACATGTTGACTGCCAGCCTGAAATGCCAATTGCGATACCCAGCCAAAATGTTGCGGTGAACAGATCACTACCTCCGGTTGCGCATCTTGAATAAAGTAAGCTACTTCTGCCGATTTATAGGCGGTATTGAGTGGTAAATACACATACCCAGAACGTAAAGTTGCTAGGTAGAGAATTAGTGCTTCAGCTGATTTCTCTACCTGCACTGCAACGCGCGCGCCTGGTTGTAAGCCAAGGCTCCAGAGTAAATTGGAAATTTTGGCGCTAGCGCGTTCTACGTCGTCCCAACTAAAGTATCTTTGGTCCTGCGTTTCTATGCAGCATGCCGAGCGATCGGCGGGGAAGTTGGCGGCGAACAAGGCATATAGATTGGCATTTGCAGTGCGCATAAAAATTTTACTTTCCTATAAATTGGGCTGGTCGCTTTTCTAAGAAGCTGTTGATGCCTTCGCTATAGTCGGCACTTTCCAGCAAGACGAAAGCCTCCGTCATTTCTTGTTTGCTGAGGGCTTCGGGGTTGAGAGTCAATCTTCTGATCATTCGCTTATTCGCGCGTGCTGCCAGTGGCGCACCTGCTGCGATGCGATTAGCACTGAGCATCGCTTCCTTTTGAACATCGTCGGCAATGCGTTGTATTAATCCCTTCTCTTTTGCCTCAGTCGCAGAGAATACGCGGCCTTCTAGCAATATCTCTAGCGCGATAGCGGAACCAGTAAGTGCAAGCAATCCTTGTAATTCGCCGGGTGCCAAAGGGAAGCCAAGTCGATTAATCGGAATACCAAAGCGGGCCGTCGGGGCGGCAATCCGGATATCGCAGGCGCAGGCGATTTCCAGCCCGCCGCCTACACACACGCCCTCAATCGCAGCAATCACTGGATGCTGACATTGCGCAATAGAGGCTAAGGCCAGCGCTATGGTCTGATTGTGATAATGCATGCCGCTTGTGAGCGAATTGCGTACGCTCGCAAACTCTTCAATATCTGCGCCTGCAGCGAAATTTTTATCGGCACCACGAAGGATGATGCAGCGAAGATTCTCATCGCTTGATAGAGCATCAAAATGCTTGCGCAAAAAGTCCCACATAACTACATCAAGGGCATTAAGTTTACCTGGATTCGACAGAGTAACAAAAGCTATCTGATCGACGACCTGACAAAAAACTTCTGACATCTCGGCTTACTTTCTGGAGTTTTGTTTTTTTGAATTTTTCTTGCGAGCCGTTGTATTTTTATGTTCAATTTCAGGTGACTGGTTTATAGGTTGTTTTCTGTAAGCCCAAATAAGCAACAAGCCACCGACTAGTATCATAGGCAACGACAGCATTTGGCCAGCCGAAATGGTCAAGCCAGAAAAGCTGACTTCGTAGTCGGGGGTGCGAAAATATTCTGTGAAAAATCTTGCGCAGCCGTAAAGAGTGACGAACATAGCGCCAACTGCAAGGCGAGGGCGCTCTTTCCTGGAGAATAGCCATAGAATGATGAACAGCAAAACACCATCGACCAGCGCTTGATAAATCGGCGAAGGATGGACCGGGTGGTCAAGTCCTGGCCAGATCATTGCCCATGGTAAGTCTGCAGATGCCACTCGACCTGGAAGTTCATGATTAATGAAGTTGCCGATGCGTCCTGCTGCATAGCCAAGTGGGACTAGCGGTGCGATAAAGTCGTAGACATCGGCCAGATTGCGTTTGGCTTTGCGCGCCCATAGATACATCGCGATCATTACACCTATCAGTCCACCGTGGAAAGACATACCGCCCTTCCAGACCGCAAAAATTTCCAGGGGGTTCGCCATGAAGTGTGGCAATTGATAAAACACGACTTCACCGAGTCGGCCACCGAGAATTACACCAAGCACGCCGTAAAAAAGCATGTCGTCGATATCTTCTTTGGTCCAACCAAGTGCCGCGATATGCGTCTGGCGTATTCTAATCCTGCCGAGTGCCACAAATTGCGCGAAGGCGACCAGATACATCAATCCATACCAATGTATGGATAAAAAACCGATCTTGATGGCTACCGGATCTGGATTAGGGTGTATCAACATCAGAATGTCTTTCTTAATTTTTCAGTAAATCTAGAAATGATTTAAGTACGGGGGATGTATTTTCTTTGCGCCAGGCTATGCCTATCTCTACCCTAGCGTTCAAGTTGGGCATAGGATAGTAGACTACACCGGGGCGGATTAAATTTGACACAGATTGTGGCACAAGAGCGATGCCCATACCAGCGGACACCAGGCCAATGATGGTTTGCATTTGTATCGCTTCTTGCGCAATCGCAGGAGTTAGCCCTTCGGTCCGAAAGCAGCCCAAAATAGTGTCATGCAAAGATGGAGCAATCTTGCGCGGAAAAATAATCAAGGGCAAGTCTGCATAAGTAGAGAGGTACTGTGAATTTTTTCGAGAAGAAAAAATTTCCGGAACTGCCAATATCAAAGGTTCAGATAATACTTTTTGATAGTTCAGGATTTCGCTTAGCTTAGGGGGTATCGGTGGGATCAATAGGCCGGCGTCAACTTCTGATTTTTCCAGTAGTTCAAGCTGTACATTACTGGTGGCCTCGCGCAACTCTATCCGAACATCTTTGTGATGATGTCGAAACTGCCGTAAAAAAGGCGGCAGTATGCTGTAATCAGCGATAGAAATGAAGGCTAGTGATAGCTCTCCAATTTCACCTGCGGCGGCGCGTTGCACTAGTTGCGGAAGGGCGACTGCTTGCTGTAATATTTTTTTCGCCTCGGGAATTAAGGCTAATCCAGCCGCAGTCAAGGCAATACTGCGGGTCGTGCGTATGAATAGTTGCGCTCCAATATTTTCCTCTAACACCTGTATCGCTTGCGATAGCGGCGGTTGGGTCATATGCAGTTTATTTGCGGCGCGTCCAAAGTGCATTTCTTCGGCGACGGCTAAAAAATACCGAAGTTGGCGCAACTCTATGTTCATTGAGGGGTGTTAGTGAGGTTCAGGTAGCGATGATTGGATAGGCATATCGGGGCAGTTTAATCCCCAGACATAAGTCTGATCGCGATCGTGAAACGAGCTGAATATTACAAGAAAATAGCTATTTGTCTTTCTCAAACGAGCGCTTAAGCCGTTCTTTTTTCATTTTCTCAAAGTGAGCATGATCTTTGCGTTTATCTAAACCAAGCATTCTTTCGAGAAACTCGAAGTAGATAAAGGCAAATACTGCCAGCCCAATGATCCACCACCAGGATAATGCATCGACAAATCCAACCTCAAAGTATTTTAAGAGGCTGAGTACGGCAATAATGATAATAAGTGGCATGTTTAGTTTCCTTTTGGTAAAGGATAGAAGTAAATTCAAAGAAGGTCAACTGTTGTGGCTTGATATACGTTCTGTCTTTAGCGCTTGAGAAAGTAGTAAAATAAAACTTGTCGATTTTTAACTAGGAGAAATTAATGAAATTTTCTTTATCGGTAGTGGCAGCGTTGACTGTTTTCGCGAGTGCTTCAGTGATGGCAAATGCGGATTTGGCGAAGTCAAAAAATTGCATGGCCTGTCATGCGATCGCGAATAAAGTGGTGGGGCCGGGATACGTTGATGTAGCGAAAAAATATGCAGGTGATAAAACTGCCGAGGATAAATTGGTCGCCAAAGTAATGAAGGGCGGTACCGGTGTATGGGGGTCTATCCCTATGCCAGCAAATCCACAAGTGACAGATGCTGAAGCGCGTACTTTGGTAAAGTGGATTTTGGCGACTAAGTAATTGGCTGATGGTTTGAATAGCAAACGTAATCGGCGTTAGGTTGCCATCGAAAACATCTCAGATGTATCGGGAGCAATTTTCGGCAGACATAAAAAATGCTGTGAGTCTTTCGACCCACAGCATTTTTATTTTTCAGAGCTAGTCAGAAATTATTTTACAACCTGAACCAGTTCACGTTTGCCTGCTTTGTAAGTGAACAAAGTCAAAGTACCATCTTTGATGTCACCTTTATCATCAAACGCGATATCACCAGTAACGCCTTTGTATTTCATTTTCTTCAGCATAGGCAAGTATTTTGCAGATTCTGCAGAATTGGCTTGTTTCATCGCTTCTACCATGACCATTACAGAGTCATAGACATATGGTGCGTAGATCTGAACTTCAACACCGAATTTCTTCTTGTAAGCAACTTTGAAGTCGTCCATGCCTTTTTTCTGCGCATCAACAACACCACCGGCTTCAGCACAAACCACTTGGCCTTCACCTATACCATCACCAGCGAGCTTAACCAAATCTGTGGTGCAGATACCATCGCCGCCCATAAACTTCGCAGTAATCCCCAATGCTTTCATTTGACGCAACATAGGACCAGCAACCGCATCCATGCCGCCAAAGAAAATCACGTCAGGATTTTTTGCTTTGATCGTGGTCAAAATAGCACTAAAATCTGTCGATTTGTCAGTTGTATGTTCTTGCACAACCACTTCAGCGCCTTTACCTTTTGCGCCTTTGATAAATTCAGCGGCAACGCCTTCACCGTAGGCTGTCTTATCATCAATTACTGCAATTTTCTTTGCTTTGTTGATTTGAACTGCGTAACGACCCAAAGTGCCACCTAATTGGCCATCATTCGCTACTACGCGGAATGCGCCTTTGTAGCCTTGTTGGGTGTACTTAGGGTTAGTTGCCGACGGTGAAATTTGTACGATACCTGCGTCGTTGTAAATTTTCGACGCTGGGATAGTAGTGCCTGAATTCAAGTGACCAATAACGCCATTTACTTTTGCATCAACCAGTTTTTGGGCTACGGTCGTGCCTTGTTTAGGATCGCCACCGTCATCTTCAGCCAGCAGTTCGAATTTAACTTTTTTGCCGCCGATCATGACGCCCTTGGCGTTCAGTTCTTCGATTGCCATTTTGGCACCGTTTTCATTGTCTTTACCCAAATGGGCGATAGCGCCTGAAACTGGACCAACGTGACCGATTTTTACGACCATTTCTTGAGCTGCTGCGGCACCTGCAAATGCGAAAGCGATTGCGCCAGCCAATGGAATCATTTTAGTTTTGAACGACATGAAGATACTCCTAAGGTTTTAATGTGTAGGACTACATTACTGCATCTCTGACTTATTCAGATAACTGAACAGCAAGAAGGTACAACAGAAAAAATATTTCGCAAAGCTATTTTGTGTGGTTTTTTCATCGAAATGACATTTTTTATATGTCCCGAAATTGAGTTGATGATACGTGTGAGTTTCGTTGGGTTGACGAGTCGCATTTTAAAAGAGTGCGCGATTGGCTAAGGCACCCCAGCTTTTCTCTGAAAAAAGAAGTGTTTATATAATTCGTGATTTTAGATTTTCAAAAACAGTGATCATTATGATAGAATAATGCCTGCTTTAGAAATGGCACTCGCATGGGGATGTATTAACTGGCGTAGAGCTAAATTAAGTGCCCGGATGGTGAAATTGGTAGACACAAGAGACTTAAAATCTCTCGATCGTAAGGTCGTGCCGGTTCAATTCCGGCTCCGGGCACCAAGCAGAGGTTTCAAGCAGTACTAGCAAGAACTTAAACCCGCATCACTCACTATGAGAATGCGGGTTTTTTGTTTTTAAGTCGGATAATCTATCTTTCTTATTCTGTTGTAATTGGGCTATAGATATAAATGCGTCGCCGCGCTAGCAAAGACTTGTTTTGATGCTCATAATGGGGCACTCACTTTTTCTATTGTGTTTGTAAATAGCGGATTTTCCCAAAACTGTTCCAGCGTGGTGAGTGCGCGGTTCTGGGGCAGTATGTGGTTTAAATAAAATAGGATCATTTTATGCGCAGCTTGCTCTCGGTCTTCCTTGTACTGATTTGTTGTTCGGCTAAAGCGGAATTAGGTGCCGCTCCCAGTGCTTTTAATAATAAAGCTGACGTGCGTAAGTCACAGTCGTTGTCCTCCTCTGTAGCTGTTGCTCCGAAAAATTATCGTATCTTAGAGTCCGTACTTACTACTGGGACGACCGTACGAGAGTATATAGACGCTAATGGCATCGTGTTTGCAGTGAGCTGGAATGGGCCATTTCTGCCTGATCTACAAAATTTGCTCGGAAAGCACTTCGACACTATGCGCACTGAGGCTGCACGAGTTCCCAGAGCTGGCTATTCGCAATTGCAGATAATCAGGCCGGAAGTGAGTATTTATTCTGGTGGGCATATGCGCGCTTTTATTGGACGGGCATGGATCGTCAGTGAGTTTCCTTCCGATTTTAAACAAGAAGATATTCAATAAGACGAGAGAAATATGTTCAATCTGAATTTTTTATCGAGTCTGGCTATTGATCTTGGGTCTGAGCGCTCGTTGACGCGCATGCTCAACTTATGTTGTCTGAGTCTTTTTTGCATGCTGCTAATTTCCTGTGGTAGCGGCGGTGGATCCACTGACTCAACCTCGAGTGTTGCCAATCCTCCTGCTGTGGTGACTCCACCTTCACTTGCGAGCAATGAGGTGGCTATCATTGTTGATAGGGGGCCGTTAGGCAGTAAGAGCACGATTAATCAGCCTTATGTGAGCGTGACTATATGCAGGCCGGGAACTTCTGTGTGTCAGACCATCGATCATATTTTGCTCGACACTGCATCGATTGGTTTGCGTCTGATAGCACCGAATTTACTTAATGCGGAATTGCAGTTGCCGTCCATGAAGACGAATGATGGAATGCTGCTCGCGGAGTGCGTCCAATTTGCCAGTGGATATCAGTGGGGCGCTGTGCGTCAGGCAAATGTGAAAATAGGCGGCGAGTCTATCGCTGCCCTGCCGATACATATAGTCGCTGATGCGGCACCCGAGTATTCCAAGACTCCTCTTGCTTGCCAAAACACTGGCTTGGATATTGGTTCTGTAGCTGCTTTAGGGGCAAATGGCGTGCTAGGCGTGGGCATGTTTAAGGAGGATTGTGGCCAGGCTTGCGTGAATTCGGCGATACCCGGAGCCTATTATGGCTGTGATGTATTTAGCTGCAAAAATATCAGTGCGCCTCTGGTGCAACAGGTTTCTAATCCGGTGGCGTCATTGGCACAGAACAATAATGGTGTGTTGGTTCTGATGCCAGCCGTCGCACTCGGTGGAGTCGCGAAATTAAACGGTTCGCTCATTTTTGGTGTTGGCACGCAGAGCAATAATCTGCTTGCTACAGAATCGATTTTTGCAGCGGATAGTCTTGGGAACTTTATTACCGTCTATAACAACAAGGCACTCACCGCCAGTTTTATTGATAGCGGTTCAAACGGGTATTATTTTGACGATAAAGCGATTAAGTCATGTAGCTTGTCGACCAGCTTTTATTGCCCGCCTGCCGCGTTAAATTTGAGTGCTACCAATAAATCATTTGATGGTCGCGCTTCCGGGGTCGTTAACTTTCGGCTGGAGGCTACCGATGGCTTGAGTTCAGGTGCGATCGCGGCGCATATCGGTGGTGCTGGCACTGGTTTTTCCGGTAGTTTTAATAGTAATAGTTTTGATTGGGGTTTGCCTTTCTTTTTTGGGCGACGTGTTTTCGTTGCGATAAAAGACGCAGACACGGCTTACGGCAAGGGCCCTTACTGGGCGTATTGAATCACCTCCAGGTGTCGTGTTTTCTCGGGGCTCATTACCATAGGACTGGCGTTCTGCACCTGGACAGGTGTAGTTTTTTTGTTTACTGATAAACTGATGTTTTTTCTCTTTGAGAGTGCAGATGGAAGCGACCAAAGTTATAGAGTTTGAGCGTCCGCAGATGGATGTGGGTGGTAGTTGCACTGCGGCGGCATGGGCGCGCGTGCCTGATGTGCCAACTGCTGCAGAAAAACTGCGTTTAAAAACGCGCATCAAGCAATTACTGCTTGAAAAAAAAGCGGTCTTGGTGGCGCATTATTACGTGGACGCTGAGTTGCAGGATTTGGCTGAAGAGACTGGTGGTTGCGTGTCCGACTCTTTGGAGATGGCCAGGTTCGGACGTGATCACGCCGCGCAAACCTTGATAGTTGCGGGCGTAAAGTTTATGGGCGAAACCGCCAAAATACTCAGTCCGGAAAAAACCATCTTGATGCCTGACCTGGATGCCACCTGTTCGCTCGATCTGGGTTGCCCTGCGGATGAGTTCGCTGCTTTCTGCGATGCGCATCCGGATCGCACAGTCGTTGTATATGCCAATACTAGCGCAGCCGTGAAAGCGCGTGCCGATTGGATGGTGACGTCTAGTATCGGTCTTGATATTGTGGCGCACTTACATGCGCAAGGTAAAAAAATCCTTTGGGCTCCGGACAAGCATCTGGGCGGCTATATCCAGCAAAAAACCGGCGCTGATATGTTGCTGTGGCAGGGTTCATGCCTGGTGCATGATGAGTTTAAAGGCGTAGAGTTAGATCTGCTCAAAGCCGAGTATCCGCATGCAAAAATTCTGGTGCATCCAGAGTCGCCCGCCGCAGTGGTGGCCTTGGCCGATATGGTGGGTTCCACCTCGCAAATGATTCATGCCGCGATGACGATGGATGCCCAAGAATTTATCGTCGCCACCGACAACGGTATTTTACATAAAATGCAGATGGCTGCACCAGGCAAGCGTTTCATCGTAGCCCCCACGGCAGGTAATAGTGCCACTTGTAAGAGTTGCGCCCATTGCCCATGGATGGCAATGAACGGATTGGCGAATCTCTTGCACGCGCTGGAAACTGGTAGCGGCGAAATCACTGTCGATCCGAACGTCGGGAAAAAAGCCAAATTGTGTATCGATCGTATGCTTGATTTTGCAGCGGCGAAGAAAGCGAATGTGCGTCCGGGTTCTGATTTGGCACAAGAACAGAAACTTTTTTCCGGCATAGGCCCCGCATAGATTTTGCACACTGCTGCTGGTTCAAGCAAATGCAGTGGGTATCAAGAGATGCAAAGATTTGCGTATCTAGACCTGAATAATGAAATGAGCCATTAAATGAGTAGTAATTTAAAAAACAGTTTCGCACCATTCGACCATGATTTACATGCTGCTTTTCAGCGCAACGTGGCCATCGCTTTGGACGAAGATATTGGTGCTGCCGATTTGACGGGTTTGCTTGTGCCTGATACTCAGCGCGTGCAGGCGCAGGTGATCGTCAGGGAGTCTGCAATTCTCTGTGGTGCGCCCTGGGTTGATGCAGTCATGGCAGCTTTGGATGAGTCTATCACCCTAGATTGGCAGTATGCCGAAGGTGATTTTATGCGCGCTGATAGTGTGGTGTGTAAAATCGTCGCACCGGCCCGCGCCTTACTCACGGCTGAGCGCAGTGCCTTGAATTTTCTACAGATGTTGTCAGCCGTAGCCACTGCCACCCATCATTATGTGGATATTACTAAGGATAGCTCTGCCGCGATACTCGATACGCGTAAGACTTTGCCGGGTTTGCGCCTGGCGCAAAAATATGCGGTGCGGGTGGGGGGCGGCAAGAATCAAAGGCTGGCTTTGTATGACGGCATTTTGATTAAAGAAAATCATATTGCAGCAGCTGGCGGTATCGAACTGGCTTTGCGCGCAGCCAAGTCTCTCAATGCTGGCGTGACGATACAGATAGAGGTAGAGACTTTAGAGCAGTTGCAGCAAGCTTTGCATGCTGGGGCTGTTTCGATATTATTAGATAATTTCAGTACCGATATGATGCGCGCTGCGGTGGATTTGAATGCTGGTCGCGCCTTGCTGGAGGCTTCCGGTGGAGTTGATATGACGAGTGTGCAAGCGATCGCCCAGACTGGCGTTGATCGCATCTCTATCGGCAGCTTGACCAAGGATATTCGAGCAATCGACTACTCTTTGCGGATTATCTAAGCTTGATGCAGTGACAGCTTCTGCTGCATTCGCACCAGAAATTAAATAGGGCATAGGCCGCTTGCGCAATATCCATGCGGGTTTCGAGCCATGTGCCGCCAGCAGGCGCATGGAATATGCGCGCTGGCGGTGCCACTTTTAAAACTCCTGATTTACTTTTTTCGTTTAGGTGATAGCACCGTCGCTAGTGCTTTTGGCATGGTATCGGGGTAATCTCGGCTAAAGTGCAAGCCCCGGCTCTCGCGGCGCGACAATGCGCTGTTGACGATCAAGGAGGCGACCTCGACCAGATTGCGCAGTTCCAGCAAGTTATTGCTAATGCGGAAATTGGCGTAATACTCGTCTATTTCTTCTTTGAGTAATTTGATGCGGTGTTTGGCGCGCTCCAGACGTTTGGTGGTGCGCACGATGCCTACATAATTCCACATGAAGCGTCGCAACTCGTCCCAATTATGGGCAATCACCACTTCTTCATCCGCATCTGAAACACGGCTTTCATCCCAATCGGGTAAGTAGGGCAGGGAGACCAGTTCTTGTTCTGCGATATGCAGGGCCGCGGCCTTGCCTACGACCAGGCACTCAAGCAGAGAGTTGCTGGCCAGACGGTTGGCGCCATGCAGTCCGGTGTAAGCGGTTTCGCCTACCGCGTATAAACCTGGCAGATCGGTGCGACCCGTGGTGTCGGTAACGATGCCACCGCAAGTGAAATGCACAGCCGGGACGACCGGTATCGGCTGTTTGGTAATGTCTATGCCTAATTCCAGGCAGCGTGCGTAGATAGTGGGGAAGTGTTCTTTTAAAAATTCCGGACTCTTGTGGCTGATGTCGAGTTCTACATAATCCAGGCCGCGTTTCTTCATCTCGAAATCGATGGCTCTGGCTACCACATCGCGCGGTGCTAACTCGACCCGTTCATCGTGTTCCAACATGAAGCGTGAACCCGCTGCATTGCCAGCTTCGGGCGGTAATTTTAAGTGACCGCCTTCACCGCGTACCGCCTCGGTAATTAAGAATGATTTGGCGTACGGGTGATACAGACAAGTCGGGTGGAACTGCATGAACTCCATGTTCGCGACGCGGCATCCTGCGCGCCACGCCATCGCGATGCCGTCGCCGGTGGCCGTGTCGGGATTGGTAGTGTATAGATAGACTTTGCCGGCACCACCAGTTGCCATCACGGTGTGCTGCGCGCTGAAGGTGTGGACTTCGCCACTTTTAACATCTTGTACGTACAAGCCTAAGCAGCGCGGTGGCAGGCTGTTGTCGCCGATTTTTGTCGAGGTGATGACGTCGATTGCATAATGATGCTCAAACAAACTGATGTTGGGGTGGTTGCGTACTTGCTGCTCTAAGGTGGTTTGCACCGCGTGACCGGTGGCGTCGGCCGCATGGATGATGCGGCGCTGGCTGTGGCCACCTTCGCGCGTCAAATGAAAGCCAAGTTCCGCCTCATCATCGCGCGTAAATGGCACACCTTGTGCTATCAGCCAATCAATCGCTTCCCGACCATGTTCGATAATGTAGCGGGTGGCACTCTCGTCGCACAAGCCACCGCCTGCGATCAGGGTGTCGGAAATATGCTGTTCGTGACTATCGCCTGAGTCCAAAACTGCGGCGATCCCACCTTGCGCCCAGTCACTGGCACCATCTAATAAAGTGCGCTTTGAAATCACCGCAACTTTGCGGGTCTTTGCTAAATGCAGTGCCACTGATAAACCGGCTAGGCCGCTACCCACAATTGCTACATCAAATTTCATCATAAAACAGGTCGTAAAAATTAAACGTTAATTTCGCGTCGGAAGCTGAACTATAGGTGATATTGAGACGCGCGGTTGCTAATCACCGATTTTATCGCCCCAATATCGACTTACATAGCCTTCGGCTTATTCAGTCACGATCACTGGCTTTACTTTGGCCGCAGCTTGTTTTGCTAAATTTCGTGCCGTATCTGTGTCTGTCGCTCTGGCCAGAGCGACACCCATACGTCGGCGGCTAAAAGACTCTGGTTTGCCAAACAGGCGGATATCCACCCCTGGCGTTTGTAAAGCTTCTGCTACGCCCTCAAAGGCAATCCCTGCGTGCTCGTGCTGACCATAAATCACTGCCGATGCTGCTGGCGTATGCAGTGAGACATCGACAGGCAAACCTAAAATAGCTTTTGCATGTAGTTCAAATTCGCTTTGATATTGACTGGCCATGGTAACCATGCCGGTGTCGTGTGGACGCGGGCTGACTTCGGAAAACCAAACCATCTCGTCTTTGACGAATAGCTCAACGCCGAATAATCCTAATCCACCCAAATCATCGGTGACTTTTTTAGAGATTTCACGCGCACGCTCCAAAGCACGCGCGTGCATCGCTTGTGGTTGCCATGACTCGACGTAATCGCCATGTACTTGCACATGCCCGATAGGCTCGCAAAAATGGGTTTCGATCTGGCCATCTTTGCCGATTGCTCTTACTGTTAATTGTGTGATCTCATAGTCGAAATCGACGAAACCTTCAACAATGACGCGGCCTGCGTTGACTCGTCCACCGGAAGCCGCGTAATCCCAGGCGGCCTGAACTTCACCTGCATGGTCGATCTTGGATTGTCCTTTTCCCGATGAAGACATGACAGGTTTGATGATGCACGGAAAACCGATTTGCGCGCATGCCTCTTGCAACTCTTGCAGATTATCTGCAAAGCGATAGGCTGAGGTCGGCAGGCTCAAAGTTTCCGCAGCTAGTCTGCGTATGCCTTCCCGGTTCATTGTCAGCCAGGCAGCGCGCGCGGTGGGGATGACGCGGACTTTGCCGGTCGCTTCTAGTTCAACTAAGGTGGTGGTGGCAATGGCTTCAATTTCCGGCACCACCAGATCGGGTTTTTCCAGCTCTATCAGTTGTGCCAGGGCTGTGCCATCGGTCATGTCAATAACATGGGCGCGATGAGCTACCTGATGGCCTGGTGCATTTTGGTAGCGATCAACGGCGATTACTTCTACTCCAAGTCGTTGCAGAGAGATGATGACTTCTTTGCCTAGTTCGCCGGACCCAAGGAGCATTACCTTGGTCGCTGCTGGGGAGAGGGGAGTGCCGAGTCGTTTAATTGAATTCATTTTATCGTGCCAAGTAAAAATAAAAGGGATGGCGCAAATTGCGCTGATCAGTCTTTACCAGAAAAATTGCAGGGGTTTTTTGATCGGTGCGAAGTGTGCTGATTACTTTGAAATTATACTTTTGATTTATCGAGAAAAATGTTCTTGAAGTGCAAAGAAACTATGTAAAACACTTGACACGATGCTTTACTGCTTGATCTAATACCGCATGCAGATTTTCTGCTTACCGTGATAGATGGACGACCAACAAGGCATACGAAGACATCGTTACGACGTTAAACTTTTGTGAGGGGGCGTAAGTGAATAAAACTGAATTAATCGATCATATTGCGAAAACAGCCGACATTTCTAAGGCTGCGTCATCGCGCGCCTTGGATGCTTTGATCGGTGCAGTAAAAGTGACTTTGAAAAAAGGTAACACGGTAACTCTGGTCGGTTTCGGGACCTTCTCTGTTGGCAAACGTGCCGCTAGAACTGGCCGTAATCCACGTACCGGTGAAGCAATTAAAATCAAAGCAGCTAAGGTTCCTAAATTTAAAGCTGGCAAAGCTTTGAAAGATGCTGTAAACTAATGGACTTCGTGGCGCGGTGACAAGCGCCGCAATGTTGTTAGTGTCGTATGATGGGGCGCTTAGCTCAGTTGGTAGAGCGGAGCCCTTACAAGGCTTAGGTCGGGAGTTCGAGCCTCTCAGCGCCCACCATAACACTAGTAGCATAGAGTAGTAAATTAGGAGTGGTAGTTCAGCTGGTTAGAATACCGGCCTGTCACGCCGGGGGTCGCGGGTTCGAGTCCCGTCCACTCCGCCAAAATCTAAAAGGCGAACGAGAGTTCGCCTTTTTTCATATTCGGAATCAGTTTGTCATAGTGATCGGTTGAGCATGTTTGAATATATTCGTACCCACCAACGCATCATGCAGCTTCTATTGCTGCTAATTATTTTTCCATCGTTTGCTTTTTTTGGCATTGAGAGTTTTACTCGCTCCAATGGCGCCGCTACTGCGGTAGCAACAGTTGCTGGTCAAACGATTAGCCAACAAGAGTTTGACTCTGCTCAGCGTGAGCAATTGGATAGATTGCGTCAGACCTACGGTCAGCAGTTCGACTCCAAAATGCTTAGTTCGCCAGAGGCCAAACAAGGACTTTTGGATGAGTTGGTCTCGCGTAAAGTGATCGCTGTTGAGGTTGTAAAAAATCATTTGTCGGTCAGCGATCAAAGTTTGCAGCAAAATATTTTATCCACACCAGGCTTAACCAAGCCGGACGGTGGATTTGATACTGGTCGCTATAAGAGTTTATTGGCGGCGCAAGGCATGAATCCAGCGATGTACGAGCAGCGATTGCGTCAGGATTTGGCTTTGCAGCAGTTATTGAGTGCGGTTCAAGGAACTGCATTTTCTTCTAAAACTGTCGCTGACCGTATTTCTGCTATTTATGAGCAAGAGCGTGAAGTTCAAAAAATGGACTTTAAAAGTAGCGACTATCTGGCGCAAGTCAAAGTCACTGATGCGATGCTGAAGGCGTATTACGAAAAAAATTCAAATCAGTTTGAGATTCCGGAGTTGATCAAGGCTGAATACGTCGTGTTTAATGATGAAGCTGTGGGTGCGCAAGTGAATGTTACTGATGCCGATATTCTGGCTCACTATGAACAAAACAAAAAAGCGTACGCCACAGAAGAGTCTCGACGTGCAAGTCATATTTTGATTTCAGTTAAAAAAGACAGTAGTGAAGCCGATCAAAAAAGTGCAAGAGCCAAGGCGGAGGGTTTGTTGACTCAAGTGCGTAAGAATCCTGAGCTATTTGCCAAATTAGCTAAAGAAAATTCACAAGATTCCGGCTCTGCAGAGCGTGGTGGCGATGTCGACTTCTTCACAAAAGGCGCGATGGTTAAGTCGTTCGAAGATGCCGCCTATAAACTGAAACTCTCTGAAATCAGTGACTTGGTTCAATCTGATTATGGCTTTCATATCATTCAGTTGACGGCGATTAAGCCGGCCGCTATCAAGGCAATAGATGAAGTAAAGGGGCAAATTGCAGCTGATATCAAGAAGCAAAAAGCTGCTAAGTTGTATGCCGAGTCAGCTGAAGTTTTTACTAATATGGTGTACGAGCAATCGGACAGCTTAAAAGCAGTTGCGGATAAATTGAATTTAAAAATTGAAACCGTTGCCTCTTTAAACCGCCTTCCTAGTGCTGCGATTCCGGCGACTGTTCCGGTAAATAATCCTAAATTTTTGAAAGCGATATTTTCCGAAGATTCGCTGAAGAAAAAACATAACACTGAGGCAGTTGAGGTCGCTCCGAGAACATTGATTGCTGGCCGTGTTCTGGAATATAAGGCGGCAAGTAAGCGTCCTTTGGAAGAAGTGAAGAATTTAATCGAGGCCAAAGTTATTCAGATCGAAGCTGCCGCGTTAGCGAAGAAAGCTGGAGAATCAAAATTAGCCACACTTAAGGCGGCTGATAGTGTGAGTGGCTTTGCTGAGTCCAATGTAATTTCACGTTTAAAGAACCAGGGAATTAGTGGTGATGCTTTTTCCGCTGTGATGAAGGCGGATGCTCAGAAACTACCTGCCTTTATTGGTGTCGATGTGCCGGGTTCTGGTTATGCAGTTTATCGTATTGCTAAAGTAAATGCTGGAGCGGTAGATGCAACTCGCCGTAGCTCAGAGCGGCAACAAATTGCTAATGCAGTTGCGCAGCAGGATATTTATACCTATGTCGAAGCCTTGAAGGATAAATCCAAGGTAGTGATCAATAAATCTGCATTGGCAATTCCTAGTTCGGCGCAGCAATAAAAATTCTTTAGCATTATTTTTGCTAAGTTCTTAGCAAAAAAAAGACGACACAGGATGTGTCGTCTTTTTTTTTGTGTCGAAAAAACGTGATTATTTTTCAATATGTTGCTAAAGTCAGTAAATGCTAGGGCTATGCTGTCGGTATTTGATTTGTATCAAGACAGCTTGAGCATTGAATTGCTATTCTTCAACTATACTTTTATCAACCGAGTGAGATCATGACTTTAATTAAAGAAAATACTTACAACTACCGTGTTGTACGCCAATTTTCTGTCATGGCAGTAGTTTGGGGCGTTGTTGGCATGCTTGTTGGCGTGTTGATTGCTTCACAACTTGCCTGGCCAGAATTTTTAGGAGGCATTCCTTGGCTGAGTTATGGCCGTTTGCGACCCTTGCATACGAATGCCGTTATTTTTGCCTTTGGCGGTTGTGCCCTGATGGGGACTTCCTATTATGTGGTGCAGCGCACTTCGAACGTGCGTCTATTCGCTGGTTGGTTGGCGGAGTTTACTTTTTGGGGTTGGCAGTTAGTCATATTGGCGGCGGCAATCTCACTTCCTTTAGGTTATACCCAAGGTAAAGAATACGCCGAACTTGAATGGCCTATCGATATTCTGATCGCCTTGGTCTGGGTCGCTTATGCCGTTGTTTTCTTTGGCACGCTGGCAAAACGAAAAGTTGAGCATATCTACGTTGCCAATTGGTTTTACGGAGCGTTTATTGTGGCAGTGGCGGTACTACATATTGTCAACAGCGCAGCGATCCCGGTTTCATTGGTGAAATCCTATTCGGCTTATGCCGGTGTGCAGGATGCGATGGTGCAATGGTGGTATGGTCACAATGCTGTGGGCTTCTTTTTGACGGCTGGCTTTCTTGGGATGATGTATTACTTTATTCCTAAGCAAATCGAGCGTCCTGTGTATTCGTATCGTCTCTCTATCGTTCACTTCTGGGCCTTGATTTTTACTTACATGTGGGCGGGACCGCATCATTTGCATTACACCGCTTTGCCTGATTGGGCGCAATCGATCGGTATGGTATTTTCATTGATTTTGCTAGCACCTTCTTGGGGTGGTATGGTCAACGGTATCATGACCTTGTCTGGCGCCTGGAGTAAGTTGCGCTCTGATCCGATTCTGCGTTTCTTGATCGTGTCCTTGTCGTTCTACGGTATGTCTACGTTTGAAGGCCCGATGATGGCGATCAAAACCGTTAATGCCTTATCTCACTATACCGACTGGACCGTAGGTCACGTGCATTCCGGCGCTTTAGGTTGGGTGGGTTTTATCACTATGGGTAGTTTGTATTATCTGATTCCTCGTTTGTTTGGGTTGACGCAAATGTACAGCAAGCGTTTGATCGAGATTCATTTCTGGATAGCTACCATCGGTGTGGTTCTGTATATCGCGTCTATGTGGATCGCGGGTGTGATGCAAGGTTTGATGTGGCGCGCAGTGAATGAAGATGGCACTCTGACTTATACATTTATCGAAAGTGTGAAGGCAACGTTCCCTTACTACGTGATTCGTATGGTTGGTGGCTTGATGTATCTGAGTGGCATGATCATCATGGCGTATAACGTCGCAAAAACTATTATGGCTGCCAAGCCAGTAAATAATGCGATTCCAGCCTTGCCTCATGTGTCAGCACATGCTTGAGTCAGTGAAATCAACAGGAGAATACTGATGCGAAATTTTACACATGATTTAATTGAACGTAATGTTGGCTTGTTACTTGTGCTGGTGATTTTAACCATCAGCGTGGGTGGTCTGGTTGAAATAGTTCCTTTGTTTTTTCAAAAATCAACGACCGAAGCGGTCGAAGGAATGAAACCATATTCGGCACTGCAATTGACGGGTAGGGATATTTATCTGCGTGAAGGTTGTTATGCCTGTCACTCGCAAATGATACGTCCGTTCCGCGCTGAGACTGAGCGTTATGGACATTACTCGGTTGCTGGCGAGTCTGTTTATGATCACCCGTTTCAATGGGGTAGTAAGCGTACTGGTCCTGATTTGGCACGTGTTGGCGGGCGCTACAGCGATACCTGGCATCGCGATCATTTGAATAATCCTCGTTCAGTAGTTCCAGAATCGAATATGCCTGCGTATTCGTGGCTGGAAAAAACTAAGTTGGATCCAGCAGAGATTACCCCGAAATTTCGGGCCATGAAAACACTGGGTGTGCCGTATACCGAGCAGCAGATCAAAGAGGCTGCATCTGAGCTGACAGATAAGACTGAAATGGATGCAGTTGTTGCTTACTTGCAGATTTTGGGTACTGCAATTAAAAACAAGAATTAAAGCGCATTGATCACTTTTTAGGGAGTAAATATGAATTTCACGATACTCAGCAGCATAGTGACGGTGGTTAGCATGGTGGTTTTTCTTGGCATTATTTATTGGGCCTTCAGCTCAAAGAATAAAGCGCGCTTTGAAAAAATAGGGCGCATGCCAATTGATAACGATAACGGGAAATAGTCATGGCAGATTTTTTTAACGAAGGATGGAGTATTGCGATTGCGGTCGCCGTGCTCATCAGTATTGTGGCTTGTGCTTTATTATTGTGGTCGCAATCCAAAGTGAAGGTAAAACTGGGTAGTGACGGTAAGCCATTGCCAGCGGAAACAACAGGGCATGTGTGGGATACGGATTTGATGGAGCAAAATAATCCGCTGCCACGTTGGTGGATGTGGTTGTTCTATCTCACTATCATTTATGCGGTCGGTTATCTAATCGTGTATCCAGGCTTGGGTAGTATTCAAGGGCGTTTTGGCTGGAGTCAAGTCGGCGCTTACGAAAAAGAAGTCAAAGATGGTGAACAGCAATATGGTCCTATATTTAATAAATTTTTGAATATGGATATTCCGGCCGTTGCGAAAGATGAACAGGCAAGGGAAATTGGTCAACGTTTGTTTTTAAATACCTGCTCCCAATGTCATGGTTCTGATGCGCAAGGTGGTAAGGGTTACCCGAACTTGGCTGATAGCGACTGGTTGTATGGTGGCGATCCTGAAACCATAAAAACTAGTATCTTGAATGGACGTCACGGTCAAATGCCTCCGATGGCTGCTGCGGTCGGTAGCGAAGATGACGTACGTAATCTGGCTAACTATGTCATGAGTTTATCTAATTCAGCGCATGACCCTATTAAAGCATCATTGGGGAAATCTAAATTTATGGCATGTGCCGCATGTCATGGTGCGGAGGGGAAGGGTACGCAGGCATTGGGCGCGCCTAATTTGACGGATAAAATATGGCTCTATGGTGGTGGTATCGATAATGTGATGGAAACCATCAATAAGGGGCGCGGCAATCAGATGCCAGCTCACAAAACCTTGTTGGGTGATGCCAAGGTACATTTGCTGGCCGCTTATGTCTGGGGTTTATCGAACAATTCTGCTGTAGCTGTTACTCAAGCGGAAGCGGGTGCAATCAAGCAGATTGCCAATGCACCTGTCGAGAAGTAAATTAGTCGTAAATTAGAAGTAATTCAGAATTGTTTGATAGAAAAATGAAAATTATACCGATAGTCCCAGCGCCCATGAGTGAAGTCGAAATGGCGTTGTTTGAGGAGCGTAGGAAGATTTATCCTCGTTCACAAAAAGGCTGGTTTGCCTCGTGGCGCTGGGTGTTGGTATTTTTCACTCAAATTTTATTTTATGGAGGGGCTTGGTTACATTGGAATGATAGGCAAGCCGTTCTATTTGATCTGACGACTAGAAAATTTTATATTTTTGGACTGGTTTTATGGCCGCAGGATTTTATTTATCTCGCGGTGCTATTAGTTATTTCTGCCTTATCCCTATTTCTATTTACTGCAATAGCAGGGCGTTTATTTTGCGGCTATGCTTGTCCGCAAACTGTGTATACCGAAATCTTCATGTGGATAGAAAAGAAGATAGAGGGTGATAGAAATGCGCGTATCAAACTAGATGACGCACCCATGTCCGTGCGTAAATTTTCTCTGAAGTCTGCTAAACATCTAGCCTGGCTGGCGCTTTCGCTCTGGACTGGATTTACCTTTGTTGGCTATTTCACGCCTATTCATGTATTGGCGCAAGAAGTGTTTGCTTTCACACTTGGGCCTTGGGAATATTTTTGGATCTTGTTTTACGGCTTTGCTACCTATGGCAATGCCGGTTTTATGCGTGAACAAGTATGTAAATATATGTGTCCGTATGCGCGCTTCCAAAGTGCGATGTTTGACAAAGATACTTTAATCGTCACTTACGACACTGCACGTGGAGAGCCACGTGGCTCACGCAATAAAAAAGTTGATTTTAAGGCTGAGGGCTTAGGCTCATGTGTCGATTGCGGCATATGTGTGCAGGTCTGCCCGACGGGCATCGATATACGCAAGGGCTTGCAATATGAATGTATCGCTTGTGGTCTATGTATTGATGGCTGCGATCAGGTCATGGACAAAATGGGTTACGAACCAGGTTTAATACGCTATACCACTGACCACGCACTAGAGCGCAAACTCGATAATAAAGCTATGTGGCGACGTGTGTTCCGTTTGCGCACCCTGATTTATGGCAGCATACTCGGTGTGATTATTTTGGCTGCAGCCCTGTCCTTGGCCTATCACGTTCCACTTAAGGTTGATGTGATGCGCGACCGTAGTATGCCTAAAGTGACCGATACAGGAGCGATTGAGAACGTGTATCGCTTACAGATTACCAACTCGCATGAAGAAGCCCATAAGTATTTGATTTCGGTGAAAGGCGCTCAGGGAATTGAAATTGTCAATCAGACCGAAATCGACGTGCCGGCAGCATCGGTTATTCCGTTTCCAGTACGCGTTCGTATACCTGCGGGTGTTGCCGAGGTCGGTTCAAACCGAATACGTTTTGTGATTCAGGATATTAACGTGCCAAAAATCACAGTGACCGAAAAAGCGGTATTTTTGGTACCGAAATAGGGAAAAATATGAATTCGATATTACTGCAACAAAAGACAAAAAAAGATATCTGGTATAAGGAGCCGTGGTTACTTCTTGTAGTCGGCGGTCCTTTGATCGTGGTTTGTGCCAGTTTGTTTACCGGCATGATCGCCTTTAGAGGGGCGGATAAGGTGGTTGCCGAGGATTATTACAAGCAAGGCTTGATGATTAATAAGGATATACAACGCGATGCCAGGGCACGTGCACTGGCACTTTCGGCTACCATTACACTGGACTTGGCTGCGGGCAAGCTAAAGATGCAGTTAGCCGCAAATCAAACGATGCCTGATACGGTGCAGGTGAGTCTTGCCAGTGCCGATAAAAAAACATCTTCAGTTACTGAAGTGATTCGTCGATTGCCTATGCGCCAAATACAAGCAGGTAGTTATGAGGGGGATTTGAATTTATCATCAAATCTATCGATAGCCGCGGTAAAATTATTGCACGTCAAAGTTGAGACCACGGAGTGGCGTTTAACTGGCGATTGGTTCGAGCCAGAGCAAAGGCAAGCGCATCTAGCTGCAGCGAAATAGAGGCGGCTCCTTGGTTTTGAAATAAATAACCATTAGAAGGAGACAGAATTTGAACAACAGCAATTCTACCAATACCAATCCACAGTTACGCTCGATATTAATGATCGTTTTGTGGCCCGCATTTTTGATGGCGTGTGTAGCAACTGGCCTATTTTTTAGTCTGGTTGATCCTATGGAATTGATCGTTCTGGATGAACGTATCAAGGTTCATGCGTTGGGAGCGTACACGATAGGTTTTTTTGCTTTTTGGTTGTTAGGAATTCTATCTAGTGCATTGACTGCCTTATTGGTACAAAAATCTCGATAAGTTTGCCAAATCTTAAAGTTAAAAAGTGGAGAATCATCCGATCTTAAATAGACTAGCTTTTGGTATTTTAGACGGGTTAATTCGTCGTTTTTAGACCCTGGCTCCAAGGCCTCACTTCCACCCTATGTATTGTTACCTCTCCAAATGCCATGCCAAAACAAGACTAACTCATTTGGCGTGGAGTAGCATAAACGCACACGCCGGGAGTGCACGGCAACCCTCGTCTCATGTGAGAATTTACCTTTGATTACCTTGCCGTTGGCTCTTGCTGCATTGAGCGCAGGCGCTATAGGTGGTGTGCATTGCGTAGGCATGTGCGGAGGAATCTCGTCCTTACTTTCTCAAAATGCGAGTGCGCGTACTGGGATGAAAGTAATACCGATTGCCAATAGCCGCATCCCAATTACTTCTAGTGCTTGCAAGAGTAAACCAGCGGCTAATACGCTGCGTTATCAATTCTTGCTGCATAGCGGTCGCTTGTTGACCTATATGTTGATTGGTGCTGTGTTCGGCGCTATGGGCGCCGCAGGTGTGATCGCTCAGCCTTATCTGCCGCTACAACAGATTTTTTATGTTATGGGTAACCTGGCATTGCTGTTGCTTGGTTTTCGCTTACTTGGGCTTAGACCCGCTCTGATGTTTTTTGAGGTAGTGGGCAACTTTGTGCAGCGCCTCGCCAGCGCCTTTCTGCCAGGCATGCTCACTGGCGCTGCTTCTCCATTATTGGTGGGGATGAGCTGGGGCTGTTTACCTTGTGGCCTGTTGTTTGGTATCGCTCCATTTGCGTTCCTATCAGGCGATGCTTATTCTGGTGCCTTGTTGATGTTGTTGTTTGGGCTGGCAGCTTTGCCGCATCTCTTATTTGTGCAAAGCCTGCATAAATGGAATCCAAACGCGCGCTACTTTGGTGTCGTTCGAGGTACCAGCGCCGCGATCCTGATACTGATCGCTTTGTTTGGGTTGTGGCATTTCGATATGCAAGACATGCCAGGGTTTTTGTGCATAACCCCGATGTGATAGAGAATATTTATTGGTAGTGAAATGTGCTGGAGGGTGAGTGAATCATCAAGTTTTTTCAGATGTAGACCTATCACGCACTATCCATGCGGGTTTCCAGCCAACATCGAGCTGCAGGGCGCATGGAGACTGCGTAGTCGAGTTGGAGTATGAAAAAAACGTAGAAGGTCGTCGGAGATGCTTAGTTCAGCACTTCGTTCGCTGGAAAATTAGGCGCTAATGTCAATCACCGTGCCTAGTAGTGCGTCGGCAGTCTTGACGATTTTTGCGGAAAAATCGAATCCCAATTGAGATTGTATCGAGCTCACTAATTCTTTTGCAAGGTCTGTGCCGCTATCTTCAGCACTGGTGTTAGGCGTTTCAGCTGCGGTCGTTTGCGCTGCCAAACTTCCTTCTTTACTAATGTTTACGACCACACCACCTGTTTTTGATTCTTGAAATTGAGCCTGCTGTGGCACGAATCCAGCGGTGTTAGCATTGGCAATATTATGGGCGCTGCTGTCAAGCGCACCCTGATAGGCTTTTAGTCCAGAAAGACCAGTGTTCAAGGCGGTAATAGACATGATGCAATCCTAGGTAGTGACTAGCGAAAGACTACACTGATTTTGGGGCATGCGCTATGTCTATTACATTTCTTGTCGGAAATTGTTACTGTCGCCGATATCTTTCGATAGAGGAATACTAATTTTTAGGTTAGTGCCTTCGCCGAGCACGCTGCTAAGCTCAAATTGACCTTGCATCGCCTTAACCCGCTCGCGCATACCTACCAGTCCGAATGAGCGAGATTTATGCATGTCCGTTTCCTCTATACCCTGGCCATTATCGTTAATGCTAAATTTAAGCAATTCAAGATTACGGCTAAATTCTATTTGTACTTCGCTTGCCTTCGCGTGCCGCGCTACATTGGTCAAGGATTCTTGAATAATCCTAAAGATAGCCGTACTGTGAGCATCGTCCAGCATCAATTGTTCTTCATTGGCGAGCAATTCGCAATCGATTCCGTGTCTGAGTGAAAAATCTTTCTTTAATTTCTGTAGCGCGAAAAACAAGCCCCCTTCGTCCAACGCGCGCGGGCGTAAATCGGTAGCGATGCGCCGCAGAGTGGTAATAGACGTTAGTATCAATTGATCCATGCTAGCGATGGTTTTTTGTGATTTCTCGCTAATTAGACTATCTCTTTGTAAAAGCGATAAATCCATACGTAAGGCTGCTAGCAGTTGTCCCAAATCATCATGCAATTCTCTCGCGATATGTTTGCGCTCTTCTTCCCGTATGCTTTGCAATGCCGAGGATAGTTGGCTCAACTGAGTGTGATTTTGTGCGATTTTTTCTTTTGCAAGTTTTCTTTCTGTAATATCGCGAAAGATCACGGTGTAATAGCGTAGCCCATTTTCCATCAGACTGGAAATAGATGCCTCGATAGGAAACTCGATCCCGTCAGATCGCAAGCCAGTTACATAAAAATCATCAAAATCGCTTCCCATTTTTCGCCTGGTAACACCAGTATCTCCAAATTTTTTGACGTGTGCGCCATGTGCTGCCCGGTGTCTGTCAGGTATAACCTGACTGAGCGAGCGGCCAGTTAATCCCTCGACGGTATTCCCAAAAAGAGCAGCAGCTGCAGGGTTGACCAAGATCATTTTGTGATCTTCATCGATAGTGATAATGCCGTCGATCGCGGTTTCTATGATGCCAGCCAGTCGTCTTTTATGGCGTTGCAATTTCTCGGTTGTCTCGACTAATTGTTTGCTCGCGTCGGACAAGGTTGTATAAGGTCCGTGGATGTTTATTGCGACCATGCTGCGGTAGATTGCCAGTGCTGACATTAGCTGAAAAACGTGTCCGACTACGACAAATATTTCGTTCGCATTGATGTACAAGGAGAAATATACTTCCGACATCGCGATCATGGAGCTAGCTAAAAACAAATGGGCTCGTTTGATTTGTAAGTGCTCGCCCGATGTTGCTATAGGGAAGGCGCGAGCTTGGGTAAACAGGATAAAGGCTGTAATGGTGTTGATGATGACAATGATAATTTCGCAGTTAATTTTAAATGCGGTTTGACCAGTACCCTCTATATAACTGCTCGGTAAATACTCAGGTTTGATGAAAATGACGAGGGAGCTCGCAAGTGTTAGGAATATTCCGCCAATCAGAAAACGCAGCGATTTTTTTGGAGAGACCGGAGTATCACCGAAGTTGATTGCCAGTCCAAGTAACGTGACGGTAACGATGGTGCGCGATAGTAGCCAGAAACTTAGCGACTTATGCATATCATTTGCGCTAAGAAAGCCAGGCATTCCTTGAAAACTGATGGCATGAAAAAAGCCGAAGATTGCAGTGCATAAAAAAGCCACTGCCAGTATCACACTACTTTTTTTCCTGATCTCATCGAAAGCGTTCCAGCAAACAATAAAAACCGACGAAAAAATAACGATCGTTGCAGTTTCTAGCGCCGTATGTAGTGGCAGGGCGGCCGGCACTTGGAATATGCTGAGGCGGGCCTTGTTAGACCACATTAGTATAGATAAGAGCAAGAGTGAAAAGCTAATCCAGGCTGCTCGTTTGAGTTCTTTTGGTGTCGTTGTCGTCATAGATAAGTGTAGCGGCAGTGCGAATGTCGCTCGTAAGGAAGGACGTATTCTAGGTCGGTTTTCTCGTCATGTCTGGATATTTGCGCGAGGTTTCGCCGTAAGTAAAAATATCGAAGTACATTAGTCTATGCAGTAAATAAAAAAGGCACCAGATCTGGCGCCTTTTGATGCTTGGTCGGCAATTAGTTTTAATGTGACATGAATACCGGTATTGTCATACTCTCTAAAATAGTTCTAGTGACCCCGCCCATGATCATTTCGCGGAAGCGCGAATGGCCATAGCCGCCCATTACTAACATATCACTATCTAAGTCGTGAGATAAAGACAAAATCGCATTACCGATGTCGGTCGAGGTCTTATGCACCGAGACCTCCACTTTAATGCCGTGACGTGCTAAGAACAAGGCGATATCAGCGCCCGGCTGTTCTCCATGAGCATCGGGCTTTGAGCTAGGGTTAAATAGTGCGACCTGCACCAGATCGGCCCGCTTAAGCAAAGGGATAGCATCCGTTACCGCACGGGTAGATTCACGGCTGGCATCCCATGAGATCAGAGGGCGTTTCGCGACACTAGTGAAATCTCCGGCGTAAGGAATAATTAGGGCTGGGCGACCAGAATTCATCACAATATACTCTGGAAAGTCAGACAATATAGAGGGGGATGGTTCATCTCGATTGGTCTGACCTAGCACTACCAAATCGCTGTAACGAGCCAGCAAGCCGATACCGCCACCAGCTTCGTCATTGGAAATCATACTCTCGTACGAGTTGACGCCTAATTCGCGCGCGACGTTTTTAAATCCAATGATGGCTTTTTCTGCGCGCTCGCGTAGAAATTTTAAGTGTATCGCCAGATTCGGGTCACTTGCACTGATGTTACCGTCTTGGTAGATGAAGCGTGAGACGCCTGTCACGGCGGAGCCGATTAAATGAGCCTCTTCATTTTTGGCTAATTCGGATGCAATGCGCACCCTTATATCGGAGCGACTAGATTCGTCCACGTGCACCAGTATGGTTTTGTATGACATGTTTTCCCCTTTTGAGCTAGGCAAAATACTTTTGTGCGTCAATGGTAGCTTATTTTTAAATTGTGAATTAATTAATTCAAGGCACTGGCCAGTTCTGGTGTCCATTGAGGTAGAAGATTTTTGGCTACCAGTGCCGAAACTTTTTCGCTCATCTTTTCACTCACTATTTTACTCACTTTGTTACGTGACTTGGCTGGAGGCAGGCGGCGTAAGGCTTTTAATGATACTGGATCGATGATGCCGATTTGTCGCTGATCTACCGTGATTAAGCCTAATTCATTAAATGCCGAAAGTGTGCGGCTGACGGTTTCTAGTGTCAATCCGAGATAGCTTCCTATCTCGTGGCGTGTCATTCGTAAGTTAAACACCTTGCTTGAGTAGCCCAACTGGCCGAAACGTTCACCCAAATTAGTAAGAAAACGCGCCACTTTGGCTTCTGCGCTCAGAGCACTTAGCATGCTGATCATGGCTTGTTCGCGCACCAGTTCTCGACTCATCGCACTAAACATTGCCTGCTCTAATTCTACGTAAGTACGACCGAGCGCCGAAAACGTTTTATAAGGAACTAAAATAACATCGCAATCTGAAAGAGCCACAGTCTCGGAGGCGTGACGTTGGGTATAAATGGCATCGATACCCAAGAGATCCGCTTTCATAGGGAAGCTGAGGACTTGTTCATTACCATACTCATCGATTAAGACTGTCTTAAGAAAGCCAGAATTAACGATGTAGAGATTCTCAAAATGCTGACCGATAGTGTGAATTCTCTGACCAGCCTTGTAACGCACGTGCTGGAATAAAGCATCTTCGGTGTTTGAATTGGCCGGGGTCGCTATGTGAAGTAATTCACACACTTCATGCAATGTTGACCATAAACTCCCTTGGCAACGCCATCCCGCGTCATTCGATAGCAAAGGGAAGTTGACGGCGACTGCTGGCAAATCTGTCGTTCTTGCTGGTGTAGAAATAGCGGACATGGTATCGACCTTTGGGTAAATGGTTAATTCAGATTCTGGGGAAGTGTAGATTGTTGCCAATCATGCAAAATGCGTGGTATTTGTTCGAAATCTGTAGATTTATCTAAAAAACCGTCCGCACCAGCGCGTAGCGCTTGCATCCGATTGGCTTCCGTTGCGTGATTAGTTAAAACGACAACTTTAATCTCAGGCTTACTGAGTTTGATGTTCTTGAGTAGTTGTAATCCATTTCCATCGCTTAATTGCACATCAAGTATCATGGCTTCGGCATCGCTAGCGAGAATCTCGACATAGGCAGCGTGCACTTCTCCACAGACCCCAACCACATGAATATCTGGCAGTTCTTCTACAAACCGTATCAAGCGGTTTTGTATGTACGGCGAGTCTTCAACGATAAACAAGTTCATGTGGGCGATTTTCAATAGTGTGGGTGTCGCAATATTTTTTGCGTACCGACATTATCGCCAATGGGTGCTTTGATTTAAATCAGGGTTTGCTGATTTAAAGTGTGGGATTTTGGGATGGGTGTGTAGGAATTTTCCTACACATGCGTGCGAAAAAAATGACGCACGGGCAGAAAATATTTATATCAGATTATGGGCAACGGCATATTGCACAAGGTCGGAGAGAGTATTTCTATCCATTTTCTGCATAATGCGTGTTTTGTGGGTGCTGACCGTTTTGACGCTCAAATGCAAAAGCTCGGCGATTTCGGTAATCGATTTTCCCTTGACCAAATAGCCAAATACTTCAAATTCACGATCCGACAAGAGTGAGTGTGGATGTTCATTGTCGGCTGGCATCGCTGACATCGCCAATTGCTCGGCAACCTCTATGCTGATGTAAGGACGGCCAGACGCCACTTTTCGTAATGCCGTGACCAACTGTGTTCCCGCGCTTTCTTTGGTCAGGTAACCACGTGCGCCGGCACGTATGGTACGTACCGCGTATTGCTCCTCTTCGTGCATGGTCAACACAAGGATCGGCAATTTAGGCATCTCATCTTTGATTTGACGGATTAAATCTACTCCGCTACGCCCCGGCATGGAAAGATCCATCAGTAATACATCAAAATTACCTAGTCTGGCCTTCTCTAAAGTGTCGTGCCCGTCAACCGCTTCTCCAACTACCTGTATATCCTCTACGCCTTCAAGTATGCGTTTTAAGCCTTCTCGCATAATGGTGTGGTCGTCGGCGATTAAAATTCGAATCATGTGGTGTTCTTCGTTGCAGGGGCGGCTGAGTAAGGGAACGTCGCTCTATAGAGTCATTAATTGTAACGTACAAAGTGTGTTGGAGCTCATCTCAATGTAGTCGAACTGGTGACGTCCTGATCAATGGATCATACCAGTTTCATCATTGAAAAAATTAGGAGCTGTTAGCCTGTAGACTTACCAAACAATGCGCATGCGAAATTGCCGGCCCTTGATATTGCTGCGACTAAGACGATCTAAGGTGTCGTCGGCGACATGTCTATCAATAGCAACGTAGGTCATAAACTCAAAAACATTGATTTTCCCAACTTGCTCTTTGCTTAGACCAACGTCGCCTGTTAATGCACCTAATAAATCACCGGGGCGCAGTTTGTCTTTTTTTCCGCCCATAATGCAGATGGTGGTCATTGGCGCTTGCAATGTATCTTCAGAGTCTATAGTTAATTGATCGAGGTCTTGCCATTGCACTGGCGCATTTTGATATTCCTCGATCAGTTTCACCCATTTTTTTTCATTGGCCGCAGCCAAGCTAAGTGCCAGTCCTTTTTCACCAGCACGCCCAGTGCGACCGATGCGATGGATGTGGACTTCGGTGTCTTTCGATACATCGACGTTGATTACCGCGCCCAACGTTTGTATGTCCAGCCCTCGTGCGGCGACATCCGTCGCGACTAATACCGAGCAACTTTGATTGGAAAATAAAACCAAGATTTCATCTCGTTCCCGCTGTTCCAGATCACCATACAATGCCAGTGCATTAATCCCTTGCTGTTGCAGTTCTTCGGCTAATTCCCTGCAATGAATTTTGGTGTTGCAAAACGCGAGGGTGGAAACTGGGCGAAAGTGCTTGAGTAATTGAGCGACAGCCGCATTTCGGTTCTCTGGTGTTACAGCATAGAAGATTTGTTCAATCTGACTGGTTGCGTGTTGACTCTCGACCTTGATCTCGGCGGGCTCACGCAAAAATTGTTCGCTGGCTTTTCGAATGTTGTCAGGGTAGGTGGCGGAGAATAGTAAAGTTTGACGGCGTGGCGAGCATGCAGCAACAATGCCTACGATATCCTCATAAAATCCCATGTCGACCATGCGATCGGCTTCATCTAGCACCAAAGTTTGGACAGTAGAAAGTTTGATGCTGCCACGACCTATATGATCTAGCAGCCGGCCAGGCGTGCCTACTACGATATGTGCACCATGCTCTAGTGATGCCATCTGGGGACGCATAGGAGTGCCTCCGCAAAGGGTCAGCACTTTGATATTTTCAGCAAAGCGAGCGAGTCTACGTATTTCATTGGAAACTTGATCGGCCAGTTCGCGAGTCGGGCATATTACGAGCGCCTGAATGGCAAAATAGCTGGGATTAAGTTTTGCCAGTATCCCTATTCCAAACGCTGCGGTTTTTCCGCTACCAGTTTTTGCTTGTGCGATGAGATCACGTTGTTCCAGTATTATAGGCAGGCTAGCTGCTTGTATCGGCGTCATCTGGGTATAGCCTAGGCTATCGAGATTGCGGATCAGCTCAGGTGTAAGAGCTAAACTGGAAAAGGTTGAGGTCATGAAGTGCATTCTGTGTAGAGAGGAAAACGTGGATACTTCAGCATTGAAGTCTAGCAGTTGCGCTAGGCATCCACCAGCGCTTATTGTTTGATGTGTACCAGGTGCAGCAAGGATTTTTCGCGGAAAATTAGATTTCAGAAAATTTTTTTTGAAAAGTAATCGCGTCTAAATCCTCTTGTTTGATTGTTAGATCGGCTGCCAGACTGGTAGTCCGGTTTGATCTAGTTGGGGATCGTTAGACCATACGGGCAAACCGGTTTGGTCATTCTGGCCCAATGGTTCAAGTAAATCGAGCTGACTGTATGATGTCAGTTTTCCTTTGACATTGCGTGTTGGGCTAGTTCTTTTTTCTATTTGCGACGGAAGTGGCAGGGCGGAAAGGTCCAGTCCAGGTAACTCTAAGGTAGTGTAATCCTTGACATCTCTCATGTTCGATTAAATTGGCTTTATAAGTGAAAGTAGTTGATCGCGAGAAACGATAAAGCCGTTGATTTTTTTAAAAATCAACGGCTTTAAATGTTTGGTTGCGGGGACAGGATTTGAACCTATGACCTTCGGGTTATGAGCCCGACGAGCTGCCAGACTGCTCCACCCCGCGTCTGAGGAGCCGAAGTATATAGAGCATTGCTGAATGCCACAAGTAATTGTTAAATATATTTTTGCGAGGCGCGAAACTAGGGATTCATTTTTTCTGAATTTACCCAGGTTTTCCTTGAGCCTGCGCAGTAATCTGCAACGCGAAGTGTTAGGAGAGATACTTGTTTGAGTGCATAATAATCATCTTTAATTTAACTTTCAATTATCTCTAATTCAAACTCAATTTTTAAGATCTCGAATGGCAACACCATGAATTTATATGCACTGAACGATGAGATAAGTCGTCTTCGTCCTGAGTTAAGTGCTTTGGCTGGAGCTCCTAAGGTCAAGGTTTTAGCCTCACTTGCTTGGTATTTGCGTCAATTCGATAGTCAACAATCTCTGCTTTTTCTAGATGAAGCTGAGATTCTAATCGGCTCCTGCGTTCTGCCTGCTGATCAATATTGTATTTTGCTAGGCCGTCTATCATTAACGCGCTCAGAAATAGCCGCCTTATCGAGAGATTTTAAATCTGCAGAACAATTTCTATGTGATGCAAGGCTGGGTTTTGTGTCGCAGAGTGATGTGATTGGTGATGGCGATAGTTATTTGGTGGAGAGCGTGATCGCCCTCGAGCAAGGTGACATGAAACGCGCTCTGAACGCGAGCAGTTCCGCGTTAAGTCATTTTGAACATGGCAATGAATTGTTACGCATATTGCTGGCACAGGCATGGCATATTTATCTTTTAGCTTTTTCTGAGCCGACGCAGGCGCGTGAACAATTGATGTCCTTGTTAGTCAGTGCTAATGATGTTAAACATCCAGCCCTGGCGGCGTTGATTGCGGCCGCGCAAGCTGAATTGTTATTTACCACTGAGGTGGCTAGGTCAGCTGTGCTCTATTCGCAAGCCAGTGAATTAGCGCAACAGGCAGGCTTGATACGACTAGCCATCATGGCCGCCTGCAACGCGGGGGTCGGGCTGCAAAAGCTAGGTGATTTCGATGCTGCAGCTACTTCTTACGACTGGGCTGTGACACGTGCTCGGAAAACTGAGTGGCCTTTGATGATTGCGTTTAGCCTGATGCGCTTTGGTGAGCTGTTACGGCACTTAAATCGGCTAGAACAAAGTCAGCAAGTTTTGGAAGAGTCGCTCCAGGGCTTGATCGCGAGCAATCATGGAATACATACGGCGATTGCACACGCTGAATTGGGAAGTACCTTGCTGTTGCGAGGCCTGCCGAAACAAGCCGCCGGCTATTTTGATACCGCGATTGCTTTGTATCGAGCCTCTGGCTCGAGAGGCAATCTGGCTGAACATTTGATTAGCCAGGCCCGTGCTTTGGCTGCGGCTGGAGAACCAATGGCTGCGTTGAGTGCCATCGATGAAGCACGCAGCTTGATTTTTGAGTTGTCTGGTGATGTTTTACAGGTCGATTTACGTGTGGCACTCGCCGAAATTCATGGTCGCCATGAGTTGCCGTGTTCGTTTGAGATTGCCGCTCCGAATCTGGTTATCCATTATCTCGAAGAGGCACTCAGTGTTGGAAGTAGCCTCGAAAGATGGCAGGCACCAGCAACACTGCTATTGTCGCTGGCAGAAGCTTGGTCAGCAGTGCAAGAGGGACAGAAGGCGTTTGTATTTGCAAAACAAGCGATTGCGGCAGATCGTTGCGAGCGGAATAAGCAAGCTGAAAACTGGGCAACCTTAATGGAAGTAAGGCACGAGACCGAGCGTGCCAAAGCAGAAGCAGTACATCACCAACAAATGGCGACTGCTTCACTGGAAACTTCACAGACTTTAAAACTTTTGGCGAAAGTGGGACAAGAGATTACCGCAGACCTGAACTTTAAAAATGTCTGTCAAAGCTTGCAGCGACATTTGGGGAGTTTACTTGGGGCTGCAGATTTATGCATCTGGTTGATATCGGCAAACAGTGGTGAACTTGAGTTGTCCTATTGTGTGGAAAATGATATAGCCATAGCGCCGACTTTATCGCGAAGTGACAACAATGCGCGTAATGCTGCATCGTGCATCATGCTAAGGGATGAGTTGGTATGTCAGTCCGATGAGTTCGCAACGAGTCCGCAAGCTAGCTTGTTTGGCCCCTTAATTATTGCGGATCGCGCGCTAGGAGTGATTGCCATACAATCGAAAAATGCAGGCACATATGGTGAGCGTGAGCGGCTTATCTTTAGAAGCTTGTGCGCGTACGGTGCTATTGCGCTTGATAATGCACACGCGCATGATCAGTTACAAAAAACGCAGATTCAATTGGAGCGAGCCTTAAAAGAGTTGGAGGAAACCAGCTTGACCGATCCATTGACGGGGCTTAAAAATCGACGATTTTTGATACAAAACATAGAAAACGATGTGGCGCTATGTACTCGCAATTATCAGCTCAATTCCTCGGATGTAAATAGAATTCCCAAGGACGCGGATCTGCTCATGTTTTTGGTGGATTTGGATCACTTTAAGCAGATTAATGATAAATATGGGCATGCTGCGGGTGATGCTGTATTAGTGCAAATTCGCGAGCGTCTGCAACAGGTGTTTCGTGATACCGATTACTTGATACGCTGGGGCGGCGAGGAGTTTCTAATCGTGGCGCGTGGTACTTCCAGAGAAATAGCCGCAGGTTTAGCGGAACGTGTGCGTTTGGTGGTAGCGGAGAAAAATTTTCTACTGGACGGTGATTTGCTGATTCAGCAGACTTGTTCGGTTGGTTTTGCCTGCTTTCCTTTCGTGACAGCGCATCCACGCGCCATTAGTTGGCAAGAAGTGATAGATATTGCTGATATCGCCTTGTATGCAGTTAAACATTCTGGGCGAAATGGTTGGGTGGGATTGTCTGCGGAGGAGCACGCGTGGCCAGAATTACTGCTCTGCACCTTGAAGAACGACCCGAAAGGCGCGATACTCAACAAGGAACTAAAACTAGCGACGAATAAAATACCTCAATTAGTGATTGATGCACTGACTAAAAAACAGTCCACTGCTAGTTGAATAGTGCAATCAGAAAAGTAAAACAAAAAGAGCCAACAAGAGAGGCGATAAAAAATGACATACCAGGTAATCGATACTCAAATTGCACCGGACGGACGCTTGGAGGTTTTATCTAAGGCCGAAATCGCAAAGCTGTTAGATACCAGCCATGGTGGGCTATATCAATTGTTCCGTAGTTGTTCACTCGCCGTATTAAATTGTGGTAGTGGCTTAGATGATGGCAAAGAATTGCTGGAGAGATATAAAAGCTTTGAAATCAGTATTGTTCAGCGCGAACGCGGCATCAAGCTAGACGTTAAGGCCGCACCGGCTAACGCCTTTGTCGACGGAGTAATGATTAAGGGTATTCAGGAACATTTGTTTGCGGTGTTAAGGGATATTTTATTTTTGCACGGTGAGATTGAGGATAACCCTAAATTTGATCTGAACACAACTGAAGGCGTCAGTGACGCGGTCTTTCATATCCTGCGCAATGCCAATTTGCTGCAGCCTCAGGTTAATCCCAATCTGGTCGTGTGCTGGGGTGGGCATTCTATTTCTGGTGTTGAGTACGACTACACCAAACAGGTCGGTTATCACCTAGGATTGCGTGGCATGGATATTTGTACCGGATGCGGCCCAGGTGCGATGAAGGGGCCGATGAAAGGGGCGACGATAGGGCATGCAAAACAACGTCTTGGTCGCGGTCGTTATTTGGGAATCACCGAGCCAGGCATCATTGCAGCCGAGGCGCCTAACCCTATCGTCAACGACCTTGTTATTTTGCCGGATATCGAAAAACGCCTGGAGGCCTTCGTTCGTATTGGGCACGCGATTGTGGTGTTTCCGGGCGGGGCGGGGACGGCCGAAGAAATTTTATATTTACTAGGGATATTGTTGCATCCTGATAATCAGGATCTCCCGTTTCCTTTGATTTTTACCGGCCCAGAGAGTGCCAAAGACTACTTCCTGCAAATTGATCAATTCATCGGTGAAACCTTGGGTGCGCAGGCTCAGCAGCGTTATCAGATCATCGTCAATGATCCTGCTTTGGTCGCACAAGAAATACTCGCAGGCATTAAAAAAGTAAGAGATTTTCGCAAGGCAAAGGGTGATGCCTATTACTTCAACTGGTTACTTAAGATAGATCCAGAGTTCCAAAAGCCGTTTGATCCTACGCATGAAAATATGCGAAATCTTGAACTGCACAAAAATCAAGAGACACATTTGCTTGCCGCAAATCTGCGGCGTGCTTTTTCTGGTGTAGTGGCCGGTAATGTCAAGGATCAAGGGATACGCGCCATAGAAAAATATGGGCATTTTGAAATTACTGGTGACATCGCCATTATGGAGGCCATGGATGCATTATTAAGTTCATTTGTGGCGCATAATCGGATGAAATTGCCTGGAAAAGCATATACACCTTGCTACAGAGTTATAAAATAAGCGAATAAACCTCATATTAATGATTTCAGACTGACAATTATTTAGTGTTTTTTCAAAAAAAGTAGCATAATAAAAAATTAGTGCAGGGCAGCTTATGCTTTGCTTCCATGATCGCCGCGCTAACCTTTGAGGATGATAGATATGAGTACCGTACAGCATGACGTAGATGAGCGTACCAATTTAATCAGTTCCAATAAATTTGAACTTTTGCTCTTTCGCTTGGGAGAAAGTGGCTTGCATGGCCGTTCTGAATTATTTGGTATCAATGTATTCAAAGTGCGTGAAATCGTTGCGATGCCAGTTATTACGACGGTTGCCGGCGCACTCCCGCATAATTTAGGCGTGGTCAATTTGCGCGGGCAAATTATTCCAGTGATTGATTTATCGTCGGTCGTTGGTTGCAAGCCAAAAACTGGCTTGAATATTATGCTGGTGACAGAGTTCGCCCGTTCTACGCAAGGGTTTGCTGTTGAATCGGTTGAGGAAATTGTGCGTTTGGAATGGAGTCAGGTCTTGTCAGCGGAAGCGAGTACTGCAGGTGGTATGGTCACTAGTATTGCACGCTTGGATGGTGATGCCGAAGATACCCGTCTGGCGCAGGTGCTGGACGTAGAGCAGATCTTGCGTCAGATGCAACCAAAAGATACCAAGGACGTCGATAGTGAGACGATAGGTGCCAAGCTGATCATCAAGCCAGGCTCGGTGATCTTGGCGGCTGATGATTCTGCGGTGGCGCGTGGCTTGATCGGTCAGGCCCTCGATGCGATCGGTGCGCATTATATTATGACAAAAACTGGTAAGGAAGCTTGGGATAAATTGCAATCCCTGCACGTGGCAGCGCAAGCGGAGGGTAAAAATATCCGCGATAAGGTTGCGATGGTTCTCACAGATTTGGAAATGCCTGAAATGGATGGATTTACCCTGACCCGCAATATCAAGCAAGATGAGCGCTTCAAAGATTTACCTGTCGTAATACACTCGTCCTTGTCAGGATCTACCAACGAAGAACACGTCAAGAGCGTCGGGGCGGATGCCTATGTCGCCAAATTCGTGGCAGAAGAACTCGCCGCGACGATACGCAAAGTGGTCGGACATTAATTCTATGCCCAAATAAAAAAGGGACGCATCGGCGTCCCTTTTTTATTTAACGTTCAGTCGGAGCTTGTTTCGCTACCCGCTGCCAGCCGGATGAGCAAGCCTTGATCGAAGGATAAAAACCATCTGGGTTATGGCAGTAATACCAACTCGATGTATCTCCTGACTCTGGTCCGCTCGCGTAAGATGTCGATTGCGATTGCGATTGCCCTGAGATTACCGCATAGCTTTGCTCTGAGTAAACCGTGGGCGGTGCCGAGGTGTAGACAGTATTGACCACTACCTCACGATTGTAGGGGTAGTAGGGCCGTGCGTAATATGGATTGCCGTAATAAGCGCTGCCATAGTAGGGACTGTAATACGAAGGGTAAGGACTGAGTGCAATGCCAACACCCAAACCGATGCCGAAACCAAGCCGGGAACCATAATATCCATGGCCGTAGCCACGACCATATCCATGCGCAGATGCTGGCGCTGCGCTGGCTAATGCCAATAAAATTAGCGTGCTACTGCTGAATGTTCTTAACCATTTCATGTTACACCTCGCGAGAAAAATTACTGCTGTATTCTATCGTAGTGTCATTATTAAAACACTTGGCGACGTAAACTTCATTTTAGAACGAAAATGCCGCTACTGCCTATGCAATTACATGCCGTTACCAATCTGGAGGGCGAGCATGTGATGTACCATATCAGGCTTATAAAAAATACCCACTCATTGAGGATAAAAAATGACTGCCGCAGAAAAACAAATGACGTATGAAGAGTATCTGGATGAAGTGACTACTTTATTGACGGAAATGTATGATTTAACCGATGATGCCGCCATTAAATATGTGATGCGCGCCCAAGCTGCCAATTTCTTCGTTTTGCATGATGAGCACGTAGAAATGCGCAATCCTTCACGTGCCATGCATGATGCAAAATTAGTTTTTGAACAAAGAAATAAATCCCGGCCAGAAATTTATCGCAAGTAAGCGGCACTTTTCTTTGTTTCTCTAGTCTACGCTGCATGCATTTGCAAACGGCGTGGCGTCGACGCTATTCTGCTGCGGAATTGCCAAATTTAGCTGGGGGCGCTATCTGCGTTGGCCCACTACCCGAAAACTTATTTTGAGACACAATCAATGAATAAAACGACCGCTCTGCGTCACAGTGTATTGGCGACTTTACTGTGCTTTTCCCTGAATGGCTATGCTGCCAATCTCGTCAGCACGACTAGCAATAATTTGGTGCTGGAATCCCAGGCTATGGATAAGCGTGTAGATGCCTGTACAGATTTTTTTCAGTATGCGAATGGGGAGTGGTTGCGGAATAACCCAATTCCTGCAGATCGGGCCCGCTATAGCGCCTACGATGAAGTTACCGAGCGTAATCTGTTAGCGTTAAAAAACATAGCCGAAGCTGCTGCAAGCGGGCAAGGCGAAACCCATGCGGCACGACTGGTCGGTTCTTACTATCGCAGCGGCATGGATGAGGTGCAAATAGAGGCGGATGGTGCAAGGCCTTTGGCAGAGGCCCTGGCGCAGATCGCTGCAATACAAAGTCGTGAACAATTGCTGGCGGTGATCGCCTCCCAACATCAGCATGGCGTCAGTGCTGTCTTTAATTTTTATGTCGACCAGGACGCAAAAAACACCAGTCGCTATATCCCGCAAATCGCTCAAGGTGGTCTGGGTTTGCCGGATAGAGATTATTATCTGAAAAATGACGGCAAGACGCGTCAGATTCGTCAGCAATATGTAGCTTACTTAGAAAAATTATTTAGTTTGCTAGGCGATGCGCCTGAACTGGCTAAGAAAAATGCCAACGTTGTGCTGGCGTTGGAAACCCGTCTGGCAAAAGCTTCACTGACCAAGGTTGCGTTACGTGATCCACAAGCTTCATATCATTTGATGGATATACAGGGTTTGCAAAAACTCGATACACATACTGCCTGGGATAAATATTTCAAAGACATAGGTCTGGCTGCCCCCGGACAAATCAATGTGGCTCACCCGAAGTTTATGGCAGAGGCGGGTCGCATGATGGACACGCTGCCTTTAGCACAATGGCAGACTTATTTACGTTTTCATCTGGCCAATAGCAAGGCAAAGGATCTGTCGTCGGATTTTGTGACCGCTAATTTTGAATTTTACGGACGCAGCCTGGCAGGCACCAAAGAATTGCAACCACGTTGGAAGCGCGTGTTGGTCACGATAGACGGCAATGTCGGCGAGGCTATGGGCGAATTGTACGTGGCTAAATTTTTCAGTCCAGAGGCCAAGGCTGGCGTGCTGCAGATGGTCGATAATATCAAGCAGGCTATGCGCGAGAGCATCAGCCAGTTGGCGTGGATGTCCGACAGCACCAAGCAACAAGCATATAAAAAGCTAGACACTATCCTGGTTAAGATAGGTTACCCAGACACTTGGCGAGATTACAGCAGTTTGAAAATCGACGGTAAGTCTTCTTATGCCATGAATAATATGTTGGCCGCCGAGTTCGAGTTCAAACGTAATCTGGCGAAATTGGGCAAACCTATTGATCGCAACGAATGGGGCATGACACCACCGACAGTCAATGCCTATTACAACCCGACCATGAACGAGATGGTATTCCCCGCTGGCATTTTACAACCGCCGCTCTACCATGTGGATGCCGATCCTGCCGCTAATTACGGCAATACTGGTGCCACTATCGGGCATGAGTTGACCCATGCCTTTGATGATGAAGGCCGTCAGTTTGATGCACAAGGGAACTTGAAAAGTTGGTGGACCAAGCAGGATGAAAAGAATTTCTTAAGCCGCGTGAGCGCCATAGAGAAACAGTTTGATGAGTTTAATCCTATCGATCAATTGCATATCAACGGCAAGCTGACCGCTGGTGAGAATATCGCTGACCTGGGCGGCATGAAGATCGCTCTGCAGGCCTTAAAAACATCGTTGAAACAGCAGCCGCAAGCGGATAAAATCGATGGCCTCACATCTGAACAACGCTTCTTCATTGCCAATGCGCAGAGTTTCCGTGGCCTGATGCGCGATGAACGTCTGCGTTTGCAATTGGCCACCGATCCGCATGCGCCTGAAAAATACCGGGTGATTGCACCGCTGGCAAATATGCCTGAGTTTTCGCAAGCATTTAGTTGCCAGGGCGATCGTTCGCCATTGCGAGTAGAAGGCAAGCGCGTAACTATCTGGTAAATTGAAAGATGGCGCCACCGTCACGGCGGCGCCATTTTCCTTTGAAAATGCCAGAAATGGCATTGCGGGCACTGCGTCAAGCCGCAATATCTATGTGGCTTGCAGGCTGCCTAGGCTGAAAACCCTTGTCAATAGTGCGCCACTGGCCTGGCTATATTTTAATTTCGGGTATCACTTAGGCGACGTGCCGTGCGTGGCGGTCAGGTTTTAGATTTTTTCCATCTCTTCTGGATCGAGGGCGATCACATGGGTTTGTAGCAGACCGTGTTCATCGTGCCATTCGCGCATGACGCAAGGTTGACCTTCTTCGTCGATCGCCATGACTTTAAAGAAATTACCTATCATCGATTCGATCAAAATTCTTTCGTCTTCCGGAAAGCTTTTGATGAATTTTTTACTCAGGGTGATGACGCGCACGATGTCACCGAGGGCGACGACTTGGTTTTTGCTGTCTAGCAGTTTAGGATCGGACATGGGATGACTTTCAGTGGAGTTTGCTGCATTTTAAGCGCAATCACTATTCGATGCCGCACTATCTATGCGCCTGCTGGCAGATAATCGGGCTGGAAGGCGCATGCTTATTGCGCATACACTTTTTGTTTTGAATAAAATAGGGGCTTAAACCGTGCTGCGTTTAAGCCCCTATTTGTTTAGTCTGCCTTAGCGGCGGGTGACTCGCTAGCCTGTTTATGCAACCGGTTTATTCTTTTCACGCGCGATCCAAAACAAACCAAGCACGATTAGTGCATACGGCAGCATGGATAAAGCATCGGCGTTGATACCTTCAAAGAAGGGGTTATTGGCGGTTGCCCAGTCGCCCAGTTTCTTGTCGAAATCGGTCAAAATACCGGCAGTAAACGCGATCACAATGCCGCCTAGCGCGCCACCAGCAATATAGCCCGAAGCCAGCAAAGTGCCAGATCCACTGTCGCCAGCGGCTTGTTGCTCTTCCTCACTCAGGTTTTTGTTTTGCTCCAGCTTGTTATTTCTGCGGTCAACCAGATAACGTATCATACCGCCGACAAACAAGGGTGCGGAAGACGACAGTGGCAAATACACGCCTACTGCAAAGGCTAGTGAGGGGATACCTGCCATCTCTAGTACCAGTGCAATCATGACGCCGAACAGGACTAGAGTCCATGGCAACTGTCTATCAAGTATGCCTTTGATGATGTAAGACATCAGCACCGCCTTAGGCGCATCGTATTTTTTCACTTCGGTGCCGTCCGGACGTTTGTGATAAGCGCCATTGATACCCGGATCCACCAGATACACCGCTTTGCCCGCGTTATCCACCAGGTATTTACCGGCAGGGCCGCCGACTGCATCGGCTTTGTGCCAAACCTTATATGTGGCTTTATCTTGCTCGGCTTGCGGGCCTTGCAGCTGTGCCGTGTCTGTCAGTTTGGAGGCGTCCGTCATCAAGCTCGGTGCCACTTGTGCCGCAGGGACGTAGACCGTGCCGGCATCGTTGAGCTTGAGCAGAATTGGCCCCAAAATCAAAGCTGACGACAGTGCTCCAGCCAAAATCGCGTACTGCTGCAGACGCGGCGTGGCGCCGAGTATGTAGCCGGTTTTTAAATCTTGCGAGGTGGTTCCAGCGTTACTCGAGGCGATGCAAACGATCGCACCGACCGACAGCGCGGTGACATAATATTGGCCGCCGGTCCAGCCCATGATCAGGAAGATCAGACAGGTGAACAACAAGGTGGCGACTGTCATGCCGGAGATAGGGTTCGACGATGAGCCGATTTCACCGGTTAGACGGGAAGACACCGTGGCGAATAGGAAGCCGAACACCAAGATCAATAAAGCACCCAGTAAATTCATGTGCAGCGGGGTGGCGAAGGTAATCACAGCGATGATAGACAGTGCGCCTATCAATACCCATTTCATAGGGATGTCTTGATCGGTACGCAGGCGTGCTTCCACCGTGCGCGGCGCGCCGCTCTGATCGGTCTTTTTCAGGCCAGATAAACCGGCAGATAAGCTGCGCCAGATGGTCGGCATTGCGCGCAGCAAGCTGATCAAGCCACCCGCTGCCACGGCACCGGCGCCGATGTAGAGCACGTAAGCACTGCGCACATCATGCGGACTCATTTCGCTAATCAGTTTGACGCCCGGGCTCAAAGGCACACTGAGCGAGTCGCCAAAAAATTTGATCATAGGGATTAACAGCAGATACGACATCACGCCACCAGCCGCCATGACTGAGGCAATCTTCGGACCGATGATATAACCGACGCCAAGTAGTTCAGGCGAGACTTCTATCCCCATCGAGCCACCCTTGAGCGGCGCGCCAAAGGCGACTTCAGGCGTATCTTTCCAGCCTTTAAAGGCGACGTTGATGACCTTGTACAAAATACCGACCGCGAAACCACCGAAGATGATGGCGGCGCGTTTGCCAGCCTCGTCTTGTGCGTGCGGATTGCTGCTTTCGCCAGCGGCGGCGCGCGATGAATCGGTCGCTGCGGCTTTTAAGACTTCGGCGCAGGCTGTGCCTTCCGGATATTTCAGTACGCCGTGGTTTTCAACGATCATGGCGCGCCGCATAGGGATCATTAACAAAATACCCAATAGACCGCCGAGTACCGCAACCAAGGCAACCCGGGAAATTTCCAGATCAAAACCTAGAATCAAGATGGCGGGCATGGTGACGCCCAGACCAAAGGCGATCGATTCACCGGCTGAGCCTGCAGTCTGCGTAATGCTATTCTCTAAGATGGTCGAATCTTTGCCGCCTAGCTTATTGATCAGGCGAAAAAAGGTGATGGCGATCACCGCTACCGGGATAGAGGCGCTGACGGTGAGACCTACTTTTAACACCAGATACAGCGAGGATGCGCCGAAAATCATCCCTAATACGACACCCATGATCAGTGCGCGCAGGGTGAACTCGGGGAGCACGGCCGAGGCCGGAATATATGGTTTAAAGTCGGGAACGGCGATTTCTTTTGGCATTTTTCTACCTTATTGTGGTGTCAAATCTAGGCTGAGGTATCGTGTACCACAGCCTGCTGCGTTGATCGCGCCTTAGAGTCTCCGCCAAGGCACATCAAAATAGGACTTACGTAAAACCACCCCAGCGTCGTTGCAACCGCCTTGCCGGAACAATTTTGCGTCAGTCCTAAAAAACTCAGATCAAAATACTGAGTCTGCGCATTATCCCGCCTTTTACTCTGCCTACGCAATCTTCCTGGCTAGCAAATTAGCTAAGTATGCTTACTCTGTTGTATTAGGTTTGCGGCTCTTCTTGCTTGCTCAGACTAGGTAATATTTTGATGTTACGAATAATGGGGTTTTTCCATGCCAGCAGGGTCAGCAATAATGCCAAGATGCCTGCGAAACCCAGGGCATAGCGTAAGCCCAGATGTTCACCCAGCCAGCCGCCGATCAGGGCACCGGGGCCAGCCGGTAGCAGTATCAGCCAGCGCATAGTACTAGTCATGCGGCCCAGCATGGGTTCTGGTGTCACCGCCTGACGCAGCGCCAGAAAATTAATGAAGATAAGCACGCCACCAACTGAAAAACACGCCAGCATCACGGCAAATGCAGCGATACCCCAGGCGTTCGCCGGTGCGATTGCCAATAGACACCAGCCCAGACTACAGACCGCTACGCCGAGCACCATGCAGGGCCCCGGGCCTAGCGCGCGGCTGATGCGGTTGCCATAGACACTGGCAATGATAGTGCCAACGCCCATGCCCATATAACTGAGACCGACAGCCTGCTCGGATAAGCCCAGGATGCGGGTGGCGAATAAAATTTGCACCACCAGCGCAGCGTTGTAGCAGAGTTGCCAGGTGCCGACCATCAAGGCCAAAGTAATTAGTAGCGGTTTGTGGGCGACAAAACGTACGCCCGCTTTCAGATCGGTCCAGAAGTGGGCGTCTTCGCGTACCGGGCGTATTTCTACAATTTTGATACCGCGTAGTATCAGCGCCGAGCTCAGTAATAACACCGCATCGGCCAGTAAAGCCAGGGGTGCACCAAGTAATTTAATCAAAGCACCAGCAGTGGCCGGGCCTGCCACTTCGGCGCCGGAAGTGGCTAGCGCATTCTTGGCATAGGCTTCTACCAGTCTTTTGCGCGGTACGATTTGCGTCAATACGATCTGCGCGGCGGTACCGGCCGTGGTGTTGACCGCTCCGATCAGAAAACCGACCACATACAACCAACTCATGTCCAGGTAACCCAGCCACCATGCCAAAGGCACACTGGCAACACCGACAGCGATCATGCTCTCGCCGACGATATACACAGGGAGTTTTTTGACTCTGTCCAGCCAGACCCCGGACGGCAGTGAGAGTAAAACAAAGGGCAGGGTCTCCATAAAAATCAAAATACCCATCTGAGTAGGGCTGGCCTTGAGTAGCACGGCCGCTGTCAAAGGTAGGGCCAGCATAGTGATTTGCGCACCAAAAGAGCTAATCAAGATCGAAGTCCAGAGACGGCGATAGATCAGGTCGCGCAACAGATCGTGTTTCGGCAAAGAAAAGCGCGACAAGATATTTTGACTCAGAGAGATAGACATTTTTTACCTGTATCGTTTGCTCGCCGCCTTAAGAGTAGTAAGCAAAATTAAGCAAAATTAAATATTTTGCACCTACTTCTATACGCGTGTTGCGGGGCGAGGCAGGAACGCAGAAGGAGGGTCTTGCAATGAGAGTTTAAGAAAATAGGCGAGGTGCGCGGATTTACTTGGGTAAATTAATTCGAGCAACGTCGAGCAGCGTTTACAATGCAGCAAAAGCGCGTCAGAGTTTTTTCTTATTGTAGATTGAGTGCCTATTTTAATTTTAGTTCCCGCAGGATGGTAAAGAATGTTTGAAAAACCGATAGTAATGATCGACTTTGAGACCTCCGGCATGAGTCCGGATCAAGGTGATCGCGTGACCGAAGTGGCGGCGTTGCGGATTGTGGGCGGTGAGGTGGTGGATAGATATGTCTCGCTGATTAACTGCAATGTGCGGATTTCGTCCTTCATCACACAATTGACCGGTATCACCCAGGCCATGGTGAACCGCGCCCCTTCCTCGACAGAAGTGATCCCTGAATTACTTGAGTTCATAGGTAAAGATACCTTGGCAGCCCACAATGCCAGTTTTGACGAGAAATTTCTGCAAGCCGAGAGTGCACGACTGGGCATGCGTTCGCAGCACGATGGTCTGATTTGTTCGGTGAAATTGGCGCGCCGCGTGTATCCCGGCTTAAGTTCTTATTCCTTAGGTCCCTTGGCCGCCACGCTGGGGATACGTTTCAAAGGTAATGCGCATAGGGCCGAGGCGGATGCGGAAGTGGCATCAGCTTTGTTGCTGCATGTAGGCGCACATCTGGGCGAACGTTACGGTATGCGCAGTGTGGCGCCGTCTTTGCTGCAGCAAATCAATGCGCTGACGGCGGCCAAAGTACCTGCCTATCTGGCGAAACTTAGTGCGGCACCTGCGGCGGTTGCCGTGGCTAAACCCGTTCCGGCAGCTAAAACGTCGAAAAAGGCAGCCAGTCGGCCGCAGCTTTATCGCCACTACAAAGGCGGTATTTATGAGCTGGTGTGCGAGGCCACCCAAGAGTCCGATCTGACACCGGTGATCGTGTATCGCTCACACAATGGCAGTGTCTGGACCCGACCTAAAGACGTATTTTTTGAGATGGTGGAAGTCAACGGAGTGATGCTGCAACGCTTCACCCCGTTGTAGTTATAGACTACGCGGTGCTCAGGACTGCGATGGTGCTGCGCTAGTCGGATTGTCTTTAATCAGCCTGCGCAAAGTCGGTACCAGGATCACCATCAAGACACCAACGGCGACGCTACCCCAGCCCAAGTTTGAAAAAATACTGTAATAGGTTGGGTTGGTGGAATTTGCCAGGCCTTCGCTTGCTTCTGGAATAAAGCCAGAGAAGTAACTCGACAATACTGAGGCTACGCCAGTGCACAGCATAAACGTCCCCATCATCAGACCCTGGTATTGGCGCGGGGCCAGCTTACCTATCATGGCGTAACCTACCGGCGAGATCAGTAATTCTCCCAGACTCTGTAGCAGGTAGCTGATGGCTATCCATTTAAAAGCACTCAAACCATCGGCACCGGCCAGCGAAATGCCCAGCGGCAGAACTAAAAAGCCAGCACCGATCAAGAGTAGCGAGGCGGCGAACTGTCTTGGGATATCAATGTTCCAGCCTTTTGCGCGCAACTTGTCGAACCAGATCGCTACTAGCGGGCCGCCGACCATAATTGCGAAGCTATTGATGTTTTGTATCCACTGCGGTGCGATCTCTATACCCCACACCATGCGATTGACATTATTCACTGCAAATAATTGCAGACCGACTGGTGCCATTGTGTAAGAAGTCCAAAACACTAAGGAGCCCAGGGTCAGCATCAGATAGGCCCACATATTATTTCGCTCTCTGAGGTCCTTATGTTTGAGCGTCAGCACGGTCAAAATGATCGCTATCAGTATGCCTATGCTGATGACCAGATTGCCGCTCAATTCAGCATGTTGCAGCATCACATGCACTAAGGGTACTAAGCCCACCAGGATCGCCAGGCCAACCAGGAAACGCCACTTAAACTGCTTAGGCGTGGCATCTAATAAACGGGTATTCAAATCGCCCAATACTTTCCAGTTGAAACCGGCCAACACGATCGCAAGAAAATTTCCTACGGTGGCGAAGATGAACAGGCTAGGGTAGTCTTCCTCTAATTGGAAGTAACCCGCTACCGTAAAACCGACAAAAAAACCCAGATTCATACCCGCATAATTCCACAGGAAGGCACTTTCGCGGCGCGTATCTTCAGGTTTAAATCTTTGTGTCAGCATTAGATTGAGGCAGGTGACATTGAGGCCGCTGCCAGTCAGGAAAAACGCCAGTCCCCAATACAATTGCGACACCGATCCGCCAGCGATGCAGGCGCAGCCTATGACTTGCGCCACCATGCCGCCGACAAACAGGTTGCGGTTACTCATGAAGCGGCCGCCCAAATAGCCACCGAATAAATGCAGGCCATAGTTAAACGCACCGAACACGCCCATAATCGCGGTCGCATCCTTGGTGCTGAAGTTGAGCTTCTTGGTGGCGTACAGCACCAGCGTCGAATAAAGAACCGCAAACCCTAGTGTGGCAAATATTTGTATGAAAAATAGGGCACCGGCACCTTCAGGAATGGCGGATATTTTTTGTTTGAGTGTTAGCACGCGGGTCTCCGAGTTATTTTTATTGATTTGTAGGACTTACGCAAAACCGCCGCAGCGTCGTTGCACTCGCCTTGCCGTACTAAAGTACTGTCTTCGGCGGTACGCCTAGCTGGGACAATTTTGCATAAGTCTTAAGTGGTCTGGCATTGTAAATCAAGAGCCTAAAAATTTTGTTGCGATCTTTCGCTCCGGAAATGAATGATCGCCTGTATTTGTTGTTGTTAGCACCTGACAGTGCGAAATCGCCTGGTCGGCAGAGTCTGACTCAACGCTATAACAGCCGTAGAGTGAGAAAGCATGCGAAAATTACAGTCTAATCTTTTGGAGAATATATGACTTATCTGAACCGGAAATGGACGCTGCTATTGAGCTTGGCTCTGTTATGTAACGGTGCCAGTCTCACTGCCTATGCGGAGTCGATACTACGATTGTCGACCACAACTAGCACCGAAAATTCTGGTTTGCTCAAAGTCTTGTTGCCGCAGTTTGAGGCGCAGACACATATCAAGGTTCATGTGATTTCTGTTGGTACCGGTAAGGCACTGGAGCTGGCTAAGAATGGCGACGTCGATGTGACGCTGGTGCATGCCCGCGCTGCCGAAGATAAATTTATGGCAGAAGGCCATGGCGTCAATCGACGCGATGTCATGTACAACGATTTTATTATTGTCGGGCCAGTTGAGGATACAGCTGGCATCAATGGCAGTCATGATGTGATTGCAGCCATGCGCAAGATCGTCGCAGCGAAAGTTAAGTTTGTGTCGCGCGGAGATAATTCCGGCACCGATCAAATGGAACAGGCTTACTGGAAAGAAGCTGGCGGCAAACCGCAGGCGGGCGCTTACGTGTCGGCGGGCTTAGGCATGGGCGAGGTCTTGACCATGGCAGCGCAAATGCAGGCCTATACGCTGACCGATAGAGCCACTTACGGTGCTTACCGTGCCAAGACTGGGTTGGCTGTACTGGTCGAGGGGGACGCTAAGATGTTTAATCCGTATGGCATCATCGCGGTGAATCCTGCAAAGTACAAGGATATCAATATTGAGGGTGCCAATAGCCTGATAAACTGGCTCACTTCAGCACCAGGTCAAGCCGCGATCAATGCTTTTAAAGTGGATGGTCAGCAGTTGTTTTTTGCTGCATATAAAAAGTAAGATTCGAAGTAAGATTCAAAATAAGCCTGAAAATAAACGGCAAAATGAGGTGGCGGTAATGCACAATGCCAGTCTAAGTAAAACCTCAGCCTGATGTGTAAGCTGATAAAGAGGGTTTCAAACTGAAACCAGATGGAGACAAAAATGACGATCAGTTTCAAGATGAATGGTAAACCGGTGACTTGTAATTCTGAGGCTGATACCCCGCTGTTGTGGGTGATCCGCGATGAATTGGGATTGACCGGTACTAAATTTGGCTGCGGAGCTGCGCTGTGCGGTGCTTGTACTGTGCATCTGGACGGTGCGCCGGTGCGCTCTTGCCAAACTCCGCTCGCTAGCGTGGCCGGTAAGGAGGTGGCGAGCATAGAATCATTATCGAGCGACAATTCACATGTCTTGCAAAAAGCCTGGATCGCCCACGATGTGCCGCAATGTGGTTACTGCCAGTCCGGTCAGTTGATGAGCGCTGCCGCGCTCTTGGCGGAGAATAAAAATCCTAGCGATAGCGATATCGATAACGCCATGAGCGGCAATATCTGCCGCTGCGGCACCTATCCGCGCATCAGAGCTGCGATCAAGAGCGCTGCCGCTGAGCTGCGCACCAGTAAATAATTTATTTTCGATTGCGCAGTATCCATGCGCCTTTCAGGCCTAAAACCGGCTGCAAGGCGCATGGATATTGCGCATAGCGTTTTGGCTTTGAGGTAGAGCAATGGATAGTATCGATCTGGAAGTCTTGAAAACCTGTGATCTTTGGCTCACTGGCGGGCATCAGGTGGCGCTGGTGACGGTGATCAAGACTTGGGGCTCTAGTCCCAGACCAGTAGGGGCAACGCTGGCCATTTGTGAGGATGGACGCGTGGTCGGATCAGTTTCTGGTGGTTGCATTGAGGATGATCTGATTGATAGAGTCAAGCGTGAGGGTATCAATCTCGCGCTGCCTGAGTTGCTTACCTATGGCATCACGGCCGATGAGGCGCATCGTTTCGGTCTGCCTTGCGGCGGCACCATACAATTGGCGATAGAGCCGCTGTCTGAAAAAAGCCGGATTCCAGAATTATTGCAACGCCTGAGTCAGCATGAATTAGTGGCGCGCCGACTCGCTTTAGACTCCGGCATGGTCAGTTTGCTGCCGGCAACTCCAGACGCGAGTTTGTGCTTGTCCGCGGACGCACTCACTAGCATACATGGCCCGCGCTGGCGTCTGTTGATCATCGGTGCCGGGCAATTGTCACGCTTTCTGGCCAGTATCGCAGTGGGGATGGATTATCAGGTGACGGTCTGCGACCCGCGTGAAGAATACCGCGATGGCTGGCAAGTGGCGGGCGTGCAATTGCTGCATGCCATGCCTGATGATCTGGTGCTGGAGATGCGCTTAGATAGCCGTAGCGCGGTGGTAGCGCTCACGCACGACCCTAAGCTCGACGATCTGGCCTTGATGGAAGCCTTGAAGTCGCCAGCATTTTACGTTGGAGCGATTGGTTCTCGCCTGAATAATGCAAAACGGCGTGAGCGGCTGAAACAGTTTGACCTTAGCGACGCCGAACTGGCCAGGTTGCACGGTCCGGTAGGCATGTATATAGGCAGTAAAACCCCGGCAGAAATCGCCATCTCTATTTTGGCCGAATTGACGGCGGTCAAAAACAACGTGGCTCTGCCGCCCACACTGTCGATAGCGCAGGCCAAAAGCTTTCTGGCGTCTTGATTAAAATCTTCTGCGATTCGGATAAAGCGCGAATTTAAGCAAGCTTTGCCGATTTTTAGCTGGCTAAACGCAGATTTACTCACTGAATTCGCGTAAAATTCCACCCAACATCAATTGGCAGGAGTAAGGCATGAGTATTAAGTCAGACAAGTGGATACGCCGCATGGCGCAGGAGCAGGGCATGATAGAGCCGTTTTCGCCAGGTCAGGTACGCGAAGAAAACGGTCAGAAAATCGTTAGCTACGGCACTTCATCGTATGGTTACGATATTCGCTGTGCCGATGAGTTCAAGATTTTTACCAATATCAATAGCACCATCGTTGATCCTAAGAATTTTGACGAAAAATCCTTCGTTGATTTTAAAGGCGACGTCTGCATCATCCCGCCGAATTCATTTGCGTTGGCACGTACCATAGAATATTTCCGTATTCCACGTAGCGTATTGACGATCTGCCTAGGTAAATCGACCTATGCGCGTTGCGGCATCATCGTCAACGTGACCCCGTTCGAGCCAGAGTGGGAAGGTTATGTGACTTTAGAGTTTTCCAACACGACACCCTTGCCAGCTAAGATTTACGCTGGCGAAGGCTGCGCTCAAGTGCTGTTTTTTGAGAGCGATGAAATTTGCGAAACCTCGTACAAAGACCGTGGCGGCAAGTATCAAGGACAACGCGGCGTGACTTTACCTAAAGCCTAAGTTTTAAGTCTCAAGTTTTAAGTCTTGTGTTGCTAGAGTAGTATAAAAAAAGGACCTCAGTGAGGTCCTTTTTGTTTAACGCTAGCCTATTCCGGTCTTAACTTGCGAGCTCAGCACCTAGCCTGACGCAGTCAACAAAGTAACCGCGTTTGCCGTCGACTTCTGCTTTGACCAAGCCGTGGCAATCGGTTTCGAAACCTGGGAATTGCTCGTTAAAGCTACGCACAAATTTCAAGTAATCGACGATAGTCTTGTTGAAACGCTCGCCCGGGATTAGCAGAGGGATGCCCGGTGGGTAAGGCGTCAATAAAATCGCTGTGACGCGGCCTTCCAGGTCATCAATAGAAACACGATCCAGTTCCCTGTGCGCCATCTTGGAGAAAGCGTCCGATGGTTTCATTGCCGGTTGCATATCGGACAAATACATCTCTGTCGTCAGGCGCGCTACATCATGCGATTTGTAGACCTCATGGATGCTCTGACACAGATCTTTTAAGCCTGAACCTTCGTAACGCGGATTGGCGGCAGCAAACTCGGGCAAGATGCGCCACATCGGTTGGTTTTTATCGTAATCGTCTTTAAATTGCTGTAACGCCGTCAGCAAAGTATTCCAGCGGCCCTTGGTGATGCCGATAGTGAACATGATGAAGAATGAATACAGCCCACATTTTTCAATGATCACGCCGTGCTCAGCCAGATACTTGGTGACGATGGAGGCGGGGATGCCGGACTCGCCAAATTTACCTTCCAGCGATAAGCCTGGGGTAACGATGGTGGCCTTAATCGGATCGAGCATATTGAAGTTAGGCGCTAAGTTGCCAAAGCCATGCCAGTCGTCTTCTGCCCGTATCATCCAGTCTTCTTGCGAGCCCATGCCATCTTCTGACAGAGTTTCCGGGCCCCAGACCTGGAACCACCAGTCCTTACCCCATTCCTGATCGACCTTGCGCATGGCGCGGCGGAAATCGAGTGCTTCCACGATAGATTCTTCCACTAAAGCGGTACCGCCGGGTGCTTCCATCATGGCGGCAGCCACATCGCAAGAGGCAATAATCGCGTATTGCGGCGAGGTCGAAGTGTGCATCAGATAGGCTTCATTGAAGCTATCTTTATCCAATTTAACCGTTTGTGATTCGCGCACCAGAATTTGCGATGCCTGTGAAATACCGGCTAGCAATTTGTGAGTAGATTGCGTAGAGAAGATCATCGATTTCTTGGCACGTGGTCTGTCTTTGCCTATCGCATGCATATCCTGGTAGAAATTATGGAAGGTCGCATGCGGTAACCAGGCTTCATCAAAATGCAGGGTATCGATTTCGCCATCGAGCATTTCTCTTAAGGTTTCTACGTTGTAGAGCACGCCATCGTAAGTCGATTGCGTGATGGTCAGAATGCGCGGTTTCTTGTTTTTGGCTTCACGTGCGAAAGGATTGGCCTCTATCTTGCGCCGTATACTTTCCATTGTGAATTCTTCCAGCGGGATCGGTCCTATGATGCCCAGATGATTGCGAGTCGGCATCAGAAACACCGGAATCGCGCCACACATGATGATGGAATGCAAAATCGATTTATGGCAGTTGCGATCCACCACCACGATGTCGCCAGGCGCAACCGTAGAATGCCACACCATCTTATTCGAGGTGGAGGTGCCGTTGGTAACGAAGTAGCAATGATCTGCATTGAAAATACGTGCGGCATTGCGCTCAGACGCGGCCACCGGGCCGGTGTGATCCAATAGTTGGCCAAGTTCTTCGACCGCATTGCAGACGTCGGCACGCAGCATGTTTTCACCAAAAAACTGGTGAAACATTTGGCCAATAGGTGATTTCAGAAACGCCACGCCACCGGAGTGGCCAGGACAGTGCCAGGAATACGAACCATCATTAGCGTAATGCACCAGCGCGCGGAAAAACGGCGGCGCCAGGCTGTCGAGATAGGACTTCGCTTCGCGGATAATGTGGCGTGCTACGAACTCAGGCGTATCTTCAAACATATGAATGAAGCCATGCAGTTCGCGCAAAATATCGTTAGGGATATGGCGTGAGGTGCGCGTTTCACCATACAGATAGATAGGAATGTCAGAGTTCTTGTAGCGAATTTCTTCGACGAAGGCGCGCAGCGGTTTTAAGGCGAGATCACTTTCTTCATCCGAGCCAGTACCAAACTCTTCATCATCGATGGAGAGAATAAAGGCCGAAGCGCGTGACTGTTGCTGAGCGAATTGGGATAAATCGCCATAACTGGTGACGCCCAGTACTTCCATGCCTTCTTTTTCCATGGCATCGGCAAGCGCGCGAATACCAAGACCAGAGGTATTTTCAGAACGGAAATCTTCATCAATGATGACGATGGGAAAGCGGAATTTCATGGAAGTCTCCAAAAAAGCTTGTTGCAAGGGAGACGCCTGGGCAAGTTAGCTAAACCGCTTGCGCGCCAAAAATTTTAAAGAATCGAATTCTCTCAGATATGTGGACACAGATGTAAAAAAATACGCTGAAATAAGTCCAAATTTCAAAGATTTCATGCTGTTGTCATCTGTCAATATAACTGACTTTGTTGTTTTGCAAAAAAATGCTGTTTGCACATCATTATAGGTCGCTCGTTTGACTCTAGGCTTTGAGGTCTTCAAGCTAGTGCGTATCAATTACCAATGGCTGCATATTATTTGCGGCGTTTTCATCTCATTTGTGGCTATCTGTGCTGAGACTAGAACAAGTACTTGAGTATTTGTTTGTTGAATGCTATCTTTTTGTTGTGGTAAAAAGCTCTTTCTCTTAAATTTATAAGGAAATAAAATGAATAAAATTGTTAATATCCTGGCGACTTTGGCTTTGTTATCGAGCCCGTATGCAGTGCAAGCGGCAACTACTTCTACTGACCCTATTGTGCAAGGTCGGGTTGCAATGAGTGATGCGGAAAAGGCGAAAAAAGCGGAAGTTAAAGCGGCACGCAAAGAATACAGCGCAAGCAAAGCACAGGCTAAAGCGGAGTTGGCTGCAGAGAAGAAAGAAAATGCGGCGAAAGCTAAGGCAGCTGCGGCTGAAGGAAAAGATGCTTTGGTCGTCAAGCGTGAGTTAGATGCAGCTTCTTCTGCTAGTTACAAAGCTAAAGTGAAAGCAGCGGATGAAAAACTGGGCGTAAATAAAAAAGCCTCTAAAACTGCTATGAATGAGAAAAAAGCAGAAGCCGCAGATAAAATGGAAAAAGATTTGAAGAAGTAAATCGCTTCAATTGGTTGAGTAGGGCATACCAAGATGCAAAAAAATCTGTATCGCTTTGACGTGATACAGATTTTTTTTGTGCTGTGAACTTTAGAATCTATAGCTTGCCGATGAAAACACCGTGATCGGCGTTTTTTGAAATACGAACGGACTATTGGCGGCGTCACCGAGTAAATGTTTCACCGAAGTGCCGGTAATCAGCGTCCAGTTGGTGTCTATACTCCAATGCCAGTTGGCGCCGATTTTCATGTCGGTCAAGCCAGCACCCGCTGCATATTGGCTATAAGCGCTGGCAGCGGCTTGCTGCGCGCTGACACCGTAATAAGATTGCATATAGGTGCCATTTGCCCAATTCACACTGAACAAAGCCGAGAAGCGATGTTGCGCATTGATAGGCCGGAAATAGCGGCCGCCCAGGCTCAACTGCGCTCCGTTGTGGTCGATGCCAGAGCCGTAGCGCAATGAGGACAGAACCGCATAGGTAGGGTTGATGTAGTAGTTGAAAAATGCGCCAGGTTCTACCGTGGTATCAATATCACCCAGACCTTTTAATTTAGCTGACTTTGTTTCGTCGCGTCCTGGTTCGGCGGTCATGCGCACGCCGTATTGCAGCATCGGGTCTTTGGAGAAGTTATAGCCAAGACCTGATACTGCACTGAAAAATACGCCATTTTTCCATTGTGCGTCGAAGGCTGGATAGGCGGCAATGCGGCGCTCATCCGAACCCGAGTACTTAGGTGCAGAGATGACCACGGCTCCTAAGGAAAAGTTAACATTTCCCTGTATATAAGGAGTAGGTGTGAGCTGTGCGAAATCGAGAACCTGAGAGTGGGCAGTCAATGCAGTAAACGATGCTCCAAACAGTAAGGCAAGAGCGAGATATTTTTTCATTTTTTTATTTTCTTTTTTTAGATATGTAACCAGGCTAAGGCCGCGATGCCAACGCCCGCAGCTGCGACGCCATACGAGGTAAATTGCAGCCATTTTTTCTTGGTCAGCAAGGTGATGGCGGCCAGTGAAATCGCAATTTGCAAGGCAGTCATTGCTTGCGCCCATCGATGGTGCTGATGCAGTGCCGCTTCGGATTTTTTATCCCACTCTGTCGATTCAGCTTCAAATTTTTCTGCGACCAGTTTAATCGCTTCTTTTTCTGTGTCGTAGCGCGCTACTTTGGTCTTGTATTTTTCGACGTCGGCACCCGGAAGTATCATCGCCAATTCAGCCAGATTTTGTTTGCTGGACTTGGACTGGTAGAAGTTCCATTGATTGGCAGCTTCGGTTTTTTTAATTGCTGCTTCATTTTTAAACATGGCGGCGTCATTTTGGGTGGCACCACCTTGAAAGCCGAAGAGCGCGCCTACCGTTGCCATAATGGCGGTCATGACGGCAATTTTGCTGGCGAACTGGTCGTTGCCGTGTGCCGCATGCTCGAGCTCATGATCATGCGGGCCGTGTACGTGAAAACCTTCTGCTGACATGTTATTTCCTATCTTCTTTTATATATGACAAATGCGTAATTGAATTGGTTGGCGTCCGAGTGCTGCGACTCTCGCTCAACTTCCTTCCATGCTTGTGGCGTTATTTCCGGGAAAAATGCGTCACACGCGAATTCTTGGTCTATCTCGGTAATGATCAGTTGATCTGCTAAGCCTAAAGCCTGCTGGTAAATCTCGGCACCACCGATAATGTAAGCATGCTCTTGCGCCACCAGAGCTTGCGCCGCCGCCAGTGAACTAACGCTCTCGACGCCCGCATGCTGCCATTCTGGATTGCGGGTAATGACGATATTGCGTCTATTTGGCAAGGCCCGGCCGATAGATTCAAAGGTTTTTCTTCCCATGATAATGGCATGGCCGCTGGTGGTTCGCTTGAAATGCGCGAGATCCTCAGGCAGATGCCATGGCAGCGTGTTCTGTATCCCTATGCCATTTTTCTTATCAGTGGCAACTATAATCGTGAGCGATGACATGATGATGAAATGCTCCTCTAGACTGCGACTGGCGCTTTGATATGTGGGTGAAACTGATAATCGGCGAACTCAAAATCGTCGAATCGATAATCGAAAATAGACTCGGGCTGGCGTTTGATAATTAACTTAGCCAAAGGCAGGGGGCTGCGTGAGAGTTGCTCTTTAACCTGATCGAGATGGTTGGCATACAGGTGACAATCGCCACCGGTCCAGATAAATTCACCGACTTCTAAGCCAGTTTGCTGCGCCATCATGTGGGTCAACAAGGCATACGAAGCAATATTGAAAGGCACGCCCAGAAAAATATCGGCACTACGCTGATACAGTTGGCAGGAGAGTTTGCCATCGGCGACGTAGAACTGGAACAGCGCATGGCAAGGCGGTAATTTCATGTTTGGAATGTCGGCGACATTCCATGCTGAGACGATCAGCCTGCGTGAGTCCGGATTGTTTTTGATCTGCTCTACCACTTGGGCAATCTGATCGACATGCTCACCGTTGGGCAGGGGCCAGCTACGCCATTGCGATCCATATACGGGGCCCAGATTGCCATTTTCATCGGCCCAGTCATCCCAGATTGAGACGCCGTTTTCTTTCAGGTATTTGATGTTGGTAGAACCGGCCAAAAACCAGATTAATTCGTGCACGATGGATTTGAGATGCAGCTTTTTTGTGCTGACCAGGGGGAAGCCCTGGCTCAAATCAAAACGCATCTGATGTGCGAAAACAGACAGCGTACCGGTACCGGTACGGTCAGTTTTTATCGCGCCATGTTCTTGAACATGGCGCATGAAGTCTAGGTATTGTTGCATGATGAGCCAAAAAAGTTTTGTGCGATTGTAACTGTTAACCCGTTTTCAGGTAAGACCCCTAGGTGTAAGAAATATACTCCCCTACATTTTTCAATAAAATGCTCATTTACGCATGTGCTGACTGCGCATTGAAATGATACTGGGGCGGGTATGTGGTATTTTTACTTGCGCTGCACTTTTGCTTGGTGCTATGGCTGCAGTGGATGCGCCAAATGTGATGCAGTCTGCAAGATGCACATTTGCCTTAATCTGTTACGGTCTGGTACAACAAGGGTTTGACGATTTGCGCCTGGTCGTTTGCAGACTAATTGTTGAGCAGCGGGTTCGCGGATTCTGGATTGCCAGGCGCGACCAAAGGTATGCGGATTTCAAAGCGGGATCCCTGGCCTATCACGCTGCTTACTTTGATCTCGCCGCCTAGCACATTGGTGATGATGTTGAAGGTAATACTCAACCCCAAACCACTACCGCCCTGGCCAAATTTGGTGGTGAAAAACGGTTCAAAAATACGCTTGATGATATCTGGCGGGATCCCGGATCCATCGTCTTCAAACGTGATCAGCACATGATCGTCCTGTAGTTCGGCGTTGCAACGCATATGCCCGCTATCCAGACCATCCAGGCCATGCGCCACAGAGTTATTGACTAAATTGGTAAAGACCTGGCCTAAGGGGCCAGGGTAGCTGTCTAAAGTAATATTGTCAGGAATATTCAATTCCAGAATGAACGGGGTCTTGCGCAAGCTCGAGGCCAGTAAGGCCACCAGCTCTTGTAGCATTACCAAAAGGTTAAAATGGCGTCGTTGTGCGCTCGATTGATCGACCGCAACTTGTTTAAAGTCGCCCACTAAACGTGCCGATTGCTGCAATCCACGCAGTAATAATTTAGTCGATTCTGTCGCCGTTTCTGTATATTTAGTCAGATCAGAGCGCCGCATACCGCCTTCGTTCATCAGGCGCACCAGATGCCGGGTTTCATCCTCCAGCGTGCTGCATACCAGTAAACAGTTACCTAGAGGTGTGTTGAGTTCATGTGCCACCCCGGCCACCATAGAGCCTAGCGCTGCCATGCGCTCGACCCTGGCGAGTTCGTTTTGTACTGAATTAACGTTATTGAGGGCGCTTTCCAGACTAATATTCGCATCCTCAAGTTCCTGGGTGCGGCGCTTAACCTTGGATTCCAAGCCGCCTGAATACTCAAGCAATTGTTGATTTTTTACCTCGAGTTCCTGGAAGCTACGTTGTAGGGCTTGCCGGGTGGCTTCCAGACTCAAGGCTAATTGCCCTAACTCGTCGCCACGATTGAGGGCAATCGGTTCGCTCAGTTGTCCGTTGGCCAGGCGTGCGGATTCACTCATTAAACGCCTGATAGGCTGTACCATGCGCCATTGCAAGACCATTAGGATGAAAGCGACAGCCAATAGCAGCGACAAGACGCCAGTACTGACGTAACGCCGGAAATCAGCTTCCAGATCTTCTCTGAGTAAATCTTCGGCCAGAGTTAGTTTTACTTCGCCTATGGCTTGCTCGCCATGCTTAATTTCGCGGCTCAAGCTGGTAAACGGCCCGGTTTGGCTGTGCATTCTTACATCATTAGTAATAAATGATTTGCGATCAGGTAGCGTGATGACTTCAATCTTCGCGACCCTGGGGTCGGAATACACCACTTCGCTAGAGATGTTGGCGATCTCTGGTGTGATTTGCCAGAGTGGTTCGCTCAGTATGACCGAGAGTATTTCAGTGAGCCGTTGATGGTCGGCTGCGACCTTGATGCGCGCCCCAACTTCGATAGTGCGTAAGTGATAGGGGATCAGTAAAGCTGCTGGAAAGAAAAGACCGAAAACGACCGCCAGGATAATTGCTAGCCGTAAAGTGATTCGACTACGTAGCGCGTAGAGAAATTGTCGAAACTGCATTGCGAGATCCTTTTGCAGTACTGCGTCGTCGGACTGGCGAAAATATTCATTAAGCGGCAAATTAATGGTTTGCTGTTAATGCTTATGAGTTTTTGTATTAGAAAGAATTTTCCTGAAGCGCATTTTCTATTCGCAAAAATATACTAAAGAGCCAACGAATAGTAATTTTCTTTAATGGTAAAAGGTTTTTTGCATTTCGGCAAGTCGGCAATCTTACTTTGCTTCTTCTATCCAGCGCATTTGTATGGCCTCTAATACTTTTTCGCCCCCGTGATGCGGATCGTCATCAAATCCGGCTAGCGCTATGACCCAGTTGTGCAGATCAGTAAAGCGTACGGTGAGGGGATCTATATCTGGAAACTTGTCGTAAAGTGCTTGCGCGATTTGCCAACTATCAGTCCATTTCATATGTTTCCCCTTCTTGCCGTCTTGTCTTGGCCTAGTTAGTTAAACTCACCGCAAAAAAGCGGTTTAGTGATTTTCACGCGCGTGATTGATCGTGTATTTAGGAATCTCTATGGTGATGTCTTGCTTGCCTAACTTGACCTGGCAGGATAGACGCGAGCAGGCTTCCAGTCCCCAGGCGGCATCGAGTAAGTCTTCTTCATCATCACTAGATCCATTTAATGACTTAAAGCCTTCACGTATCACCACATGGCAAGTGGTGCAGGCGCAAGACATCTCGCAAGCGTGTTCAATCGCGACATCGTTTTCAACTAAAGCTTCACACAGGGATTGGCCTTCTTCTGCATCAATGACGGCACCTTCAGGGCAAAGCTCGGCGTGAGGTAGTACGATAATTTGTGGCATGCTGTCCTCTATCTCAATTCAGGAAATATCTTCTAGTTTTTTGCCAGCTAAAGCGCTGCGCACACTTTGATCCATGCGTCTGGCGGCAAATTCTTCGGTGCCATCTGCCAGTGCCACTATGGCAGCATGGAGCGCGTCTAGGTTTTCTGTGTGGGTCAGATTGCTGACTTCGCTCATCAAACTGGCAATCGTGTTTTGTTCGTCCGCAGACAGTAAGCCTGCATCGCCAAGCAGGGCAGATTGCGTTGCCAGTAAAATGCGTTCGGCTTCCACCTGCTCTTCCTTGATGGCGCGCATTTTCATGTCGCCCTCGGCGGAGGTGAAAGAGTCTTGTAGCATGCGCGCTACGTCTCCGTCAGCTAAGCCGTAAGATGGTTTGACGGTAATCGACGTTTCTATGCCAGAACGCAGTTCGCGTGCCGAGACCGACAACAGACCATCGGCATCGACCTGATACGTGATGCGTATGCGAGCTGCACCAGCTGCCATCGGTGGAATCCCGCGTAGTTCGAAACGTGCCAGTGAACGGCAATCGCTGACCAACTCACGTTCGCCCTGCACCACATGAATTGCCAGCGCGGTTTGTCCGTCCTTGAATGTGGTGAATTCCTGGGCGCGTGCGCATGGAATGGTGGAGTTGCGCGGGATGACTTTCTCGGCCAGTCCGCCCATGGTTTCTATGCCTAATGATAGCGGAATCACGTCTAGCAATAGCCAGTCGTCGCCGGCGGCGCGGTTGCCGGCCAATAAATTGGCTTGTATTGCGGCGCCTAACGCCACTACTTTATCCGGATCGATATTGGCCAGTGGCGTGGTCTGAAATAATTCGCTAACCGCCTTGCGTACGTGAGGCATGCGGGTGGCACCGCCAACCAGCACAACGCCGTCGATATCATCAATGGCCAGACCGGCATCGCGCAAAGCCTTGCGACAAGGCGTAATGGTTTTTACCACCAAATTCTGCGTCATTTCGACAAAGCTACTGGCCTGAATTTGCAGGTGTACGCTTTCGCCTGATAGTAATTTGGCGTCTATGTAGGTAGAAGTTTTGGTCGACAAAATCTCTTTTGCCTCGCGTGCTTTGGTCATCAGCATGCGCGTATCTTCGTCAGATAAAGGCGCTAACTTGGCTTCTTGTAGTATCCAGCAAAATAGCCTGTGATCAAAATCATCGCCGCCCAGGGCCGAGTCGCCGCCGGTGGAGAGCACCTCAAATACACCTTTACTCATTTTGAGGATAGAGATGTCGAAAGTGCCACCGCCCAGATCGAACACCGCATAGGTGCCTTCAGAGGCATTGTCCAGGCCGTAGGCGATTGCAGCAGCCGTAGGTTCATTTAATAAGCGTAGTACATTGAGTCCAGCCAGTTTGGCGGCGTCTTTGGTCGCTTGTCTCTGGGCATCGTCAAAATAGGCGGGTACGGTAATGACGGCGCCGACCAGATCGTCGCCCAACGCATCTTCGGCCTGCTGCCTAAGTGTCGCCAGTATCTGCGCCGAAATTTCTACCGGGCTTTTTATGCCAGCCACAGTCTTTAGCTGAACCATACCTGGTTCATCGTGGAAATCGTAAGGCAGGTGTTCGGCATACGCGATATCTTTCAAGCCGCGACCCATGAAGCGCTTGACCGAAATAATCGTGTTCTTCGGGTCGTTGCTTTGTTCTGCCTGCGCCTTGTAACCAATATGCGCGTGACCGTTAGGCAGATAACGCACTACCGATGGCAATAAGGGGCGGCCCTCTTCATCGTTGAGAACTTCAGGAATACTGTTGCGTACAGTCGCTATCAGTGAATTGGTCGTGCCCAGGTCTATGCCAACGGCCAGCCTGTGCTGGTGTGGTGCGGTGGACATGCCAGGTTCGGAAATCTGCAGTAGAGCCATGATGAATGTAGGGTGGATGGCAAGCCATCGCATAAGGGCAAAATGAGAAAATTATTTTGCCGGGTTATTCGGTGTTACGTATTTTTATTCGTCTAAAGCCGCGATATCGTTCATGAATTTTTCCAGGAACATGCAGGCGCGTATCTGTTGTGCCGCCAAAGAAAAATCTTGGGCATCCAGTGCCTGCGCGACCTGCTCCAGTTGCAATTTGAGTGCCGCGCGCAGCTCGGCCTCTAACGCCAACAAGGCTGGCTGATCTTTAGCGATACGCGCATCATCAAAGGCTTCGCGCCATTCAATTTGCTGCATCAAGAAAGCGGCAGGCATGCTGGTATTGGATTCGGTTTGCAAATCCACGCCCTGCAATTGGCACAAATAGGTGGCGCGCTTCAAAGGCTTTTTCAGAGTTTGATAGGCTTCATTGGCGCGGGTAGACCATTGCATAGCAACGCGTTTTTCCGCATCGCTGGCCTGGACGAACTTATCCGGATGCACCTTCATTTGTACTTCACGAAAAGCGGCATCCAGGCCCGCCAGATCGATGGAAAATTGCTGCGGTAGCTGAAACAGCTCAAAATGATTCTGCATCTGCTAACGCCTATGAAATCCGGAAACTCTCGCCGCAACCACATTCGTCTTTGACGTTGGGATTATAGAATTTAAAGCCCTCATTCAAGCCTTCTCGTGCGAAATCGAGTTCGGTCCCGTCGATGTAAGGTAAACTTTTTGGATCGACAAATACCTTAACACCATGCGATTCGAAAATCTGATCGTCGCTGCCCACTTCGTCCACATATTCCAGTTTATATGCCATGCCTGAGCAGCCCGTAGTGCGCACGCCAAAACGCAGGCCGATACCTTTGCCGCGTCTTTCCATATAGCGAGTAACGTGTTTAGCTGCTTTTTCAGTCAATGTGATAGTCATGATCGTTCCAATGCTTAATCCGGAATATGTAATATTTAATGCTTAATACTTTAGCCAAAGCTTAAATTTAGTACTTAACATCCAATACCAACATCAGGCGTTTTGCTCTGCCGCGTGTTTAGTCTTGTAGTCCAATACCGCTGCTTTGATTGCATCTTCGGCCAAAATTGAGCAGTGAATTTTTACCGGTGGCAAAGCCAGTTCTTCAGCGATCTGGGTATTTTTGATCGATAGTGCTTGATCTAAAGTCTTACCCTTAACCCATTCGGTTACCAGCGATGAAGAAGCAATCGCCGAGCCGCAGCCATAGGTCTTAAACTTGGCGTCTTCAATGATGCCATTCGCGCCGACCTTGATCTGCAGTTTCATGACGTCGCCGCAAGCGGGGGCGCCTACCATGCCGGTACCGACAGTTTCGTCGCCTTTTTCGAAAGCGCCGACGTTACGTGGATTCTCGTAGTGATCCAATACTTTTTCTGAATATGCCATTTTGATACCTCTAATAAGTTGTTTCAGTGTATGCGCAAAAACTAGTGCGCCGCCCATTGGATAGATGCAATATCTATCCCGTCTTTAAACATGTCCCATAGTGGTGACAGTTCACGCAGTTTTGCCACTTTGGTTTTTAATAGATTGATCGTAAAGTCGATATCTTCTTCGGTAGTAAAGCGCCCGATGGTAAAGCGTATCGAGCTGTGCGCCAGTTCATCACTACGACCCAGTGCACGTAATACGTAGGACGGTTCTAGGCTGGCGGAAGTACAGGCGGAGCCTGAAGATACAGCGATGTCTTTAATCGCCATAATCAGCGATTCGCCTTCTACATAATTAAAACTGACGTTTAAATTATGCGGTACGCGATGTTCCATGTCGCCGTTAACATAGGTTTCTTCAATTTCTTGCAAACCTTTGGCGAGACGATCGCGCATGCTTCGAACGTGCGTCAACTCGCTCTCCATCTCTTCTTTGGCGATGCGGAAAGCTTCGCCCATGCCGGCGATTTGGTGCGGTGGCAGGGTGCCGGAGCGCAGGCCGCGCTCGTGCCCGCCGCCGTGCATTTGCGCCTCAATACGTACGCGCGGTTTGCGGCGTATGTACAAAGCACCGATACCTTTTGGGCCATAGGATTTATGCGCCGAGAAAGAGACTAAATCGACTTTTGTATTTTCCAGATCGATGACGACTTTACCGGTCGCTTGTGCCGCATCCGAGTGAAAAATGATGCCTTTTTCGCGACATAGTTCGCCGATTTCGGCGATAGGCTGAATCACGCCTATCTCGTTATTTACCCACATGACTGACACCAGAATTGTATCCGGACGGATTGCCGCTTTTAATTGATCGATGGTGATCAGGCCATTGTCTTGCGGTTGCAAATAGGTCGCTTCAAAACCCTGGCGCTCTAATTCACGCACGGTATCTAAGACGGCTTTATGCTCGGTCTTGACGGTAATGATGTGCTTACCCTTGGCTTTGTAGAACTGGGCTGCGCCTTTCAATGCCAGGTTATTGCTTTCGGTAGCACCTGAGGTCCAGATGATTTCACGCGGGTCGGCATTGACCAGTGCGGCAACCTGGCCGCGCGCTTCTTCTACCGCTGCTTCCGCATCCCAGCCATACATGTGGCTACGTGATGCCGGATTACCAAACTGGGCGCGCAAAAACGGGATCATCTTGTCGGCCACACGTGGGTCAACTGGCGTCGTCGCCGAATAATCCATATAAATAGGAAAGTGCGGTGATTTCAATGTATCGAGTAGATTTTTTGTTAAAGGGGCGTTCATTAAATACTCCAAATTATCAAGTAGCGGTGTGGACAGCATGCACAGGGCGCATGACAACGACGTTTTTATCCAAAGTTTTTTGTTTTTGTTGATTAACCAGATCCTGTAACGACACAGAATCAAGATAATCAACCATTTTTGCGTTAAGCGTGGACCACAGGTCATGCGTCATGCAATGGATGCCATTGTCGTGATCGCTGCCGTGGCAATTGCCTTTGCTGCCGCATTGGGTGGCATCGAGCGGCTCATCGACGGCAATAATGATGTCTGCCACAGTGACGTTTTGGGCTTTGCGGGCTAGATGATAGCCGCCGCCGGGACCACGCACCGATTCAACTATCTCATGGCGGCGCAGTTTTCCGAATAATTGCTCTAAATAGGAAAGGGAAATGTCCTGGCGCTGGCTGATGCCGGCCAAAGTCACTGGTCCTTTATCCTGGCGCAGAGCCAGGTCTATCATTGCCGTTACAGCAAAACGGCCTTTGGTTGTCAGGCGCATGAGTTGGGTACTCCCACAGTAAAATCTAAGTGCAGCAGGACAGGATTTATTGATCTAATCCCGAGCTATTTACTCAAGTATAGCAAACTTGAGTAAATTTGTCAGGAATAGGGTTTATTCTGGGCGGGACCGGCTTCAGATACGTCTGGAGATCCGGTTTGAAACGCATAATCTTGGCGTGCACCATTATTTTTGCGCATATTTTACCCGAGCTAAGACTTTATTGCTTCTTGCTATTTAGGTGTGCTTTGCGTTCCTCGGTATGCGCCCACCAGGGAAGTGCCGGCCCGCCTTCCATATAGCGTACCGCAGCAATAAATACATCGTAGACGCAGGGGTCGTGGCGTTTGGCGGTGGCTAGGCAGAGATCTTCATACATATCGTAGGGGTTGCGTCCTATCAATTGGCTGGGATGCTGTATGCCTATCAGTCGCAAGTCCGCAGCACCCGCTTTGCCTATATTGGGTAGTTGTTCCAGACGGCTGATCTGGTCGCGCGGGAGTTCTGGTTTCATTTGAGCTGGTCTGGCGTAGAGTAGGGGCGTTGATTAGCAATGGCTATGCTGAGGTTTTGTCTGAATATGATGTCAATAATAATACGTAAATATTCAGCTAGAAACCTATATCTGGTCCAATTTGGCAGATTTTATACGGAAATTTCGCCGCACTTGCTACAATAGCCGATTCCTTTACACTAATAATTTAGCCTCTGTCCATCATGATTGATATCCAACTACTCCGCAAAGATATAGACAGCGTCGCTGCGCGCCTGGCAACCCGTAAATTTAAACTTGATGTGGCAAGTTTTAATGCCTTAGAAGCGGAGCGCAAGCAAATTCAAACTCGTACTGAAGAATTGCAAGGTAAGCGCAATTCCTTATCCAAGCAGATCGGTATGCTAAAAGGCAAGGGCGAAGATGCCTCAGCGGTCATGGCAGAAGTTGGTGGTATCGGTGATGAACTGAAAGCATCGGAACTACGTCTGGGTGAAGTGCAGGTACTGATGACTAATTTCATGCTGGCGATTCCTAATTTGCCGGATGCATCGGTGCCAGTCGGCGTTGATGAGACTAGTAATGTAGAAGTACGTAAAGTCGGAACCCCGGGCGTATTTGATTTTGAAGTGAAAGATCACGTCGATCTGGGCGCGGCACTGGGCTTGGAATTTGAATTGGCCGTGAAATTAACCGGCTCACGTTTTTCAGTGTTAAAAGGCGGAGTCGCTCGTTTGCATCGTGCGTTGGCGCAATTCATGCTCGATACCCAGACTTTGGAAAACGGCTATACCGAATACTACACACCGTATATGGTAAACGCCGACTCCATGCGCGGTACCGGTCAATTGCCTAAATTTGAAGAAGATTTGTTCGCGGTGAAAAAGGGCGGGCAAGAGGGGGATGGCGAGACTCTGTATTTGATCCCTACTGCCGAAGTCACCTTAACCAATACCGTACGCGATGAAATCGTCGCGCTCGATGCCTTGCCGATTAAGATGACAGCGCACACTGCCTGTTTCCGCTCCGAGGCCGGCAGTTACGGTCGCGATACGCGTGGCCTGATACGCCAGCATCAGTTTGATAAAGTAGAATTAGTACAAGTGGTGCATCCAGAGAAGTCGTTTGAAACGCTGGAAGAAATGGTAGCTCACGCTGAACTGATACTGAAAAAACTCGGTTTGCCTTACCGCGTATTGAGCTTGTGTACCGGAGACATAGGTCCTGGATCTTGCAAAACCTACGATCTGGAAGTCTGGTTGCCGGCGCAAAATACTTACCGCGAAATTTCATCGATTTCTAATATGGGTGATTTCCAGGCGCGCCGCATGCAAGCGCGCTTCCGTAATGCGTTAGGCAAAACCGAGTATGTGCATACCTTGAACGGCTCGGCGCTGGCAGTGGGCCGTACTTTGGTCGCGGTTTTAGAAAACTATCAACAAGCCGATGGCAGCGTGCTGATACCGGAAGCTTTGCGTCCATATATGGCCGGCATAGAAAAATTGACGCCGACCGCGGAATAAAGCTAGGCCAAGCTAAATCAAGCTATAAAAAAACCGGCAATGCCGGTTTTTTTATTTTTGCAGACTGTTCGCTTCCGTTTCACTACGGCGATCGATAAACAAGCTGTTGCCATGAATTTTCTTGGCCTGCTTTTTGGCATCAGAAGCCGCGATCGATATTTGATGATGCGAATAATATTGTTGCGGGCGCGACTTCACTACGCCCAGCGATAAACTGACCAACGGGTGAAATACCTTTTTTCCTTGCCGGTCTTCGCTCAGGTAGCCGCCATGCGCCTTATCCTCGTGGCTGTAAAAATCTTGTATCGCGCTAGCAAAATTTTCCAGTATCGCCTGGCAGCGCTGCTCCCAATCGCTGCTCTGAAATAAGATAATAAAATCGTCGCCGCCAATGTGTCCTATGAAATCATGTTGCGCGTCACAATGCTGCATAAGTACTTCACCCGTCATTTGTATGATGTCGTCGCCGCGCCGGTAACCATACATATCGTTAAATGGTTTGAAGTGATCGAGGTCGCAATAACAAGCGACAAAGGACGTGTGCTTTTGCAATAATTCGTCGATATGCTCATTGATGGGCACGTTACCCGGTAGTTGCGTCAAAGGGTTCGCGTAGCGCGCCGCCTTGATTTGCATTTGAGTTATTTCACGCATCAAATCCGGGCCGGTCCCCAGACCTAAATACTGGCCCTGATCGGTAATGATGATGCCATTGATTAATTGATCGGGATTGGCCTCGACAATGATGTGGCTGACCTCTTGCATGCTAGTGTTCTTGTCGACGATAATCGGCAATGCCTCCATAAAAACCGTGCACGCCTTTTTGCCATACAACTCACGTTGAAACGGGCGCGCGAAGCAATCTATCATGTGATAGCGATTGATGAGCCCAATCGCAATGCCATCGTCGACAATCGGAATAATCTGCAGTTTCGGATCGCGTAAAAACAGAGCGTCAACCTCATTGTTGAGCATGCTGGATCTGACCGTGATCGGGGTTTTGAGTATTTTCTCTATCGTCGACTCAGGTTCAAATCGCGCGTTTTGGCGTAGTTTGCCGTTGCTTAGATGTCCGCTCAAGAGCTTGGCGACATTGGCAGAAATCGCCTTGTCGGGTGTCGCGTGCGGTCTGGCAATATGATAACCCTGGCCGCAACTAACGCCCAAGTCCCGTATCGCGATTAATTCGGCTTGCGTTTCTATGCCTTCGGCTACGACATGGGTGCCACATTGCTCGGCGATGCTTTGTATCGATCTTACAAACTGCATTTTGACCGGATCGAGATCGATGCCCTGGATGAAGTGCATATCGATTTTTACGTACTCAGGCTTGAGCTCAGACCACAGGCGCAGACTGGAAAAACCTTCGCCCAGATCATCAATCGCAATCTCAAACCCCATATTTCTATAGTGCAGAACCGCTTCCCTTAGCAAGCTGTAATCATGGGTAGGCTGATATTCTGTCAGTTCTATAATTACACGTTGCGGATTGATGCCCAGTTCGTGGATGTAGTCCAGGGTTTCACCATGCTTGGCGTCGCGTTGTAGTAGACACTCCGGACTGACATTGAGAAACAACTTGCCCGGTAAATTTAGCGCGGCAAATTGTTCTAACACGATACGGCGACATAGATGTTCTACGGTCACGGTTAAATGATGTTCCGCCGCGGCCTTAAATAAATTGAGAGGAGAGTGCAGCGCACTATCAGACGGGCCACGTATCAAGCCCTCATAGCCGAGTATCTCGCCGCTATGCATTTGTATGATGGGCTGAAAACGCGCACTGAGTAATTGATGGCGGATGATGCGATGTAGTTGCGTCAGTACAGCAGCGTTTTTTTCCTGACTTAAAGTTTCGCTAGTTACGGAATCTGAAACTGCTTCGTAAAAAGCATATTCAAGGGTGTCGTCAGTCATTGCGCAATCCATTGAAGGTGCCTTGTAAAAATTGAAGTAAATGAAGACTTACGCAAAATCGCGCTAGTATCGATGCGCTCGCCTAGTCGCGCTATCTGCTGTCTTCGGTGGCATGTCTAGCGGCATAAGTCGAGATGGATATGTAAGCGATATACCCATTGTTGTTTAACGCAAGTATTTCCCTATGGTAAGGTTAATATGTGACAGCAGTATGTCTACAGTGGGTTTTTATCAGCCTAGGGTGCTTTTGAAATGTAGTGCGAAAATTCATGCGATGAAAAGAAAAATTCTTGCTATAATTGCGGGCTTGCTTAAGTTGCTCGGAGTTCAGAGCGATTTCTGTGTGAAGATATAGTTGGTTTAAAAAACGCACCATATCGTAATTTTGTAAAAAATTAAGTCGTTCTAAATTTTTTACAAAATGCCAGTTAAACAGCCAAGTATAAATTTTGTAGAAAATTCTAGCGTCGACCTGCTAGAGTTTTTTTGCAGTAAAAGTTAACACCTGGAGAGGTGGCAGAGTGGTCGAATGTACCTGACTCGAAATCAGGCGTGCGTGCGAACGTACCGAGGGTTCGAATCCCTCTCTCTCCTCCATCAATACGCTGCCGACATTGTCGTGTAGCCGAGAAAGCCGCATTACTCACTTTGAGTAGGCGGCTTTTTTGTTGTGGGCGGTCACTATGCTGCCCACGTAGGCTCATAGCGCAATCGGGGGGGCAAACTAAAGTCTTGCGTGGAAGCTAAAAACGACCCTCGCCAACGCGCATATCCCATGCGGCTTTCCAGTCGGCGTGACTGAGGAAGCGCATGGAATATGCGCAGTGGCGCTGCCTGTTTTGAAATTTGATGCGACGTAATAGATGAAGTCCATTACGCCACACCGAGTTCACATCGGTAGGGGGGGAATGCGCACGGCTGGTTCTGGATCGGCAGCAGGTAAATTTGGCGAGTATCGCTTCAAATGGTGCGCATGGCGCACCCTACGCAAAGATTGCGAATGCCGGGTTGATGGTCAAATTGCTAGCGCTACGGAAAGCGCATCGCTTACAATCTCCGGCGTGGCCGTCGCGGAGGCGCTTCAGTCCAATATGGTTTATCCGCCGCAAGCAGTCCGCGGATCTTATTTTTGCGTTCTGGTGCGGCGGATAAACGCTATTCGTTAGCAGGCTCGACAATGTCAGTTGATTACTTTGGAACATTTTTCACTGAAGCGGGCTTCGACTTTACCGGCCTCATAAATGCGGACTTCTTTCAGCCTGTCCGTATTTTGTTTCAAAAGCAGCACTATGTATCTGCGGTAAAGCTTCTAGTTGTCGCCATAGATTCAATAGCATTTGTGGAGTTCGGAGATGGTCATAGTGAAAACATCTTCGTTAAGTGGCTCAACACTTATGCTGACATGGCATCCCTAAACATCACATCAGAAGAGTTGTGGGAGCACCGAAACTCTCTTTTGCACATGAGCAATCTAGATTCGCGAAAAGTACAATCGGGCAAGGCTAGAAGGTTAGTTGCTTACGTTGGTGAAATTCATCCTGACGTGGTGTTGGACGAAACCAAGACTGGATATTACAACCTACAAAAACTGATCTCCGCTATTGGCCAAGCCTGTGAAAAGTGGTGCTACACCTACGGCGATAACAGAGAAAAGATTCACTCTTTCGTCGAACGCTATGACCTTATCGCCTCCGATGCCAGAATGCTAAGGATCGACGTTGATGCGAAACCGTAAACCTTCTAACAATTCAATCCAGGGGATCGCCAGCAAGCTGGCTCGGCCCTGACTCAAACGTTAAGTACTAAAGAAGGTGCTCATCCTTTCTAGAGCTTAATCATCGAGTACCGCTGCGCACAATGAACGGCACTGACGTATCGCCACATGACCGCGTTCCCGACGGAAATTATTTGCGTCTGATTGGCCTTGTTGACTCCAGTGTGGGTTAGGCGCGCAACTAGCGCGGTTTGGAGATACTATGCGGCGCAATACGCTGGCGGCGATAGCCGTCCTTATTCTTGGTGTGGTCTTAACTTGTAAGGCATACTCCTGCCAGTATCAGCGAATTCATGGCAGTTAGCGCATATTGGATGCGCGCTCTTAAAAATACTCCCTCTATTTGCTTAATTTCACAGAAGTAGTCTAGGATGCGTATCGGCAGACTAGGCGATTACGCAGCGCACCCTTTGAGGGGGATCGTCGTATCGCATTGCGGCGTGCTTTATCGGCCCCAGCTAGCTTGCGCAATATGCGCATAGCGGTTTTTTGTGCTTGAACTTGATCGGATGGGCATTTAAGGGGGTAACTTATCTCCCTGATGTTTCTTTGCCTTTTAGCATCAATTCGATAGCGTTATAATGTTCTTTTTTCTATTGCCATTCGCCGGCAAATAAATCAGGAGCTTCATGAACGAATCATTGGTCCGAAATATAGTGTTGGTGCAGGCAATCGAGAATGCCGATGCTGAGCGCCAGATATTAAGTGACGATGATCGCTCCTACGCTAGCCGTAGTGCCAATGAGTTGGCGCAATGGGCGGCGGCCGAACAGCGGGTGGCGCTGAGTCCGGAGTTGTTTTTGCAAACCCGGGCCGAGCAAGTTCTGAAAAAAATTCTTGAGCGTCACTCTGGTCTGGCTCGCTTTGTCGCTGGTAAGAGTCGATTGGCGGCAGTCGGCTGGGGTTTGCCTTTGCTGGCATTTTTGTGCGGGGCCTTACTCGATAGAATTAGTGATCCGCATCGGGTCGATTTGTTGTCGGCTCCTTTGTTGCTGATTGTCGGGTGGAATTTATTGGTTTACGTTTTGCTGCTGGCGCAGATGATTTTTCCGGGAGTGGGGCGGGGTAGTTTTGCCGGGCTCAAACGCAGCGCCGTTTTTGCGCTCTCTGCAGCGACCCGATTGCCGCGTGCGACGCCTGCTGTGCTTGTCACTGCTTTGGGTAAATTTAGTGCCGATTGGTTGCAGCTCAGTGGCCCGCTGCTGGCAGCGCGTGCCAGTCGTATCATCCATCTTAGTGCCGCCAGTTTTTCGCTGGGCGTGATTATTTCTTTGTATGTGCGCGGCACCTTGTCGCAGTATGTGGCCGGATGGGAAAGTACCTTTCTCAATGCCGGGCAGGTGCATGCGATGCTGTCGTTGCTGTTTATGCCGGTGCAGCGTGTATTTTTATTGCCAGGGTTTTCGCTGGCGCAAGTGCAGGCGCTGCAACTGCCGCAAACTGTGGCTAGTTCCGATGGTGCTTTGTGGGTGCATTTATATGCGGGCACGCTGCTGCTGATCGTGATTATTCCAAGAACGGCGCTGGCCTTACTGGCGTATTGGCAAGAGCGGCGTCTGCGAAATAACTTTTCGCTGAATCTGGCGCAGCCGTATTTTCAAAAACTGACGGCAAAAATCGGCCCTGCGGTCGAGCAGTTATTGCGGGTTTTTCCTTATGGCTTTACGCTAGACGAGGCCCGCGATAAAAATCTCACGACACTGGCGCAGAGCTTACTGGGTGAACAGGTGCGCGTCATGTTGCGGCCTTCAACCGCGTATGGAGAAGAACTGCATGCGGCCCTGAAGCCAGACGCCTCAGAGAGGAACGCAAAAGCATTGACGATGCTTTTATTTAATCTCAGCGCCACGCCTGAGCAAGAGAATCATGGTGCTTTTCTGGACTATTTTGTGCAGGGTGGCGCGGCCGCTAGTGTAGCGGCCTTGCTGGACGAATCTGCTTATCTGGAGCGGGTCGGCGCGCAAGCCGGTGGTGCGCAGCGCATGCAGGAACGTATCGCGCTATGGCGGCAATTTTGTGCGAGCCATCAGGTTGCGTGCATGGTGGTGAACTTACGCGATACTCAGCGTAGCACGGATGATCTAGCGCGCGGCTGGCCGGGCTCTTCGGGCTAGTCTGCCTGAACTTTGATCGTTGAACTTTGATCGCTTAACATTGATTTCTAATAAATTTCCTTATGCCTACGCCATTTAGTACTCCGCTGCAGATACAAATTGCGCTCATTTCTCATACCAATGCCGGTAAAACCACGTTGGCCAGAACCCTGATGGGGCTTGATGTAGGAGAGGTGCGTGATGCGCCGCACGTGACCAGTTTGTCGGAGTCGCATACGTTGTTGCAGAACCCGGCCGGCGATCAGCTGCTGCTCTGGGATACGCCGGGCTTTGGTGATTCCGTGCGTCTGTCTAAGCGCCTGGGTATGTCGGATAACCCTATTGGCTGGTTTTTGCGCGAAGTGTTGGACCGTTATCGTGATCGTTCTTTTTGGCTGAGTCAGCAAGCGCTGAGAACGGCGCGTGAGGCGGCGGATGTGGTGCTGTATCTGGTGAATTCATCTGAAGATCCGCACGATGCCGGCTATCTGGCACCCGAGATGGCGATACTGCAATGGTTAGGCAAGCCGGTGGTGATTTTACTCAATCAAATGGGGCCGCCACGGCCGCATCAGGAAGAGTCGGCAGAGTTGCAGCGCTGGCAGACATATCTGGCCGCGTATCCGGTAGTTCAAAAAGTGCTGGCGCTGGATGCTTTTGCCCGCTGCTGGGTGCATGAGCGGGTTTTTTATGATGCCTTAGCCGAGCTGATTCCTGCCGATAAAAAGTCCGCCTACACCAGCCTGTTTCAGGTCTGGCAGCAAGAGAATGAAAGCCGTTTTCAGGCAGCGATGGCCTTGATTGCGCTGCAATTAATTCAGGCTGCGCAAGATGTAGAAGCGCTACCGCAGGAAGACGCTGCGATGTTAAGCACGGTCTTGAAGGTGATCGGTATGGGCAAACAGCGCGAGCAAAAACGCCATGACAAAGCGCTGCAGCCATTGATGTTACGCCTCAATGAGAGTGTGCTCGCCACTACCGCTAAGTTGCTCAAACTGCATAGGCTAGATGCTGGTGCTGCGCATAAAATCAATCAGCGCGTGCATCAACAGTATGTGGTGCGCGCGCCCGTGGATGCCAAACAAGCTGGCTTACTCGGTGCCATGTTATCCGGCGCGGCGACGGGTTTGTCTGCCGATTTGATGGCGGGTGGCTTAAGTTTTGGTGGCGGGGCCTTAGTTGGTGGTATTCTCGGTGCGCTCAGTTTTGCCGGCGCAGCTTGGGCGTTCAATACCAGCACTGACAGGAAGCATCCACAGCTGCGCTTTTCAGATGATTTTTTGCGCTCGCTGTTGGTGGCAGCGCTACTACGCTATCTGGCGGTGGCGCATTTTGGCCGCGGTCGTGGCAATTTCGCCGAAGGCGAAGCGCCACTGTTTTGGCAAACCGAGGTAGAGGCGGTGCTGAGCGAAAATATGTCGGACTTTGTGGATGTCTGGAAGGGCGCGCGTGATGCCCTAGACCTTAGTCAACTGAGCCAGCGCTTGTCAGCTCTGTTAGCCACAAGCATGTCGCAGATATTGCGCAAGCTTTACCCTTAATTCTCGGTGAGGCTGGCGTGTCCCTGGATTTGGAATTTCAGCCATTTGGCTAGGCCTGTGTGTGCCGTATTGGCATAGCTAATCTGTTGCAAGACTTACAGAATTTGATTAGGTAGAGAGTATGAATCGTAGTTCACGATCCTTTGTCGTCTTAATTGCTGTTTTTAGCTTAGCCTGTTTGCTCGGCTATCTGGTGGTGCGCGAGGCAGTTAACCGGACCATAGAACACCAGGCTTTGACGATTGCGAAAATTGTGGCAAGTCAAGCCACCACGGCGCGTTCTGTGTATGCACTGGAAATTGCCGGGAAACTACAGAATGATGGCTTTGGTCCTAGCGTTGATTCGGCCAGTCGGCCAGGTCATGTGCCTATCCCCGCCCAGTTCTTAAAATTGGTGGGGCAGGCTTCGTCGGCCAATGCCGATAAGCTGTATGAATATAAACCTGTCAGTAAGTGGAACCTGGAGCCTGGTCAGGGTTTGGCGGATGACTTTTTGCGCTGGGCCTGGCCGCAGTTAGAGACCCAGGATAAGCCAAATCCTCAGGCGGCAATCGACTGGCAGGCGGTGTCTCGATTTGAGATTCAGGACGGTCGTCGGGTATTACGTTACCTGTCGGCCGATCCAGCTTCGCAAATGTCTTGTGCCAGTTGCCACAATGTGTATGAAAAGACTAGCGAGATCTTAAAGTTACGTGGTGCCCAAGGGGTGCAAATCGGCAAGCAGTGGCAGCAGCATCAATTGCTCGGTGCTTTGTCGATCACGATTCCCCTTGATAAAGCTGAACTATTGGCCGGTAGCCAGATTAATCGCACCAGTATCTTTATTTTCGCCATCCTCATCGGTAGTTTTGGCGCCATCTTCTGGTTTAACTGGCGCTTCGTGCAGCAGCAAAAATTTTTGCAAAACGCCCAGATCCAATTAGAAAAATCCGAACTCGAAACCTTGACGGTGAATACGCTGCTGCATGCCAAACAAGGCGTAGAGCAGGCTTTTTCTGAGTTATCGACCTATATGCAGGCGATCGATCAGCATGCGATCGTTTCGGTTGCCGATAGTCGCGGCCGCATCACGAAGGTAAATGCTAAGTTCGTTGCGATCAGTGGTTTTGAGTCGGCAGAGTTGATCGGTAGGGATCACCACATTCTAAACTCGGGTCTGCATCCTAGTGGTTTTTTTGCGCAGATGTGGGAAGTAATAGCGCAAGGGGAAATCTGGCGTGGGGTGATCTGTAACCGGAGTAAAACCGGCGAGCTGTATTGGGTAGATTCTGCCATCGTGCCTATGAAAGATGCCAGTGGCATGGTGGTCAGTTATATCTCAATACGGATAGACATTACCGAGCGTAAAAAAGTCGAACAAGAGATGCTGCACATGGCGACCCATGATGGCTTGACCGGTTTAGCCAATCGTAGCCTGTTGCGTGAGCGGATACAACAAGCGCTGGACCTTGCCCGCGTTAAACATAACATGACCGCCGTATTGTTTATCGACTTAGATCAGTTTAAGGCGATTAACGATTCTATGGGACACGATGTGGGCGATCTCTTATTAATCGAAGTAGCAGATCGCTTGCGCTCTTGTGTGCGCGGCGATGATGTAGTGGCGCGTCAAGGTGGGGACGAATTTATCCTCTTCATGCCAAAAATCGACGAGCCGAAAAATGCCGCGACACTGGCCAAAAAACTGCAAACTATCCTCTCTGCGCCTTTTAAAATCGGTGAACGGGACGTGTACGTAGGTTCTAGCATCGGTATCGCGGTGTCGCCGCATGATGGTGATGAGGTCGATGTCTTACTCAAAAATAGCGATACCGCGATGTACCAGGTCAAGGAGGCGGGGCGCAATCACTTTATGTTCTTCCATGCTGAGATGAATCGTTTGGCGGTGAGCCATTATGCCTTGACGACGGACTTACGCCGGGCGATAGAAAGAAACGAATTTTTCTTAAATTTTCAGCCTATTGTCGGGGTTCAGAGTGGCCAGATAGAAGCGATGGAAGTCTTACTGCGCTGGCGGCATCCGGTATTGGGTCTGATCAGTCCAGTGCAATTTATCCCGCTGGCGGAGAGTTCCGGCTTGATCGTCGGCATCGGCGAGTGGGTGTTACGTAGTGCCTGTGCTCAGCTGCAAGAATGGCAGGCGCGCGGCTACCGCTTGCCCCATTTAGCGATTAATCTGTCGGCGATACAGATACACCATGAGTCTCTTTTGGCGACGGTTACTAGCATACTTGCAGATACCGGCTTGGATCCACGCTGTCTGGAGCTGGAGATTACCGAAGGCTGCCTGATGAATAAGACCGACGAAGTGGTCGCCACCTTGAGCGCATTGAGTCAACTAGGTTTGCAGATTTCTATCGACGATTTTGGCACCGGCTATTCCAGCCTGAGCTATCTGAAGCGCCTGCCGATTGATACCTTGAAGATAGACCGCTCATTCGTGATGGATATTGGCGATGATCAGGATGGTACTGAGATTGTCACAGCGATCATTGCAATGGCACGTAGTCTGAATCTGAAGGTGATCGCCGAAGGGGTAGAAACTCCGCAACAATTGGCGTTTTTGCAGCGCCAGGAATGCGATCAGTTTCAGGGGTATTTGTTCAGCAAACCTTTGTCGGCCGCCGAAATGGCGCTGCGCTTGCAGAAAATCTGAAGCAGCGGTTCTTGCGATTAGATTTAAAATTGGCATAGGCTGGCGGCGCATATTCCATGCGGCTTTCCAGCCTGCCAGGTCTGTAAGGCGCATGGCATATGCGTAAGCGGGCAGGTGCTAAAATTTTTTCTGCCTTTAAAAAATAGAAAGTGGGAATAATCGTATGGAAAGCCCAGACGCCAAGTGTTTGGAAATTAGTCCTGGCATCTTGATCCCGCTCAGGGAGATCGTTTTTAATGCGATACGGGCGCAAGGTCCGGGTGGGCAAAATGTGAATAAAGTGTCGTGCGCTATCCATCTGCGCTTTGATATCGCCGCCTCTTCTCTGCCGCTTGAGTATCAGCAGCGTTTGATGGCGGTATCGGATCAGCGTATTAATAATGCCGGAGTGATCGTGATCAAGGCACAGAGTTCGCGTAGTCTGGAGAAAAACAAAGTGGAAGCTTTGCAACGTCTGCGAGAATTTATTTTGCTCGCAAACGTGGTACCGACTATGCGCCGCGTCACCAAGCCTAGCCGTGGCTCGCAAATGCGCAGGGTAGAGAGTAAAGTAAAGCGCGGTCTGAGTAAGGCGATGCGCGGACGGGTGTTAGGCTGACTGAAGGCGATGGCGCGCTTGGTTGGAGCCCCGAATTGCCTGGACCTTAACTGGCTTTTACCATTTTTTTTGCCTGATTTGTGTCCGATTTGTGTCCAACTCATCGCGAATTGAATTTTATTGCGGCTTGCTAGTACCGCTTATTGATGAATGTCAATGGTGAATGCTCTCAATTGGTGATCATGAAGGTGGATGCTGGAGTTGGTACGTGTGCGCTTTGCCCAACTTGTAGCTAGAAAATAAAACGACAAAAAGCCTTATGGGCAGGAGATCAAAATGGCTCGTGTTTCGCCTAAAACGCAGCAATTTTTTGCCTGGCTGACGCGCCCGGTTTTACTGCTCGCTTTGCTATTGAGTATCCCCGCTTTTTACTTATTGCTGGACGGCGAAATCAAAGCCGCGCGCTTGGCCGGCCATGCGCTGTATGCCACAACGGCCGCTTTGATGTTGGGCGATACAGTATGGCAGTGGCGTAAAAATAGACATACTGCGCGCCGCAGAGGCAAGATGATGCTCGATATTGCGATTATTTTCGGTTGCATCGCCAGCGCTTTCCCTTCGCATTTTCAGTGGAGTGCGCTGGAGTGGTTGCTGCGCTTGGGTTTGTGCACCTTAATTGTGGTGCGCATCGCCACTCTGATACTGCGCCACATGAAGCCAGGCTATCTGATTAAGCTTATCGTGCTCACTTTATTGATGTTGACCAGCGCCGGGGCCGGATTCTATTTGCTGGAGCCGACCGTGCTCAATTATGCTGATGGCGTGTGGCTAGCGTTTTCTACGGTCGCAACGGTTGGCTATGGCGATTTTGTACCATCGACGCCGGCCTCAAAAATTTTCGCAGTATTTATTGTTTTGCTTGGGTACGCGATGTTCTCTATCGTGACCGCGAATATTGCCGCCCTGTTTGTCGGCGAAGAAGAGGCCAAGTTTGAGCGTGAATTGCATGGCGATATACGCGCTTTGCATCAGGAAGTGGCGGCCCTGAGGCGCGAACTACGCGCGCAGGAAGGGCAGATCATCGCCTCCATGCAGGCTCAGTCTGCGCATGATGAGCCTGAATAGCTTGGCTGAAGTAAGGCTGCGGTAGTTACTGTGCCTGGAAATCCTGCGTCAAACTAGACAATTAAATTTTATGGACATCGCCAGCGCGCATATTCCATGCGGGTTGGCAGCCATGTAGCTTGGAAACCCGCATGCCTATTGCGCGTTGGCCTGGTGCCATTTTGCATTTTTCGGCGCAATTGCGGCGGCGTGCAATGCATGCCTTATGCTATATTTCTGCACAGATATAATCGGCGATTGGCTGGGGCTGATACGGTTTGTCTACTCTGAATAGCGCCTCTATGACTTCCAAGATGACATTAAAATTGACTTCAAAATTGCTGGCGGCAACTGCTAGCTTTTTGGGTCTTAGCTTATTCAGTGCGTCAATGTTGACTGCCAATGCTGCACCTGCCTCGCCAGCGACAGTCACGGTGATTAAGGCCGGGCGCATGGTCGATGTCGAGAGTGGACGGGTGCTGCGCGATCAAATTATCGTGGTCGAGGGCGAACGTATCGTCGCCGTCGGCAGTGCGGCCAACACAGCGATACCGACCGGTGCAAAAGTGATCGATCTGAGCCATGCCAGCGTCTTGCCTGGATTGATCGATGCGCATACGCATTTGACCAGTAATCCTTATATGCACGGGTATAGCGGCTTGGCCAGTTCGAATAATCGTTCCGCCTTGTATGGCGTGCGTGCGGCGCGCGATACACTCAATGCCGGTTTTACCATGGTTAGAGATGTGGGCTCGGATGGCTTTGCCGACGTGGCTTTGCGGGATGCGATTAATGACGGCGATTTCCCTGGCCCGCGCATCCTGGCATCTGGCTATGCGATAGGCATCAAGGGCGGCCACTGCGATAATAATTTGCTACCGGCTGAATATAACGATGTGAGTAAAGGCGTCGCCGACGGTCCCTGGGCGGCGCGTAGCAAGGTGCGTGAAATGGCAAAATACGGTGCCGATCTGATCAAAATTTGCGCCACTGGCGGCGTGCTTTCTAAGGGCGATGCCGCTGGCGCTCAGCAATATACGCTGGAAGAAATGCAGGCCATCGTGCAAGAAGCGCATAAACTCGAGCGCAAGGTCGCGGCCCACGCGCATGGCGCGAGCGGCATTATTGATGCAATTAAAGCCGGGGTTGATTCGATAGAACATGCCAGCCTGATCGATGCCGAGGGGATTAAGCTGGCCAAGGCGAACGGCACTTATCTGGTGATGGACGTCTACAACGACGACTTTATCCTCAGTGCCGGTGAAAAAGCAGGTTTCTTGCCCGAGTCTTTGATCAAGGAAAAAGAAATTGGACAACTGCAAAGAGATAATTTCCGTAAGGCCTTGCAAGGCGGCGCGAAAATGGCTTTCGGTTCTGATGCGGGCGTGTATCCGCATGGCGACAACGGTAAACAATTTGCCATCATGGTGCAATATGGCATGACGGCGATGCAGGCGATCCAGTCGGCGACTATTAATGGTGCCGACTTACTGGGCTGGAAAGACAAGCTGGGCAGTATCAAGGTAGGTAAATATGCCGACTTGATTGCCGTTAGCGACGATCCTACTGTGGATATCAAAGCCATGACCCAGGTTCGGTTTGTGATGAAAAACGGCCAGTTGATTAAAACCCCCAGCAATTAATCTCTGTATGTTGTTGCCCACGAATTTTGGCGGGAACGCGAAATTTGCGCTCTGCGCGTATGGCTGAGCGGGTATTTGACATGCTTATCGCTCAGCGCATTTTTTTTGCGCTTCAGATAAGGTAAAATTGCGGGATGTCATATCAAGTCCTCGCCCGCAAATACCGTCCCAAGAGCTTTGAAACGCTCGTGGGGCAAGAGCACGTGGTTCGTGCCTTATCCCACGCTCTGGAGCAGCAGCGGCTGCATCACGCCTATCTGTTCACAGGAACACGCGGGGTTGGCAAGACCACGCTGTCGCGCATTTTGGCCAAGGCTTTCAATTGCGAAACCGGCATTACGGCCCACCCTTGCGGTGTGTGCGGCGCCTGTACTGCAATTGATGCTGGTCGCTTCGTCGATTACATAGAGATGGATGCGGCCTCGAATCGCGGTGTCGATGAGATGGCGTCCTTGTTGGAACAAGCGATTTACGCCCCCTCGAATGCACGCTTTAAAGTGTATATGATCGATGAGGTTCATATGCTGACCAACCATGCCTTCAACTCGATGTTGAAGACACTGGAAGAGCCACCCGAGCATGTGAAATTTATTCTGGCGACCACCGATCCGCAGAAAATCCCGGTCACGGTATTGTCGCGCTGTCTGCAATTTAATCTCAAGCAGATGCCGCCCGGTCACATCGTTAGCCATCTGGATAATATTCTCGGGCAAGAACACATAGAATTTGAAGTCCCAGCCTTACGTCTGCTGGCGCAGGGCGCGCATGGCTCTATGCGCGATGCCTTGTCGCTGACCGATCAGGCGATCGCCTATGCTGCTGGCAAGGTCACGCTGGACGCAGTGCAAAGTATGCTGGGTTCGCTCGATCAATCCTACTTGCTACGCTTGCTCGATGCCTTGGCGCTGCAAGACGGCAAAGGCTTATTAGCGGTCGCCGACGAAATGGCGGCGCGTAGTCTGTCGTATAAGGCGGCATTGCAAGATCTGGGTACTTTATTACACCAGATCGCGATCGCCCAAATGGTGCCAGCGGCGATAGCCGAAGATCTGCCCGAACGTGCCGAGCTGATGCGCCTGGCGCAGCTGTTCGGCAAGGAAGAAATCCAACTGTATTATCAAATTGTGGTGCATGGTCGTAACGAGTTGGGTTTGGCGCCGGATGAATATGCCGGCTTTAGCATGACTTTGCTGCGTATGCTGGCTTTCCGTCCGGCTGACGGTGCCGGTGATCATGGGCAATCTGGTAGTGCGCCGATGGCGCGTGCTCCGCTCGCCCGAGTTGCCAGTGCACCGTTGGCAGTGACTCCGGTCAATTCGGTGCGTAGCAGCAGTGCTTTGCCATTGGCTGCGCCTGCGAACCTTGCAACTCCTGCATTTACCGCCCCAGTTGCTCCGCATAAGCCCGTTAGCGTGACGCCGTTGCCGGTCGCGGTATCAGCGACTACATCCACGCCCGTATCTACGCCCGTATCTACATCGGCTCCCGCTGTTGCCGCCGTTGATGCGTCAGTAAAGCCCGCGCTTAGTCCTGCCATGGCAGCATTGGCTGCTGCCCGTGCCGGCAGTAATAAAGCCTTGGGCGGCAGTTCTGGTACACGCGCAGCGGCAGCAGTTGTCGAGCCGGTAGTGCCACCTGTGCTTGCCGTTGCCCCAGTGCCAGCCGCTATTGTGCCGCCAACTGCCGTGGTAGCCGCACCTGCGGTCGCAGCTATGCCGGTAGTTGCGGCTGCCGCTGCGCCTGCCGCAGAAGTCTCGGCAGTCCAAAAAATCCAGGAAATCCAGTTTGAACCAGCCGGGATGGATGATATGCCTCCGCCCTGGGATGATGATCTGATGTTTTCGTCTTCTGCGGCACCTGCTGGCAAGCCAACAGCCTATCCTTCCATGTCCGCGCCGATTGCGGTTCGTGCGCCTACGCCAGTTCCTGCTGCCACGCCTGTTGCCGCACGAGTAGATACTCCGGCTGTAGCCGCCGCTGTGGTTGTTGCTGATGCCGAAGTCCCTCCTGCGATGAGTGCCAGAGCGTTGATCGTGGTTCCTGTCACTGAGTTGAACTGGGATGGACATTGGCCAAATCTGGCTGCATCTTTACCGGTGCGCGCCGTTGCTCAGCAACTGGCGCAGCAAAGTGAGTTGATCAAGTGCGAGATGAATGGCAATGCCGTGGTATTTCATTTACGCGTGCCTTTGCCAACCTTATTGTCGTCGGGTAGCGTAGATAAACTAATCGCCGCATTGTCTGAACGTTTTGGTCGTGATGTGCGCATAGAGACGCAAATCGGCGCAGTAGAGCAAACCGCCAATGCGCAAGCGGTGGCAGAGCGTGCTGCACGTCAGGTGCAAGCGGAAAAATCTATACGCAACGATTCCTTCGTACAGACTTTAATGAGAGAATTCGGCGCAACTATTGCCAGCGGCAGCGTTAAACCTATTTAAATTTGTTAAGTTAGTTAAATTAGTTTCAGGAGAAAATTATGATGAAGAACCAACTCGCAGGCTTGATGAAGCAAGCGCAAGCAATGCAAGACAATATGAAAAAAGCCCAGGATCAATTGGCCCTGGTCGAAGTTGAAGGACAATCCGGTGCTGGTCTGGTGAAGGTCGTCATGACGTGCAAAAATGACGTCAAACGTGTCACCATCGATCCATCCCTGTTCGGTGACGACAAAGATATGCTGGAAGACTTGGTGGCAGCAGCCTTCAATGATGCGGTACGTAAGGCAGAAACCACTAGCGCCGAAAAAATGTCCGGACTGACAGCCGGCATGCCTATGCCTCCCGGCTTCAAAATGCCGTTTTAATTCATACCTCGCCGCCTGTGCTGCGCCTTCTGTGGGCGCAGCTGCACACACTCTCTTTCTAAGATCCCCTCGTGAAATCCCTCAGCAGTCTTGAATTACTCAGCGAAGCCTTGCGTCGCTTGCCCGGAGTCGGGCCAAAATCTGCACAGCGTATGGCTTACCATTTGCTGCAGCATGACCGCGAAGGGGCCGCCATGATAGGGCGCGCCATGAACAATGCGCTAGAGAAGATCAAGAACTGCATTTCCTGTAATACCTTCACCGAAAATCAGCAATGCGAGACTTGCCTCGATACTGAGCGCGATGCGACCAAGCTGTGCGTGGTAGAGACGCCTACCGATCAATTGATGATAGAACAGACCTTGACGTATAAGGGCCTGTACTTTGTTTTGATGGGACGTTTATCGCCACTCGATGGGGTAGGGCCTAAAGATATTCATCTGGATAGACTGATTACCCGCGCCACCGATGGCGTGGTGAAAGAAGTCGTGTTGGCGACCAATTTTACCAATGAAGGAGAGGCCACCGCGCACTACATAGGTGAAACTTTAAAAGCGCGCGGCTTGGGCGTGACACGTTTAGCGCGCGGTGTGCCAGTCGGCGGTGAGTTGGAGTATGTCGATGCCGGTACGATCGCACGCGCCATGCTCGATAGGCGCGCAACTTAAATTTTCTAGGCTGTTTCTAATGCCATTTCTAACATCATTAGGAATGCAATTCTGATGACAAATCTGACCGCAAAAAACGCTGGCCCCCTCGCTGGGATCAAGGTGCTGGAATTAGGCACCCTGATTGCCGGGCCGTTTTGCTCACGCATGCTGGCCGAATTTGGTGCCGAGGTGATCAAGGTCGAATCACCCGATGGCGGTGACCCGCTACGTCAATGGCGCGTCTTGAAAGACGGCACCTCCTTGTGGTGGAGCGTGCAGGCACGGAACAAAAAATGTATCACTCTGAATATGAAGTCGCCCCAAGGGCAAGCGATCGCGCGCCAACTGGCGCTGGACGCCGACATCATCATTGAGAATTATCGCCCTGGCGTGCTGGAAAAATGGCAGCTAGGCTATGACGATCTGAAGGCGATTAATCCGGCTGCCATCATGGTGCGCTTGTCAGGCTATGGCCAGACCGGGCCTATGAAAGATATGCCAGGCTTTGGTGCGATTGCCGAATCCATGGGCGGCTTGCGTTATGTCTCCGGTCATCCAGATAGACCGCCGGTGCGTGTCGGTATTTCTATCGGCGATTCGGTGGCTGCCATGCATGGCGTGATCGGTGCCATGATGGCCTTGCGCCATAGAGATGTGACGGGCGGGCGCTGGAATGGCAAGCAAGGCGCAGAGTGTGCTGCAGGGCAGGGGCAGATGGTTGACGTGGCCTTGTATGAATCGGTGTTTAATTTAATGGAATCCCTCGTGCCCGAGTTTGATCACGCTGGTGTGGTGCGTGAGCGTACTGGTGGCGCTTTACCTGGCATCGTACCTTCGAATACCTATACCACTGGCGACGGCGAGAATATTGTCATTGCCGGCAATGGTGATGCGATTTTCCACCGATTGATGTTGGCGATTGGGCGCGAGGATATGGCGAATGATCAGCAACTGGCGCGTAACGATGGGCGGGTGCCACGCACTGCCGAGATCGATGCCGCAATTCAGACCTGGTGCTCTACCCAGGACATCGATACCGCATTGCAAATACTCGCGCTTGCCGATGTGCCGGTAGGTAAAATTTACTCGGTGCGCGACATGATGGATGATCCGCAATTCGTGGCGCGTCAGATGTTTGAACAGCATGCCTTTGCCGACGGCACGCCAGTGAAGTTGCCGGCGATTAGTCCCAAGTTGTCAGTCACGCCGGGACAAACCCTGTGGTTGGGGCCAAAACTGGGACAGCATAATGCTGAGGTCTTGCAGAGTCTGGGGTATAGTCAGGCCGAGATAGAGCAGATGCAGCGCGATAAAACCATTTAACTTACTCGTAAGGCTTTTATGAACAAGCAATTTTTCAAGCAGTTTGCTATCGCATTGATCCTGTTTTTACTGGGCTATTTTACTTTTAACAGTAAGTTGTTTGCCGCTGAGATGCCTATAAAAAGTACATCTCAGCTTGCTGCCGCCTTTAGCTCAGGGTTTTCAGATAATCTCTGATACCTGCCAGTAGCATCTCGACTGACATGGCAGTCAGTATCAAACCCATCAAACGTTCAAACGCCGTCATGGCGCGGATGCCCAGCACGCGTTGCAGGCGTTCTGCACTCAATAAGACGATTAGCCAGACCACCGCTACTGCGGTCAATGCGGCAACGTGTATCGCTACGTCCATTCGGCTATCGGATGAAAATAGCAACACGGTGGCCAGCGCCGAAGGGCCGGCTAGCAAAGGGATTGCCAGCGGTACGATGAAAGGTTCATGGTCGCCTTCGGCATCGCCAAAAATTCCGCCTTCTTGAGGAAAAACCATGCGCAAGGCAATCAGAAATAAGATCACGCCGCCACCTATACGCAGCGAGACTTCGGATAATTGCAGCGCCACCAAAAAGTGCTTACCGAAAAACATAAATAACAATAGTAAGGCAAACGCGATCGCGCATTCGCGCACCACCACGCGCCAGCGCCTCGCGGGGGCAACGTTCTTGAGCGCACTGACAAAGATAGGTACACTGCCAAACGGGTCGGTGACCAGTATCAGCAGTATGAAAGATTGGAAGAAATTTTGAGTCATTTTGTTCTTTGGTGGTAAAGGTTTAATTCTGAGTCGGCGCTAAATTGCCGACTAAGCGGCCTTGCTCAACGCGTGAGCTGAATTTGAATTTAGATGCTGAGTTTTTTAATGGCACTAGGCGCTTGCGCAATCCCCATGCGGGTTTCCAGCCTGTCGGCTCTGTAAGGCGCATGGGGATTGCGTCTCCAGAGGGGCACTGTTTGAAACAAAGTATGTTTGAAATGTGACGTCGATGTAGCGTAGATTGCAGGTTCAAAAAACCTGCGTAGACCAGATTGTCCTACCGTAGGTGCTGTGGTGTCAATCTTCGCTGCCATTTTGCTATGCTTACCGACCGACCCAGAATCGCCAGTTAGACTCGCCAAATAGAAGTGGCGCACCAAACCTGAGGCCATCGGTTAGGGTTACTATGGCGGCTGATGGATATTGACTTAGCATTTATGACTGATAAAAAATTGCAAAACTCTATACTGGGCGATAGCAAAGAACGCCCTGATACGCCTTGTGTGGCGGTTTGCTCGACCACGTTTGACGATGTCTGTCGCGGTTGCGGACGCACCGTGGCCGAGGTGGCCGATTGGGTGTTTATGTCGCCAGAGAGTAAAGAGTTGGTCTGGACCAGAATTCTTGCGCAGGGTTATCCGCGCCGTAATCGCTAAAGCAAGTGCCTTAAATTTTTATCTTAAATGTCTGTGTAATTTAATCTTAATTAAAAATAGGGCTTACACAAAATTGATCCAGCTAGGCGTGCCGCCGAAGACAGTAGGTTAGGACGGTGAGGCGAGTGCAACGACGCTGGGACGATTTTGTGTAAGCCCCTTAAAACTCAAATAATGGAGACAGCAACATGACAGCAGCAAAAAAACCCTCGCGCCGCCGTTTTATCTTAGGTGGTTTAAGTGTCGCCGGTGCTTTGGTAGTTGGTTGGGGCGTGCTGCCGCCGCGTCAGCGTTTGCATGGAGCGTCGCCATTACCGGTTACGGACGGCGAGGTGACTTTGAATGGTTGGGTAAAAATAGCCAAAGATGGCACTGTCAGCGTTGCCATGCATAGAAGCGAGATGGGACAGGGTATCCATACTGCATTGCAAATGTTGGTAGCAGAAGAGCTCGATGTGGCGATGACTAGTGTCAAGCCAATGCATGCGCCTATCGACAAAATTTACGGCAATGTCGCCATGATGGCCGATGGCTTGCCATTTCACACTGATGACCAAGGTAGTTTGAAAAAGACCGCGCAATGGTTGACCGCTAAGTTGGCGCGTGAATTGGGACTGCAGATTACCGGTGGCTCATCCAGTGTCAAGGATGCCTGGATGCCGTTGCGTGAAGCTGGTGCCACGGCGCGTGCGATGTTAGTTCAAGCGGCAGCCAAAGAGTGGGGCGTCGCTGCTGCCGAATGTAGCGTCAATGCCGGCGTGGTGTCGCATCCTTCAGGTAAAAAAGCTAGCTATGGCGATCTGGCAGCCAAGGCGGTGGGTAGTGAGCCGGGTGAAATTCGTTTGAAACAAACCAAAGATTTTAAGCTGATCGGCACTGCGCAAGCACGTACCGATATTGCCGGCAAGGTGAATGGCACCGCGCAATTTGGGATTGATGCCCGTTTGCCTGGCATGCTGTATGCCGCTTTGAAAATGAGTCCGACCATAGGCGGAAAAATAAAGAAAATCGACGCGGGTGCAGTCAAGGGCATGCCTGGCGTGGTGCAGGTTGTTGATTTTTCGCAAGCGGTCGGCGAGGTTGGGGTCGTCGGTGTCGCCGTGGTGGCGAAATCGTATTGGTTAGCCAGGCAGGCGCTGGCGGCCTTGCCCGTCATTTGGGATGCTGGCCCACATGCCGCTCTTTCTAGTGCTGATGTCTATAAAGAGTTGAATGAAAAACTCGATAATGAATCTGGTTTTACCTATTACCAGCAAGGCGACCCGGCAGCGGCATTGGCCGCCAATCCGGCAAAACTCATTAAGGCGGAATACCGCGCACCATTTCTGGCACATGCGGCCATGGAGCCTATCAACTGCACCGCACAATTTAAGGATGGCAAGTTGGACCTGTGGGTCTCGACTCAGGTGCCTAGCGTGGCTGTCGGTGTAGCTGCCAAAGTAGCCAACATCAAGAGCGAGGATGTGAACCTGCACATGAGTTATCTGGGCGGCGGTTTTGGCCGTAGGCTAGAGGTCGATATGGTGCTGCAAGCGGTTGCCATTGCGATGCAGACCAAGGGCGCACCAGTGCAGGTGATCTGGAGCCGCGAAGAAGATATGTCGCACGATATGTATAGGCCAGCCGCGCTAGCGCGCTTTAGTGCCGCCATCGATGCTAGCGGCAAGGTTACTGGCTACCAGAATAAGTCGGCATCCGGTTCTATCACGCATCAGGTCTTGAAACGGACCTTTGGTTTGATGGGGGCAGGGCCGGACAAGACCACCGCCGAGGGCGAGTTCGACATGCCATATGAGTTTGAACATCAAAAAATTTCTCATGTGATCGTGCCTACCCCGGTGCCGCTGGGTTTTTGGCGCTCGGTCGGGCATTCGCACAATGCCTTCTTTAAAGAAAGCTTTATCGATGAGTTGGCCGTCGCTGCCGACAAGGAGCCAGTGGCATTTCGGCGCGAACTTTTGAAAAAACATCCGCGTCATCTGGCGGTGCTGGATGCCGCAGTGGCTAAAGCCGGGCCAGCGCAGGCGGGGCGCGCATTAGGTGTGGCCTTGCACCAGTCTTTCGGCACTATCGTGGCTGAAGTGGCCGAAGTCTCGGTTCAGGATAATCAAATCCGCGTGCATAAAGTGACTTGCGCAGTCGACTGCGGGATCGCGGTCAACCCGAATATCATCGCGCAGCAAATGGAGTCTGCGGTGATTTTTGGACTTACTGCCGCTTTATACGGCGAGATCACGATTAAAAACGGACAGATAGAGCAAAGCAATTTCCACGATTATCCAGCCTTGCGCATGAACGATACGCCACTAATAGAAACTGTCATCATCAAGAGTGCCGAATCGCCAGAGGGAATCGGCGAACCCGGCGTACCGCCAATTGCACCAGCGGTGGCAAATGCTATCTTTCAGTTAACAGGAAAACGTTTGCGCAGCTTGCCATTGCGACTGGTTTGATTGCTGCATTAATACCAGTTGTAAATAAGTGTAAGTATTTTGTATCAGGTTTTAGCTTGTTTTCCAATGCGAAAACATAAAGTTATTCATGATGCATCTAATACCAGTTAGTATTTTGAGAAAAAACTCTGATTATTTTTGTAAAAAATTATTTTACTTTTTATGATGTAATGGAGTTTTTTCACGAGCTTTATTGTTAATTAATCTTGTTTTTTTATCTCCTTGGCGTTTCTACAAAACTTTCTATGGTTTAGAGCGTCACCTCTATTTATTTCGCATTGTGGGAAAACAACGCCTGTATTTTCAATCGATTTGATGTCTGATTTACTAGTCCTCAGCTATTTGGGGAATAGTGATGACTGTTACAAATTCGATTTGGAATGCGTCATGTCTGGTTCAGCGTCGTAGCTGGGAGTTAGATTCGTGGCCCTATCTCTACTCCAATCCAACTGTTTTTAAATTGGTCGATGTTCGTGTTATCCACATGAATGGACTCCTGTATCCAAGGGAAACAATTCCCGCACAATTAAAATAAAGGAAATAAAATGGAAAAAAATTTGAAATTGCAGCAAGTGTCGCGCCCATTGTTGTTAGTGACTTTAGTGGCAGCAGCTTGCAATGTTATGGCGGCAGATCGCGTCAATCTTGATAATTCACCGCTTCCAGCGGCCAGATCTGCACTGACTCAGGCCAAGACGCATGAGTTACTCGGTTTGGCGGCATCAGATATTCGGGAGTTGCGCAGCGTTAAATACGCTAATGGCAAAGTGGTGACACGTTTTGAGCAATTGCACCAAGGCGTCCCAGTGTGGGGTGAGGGTATCGTTCAGCACGTCGCCGCAAATCAGCCGCAAGCCTCTTTTTCCGGCTCTATGGTAAACAACATCGCCAATGATATCGCCAGCGTCAAACCCCTGTATTCAGCGGCACAGGCTTTGAGTCGCGCCAAGACACAAGCTGGTGTTACCCGAACTGAAAACGATCAATCAAAGCTGTATGTAAAACTCGATGCCAACAACAAGGCACAGTTGATCTACGTGGTTTCCTTTGTCAGCACAGGCAAAGCTAGTCGTCCGCATTTTATTCTTGATGCCAACACGGGTGCGGTGATCCAGCAGTGGGAGGGGATGACACATGCAGAGGCTGGCGGACCTGGTGGTAATGGCCGAATAGGGCAATACACTTATGGATCTGCAGGTAGTGGTTCAACCTATGGCCCTTTGCAAGTGACTAGTACTTGCGCGATGGATAGCACGAATGTCACCACCTATAATTATTTAAATAAAACAACTAAACCTAGCGCTCCTTACAAATTTACCTGCCCAACCAATACTTACAAAGTTACGAATGGTGCCTATTCTCCTTTGAATGACGGTCATTTCTTTGGTAATGTCGTCTTTAATATGTATAACGACTGGTTAGGTCAACGTCCTATCAGCGGCAAGCTGGAAATGCGGATTCACTACGATGTCGCTGGTTGGGAAAATGCATTCTGGGATGGTGTTGGGATGAGTTATGGTGATGGTGGCTCTACTTTCTATCCGCTGGTTTCTCTCGGTGTGACTGCGCATGAGGTTAGTCATGGTTATACTGAGCAAAATTCAGGTCTGGTGTATTCACAAATGTCGGGTGGTATGAATGAGGCGTTCTCGGATATGGCTGGCGAAGCGGCATCCTGGTATATGCGCGGTACCGGTACTTTTATGGTCGGAGATGACATCAAAAAAGGCTCAGGCGCGATGCGTTACATGGCCAACCCTGAGCAAGATGGTCGCTCTATCGGGCATGCCAGCAAGTACACCAGTAGCATGGATGTGCATAACACCAGCGGTGTGTTCAATAAGGCGTTTTACTTGTTAGCGACAAAGTCCGGCTGGACCGTGCGTAAGGCATTCGAAGTCATGGCTGACGCCAATCGCCTGCACTGGACTGCAAACAGCACGTTTAACCAAGGTGCATGCGGTGTCGAGAAGGCAGCAATTAGCCGTGGATATGCGGTAGCAGATGTGACTGCCGCTTTCGCCAGCGTGGGTGTGACTGGCGGTTGTGGCGGAACTATTCCACCAGGTGATGATGTCGTGTTGACTAAGGATGTCTCGGTTGGTTTTGCTGGTGCGACTGGGGCAAGTTCTAAATACACGTTTGCAGTTCCTACTGGTGCGACTAACCTGAGCTTTAAAATGTCAGGCGGTACCGGTGATGGCGATTTGTATGTACAGTTGACGACTGATCCAACCACAACTTCTTATCTTGCAAAATCAGATGGATCAAGCAATGCTGAAAGTATCCTGATTGCAGCACCAGCAGCGGGCACGTATCATTTGTTGGCGAATGCCTACGCAACTGTGAGTGGTGCCTCTATTGTGGCTACTTACTCGACCGGTTCCAGTGGATGTACACCTACGGCTACCGTGTTGTGTAGTGGTACGGCTGTAAGTAACCTTTCATTGGCGTTGAATGCAACTAAGACTTACACCATCGTCGTTCCAGCAGGTAAATCTAGTCTGACATTCAAATTGTCTGGCGGTACCGGTGATGGCGATATTTACGCAAAACGTGGTGCAGCACCGACTACTACTGTCTACGACGGCAAATCGGATGGCTCCACCAATACAGAAACGATCACAATTAATTCCCCGGTAGCAGGGACTTACTATTTGATGTTGAAGGCGTATGCTGCAGTCAGCGGCACTAGTCTTGTAGCAACTGTTCAGTAATTCTTGGTTCTAGATTTGATCGCCTCTCTCTATTTTTGAGAGAGGCTTTTTTTATTTCAACGTATTTATTTTATCTATGCCCACATGTTTGTGTCCGGGCCGGAGATTTTCATGCAAAAGAAATTAATTACTAGCTTGCTGTTGGGGGCCTTTTCTATGGGGGCGGCAAATCTATATGCTGCAGATAAAGTCTGGATCACGCTAGGTGATGCCGCTTATGCTGAGTTGCAAAAACTAGCGCCCAAGACCATCGCAAAAGAAAGCAAAGTTTTACAATCTGGTGGCGCGGGCATCATGGCACAAGAAAAAGTGCATCTGGTACAGGTTGATGAGTCTGTGCTTTTAGGCTTGTCAGGGGCAATACATCACAAATTGAATCGTTGCGGTGGTTTTATGTCGCATACCAGCGAGGCTAGCGGTCGCGCAGCTTTGACGCAGCCTATGCAGATGATGGCGCTACTCGCCCCTTCGTATGTGATCGATAATCAAGCCACGGTCACGCCGTATTTGACTCAGATGCAAGACAGTAACATAGGTCAAACCATCGTCGATATGTCGGCTTTCCCCAATCGCTATTACACGACGACCAATGGTGTGAATGCCTCCAATTGGCTTAAGACCAAATGGCAGCAAATGAGTTCGGCACGTAGTGATATCTCGGTGGCGCAATTTACCCATGCCGGTTGGGCACAAAAGTCTGTTATTTTGACGATACAAGGTAGCGATAATGGCTCTGAGGTCGTGGTGCTGGGCGGTCACCTTGATTCGATTAATTTGAATGATCGGTCTGAATCAGCAAAAGCGCCAGGCGCCGATGATGATGCTTCTGGAGTTGCCAGTTTGACCGAGGTGATACGGGTTATGTTGGCGAATAACTATAAGCCGCGACGCACATTAAAATTTATCGGTTATTCCGCGGAGGAGGTGGGCCTAAAGGGCTCGGCGGAAATCGCTGCTAAATTTAAAGCTGATAATGTCAATGTGGTCGGTGTTATGCAGTTGGATATGACTAATTACAAAGGCTCAGCAAAAGATATTTATCTGTATACCGACTATACCAATGCGGCGCAAAACAGCTTTGTAGCGAATTTGATCGCCACCTATTTGCCAAGTTTGACGGTGGGTAATGATGTCTGTGGTTATGCCTGTTCTGATCACGCGTCTTGGACCGCACAAGGTTATCCAGCTTCGATGCCGTTTGAGTCCTTGATCAATCAGGATAATCCCTATATCCATACGCCGAACGATACGTACGCCAACTCGGGTAGTCAGGCTTTGGGGGCGCTTAAATTTGCCCGCATGGCGATGGCTTATGCGGTAGAGCTAGGTAGTGACGGCGCTGTTGTCACGCCACCAGCCGGGGTATTGATTAAGGATGTCGCGGTGAGTTTTGCCGGTGCGGCCGGTGCCCAAAGCAAGTACACGTTCGCTGTGCCTGCTGGTGCTAGTAATCTAAGTTTTAAAATGTCAGGTGGCACTGGTGATGGTGATCTCTACACGCAACTAGCTACTGCGCCAAGCACTAGCTCGTATCTAGCGAAATCAGATGGTTCTAGTAATGCGGAGAGTATCGTAATTGCGGCTCCGGCTGCCGGTACTTACCATTTGCTGGCAAATGCCTATGCAGCAGTGAATGGTGCATCTATTGTGGCGAGTTACTCAACTACCACGCCACCGGGATGTACACCATCTGCAACGGTATTGTGTAGTGGTGTTGGTGTAAGTGGAATTTCGCTTGCGCTCAATGCAAGTAAAACTTACACAATCGTGGTGCCAGCTGGTAAGTCTAGTTTGACTTTTAAATTATCAGGAGGTACTGGTGACGGCGACTTGTATGCGAAACTGGGTTCGGCACCTAGCAGCACGGTGTATGACGGTAAATCTGATGGCTCCACTAACGCTGAGACAGTAACGATTAATTCTCCTGCTGCCGGAACCTACTATTTATTGTTGAAAGCCTATGCGGCAGTGAACGGAGCAAGTCTGGTCGCGACTATCCAGTAATTTTTGTTGGTTCATAAACTAAGCCCTCGTTGTTGTTTTTCAGCGGGGGCTTTTCTCGATATCTAAGTAAAGTAAAATTGTTGCAATTCATTTACACTTTTTTAAACGAGCTTAAATATATTTGGTGTAAAGTGTTTTCAGCTCTGCCAGTGCTGAAAACGCGCTCTTTATCTACTAGTTGTATTGATCGGAGTGAAACTTCATATGAAAGTAATATTTTCATGCTACGATTTCTGATTGCGCGTTTTTGACCATGTTTAATTTAATCAATTAGGCTTATTTCCTCTATTATTTTATGAACAAACAAAGTTTTCATTTCTATCGCCATAGTAAACCGGCTGCTAGTTTAGTCTCGCGTGCTGCACGTGGTTTTACTTTAATAGAAATCATGGTGGTGGTCGTTATCATGGGGATTTTGGCTGCATTAGTTGTGCCGAAACTCATGGGACGTACTGATGATGCGCGCATAGTCGCCGCCAAACAGGACATCTCTACGATGATGAGTGCATTGAAGCTGTATAAACTTGATAACATGCATTTCCCCAGTACTGAACAGGGCCTGCAAGCGTTAATTAGCAAGCCAACGGCGGGACCTTCTGCTAATGGCTGGAAAACCGGTGGCTATATCGATAAATTGCCGAAAGATCCATGGGGTAATCCTTATCAATATCTGTCACCTGGTATTAAAGGTGAAATAGAAATTTTCTCTCTGGGTGCTGATGGACAACCTGGCGGTGCTGGTAACGACACCGATATCGGTTCGTGGGATCTATAAACTTTTCGCCTCTAGCGTCGCCGCAGTGACTCCATTAAAGGTACGAACCAAGCTTCAGCGCGGCTTTACTTTGCTTGAGTTGCTGGTTGTTTTAGTCATTATCGGCATTATGCTGGGCGCGGTTTCATTCAGCACAATACAGAGTAGTCGTCAGCGTTTGCAGACTGATGCCCAGCGTATCGCCTTGTTGCTGCAATTGGCGCGTGAGGAAGCCATCGTGCGCAATGCGCCTACCGCATTTGAAGCCACTGAAAATGGTTACCATTTCTTGGTGCGCACCGAAAATCGATGGGATGTTATTTCAGATTTGGATATGTTACGGGAACGTGAATTCGCGCTCACTCCGGTGAAACTGTCTATAACCCCCATTGCTCGTACCGATGGCCCCTTGCGTATCATATTTGGGCGCGAGCCGGTCGATAAGCCCTTTGTTCTCGATCTGAATGTTGGAGATGACCATGTTGTTATTAAAGCCGATGGCGTTGGCCATTTCATCGTTGAATAAGTGAGAACTGAGTCTATTTTGCAGCTATTCATCCACCGATTTGCTCGTCCATCTCGTCCCTCTGGCTTTACTTTGCTGGAAGTACTGGTCGCCCTGGTGATTGTCGGTACCGCCTTGGGCGCGAGCTTGCGTGCAGTTGGTAGTTTGACCCAAAATAGTGGCGATCTACGAGGCGCGATGATGGCCAGCTGGTCCGCGGAAAATCATCTGTCTCAAATCCGATTAGGGCATATCTGGCCCGCATTTGGGGAGCGTAGTTTTCCCTGTCCTCAGGCTGAGATGAATTTGATTTGCGAAGAGCATGTTTTATCTACGCCTAATCCCTCTTTTAGGCGGGTAGAGGTATTCGTGTTTGAGGCGTCGCATCCTGATCGCAGAATCGTCAAGCTGACGCAGGTGGTGCCACGTGATTAAATCCCGGCCACCGTCCTCTGGATTTACCTTAATTGAATTGCTGGTAGCGATTACTATACTTGCGATCATCGCTGTGCTTGGGTGGCGCGGCCTCGATAGCATAGTACGGGCGCGGGTTAGCCTCACTAACGAGCTAGAGCAGACCAGAGGCATACAGATTAGCTTTGCCCAGCTGGAAAATGATAGTGCCCATATTGCCGGGGATTTTTTACTGCCAGGTCGAACTAGTTTATATGCGTCTGGGCAAAATCTGGTCATGATACGTATCGTCAACGACGATCTGCAGCCTACGCGTTTGCAGGTGGTTGCTTACCGGGTTGTTGAAGGTGTTTTGAGTCGACGTGAGTCCGAGTCCACGCGTGATATGCGCGTACTTGATAGTATTTTACAGAGTGCTTTGAGTGGCACTGACAGTATGCCGGTGGTGAATCTTCAATCGAATATCATCTCTTTTGAAATGCGCACCTGGAATTCTAGTGAAAATAATTGGCGGGTGGCAGGCAGTGATGTTGCGTCTGGAAATCAGCTTGGTGGTAAGGCTGTGCCACCCAAAACAGGTCTTGAAGTTGCGTTGCAGTTGCAAGGGCGCGAGCATCCCCTGTTAAAAGTGTTTTTGCTAGGTGCCGCATGAAGAAGCTTAGGCAAACCGGTGTTGCTGTGGTGACAGCCTTACTTTTGACGACTTTGGCAATCACGATTGTTGCCAGTTTGTTTTGGCAGCAGCAAGTGCAGGTGCGCTCGATAGAGAATCAACGCTTTCAGTTACAAAAAAAATGGGTGTTGCGTGGGGCATTGGATTGGGCACGCTTAATCTTGCGTGAAGATGCAAGAAATTCAAATAATGTTGATCATTTGGGTGAACCTTGGGCGGTCACCTTAGGTGATACCCATCTTGATCAATATGTGGAAAACGGTAAGGCGGATACGGAGCAAAGCGAAGCGAGTTTGAATGGCAAAATAACAGACGCGCAATCTCGCTTTAATTTGAATAATCTTGCCATCAACGGTGTCGCCGATATACAAGAGACCGCGGTATTGGCACGCTTGCTGACGAATTTGCGCTTGAATCCCTTGCTAGCACAAAGCGTCGCTGGGGCAATCGCCGCCACTCAGCCTAAACTGCTAGCGGGGGGGGCGAGTTCTGGAAAAAACACGACAACGAATCCTGTCGTGCCACCACTGACCCCATCTGATAGCTCCGCTTCTTCAAGTGACTCGGCTAAGGGGGGCGGTAGATCTGCAAACTCCAGTTTTCCCGATAATGCTGCGGACGTGCAGTTTTTGCGATTTAGTCAAATTGACGATCTTTTGTCGGTAACAGGATTTACCCCGGATATGTTGCAGGGTTTGAAGGACTATATTGCAGTGCTGCCGCAAAAAACCATGATCAACTTGAATACAACATCGAAAGAAGTAATGTCGGCCTGCCTGAATATAAGTCTTACTGATGCTGCTATTATCGTTGCCGGTCGCGATAGAGCGTATTTTCGAGATCTCGCTGACTTTGAAAATCGGTTTCCCGGAAAAATTACTGCACTTAATTCAAAAAGTGTTTCTTTTTCGACCAACTATTTTTTTATCAATGGTAAAGTCAAATTAAGCCGCTCCGCGTTGGAGGTGAACGCATTGCTGGAACGCACAGTGATAGCAAGCAAGGTGCTGTGGATAAGAGAAAATTAAGATGAAAAAAAATAGGTTCGGTATCCGCCTCAAGAAAGACGCACAAAGGTATTTATAAAATATGGCAAGCACACTGTATATATTGTCGCCCTCCAAAAACGTGGCACGTGCCTCTGGTGATTTGGCTGGGTTGGCGCGTCCTTATGCATTGATATCTGATAATGGTGAGGTGCAGCAACAGGGGCACGACGTTCTCGGTAATTTGCAGGGCATAGCCGCGACTGCGCGCCAAGTTACACTGCTGCTGGCGGCTAGCGATGTCACATTATTGACGGTGAAAATACCGCCTATGTCTGCCGCAAAGCTGAAAACGGCTTTACCCAATTTGATAGAAGATCAACTGCTAACCGATACCTCGGAATTGATCTTGTTGGCCAGCACGCCAGTTGACGGAACGTGCAGTATCGCAGCAGTCGATCGATCCTGGATGGAGGCTCTGCATGCTGAAGCACAGGTTTTACGACCAAAAAAATTAACCGCATATGCACTCTCTATGGCGATGCAAACGCAAGCGGATGCAATGAGCGTTTTGATAGAGCCTCAACAGCAGGTAGTCGAGTTAGCGTTTCATCAGCCTGGCCAGAGCGCTGCGGGCTTGACCTTTGATTTGGGATCAGAGAGAAGTTCTAATAGTTCTAGCGGACCGGTTAGCGCGCTTGTTCAAGAAATTTTACAAACTTTGAATTTGTTTTCTGCTGGCGTCGCAGTAAAAGTTTCAGTTCCGGCTGAGCATATTGAGATGTATCAGCAATTGGCTGAAGAAGACTCTGAGTTGGCGGGACGTTTTCATTTCCAGCCCAGTGGTTGGGTTGCGCGTATTGCAGGACTTAATTCTTCCACTATCAATCTAATGTCTTCGGTGTCGCATGAGAATCAAACTTCTTTTGACTGGCATAGATGGCGCTGGCCTTTAGGCTTAGCTTTGGCGACGCTGACTATTAATTTGGCTGGTTTGAATTTGCAATGGCTGTCTATGAAGCGCGAAGCGCAAGCGCTGAACGATTCATTAACGCAAACGTATCGCACAAGTTTCCCCAAAGAGAGTGTTATTCGGGATCCTTTGCTGCAAATGCAACAAAAAATTAATCTTTCACGCAAGCTTGTGGGTGAATCTACACCGGATGATTTCTTGGTGTTGTCGGCTCAGTTTGCCCAAGTCTGGGATGCCATGGTGGCCGATAAACCGTCTGCGCCGGCGATCGTGACGATGGAATATAGGGAACATAGTTTGTTCGTTAAAATAAAATCGGCAGGCTTATTACAAGTCGATCAATTTAAAACGGGTCTGCAGGCACATTCTTTGGTCTTAGTGTCGACTAGCGATGGTGTATTGCAGATACGACCTGATCGAGGAGATGGAAAATGAAGCAAAGCATGATGTTAGAAGCTGCGGTTTCATTTTGGCAGCAACGTGATGCACGTGAGCGGCTATGGTTAAGTGTAGGAATTGCGAGCATTCTCATCGCGATTGTTTATTTGATCTTCGTTAATCCTGCATTGAGCAACCGGGCCAATTTGGAAAAGAAGATACCGCAATTGCGTTTGCAGGTGGCGGAGATGGCTGTGATGTCTGGCCAATACGCAAAAATTGCAGGTGAGATGACTGCTGACGTGACTCCAGTAACGCGCGAAGTGCTCGAATCTTCCCTTCAGAGACGAGGCATAAAAGCGCAAACTTTAACCACGGCAGATGATGTGGTTCGCGTACAGATTACGGCTGCATCGTATAGCAATCTGATGGAGTGGCTATTGGAAATGCAAAAGGCCGCACGTCTGACGGTCGAGGAAATAAAATTGACGACATTGAATGATATAGGACAGGTCAGCGTAGTGTTGACGCTCAAGCAGCAGAAGAGTGCATTCTGATATGTCGAAAAGAGTAGGATTATTGTGGGTGCTTACCGCAATTGCTAGTGTAATTGCGACCATACTTGTGTTTTTACCGGCGAGTTGGTTGGCCTTGATATTAGAAAAGCAAACTGCGGGGCGACTGAGTTTAGGCGATGTGCGTGGCAGTTTTTGGAGTGGTTCTGCCTTTGTCGGCGGTGCATCGGGGATTAGTGGGCCAGTGACGCCTTTATTTCCCGGTCGTTTTTCCTGGCATATATCGCCCATGCTGTTGCTGGGACAGTTGGATGTTGCGCTTGAGAACAGCGCGGTGCTATCGGAAACGGTGAAGTTGAATGGTAATTTGAGTCAATGGCATGTAGCTGCAGCGAGTTTATCTCTGCCGCCGGAACGATTGGAAGGTTTAGGCGCGCCGCTCAATACCATAGGGCCGACCGGGCAAGTGCATTTAAACTGGAGTGGCTTAGACTTTACGCGTTATGAGACTAAACTCGATGTCATAGGAAAAATGCAATTGGAGTTGAGCGATATGGGATCGCGCTTATCTTCGATTAAACCTTTAGGGAGTTATAGACTGGCATTTGATTGGCACGGACAAATTGCAGATGTTGTACTTACATCGCTTAAAGGTCCCATGTTATTAAGTGGGAATGGCAGTTTGAATGCCGGTCGGTTTCAGTTTTCAGGCAAGGCGCAGGCTGAAACTGGACAAGAGGAAAAGTTGGCGAATCTACTAGGTTTGCTTGGGCAGCGTCGTAAAGACGGCGATAAAGATGTGATAGCGTTAGAGTTCAAATGAGAAAAAATCCATTGAAGGTAGTAGCAACCATGACAGCCATGAACGTAGCAGTGCGACACGCCCTAAGCTGGCGTAAATTACCAGGTATCGCTGTATTGAGTGCCAGTTGTATTGCTTCTACGATGCCGCCAGCTTATGCCCAGGATCCCGCGCAAAACGCTGCTGCTTTAAGTTTTGTCGGTGCCGATATTGAGTCTGTGGTGAAGGCGATAGGCCACTATACAGGCAACACCTTCATCATTGATCCGCGTGTCAAAGGCCAGATTAATTTGGTTTCTGAAAAGCCGCTGACTAAAGAGCAAGCATTTAAATTACTGACATCTACACTGCGTTTACAAGGCTATGCGGTGGTTACCGCCGATGGCTACACCAAGGTAGTGCCTGAGGCTGACGCCAAGTTGCAGGCTGGACCAACCCAAGTGAGTACGGTCAAGGGCGATCAAATTGCGACTCAAATTTTTAGATTAAATTATGAGTCGGTCAATAACATCGTCACCGTGTTGCGCCCCCTGATTTCGCCGAATAACACTATTAACGCAAATCCCGGTAATAACTCTATCGTAATTACCGACTACGCGGATAATCTGAAGCGACTGGGCAAAATTATTGCCGGCCTGGATGTCCCTGCGAATAATGATATGGATGTGATACTGATTAAGCATGCGATTGCCAGTGATATTGCAACCTTGGTCTTAAGATTGACGGAAGGGAGTCAGGCTGGTGGGGATTCTGGTCGTACCGTATTGCTAGCAGACCCACGCACCAACTCTGTGTTACTGAAAGCTCCCTCCGCGGCACGCGCGAATTTGGTAAAAGCACTGATCGATAAACTTGATCAACCTACGACAATGCCAGGCAATGTGCATGTGGTGTATCTAAAAAATGCCGAGGCGGTAAAGTTGGCGCAAACTTTGCGCTCTATTCTTAGCTCAGATAGCGCTTTGCCGACCAATAGCTCTTCAAATTCTGGACTTTCTGCGGCCAGTACTACGAGCTCAATAAATTCAGGTCAGTCTAAGGACGGTGCCTCCAATGCAGGATCAGCCAGTAGTTTGCCGAGTTCGTCCGGCGGCTCACAATCGTCGGCCTCAGGTGGCGGCTTCATACAGGCTGATGCTGCGACTAATACCTTGATCATTACCGCGAGTGAAGCGGTGTACCGCAATTTGCGAGGTGTGATTGAACAACTCGATGCGCGTCGCGCGCAAGTCTATGTTGAGGCTTTGATTGTCGAAGTTTCTCCAGAAAATACTCTGGATTTTGGGGTGCAATGGCTGGCTGCAACCGGGGATAAAAATAGTAATTATCGAGTTGCAGGGGCCACCTCCTTCAGTACTTCTGGCGATAATATATTCAATTTGGCGGCAGGCAATGCCGCAAAAGCTGGATCAGTTTTGCCGACGAATGGATTAAGTGTAGGTATATTTAGACAAATTGGCAGTCAGTTAGGTTTAGGCGCGCTGGCACATGCGATCGCCAGCGATAAAAATAACAATGTTTTATCCATACCAACCTTGCTTACTTTGGATAATGAAGAAGCAAAAATCGTAGTCGGTGAAAACGTTCCGTTTATCACTGGTTCCTACGCCCAGCAAGGAACTGCGACGCCAAGTGCTAATCCATTTACCACAGTAGAGCGTAAAGACGTAGGTATTAAACTGACGATTAAACCCCAGATCTCGCAAGGCGGAACCGTGAAGCTGGCAATTTATCAGGAAGTGTCAGATGTGGTGCCAGGTAGTGGTGGTGATAAAAATGGACCAACCACCAATCAAAGGTCGATTTCGACCAATGTCCTGGTAGATGATGGCGACATTATTGCGCTGGGTGGTTTGATCGATAATAAGACTACCAGCGGTACGGAAAAAATTCCTTTGCTTGGGGATATTCCTTTCCTTGGGAATTTATTTAAGTATCAAACCAAAGGCGGCAAGAAAAAGAACCTGATGGTATTTATTCGCCCAACGGTGATACGAACTGCCGAGCAAGCCAATAAGGTATCCCTGGATCGATATGACTATCTGAAAGCGGAATACATACGTAGTCTGGAAAGCGGTCAGTCTGATTTCAATCTGAATATAGAAAAAGGCAAATTGGTCAATCCAATGTCAGTAAATCAGATAAATCAAGCTAAAACGCAAGTGCCCGACAGCACAGGTGAGAAGTAAGCCGTATGTTAGAAAATCGCTTATTACCCTACGCTTTTGCGCGTGATTACTCTGTCCTTGCCAGTCGAGATGGAAGTGCCGATGCGATTCAAATTGAATTGACGGTTTCCAAGCAGACCAGTCCTAGCGCAATCGCTGAAGCTGGGCGTCGTTTTGGACGGCTTAGATTAAAAGTCATCCCGCATGCCGATTTGCTGGAGTTGATCGCTAAAGCCTATGCTGGTTCTGGTGGAGACGCCGCCGATGTAGTTGGCGAAGTCGAGTCAGATCTCGATCTCGCCAAGCTGATGCAAGATATGCCTGCGATAGAAGACTTGCTTGAGTCGGCCGACGATGCGCCCGTGATACGTATGATTAATGCGTTGCTGACGCAGTCTTTGCGTGAAGGCGCTTCGGATATTCATATCGAACCCTTCGAGCAAATTTCGGTGGTGCGTTTTCGGGTCGATGGTGCTTTGCGCGATGTAGTCAGGCCCAAGAAGGCGATTCATGCTTCATTGATTTCGCGTATCAAAATTATGGCACAACTCGATATTGCTGAAAAACGCTTGCCGCAAGATGGACGCATTACCTTGCGTATCGGTGGCAAACCTGTCGATGTGCGGGTTTCGACTCTGCCGACTGGGCATGGCGAGCGCGCAGTGTTGCGTTTGCTTGATAAAGAAGCGGGTAAGCTCGATTTAAGTAATTTAGGAATGAGTGAAAACGTCTTGCAACAATTTGATAAATTGATTGCTCAGCCACATGGTATCGTCCTGGTCACTGGCCCGACCGGTTCTGGGAAAACCACCACTTTATACGCCGCCTTGTCGCGCGTGAATGCCGGCACGACAAATATCTTAACGGTGGAAGACCCTATCGAGTACGAGTTGGCTGGGGTAGGGCAGACCCAGGTCAACGCCAAAATAGACATGACGTTTGCCAAGGCCTTGCGTGCGATCTTACGACAAGATCCGGATGTCATCATGATAGGTGAAATTCGCGATCTGGAAACCGCCCAAATTGCGGTGCAAGCATCCCTGACCGGTCATTTGGTGTTGGCAACCTTGCATACCAATGACTCTGCCGCAGCGGTGACGCGTTTGCTGGATATGGGAATTGAACCGTTTTTATTGTCTTCCTCTTTGCTTGGTGTGGTGGCGCAGCGGCTGGTCAGAAAACTTTGTGGCCACTGCAAACGTTTTGATGGCCAGCGCTGGCATGCCGAAGGCTGTGAGCATTGCGGTCAGACTGGCTACCAGGGCCGGGTTGGTGTGTATGAGTTACTGCAGACTACCGAGGCGATACGCTCGCAGATCCATCATCAAGCGCCCGAGTCCGAGATCCGTTTGGCGGCGCAGCGTGATGGTATGCGTACCATGCGTGAAGATGGTGAGCGCTGGCTGGCCGCCGGAGTGACGACGCAAGAAGAAATCTTGCGCGTGACAAAAGAATAATCAGACTAATGCAAGTAGAAAAGAGCCGAACCAGTGCCAGCATTTAGATATGAAGCCGTAGATAGCAATGGCGCAAGCAAAAAAGGTGTACTGACCGCCGACAGCGCACGTGCCGCGCGTGCAGATCTGCGCGCTCAGGGGCATGTGCCGGTGATGGTTGAGTTGATCGCAAACCAAATGGATGCCCAAGGTAAGAAGCGCCGCAGCCTGTTTGGCGAGCACTTATCGACGGTCGAATTGGCTCTGTTTACACGCCAGTTAGCCAGTCTTTTAGAAGCCGGTTTGCCGCTAGAGCAATCCCTGTCGGCGTTGCTGGATCAATCAGAGCGCGTGTATATTCGCGATCTGATCGCATCTATCCGTTCTGAAGTCATGGCCGGCGCTGCCATGTCGGCCGCTCTTAAACAACATCCGAATGATTTTGCCGATATTTATTGCGCATTGGTCGCTTCGGGCGAGCAGATCGGGCATCTGGCGCGGGTTTTGTCGCGCTTAGCCGACTACATAGAAAGGCGCAATGCGCTGGTGCAGAAGGTCAAACTGGCGTTTACCTATCCGGCCATCGTCACTATCGTGGCTTTTGCGATTGTGATTTTTTTGCTGACTTATGTGGTGCCGCAAATCGTTTCGGTTTTTGCTAATACCAAACAGAAGCTCCCTATGTTGACCGTGATCATGCTGTGGCTGTCCGATTTCGTCAGAGCCTGGGGGTGGTTGATGGCCTTGATCGGAGTTGCGGCGTTTATGGCATGGCGTAGCGCTTTGAAAAACCCGCAAATTAAAATGAGTTGGCATACCTGGTTACTCACCGCACCTTTGTACGGGAAATTTGAACGTAGTTTAAACACCTCGCGTTTTGCCAGTACCTTAGCGATTACCACCGGTTCAGGCGTGCCTATCTTGCAGGCACTGCAAACCAGTAAAGAAACCTTGTCGAACGTAGCGATGCGTGCCCAAGTTGAGGAGGCTACTGCGAGTGTGCGCGAAGGCGTTGGTCTGGCGCGTGCTTTGTCGGCGCATAAACACTTTCCACCTATGCTGATTCATATGATACGTGCTGGTGAGGTGACCGGTGAATTGCCTGCGATGTTAGAGCGCGCCTCGAACGCGCAAGAACAAGATCTGGAGCGGCGCGCCCTCACCATTGCTGGCCTGTTAGAGCCAGCCCTGATTCTGGCAATGGGGGTGGTGGTTTTGCTGATCGTGTTGGCAGTATTAATGCCGATTATTGAAATTAATCAGTTGGTTCGCTAAGTGCGAATCAGCCTGTGGTTTAAGGAATGAGATGAAGCGTCTGCCTTTGATTGTGAGTTTTTTTGTATTCGTTGCCCTATGCATGTCCATAAGTTACTGGGGCATACAGATGTTTAAGCCTAAGGCCAGAGCGGTTGCTGCACCACAAAATAACTCTAATTTTGAACAGCTACTGGGACAGTGGGGCTCTGTATTCGGACGCAGCCCTAGCGCGCAGATGGCGGCAAGTAACTATCAATTAAAGGGCGTCGTAGTTGCCCCTCAGACGCAAGACAGTGCGGCGATTATTAGTACCGATGGGCGGCCTGAGCAAGCCCTGGCAATAGGGAAAGAATTAGCTCCCGGGGTCAAGTTGATCGAGGTCCATCCCGCTTTTATCTTGGTTTCTGAAGCGGGGGTTAGCAAAAAAATTGATTTGCCGCAGGCTGTCGTGAATGCTGGTATATCATTTAACCCTAGCCCGCCGAGTTCGGGCATGGCCACCAATCCGCCTCCGGTTAATCCAAATCAGGAATTGCCAACCGCCAGTTTACCAGCGCCACCAGCACCATTGCCACCGCCAGAAAATTCGCGCTAAGCGGCTTGCGGGTAAATTTTGTAAAAATTAAATGAAACGTGCAACCACGGTTAATTTAGCTGAGCAATTTCCTCAGCTGATCCAGAATGCCTTAAAACTGGCGCATCCATCTTGGCTGCCGGCCTTAAATCAGGGTTTAAGCGCGATGCAAGCAGAGAAGCCCGATTATCTAACTAGCTTGCAAGAGGGCGCTTTTTTGCCGGACTCCGGGCGCATGTTTGCCGCCTTTTCTTTGCCTATCACTAGTGTCAATTATGTGTTGGTCGGCGAGGGACCTTACCCACGAGCCGAAAGCGCCACTGGCGTTTGTTTTATGGATGGTGCCGTGCGTGAACTATGGTCTAACGATGCGCAAGCTGGTCTCTCCAAGAAGGTCAATCGTGCCACCTCGCTGAGAAATTTCATCAAAATGTTATTGGTCGCCGATGCACGTCTCAAGGTTACAGATACCACCTCAGCCGCGATGGCCGCAGTCGCTGCCACAGCGCGCTTGCCTGGTTCCGATCTGATACAAGATCTCAAAGAGCTGCAAGATAATTTAGGAAGGCAAGGTTTTTTATTGCTCAATGCCAGTTTGGTCTTTCGGCCTGAAGTTGCGCCGGCCAAAGATGCATTGGCCTGGCGCGCATTGTTGCAAGCGGTTTTTACGGCTTTAGATCAAGTACAAAAAGCCAGCGACGAAAAGAAAATACTTCTGGTGCTGTGGGGGAAAATTGCTGAGCAGATCAAGCATATTCCCGCCAGTGCGTCCTTCGCCAGTATCTGTTCAGAACACCCTTACAATTTAAGCTTCATTGCCAATCAAGCTATGCAAGATTTTTTTGCGCCTATGCACCTGCTCACGCCAAATAGGTAAGCAATTAGCCTGATATTTTTTTTGGTGATAGGCTGAAGACGCACTGTTGGTGCGCCTCTCCAGCAAGCATGGCTTGAAACCCGCATGGAATATGCGCGCAGGGCAGATGTTATTTTTTTACTAGATCAGGTTTGGTATTTGTTGCAAATGGTTAATTAGTGCACCTTTTAATCCGCTTAATTAAGCTTCGCCTCGCACCTCTGCTGTAGAATAAATGATGTCGCAGCTCAAATTGCGTGAAGATATTTAAAAGATAATCTTGACCGCATGTCGCCAGCGTTTTAATTGTGAGCACGCCATATTATGTTGAAAAAAATCAAGGTTAAGCAGTTGAGACTCGGTATGTTTATCCAGGAACTGTGCGGTTCTTGGATGGCTTCGCCTTTTTGGCAAAAATCGTTTCTGCTCGATACCCAGGGCGCATTAGATAAGATATTAAAAACCTCAATTACTGAAGTTGTAATCGATACTGCTAAGGGTGTCGATGTGTTGGCAGAGGTGGTGGTTGAAGTACCTGCTGCGCCTATCGCTGAAGCTGCCATAGCAGAGCTAGAGTCGGAGCCAGAACCGATTGCTGACGTTGCCGTCGCCTACAAAGATATCGTTGTGGTGTCTATGGATGATGAGTTGGGGCGCGCCGCCAGTATCGTTGATAACTCTAAAAAAGCGGTATTTTCCATGTTCAATGAAGCCAGAATGGGGAATGCCATCAATGCGGAAAAGGCGATGTCGCTGGTGGAGGATATCGCCTCGTCGGTGATGCGTAATCCTGGCGCATTGATAGGTCTGGCGCGTTTAAAGACTGCCGATGACTATACCTACATGCATTCGGTCGCGGTGTGTGCTTTGATGATTGCCTTGTCGCGCCAACTTGGCCTCGATGACGAACAAACACGCGAAGCCGGCTTGGCGGGTTTGCTACACGATATTGGCAAGATGGCGGTTGACTCGAGCATTTTAAATAAACCAGGCAAGTTGACGGATGCAGAATTTGTCTCAGTCAAAGAACATCCGGCGGCGGGTCATAAAATGCTGCTCGCAGCTGAAGGCGTGAGTGCAATATCCCTCGATGTGTGTTTGCATCATCATGAAAAAATGGATGGTAGCGGCTATCCAGAAGGTCTGGCGGGAGATCAGATTAGCTTGTATGCAAAGATGGGTGCGGTCTGTGATGTGTACGATGCGATTACCTCCAATCGGCCATATAAAGCGGGATGGTGTCCGGCTGAGTCTTTGAGCAAAATGTCAGAATGGAGTAAGGGACACTTTGATGAAAAAGTGTTTCAGGCTTTTGTGATGAGTATCGGCATCTATCCGGTCGGCACTCTGGTACGTCTGCAATCGGGGCGCTTGGGTGTGGTGGTTGAACAGCAGATAGGGAAGTCTCTGATGCTGCCGAAAATTCGTGTGTTTTTTTCGAGTAAGTCTTTAGCTTACATCACACCTGAGTTACTCGATCTGGCTGGCCCTGGTTTGCAAGACAGAATTGTCGCGCGTGAAGACGCAAAAAAATGGGATTTGAAAGACATCGATCGTTATTGGCTGGGGGATGCTGTCAAACCAGCTTGAACGTGCCGTGCTTACCTGCTGAAGTGGTGTAAGCACGACTAAATCCTATTCAACGCTACTAAGCACTACTTGCTAGTTATAACTCCGGTTGAATAATTACTTTGCCTGTCACTTTTCTGGCAGCTAAATTATTTAAGGCCTGCGCCGTATCGGCGAGTGCATATTTGCCCGAAATATGCGGTTTGATTTTCCCTTGTTTTAACCATCCAAGCAGTTCACGCATCGCCGCGAGATTTTTGAGCGGTTCGCGTTTTACAAACTCACCCCAAAAGACACCCATTAAGGATGCACCTTTTAACAGAGTTAAATTTAAAGGTAGTTTAGGAATTTCACCGTTGGCGAAGCCTACCACCAGATAGCGTCCGCGCCATCCTATCGAGCGAAAAGCAGGTTCGGTATAGATCCCGCCAACTGGGTCATAAATCACATCGGGACCTTTGCCATCGGTCGCCAGTTTGATGGCTTCCCGCAAGTCTTCGCTGCTGTAATTGATGCAGACATCGGCACCATGGGCTTTGCAGATGGCGAGTTTCTCAACGGTCGATGCTGCCGCAATGACGCGGGCACCGATTGCCTTGCCGATTTCTATCGCCGCCAAGCCAACTCCACCAGCTGCCCCCAGCACCAGCATCGTTTCACCTGCTTTTAATTGCGCCCTGTCCAGCACCGCATGATGCGAGGTCCCGTAGGTGAGGGTGATTGCGGCGGCGGTGTCGAAGTCCATCTCTGCGGGCATGGGCATAATCGCTTGCGCCGGCACCACTACTTGCTGTGCAAATGCGCCGTGACCAACAAATGCGATCACACGGTCTCCAGTTTTGGCGTTGCTGACGCCCGCACCGACGGCACGCACTACGCCAGAAAGCTCACTGCCGGGTGTGAATGGTAGTTCTGGTTTAAATTGATATTTATTTTGTATGATCAATACGTCAGGAAAGTTAACTCCGGCCGCTTTGACATCGATCGCGATCTGCCCCGGTCCTGGTATAACATCAGGCAGTTCTTCTATGACCAAGGTGTCGGGAAGGCCCCAAGCTTTACACAGTACAGCTTTCATATTTAGATTCCCAAATTAAAATAGTACGATCGTTTGATTTTGTGATTATGCCGCAAAATAATGACCTGTGTAGAAATTTATATTCATGCATCAGGTAGAATGCTTGACATGAAAATTCTGATTAGTAACGATGATGGTTACCTCGCACCTGGCATCATTGCTTTGGCGGAAGCCTTAGCTACGATCGCCGAGATTGTGGTGGTCGCACCCGACGGCAATCGCTCCGGCACTTCGAATGCACTTACTCTGGATCGACCACTTTCGGTACATCGCGCCGCCAATGGTTTTTATGTCGTCAACGGCACACCTACCGACTGTGTCCATATAGCCTTGACTTCGATTATGGATGCGCGACCAGATCTGATCGTCTCTGGAATAAATCAGGGCCAGAATATGGGCGATGACACGCTATATTCTGGTACCGTGGCAGCGGCAACCGAAGGCTATTTGTTTGGCGTTCCCGCCATCGCTTTTTCGCAATTGGACAAGGGGTGGGGCAATCTGGATGCTGCCGCGCGGATCGCACGAGAAATGATAATGCGTGGTTTCCCATCTCTACCTCTGCCTTATTTGCTGAACGTGAATATCCCCAATTTAGCCTATCAAGACATCAAGGGAATCAGGAGTGCTCGCCTCGGGAAGCGCCATACTTCAGAACCCGTCATCAAAGCACTCGACCCGCAGGGGCGGGATATCTATTGGATAGGGCCGCCAGGTGCGGTCAAAGATGCAGGTGAGGGGACTGATTTTTATGTGACTGCGCGTGATTATGTGTCGGTGACACCCCTGCAGGTCGACCTGACCAATGCAGCGCAGATGCAACAACTCCAGGCGGATTTGGCATGACGGAAAAAGACAAACGTTTTCCCTTATTGCTATCAGCGGTAGTGGGGCAAGGAAAACGCAGTGACGATAGACATCAGCCAGCAATTAAAACCGAGATGCCTCAGACCGCCATGCGCAATGCGGTAAAGCACGCGTTGCCTAAATCTGGTGGACATCCTCTTTCAGTGCGGAGTGGTGTTCAAACAGCTAGGGCAATACCGGGTCCAAATCCAAGCACCCCGGATCACACTTCTAAGCCCTTGGTGTCTGCGAATATACGTAAGGCAATGGTGGCCAAAGTCGCGCAGCAAGGAGTGGCCGATAATGTTGTATTGGGCGCGCTAGAAGCAATTCCTCGCCACTTATTTATAGAATCTGGCTTGTCTGGCCAGGCCTATATTGATGCCTCTTTACCCATCGGCCATCATCAAACGATTTCTAAACCTTACATCGTGGCGCGCATGATAGAAATTATGCGTAACGGAGGTGAGCTAAGAAGTGTGCTTGAAATTGGTACTGGTTGCGGGTACCAGGCGGCGGTCCTTTCTCTGGTAGCAAAAGAGGTGTATTCGATAGAGCGTATTAAAGCCTTGCACGAACTGGCAAAAAATAATTTGCGGCCCATGCGTATTCCGAATATCCGCCTGCATTATGGTGATGGCATGCTGGGATTGCCTCAGGTAGCACCGTTTGACGGTATCATATTGGCTGCGGCCGGTTTGGAGGTGCCGCAGGCATTATTGGAGCAACTCACAATTGGAGGTCGGCTGATCGCTCCGGTGGGTGCGGGACATCAGGTACTGCAATTAATTGAGCGAGTCGCGCAATTGGAATGGAAAAGCTCCATCTTAGAGCAGTGTCATTTTGTCCCTCTGCGACAGGGTGTAATATGAAACAGTCGATCAAATGGAATTTGTTAATGAATAAGAAGAAATTTAGCGTAGTAGCACAGATTGTTTTGACTAGTGCCGTCCTCATCGGCATCTCCGCTTGTACTACCACCCCGAATAATGCTCCAGTTGTCGATAGAGCTGATCGTAGCAGTGTAGATGCAAATAAAACCACCACCATCGCGGTGCCGGTTAAAGCCCCGTTCGATGCCAAACTCAATTATGTTGTAAAAAAGGGTGATACTTTATTTCGCATAGCACTCGATCACGGACAAAGTTATAGTGACATCGTCGCTTGGAATAGTTTAAAAAATCCCAACGATATTAAAGTTGATCAAGTATTGCGGGTCGCGCCGCCAGATGCTGTATCCAATGGCGCGGTGCAGACATCTAGTATTACTTCGGGCAGTGGCAGCGAGATCAGGAGCTTGACTGCTTCAGGTGGTTCGGTCAGCGCAGCTAACAATAAGCTTACTCCTAGAGGCGATAAAAAGGCCTATTCAGAGGCAGCTTTGGCGGAGATGCAAAAGCCTGACTCTTCTTCCAGCATGGGGGGAGCTGCAGTGGTGCTGGCCAAACCAGAGGTGCCTGCCGTAAAGCCAGTTGAGAAACCAACCGAAAAAGTGGCGGCAGCAGTTTCTGCAGAATCAGATGCGGTAGATTGGATGTGGCCTGTTGACGGTAAAGTCATCGCTAATTTTGACGATGTTAAGAATAAAGGTCTGGATATCGGCGGTAAGTTAGGGCAGGATGTACTTGCGGCAGCCGCTGGAAAAGTGATGTATGAGGGTAGCGGAATCCGCGGTTATGGTAATCTCGTCATTATTAAGCATTCCAGTACTCTTTTATCCGCTTATGCGCACAATAAAACGAATTTGGTGAAAGAGGGGCAAGTGATTAGCCGTGGTCAGAAAATTGCAGAAATGGGTAATTCTGATAGCGATGCAGTTAAATTGCATTTTGAAATTCGTCAACAGGGAAAACCCGTTGATCCAGCAAAATTTTTACCTGGTAGATAGTTCAATTGCACCGGGTGAGCTTCGATAAAATTTATCATCATAGTTAGCTTAAAAAATGCCCAAATCTTCAGTCAATTGTCAGTTGCAAGCAGCCGATTCAGACGATGGTCAAGATGTTATTTCTGAGCTATTGTCTGAGGCTGGTTCAGAGATCCAGATTGATGAGCATGCTGAACTGTCTGATTTTTCTGAGGATGCGGATGAGGATGCGCCTGATGATGAGAACGATAATCCGATTGCTCAAAGTGTCGCCCCAATTGATGAGATTAAAACAGTGTTGGCGGCCGAGTTATCCACCGATACGACTCAGCACTACCTCAATCAAATAGGAACTCGTCCTTTATTTGGCATGGCCGAAGAGTTGCATTATGCAACCTTGGCCAAGCAAGGCGATTTTGAGGCGCGGCAAAAAATGATCGAACATAATTTGCGTCTGGTCGTCTCCATTGCCAAACATTATATAAATCGCGGCGTCGCTTTGCTCGATATGATAGAAGAAGGCAATCTGGGCTTGATGCATGCGATAGAAAAATTTGAGCCCGAGCGTGGTTTTCGTTTCTCTACCTATGCAACCTGGTGGATACGCCAGAGTATAGAGCGAGCCATCATGAATCAGGCTCGTACCATACGCTTGCCGGTGCACATGGTGCGTGAATTGAACCAGATTTTACGTGCCAAATATCATCTGGAATCGCAACGACGGGATGGTCGCGATGCGGCTATCGAAGACATTGCCCACCTGGTGGGGCGACCTATCGACGAGGTGCAAGACATATTGGCGCTGTCAGAGCATGCGACTTCGCTTGATACCCCGCTCGATAATGATCCGCAGTCCAGCCTCATGGATATGCTACCGGGCAATAGCGACGATACGCCTGACCTTTTGGCTGAGCACCACGAGATGACCATCTTAGTCCGTGATTGGTTATCAAAGTTACCCGATAAGCAACGCATCGTGATTATGCGTCGTTTTGGCTTAGATAATGATGATCCCGCTACGCTGGAAACTTTGGCCGATGAAATGGGTATTACCCGAGAGCGGGTACGTCAAATTCAGCAAGAGGCCCTGATTAAATTAAAACGCACGTTTGCCTCACGTGGCGTTGACCGCGACTCGCTACTCTAATCAGCACCACCGTTCCAAGCAGCGTCTAGATTTCTAGCTTGCGATTTACGAAGCTGAAAGAAAAAGCGCGATTCAGTTCCTCGTTTCTCTTATAATCTCGCCTTTGAAATAAATCCATCTTCGGGCATGAGTTAGCGCTCATTCTGCATACATCATGAATAAAATTAATATCCGCTCCTTCGATATGGATGCGCGTGGCGTCGGTCATCTTGAGAATGAGGACGGTACGCCGGGTAAGGTGATTTTTGTTGAGGGCGCATTGCCCGGCGAAGTGGTGAGTTTTAACACTTTCAAGAAAAAAGCCAGCTGGGAAGCCGCGAATATGGGGACCTTGTTTAAAGAGTCATCCCAAAGAGTGACGCCGAAATGTGAGTATTTTGGGGTGTGCGGCGGTTGTTCTATGCAGCATCTGGACGCCAATGCCCAGGTCGCCATGAAGCAGCGTGTGCTGGAAGATAATCTTGGACACATCGGCAAGGTGAAGCCGGATATGATGATGCGGCCAATTTATGGGCCGACCTGGGGTTACCGTTATCGGGCTCGTCTGTCAGTGCGCAATGTCGTCAAAAAAGGTACGGTGCTGGTGGGTTTTCATGAGAAAAAATCCCGTTTTGTAGCGAATATGGAGCGCTGCGAAATCTTACCTCCGCATGTTTCTGCGATGTTGCTGCCTTTGCGCGCCTTGATTGCCTCGCTTTCAATTCTGGAAGAAGTGCCGCAAATCGAATTGGCAATCGGTGAAGGAGTGACTGCCTTGGTGTTGCGCATCATGGCTGCCTTAAGTGCGGAAGACGAACTGAAACTGAAAGCCTTCGCTGATGAATATAAAGTGCAATGGTGGTTGCAAACCAAGGGCCCGGAAACTGCGGAACCATTTTATCCAGAGACCAGTGATTTGCATTATTTGTTGCCAGAATTTGGCGTCAAAATGCCGTTTAAACCTACCGATTTTACGCAGGTCAATCATCATATCAATCGGGTCTTGGTGGATAGAGCGCTGCGCTTACTGGATGTGCAAAAAGACGAGCGCATCGCTGATTTGTTTTGTGGCCTCGGCAACTTTACCTTGCCCATCGCCACTCTTGCCAAAGAGGTAGTTGGGATAGAGGGTAGTACCAGTTTAACTGAGCGCGCGCTTGAAAACGCTATCGCCAATGGTTTGCAGGACAAGACATCATTCAGTACCCGCAATTTATTTGAAGTGACCGCCGAAGATCTGGTCGCACTAGGGAAATTCGATCGCTACCTGGTCGATCCTCCGCGCGATGGCGCTATGGCACTGTGCCAGGCATTGATCGATCTCGGTAAGTTTGCGCCGCACTTGAAACCTAAGCGTATCGTGTACGTTTCGTGCAGCCCTGGAACGCTGGCCAGAGATGCTGGCATGCTGGTGAATCTTGGCGGCTATCGCATGACCAAGGCGGGAGTGGTGAATATGTTCCCGCATACTTCCCATGTTGAATCGATGGCAGTTTTCGATTTGATTTAATTTGAGTTGATCAACTCAAGATTGTTAGCTTAGACGTGATGCCCGCATTTGCACTGCGGGCATTTTTATTATGTTGTTGTTTTAAGAAGCCAAATTGGCTGCTGCGCATATTCCATGCGGGTTTCCAGCCAGCCACCCGGCTTACGCATATCCCATGCGGCTGTCCGGCATGCCTACCCGCAAACCCGCATGGAATATGCGCAGCGGGCTAGCTGTTAAAAAGCATTGATAGAAAATCACATCAGATACGTCAATCAGCCGCGCTTTATGGGCGGGCGCACGGTCTTGCTAGATACGATATTTTTATTTTCTATTTGATAGCAGCTTAAGTGCTCTGGCACCTCGCAAGTCCAGTTCAGCTCTCTTTCTATTTTGATGCGCAAAGCGTCTGCAGCGGCAGGTTCGCCGTGCGTGATAAAGGTGCGCAGTGGTGGATTTTTGATGTATTTTAGCCATGCGATGATTTCATCGCTATCTGCATGCGCGGATAGACCGTCGATCTTCACTACCTTGGCCCTGACGCGTATGTCTTGTCCATGAATGCGCACGAATTGTGCGCCATTGACCATACTTTCACCACGTGTGCCGCCGGCTTGATGACCACAGAAGAGGATCGCATTCCTATCATCGGGCGCCATGTTTTTCATGTGATGTAAGACCCTGCCGCCGGTTGCCATGCCACTGGCAGAGATGATCACCTTAGGCCAGCGTTCATTGTTGAGCCGCTTCGACTCTTCTGGCGTTTTTATGCATTTTGTCATGGCGATCATGGCATCGACTTCGTCTTGCCGCAACTTCAAACCCTCGGCAAAGTTCTGATAAATACTGGTGGCGCTTTCTGACATAGGGCTGTCGAGATAAATAGGGAAATCAGAAATTTGTCCGCTCTTACGTAGTTGATACAGCAGATACAAGAGAGTTTGTGCTCGTCCCACGGCAAACGACGGTATCAATACCGAGCCGCCGCGATGTACGGTGGCGTTGATGATCTCTTTTAATTGTTCTGCGGGCTGGATTTTTTCATGCAAGCGATTGCCATACGTTGATTCGACGATCAGGTAATCGGGCTGCGCGGGAATCCCTGGATTCTGCATGATAATGTCATGCGGCCTGCCAATATCGCCAGAAAATAAAAAATGCTTGCCTTCAACGTGGCAGGCAATGCTGCAAGAGCCTAAAATGTGCCCATTCGGCAGCCACTTTGCACTGACATTTCCGCCCAGATCTAGTGTGTCTTGCGGTGCGATCACGACAAATTGCTTAAGTGCGAGATTGGCGTCATCCAGATCATACAGAGGCATAGCCTGCGGATGTTTTGACAGATGATGGCGATTCAGATAGCCAGCTTCCTCCTCCTGTAGTCGCGCCGAGTCTCGTAGCATTAGCTTGCACAATTCATATGTAGCTTGCGTGCAGTAAATTTTCCCACGGTAACCTCGCTTGACCATTAAGGGGATGTAACCTGAATGATCAAGATGGGCGTGGGTAAGCAGTATGGCATCAATGCTTCCGGGTGCGAACGGCGGATCCTCCCAATTGCGCAGGCGCAGTTGTTTGTAACCTTGGAACAGACCGCAATCGACCATGAGTCGCATTTCATTGGTTTCGATTAAATATCGCGAGCCAGTGACTGTGCCTGCGGCACCGAGGAAATGGAGCTTGATCACCTGATTCTCCTTAGAGGGAAATGTCTACCATCTCATCCTAGGCTAGCTAAATTGCGTGCGATTGATCCGTGTCAATGATTGCCTAATCACCGGAAATGAAAAATTTAATGAGTAGATTTTAAGACTATTTCCTCATCGCTTGGTTGCGTGCCGACTTAGTTTGCGTTCCACGTCGGCAAGCTTCGTGTCGTAATTATGCGAAATTTTTCTATGTAATGAAGGGGTAATAAATTGTTTCGATAATAATTAAGCAAAAAACATGTTATGAGTAGGAGCGCGATGGCAATGAGTTCTTTTGTCATTGAACTCTCTAGTGAAAAAATCTGCATCCCTGAATCTCCAGCAGCTAAGTAAGACTTGTTGTAACTCTATGGTGGCTTTGCCACTAACACCAGTTTGTTCTATAGACGGGTTGAACGCGCACTAATGCGTTCAACACCACCCCTAGCTTCAACAATTGCGTAATTAGGAAATCAAATGTCACAAAACATATTGTTCAATATAAATACGAGAGTGCGCGCAATCGATTGCGCTATGCAATTTCCAACTCAGCACAAGCACCATCGACTTCGTGTGCTGGCGGCCTTATTCATTAGTTTGACGTTTACTGCATCTGCGGCATCTGCGGCATCGGCCGCTTCCGATGTGGTGATTAGCCAAGTCTACGGCGGCGGCGGTAATTCTGGAGCCGTATATAAAAATGATTTTATTGAGTTGTTTAATCGTAGTGCCAATGCGGTCAGTATGAATGGCTGGAGTGTGCAATATGCTTCTGCTACCGGCACTTCATGGCAAGTGACGACATTGCCAAATCTGACCTTGCAACCTGGACAATACTTACTTGTGCAGGAGGCTGCTGGCACCGCAGGCAGTACCAACTTGCCGACGCCAGACAAGGTCGGCACCATAGCGATGTCCGGCACCACCGGTAAAGTGGCACTGGTCAATATGGCCACTGCAATTACTAGCGCTAGCTCGACCGCTGTTCTTGATCTGGTTGGCTTTGGGCCGACCGCCTCGGCGTTCGAAGGAAGTGCTCCTGCACCATTAAGCTCGAACATCAACGCGCTACTCCGTGCTGGCGACGGCTGTACTGATGACAATCAAAACGCAACGGATTTCGCTGCACTTGCAGCAGCGCCGCGCAATAGTACCAGTTCTTTGCATGCATGTAGCGCTAGTTCGAATCCTGCGATCGCGACCAATTGCCCAGCCAGCCTGATGCTTGCTGCAAATAACGGCGGCAGCGTAAGTCTAAGCGCCAGTGATGTTGACGGACAAGTCAATGCCATTACTTTGGCCAATGGAAGCGCTGCGGCTTTTAGCCTTGTTAGTATCGTGCCAGCTAGTAGTGTGGGCGGCATTGCCAGCGCTCAATTAAACGTTGCCAGTACTCTGGCCGTTGGTAGTTATCCTGTCGTGATCAATTTTGCCAATGATCAGGGACAAACCGCTTCGTGCTCCGTGAATGTGACGGTACAAGGCGCTATTGGAATTACGCACAGCATCCCGCAAATTCAAGGAAGTGCCGCTACCAGTCCTTATGTCGGAAGCGCGCAAACCACTGAAGGTGTGGTAACGCTGCGTATGGCGAATGGTTTTTATATGCAAGATCCGCAAGGTGATGGTGATCCGACTACTTCGGACGGTATTTTTGTATTTACTAGTACTGCGCCAGCAGTTGCCGTCGGCGATAAGTTACGCGTTACGGCGAAGGTGCAGGAGTTCGTTGCTGGTGACTCAAACCGCACGATTACGCAATTGATTGCGCCTAGTGCCATCATCACGCTCAGTAACGGCAATAGCGTTACTCCGACCAATATCAGCTTGCCATTGGCGAGTGTCGATGAATGGGAGCGTTACGAGGGCATGTTGGTGCGCTTTGTGCGACCTCTGGTGGTGTCGCAAAACTACTTTTTGGGTCGTTATGGACAATTAAGCCTATCTGGCACACGTCTGGAAAAGCCCACCAATCGTTACCCGGCACGCTCGCCCGAGGCACAAGCTGCGACCGCAGCAAATCTGGCTAATTTGATCGTGCTCGATGATGCTTCATCTGCACAGAATCCTAATCCCGCACCCTATCTAGGCGCTGAAAATACAGTACGTGCTGGCGATACGGTATCAGACCTGGTGGGCGTAGTTGATTTCGGCCTAATCACTTCGGGTAATCCGGGCCCAACAGGCTACAAGCTGCAACCGGTTGGTGTGCCAGTTTTCTCACGCGACAATGCGCGTAGTGATGCGCCGGAAAGCTTGAGCGGCAATGTTAAGGTGGCCAGTTTTAATGTCTTGAATTTCTTCAGTACCTTTACCAATGGAGCGACTGTTGATGGCCAGACCGGCCAGGGCTGCAAACTCGGTACTAGTATTTCTGCTAGCAATTGCCGTGGTGCTGATAATCTGAACGAATTCAATCGTCAGCGTGCAAAAATCGTTGCTGCCATGAAGGCGATTGATGCCGATGTATTTGGTCTGATGGAAATGCAAAATAACGGCAATATTGCGCTCTCGCATCTTGTGAGTGGTTTGAATGCCGCTATCGGTAGTTCTGCCTATACCTATGTGCCAGTGACAGCCAGTACGGGGGATGATGCAATTCGGGTCGCTATGATTTACAAAACCGAAAAACTGAAGCTGATTGGTGCCGCCTTAACCGATGCCGATGCAATTAACAATCGGCCACCATTGGCGCAAACTTTTGCGCTGGCTAACGGCAAACGTTTTTCTGTCATCGTTAATCATATGAAATCGAAAGGTAGTTGCCCGAACGATGGAAGTTTGAACCAGGATCAGGCGGACGGACAGGGCTGTTGGAACGCATTGCGGATACAACAGGCAGAACGATTGGCCAATAGCTTTATTCCGCAGGTGCAGGCAGCGGCGAACGATAAGGACGTGCTGGTGATCGGTGATCTCAATTCCTACGGGGCCGAAGATCCTATCTTAAGCTTGCAAAGTGCAGGTCTGGTGAGTGAAATAGAGCGCTTCATACGACCACATAACGCCCCGTATTCCTATGTCTTTGACGGTGAGTCTGGCTATATCGATCATGCTTTGAGCAGCAAATCTCTCAGCGAGAAAGTGGTTGGGGTTACTGAGTGGCATATCAATGCTGACGAGCCTTTACTGATTGATTACAACACTGAGTTCAAAGTGCAAGACTTGTACGCAGCGACTCCTTTCCGTTCATCTGATCACGATCCTGTGGTGATAGCCTTGAATCTACAACCGCAATCTAGCGATGTGAGTTCGCAGATCAAGAGCCTTAGTTCTGGCCTGAGCTTTAATCGCAGCACGCAGACCTTTAACGGTACTTTGACGATTACTAATATCGGTAGCGCTGTTTTGAAGGGGCCTTTGCAAATCGAGTTGAGCGGTTTGACCACCGGCATCACTTTGCTCAATGCTAGCGGCGAGCACAATGGCTCACCGTACCTTAGTTCAGCGATTAGCAGTCTCGCTCCGGGACAGTCTTTTAGCCTTCCTTTGATTTTCCGCAATCCAAATAAAGTCGGGATCAATTATCAAATCAGCGTTTTCTCTGGCAACTTCTAATTAAAGGAAAAATCATGAAATCTTTCTTCAACATAAAGCAAATTCGCCATGTGATCTGCGTGCTGGCCACAATGGGTTTGATCGCTAATGCAAGTGCAGACAGTCAATATCATGTAGTGCTCGATACTAGTAAACTGGTTGGTAGTGGATGGCTAGATCTGCAGTTTAATCCAGGGCAAGACGGCGCCACTGCGGCGATCGCTGATTTGACGCATTTTTCGGGTCAGTTGTCATCTGGACAGAGTCCTGTATTGTCCGGCTCTGTCTTTGGGGATTTGACAGGCAATACAGTATTTTCTAATCAAGGCGCATATAACGACTTGTTTCAAGCTGTGAACTTCGGGCAAGTCTTGAGCTTTAATCTGCGTTTTAGTGGCGCATTTTTAACTACCCCGGGTTCTTTTGGGACTAGCTTCGGGCTATCTTTATATGGTGCCGATCAGGTGAGCCTGCTTGGTAATCCGGATCCTGTAAGTGGAAGTCTATTAACATTTGAGTTGATGCCGGCTGCTACCTCCGGTCAATTCGGTAAAGTGACACCGACAGTATTTGATAATGCGATGCTGAGCGTCAGTGCTGTGCCAGAACCATCGGAATGGCTGCTAATGCTCGTAGGGCTGACAATGTTGGGAGCAATTGTGCGTGTACAGCGCTGGCGTATTGGGCGCTAAATTTTGAAAATTTGTGAGGGTCAAATCTGGTTTGGCAAGGTTTGACTCTTACCACAGCAGTTTTGTGTCGAAATCAGCAAACAAGAAAGCTAAGAAAGTAATAATAAGCAGTAAAATGAGATTGTTTTCATTTAAATTTACTTTATTGTGAATTTATGAGTATAATCAGAACATCGTTGAGATTCTAGGTAGTAGTGCAGTATCAGTCTGTCATTCCTTACTTGGTTGAAACGATCTATCGGGCAAATGCCCACATTAACTGAATAATAGGAAATTGTAATGGCAACAGGTATTGTTAAATGGTTCAATGATTCTAAAGGTTTTGGTTTCATTACTCCAGATGAAGGCGGCGAAGATCTGTTCGCTCATTTCTCCGCGATCGTATCCGCAGGTTTCAAATCTTTGAAAGAAAACCAACGCGTTTCTTTCGACGTGACAACAGGCCCTAAAGGCAAACAAGCTTCTAACATCCAAGGTATCTAATCGATCCCAAAGATGTAACTTGTTAAAGTTGCTCAAATTGAAAATCCCCGACATGTCGGGGATTTTTTTTGTCAAAAAATTCTTATTTCTATAAATAAAACATATACTGATAGCGTAATCTCCTGTTTAGTTGCCATATATCAATATCTAAATTTAATTTTCTTGTATGCTTATCAAACCCTAAAAACGAGAGAAATTCTATGTTTAATGTAACAATTAAATTGCGGCTAATTGGAACTATGCTTTTTATGGGCATTATGTTGACCATCGGTGGCGCGATGGGTATTTACGGTGTTAGTAATAGTAATGCCGTCATTAATGAGATTTTTACAAATCAGTTGCCTGGTGTTGAAAATTTGGGTGATTCCAGAATTTTACAGTTAAGAGCCCGTACCGCGATTGATAGGGTCATTGCACATCCAGAAGATCCGGGTGCTGCGGATACCATTAAACGGGTCGAAGGGTTTTTAGCGAAATCGGAAGAGCATTGGAAAAAGTATTTGGCGTTGCCACAGGATGCTGAAGAGAAAAAACTCTCCGATGCGGTTGCTTCCGTAAAAGATAAATATTTAAAAGAGGCCTTTTTACCTATGCTTGCTGCAGTCAAGGCTGTTAATGTGGGCGAGGCCGATAGGTTGAATATGGAGCTTGTTCCTCCGATGTATTCTGCTTACTCCGATCAGGTTGTGCAGCTCAGCGAATACCAATTCCATACAGCCGAAAAAAAATTAGAAGATAGTCAAGCAGCTTTTAGATTGTTTATTTGGGTTGATATCATCGGGGTTTTAGGGGGGCTGGTGGCGGTGTTTGTTTCGGCCTTTTTCTTATTGCGAGCAATTTCAAATCCTTTAAAGGAAATGTTGACGCAGTTTGATGAAATCGGTAAGGGCGATTTGTCAAATAAAATTTCTGCGACATCTACTGATGAAATGGGGCAGTTGTTGTCTGGCTTGGAAAATATGCGACAAAGCTTAGTGCAAACTGTCACTGTGGTGCGCCAGGGTAGCGCGTCAATTGCACTTTCTTCGGCAGAGATCGCCACAGGGAATATGGATTTATCTGGAAGAACCGAGCAACAAGCTGCAAGTTTAGAGGAAACTGCATCGTCAATGGAAGAGTTAACGTCGACAGTGCAACAAAATGCCGATAATGCAAGACAAGGGAATGCTCTGGCCCAGACTGCATCTGAGGTTGCTAAAAAAGGCGGACAAGTTGTAGGTGACGTAGTTCACACCATGTCATCGATCAAAGATAGTTCGAAAAAAATTGTCGATATTATTGGTGTAATTGATGGTATTGCATTTCAAACCAATATTCTTGCATTGAATGCCGCTGTGGAGGCTGCGCGTGCCGGCGAGCAGGGGCGCGGCTTTGCTGTTGTTGCTAGTGAAGTACGTAATTTGGCGCAACGCTCCGCCAGTGCGGCTAAGGAAATCAAGGCCCTGATTGACGATTCCGTCAATAAAGTGGATGTCGGTACCCGCTTGGTTGATGATGCTGGTAAAACCATGGATGAAATTGTCATTTCTATTAAAGGAGTTGCCGACATCATGGCCGAAATCACGGCCGCCAGCGCGGAACAGAGCGATGGCATATCGCAGGTAAATATAGCTATTACCAAAATGGATGAGGCGACTCAACAAAATGCTGCTTTGGTGGAGCAAGCGGCGGCGGCGGCCGGTAGCATGGAGGAGCAGGCGAATAACTTGAACATGGCGGTAAGTATTTTTAAAGTAGATGTTTCTGACTCAAAATCATCGACGATGAAGCCGCTTAGCAAGCCAGCACCTCAAGGTAAGGCTGCTGGCGTAAAAAGCAATATCAAATCAATAGAAAATGGTACCGGGACTCAAGTTAAGCGAGCTGTCGCTAAACCGAAAGAGGATGACTGGGAAGAGTTTTAATTTTACCTCCAGTTTTATTTGTTCAGGCTGAGCGTACGAGCATAGAAACAAGTGACGAGCACATCTATGTCTACGTTTTTTTCTGCCAGTAATGAGGATCACTATAAGCGTGCCTTAAAAAATCCACAAATGCGCGTATTCGCAATGGGAGGTGGCGGCGCTGGGCAAAGATGGCGTAAATATCGTTTCCAGGTGCGTTAAACTCATCTAATACGGTAACTAATTTACCTGCCTCTATTTCGCTGCCAACCTCCCACATTGACCGCCACGCTAGCCCTTTCCCTGAGAGCGCCCAATCGTGTAAAACCTCGCCGTCATTGCATACCATATTGCCATCAACTTTGATCACCATATTTTTTCCATTTTGCCGGAAAGTCCAACCGCGTTGACTGCCGTCACCGCTAAATGCCAGGCAATTGTGGTTACTTAATTCATCTAAACTCGCTGGTGTGCCATGTCGCTTTAGATAGCCGGGTGAGGCCACTACAACGCGTTTGTTATCTGCTAATTTGACTCCGATAAGGTTGGAGTCAGTCAGAGATGCAATGCGTATCGCCACGTCAATTCCTTCGCCGATTAAGTCGACCACTCTGTCGTTGAGACTTAGTGTTAGTTTAACCTCTCTGTGTTCGCTTAAAAAAGAAGGAACTAGTGGCGCAATGTGCTGGCGGCCGAAACCGGCTGGTGCGGAGATAGTTAGTTGCCCACTGGCGCGAGCGCTGCGTTCTGATACCGAAGTTTCCGCCTCTTCCAATTCTGTCAATATGCGTTGGCAATCTTCGAGAAACGCGGCCCCCTCATTCGTTAAAGCTATTTTTCTAGTTGTTCTTTGTAGTAATTTAACTCCCAGTCTTTCCTCTAATGCATCAAGCCGGCGCCCTATCATGGCTGGCGCGACTCCTTCGGCACGAGCTGCCGCAGATAAGCTACCACGCGTGGCCACTTCGGCAAATGTTGATATTTGTTTGAATTGATCCATAGCTCGTCGTTGAAGTTTTTGTTTGGAAGTGAATGCACTATTGTTACAAAAATAGATGCTTTAATCAATAAACCGTTTCATCTTTAACTAAAACGCAAAGATCAAGTGATAAATCTAGGCTAGTTCTATTAAATTATATGAATATACTGACACGTACAGGTTTAAATGATTTTTTTCACTGTTTTTTATACTTTGCCTGCACTTCAATATTTCGCTTATGACTATTCAAGCAATTGCATTTGACGCTTACGGCACGCTGTTCGATGTTTATTCAATCCGTGAGCTGAGTGAGAAAATCTTCCCGGGTAGTGGCGCTAGCCTAGCTGAAATGTGGCGTGATAAACAGATTGAATATACACATTTGCGCAGTATGTGCAGTATGTATAAGCCTTTTTGGGAAATTACTCAGGATGCCTTGATATTCTCATGTCGTCGCTTGGGCTTGATCTTGGATTTGGAGGGGCAGAATGCTTTGATGGGGCAATATGCGCGACTACATGCTTTTCCAGAAAATTTATCTGTTTTACAGCAATTGCGCGCTAGAGGTTTAAAACTAGCGATTTTGTCGAACGGTAATCCGCATATGTTGCAATCATCGGTTGATGCGGCTGATATGCAAGACGTGTTTCATCACTTATTGTCGGTCGATGCCGTGAGCAAATTTAAAACATCGCCGGAGGCGTATCAATTAGGTCCGGATGTGTTTGCCATGCCTGCGAAAAACATATTGTTTGTTTCTAGTAATTGTTGGGATGCCTGTTGTGCCACATGGTTTGGCTACACCACATTTTGGGTGAATCGTACTGCCGCTCCATTAGAGGAGTTAGGTGTTGTTCCCCATGGTGAAGGGCGCACATTGGTAGATGTTATTCCCTTTGTAGAGAAACTTAATGGTGTTTAAGTTCGTATACATAAAAATTTCTATTTTAATTTCAAATTTTACGTTCAATTTTATTGTTTTTTAATCTGATGGAGAGCACGATGACTCAACTGACACTACCTGCTGGCATGCAAATTACTGGTGAAATTAAGGCTGGCTTTGAACAAATATTAACACCCGAGGCGCTGGCACTGGTTGCTAAACTGAGCCGTGCATTTGAACCGCGCCGTCAGGAATTGCTGGCAGCACGTGTGGCACGCACTGAGCGTTTGGATGCAGGCGAACTACCAGACTTTTTACCTGAGACTAAGCACATCCGTGACGGTGACTGGAAAATTGCGCCTATTCCAAAAGCACTGGAATGCCGCCGCGTAGAAATAACCGGTCCAGTAGAACGCAAGATGGTTATCAATGCCTTTAACTCGGGTGCTGATAGCTACATGACTGATTTTGAAGATTCGAATACGCCAAACTGGGATAACCAGATCACCGGTCAGATCAATATGCGCGATGCGGTACGCCGTACCATCAGCATGGAACAAAATGGCAAGAGCTATAAGCTCAACGATAAGATCGCGACTCTGGTAGTGCGCCCACGCGGCTGGCATCTGGATGAAAAACATGTGCTGGTAGATGGTAAGCGTATTTCTGGCGGAATCTTTGATTTTGCCTTGTTCTTATTCCATAACGCGAAAGAGCAACTGGCACGTGGTGCAGGTCCGTATTTCTATTTGCCTAAGATGGAATCGCATCTGGAAGCGCGCTTGTGGAACGATATTTTTGTCATGGCGCAAAACGATATCGGCTTAGCGCAAGGCACCATCAAGGCGACCGTGTTGATTGAGACTATACTCGCGGCCTTCGAAATGGATGAGATTCTGTACGAATTGCGCGAACATAGTTCAGGCTTAAATGCCGGTCGTTGGGATTACATCTTTTCTTGCATCAAAAAATTCAAGAACGATAAAGATTTCTGTTTAGCCGATCGGGCTAAAGTCACTATGACCGCGCCATTCATGCGTTCTTATGCCCTGTTGTTGTTGAAGACCTGTCATCAACGTAATGCCCCTGCAATGGGTGGCATGGCAGCATTGATACCTATCAAGAACGATCCTGAGAAAAACGAGATCGCTATGGCTGGCGTGCGAAATGACAAAGCGCGTGATGCGACGGATGGTTACGATGGTGGTTGGGTGGCACATCCTGGCTTGGTTGAGCTGGCAATGAGCGAATTCACAAAAGTATTGGGTGACGCACCAAATCAAATTTCTAAACAGCGTCCAGATGTCAGCGTAACAGCTAAAGATTTATTGAGCTTTCAACCAGAAATGCCGATCACCGAAGCCGGTCTGCGTTATAACATCAATGTCGGTATCCATTACCTGGGTGCATGGTTGGCGGGTAACGGTTGCGTCCCAATCCATAATCTGATGGAAGATGCTGCCACCGCCGAGATCAGCCGTTCGCAAGTATGGCAATGGATACGCTCAAGCAAAGGTAATTTGGAAGACGGCCGCAAGATCACTGCTGAAATGGTACGCGCCATGATCCCTGAAGAATTGGCTAAAGTTAAAGAGTCAGTTGGAGGTGGTGCAACATATGATCGTGCAGCACAGATTTTTGAACAGATGTCGACTTCAGAAGATTTCGCAGAATTCTTGACTTTGCCACTGTACGAAGAAATTTGATTTCTTCACATTGCCCGCTTAATCTGCAATAAAAGCGGGCAGTAAAAATGGGAAATAAATCCGGAGAATAAAAAAGCGACCTGTAATCGGGTCGCTTTTTTTTTATGTTTTGAAGAATCTTGACTTACTCGGTTGGAGGTACATAACCGGTGGCAGCATCAGCGCCTTCGCCAAAGAAATGTTTTTCCATTTGGGTTGCCAGATATTTACGGGCACGTGTGTCCGCCAGATTCAGACGATTCTCGTTGACCAGCATAGTTTGATGCTTGAGCCAGCCGGCCCAGGCTTCTTTTGAGACGTTTTCGTAAATTCTTTTACCAAGTTCGCCAGGATAGGTAGGGAAATCTAAGCCTTCGGCGTCTTTGTCTAGTTTAATGCAGTGGACCGTACGGGCCATAATGGTAACTCCTATGAATTAATCTTACGATGGTGAGAATTATACGGTGTATCCGTCAAATGGTATTTATCAGTGTTAGTGGGCATTTATAGCTGCTTGATCAGGACCAGGGATTTACGCTGCCAGTTATACATTTTCTGGCGATCTTTAGGTAGATCATCAACCGTGGCATTGACAAAGCCGCGTTTTAAGAACCAGTGCGCGGTACGCGTAGTGAGCACGAAGAGCGAGTGAAAACCGGCGCGGCGCGCACGTTTTTCCATGTGCTTCAGTATGCGTTCGCCATCGCCCTGGCTCTGCACTTCAGGATTGACGGTCAGGCAAGCCATTTCTCCCATCTTTTCAAAGGGGAAGGGATACAGGGCTGCACAACCAAAAATTACACCGTCATGCTCAATGACGGAGAAATAATTGATTTCGCGCTCCAGTAGTTCACGCCCGCGTTTCACCAGAGTGCCATCGGCTTCCAGCGGTTCTATCAGTTTAATGATACCGCCTACATCTTCTATCGTCGCCTCCCTTAAACTTTCCAAATTCTCAGATGACACCATGGTGCCGACGCCATCATGGGTGAACAGCTCCAGCAATGCCGAGCCATCGGTCTGGTATGGGACAATATGGATCCTTGGCACACCGCCGCGCGAGGCTTTAATCGCGTGCTCTAAATAGAATGCGGAGTCTGCTGGCAAGTAGGACAGTTTTAGTTCTTGCTCCGCCTGTATAAAGGACAGTTCTCGTATCTCGTCGCCATCCAGATCGACCATCATCGGTGTTTCTGAGATGAAAATTAATTTGTCGGCGCGCAAGGCCGTTGCGGCTGAAACCGCAACGTCTTCCATGGTTAGATTAAATGCTTCACCAGTAGGTGAAAATCCTAAAGGCGACAGCAAGACTAAATTGCCGGCTTCTAAAATAGTATGGATAGTGTCATAGGCAACCTTGCGGGCGACGCCTGTTAATTGAAAATCCACTCCATTGACTATGCCTATAGGTTTAGCGGTAACGAAATTACCAGAAATAATGCGTATTGCCGAATGTGCCATAGGCGTATTTGGCAAGCCTTGGCTAAAGGCGGCTTCAATATCGAGACGCAATTCACCGGCCGCTTCTTTCGAGCATTCGAGCCCGGCAATATCTGTAATGCGAATGCCATTATGGAAATGGCCTTCTACGTTACGCAATGCCAGTTGCTCAGCTACTTGTGGTCGCGAGCCATGCACGATCACGACGCGTATGCCCAGCGCATGCAATAAGGATAAATCTTGCGCCAGCACGGGGAGGGCTCCGGCCATCACCAGTTCTCCCGGGAACGCAACCACAAAGGTCTTGCCACGAAAGGCGTGAATATAGGGCGCGACCGAGCGCAACCAATGAACGAATTGAACAGAATTTTCCATGGGCGAATTATAAACTGAGAAAAGCGCTCAGATAGACAATACCGCGCGCAATTGCACATATCGACGCGCCGATAATCAGGGCGCGTCTATATACAGCCGATTGTTAACAAGTTTACGGCTGGGAAATAGCTCCGGCAGTCATCTGATGGAAATCAGGGGCGCACGCTTGAGTTTATTCGGTCTAGCTTGGCGCGGTACAACTGGTAGCTATCGCTGCTGGTACTGTTATCTCGAGCAGAAATTAACTGCTCGGTGGCGAGCTTGAGTTCACCCAAATGGAAATGCGCTAGCCCCAACCAGAAATGGAGTTCGTGATAATACGGATCGCGTTCTAGTTCTTTGAGAAATAGCGCCTTGGCTTTCTGGTAGTCGCCCTGATCCATGGCAAGTTTGCCTAAGTTTAAATAGTAAAAAGGTGGTGATGGTTGTAGCTTTTTTAATTGAGCTTGCCATAGGGCAGCTTCAGGCTGGCGCTCTTGCAAACCTAAAGTGGCGGCCAGGTTGTGCATGGCCATGGTGTTTTTTTGATCGCGTAACAGCACTGCCCTGAAATTTTGTTCTGCCTGCGGCAAATTATGATGGCGTAGATAAATCACCCCCATGGTGTTATAGGCACTTAAAAATTCGGGGTCTCGCAGTATTGCCTCTCGCGCAAACCAGTAGGCGTCGTCTATCTGTTTATTCGCCAATAATTCTGCAGCTCGGTTATTCATATACATGGCCACGATGGTATTTTCGTGGATTTGTTTCGCTTTTTGACCGCGTAACTCGTCCGGCGGAAGGAAATCAATAAGCAGGGACGCGCTCGCGTCATAGCCCTCGCGCCAAATATTGTCTTTTTTTCCAAGAATGATATTGACATGGCCGGCCGAGAAATGCAGATCGCCGTTACTACTCCATGCTTGCTCCACGTCAACATTTTGATATTGCACTGTGAGTTTTAGTTGTTTGGCAAGTGCTGCTGTCATGATGACTAGAGACAAGCAATTACCCGAACGTGACTCAAAAGTCTGTACTGCTTTTTTTGTCATTGCCGAATCATATTCGATACGCAGGTAGGCCTGATTCCTTAGGGCCTCAAACAATGTTAACTGAGCACTTTTATTTTGATTTTTTTTATTGAGTAGCGCTTCCAGATAGAGGCGCATTTCGTCGTTCAAGGCGAAAATGTTTTCGGCATCAATCGGGGTTTGCGTGGGCGCAAACAACTGGTCGTTGAGTAAATATTGCGCGCCTTGCTGTGGTTTTGGACTGGCACAGGCCAGTAGTGAAAATGATAAAAAAGCAATGATAAAATGTCGCATTTTGCAGCTCCTCATCAGTTTTCCCAACTTCGTATCCATATTTCAGTATCCTCGCCTGTTTCCTTGCTGTCAAACCGTCTGACAGTGGTTCGCAATTTACTGCCATGCAGCAAAATCTGGGATAATGCGCAGCGATATGCCAGAGAATAATCCACCCAAAAAAATCATTCCGAAATCTGTACCCACAGCGCTAAGCGGGATGTCTGACTTGCGTCAGTTGCGCGATCAACTAAGAGATAGTCGCACTCCCGGCAAGGAGAGTGCTGGCTTGCCGCAAAAAGGCAAAGCTCAGCAATCTGTGCCACATCGCCCTAGACCATTGGCGGATACGCCCAAAGAGACGCCGGAGCCAGTGCCTGTTCAAGTGGCACAAGTCTCTTTGCCGTTTCGCAATCCGCCGCCCACCATTAGCTATCCGGAAGAATTGCCAGTCTCGGGCCGTAGGGAGGAAATCGCCGAAGCCTTGCGCAAACACCAAGTGATTATAGTTTGCGGCGAAACCGGCTCGGGCAAGACCACGCAATTACCGAAGATTTGTCTTGAGCTTGGGCGCGGCCAAAAAGGCATGATAGGCCACACCCAGCCGCGTCGTATCGCGGCATCTTCAACTGCCAAGCGGATCGCCCAGGAACTTAATTCTCCGCTCGGTGAACACGTAGGTTTTAAGGTGCGTTTTACCGATACCTTGAGCAAAGGCGCCTCCGTCAAGCTGATGACCGACGGTATCTTGCTGGCAGAAACGCAGACTGATCCGCTGCTCAAGCAATACGACACCATCATTATCGATGAAGCGCATGAGCGCAGCCTTAACATCGACTTCTTGCTTGGGTATTTAAAACAAATTCTGCCCAAGCGGCGCGACTTAAAGCTGATCATTACATCAGCCACCATCGATGCACAACGTTTTGCGAATCACTTTGCCGATGCCAATGATAAACCGGCACCGGTGATTGAAGTGTCGGGGCGTTTGTATCCGGTTGAGATACGTTATCGCCCAGTGCAAAATGATGAGAAGGATAAAGAACGCGACCTGATGACAGCCATCACCGATGCAGTCGATGAGTTGTGCCGCGTAGGTTCAGGCGATGTGCTGGTGTTCTTGCCGGGTGAACGCGAGATTCGCGACACCGCCGAAGCGTTGCGCAAACATCATCCTGCACATGTGGAGATTCTGCCGCTATTTGCGCGCCTCTCGGCACAGGAACAAGAGCGCGTCTTCAAAGTGTCGAATGCGCGTCGCATAGTACTTGCGACCAACGTGGCCGAGACTTCGCTGACCGTGCCTGGCATCCGCTATGTCGTTGATGCAGGTCTGGCACGCGTCAAGCGTTACAGCTACCGCAATAAGGTCGAGCAACTGCAAGTTGAGGCGGTGGCGCAGTCGGCTGCCAACCAGCGCGCTGGTCGTTGCGGCCGCGTCGCTGCCGGTGTTTGCATCCGTCTATACGAAGAGCAAGACTACAATAATCGGCCTAAATTTACCGAGCCAGAAATCATGCGCTCGTCCTTGGCGGCGGTGATCTTGCGCATGAAGTCCTTGCACCTGACCGATGTAGAGAGTTTCCCCTTCATCGAACCTCCTCCAGGAAGGGCGATTGCCGACGGCTATCAATTGCTGCAAGAGCTGGGCGCTATGGATGAGGGCAATCACCTGACGCCAGTTGGTCGGCAACTCGCCAAATTGCCGCTCGATCCACGCGTCGGACGCATGATTTTGGCTGCGCGCGACAATCAGGCTCTGCACGAGGTTTTGATCATCGCTGCCGCCTTGTCGGTGCAAGACCCGCGCGACAGGCCAATGGAAGCCCAGGCAGCAGCGGATGCCGCGCATAAGAAATTCGCCGATGAAAAATCGGAATTTATCTCGTACCTGAAAATCTGGAAATGGTTTGAAGAAGCAATCGAGCACAAGAAAACCAACCGCCAGTTGCAGGATAATTGCCGTGCTAATTTCCTCAGCCAGATGCGCCTGCGCGAATGGCGCGAAGTGCATAGCCAGTTGCTTACCATCGTGAAAGAGCAGGGCTGGCGTCTGAACGAAACGCCCGCCACTTACGAGCAACTCCATCTGGCTTTGCTGACCGGTTTGCTCGGTAATATTGGTTACAAATCCGATGAAGACGCGCATTACCTGGGCGCACGTGGTATTAAGTTTTTTATCTGGCCAGGTTCTAGCCTAGCGAAAAAGGCAGGGCGCTGGGTGATCGCTGCCGAGTTGGTCGATACCACGCGTCTGTACGGGCGTTGCATCGCCCAGATACAGCCAGAATGGCTAGAAAAAATCGGCGGCCACCTGCTGAAAAAATCCTACGGCGAACCACGCTGGGAGAAGCGTGCAGGGCAGGTATCGGCCTTCGAACGGGCTACTCTGTATGGTTTAGTGGTGTATAGCCAGCGCCGCATCCAATACGGCTTAACCCATCCGGCCGAGGCGCGCGATATCTTTATCCGCGAAGCGTTAGTGGAAGGAGAGCTAGAGACCCGTTTGTCCTTCTTTGCCCACAACCAAAAACTGGTACGTGAGATCGAAAATCTCGAACACAAATCGCGCCGCATCGATGTGTTGGTGGACGACGAGTTGATCGTCGCCTTTTACGATAAGTTGCTACCTCCGGGCGTGTTTAACGCGGTCTTGCTGGAGCAATGGTATAAGGACGCGAGCAAAGAAAATGCCAAACTCCTGTATTTGAATAAAGACGAGTTGATGCGGCATGAGGCGGCCGGTATCACTACCGACCTATTCCCGAAAACCATGCAAGTCTCAGGCGTCGCCCTGCAGCTTTCTTATCACTTCGAACCGGGAAGCGCGCGCGACGGCGTCACCTTGACGGTGCCGCTGTTTTCACTCAATCAAGTCTCTGCCGATAGATGTGAGTGGTTGGTGCCTGGGATGATTAAGGAAAAAGTACATCTCTTGATCAAGTCGCTCCCGCAAAAAATACGCCGTCATTGCGTGCCTCTGCCAAATTATGCGGCTGGATTTTGTGAGCGCAAGGAGTTCGGCACAGGTAACTTCCTCGATGCCGTGATTGCCGATATCCGCGAACAGACTGGCCTGATCTGCATGAGCACCGATTTTAAATTTGAGGTCGTACCATTACATCTGTCGATGAACTTCAAGATTGTTGACGAGCATGGGCGGCAACTGGAAATGGGGCGCACCCTGGCAAACCTGCGCGCCGAGTTCGGCGGGCAGGCGCGCGAGAGTTTTCAACGTATTGCCAGCGCAGAAAAACTCAGCGTGCTCGATTCCGGCAAAATTGCGAGCGCGCCTGGCGCAAGCCCTGCGCGTGCTGGAGCGCAGCCCAACGCGCTCGCCACCAATCTAAATCCAGCTATCGCAATTCGGCAAGAGAAGCTGACCGGCTGGAGTTTCGATAGCCTGCCGGAGTTACTCGAAGTACAGCAAGGTAAGCAAACCCTGATCGGCTACCCGGCCCTGGTCGATAAAATCACGCATTGCCATATCGAAGTCTTCGACGACCCTGACGAGGCAGCGCGCATTCATCGTATAGGCTTGCGCCGTTTGTTTGCCTTGCAGATCAAAGAACAAGTCAAATTTCTTGAAAAAAACATCCCTGGATTACAGCAAATGGGGATGCAATTTATGGCTTTGGGTTCGCAAGAAGAGTTGCGCGAGCAGATCGTGCAAGTCGCTCTGGAAAGTGCCTTTTTACAACAGCCCTTGCCGAGTAATTCTGGCGAATTTAATCAGCGTCGCGATGCCGGCAAGGCCAGGCTAAATCTTTTAGCCAATGAAATCGCGCGACTCACAGCACTGATTTTGGCCGAGTATCATGGTCTGCCTAAGAAGCTGCAGGCGCTCAAAGCGCATCCGCAAGCCGCGGCCGATATGCAAAGCCAATTGCAGATGTTGGTCAGTAAGCGTTTTATTGCTGACAATGAGTTCACTCAGCTATCGCAATTTCCGCGTTACCTGAAAGCCATGACGGTGAGGATGGATAAGTTGCGTGCCGACCCTGCACGCGACGCCAAGCTGATGGCCGAATGGAATGCGGTAGCGCAGCCTTGGCAGCGTACTCCGCGCAAGACGGGCCAGGATGCCGATCCTAAATTACAGGAGTTCCGCTGGTTACTGGAAGAACTGCGCGTCTCGTTGTACGCACAAGAGTTGCGCACGCCTATGCCAGTTTCCGCCAAACGCCTGCAAAAGGTGTGGGAAAGCATGCAGAGGTAGTTGGCACTGTTCAGTTCTCTACGCGCACGATTTATTTGTCTTGAGGTTGGCTTCTCTTTTCAGCCTCTTTTTCGTAGGCGCTTTGGAATTTTTTTCCGTACTTGGCCTGATTGTCAGCTTCAGAGTTTACTAATTTGGATAATTGCTCGTGATAAGCACAGAATTCGTCCCACATTCTCGCCTTTTTTCGACTTGGAATAATGAGGTCGATAAGATGTGTTGCATCCAACTTTTTCGAAAAATTAGCGGGTTGTAATTGGCAAAACAGATCATTTAATTCCGCCTTCATGCCAGCTATTAATCCTGATTGATGACTTTTTAAATCTAAAAACGTGTCCGCTATGGCGTCTTTTGGCGCCATGAAACCAGGGATTTTTTTTCCCAACATTTGTGTCAAGACACTCTGGCTGTCTGGAAAAAATTTCATAGGGTTGTTTTTTTCCACTACCACTACAGTGAGATCACTGCAAACATCGCGCTTAAGCAGCGCTCGTTGAGAGATCAACTCCATACTACCGTCAACGAGAGTCTTGAGTAGTTCACCTATCGTTTTCATTAGTTGTGGAGTGAGGCTAGAAGTAATTTTTACTCCCGATAGTCCAGCACCAGACAAGAACGCTAAGAATAACTCGTCTGATACTACCGGGACATCTATCGCTTTTACTGCTAAGTCTGGTTTTGTTGTTGATTTTAGATTTGATGTCGCGTTTGGTGGCATCTTTTCGCTTGAAAATGCGATTTCGTTTAAGGCTAGGAAGTCGCTTTCTCTACGTAAAAGAAAATTGGGCGGTATCTGCGCCGCTGCTATGCCAGTGCTAACAGACGCGTCGATTTTCGTCATTTGTTTTTTTAGTGCTAACACTGGTTTCCTCATTCGATTAGTCGATCGCTCAATGCTGCTTGAAAGAACCCCGTCAACACGTAATCGATATAATCCAATTTGAATGTTGTCACCGGGTGAGATGGCATACTCGCACTCGGGAGTTATTTCCATATCGTTGATTAAAATTGGATTGGCTAGACTTAAGTTGATCAAAAAGTGATGGCCTCCCTCACTTCTAACCGACGCCTGAAAACGTGACACATAGTGCTTAGGATCGGGCAAAATTAAAAAATTTTCATCATGACGTCCAATGCCTCTAGGCTTATCATTAGAAATCGCGTTAAGACTGGGGATTAAAGGCTGATTGTCATACGATATTGCGACTATCTTAATCATCAGAATTACTTTGTAAACGTTGTTCTAGTGATCTATGCAAGTGAGTTTCGATGTTTATGCTAATGTTGATAAAAACTGGCTGTGCTGTTCCAGTTAAGATCATAATTGGCTTATTATCTATGAGAGTCCTTGCATTATAAACTCTTACGATAATTACTAAATTATTACAAATTATTAGATTTGTAATAATTGAAGTCTATTATGCTTGAGGCTCGGTCTTTAGTTTTTCTTTCCGATGAATATGAGCCCCGCGATGTACACCTAGGCATTCGTTGTCACTAACGGTCTAGGATGATGACTTATGTTTAGTAAGGATGAGGAAAACTGTGTGAAAGTAAGCAAAATTTATGTTAGTCGTGCATGGCGCGGGTTGACTTCTAAAGGAGTAGGTTTGAATTACGCGAGTGGGATTATTGATGGATGATACTGATTTGATCAACGCGACTGCTCCAGAAAAAGCTGAACCCACCGCGTACGCGGAGTTAATTGGCTCTCGTTTAGGTGAGCCTATTTCGTCCAAATTAAGTCAGGGCGCCGCAGGGGGAGGGATCTCATCTCCCGGACTACGACTAATGGAAGCGCGTAAAGCGCTGGGTTGGACCGTGGAGGCGGTCGCCGCGCAACTTTACTTGGCGACGCGCCAAATTCGGGCAATGGAAATGGATGATTACGCTGCATTGCCCGGACTGGCAACTACCCGTGGCTTCGTTCGATCTTATGCTAAATTACTCAAGCTAGATGCCGCACCCCTGCTGGCTTTAATTCCAGCAGAATCCGCAAATGAAGAAATTAGCTTGATTAACAAACGTGCTAAGCACGTTTTACCTGGTCGCTTATTGCTAGTCGTTGCCATTACAGTTTTTGCTTTAATCGGCCTGATTAAATACGTTTAGTAAATACGCTTAAGCTTCGAGAGCTATTCAATTTAGGCTAGGTATTGAGAGTGGCTATTTTTTTTGTGCGTTTTTAGATCTAGAAAATTCTGGACCCCATATCGGATGACCGATTTCTGCTGGGCTGAGGTCAAAGTTTGGATCTAGTTTAAATGCGCGATCAAATTGTTGACGGCACAGTTGTGCTTTGGCCGTGACGCAATAACTAAATGCCGCGTATTTAAATGCATCTAGTTTGACTGCCTTATTCTTGCTATTCGCAATAGCCGGAGACGCCAGTAATTTTATGGCCGCATTGTAGTCGCCATTATTGTACAAAAGCACACCGTCCTTTAATGCTTGGGCATCGGCAGCACTATTGCTTGGGGTGGCCGTGCTCGCAGTTGGCAAGGCGCTAGTTGGGCTCGTTGCGCTGGTTTCGCTAGGTGCAGTCGATGATGATGCGGTGGTTTTGCTCTCTTTTGCTTTAACTGGTGTTTTCGATGTGTGGGATTTAGGGGCTGTGTCGCAGCCAATCACCGATATGCAAGCTAACGCAACGATCCAGATCTTTACAATACTGCTGATGCCAATGTTTTTCATCGAGGGATAAGTTTATTTTGAGGTGAATTCATGTTCTATGATAGTCGGATTATCCCTGCCTACCTCTATCTCTGCGCTGAAATCTGGAAAGCCGGGATTGCTAACGCGTATCGTATGTTTGCCATCGCTGAGATTTAACTTTTTAAGTGGTGGGCTAACGCCATTTTGCTCACCATCGACAAACACCATGCCCCAAGGTTTGATAGCAAGTTTTACCTCGCTACTGCCTGCCGCCGTTGCCTCCATATCGATATTGTTCAATACTGGCGCTGTTTTGTTCTTGTCGTGAGCATTAAAAAAATATACCGCGCTAAGCAACGACAGCAAAATAAGGCCTGCTGCTATTAGTATAGACTTCTTATCGCCTGGCTTAGCGTGGGCTGCCGTGAACGATGTCGCCGAGCGGGGCGATACAAGTCCTGCGCTCGGCTCATCGTCCGCGAGTACGTCGGCGTGACGAGTAGGGCGCCTCGTTTTGCTATCACTTGCATTGCGTGCCGAGTCGAAAGCTGTAATGCCCAGCAAACGACGAAATTCGTCTACCGTTTGAGGCCGGTCCTCCGGTTGTATCGATAGTCCCATATCTATCGCCATCAGGAATTTTTTACTATATCCCGCATGGCTTTCAGTCTGCAGCGGCAGTAAGGAGTCTTTGACTACCCGTACGATGGACATCGGTGGCGCTGTTTTGACGATAGTAAAATACATAACCGCAGCGAGCGCATAAATGTCGGTCCAGGGGCCTTGTTGCAAGGAGCCGTCGTCAGCGTATTGTTCTATCGGGGCAAATCCCGGTTTCAATATGACCGTCAGACCTTGGGTTAGATCGCCAATAATTTTGCGGGCCGAGCCGAAATCTAGCAGTACCGCATCGCCATTTTTTTGTACGATGATGTTGTCCGGCGAGATATCCCTATGCAAAATCCGCGACTGGTACAGAGTTTCTAATGCATCGAGAATTTGTTTGAAAATAAACTTCATCCAGGCTTCATTGACCAGTTCCGGGTGGTTCTTGATAATTTCTTTGAGGGTACGGCCTTCGTAATAGCGCATCGCCATATACGCGGTCTTATTCTGCTCCCAAAAACGATAAACCTTGACCAGTGAGGCGTGATCAAACTGTGCCAGCAGCCTGGCCTCATTAATGAAGCTTTTCAGTCCAGCCTCAAAAGTTCCTTTGTGGCGTTCGGCACGTACGGCGACGGATGCGTCAGCGGCACGGCCAGCTAAAGTGCCGGGGATGTATTCTTTGATGGCGACGGTGCGTTGCAAGGAGTGATCAAACGCCAGATAGACAATACCGAAGCCGCCTTCACCCAGTACGCCAGTGATTTCAAAGTCGGACAAGCGGGTACCGATAGCCAATGCATTTTCATTACCCATGTCACTTGCCTGTGGCAATACGAAATCCTGGGGGGCTGCTGTATTCAAGTTGTACTCTGGCTAGAGGAGGAAATGGTTGGGTGCTGGATGCTCATGGACTAGATGTTAGCTCGCTACTGTGGGTGCATGCAAACAGATCGCAAAGGCAGAAAAATTATCGCGCCGGCTGTTGGTTCTTGCAATATTTTGTTCTGCGATCTTGTTCATGTTGGCAAGCCAGGCATCGCTGCTAGAGGCCTGGCGCAGACTTTGCCCCATTTCATCGTCGCTAACCCATTCCCAAAAACCGTCGCTGCACAGCAAAAACGCATCGCCATCTTGTACCGCGAAGGGTTCTGGCGTGAGATCAGGAAAACTGTCACCTTGCGCACCGATTGCTGCGTACAACTGGTTGCGCTGCGGATGCTGGCGTAACTCCTCATACTTGGCATAACCGGCGTCGACCAGGCGCTGCGCCATGCTGTGATCCTTCGATACGTGGATGATTTTCCCTAAGCGGAACAGGTAAATGCGGGTGTCGCCCAAATGTGTCCACAAGGCACAGCAATTACTTTGGTCTATCAGCAGACAGGCTACGGTCGCGCTCATATCGGCGTGTTTGGCCGTGAGCTGCTGGTGTTGCTCGACTTTGATAGCGGCCCAATCTAGATACGAGCGTAGCGCATGCGCGCTGAACGAGGCTTCCTGTAAAAATTTTTCGACGATGGCTTGCGTTACCAGATCAGCTGCAACTTCACCGCCCGCGTGTCCGCCAGTGCCGTCGGCTACCACGAAGCAACTGAGCTCATCTTCACTAGCCTGCGTCAAAGCGTCCTGATTGGAACTGCGGTCACCAATAGCGCTAATGTAAGCCGTGTCTAAAATCATGATAGCGTTGCTTCGTTTCAGGATGTCTGCTGTCGTTGCTGTGTGTATTGTGCATGCTTGACACGCTCAATTTCTTTTTCATAGGCAGTCAAAAAGTCTTTGCCAAACAAAGCTTGAAATTCATCTGCGGCGTCTAGCGTCAGACCGTCAAACAACTGAGAGAACTGATTCCACATGGCCGCTTTGCGACGCGCAGGATTCAGATGGTCGAGCAGGGTAGGAGGGGGCAGACGTTTTTCAAACAGTGCGGGCTGAATTTTTTTCAATAAGGCATCCATCGCCGCTTTCATACCAGCCACTACCGCCAATTGATGGGCGTGCAGGTCATGATACGAATCTTCCATCGCCTCGTCCGGTGCCATGAAGCCGGGCATTTTCTTACGCAACATTTGCGTCAGGACAGTCTGGCTATCCGGGAAAAATTTCAGAGGATTGTTTTTCCTTAATACGACCAGAGTGACATCCGCGTTTACTTCACGTTTTACCAGCGCACGTTGAGCGATTAAATCCATGGTTCCCTGTACTGAGGTGGCGACCAGTTTGCCAAGGGTTTCCATCAGTTCTGGCGTCAGGCCGGCAGTCAGACTTAAGGCTGGCAAGCCAGCGCCCTTCAAAAAAGCCTGCAATAAGTCACTCGACTCGACTGGCGTGGCGGCCTCGATGGATGTGCTTGCTTGCGGCAGCACTTCAGCCACAGGTGCAGCCTTGATGTGAGCCTGCTGCACTGATACTGATACTGGTGCCGCGGCAAGGGGCGCTAACTCGCTAGATTGCTCGGTATAGGTATCAACGCGCAACTGATATAAGCCAATTTGTATCTGGTCGCCAGCATGGATCTGGTAGTCGCGCTCGGCCTCGATTTCTTGTCCGTTGATGCGCATAGGATTGGCCTGACTGAGATTGGTCAGGCTGTGCTCGCTACCATTACTGCTAATCTGCGCTTGCAGCCGCGAGACATTGTGTTTTGGGTCAGGCAACACCAAAAAATTATCCTCGCTGCGTCCTAAAGTTTTGGGTTCTGCGCCGAAGACGGCAGTATTTGCTACGAATGGCGTTTCGTTATTATACGAAACGACGGTAATTTGTATCATCGTTAGTACTCCTGAAGCAATTGGCTGTTGGCCGAAAAATAACACGCATGGTCTATGCATGCTCAATTACAAGTACTAAGTCCAAATAAGTTCATTTTGGAACGGTTTTGCTAGCTGGGTAAATTAATTGCTGAATTCTGCACAATATTGCATAAAAGCATGGCTAGTTTAGCTGATTATCGCAGCGGCAGCGATGCCAGGATAGAAACTAAGTAGCGCTGCACTTTTCTTTTTGAGAAAATGCGCAATCGATCATTCATAATAATTTCAAGGGCAAGCCCAAGACGCATATTCCATGCGCCCTGCAGGCCAAAATAGGCTGAAAACCCGCATGGAATATGCGCGCTGGCGTGCAGGAACTTCTAAAAAACCTTTAATCGGGATGCAGCGCAAGGTGCAAACCGGAGCAATACCTCGGTATTGCGAGTATCGCATCGTACAATCGATGCCGCGATGCGCCCGAGTATGGGGTTTTTAGACGTTCCCTTGCCGCTACCATAATACCAAGGCGAACATCACTCCACCTCGGCGGTGATGCTGAGCTAGTCCTTATCATTAAGTGAATCGAGTTCTTGTGAGTGCGAGAGTTTTGCAAAATTCTCTAGTCTGGCAGGATGTTGCTGTAATTTTGTCAGCCAGCTCGCTTGCGGTTCTGGTTTGTGGAAAAAATATCCCTGATGAATCACGGTGCCGCGTTGATTCAAGAAATCAGCCTGCTCGCTCGTTTCTACCCCTTCGGCCACTACTCTGAGATGCAAATGTTTGGCCACCGACAGTATGGTTTCTACCAGGGCCGCATCGTTCATATCGGTCGTGACATCCTGCACAAAACTCTTGTCAATTTTCAGTTCGTGTATTGGTAATCGCTTCAGATACGACAGAGACGAATAGCCGGTACCAAAATCATCCATAGAAAAATGGATACCCATGGTACTCAATTCGTGCATTTTGGCGATGACGTCATTGATATTGTCGATCACCAAACCCTCGGTGACTTCTAGTGTCAGGTGGTTGGGATCCGTACCGGATTTAGCTAAGGCATTTTTTATTTGATCAACGAATTGCGTCTGGCGGAATTGACGCGGACTAATATTGACCGAAATTCGTAGTGGCAGGTCTGCCACATCTTCATGCGCGAGCAACTGGCAGACCTGGGTCAGCACCCAATTTCCGATCTCTATGATGAGATTGGATTCTTCAGCAATTGGGATGAAGCTATTTGGCTGTATTAATCCCCGTATCGGATGTTGCCAGCGCACGAGCGCTTCGGCACCCACTGCCAAGCCATTGGCATCTACCTGTGTCTGCAAGTAAAGGCGCAATTGGCCTGACGTGATCGCATCATGCAACTCGCTTTCTATGGAGAAGCGTTGCCGTGCGCTTTCTTCCAGGCTTTCTTCAAAAAATACTGTTTGCTCGGTGCCGCTGGCTTTGGCGTGATGTAGAGCGGTATTGGCACGCCGCAATACTTCTAGTGGCGTGTCCTCATTACCACTAGGAAACAGCGCGATGCCATGGCAGGCTGTGAGGGTAATTTTTTCGCGGCCTATCGCGAAGGTTTCATGCAAGCTAGAATGAATTTTCTGCGAAATCTGTAATGCCAGATTGGCAGTCATTTGATTTTGCGATCCCAATTCTGGCAGCAGTACACAAAATTCGTCGCCCGCGATACTGGCCACTAAGTCGGTGTCACGCAGGATATGGACTAGGCGTTGGCCTACCGCTTTCAGCAAGGCGTTGCCGGTCGTTTGTCCGGTGGCGTCGTTGATGGTTTTGAAACGATCGAGGTTGATCGCAATCAAGGCGCTGATCTGGTCGGAATGTTTGTTGGTTACTAGTAATTGCGTCACTCTGTCGAGTAAAAATGCCAGATTCGGCAGATCGGTAATCTCATCGTAATACGCCAGTCTATGGATCTCCGCTTTGGAGCGGATTTTTTCTGTAATATCTTCTTTGACGGCCAGATAGTGGGTGATTTGCCCGTTTGCTTGACGAACTGGACTGACGATCGCGTGCTCTACATATTCGCTACCGTCTTTACGCCGGTTAAAGAACTCACCTTCCCAAATGCGGCCTTCTGATAAGTTTTTCCAAAGTGAATCGTAAGTGTTTTTCGCGGTGTTGCCCGATTGCAGCATGCGCGAATTCTTTCCTAGCAGTTCTTCCCGCTGATAACCAGTTTTTCGCACAAAAGCTTCGTTGACGTATTCAATAATGGCGCTGGTATTGGTAATGACGATACTCTCCGGGCTTTGCTCGACTGCCAGTGAGAGTTTGCGTAATTGTTGTTCATCGGCTTTACGTGCTGTGATATCGCGCGAGAAACCGACCGTCCCGATCACCCGTCCATCCAATTTTACCGGTGATTTGTAGGTCTCTATCCATAATTTACGACCTGACTCTGAGACTTCCTGTTCGACGATTTTCGATAATCCGCTCATTAGCACCGCCCTGTCATCCGCGCGGTATTGCGCGGCCAATTCAGGCGCCCAATAATCGAGATCGGTGCGGCCCACCATGTCATCCGGGTCGTCAACGTTGAGCATGTCGGCGAAGCGCTGATTGGCGGCCAGAAAGCGGCTATCCTTATCCTTTAGCCATACCATGAAAGGAAAATTATCCAGTAGGGCACGCTGATAGCGATCGCGTAGTTGCAAGGCTAGTTCGGCTTTTTTTCGTTCACTAATGTCGTACATGACGGCATTGCTTTTTTTGTAGTTGCCGTGCTCGTCCTTGATGGCGGTCGCGCTGTAAAGAATATTTCTTACTGTGCCGTCCTTGGAAGTAAATTCAAACTCCACATCCTTGATGTACCCATCGCGTAAAAAAATCGGAAAATTTATTTCAAATGTTTTTTTACTTTCTAAAGTGTAAAAGTCGGATAGCTTCATTTTTCCTATGACTTCTTCACGCGTATAACCCATCCACAAAAGCTCGGTATCGTTGATGCGAAAAAAAGTGAAATCTGTGCCGGTGGAGTGATAGCCACAGGGGGCACTATTGTAGAGGTCTTCAATTTCTTCAAATGAGCTGGTCAGACTTTCTGCCAGAATTTTTCTCTCGGAGACGTCAACAATACTGGTGATCAATTGCAAGGGTTCGCCACTGGCGTCTTTGAGCATGGAAACCGAGATTTCCGCCCAAAAATAACTGCCATCCTTTTTAAGGCAACGTATTTCAAATTGCTGGTTGTCCGCCCCACCAATGGTTAGCTGATGTATTCCCGTTTTGAAAGTGATCAGATCACCCGGGTGAACCAGTTCTTCTATCGTATTCCCCAGCGATTTAAGTGAGTCAATCTGCCACATTCTTAACACTGCAATGTTGGCTTTGACGATTTCACCATTTGTCGGGTTGATGGCGATGATGCCGATAGGTGAGTTCTCAAACAAGGCCCTAAATTTTTCTTCGTTTGCCGTCACACTTAATTGCGCGAGTTTTCTGGTGGTAATGTCCTGTACTGTTCCGTGCATTTTGACTACCTCGCCCTGCTCGTTGAAGCTCGCTGCGCCGCGTGCTATCACCCAACGATGGCTGCCATCCGGACGTACCACCTCGGCATCGCATTCGTAGGGCATACCTTGCGCCATGCATTGTTCTACTGCTGCAGAAAGTCGGCTCCAACTGTCAGCCGTAAAGTATTGCAGCACTTCAGGATAAATAGCTGCTGGCAATGCCGGATCACGGCCGTAAATCTCATAAGTATCCCTAGACCAAGTATGTGTGTTGGCCTCGATGTTCCATTCCCAGTTGCCAATTTGGGCTAAATGCTGGGCGGATTGTAGGTCTGCCTCGCTACGCTTAATCTGGTTCTCTGCTATGAACCTTTCCTTTAATACGAAAGCCAGCAACATTCCTGACATGGTGAGGATAGTAATGTAATTCCATAAATTAATAAGCCCGGTTTTTGTCAGATCGTCGCCGAAGAAACCTTTACCTGTTGCCGCACCCACTAACGCTTGTAGTGTCGTTATACTTAAAATGATGAGAACCCCATGGCGGCCTAATCTGACGGCGGCAAGGATGACGAACAAGAACATCCAGTAACCACGATTGACATAGCCAAATAGCGCGTGAAACCAGTCAAAAAAAACGATTTGGCCCATTAGAAACGACATTGTGACGATCCCCGCCGCCTCCAGCATGCGCGGATACTGACGCCAGTTTTTTGGCGGGGTTCTCCAGATTAGTAATAGGGACGTGATCAATAACAAACCCAGGCTGTCGCCCATCCACCAGTGTATCACCGTGCGGGAATAAGCTGATACAGGAACGTCGCCGGCCATAGACAATACTGTGGTGCCACTTAACGCGCAAATAGAAGGTGCGAACAGACTGACAAAAGTGAGTAATAGAAAGCTACGCATGGTCGTCAATTCGAAATTGAATTTTTCATTGCGTCTTAGGTACCAGGCACCCAGTGCCGGCTCTATCGTGGCTGCGACTGCTATCGGCAGCGACACCAGCAGTGCTTGATCGATGACCCATAATTGGGTAATCAGGGCAGCGACGAAAACGGCTAGCCAATATCGCCTTCCGGCTAATAGCATTCCCCCCAGCGCTACGCCGCTAGCGGGCCAGAGCACCGTTACCAGACCATTGACCGAGTAAAAACTGAGTACCAGCTTGGACAGAAATACGTAACATAAAACGAGCAGCAGGCCTTGTGCCAGATGCTTGCTAATAGTCGCTATCTCGTGAGGTGAATTAGTCTTCACGCCAATCCCTTTGACTTGTCGGTGATACGCTATTCGTTAGGCGATGAGTGACATAGATGAAAATCTGAGAAGCATAGACTGAAAGCTAAGCATGGCGATAGACGCAGAAAACTATTTCAATTTGCCTTGCTGAAATCGCGTGTTATCGCCGCTCTTATTGTTATACGTTAATTTAAGGAATAACAGGCGACAAAAATAATCTAAAAATTCCATGATTGTTTCGACAAATAAAAAAAACGACAGCTCAATAGCGTTTAATTATAGATGTTTTTGCATTGTTTTTTAATTATCGGTTAAATATGCTTCAGGACTGGGTTGCGCCCGACATTCTTTGAAAACAACAAGGAAAATGATGACGCTACATTAAACAATTTCGCAACACAAAGCCTTAGTCGCAACCGCTTTGTTGGACAGCGCTGGCTTATCTCTTTAAGCTAGGCCTTGTTATCTTTGGTATTGCTGTTGCTTTACAAAGCAGCAAGGATATTTGACATTTTTAAAGCAAGCTGGAATGAATACAAATCCGTCTTCTTTTGCTTATTTAGGTATGCAGATTCAAGAATTTTTGAGTCTGTATTTGCTGCCTGTTTCGCTCAGTATCCTGTTAGGTGTGTTCATTTTTTTATTTTTTATTGGACGCGGGAAAAGTATCGAGATGCTGGACTCGGATGATGGAGCGCGGCACAGTGCCAATTCAAGCAATACTGAAACGCCCGTACTTGATATTCGCGTGGCAATTCTGGTGGTCGATGATTCTGCGGTAGCACGGGCTAAATTGGCTAAAATTTTTGAGATCGCAGGTTACCGGGTCGAGTTGGCAAAAGACGGTTTGGAGGCAATGGAAAAATTAAGTCAAGAATTTTTCTCTGTCTTATTGACGGATTTGGAAATGCCAAACATGAATGGGCTGGAATTAATTGCAGCGGTGCAGGGTAGTATGGAGACCGAAGATCTTCCTATCATCGCCATTACCGGACATGATGAGCTGCAAGCGCGGGTTCACGAGTATCAGGGTTTGTTTGGAATTTTTAAAAAACCCTGGAACGATAGAGAGCTGTTAAAAAGAGTGGCAGCCCTGGCCGTATTGCGCAAGAAAAAGTAGGGCTAGATTTCTGCTTGAGGCTATATTATTGCGGCCCTGGGCTGGCACTCATGATTCTTGAAAATAACTGGTCGTAATGATAGCGCTGACCATCGTCATCCATTTCCTTTCGGTTTTCAAGAAAAGCCGCGTCAACAATGTTCCAATCGGCGTCGTTAAGTACCTGTAGTGCTACTGGAATAATGCGCTCTTCTTCCATGCGCATATGGGCAAAATAAAAATGAGTGTATTGCTCCACTAGGGTCCTAAAGTGGGGCAAGGCTTCAGTTCCACCGAATTCATAGGCCTGCAAGGCGGTCAGCAATCGATGCGCGAGTAATTCACCTTTGCTATGCTGCTCACTCAAGTTATCTAATTCGACGTCGAGTTGATGGGTGCGATCTTTTATTTTTGCAAATAAAAACTGATCTTCTTTCGGATGATGTACCCGCTCTGGATATTGACCTATGTAATAAAGCATTGCGCGGAATACACTCAGATCCACATTAGTATTAACTTCTTGCAGGCTGCGAACAAAGCTCAACATACGCTCCATAATGTTCGATAGATGCTCGTGCTCTTCCTGAATGATAGTGATGGAAATGGGAGTGCTAATACGTGCCGGCATGGTAGTCTCGTTCTAGTGTTTTTTACTACTTTACTCCGGTGTTCATTTCCTCCTTTTGATGCGGATCAAGCTTGCTTGGTATTTCGTATTTCCTCGCTTTAAGGTCTGCCCTAGGTTAACCCTTTCTACAGGAAATTTTTTCCGCTTAGATTTTGTCAGATGCTAAAAAAGAGCGCACTTACTTTACAGTACATGCGCTCTTTTGCTACAAGGCGAGATTGTGCAATCGCCTTTAATGGATTTTTTATTGACGTTTCTTTTGTATAGCTTCTATTTCATCCATGATCTTATTCATCCGCACAAATACCGCCTGGTAGGGCGCCGGTGTAGCCATATCGACTCCGGCTGCCTTGACCAGTTCATATGGATAAGCCGAACCGCCAGCTTTTAAGATGTTCAGATATTTGTCCTTGGCACCAGTTTTTCCTTTGAGTATTTCGTCCGCGAACATGGAGCCGGCTGCGATCGAGGTGGCATACTGGAAGACGTAAAAACGGTTGTAGAAATGCGGAATGAAGGCCCATTCTGTCGCGTATAAATCATCAATTTTCATCACGCCATCTTGATCTCCGTGATAGCGTTTTAAAATGTCGCCATAGATTTTAGTCAGCGCTTCGCCGGTCACAGATTCGCCCTTATCGACCTTGGCGTGTACTGTGCGCTCAAAGTCAGCGAACATCGCTTGACGGAAGAAGGTACCACGCAGATTTTCTAATGCTGAGCCCAAATATAATAAGCGCTCATCGTCTGATTTGGCGATCTTAAGCATGTGATCGAGTAAGAAAACCTCGTTGGTGGTAGAGGCTATTTCTGCCGTGAAAGTCGGGTAGTCGGCAGTCACAAACGGCTGGGTTTTATTCGACAGATAAGAATGCATAGCGTGCCCCCATTCGTGCGCCAGGGTCGAGACCGATTCATAGTCATCGTTAAAGTTCATCAACAAATAAGGATGAACGTCGTAAGCGGCACCATTCATATACGCGCCGGAACGTTTTTTAGCTCGTGGGTAGACATCGATCCAACGCTCGGTAGTGGCCTTGCTCATGGCTTTGACATAATCCTCGCCCAGGGGTTTAACCGATGCCAGCATTAACTGATTACCTTCGGCGATAGAAAATTTCAGATTGCTGCTGACTAGGGCTGGGTACATATCGTGGTAGCCCATATCCTTGACGCCTAGCATTTTGGCGCGCAATTTGAAGTAACGGTGTAAGGTCGGCAGATTCGCTTGAGTCTGCTCTATCAGTGTGTCGTAGACGGCGCGTGGAAGCTTATTGCCATCCAGAGCTTGGGTCAATGAGTCTGGGTAATTTCTCACCTTCGCGTACACAGCATCTTTTTTGAGCATCTCATAAAAGGTCACGCCATAGCTGCGTTCAAATTCTTTCCACTTACCCCAGAAAGCATCGAATACTAATTTACGGTCTTGCCGGTTGTTTGACGAGCGATATTTGGTGTAGGCGGATTGATCAATCACCACTTCCTGACCGTCGGACAGCTTGACCTTGGGCCAAGGCATATCTGAATTGGATAAAGTGCTATACACGGCGCTAGCGGTATTGGTGGCCATGCCGAAAGTAGCGATAAGTTCTTCGCCTTTCTTATCTAGAGTATGGCTGGCGCTGCGTAAAATATCTTCTAAACCGTGCGCATAAATGGATAGCGACTTGTCTTTGGCTAAATAGGATTTAACTTTCTTTTCACCCATCAGTAAAATTTCCGGGCGCGCGAAAGATGTTGCTTCTTCAAGCTGGCTACCTAAGATATCGGAACGTTGATTTAAATCCAGTCCTGCCGTAGCACCAGTATCTTGATCGTGGCTCTGGGAGGCATAACTGGCGATACGGGCATAGCGTTTGAGCATGTCCGCATTCAAATCCATGCATGCTTTAAAGCGCGCCAGCGAGTCGCCCAAATGGCCGCTGCAGCTAGAGATTTCTTTTAACTGGCCTTGTAATTTTGCGACATCTTTATCGAAGTCTGCGCTGCTCGCATAGAGATCCTGCAAGTTCCAACGATGTTCTTCGGTGTCTGCTGCGATTGCCAATTGTGGCAAACTCAGTGACATAGTGAGCGGTAGCGTCATTGCAACCGTGAATAGACTACGAATTACATACTTATGCATGGCATCTCTTCCAATAGGTAAGGGTGACGAATTCATTTGCACTTCTTGCTCAGTGACGAGTGATGATTTCTTCTGTTTTAGTTAATCCTGACTTAGATCTCACTATTATTGGTTGTGGCGATATTGGCAAGGCTAAGTCAGATAACATTCTGATTGAAAATGCCCTTCAAGTGAAACAAATGTGAAAATATTTTTTCTCTTTGTGGGCTTATTCTTTGCATACACATAAAAGTTTTTTTAAAGATACAAAGCGTTCGAGGCTGTACGTCAGTACTATTTTGTATTTTGATCCCGTTTTTAGGATTAGGTCGAAAAAAAACGGTGCCATGTAAGTGGCACCGTTTTTTATTGAAATGAAAATTGAAAGTTTACAAAATTTCGCTGGCGTGATCGGCTAGGCGTGAACGCTCGCCACGCGCCAGAGTGACATGGCCACTATGCGCCCAACCTTTGAAACGGTCGACCACATAGGTCAAACCGCTGGAGCCTTCAGTCAGGTAAGGTGTGTCTATCTGTGCGATATTTCCCAAACAGATAATCTTGGTACCAGGGCCAGCACGGGTCACCAAAGTTTTGACTTGTTTAGGCGTCAAATTTTGCGCTTCGTCGATAATCAAAAATTTATTAACGAAGGTACGACCGCGCATGAAATTGAGCGACTTGATCTTAATCTTGGAACGTATCAGGTCTTGCGTGGCAGCGCGACCCCAGTCGCCGGCATCATTATCGGACTTATTCAATACCTCTAGATTATCGTCAAACGCCCCCATCCAAGGCGACATCTTTTCTTCTTCTGTGCCCGGCAAGAAACCGATATCTTCACCGACAGGCACGGTCACACGGGTGACGATGATTTCGTTGTAGGTTTTGGTCTCTAGCACCTGTGCCAAGCCTGCTGCCAATGCCAGTAAGGTTTTTCCTGTGCCAGCTTGTCCCAGTAAGGTGACGAAGTCGCATTCCGGATCCATTAACAAATTGAGGGCAAAGTTTTGCTCGCGATTGCGAGAAGTGACACCCCAGACGCTGTGTTTCGGGTGGCCGTAATCACGCAGGGTTTGCAATACCGCAGTCTTGCCCATAATTTGCCGCACTTGTCCGTAGAACGAAGCTTCACCGTTCTTCGGTTCCAGATAGACAAACTGATTGACCAGTAGCGAAGGAATGACGGGGCCAGTGATACGGTAGTAAGTGGTGCTGGTGCCGTTTTTGCTTTCTTGCCACGATTCGATACCTTTGCCATGCTTGTTCCAGAAGTCTTCTGGTAATTGCACGATGCCGGTGTACAGTAGGTCGGAATCTTCCAGTACGTGATCGTTGAAGTAATCTTCCGCTGGCAAGCCCAAGGCACGCGCCTTGATACGCATATTGATATCTTTCGATACCAATACGATAGGGCGCCCCGGGAACTCTGCCTCCAGGGCACGTACCACGCCTAAAATTTGATTGTCGGCTTTACCCTGAGGCAGACCCACAGGCAAGCTGCCGCCTTGTAATTTGGTTTGGAAAAACAAGCGTCCTTTGGCGTCTTTATTCCCCAGTTTCGACAACAGTACACCCTTGTCTATGTCGTGATGGTCGATGTCGCCTACCAAGGCATCGAGTGAACGTGAGATCTGACGTGCATTGCGGGCCACTTCTGTCATGCCTTTTTTATGATCGTCTAATTCTTCCAAGGTGATCATAGGCAAGTAGACATCGTGTTCTTCAAAGCGGAACAGGGATGACGGGTCGTGCATCAAGACATTGGTGTCGAGTACGAATAACTTGGTAATGCCTGACTTATCTGCGGCGCGACTGGCCACCGATTTAACTGGATTGACGTGCGCTTTGGTGGTGACGGGAGTGAGTGCCTTTGGGCTGGCTTTGGCTACGTCTACTTTTGCCTTTGTGACGACCGGCGCTGCTACCGGGCGCGAAACTGGTGCGACGTTAGCGATCGCTTTCGGCGCAGCTGCAACTGGTACTCGGGCAGTGCTGGCAGGTGTTTTTGTGACAGCCGGTTTTGCCACTGTTTGGCTGGGTTTTATCGGAGTTTTGTTTTCTGCTTTAGGATAGTCCTTAGGGGACAGCAGAGCCGCTGGTTTAGTCGGCATTTTGGGCAGGGGCATCAGAACCTCTTATAAAAAGTGTGAGAGCTTATGGGTGAGCAAATCGATGAAACTGATTTGATCTTTTAATGGAATTAAAAGTGAAAAAGCCGCTGTGGAAGACTTTTGTATCATCTCCATCAACGGCTCCGGCAGGTAAAAATAAGGATTTCAATTATGCGTGTGCGCTCACAAATTCCAACACTTCATCGACATGTACGGCAACCTTTACTCCACGCCATTCTTTCACTAATTTGCCGTTGCCGTCAATGATAAATGTACTACGTTCTATGCCTCGAGCTTGTTTGCCATACATGTTTTTTAATTTCATGACGTTAAACATGGCGCACAAAGCCTCATCTGGGTCTGAAATGAGTTCAAAAGGCAGGTCTAACTTTGCCTTAAAGCCCTCATGTGAACGCAGACTATCACGGCTGATACCAAAAATAATAGCATTGGCGTCTTCGAACTTCGGGAAAGCGTCGCGGAATGCGATGCTTTCAGTAGTGCAACCCGGAGTATTATCTTTAGGGTAAAAGTAAAGCACGACAGTTTTGCCACTATAGTGACTTAACTGAAATTGCGTGTCGCCAGTCATGACGGCAGAAAAATCCGGAACCAGGCAATTGAGTGCAGATGGGCTGTCGGCCAAAGTGATCTCCTGATCTGTTGTAGGTGAATGGAGAAATACTGTTGCGTTTTTGTATTTGGTCTTGCTGTTGTTTAATTTTTTCTATGAAACTGAAATTCGCAAAAGTCTGTCGCCAATTTCAGTTTCGATCTTGCCAGCTATTTACATGGATAAACACCAGCGACCATAAATCCGCCGCCATTATGAATGCAGTGCCACCAGTTCTCCTGAGCGACCTGGCAATTCTGCCCATGTTAAAGGATGTTCTGGTAGTGTTTGATCCTCAAGGCTGGTGTAATAATCCGCCATTGATATGCATTGATAACCCTGCTCTTGCCATCCAGTAAGCAACTGATCGAATATGGGGGCAAGTTTTTGCCCTTCAAGTTCAGCATGTAGGGTAAATACATGATTTCTTGGCTCTGCCGTCAAATTGAGTATGCTAGCGGCGATATTTGACTCGTTAATGACGACACCGTCGATTTCACGCCCTAGTAACTCGTCTAAGGTTGGCAGTGTGGTTGGCATTTGTATGCAGGGCGACACTTTGCCGTCGATTTGCAGGCGATACGGACCAGCGGCAGGATTTGCAAGGGAGCCGTTGTCATTGAGCATGGCGCGACCATCGGAGGCGTATTTCATACCAAAGCTGGCTAGTTGACTGAAGGCATGGTCATTCATTTGCCAACCTGCTGCGCCATGGGTCTTGGGAGTGGTTCCAAAAATCTCTTGAAAGCGTGAATAAGCCTGTTGCATTTGTTGCTGAGTCCAGCTTTCACCGCGAGTTCTGACATTGTCTTGCCAGACCACATGATCCCAGGTGTGGATGCCACATTCAAAACCCGCCCGGCGTACTGCACGCATTTCTTCCACGCAGTCTTTGCCTATGTCGGGTGCGGGTAAAAAAACCCCATACATGAGCGTTTTAACACCGTAGTGTTCAACTACCGAAGTACGCGATACTTTCTGGAAAAAACCAGGGCGGAAGGCGCGCCGCAAGGCCCATCCGGTATGATCTTTTCCCAGTGAAAATAAGAAAGTGGCACCAGCGTGATGGTGCTTTAACAGGCGTACCAGATTAGGTACGCCTTCGCGAGTGCCACGGTAGGTGTCAACATCAATTTTTAAGACGATAGAAGGCATGCAGTCCTGACTTAATCCATGAGGGCGCGAGCTTCGGCTACCTGACCGCGGTAGGCGTCGAAAATATTGCGCATGCTATCGGCCATCGTGGTGGTTGGTGCCCAACCGAGTTCTTCACAGGTATTGGTGATTTTTGGCACGCGATTCTGTACGTCTTGATAGCCAGTGCCATAGTAAGCGCCGGAAGTGGTTTCTATCAACTCGACTTTTTTCGCGGTTTCTGCGTATTCTGGATATTCCGCGGCCAGTGTCAGCATCATGTGTGCCAGATCGCGAATTGAGTGGTTATTCACAGGATTGCCGATGTTGTAGATTTTGCCGCTGGCGACGCCATTTTTATTGTCGATAATGCGCATTAAGGCATCGATACCGTCATCGATGTAAGTAAACGCACGTTTTTGCGCGCCGCCATCGACTAAGGAGATGTTTTCACCACGCACGATATGACCGAAGAACTGCGTCACTACGCGTGAGCTACCTTCTTTTGGTGTGTGGATAGAATCTAAGCCAGCACCGATCCAGTTAAATGGGCGGAACAGGGTGAAATTCAAACCTTCCATGCCGTAGCCCCAAATTACTCTGTCCATCAACTGCTTGGCGCAAGAATAAATCCAGCGTGGCTTGTTGATCGGTCCGCAAATAAGTTCGGATTGTTCAGGGTCGAACTCTTCGTCATGGCACATGCCATATACTTCTGAGGTCGACGGGAATACCAGATGTTTGCCGTACTTGGCGGCGGAGCGAACGATAGGCAAATTAGCTTCAAAATCGAGCTCGAACACGCGCAAAGGCTGTTTTACATAGGTAGACGGAGTGGCGATTGCAACCAAAGGTAAAATAACATCGCATTTTTTGACATGGTATTCGACCCATTCTTTATTGATGGTGATATCGCCTTCAAAAAAGTGCATGCGCTCGTGGCTGAGTAAGTCGCCCAAACGATCTGTTTGCATGTCCATGCCGTAGACGTGCCAGTCTGTAGTTTCCAGAATTCGCTTGGACAGATGGTGACCGATAAAACCGTTCACGCCGAGGATAAGGACTTTTTTCATGATAATTTCTTTATTTAAAAATGCTGCTGCTGAGCTAATCAGCGAATTATTGGGCGGCCAACTGTTGCTGGAGGCTTGAGGCTGAAACCACTTTGCCATTCATTAATAGTTCAATTATTTGAAGAGCACGGCCATCGCCGCACCCGCCGAAGATGACATTATCCACTACAGACAAGCCTTGCGGCAAATTTGCCGTGTTGTTAGATGCGACAGATTCTACTAATCGTGCTTTTCCGATAACGTAAGTGTTGCCGCCTACTTCGGTAAATGCGCCAGGGTAGGGCGGTGCTACGGCACGGTGCAGGTTATATACCTGCTGTGCCGGCAGACTCCAGTCGATACGGCCATCTTCTGGTTTGCGCCCGCCAAAATAGCTGCCCTTGCTTAAATCATTCGTTAACAGCTTCGCTGTGCCATCGAGCAGAGCGGGCAGGGCAAACCATAAAATTTGCTCGGCCGCCACCGTTAATTTACCAAATACTTCATAGGCGGTATCGTCAGGCAAGATAGGGACGGCGGTTTGCGCGATGATGCCGCCAGCATCGGGTTTGGCTGCCATCTCGTGCAGAGTGGCGCCGGTTTCTGTTTCGCCATGCAATACCGCCCAATTCACCGGTACCCGGCCGCGATATTTCGGTAGCAGAGAGCCATGCAGGTTGTAAGCCCCACGCTTGGCCAGTGCCAGGATATTGGTGGGCAACATGTGGCGATAATAAAAACTGAAAATAAAATCCGGGGCAAGCGCCTTGATTTGCTCGAACAGTTCTGGGCTTGCCGGGTTTTCTGGCGTGATCCGTTTAATTCCATGCTCTGTACACAGATCGGCGACCGATTCAAACCAGATAGTCTCGTTCGGGTTGTCTTCATGACTGACCACTAAGTCTATCTGTACGCCCCGTGCCAGCAAGGTCTTAATGCAGCGCACGCCGACGCTGTGATAGGCAAACACAACTGTGCTGTTAGTGTGGTTCGCCATCTCAGTGACTCTCGGTGTGATCGGCTGCAGTGCGCTCAAGGATAGTCTGCACCACATAGCGGGGGCGACCGCGAACTTGCTGATAAATCCGACCCACGTATTCACCTAACAGACCTATGCCAAACAGGATGACCGCCATCAGGAAGAAGGCAATCGCAAACAAAGTAAACAGGCCTTCCGCCTCGGCACCCAGAATAAAACGGCGTATCAGCAGGAATACCACTAAGGCACCGGATGCGGCAGATAAGACCATACCCATCATGGAGAACAGTTGCAAAGGGACGATGGAGAAACCCGTCATCAGATCAAAATTTAAGCGTATCAGACTATAAAACGAATATTTTGATTCACCTGCCGCACGTTCTTCATGTTCCACCATAATTTCAGTGGGATGGCGCGCGAAAGTGTAGGCCAGAGCGGGCACATAAGTGCTCACTTCCTGGCATTGATTGATCAGGTTGATGACGTTGCGGCCATAGGCGCGCAACATATTGCCCTGATCGGTAATTTTGATGCGAGTAATTTTTTCACGCACCTGATTCATCATTTTGGATGCGTAGGTGCGCCATGCCGAATCCTGGCGCTTACGGCGTATCGACCCGACATAGTCGTAGCCTTCGCGCATTTTGTCGACCAACGCACCGATTTCTTCCGGCGGATTTTGCAGGTCTGCATCCAGTGTGACAACGATGTCGCCGTGGCTGGCTTCAAATCCCGCCAGAATGGCCATGTGTTGACCGTAATTGCCATTGAAAAGCACGACACGTGTGACGTCAGGGCGCAGCCTATATTGGTCTGCCAATAACAGCGCCGTATTATCGCGGCTGCCGTCGTTGACAAAGATAACCTCATAGGTCACGCCACGCAGGGCTAAGGCGTCTAACGCAGGATACAGGCGCGCATACAACTGCGCCAAGCCGGCTTCTTCGTTGTATACCGGGATGACGACGGTGAGTTCTGGTTTCATCAAGCTACGCTCAAATTCAAGAAAGGCGGGATTTTACAGCAGAGACGACTCTGGCCACATCATTTTCGTTCATCGCCGGGAATAAAGGCAGGGTGACGATTTGCTTACCGATACGTTCAGCGATAGGAAACATGCCGTCGGTGAAGCCGCGCGCACGGTAATAACTGAACAGGTGGATGGCGCGATAATGGTAGCCTAGGCCGATGCCGACATCGATCATCTGCTGCATGAACTCGGCGCGATTGATGCGTTCTGGCAGCACGATGTGAAACATGTGCCAGTTGCTGTTTTCAAAATCGGCGATCGGCAATTCGGCCCCGGTCTGCGCTTCGAAATCGGCACCGAACAGGGTGAAATAGTGTTTTGCCAGTTCCATCCGTTTGGCATTGAACTCAGCCAGATGCTTCATCTGGCCCAGACCTATGGCCGCGGCGATATCGGTCATATTGTATTTGCCACCTAGCACGTCGACATCGATACCATCAAGGCCAGTGCGGCTGACGCCTTGCAAGCGATACTTCTCAGCCAGTTTGGCTTCTGCCGCATTGTTCAATACCAGGCAACCGCCTTCGCCGGTCATGATGTTTTTGTTGACTTGAAAGCTAAACGAGGCGAAATCGCCGAAAGCGCCGATGCGCTTGCCTTTCCAGCTTGAACCTATGGCTTGCGCCGCATCCTCAACCACGCGTAATTTGTATTTTTCGGCCAACGCATACAGTTTATCCATATCGCAAGGCAGGCCGCACATGTGGACCGGGATGATGGCCTTGGTACGTGGCGTGATGGCCGCCTCCAGTTTGTCGAGGTCGATATTGTGGCTACGTGGATCGATGTCGACAAATACCGGCGTCGCGCCTACTTCAATAATCACATTGGCAGTGGCGACCCAGGAGTTAGGGGTAGTGATGACCTCATCACCTGCGCCTATGCCAGCGATGCGCAGGGCGATTTCCATGGTGCAGGTGCCAGAGTTAAAGCTGCGCACCGGGCGGCCGCCAAAATACACTGATAATTGCGCTTCCAGCGCCTGTACGTTGGGGCCGCTGGTGAGCCAGCCGGAGCGTAATACATTGGCTACCGCGGCGATGGTCTCTTCGTCCATGCTCGGTTTAGTGAATGGTAAAAAGGGCAGTGCACTGGTCATGGCTTATCCTATCTTGAATCTGGTTTGCACAAAATCCCCTGGGTCTTGCAAGCAGCTTGTCAGGCGGATTTTTTGGATGAATTATTTAATCTATTTATCTACTTAATTTACTTAATAGCATACTGAGGTGGGGTATATTTTAAACACGCACGTCGTTATTGCGTAACTGCCTATGTTTTTAGTCATACTCCCCCTAAATTTAGCACTGATGCGGCATAGTTTGTGATCTTACGGTGCTGCTGTTGTCGTTATATTTGACACGATAATACGCTTCGGATCTTGTGCGATCACACGCATGGGTAGTTGTTTCTTGAGTAATTCTTCGTACACATTTGGGCGCACGATGGCAATTGCTGCTTTACCTGCCAGATGATCGGCACGCCATTTCTGGCTAAAATCGCTCAGCTTAGGTATCCACAATTCTGGTTGCTGCTCTAGTCCAAAACCTAATTCGTCGCTTGCTTCCACCAGTGTCATGGTGCGGTTCAGGTAAAACGGCAAGGATTGTTCGTACAAGCCCACCCCGTAGAGTGGCGTTTCCGGCTTAAGTTCAGCTTGTATCGCCGCCACATGCGGCAAACCTGCATTGTAACGACCCCAGCTATCGTGCCCCAGAAACAAAGCCTGGCCAGCCACAAAGCCAGCTGCCGCCAGAATGATCACGCTCATATCCTTACGCTGTTTCGCCAGCAAACTGGCGGCGATGCCGCCCACCAGAGTGATGCCCGCTGCGGCATAAGTCCATGGCAGCATGGCCTGATACAAAGGGATTTCATACGGGATCTCGCTAATGTCGCCTATCTTGTTGGCCAATATCAGCCCGGCCAAACCCATGGCGGCAAACAGCAAGGCGCAAATTCTGAGCGATAAAGCAGAGGTTTTTTCTAACTGGCATGCAATTAGTAAGGCCACTGAGGGGAAGATAGGCAAAATATAAGAGGGAAGCTTAGAGCCGGAAATACTAAAGAAAAAGAAGATGAACACGGTCCAGATCAGCAGCATCATTTGCGGCTGAAAACCAGCTTGCTTACTAAAACTAAAATTTCTTACTGCATGCCACAGTGATTGGAGCAGCAAACCAAGCCAAGGCACGATGCCCAAAACCAGCAGAGGGAAAAAATAATACCAGGCACCGCCACGTTTGTGCACCGTACTGGTAAAACGTTGGAAGTGTTCGTGGATGAAAAAGAAATGCGGATGCTCAGGGTTTTTTTGCCAGACCAGGACAAACCAAGGTGTGGTGATAGCAAAAAATAAGATCAGACCCTTACCCATATGGAGGCGGGTCCAGAGTGCCCAGTCACGCGTGATCAAGGTGTAGAGCACTAGCACCGCACCGGGTAAGACAAAGCCTATCAAGCCCTTGGACATGGTGGCCAAGGCCATACCGGCCCAGCATAGCAACATGCCATTGCGTTGTTCTGTACTGCTGGCATCAGTTCTTTGTGAGAGCAATAGCCCGCATAAGGCAAGTGTCATCATGGCGGACAAGCCCATGTCCAGAGTATTGATGTGGCCTAAGGCCGCCCAGTAAAAACTCGAGCCCAGTACGAATGCTGTGCTGATGCCGACCCGACGGCTAAATACCTTAGCGCCAGTGTAGGCGCTGACGGCGATGCCGAGTAAGCCGCACAGACCAGTCCATAAGCGCGCCTGCCATTCGCCCTGACCAAATATTTCAAAGCTGAGCGCATTCATCCAGTTCTGTAGTGGGGGCTTCTCAAAATATTTAATGCCATTCAGGCGCTGGGTAATCCAGTCGCCACTGGCCACCATTTCTCTCGCCATTTCGGCGTAACGCCCTTCATCGGTGGGTACCAGTGCGCGCGCACCTAACATATAGAACCAGATAAACAGAAACGCTAAGCCGATAGCCGCCAATAAAATGGGCGTATCGTAGGGGGAGGAGTAGGGCGAGTTGGGCTTGGATGTTGTTTTCATGCGGCTTCCATAATTAAAGCGAGCGCTACTTTGCGGCCTTCGGCCATCAAAATGTTATAGGTACGGCAGGCAGCCTGGTTATCCATGCACTCGACGCCCTTGTGTTGCGAGGTCAGCGCAACAATCAATTTTGGATGAACGAAACGCTGTTTATTCCCCGTGCCTAAGATCACAACATCGGGTTCAGTAGCGGCAATTTGTTCGAAGTGGCTAGTTGTCAAAGCGTCGAAGCTAGCGACCTCCCATGCCATGGGCGCGCTTTCGGGTAGCACGATTAAGCTATGTTGGAAACGTCGTGCATTGAGTTCTACGCCCAGTGCATCGTAGGCGGTGACGGTTTGGTATTGCTGGGTATTGGTGGCGTGTAGCTTCATAGGGCTAATCTGAGATCTTTCACAAAAACAAGACGCGGATAGAGTATTCGAATTGCGGCATTGTAGCGTTTTTCATCGAAACTTAACAAAAATGCTGCTAACTGTTTTGCTATTTTTTATTGGCCCTAGCGACTGCTAAATCCGCGACGTGTATCGAGCTATCTGCGAGCTATTCCGTATTAAAGCTTGCGATTGACGGAAATATCGTCTCAAAAGCAAATATTATTAGACAATTTCACAAAACGGATTGATAAAAAGGAGCGCATTGGGCAGAATGAGGGTATTTGGCAGTGCAGCATTTTGCACCTTGCTAGCCCCTCATCGCTATTAGAATTGTTGAAAGATTGCTCAGTGCGACCTATACAGAAATCCCAAAAACTTGCCAACGTCTGTTATGACATCCGTGGTCCCGTAATGGAAAAAGCCAAGCAGATGGAGGACGAAGGCCATAAGATCATCAAACTCAATATCGGTAATTTGGCAGTCTTTAACTTCGGGCCGCCCGATGAAATTGTGCAGGATATGATTTTAAATATGCATAATTCGGCCGGTTATACCGATTCTAAAGGCATGTTTGCGCCGCGCAAATCCATTATGCATTACACCCAGGAGAAATTTATCCGCGGTGTGACCATAGACGATATTTACATCGGCAATGGCGCTTCTGAATTGATCGTGATGGGCATGAACGCGCTGCTCAATAGCGGAGATGAGGTTCTGGTGCCAGCCCCCGATTACCCATTGTGGACTGCAGCGGTAAGTTTATCTGGCGGCACCCCCGTGCATTACGTTTGCGATGAAAGCGCAGACTGGATGCCGGATATCGAGGATATTAAACGCAAAATCACGCCCAATACCAAGGCCATCGTCGTCATTAATCCAAATAATCCTACCGGAGCATTGTATCCGGTGGAAATTTTGCAACAAATCGTCGACGTGGCGCGCCAACATCAATTGATCGTGTTCGCGGACGAGATCTACGATAAGACGCTATATGACGAAGCCACACATACTTCAATCGCTTCATTGGCGGACGATGTGCTGTTTCTGACGCTGAACGGCCTATCGAAAAACTATCGGTCCTGTGGTTACCGTGCTGGCTGGATGGTGGTGTCGGGTGAGAAAAAACATGCCAAGGATTATATTGAAGGCTTGAACATGCTGGCATCGATGCGTTTGTGCTCAAACGCGCCTGGCCAATTTGCAATTCAGACTGCCTTAGGCGGTCATCAGAGTATCAATGAGTTGGTCGGCCCCGGTGGACGCTTACTCAAGCAGCGTGATCTGGCGCATAAACTTCTGACGGCGATTCCCGGTGTCACTTGCGTCAAGCCAAAAGCGGCCTTGTACATGTTTCCTAAGTTGGATCCAAAAATGTATCCGATCGAGGACGATCAGGAGTTCATTCACGAATTGCTGACCGAGCAAAAAGTATTACTGGTGCAGGGCAGTGGTTTTAACTGGATTAAACCGGATCATTTTCGCGTGGTATTCTTGCCAAATACAGATGATCTAACCGAAGCATTTGGACGGATTGCCACTTTCCTCGAAAACTATCGCAAGCGTCACGGCACCAATTAGTTTTTTATCTATTTGTTATACTCAGGGCCTGGGTAATACCGGTTGGCGGCACGGCTAGCCGGAAATTTTTCCTAGGTTTGTATACTTCACGTGTATTTATTTTAATCAGCACTTAGCGAAAACAATATGAAACCCATCAAAGTAGGTCTGTTAGGTATAGGCACTGTCGGTTCAGGCACGTTTAACGTTTTAAAGCGTAATCAGGAAGAGATTATGCGCAGAGCCGGCCGTGCCATTGAAATTACCATGGTTGCAGACCTGAATGTGGAACGCGCGCGCGAATTGACTCACGGTGAATGTGAAGTCGTCAATGATGCCAATCTGGTCGTGAATCATCCGGATATCGATATCGTGATTGAATTGATAGGCGGTTATGGGATTGCCAAAGATTTAGTCTTGAAAGCGATTGCCAACGGTAAGCATGTGGTCACCGCAAATAAGGCGCTGCTGGCCACGCATGGCAATGAGATTTTTAAGGCCGCGCAAGACAAGGGTGTGATGGTGGCGTTTGAAGCAGCCGTCGCTGGCGGTATTCCTATTATTAAAGCCTTGCGTGAGGGTTTGACTGCTAATCGTATCGAATGGATAGCCGGCATCATCAATGGCACCACGAATTTCATCTTATCCGAAATGCGCGATAAGGGGATTGATTTTGCCACCGCACTGAAAGACGCGCAGGCCCTGGGTTATGCTGAGGCTGATCCTACTTTTGATATTGAAGGGGTGGATGCAGCACATAAGGCAACGATTATGGCCTCGATCGCTTTCGGTATTCCTATGCAGTTTAATAAGGCGCATGTGGAAGGGATCACCAAGTTAGAGGCGATCGATATCCGTTATGCCGAGCAATTGGGTTATCGCATCAAGCTGTTGGGGATCACCAAGCGTAGCGATAAGGGTGTGGAATTACGCGTCCATCCTACCTTGATACCCGAGAAGCGCCTGATCGCCAACGTCGAGGGTGCAATGAATGCGGTTCTGGTGCAAGGCGATGCGGTTGGTGCGACGCTGTATTACGGCAAGGGCGCTGGCGCTGAGCCTACGGCCTCGGCAGTGATTGCTGATCTGGTGGATATCACTCGTTTGGCAACGGCGGATCCTGAACATCGGGTGCCGCATCTGGCATTCCAGCCGAATTCTTTAAGCGATCTGGCGATTTTGCCTATGTCTGAGATTGTCACTAGTTATTACTTGCGTTTGCACGTGGCTGATAAAGCTGGCGTGTTAGCGGATGTGACAAAAATTCTGGCGGAGTCCTCGATTTCTATCGACGCCATGCTGCAAAAAGAACCGGCAGAGGGGGAGCAACGTACCGATATCGTGATGCTGACACATCAGACTCAGGAGAAAAATATACTCGCGGCAATCGCTCAAATCGAAGCGCTGTCTTCGGTATTTGGTAGCGTGACCAAATTGCGACTGGAGGAATTAAGCTAATCGATTATTAAGCTAATCGATTTAGCCTGTTACAGTAAAAGCGAGCTGCCTTAAAAAGCAGCTCGTTTTTTTATGCAATTTTCAACGTAGAAATTTTTCTATAAATTGGACTGGCTGCGCAGCATGCATTTTTACCAGGGTCGAGACGCGGGTGCCGTAACTAGCAGATTCTATGCAGGCCGCAGAGAGTAGTCGCTCCATTTCGAAACTAATGCCGGTATCGGGCAGGCGGCAATCGGGAGCTGGCGTGGTGTTGGAGAGCATTTCAAAATACGCCTGTTCTGGCGCTTGCTGGCAAATTAAGCTGGCAAATTCAGCCTTGGTTTTGACAACTTTAGGCCAGGGTGTGTCTAAAGAAGCATTGGATAAGCCATAAATCCCGGCGGCCAGCGGCTGCCCGTTACGCGCATCGTTTAGATTTCGATTCGAGAACCAGATTAAATCGGTCTGGTCGGCAACCAGCAAATTGAAACCATTGTAAGCATTGGACTGGGGACGAATTGCGTCGATATAGTCGCGTGCCGATAAGCTTCCAGTCAGGTAATTGGCCACTAATTCGCCGCGTGAAGCCGCCTCGGCACGTGTCTCTGATGGTGCTCTGATATTCGTGATTGCTGCGAATTTGCGCTTGCTGAGCTGTTCTGTTTCGATATTTGCCAGCCCCATCCAGGTGCCGCCGGATCGTAGATCTCGCCCGGCAAAAATCTGTGGAGAATCTTCCCAGGCTGCAGCGGCGGTCGATGGTCTGTCGTAATATTCGTCACGATTACTCGCTGCGATGAGGGGCGTAGCGGGGATGAGCTTCCAGGCGAAAACGATCAGGCACATACTAAGACATTTTCAAAATATTCGGCATGACGTGCCCCTTGCAATAATGCGTGCAGCGGGTTTGAGTTAACTAAAGACGTAAGCTGTGCTTGAAAATCATCTGGAATGTCGCGATAAATCTCCATCCACGTCAAGCAGCCTGCAGCAATCTCAGGACGTCGTTGTAATTGCATCTTTAGCCCCAGCGTCGCAAACAAGGTTTTTTGCAGTAGCGCCACCGCGTCTATGACTTGCGCTTCGTGCTCGGCGGCAGTTTGGTAGTAGATGTAGCAATCCATGATTCTTCACTATTCTCTATGACTCTATTGCGCTCTGCTTGAAGCATATAATGGGGGGTATCCATCAATATTCATTGTTTGCGCAATAGCAGAGCGCGCTTTTAAGTTTTATTTTTGTATACTGAGAGGGAGTATGTTTTTATTTGGCGATCTTCACGTAGTTACTGAGTGACATCCAGCATGGCGTAAGGCAGCGGCAGAAAGTGCAGAGGAGCGCCGTCCGCAGCACCCAGATGCACCTTGTTGGCTTCTTGATCTGCGACTTTGAGTTCGACCAGGCAAATACTGGAATCTGAATTATCAGCTTCGGCGTTAACAATCATGCCGCAAGGCTGATCAGGGTCCTCTTCTGAGAATACTTCCATGCCCGCCATGACTGCCGTGCTAGGGATGCTGGCGATTGCCATACGGCGCTTGAGTTTTCCTAGGTACTGGCTACGCGCGACGATTTCTTGTCCCGGATAGCAGCCTTTTTTGAAGTTGATGCCGCCAATGAGCTCGAAATTAACCATCTGCGGCACAAACTGCTCTTGGGTCTTATCGATGATGCGAGCAATTCCGGCCATGATGTCGGTGCGTCGCCACAGCGCCGCACTGCAAGGGGTCAGGCTGCTTTGCAAGACAGGCCAATACTCGTTCAGCATAGTTGACTGGATGATCCATAGGTAGCGCGCATGTCCATACGCATCGCTGACGCGTATCAAGCTGCCAAATTCAGTGTCGACTTTGCCATTGACCTCGCTTGGTAGTTGCGGGAACCATTGCAGCAAGGTTTTAGTCGCCGCCAAACCACCCAAGCCTAGTGCCGTGTATTCAGTGCTGACATCGTTTAGTTTTGCTTTGGCGCGCATGACGAACATTTGCAAACGTTTTTGGACCGGGGCTAGTATCGAGGCAGATAGTTGCAGGAAAATGCCATCACTGGTTTTCCAAATGAAAAAACTGGCGAGCATGCGTCCTTTCGGCGTGCAAAGTGCGGCGTGGCGCGCGGATGTCAAAGTCAGGTGTTCGATGTCATTGCTCAGTAAATTATGCAGGTAACTAGCAGCGTCATCGCCGCTCACCTGTATCAGACTCAAGTCCTTGAGCGCACTGACAAAACCTTGCTGTGCCGCTAGTGTGTCAGATTCTGCTGAGTGAGCGGTGGCGGGTATTTCAAGAAATTGCGGCAAAGTCATCATTGTTTTATTCTTTCAGTTTTATCGGCGTGTCGGTACGGAGGATGTCTTGCTTGCCTCGCCGATTTTGTAATTAGCCATTTACAACAGGGCTTAGTTTCGTAGATTATAGTAGGCTCTTAGAAAACACGTTGACCACCACTACATGAGTTCCATAAAAAAAATAATTTCGCTGCTGTTTATTGCCTTAATGATCGCCGCTACTGCATTTGCCTATTGGGCCTATCAGCCTCTGGCGCAGACGGGCAGCGAGTTTGCATCTGTCGATTTCAGTATCAAGGCGGGCAGTGGAGTGCGTAGTGCCTCGCGCCAGATGCGCGATGGCGGTGTGCCGATAGAGCCCTTCATGTTTGAAGTTTTAGCGCGCGTAAATGGAAAAGCAAATAAATTAAAAGCGGGCTCGTTTGAGTTTGAGATTGCCGATACACCTATGATTTTGCTGAGAAAAATCGTCAATGGTGAATTTTCTCATGCCAGCCTTGCGATTATCGAGGGCTGGAGTTTTCAGCAAATGCGCAGTGCGATCGATGCGCATCCCGAGATCAAACATGATACAGCTAGCCTCAGCGGCAAAGAATTGATAAAAAAAATCAATCCTGATTTTCAATTGCCCGAAGGCCTGTTTTTTCCGGATACCTATTTATTTGCCAAGGGTAGCAGCGACTTACTGATTTATCAGCAAGCCCACCAGTCTATGTTGAAGCATCTCGACGATGCGTGGCAAGCAAAGGCCGCCAATCTACCGTATAAAACAGCCTACGAAGCGCTCATCATGGCATCCATCATCGAAAAGGAAACGGGGCGCTCATCGGAGCGGAGCTTGATTGCCGCGGTCTTTATTAATCGACTCAAGGCAGGCATGTTATTGCAAACCGATCCCACCGTGATCTACGGAATGGGGGATAGTTACAAGGGCAAAATCAGGAAGGTCGATTTAATAACCGACACGCCTTTCAATACGTATACTCGCGCAGGTTTGCCGCCCACACCGATTGCGCTGCCTGGAATAGCATCATTGTCGGCAGCGCTGAATCCAGAAAAAAGTGTCGCCTTGTATTTTGTGTCGAGAGGCGACGGCACCAGTCAGTTTTCAGATAATTTGACCGAGCACAATCGCGCGGTGAATAAATATCAGCGTTAAAAAATTCATGCTGACCCAATAATGACGCCATGCAGATTGATTATGTAGCTGTGTTTGGCTCATATCAACGATAATACGCGTCATTCATTTTAGAATTTCAAGCTAGACCTATGCAAAAAGCAGGAAAATTTATTACCTTTGAGGGTATAGATGGCGCCGGTAAGTCCACGCACATCGCTTATGTCGCACAGGCCCTTGAGCAGCGCGGCATTAAAGTAATAACAAGTAGAGAGCCAGGTGGGACACCGCTTGGAGAATCTTTGCGGCAAATACTTTTGCAAGAAAAAATGCATTTAGAGACTGAGGCCTTATTGATGTTTGCAGTACGCAGAGAGCATATCGCGCAGCTGATAGAGCCAGCATTGCAACGCGGCGACTGGGTAATTTCGGACCGCTTCAGCGATGCCAGTTTTGCGTACCAGGGCGGCGGACGTCAGTTACCATTGGCGAAGCTTGAAACCCTGGAGCAATGGGTGCATCCACATTTGCAGCCAGATCTGACCTTGTTGTTTGACGTGCCTTTAGCCGTCGCGCGCGAGCGCCTCGATGCTACCCGCACCCTAGATAAATTTGAACAGGAGCAGACCGATTTTTTTGCCGGCACGCGCGCCGAGTATCTGCGCAGGGCTGCGCAGTTCCCGCAACGCTTCCGCATTATCGATTCGAGTCGACCTATACCTGAGATCCGAAAAGATCTGGATCGTTTGATTGCAGAGTTGCTGGCGTCCGATAAAGATGAGTAATTCACTTTTTCCCTGGCATCAGTCGGCATGGGCGCAATTGCAGTCGTTGCGCCTACGTATGCCGCACGCTATCTTATTGCATGGCGCAGAAGGTACGGGAAAAACACTTTTCGCCGAACAATTTGCGCAATCGCTTCTGTGCGAGACGCCTAAATCGGATGGGCGCGCATGCATGGAGTGTGCTTCATGCGGCTGGTTTTCTCAATATAGTCACCCTGACTATCGACGCGTTCGCCCAGAGTTGCTCGATGAGGAAGATGGTGTAGCCGGCGAATCAGATGCTATTGAATCGGATAAAAAAACAGCAAAGGCAAGCAAGGCACCCTCCAAAGAAATAGTCATCAATCAAGTGCGTGCCTTGGCCGATTTCATGAATATTTCTACCCACAGACAAGGGCGACGGGTGGTGCTGCTGTACCCTGCGGAAGCTTTGAACGTGCCGGCGGCGAATGCCTTATTGAAGTCGTTAGAAGAGCCAAATGCCAACACCGTGTTTGTTTTGGTTTCAAATAGTTTAGATAGACTATTGCCAACCATCTTGTCTCGCTGTCATAAATTCCCCCTTGGAATGCCATCGCGTGAGCAGTCCCTTGCTTGGTTGGCTACGCAAAAACTCAGTGATGCGGATATGTGGTTGGCACAGCAAGGTGGGGCGCCGCTGGCGGCGCTGGCGATGGGGCAGTCGGATGTGCGTACCGATTTAGATGAGTTTTTGCGTCAATTAAGCAAGCCTGGTGTAGAGGTAAGTTTGAAAATCGCGGAAAAAATGCAAAAAATGGACGTCGCAACGACGGTGTCTTGGTTGCAACGTTGGCTGTACGATATTTTTTCCTATAAACAAAGTGGCATAATCCGGTATTATCCAAGGTATCACAAAGAATTAGCAGCGCTGGCTATGCGCGTGGACGTTTATGCGTTGTTGGCTGTGGTGGTGTCCGTTGGGGAGCGACAGGCGATTGCCAGTCACCCTTTATCTGCTAAATTGTTTATTGAAGATATGTTGTTGGATTATTCTGCACTTTTCCGTTGAGAGCGTTTTATGGCTGAGTTACCTGCTAATTTGAATGTGTCTGCTCCTGCGCGCCCCTCTGTTTTGTCATTGGCAATCAAGGAAAAGGCAGCCTTGTATTCGGCATATATGCCATTCTTAAAAAATGGCGGCATTTTTGTTCCTACGAATAAGGCTTATCGCCTCGGCGAAGAGATTTATCTGATATTGACTTTGCTCGATGATCCAAGTAAATATCCGATTGCCGGTAAGGTGTCTTGGATTACGCCTGCGGGTGCGGGCAATAATAAGTCACAAGGGATAGGTGTGCATTTTCCGGATGATGAAAGCGGTACCCGTATCAAGTTACGCGTTGAGGAATTGCTCGGCGCAGCGATACGATCATCACGTGCCACGCACACTCTGTAATTATGTCCTTGACCCAACTTTCACACAGAATCGCTGCGTTGGAGGATTTGCCTGAAATCGTCGCGATTTATAATTCTACGATCGCATCACGACAGGTAACTGCCGATACCGAGCCTATTAGTGTAGATTCTAGACTGCCCTGGTTTTACGCACACTCACCCGATAAGCGTCCGTTGTGGGTAATTGAAGGTGATGCGGGAATCATTGGTTGGCTGTCGTTTTCCGATTTTTATGGAAGACCTGCTTACGCCGGGACCGCAGAGCTTTCAATTTACTTGCATGAAGATGCTAGAGGGCGCGGGATTGGGCGTTATTTTTTGCAAGCCGCAATAGTGCACGCGCCGCAGATCGGCGTGCATACTTTGCTGGGTTTTATTTTTGGACATAACACCGCTAGTATGAATTTGTTTGCGTCGTTTAATTTTCAAATTTGGGCGAATATGCCGCGTGTCGCGACCTTGGATGGCGTGGAGCGTGACTTGATTATCTTTGGTAAGCGCATCGACTGAGTGTAATAACTAGTCAAAGAGAGTAAAATCCCGCATCTCTTCACTTGGCTATATTCAAATATTTTGGGATATAGCAGTCATTTTCATAGGAATTCCCATTATGCTGAGCTATCGCCACGGCTTCCACGCTGGCAATCACGCCGACGTCCTTAAACATTTCATTACCATACAGCTGCTCAATTACCTCGGGCAAAAAGAGGCTGCTTACACTTACATAGATACCCATTCTGGTGCTGGCCTGTACTCACTCGATGCTGGATATGCGAGTAAAAATGCAGAATATGAAACTGGAATTGCTCCATTATGGGATCGTACCGATCTGCCGCCCGCCTTGGCGGAGTATGTAGCGTTGGTAAAAGACTTGAATCCCAGTGGGAAAATGCGCTATTACCCGGGCTCTCCTTATTGCGCGGATAAAATTATGCGCGAACAGGATAGGCTGCGTTTATTTGAGTTGCACCCTAGTGAAATCAAAATACTGAGCGAAAATTTCCGCAAGCTCGATGCGCATGCCGCAGCCCAAGGGCATAGGCCGACTGCGCGCGGTAAGCGTGTAATTATTGCAGCTGGTGACGGGTTCGAAGGATTGAAGGCTTTGTTGCCACCACCATCACGTCGTGGTCTTGTCCTGATCGATCCTCCTTATGAAGTGAAGGACGATTACCGACGCGTAAAAGAAACAGTTCAAGATGCTTTGCTGCGTTTTCCTACGGGTGTTTATGCTGTCTGGTATCCAATTCTTCAACGGATGGAGTCCAAACAATTACCAGAACGACTTAAGCGTATACCTGCAAATGGGTGGTTGAATGTGAGCCTATCTATAGGTGGCTCTACTCCTGATGGTTTTGGTCTGCATAGTAGCGGTATGTTTATTTTAAACCCGCCTTGGACGCTGGAAGCTACGTTAAGAGAAGTGATGCCTTATTTAGTTAGCGTGCTTGGCAGGGATGCTTCAGCCACTTTTAATATAGAGTCGGGCGAAACGCAAACCATAGGCAAGGGGCGCGGGAAGCCGGCAGCCGTACCTAGAGTTCCAGTGGTTAGAAGTAGGACTAGATAATATCCAAGCTGTTTTTTTGAAATAAGCTTGCCAAGCGAGAGCAAGCTTTGTTATAGTTCGCCTCCCGCTGAAGAGCGGGGCGAAATGAAGAAAGTAAGGCAGGCGAAGCAATCCCCGGTTTGAATTAAGAAACACAGTAAATTCAAACGCTAGTAAAACAAGGGGTTGACGAGCAGAAGGAAATGCCGCATAATCTCATCTCTCTGCTGCTTACAAACAAAACGCTTTGTAGCAATCTGGCAGAAAAGCAACGCAGTCGGTGCAAATCGATAGTGAAGCGAAAAATACAGAATAGTGATCTTTAACAATTAACAGTCAATAAATGTGGGCACTTGATAAAGAGCGCGGCTAATTACTTCGGTAGTTAGTTAAACTTAAAAAATATCAAAT
>NZ_JBMPPB010000005.1:0-387576 GCF_049340485.1 Undibacterium sp. Ren11W
ATTCCCAAAAAAGCGAACTTAATGAAATATTCGGCAGCGCAAATTCAACAGATTGAAGATCGCCTGAATCATCGCCCTAGAAAAACCTTAGGCTACCGAACTCCGCATGAAGTACTATTTAATCTCACGCCTACTCCTGTCGCAATTCGAACTTGACATCGCATGCATGGCCTGTAAACCGCATGGGATATGCGCGCTGGCGGCATCATTTTTTAAATTTGTTAGCGTTGGCTCAGCGCTGTTTCCAGTCGCAGTCATCAGCGTGATCCTGCACCATGCCTATCGCCTGCATGTACGCGTAGATGATGGTGGAGCCGACAAACTTGAAGCCGCGTTTGAGCAGATCTTTCGAGATGCGGTCGGATAAATCCGTTTTGATGATGCGCTCACCGTGATTTGCTATAGGCACGCCGCCCACATAGGCCCACAGATAGGCATCCAGACCGCCGACTTCTGCGCAGAGACGCAGGTAAGCTTGCGCATTCGTGATGGCGGCCGCGACCTTCAGACGATTGCGCACGATGCCGGCGTTACCCAATAACTCTGCGACCTTGGCGGCATCGTAGGCGGCGATTTTTTTTGCGTCCCAATTATCAAACGCAGCACGATAATTGGCGCGTTTATTGAGTATGGTTTCCCAACTCAATCCGGCCTGCGCGCCTTCTAAGTTCAGCATCTCGAACAAGCGCAGCTCATCGTGGCAAGGCACGCCCCATTCGTCGTCGTGATACGCAAGGTAAAGAGGATTGGCTGAATTAGCCCAGGTGCAGCGAGTGACTGGCATTGTGCGTTCCTAAAATGTGGATAAGCTATTTTAGCATCGCGCCCAGAATTTTCTGCGCGCTGCGCACGGCCCTCTGCGGGTCAGTGCCGAAAATAAAAACGTTGACAGATTCTTATCGTCTGTCATCATGGCGCTGTTATTTGTATTACACTTAAAAGCGACACTTATCATGAAAAAATTCCGCCTCATCGCCACCGCAGCGCTTCCTCTCATCGCTAGTATTTTGACCGCTTGCGGTGGCGGTGGTGGCAATGCCGGACAGTGCGGCGGTAGCGCCGAAGTCTGTAATGGCAGCAGCGGGACGACTGCGCCGCCATCAGCAGTGACGGTGCTGCCAGCGGCGAGCACGCTGGAAAATCTGTGCCAGGTACCGAGGACAGGCACCGACCCTTTCAATAATAATCTGCCTTATCCGGATAAGCAGGGTTCGCTGGCAACCGAAAAACAATGGCTGCGTTCGTGGATAGATGAAACTTATCTGTGGTATCGGGAAGTGCCGGGGAATATAAATCCAGATAGTTATACCAACCCTATCGCCTACTTTGATGTCTTGAAAACTTTCGCGTTGACCCCGTCCGGCAAAGCCAAAGACCAGTTTCACTTTACCTATCCTAGTGCGGAATGGGGTGCTATTTCTCAGCAAGGGGTAGAGCTCGGCTATGGATTGACCTGGTCGCGTAGTCCCGGGGCCAGCTTGCCGCGCAAACGTGTGATCGCTATCGTTGAACCTGGCTCACCGGCAGATAAAGCCGGTTTGCGACGTGGCGATCAATTGACGACGATCGATACCCTGGATTTCCTCAATAGCAGCGAGACTGCAGCTATTACAGTATTTAATAATGCCTTGTTTCCGGAAAAAACCGGCGAGTCACATACTTTCGTTTTTAACCGTAACGGCAGTACGATCTCGGCTGTTTTAGTTGCGGCCAATGTAGCGGCCACTCCGGTGCAAAACGTCAAGACGATCGCGACCGCTAGCGGTACAGTCGGCTACCTGACTTTTAACGATCATAATGCGGTTTCGGAACTGCAGCTGGTGGACGCGATGACCCAGTTGAAAACGGCTGGCGTTAATGATCTGGTGCTCGATGTGCGGTATAACGGCGGCGGTTTGCTGTATATCGCTAGTGAACTCGCTTACATGATCGCCGGACCAGATGCCACTGCTGGTAAAGTATTTGAACAGGCGCAGTACAACGATAAAATCAGGCCCGACCCGGCCACCCCTTTTATTGCGAATGCTGTCGGTTTTTCGGCACCTAAAGATGCAGCTCTGCCCTATCTGGGCTTGAAGCGCGTCACCATACTTACCAGCGCGGGTACCTGCTCGGCCAGTGAAGCCATCATCAATGGCTTACAAGGGATCGATGTCGCAGTTACTCTGATAGGCGGCCAGACTTGCGGCAAGCCCTATGGTTTTTATCCTACCCCCAACTGCGGCACTACGTATTTCGCGATCCAGTTTAAGGGTGTAAATAATAAGGGATTTGGCGATTACGCCGATGGGATTGCCGCCACCTGCAATGTCGCCGATGACTTCAGCCGTGCGCTCGGTGATCCGGCCGAAGGCCAATTGGCGGCAGCCTTGAGCTATCGCGACAGTAAAATATGTCCGGCGGCCAGTGTCGGTGTCAATTTACAGGCTGGCTTTGCGCCGCAGAATCTACGCCTGGTGCGGCCAGCAGTGAAAGAAATCGCCATTTATGGCCGTGGGAGATTGTGATGCGCCAAGCTCAATGTAGTTTATTTCTATTCTTTTGCAGTGTGCTCGGCGCTTGTCAGGCAGTCGCTCCGGCACCAGCAAAGGCGGCGCGTCTGCTGGTACCAGATCAGGCTGCGCGGCAAGAATTGCAGCAAGTAAGCGCCAAATTTTTAGGCCTCGCCAGCGTCGAGTTGGCTGAGAATACCCTGATAGAGAGCAGCCAGTTTTCTTATGCGCGTACGCCGCGTTACGATGCTAACGCTCAAATGCTGCAGGGGCGGGTAGTCGAGATGCCACATATCTTCAAACTACAAATCCGCGCTCAGCAATGCTGGTTAATCTATGAGAACAAGGCGCAAGAAGTGCAGCTCAAGCAGGCCAAGTGCGTGGCAGAGTAGTTTGCTACCTAGCGCGTAAAAAGCTGCGCTTGCAGCACCTGCCTAAAATGACATTAGGCGATCGCTACTTAGGGAAAGAATCCTGGGCTGGACCCTGAGCGAAGAAGCTCTCGCAGGTAGATTGTGAAATGCTAGAAAGTAAGGCAAAGCGTTTTTTTGCCTCGGATCGCTTATGTGATGGTATCGATACCAGATCGGGCTCTGCCAACGCCACACAGGCTAGGCGGAAGTCGCCATCTGGGCGCTGCTCGGCTTGCAGCTCTTGCCAGGTCGCGTCGTAATCGGCAAACACCTTGCCTTTTTTTAGCGGCTGAGTTACTACACGATTTTCATTCCCAACCAGTAGCAGATCCTCGCACTGTAGTTGCAAGCCCAATTGCTGTACCAATCTTACCAATAGCGTCTTGGGGCGCAAGCCATACATATCCTTGGTGGCCACACGTATCTGTTCCAGACTATTCGGCTCGCGGCCACCTTGCAGGCAGCCTATGGCAACGCCGCTAGTTCCAGCACGCGAGAAAAATGTGAAGGCAACAGAGAACAAAACACTATCTTGCGCATGGCCTTGCGCATGGTCTCGCGCATGGTCTCGCGCATGGTCTCGATTACGCAATTGCAAAACTAGCTCACCTTCACGTTCCATTGTGGTGACTGCCAGTAATTCTAACTGATAGCTGGCGCCGGATTTTCCGGTGAATTGGCTGAGCGGAACTGGGGCGATTGCCGCAGCAAAGACCCGGTCGCCTAATTGTTGCTGCGTGACGAGCGCGTAATGTGAACGCACCATTTCTAGTCTTGCGCTGCAACTGAGGTGCCTCGTCATGTAGGGACGAAAGATTTTTTTTAAGATGCTGGGAGTGGCCAGTGCCAGCTCAGTGTGAAACGGGCTTGAATTCCAAAGTGCTATCCACCGACTGGCAGTCGGATAGCGGCACACAGCACGTAGCGTAAGTTTCACCGCTTCCCGAACGTAAGATAGTCCGCGCTGCGATTGATTGACGCCATTATATAAACTGACCGGGCGACGCTCAGAAGTTTTAAACAGTGACAGTGGATGCTGGCGTTGTAAAGACAGAGTCTGCAGCTCGTGCTTGTCTAAGCTGTAAGCGTCGGTGGAGTTCCGAGCGCTGGAAAATTTACGCATGTGAAATGAGAGTTGACTAGACAGAAAAATAATTTTCAAAAATACATAAAAGTTGGTACTATCGCTTTCGCTGGTGGATTGTAACGTAATGTACATGTCTTGTAACTGACTGTATTTTAGTGGCGCGATTGTTTCTACTTAAAGCCCTCCAGGATTTTTTTAAACGCATTCGATCTAAAAATAATGGTGATTTGTAAAAAATACAGCTTGTTTTTCGACGCGCAGTCAGGTCGGGGTTGAGATGAAACGCACAATGTTTTCTGTAGATGATGCCGTGGCAATCGCGAGCGGCGGCAGCATGGTTTCTACGCATAATTCGCGGATGCTGGTGATCGCACCTAATTGGATAGGCGACGCCATCATGGCGCAGCCTTTGCTGCAATTGTTAAAGCAAAATTATCCACACAGAGCGATCGATGTCTTGGCACCGAGTTGGGTTGCACCTGTGATGCGTGCCATGAGCGAAGTCGATCATGTGATAGAGAGCTCGCTAAGACATGGATCCTTCAAGTTTCGTGAGTATTTAAGTTATGCGCAGATTTTGCGCCATCGCTCTTACACCGAAGTCTACGTGCTGCCGAATACCTTGAAATATGCCTTATTGCCCTGGTTAGCTGGTATCAAAAAACGCATCGGGTATAAAGGTGAAACACGCTATGGTCTGATTAATGTGATGCATCACGATAATCGCCGCGCGCCATTGCCTATGACTAAATTTTATGCAGCACTAGCGGCGACACCCAAGACCCAGTCCGCGCTGGCCTTGCCCAGGCCGGTGTTGTATGTAGCGCCTAGTCAAATCGAGACGGTATATGCATCCTTGGGACTGACGCGTAGCAGTAAGCTGATCGTGTTTGCTCCCGGTGCAGAATTCGGCACCGCCAAGCGTTGGCCTGCCAGCCATTTTGCGCGTCTGGCTCAGACTATCAAACTAGCGCACCCACAGGCGCAAGTTGTCTTGTTGGGCTCACCTAAAGACGTCGCGGTATGCGAGGAAATTCTAAGCCTATGTCCTGGCCTTATCAACCTTGCCGGTAAAACCAGTTTAGATCAGGCGATCGCTGTGATCGCAGGTGCAGCACTGATGGTGAGCAATGATTCCGGCCTATTGCACGTCGCTTCCGGCTTGAATCGACCTGTGATTGCCTTGTACGGTCCGACTGACCCCGAGCACGCACCACCTTTTTCCGATGTTGCGAAATCTGTTTCTCTGCATCTGGCTTGTGGGCCATGCAAGCAAAGAGAGTGTCCGCTGAGGCATCAAGACTGCATGCAAAAAATTAGCAGCGACCATGTCTGGACATTATTGCAGCCTATGCTCGCGGCTTGAAAGCTTCATTCCCAGGTTTAAACAAGCATTTTGAACTCTGCACTAGGGCGCGGGTCTTAGCATGTGCCTTCCATACATCAACTCAGGCAGGTACTAGCACTTTTGTGTAAGATGCTAATGCTGCAAGGACTTATTTAGTCGCAAATTAAGTAGCGAATTAGTCGCGACTTAATTACCAAGTCTCTGTTTGTTGGATTAAAACGGCCCGATTTTCCTTCAAGATTGAAACTATACAATGAAAAAAAGAGAATTTATTTTGGCAGCGATGGCCGCTTCCGCGAGCCTTCTGGGTCTACCTGTATTGGCACAGCAAACCAAGGAAGCGCAAAAAGAGGCGCAAAAAGAGGCGCAAAAATTCAATCTGCACGGCTTAGATGCCAACGGTAAAAAACTCGAATTGAGCGATTACCTAGGGAAAACCGTCTTAGTCAGTTTTTTTACCGCCGGTTGCAGCTTGTGTTCACGCGATTTGAAATTAATGCGTGAATTTTATGTCGGCAATGCCAAGCGCAATTTTGTTTTGCTGGCGATTAATATCGACCAGGAGAAAAAAGATTTTGATGACTACAATAAGTTGATCGCGCTAGCGGTGCCGAAACAGCAGCGCTTCCCTACCGTGTGGCGCAATGCGCCGGAGCATAAAGATAATTTCGGTGTGATCACACGTCAGCCCACCCATTTTGTGATTAATGCCAAGAATCAGTTAGTGTTCAAGCGTGAAGGTAGTTTCTTGCCGAACGACTGGGATACCTTGTGGGAATCGCTCGATAGTTGACGGCAGCTTGATGCCTGGATAAGGGAGTCGTTTCATATACTCCCCTTATTTCCGTTCTGTAAAATAAAAAAGCGCACGTCATTCGTGCGCTTTTTGCTTATTTGGCAGAGATACTCCCTGCCGGTATGTGTTTTACTCTTAGATAACTTGAGTCTGATGCTCGTCACCGGCACGGGCGCGGATGCTGCCGATGTTGTAGACCGTTTCGCCCGCGGCAGTCAATTGCGCCATTGCCGCTTCAGCGAGGTCGGCGGATACGATCACGACCATGCCGATACCGCAGTTGAAGACACGGTGCATTTCTGCATCTGCCACGCCGCCATGTTGTTGTAGCCATTTGAACAGCGGCGGCATATCCCAGGCTGCGCTATTGAGTATCGCAGTCAATTTGTCGCCCAATACGCGCGGTACGTTTTCGACCAGACCGCCACCGGTGATGTGCGCCATGCCTTTGACTTCCAGGCTAGCCATCAGAGCCAGCAAAGGCTTGACGTAGATACGGGTAGGGGCGATCAAGGCATCTGCCAGACTGCGGCCATGGAAATCGGCGTTCAGATCAGGTTTTGCGACCTCGATAATTTTGCGCACCAAAGAGAAACCATTCGAGTGGATGCCGGAAGAGGCTAAACCAAGGATGACGTCGCCGGGTGCGATTTTGCTGCCGTCGATAATTTTTGATTTTTCTACTGCGCCGACTGCAAAACCGGCCAAATCGTATTCGCCTTCAGGATACATAGAAGGCATTTCAGCGGTTTCACCACCAATTAAGGCGCAGCCAGCTTGTTCGCAACCAAAGGCAATGCCCTTGATGACGTCAGTGGCAGTCGCTACATCGAGTTTGCCGCAAGCGAAATAATCGAGGAAGAACAGGGGTTCTGCACCTTGCACCAGAATATCGTTGACGCTCATGGCGACCAGATCGATACCCACCGTGTCGTGACGGTTCAGGTGAAACGCCAGTTTGAGTTTAGTGCCTACACCGTCGGTGCCTGAGACCAAAACTGGTTCTTTGTATTTTTTGCTGATTTCAAACATGGCGCCGAAACCACCGATGCCGGCCATGACGCCTTCGCGCATAGTGCGTTTGGCATAAGGTTTAATGGCATCAACTAGCGCATCGCCAGCTACCATATCGACACCTGCGTCGGCGTAGGAAAGAGAGACAGCGGTAGTTGCAGGCGTAGTAGCCGAAGTAGAAGTACTCATGATTTTCGTCAGTAGAGGGGCGTGAGGCGGTAAAATAGCGGAATTGCCAGAAAATAGACCAGCAAAACCGCTATTTTAACAAATCGACTCAGGATTCACCTAGTTTTTAGGTTTTTCTCTGATTTGCTTTGCTTGGGGGCGCGAATTGATGCGGCGTGATGAAAAGATCTTACGTCCTATTTTCTAGCTTATTTTATATTTATTGGCCGCGCTGCGAACAGCGTTGGCTAAATTTGTGGGGACTTTTTATTTAGTCATGAGGCAAATGCTATTAGATTTGGATGCGGAGCAACCGCCATCCCTAGAGACCTTTGTGGTTGGGCAGAATGCGGAACTGGCACAACTACTGAGTCTATTTTTTGCCCGTACTGGCAGTCAGTATGGCGAACGCTTTGTGTATTTATGGGGTAGCGCCGGTGCCGGCAAGACGCATTTGCTGCATGCGCTGGCCGAGAGCAAAAACGCGCGCTATATCGCGCCGGATGCGCCGGAAAGCGCGTTTGTGCATGATCCCGCGATTACCCTGTATCTGCTCGATGATTGCGAGCGGCTCTCGGCTGCGGCGCAGATCGATGCTTTTGCGCTGTTTAACGAGATCCGGGCGCATGGCGGTTTTTTGGTGGCGGCAGGTAATCATCCTCCGATGATACTCAATGTGCGCGAAGACTTGCGTACCCGCTTCGGCTGGGGCTTGATTTATCAGGTGCATGAGTTGACCGACGAGGATAAAATTGATGCCTTGGAACGCTCTGCGCAAGCGCGCGGTATAACAATTTCGCCTGGCGTGTTACCCTATCTGATTACCCATTATCGGCGTGATATGAGCTCACTGACCGAGATGCTTGATCAGCTGGATCACTATTCTTTAGAGATCAAGCGCCCGATTACTCTGCCTTTGCTGCGCGAAGTACTCAATCAGCTATATCAGCAGCAGCATCAGCAGCAAACCCTGAGCGCTGAAACAAATGCTGAACCGAACACTGAAGATTGATTACGAACTTACGAGTTTATTTAGTTTGATTTCCTTAGCTTGATTTACTTAGTTTGACTTATTTAGTTTGACTTACCTGGATTGAAATTTCATGCGCAATATCGCTTTATTCGATCTTGATCACACCTTAATCCCCATCGATTCGGATTACGAATGGGGGCAGTTTTTGACGCGCATAGGTGCGGTCGATGCGGAAGTCTTTGCCCGTCGCAATGCAGATTTTTTTGCCCAGTATCAGGCCGGCACGCTCGATCCTGTTGAATATCTGGAGTTTGCGCTCGGCACGCTGGCGCAATTTCCAAGGGCGCAACTCGATGAGTGGCATGCCAAGTTTATGCAAGAAGTGATCAAGCCTGCACTCTTGCCTAGCGCTCTAGAGCTGATAGAAAAACATCAGGATCAGGGCGACCTGATCGTTATCATTACCGCCACCAATCGTTTCGTGACCGCGCCGATTGCAGCCGCTTTTGGGGTAGATCATCTGATTGCGGCCGAACCTGAACGTGATGCTGACGGTAAAATTACCGGCAAACTATTAGGCGTGCCGACCTCAGGTGCTGGCAAGGTGCACCATCTGCAAACCTGGTTGGCGGGGCAGGGCAAGCAGCTCAGCGATTTTCCGGTCAGCTATTTTTATAGCGATTCGCAAAATGATATTCCGCTGTTGTCTATCGTCACGCACCCGGTCGCCACCAATCCCAATGCTCTACTCAGCGCCCATGCCCAAATGCAGGGCTGGCCTACTCTTCACTTATTTAACGAGCAATGATTAAAAAATTTATACGCAAAATACTCGGCGTAAAGACGCCGGCAGATGAGTCCGCTGGCAATCGCAAGCCTAAGGTGCTGACGGCCAAAGAACACGGTATCGATCCCAAATTGCTATCGTCAAATGCGATACGGGTCACTTCGACGCTGCAGGAAAACGGTTTTAAGGCCTTTGTGGTCGGCGGCGCGGTGCGCGATTTATTATTGGGTGTGAAACCCAAGGATTTCGATATCGCAACCAATGCCACCCCTGAGCAAGTTAAGCGTTTATTCCGGCGCGCCTTCATCATCGGGCGTAGGTTTCAGATCGTGCATGTGATGTTCGGTCAGGATTTACTCGAGGTCACCACCTTCCGTGGCCCCGCTACCGAAGCTGCGCCCAAGGATGAGCATGGCCGCGTGTTGCGCGACAATACCTTCGGCGAGCAGCATGAAGATGCGGTCAGACGCGATTTCACCATCAACGCCATGTACTACGATCCGGCCAGCCAGACTGTGCTCGATTATCACGGCGGGATTGCCGATATCCGCAAAAAAACCTTACGCATCATCGGCGTGCCAGAAGCGCGTTATCGCGAAGATCCGGTACGCATGCTGCGCGTGGTGCGCTTTGCCGCAAAACTGCAATTTACTATCGATGCGGCCACCAGCGCGCCGATCGCGGTGATGGCACCCTTGATCAATAACGTCCCTAGCGCGCGCGTGTTTGATGAGATGCTTAAATTATTGATGAGCGGCCACGCGATGGCATGTCTGCAGCAATTACGCAAAGCCGGTTTGCATCATGGCTTGATGCCCTTGCTCGACGTGGTGTTGGAACAACCTATGGGCGAGAAGTTCGTCACTCTGGCTTTGGCCAGCACCGATGAGCGCATACAGCAAGGCAAGCCAGTCTCGCCTGGTTTCTTGTTTGCCTCTTTGCTGTGGCATCAGGTCTTGGAAAAATGGAATGCGTATATCGCTGCCGGTGAGTTCTCGATACCGGCACTGCATCTGGCAGCCGACGATGTGCTCAATGCCCAAACCGATGCGCTGGCGCTGCAACGCAAGATAGGCTCGGACATGCGCGACATCTGGGCTATGCAGCCTCGCTTTGAAAAACGCGTCGGTAAAACACCATATAAATTATTAGAAAACACGCGCCTGCGGGCCGGTTATGATTTCCTGTTACTGCGCTGTGCTTCTGGCGAAGTCGAAACCGAAGTCGGTGAGTGGTGGACCGCCTTTATCAATGGTGATGAAGTCGCACGTGAGGAATTACTCACTGCTAAACCGAAAGCGGCTGCTAGCGCGGGCAAAAAACGCAAACCACGCCGCGCTCCAAGCAGTAAGCCACGCGCGGCTGTTGCTGCTGATGAGTAAGATGCAAGTCGCCGCATTCATAGGCATAGGCGCCAATCTGGGCGATGCGCAGGCGAGCGTGCAGCAAGCGATACAGCGTCTGGCGCAATTGCCTGGCACCGCATTGCGGGCGCAATCGAGTTTGTTCTTGAGTGCGCCGGTTGATGCACTAGGTGACGATTATGTGAATGCGGTAGTCGAGCTGAGCACAGCGCTGAGCGCACTCGATTTGCTGCGCGCCTTGCAAGAGCTGGAACTGGCGTTTGGGCGCGAACGTCCGTACCGCAATGCGCCACGTACTCTGGATCTGGATCTACTGTTGTATGCCGATCAAAGCATACACACTGAAGAGTTGACGGTGCCGCATCCGCGCATGACGGAACGTGCTTTTGTGTTGCTGCCCTTGTTGCAGCTAGATCCTTTTATTTGCATACCGGGTAAAGGGGAGGCGCATCAATTTGCGCCCGGCGTAGCGGCTCAGGCGATCCGTAAGCTGGCTTGATTAGTCTAGGTTCTGGCTTAAATTTACCTGATACTCCTACCCAGTATGACTATTTTTCCAGCAGAATCGCGCATGCTATATGCGCAAACGACGATCTGATCAAGATACTCCCATGCAAATCCCAATTATTCTGCAAACTACCGGCCTCTTGATACTGTCCAATGTGTTCATGACCGTGGCCTGGTACGGACATCTGAAAAATCTTTCCGGCAAGGCCTGGTGGATCGCCGCGCTGATCAGCTGGGGCATTGCGTTGTTTGAATATCTGTTGCAAGTACCGGCCAATCGTATCGGTTACACTCAATACAGTCTGGCGCAACTTAAAATTTTACAAGAGGCATTGACCCTGTTAGTCTTCGTGCCGTTTGCGATGTTGTACATGGATCAACCGTTTAAACTAGATTATGTTTGGGCCGGTTTGTGCCTGATCGCAGCGGTGTATTTCATTTTTAGAAGTTAAAATGCGCTCAGTGAGGCGAAAAATTAGGTGCCAAGTGCAGAGCAAGCTAGTGTAATCCGGAGACGTTTTCCTGCGTAGAGAAAATAAAAGCCGCGCAGCTCATTCTTAATTGTAGAAATTGTGGAGAAAATTGTGGCTGAATATTTACAAGATCGTAAAGCAGTAACCTTACCCGCGTTGATCGCTCAGCGTCAGCAGGGCGACAAGATCACTATGCTCACTTGCTACGATGCCAGCTTCGCTGCCTTGATGGATAGATGCGGGGTAGAGATCCTGCTGGTCGGCGATTCACTGGGTATGGTCAGCCAGGGACATAGCTCGACCTTGCCGGTGACGGTAGCCGAGATTGCCTACCATACGGCGAGTGTGGCACGCGGCAATAAGAGCGCCTTGCTGGTCGCCGATATGCCGTTTGGCAGTTACGGCACGCCAGAAGCGGCCTTTAATAACGCAGTAACTTTGATACAAGCCGGTGCCCAGATGGTCAAGCTGGAAGGTGGTGCCTGGCTTGCGCCTACCGTGCAGTTTTTGACCGAGCGGGCGATACCGGTGTGTGCCCATCTGGGCCTGACGCCGCAATCGGTACACCAACTAGGTGGCTATAAGGTGCAGGGCAAAACTGCCGAAGCAGCAGAGTTACTCAAAAAAGATGCGCTGATCTTGCAGGCCGCCGGTGCCAGTTTGCTGGTGCTGGAAGCGATACCCTCAGCGCTAGGTAAAGAAGTCACTGAGCTGCTGTTCATTCCCACCATAGGCATAGGTGCTGGCCTGGATTGCTCGGGCCAAGTGCTGGTCATGCACGATTTACTGGGCGTGTTCCCCGGTCGCAAAGCCAAGTTTGTGAAAAATTTCATGGAAGGGCATAGCAGTATTGATGCTGCTGTGCTGGCCTATGTTGCGGCGGTGAAAGAGCGCAGCTTTCCGGCTCCAGAACATTGCTTCTGAGCTTGATTATTCATCTTGCCTTGGCTTTCTCTTGAGCCAGCTATGAGTCATCTATGATTAGCCTATGAGTATCTCTGCAGCGGTGGTGGATGCCTTTGCTTTGCTATTTTCTGGTGACCCAGAGCTGTGGCAAATCGTCTGGGTCTCGCTCAAGACCTCCGTGCTCGGCCTGGCGCTGGCGACTGTACCTGCGGTGCTGGCGGGTTATTTGATTGCCAGCTCGCAGTTTCGCGGACGCCGGGTGCTGATCTGGCTGGTGCAGGCAGCGCTCTCGCTACCCACCGTCTTGATAGGCTTGCTGCTGTATTTGCTGCTCAGCCGTCAGGGCGCTTTCGGCTCCTTGCACTGGTTATTTTCTCAGTCGGGCATCATCTTCGGCCAAGCTTTGATCGCCTTGCCGGTGTTGACCGCGCTCACTTTAAGTGCGGTGCAGGCGGCCGATCCACGTCTGGCCGAGACCGCTATTACCTTAGGTGCGAGACGCTGGCAAGTGATGTTCACGGTCATGCACGAAGTGCGCTTTGGCGTCATGGCTGCTTTGATTTATGGCTTTGGGCGTGTCATTTCTGAAGTCGGTTGCGCCATGATGGTAGGCGGGAATATCGCCGGCCAGACCCGCACCATCACCACCGCCATCGCACTAGAAACCAGCAAGGGTGAATTCGCTCAGGGCATCGCATTAGGTGTCGTCTTAATTGCGCTGGCGCTACTGCTCAACGCCGCACTATTATTCCTGCAAGGCGATACACCTCAATATGGGCGGCAGCGATGAGCATACTGCTACAGCTACAAGGCCTGCGTAAGCCCTGCGGCACGCAATCGCAACAGAGCCCGGCGCGTGAATGGCTGCTCGACATAGCTAGCCTGACGATAGAAACCCAGAGCGCCTATGTACTGACCGGCATCAATGGCGCTGGCAAAAGCACCTTGTTACGCATACTCAGTGGCCTCGATCAAGCGCAGATAGCGCAGGCGCAGTTCCGCGGTGCGGCGATAGACTGGGCGGCCTACCCGCGGGTCTTGCGCGACAGCATAGTCTATGTGCATCAGCACCCCATCATGTTTGCCGATACGGTAGCTGGCAATATCCTGTATGGCTTGAAGCTGCGCGGCATCCCGCTAGCGCAACAAAAAATCGCCTTGCAACAAGCGCTGGCTTGGGCCGGCATCGCACATCTGCGCGACCAGCTGGCGACTACTTTGTCTGGTGGCGAGAAGCAAAGAGTCGCGCTGGCCAGAGCCAAAGTGCTGCATCCGGCTCTATTGCTACTCGACGAGCCGACCTCGAACCTCGACGGCGAAGCGCGCGAGCAAGTGATTGCCTTGATACCGGATTTAATCAAAGAAGGTAGCAGCGTCATCATGGTCTGCCACGACAGAGACCTGATCGCCTTACCGGGTGTGCACAGACTCAAGCTGCGCGACGGCAAATTGGAAAATCGTTAAATTCTAAACCGCTAAATTCTAAAGTTCAGCTTCGGCATCATGGCAGCAGACGCAGATCTTATTGCCATCAGGATCGGGGGAAATGTGGCCTATCAGGAGCTCTGGGCGAGTGCTGAGCGCGTACGGCCTCATTCGGCTGAAACTGGCAAAAACGCGCTTAGCAGTCAAATGTGAACCGACTGAAATCGGGTTCATGCACCTTCCACGTGATTCAATATGAATTGCATTGAGCCGCAGTGTGACACGTTCATATCGCAAATACCAGTGTTTGCGGCCACGTTTAGTCTCCCTACTTTATGAAGAGCTGCCCAGTCGACATTATGAACGGACCATTAAATCAGACCCCTACGTTATGCCGTACGGATTCTAAAAAGAAGCCTTGACGAACGATATTACCTCTTTCTTTGGGTGGGGTGTATTGTTGATAATAAAAATCGCCTTTCTGTTATAATTATATTACTAAATCATTCTAAAGCATGGAGCCGTTTTGAAAATCAATCGCCATAATCTGAACTCGCGGATTCTCTGGATTATTCTGACATTGACTGCTGCGTGCTTCATTAGTGCTTGTGGTGGCGGCTCATCGGACGCCAATCCTGTCGTTCCTCCCGCGCCCCTAAGTAATGCGCCAGTCATTGTTACACAGCCAACAAATCAGATTCTTAATTCGATCGGTTCGACCACAACTTTCTCAGTAGTGGCAAGTGGTGATGCACCTTTGAGCTATCAATGGAAGCGAGATGGTGTTGACATAAACGGGGCAACCACTGCCAGCTATATGCTAACGGAAACATTGATGTCCGATACCAGCAGTCGCTGGAGCGTATTGGTACGCAATTCGAAAGGTACCGCAATCAGCAATGACGTAAAAATAACAACGGCGGCGATTTCCATATTTGCCGGCTCGGTCGCTGGAGAAGGGAATGTAGATGGTCCAGGTCGCTCTGCAAGTTTTTCTTACCCTACAGCGGTGGCTGTCGATCGGCTGGGAAATACCTATATCGCTGATACCGGTAACAGAACCATTCGCAAAATTAGTGCGGTCGGTTTAGTGACTACGTTTGCAGGAAACCCTTTGCTTGATGGTGCAAACGACGGGCTTGGTGCTCTTTCCAGCTTTTCCAGACCTGTGGGCTTAACCGTAGACGCTGCTGGTAATGTTTATGTAACTGATAATAACGACCGATCTATTCGCAAGATTAGCCCGGCAGGCTTAGTGACAACTGTGACTGGAAAAAATGGATCAGATGATTCGCGTGACGGAAACATCGCTCAGGCTCTAATTGGTGATCCTACAGGAGTGGCAGTTGATCCAACGGGAAATGTTTATGTAACCGATACCAATAAACATACGATCCGTAAGATTAGCCTTAACGGCCAGGTTACGACCTTTGCCGGAAGCTCCGGTGTTGCGGGTTCGACTGACGGTCGCGGTACGGAAGCTCGTTTTGACCGTCCTACAGGTATCGCCGCGGATGCAGCGGGAAATCTGTATGTGGTCGATTCTGGGAATGCAACTATCCGAAAAATTAGCTCTGATGGGATGGTAACGGTATTCGCTGGTAGTCCTCATAGCGTAGGAATGCTCGATGGACGTGGAACTGCTGCTAAGTTTTTTGCACCAATTTGTTTGGTAGCTGACGCAATGGGAAATGTCTATGTAATAGATCGTCTTCCCTCCTCTATAATGGATCGTTATCCCACCTCTAAAATCGATAGTCTCCGCAAAATAAGTCCTAATGGACAGGTAACAACCTTATTAGTAAGTGGAGATTTGCGAGTTTCTTTTGGCATTGCTATTGATAAAGCAGGCAATATTTTAGTAACAGATCAAGAAAATCATATTATCCGTAAAATCAGCACTGATGGATTGGCGGTATCTATTCTCGCGGGGAGTATTTTGAATTCCGGTTCGGCCGATGGCGTTGGGATTAAGGCTAGTTTTGGTTATCTAGGAGATATAACCGCAGATGTTGCAGGTAATGTATACGTGATCGACGCAGAAAATAGAAGTTTACGTAAGATTAATTCAATGGGACAGGTAACGACGCCAGTGAATAACTTGAGTCTAAAACTTAATGAATATCTTTACTTCGGGTTCTTCAGATATTGCGATTTTAGTTGCAAATTAGCAATGGACGTGGGCAATAATGCTTATGTCACTGATAATCTTAATCATAGGGTTCTGAAAATTAGTTCAACCGGTTTAGTAACGACAATGGCCGGAAACTTAGGCGTTTGGGGTGCTGCCGACGGCCTCGGTACTGCCGCGACATTTTCTTACCCTGGCGATATCGCCGTTGATGCGGCGGGAAATGTGTATGTGGCTGACGGAAATCAAACAATTCGTACAATTAGTCCATTGGGCTTAGTAAAGACGCTCGCTGGAAGTCCTGGTTTAGAGGGCTATTCAGATGGTCAAGGTGCTGACGCTCGTTTCGACTCTATCAATGGCATCGCGGTCGACGCAGTCGGGAATGTGTATTTGACTGATACAAAGAAATGTACAATTCGTAAGATTAGTTCAACAGGGTTAGTGACTACCTTGGCCGGTAAACCGCAAATCACGGGTGGGAATCCTATCATTGTGGACGGACTTGGTGCCGATGCTCGCTTCCAGTCACTGACTGCCTTAACTATAGATAGCTCGGGGAATTTGTATGTTGTCGATTCCAACACGATCCGCAAGATTAATCCAGCAGGATTAGTGACAACCATAGTTGGAAAGGATTCATCGCAAGGTATTTCATTAGAAAGTCTTATGGGTAGTCGTGGTGGTGTTACGGGACTTGCTATTGATGTCAACAATGTGTTGTACGTCTCCACCAGAAAGGGTGTATTGAGAATTACACAAAAAAGTTGAACTGCCAATATAAAGGTGAATAGAAAAATTGCTTACATCATAAAGACTGAAGTTCGGTATTGGGTTGAACTCAGCACGTTTAGCGTTAACTTGCAACCTTTGCACGATAAAAAAGAGCAAGGTGTTGCTTTAAGTGCAGCCTTCGCATCAGCTTAATTGACTAAGAGGTAATAATCACTAGGTGAAAAAGCATCAAACAACGTAGTCTTGGTGACCTCCTTAGTTGTAGAGCACAAAGCCCTCACCGGACTCGTTGATCTGCATGTACCATTGAATGGAATTCACAGTAAAGCCAGAGGATAAATAGCCCGGTCGCCACTGATAATGTTCAAAGCTCTGCATTACCGTCATGGTACGCACGCTCTGACCCGTAACTAGAAAAGCAAATGACGCATGATTTATTGTTTCTCCGATTTCTGGGAAATGCTGCTCAAAGAATTCAACGATCAACTCAACAGCAGGAAGCTCTACATCACGGCAGGAAACATCAGTATCGTAGATGTCAGTGCTACCCAGACTAAACAGAGTCGGCCAAATTCGGCTAAATAAAGGAGCGGATGGGAAGAGCGCGCAAGACATTTGTCTGGTCAGTCGGATCCACTTAACGATATACGCCGAGCCATTTCCAACGAGCGTGCACTGATCAAAAACGGAGAGTTTATCGCACGTGCTGAAACGAGACTTGATGTTGAGACTATTTGGGTAGGGTACTTGAATTGCCGCTGGCGATACTTGAGCCAACGAATCGATTAACACAAAATTGAAACATTCTTGTCATGCCCCTAAGGAACCGATTACAATATTGCAAATAAAAATGAAATTATCATTTTGCCAACTACATCTTAAGTCGCGAAATTTACGCAGCACCTAAGTAGTCAATAAAGCAACATTCTTTGTTCTATTAACGTGCACATCCCCTCATTTTTTTTCTGCCCGAGAAATTCAGCATGACTGGTTATATCTATCTATTTTTTGTTCTATTTGGTTGTTCTTGTTTTTTTTCAATCCTTCGTGGGTCAAAGAATAATTATGATTTGCCGGTCTCATTTTGTTTAATTACTATAATTTTATATAGTTTTAGTTTGTTTCACTTATTGATATTTAGTACTCAATTAATTCAATATATTGGAATATTAGGATTCGTTATTTTTGTTTTGTCGTACTACAAAAAACCACAAAAATATAATTTTCTCGTTGGCAGATTTTATCTATTTTTAGGGATTTTTTTACTTTCGTATATTGCGTCATGGGGAAGTGATTATTGTGCTTGGGATGAATATTCTCATTGGGGAGCACAAATTGAATTTCTTAAAGTCAATCGAGAATTGCATACGGACGCTAATTTATTGTTATTTCCTGATTATGTACCAGGCTTATCACTATGGCGACATTTAGCTGTTCAATTTAACCTCGAAGATTCGTCCTCAGGGCCATATTTTTTGAATTGGATTTTAGTTTTTTCTATTTTTGGAGGCCTTTCAAACGAATGGGCAAACCGAAAAAATTGGATCAAAGTACTTGCTTGTTTTTTTGCGTATGTTTTTTTCTTCCAATCGCTTGTTCTGACTCTATATGTAGATACGATTCAATCTCTTCTAATTTTATTAACTCTAAGTATTTTGTTGGAAAAAATCACTCCAACGCATAATGATATATTTTCAATATGTATACTGGTAACGACAATAGTAATTACCAAACATGTCGGGCTAATTTTTTCTGCATTTATAATCGTGCTGTATCTCTATAAGTTGAAAACTTCTCAATCTTGCAATTTAGGGAAGTTATTTAAGCACGGTTTAATATTGATGTTAGTAGTCGGCGTTAGTTTTTTGTCGTGGTCTATTTATGTTAATTACTATGGGTTAGCGATAAAAGTTATTGATTTCAATGAACTTTTTAACGGTCAATATTCCGTATTTTCTAAAGTCATCGAAAATGTAATTGGTGTCATGCAAAATAAATTTCCGCACACGAGTTTATTTCGTCCAAAGCCAGTTCTCCTTAAGGTTATCTTCGATTTTTCTTTGTGGCAACTTTTACTTTTTGTATTTTGTATTTCCGTCATATTTTTAATATTTGCAAAAAATAAAAAAGAATCATTAGTCGTTTTTATTTTTTCTTCGTTGATACTAGTAGCATATTTAATATTTCTTAGTCTTATACGAGCGGGAACTCCTTGGGGAGCCGATCCGTACTCATTTTCCAGATATTTATGTGTTTTGATTTTTCCATTATTCGCAATTCAACTGCGAACGTGGATGGAAACTGCGTCTGAGTTTCAACTGTGGATAAGTTTATTGTTAGTTGTCTTCGCATCAAGACAAATTGCGCTCCCCATTTCAGACATATTTCCGGTAAAAAAAAGAACATCATCGTCACTTAATACCGAATTTTCAATGAAAGCGTCAAAAATAAAAGCTGTTTTTGGAGCTCAAAAAAATGGGGCAATCTGGTACATCAATAGTGATAAAAATTCATTAATGTATTATGTTTTTAGGATGAAAGTAATGCCATACAAGGTTCTGCCTTATCCTGCAGGCTTAAATTTTTATCAAAATGGGAATTTAAGAAACACGGATGTCGATCCATCAAAACTTTATTTATTTGAACAAGCAATATGTTCTGTCGATTTTCTTTATATTGATGAAATTGAGAGTCAATTTTGGATTAAATACAGAATGGCCTTTGATAAAATCGGTGGTGTGATTTATAGGGTTGATAAAGAAAATGGAGCGAATTGCTCTGCGGTATTTGTTGAGTAAAGAGGATAATGTGTCTAATTTTATTTATTTGTCGATATATGTTTTAGGAATGGTTCTTGGCCAAATTTTATTTAAAAGTGTTGCGTTGAGTTTGCATGGAAATAGTTTAATGGACCTTTTTCTTTCCTTAATGAAATCTTTCAAATTTTATGCGGCGATCTCACTTTATGGGGTATTAACAATATATTGGATATGGTTATTAAGAAAAATTTCATTGTCTTATGCGTATCCATTTGTTGCAATGTCAATTGCAATAGTTGTGTTTGCTGGTTATGTGATCTGGGATGAAAAATTAAAAATAATTCAAATGTCAGGCATAGTACTTATTTTATTGGGTGTAGTTTTTTTAGGTTTAGCTGGAGAATTTAGTGAATGACAATATATGGTTAGTTGTAGCAGCATACAATGAAGGATCAGTCATTAGAGCAGTATTGGAAGAGGCTCTGCAGACATTTAGTAACATCGTTGTTATTGATGACGGTTCTAGTGACGATACCGCTGAACAAATCAAATCGACTAGTACATGGTATATAAAGCATCCGATTAATTTGGGTCAAGGGGCTGCACTGCAAACAGGAATTTCCTTCGCATTGAGTCAGGGCGCGATGTATATTTCAACCTACGATGCCGATGGTCAGCATCGGGTAGAAGATGTATTGAAAATGTATGAACTTATTGTTTCCCAAAATCTTGATGTTGTTCTGGGTTCGAGATTTCTTGGTAATGCTATCGGTATATCAAAATTTAAAAGATTTTTTTTGAAGTGTGCAACTTTTTTTACCAATATTGTTAGCGGAGTAAAATTAACTGATGCGCATAATGGACTTCGTATGCTTAGTAATAAAGCTGCAAAGGTCATTAAAATTAAACAAAATAGAATGTCCCATGCCTCGGAAATCATTGATTTGATAGGAAAACACAAACTTACCTACGCAGAATGTCCGGTAACGATTGTTTATACAGAGTATTCAATAGCCAAAGGACAGCGACTTTCTAACTCTATCTCGATATTGTTGGATCATTTTTTCTCTAAATTACACGGTTAATTAAATGCGCTATTTTTTGTTACTATTTTTTTTATTTTTAATGCTTTTTGCATTTGTTCAACGGGGTAGAGTACGTTTTTTTCCGGGTTTTTTAATTATTTCATCAATATTTGCTATATTTTTCGTTCTAAATCCAGATTACGCAACTAGTCTTGCGAATCAACTTGGTGTTGGTCGTGGATCCGATCTCTTGTTATATTTTTTTGTTATGGCTGGATTAATAGTTTTTGTCTTTATGGGCGTTACAATAAAAAAACTAAGCGACAATCTTACTGAGTTGGCTAGATATATTGCGATAAAAGAAGCTTATAAAAAAACATCTGAATAAAAACTCAAATTTTTTTGTCATTTTTGAGGTTCCCTTGATATTTCGTTTTCCATCAGCTGAATGTTATTTTAATATTCGTCCATCGATCGATGAATCAATGCATTGAATTGGCGACTAATAGTTGAATGCTGATGGGTTCGATTTTAAAAGATTTCTATGTATTCGAAGCTGTATATTGGATCCACAAATCCGGACAACAGTTTAAGCTAGTGCCTGTCAAAAAGAGGAATGCAGGACATGAGTGAAAGTAAGTGCAAGATTTTAGTGGAGCGGAAAAAGCCAAGGTGGCGATTGAGGCGATCAAAGGTTTAAAGACAGACAATCAGATCGCTCAAGAGCATGGAGTCCACCCGACCTATGTTAGTTTGTGGAAAAAAGAGTTGTTGGAAAGCGCGGGTAGTTTGTTTGATGCTAAACGAGGGCCGAAACCAGCCAGTATGCAGAATGCCCCAGATCGCTTGTACACCAAGATTGGCCAGCTCAATATTGAGTTGGACTGGCTCAAAAAAAGTATAGGACACACTCCACAGAGGATTGCTCGATCATAAAGCTGGAGTCAACAGCAGAAGCAAAACCGAGACACCGCTGTGCAACTGCCGCTGAAAAGGTACTAAGTCGATATTTGTCTGGACAGACGGGACCACTTTACATTTTTCTTTTCATCCAAATCTTGAGCATTTGTAATTTTATATTGAGTTCTTCTGCGACAGACTGTATCGTGCTGTCGCCATGCGAATACACTTCGCCGGTCTACCACCGGCCAGCAATCGCACGACTACAAAAGAAGTAAAAAATTAGACCAGGCAACAACAAGCAAAAATACCGCCAAGCTACCGGGCTTATGCGCGCCCCGTTAGCCGGCTAGTTAGTCTTGATACCGCGCCAGGCTGCGTTCCAGATGCGGGGCCAGCATGGCTGGCGAACTGATAGACATGCCCAGTTCACTCAATAAACCATCTTGCAGGCCGTAGACCCAGCCATGTACGGTCAATTCTTGCCCACGTTCCCAGGCGTCTTGCACGATGGTCGTCTGCGACAGGTTAACTACTTGTTCTATCACATTGAGTTCGCATAGACGGTCCGAGCGTTCTTTCATCGTCAAGACCTCGCCCAGATAACGTTCATGTTTCTGATGCACATCCTGCACGTGGCGCAGCCAATTGTCGGCCAAGCCCACGCGGCGACCTGTCATCGCGGCGTGTACGCCCGAGCAGCCATAGTGACCGCAGACGATGATGTGCTTGACGCGCAAGACATCAATCGCAAATTGCAAAACCGATAGACAATTGAGATCAGAATGCACCACCACGTTGGCGATATTTCTGTGGACGAATAATTCGCCCGGCAACAAACCCAGTAGTTCATTGGCTGGAACGCGACTGTCGGAGCAGCCTATCCATAAGTATTCGGGACTTTGCTGTGAGGCGAGTTTTTTGAAAAAATCGGCATCTTTGGCGCTAATCGCCGCGGCCCATTTTCTGTTGTTTTCAAATAATTGCTGAGGTGTAAGACCGCTGCTGCTAGGTAAAGTCATGGTGTTCGTCCTCTAGTATTTTCAACAGGCGTGATTCTAACCTGTATGCCTGTCTTATGCTGCACTACAGCAGAGCGGGCGTACAAAAATGGCTGACGCTAATATGTTAGTGCGCTGGATTAATCGCTTGAAGAAGTGTTGGCGTAAGTGTTGGCGTAAGTGTTGGCGTAAGTGCGAGATTACTGCCGCGGTTTTAAAATTCAGACCAGGTTGCCAGCGTTAGCGATAGCTGCTTTTATTGTCATCGCTGGTATCGGCCATCATGGCTTTTTTCAAGCCGCTATCGACAGGTTTTTCTCCTAGCCAGATACGCAGAATCGCGTTGTAGAAAGCTACATCCAAGAACGGTTCACCCATCTGCTTGCCATTTAAGGACATCACGGTGCCGACCCCAGGCAGCCAATCGCAGATCAGGACGTCGCCTTTTTTTAATTCAGGGACGGAGGCAAACATTTCTCCGAAGCGTACAAATTGTGCGATGAGTTTGGCTTTCTCGGCCTTTTCAGTATTTTGTTGGATGCCTGTTACGAAGCCACGTCCAAAATCCTCGTTACTCAAACCGCGCAACATCACCAGCGTGACGCGCTTAGGTCCGGCCACGCCCAAAATTTCAGGAACCGTGGTTTTCTTTTCTTTGAGGTACAGACCCGCGACATAGACTTTGAAGATGGCCTTGTAGCGTATCCCAGCGCCATTGAGCTTTAAGTCCGTATTGGCGACCTGCTGATTGTCGTCAAGTTTTACGCCCGCCACTTCGATGGCGCTGGCATGGCTGGAAAGACTGCTGCTGATCACTAAAATTGCCGCCATCAGGTTGCGTTTTCCGGTAGTTGAAATCATGCCTTGCTCCATTTCGTTTCATTAAAATTAAGATTGTTCATCGCTATTTGCTGCTAAATAAAGTTAGAGTAAAACATCTAACTCGGCAGTATACCGAAATTTTGTTGCGACCTTGCAAGATCACGGTATCTGCTTGCCGCCAAATTTGATGCCCAGGTTTTTGCTAATGTTTTTGTCTGGGCTTTTGTCAAGATTCACACCTCCTGTTTGTGGTGATTTGTCGCCCTTATTCAGTGCAGCAGCAAGGGCGCTCCTTATAAATGCACCATGTTGGCAAAATAATTAGCCGCTTAAGCATTAAATCAGGGCGAGTGGGAGTGGCATCAATATTGCTAACTAAGGTAGTGAAGTCGCAGGTTCACACTTTTTTGCCTTTATTTTTGCCGTTTTTTTCTTTTTATCTAGGAGAATTTATGTCACGTCGCATGATTTTGAAGGCTAGCGCACTAGGCGCTATGACACTCGTTGCCAACGTTTGGATGTCTCAGGCGATGGCTGCCGATACAATTAAGGTTGGTATCTTGCACTCGCTCTCCGGTACTATGGCGATCTCGGAAACGTCCTTGAAAGACGTGGCCCTGATGACGATCGCCGAGATCAATGCAAAGGGCGGCGTGATGGGCAAACAGCTAGAACCTGTGATCGTTGATCCGGCGTCGAACTGGCCTTTGTTTGCAGAAAAAGCGCGTCAACTGATCTCGCAAGACAAGGTGGCCGTGGTGTTTGGTTGCTGGACTTCGGTTTCGCGCAAATCGACATTGCCGGTATTTAAAGAACTCAATAGTCTACTGTTTTACCCGGTGCAATATGAAGGTGAAGAGTTGGAAAAAAATGTGTTCTACACCGGTGCGGCACCGAACCAGCAAGCGATACCGGCGACCGAATATTTGATGAGTAAAGAAGGCGGCGCTGCCAAGCGTTTTGTCTTGCTCGGCACCGATTATGTGTATCCACGCACGACCAATAAAATCCTGCGCGCTTTCCTTAAATCAAAAGGCGTGAAAGACACAGACATCGACGAGGTCTACACACCATTCGGCCATTCGGATTACCAGACCATCGTCGCGAATATCAAGAAGTTTTCGGCAGGCGGCAAGACTGCCGTGATCTCTACCATTAATGGTGACTCCAACGTGCCGTTCTATAAAGAACTCGGTAATGCGGGCTTGAAAGCCACCGATGTTCCTGTAGTTGCCTTCTCGGTTGGTGAAGAGGAATTGCGCGGCGTTGACACTAAGCCTTTGCTCGGTCATCTGGCAGCCTGGAATTATTTCCAGTCGGTGAAAAATCCTGTGAATGATGAGTTCATCAAAAAATGGAAAGCCTACGCAGCGGCGCAAAAACTGCCGAATGCCAGCACGGTCGTTACTAATGATCCTATGGAAGCGACCTATGTCGGTATCAATATGTGGAAGCAGGCGGTAGAAAAAGCCAAAACGACCGATACCGATAAAGTGATTGCGGCGATGGCAGGGCAGACCTTCAAGGCACCATCGGGCTTTACGCTGACCATGGATGCCACCAACCATCATCTGCATAAGCCGGTCATGATAGGTGAGATCAAAGGTGACGGTCAGTTCAGTGTGGTCTACAAAACCAAGGGGCCGATACGTGCGCAGCCTTGGAGCCCGTATATCGCCGGTAACGAAACTAAGCAGAAGCTGTAGTTTTTACAAAGCGCAGCGACATAAGCTCCCCTCGCCCGCTTGCGGGAGAGGGGCTGGGGGTGAGGGCGGTAGAGCAACGCACTTTCTCAAGTAATTTCAAGCCGCAATAATTCCTGGAACTCTAGCATTTTAAGAATCTGAATCTCCCTCACCCAACCCTCTCCCGCTGCGGGAGAGGGAGCTTGAGTCCGGCTTAGATTGATTTGTAATGCTTAAAAAAAGGAAGACGGCGAAAACCCAATGGCAGCAATATGCGTCTTTCCAGCAAACTTTATATAGCATTCTTACTTTGCACCCATGCGCTTAGTGCAATTGCCGCTATCGACGCGGCGTTGCTCAAGCCGTTGACGGGCGACGACCCGGATGCGCGCATAGCGGCGGTAGCCAAGATTGCGGCACTCGCCAGCCCCGAGGCGCAGCAGGTCTTGAACGCCTTAAAAAACGATAGCGCCTACAGCACACCCGATGGCGAGTTCCTGATCGTGGCAGACGGTAAAGCTTTTCATCCGCTTAGCGGCCAGACTAGCGAGACACCCGATGGTATCGATGGTGTGACCGTGAATAACCGTTTGCGCGCCGTCGTCGATGGCGCATTATCAGGTTTTAAATTACTCTCGCCCGAGCGCACGGTGCGCCTTAGCGCCGCGCTAGAATTGCAAAAAAGCGCAGCCATAGAACAAATTCCACTGATAAAAATCGCCATCAGCAAAGAGCCGGATGACGAGATACTGGCGATACTAAGAATGGTGATGGCAAGCGCCAATCTGCAGTCGCCCGATGCGGCGATACGCAGGCAGGCCGCGCATGCCCTGGCGGAAACCAATAACGCTAATCTCAAGCCGGTGTTGCAAGCGATGCTAGAAAAGTCGGCGGATGGTCTTTACGCAGAGCCGGATGAAGCGGTGCGCCGCGAAGTAGCGGCAACCCTAAAAGCGCTCGATAGTCATCTGGCGCTGACCGAATTTGTTGGCAATCTGGTGTACGGTATTTCTCTCGGTAGCGTGCTGCTACTGGCGGCTCTTGGTTTGGCGATTACCTTCGGCCTGATGGGCATCATCAACATGGCGCATGGCGAACTGCTGATGATCGGTGCCTACACCACGTATGTGGTGCAGATGCTGTTTCGCAGCTATTTGCCGGCCGCGCTTGATGCCTATTTGATCGTGGCCTTGCCGGCTGCCTTTATCGTCGCCGCCGCGGTTGGCATCGCGCTTGAACGCACGGTGATACGCTGGTTGTATGGACGCCCGCTCGAAACTTTGCTGGCCACCTGGGGCATCAGCCTGATGTTGATGCAAACGGTGCGTAGCATTTTTGGCGCTCAAAACGTCGAGGTCGCCAATCCATCCTGGATGTCCGGTGGCGTGACGGTGCTGGGTTCGCTGGTGCTGTCCTACAACCGCATCGTCATCGTATTTTTTTCCTTGTTTGTGGTGTTGGCGGTCTGGCTAATACTCAATAAAACCCGGCTCGGCCTATTTGTGCGGGCGGTGATGCAAAACCGTCGTATGGCCGATTGCGTCGGTGTCTCCACTGCCAAGGTCGACATGATGACCTTCGGGCTGGGTTCAGGGATTGCCGGTCTGGGTGGCGTGGCCTTGTCGCAGTTGGGTAATGTCGGGCCGGATCTGGGACAAAGCTATATCGTCGATTCTTTTATGGTGGTGGTGCTGGGCGGGGTAGGGCAGTTGGCCGGCACCGTGATCGCCGCGTTTGGTTTGGGCGAAGTGAATAAATTCCTGGAGCCGTTTGCCGGTGCCGTGATGGGCAAAATTTTCATCCTGATTTTTATCATTATTTTTATCCAGCGCCGCCCGCAAGGCCTGTTCGCCTTGAAAGGCAGGAGCGTCGAATGAATACCATCGCCATCAATAAGCTAGTGAAGCATCAGCCTTTGTTTGCCCGCCCGGTCTGGATGGCGATTACGGTTTGCAGCGTGATTGCCGCCTTACTGCCGCTACTTAATCTGAGTTTCCCCGATGGTCATGCGCTGCATGTGTCTAGCTATATGCTGGGTCTGGTGGCCAAGTTCATGTGCTATGCACTGGCAGCGATGGCGCTCGATCTGGTGTGGGGCTATACCGGCATTTTATCCTTAGGACATGGGGTGTTTTTCGCCTTGGGCGCGTATGCGCACGGCATGTATCTGATGCGCGCGATAGGCCGCGATGGTGTGTACCAAAGTCATTTGCCCGATTTTATGGTGTTTCTCGACTGGAAAACTTATCCATGGTATTGGGCCATGACCGACAACTTCTGGTATTGCATGGCGCTGGTGTTGCTTGTGCCGGGCGTGCTGGCATTTGTGTTTGGCTACTTTGCGTTTCGCTCGCGTATCAAAGGCGTGTATTTTTCCATCATCACGCAGGCCATGACGTTTGCCTTTATGTTGCTGTTTTTTCGCAATGACACCGGCTTTGGTGGCAACAACGGGTTTACCGATTTCAAACGGATTCTTGGGTATAGCGTGACCGCACCAGGCACCAAGGCGGTGCTGTATCTGATGACCTTAAGCACATTGTTAGCTGCCCTGATTTTGTGCCGCAGTATCGTCAACTCTAAACTGGGGCGCGTCTTGCAAGCGGTGCGTGATTCAGAATCGCGCCTGATGTTTATCGGTTACGACACGCTGTGGTTTAAGCTCTTTGTCTGGACTTTATCTGCGGTCTTGTGCGGCGTCGCCGGTGCGCTGTATGCGCCACAAGTGGGCATCATCAATCCGTCTGAAATGTCGCCCGCCAATTCTATCGAGATGGTGATCTGGGCGGCGGTCGGTGGCCGCGGTACTTTGCTCGGACCCATCGTCGGTGCGTTTACCGTCAATGGTTTGAAGAGTTGGTTTACCGCCGCCTTCCCTGATTTATGGCTGTTTGCGCTAGGCCTGCTGTTTATTCTGGTGACCCTGTTCATGCAAGAGGGCATCTTGGGCATGCTGAAAAAATTCAAAAAACTTAAGCAAACACCGGAGTCGCTATGAGCAAAGTACTCAAATCTGGCGAAACCTATCTGAGTGAAGAGCCGGGTAGCCGTGCTGATTACGGCGTCAATTATGGCCGCGTCAAGAGTGCCGGGGTCGATACCACGCATGGGGCTATTCTGTATCTGGACGATATTACCGTGTCCTTCGATGGCTTTAAGGCCTTGAATAAACTCACGCTGGATATCTCGGTTGGCGAATTGCGTTGCATCATAGGCCCAAACGGTGCGGGTAAGACCACCATGATGGATGTCATTACCGGCAAGACTAAGGCAAGTTCGGGCAGCGCATTTTTTGGTCAGACTATTGATCTGGCCAAGATGAACGAGGTACAGATTGCGCATGCCGGTATCGGCCGCAAGTTTCAACGCCCTACCGTGTTTGAGCAGCATAGCGTGTTCGAAAATCTGGAACTGGCGATGAAGATGGATAAGCGCGTCAAGCCTAGTCTATTCTTTAGACTCAATTCTGAGCAGCGCGGCAAGATAGAAGAAATCTTGAAGCTGATACGCCTGAACGGGCAAGAGGCGCGCGCGGCCGGTTTGCTGTCGCACGGGCAGAAGCAATGGCTGGAGATAGGCATGCTCTTGATGCAGGAGCCGGAATTGATTTTGCTCGATGAGCCGGTGGCCGGCATGTCGGATGCAGAAACCGCCCGCACCGCCGAACTGCTGAATGAATTGCGCGGCAAGCATTCGATCATGGTGGTCGAGCATGACATGGGTTTTGTCACCGAGATTGCGCAGCAAGGCAAGGTCACGGTGCTGCATGAAGGGGCTGTATTGTCCGAGGGGACGATGCAGCAAGTGCAAAACGACGAACGTGTCATCGAAGTATATTTGGGACGCTGATCTGGGACGCACAATGTTAGAAGTAGAACAACTGAATCAATATTACGGCTCCTCGCATACCTTGCGCGGGATTTCGCTGACGGTAAAAAAAGGCGAGTGCCTCACTTTGCTGGGACGCAATGGGGTCGGCAAAACCACGCTGCTCAAATGCATGATGGGCGTGCTGCCGGTCAGTAGTGGATCGGTCAAGCTGGAGGGCCGTGACATCAGCAAATTAACGCCGCATGAACGCGCCAGATTAGGCATCGCCTACGTACCGCAGGGGCGCGAGATTTTTGCCCGCCTGACCGTAGAAGAAAATCTGCTGATGGGGATGGCGACCAAATCAGCCCGGCAAGCATCGCATATCAAGGGCGACATCTACGAATTGTTCCCGGTGCTGAAAGAAATGCTGCAGCGGCGCGGCGGCGATTTGTCCGGTGGCCAGCAACAGCAACTGGCGATTGCACGCGCCTTGCTGGCAGAACCCAAGCTGATCATTTTTGATGAGCCTACCGAGGGCATACAACCGTCCATCATCAAGGACATAGGCCGGGTGATACGCCTGCTGCGCGAACGCGGTGACATGGGCATTATCCTGTGCGAACAATATTTTGATTTTGCCCGCGAACTGGCCGATAAATTTGTGGTGCTGTCGCGTGGTGAAGTGGTGGCGTCTGGCACGCAAGCGGCGATGGACGGCGCAGACGTAAAACGTCACCTGGCGGTATAGCCATATGCCTAGCGATCTAGCCTTGCGGGAGGAACAAACATCGGCACCGATAGCCATTGCGCCGTGGCAGGCCAAGCTGCGTTTGAGTTTTAGCGATGATGGCGGCACCACCCGCCTCACCGAGCGTTCGCATGTCGGCCCTTTACGCGTGCAAAAAGCGCTGTACCCGGAGGGCGGACAAATTTGTCATGCGATTATTGTCCATCCACCGGGTGGCGTAGTCGGTGGCGATCAGTTGGAAATTGCACTGAGCGTGCAAGCGAATGCGCACGCCTTGCTGGCCACGCCAGGGGCAGCTAAGTGGTACAAGGCCAACGGAAAAATTTCTAAGCAGAGCGTACAAATGATGGTGCAGCAAGCAGCCAGTGTCGAATGGCTGCCGCAAGAGACGATATTTTTTGATGCCGCCCACGTACAGCTATCGCAAACCATCAACTTGGCGAAGGACGCCAGTTTTATCGGCTGCGATATTTTGTGCTTTGGCCGCACCGCCTCGGGTGAAAGTTTTCATTCCGGGAAAATATCTCAGCACAGCACGATACGCCGCGAAGGTAAATTGATCTGGTTTGAGCAAGGCGCAGTCACTGGCGGCAGTCTGGCCATGACGGGCTTGCTGGGCTTGGGTGGCAATACGGTCTGCGCTACTTTGCTCGGAGCCGGCAAGACGGTACCGGCGGCTGTGATAGCTGCCTTGCGTGAAGAGGCTAGTGCCTTGCTGGATGGTGCAGGAAGCTTCGGCGTGACCCAGCTCAAGGCGGTGATTGTGGTGCGCTATCTGGGCAACGCCAGTGAAATGGCGAGGGCGCTGATGCTCATGGCCTGGCGTTATTTGCGCCCTGAAATCATGGGGCGTGAGGCGGTCGCATTAAGAATTTGGAATACCTGAAGAAATAAAAAACAGGCAGGCCCAGCGCGCATATCCCATGCGGTCTGCAGGCCATGCAGGCTGGAAACCCGCATGGAATATGCGTAAGCGGGCTGTGCTGTTTTTAAATTGTTTATGTTTATTAGTAGTGTTTTGCAATAGAGGATGCGATGGAACTGACGCCAAGAGAAAAAGATAAGTTACTCATTTTTACCGCTGGTTTGCTGGCAGAGCGGCGCATGGCGCGTGGCCTCAAACTGAATTATCCGGAAGCGATCGCGCTGATTTCTGCTGCCATCATGGAAGGCGCGCGTGACGGCAAGACGGTGGCTGAACTGATGTCGGATGGCAGCAAAATTCTCACACGTGCCGACGTCATGGATGGTATCGCCGAAATGATACCGGACATACAGGTGGAGGCGACTTTTCCTGATGGCACCAAGCTGGTCACCGTCCATAACCCGATTCCTTAAATTTTCTGCTTGCGAGAGTGCATCATGATTCCAGGTGAAATGCTGATAGAGGCTGGCGACATAGAACTTAATGTCGGCCGTGACACCATCACGCTGAAAGTGGCGAATAGTGGCGACCGGCCGATTCAGGTCGGCTCGCACTTTCATTTTTTTGAGACTAATCCGTTTCTGCAATTTGAGCGCAACAGCGCTTACGGCATGCGCTTGAATATCACGGCAGGTACCGCGGTGCGCTTCGAGCCGGGCCAGATCAGAACCATACAGTTGGTGGCTCTGGGGGGTGACCGTATGGTCTACGGATTTAATGGACTCGTGATGGGAAAATTGATATGACTAAAATCTCACGGCAAGCCTATGCCGAAATGTTCGGCCCCACTACGGGTGACCGGATTCGCTTGGCCGATACCGACTTGTTTATCGAGATCGAAAAAGACTACGCGATTTACGGTGAAGAAGTGAAATTCGGTGGCGGTAAAGTGATACGCGACGGCATGGGACAGTCGCAACGCGTGCATGCCGATGTGATGGATACCGTCATCACCAATGCCGTGATCCTGGATCACTGGGGCATAGTCAAAGCCGATATCGGCCTCAAGAATGGTCTGATTGCGGCGATAGGCAAGGCCGGTAATCCTGATATCCAATCCGGCGTCACGATGGCAATCGGCGGCGCGACCGAGATCATTGCTGGCGAAGGCATGATCGTCACCGCCGGTGGTATCGATAGCCATATTCACTTCATTTGTCCGCAGCAGATCGAGGAAGCCTTGATGAGTGGCGTGACTACCATGCTGGGCGGTGGGACTGGCCCAGCCGTGGGCACGGCCGCCACTACCTGCACGCCGGGGCCATGGCATATCCATTCCATGCTGATGGCGGCCGATGCTTTCCCCATGAATCTGGGTTTTCTCGGCAAGGGCAATGTCAGCCTGCCAGAGCCACTGGAAGAGCAAATCAAGGCGGGTGCCATAGGCTTGAAACTACATGAGGACTGGGGTAGCACGCCGGCCGCGATAGACAATTGCCTGGCGGTCGCCGAGCGTTACGATGTGCAGGTGGCGATCCATAGCGATACCTTGAACGAAGGGGGCTTTCTCGAGCATACCCTAGCCGCTTTCAGGAACCGCACCATCCACACCTTCCATACCGAAGGTGCCGGTGGTGGCCACGCGCCCGATATCATCGCTGCCGTCGGCGAGGCCAATGTGCTGCCATCTTCGACCAATCCTACCCGACCGTACACCGTCAATACGCTGGACGAACATCTCGATATGCTGATGGTCTGCCATCACCTGGACCCGGCGATTGCCGAAGATGTGGCGTTTGCCGAATCGCGCATACGACGTGAGACCATCGCCGCAGAAGATATTTTGCATGACATCGGCGCGATCTCTATGATGTCATCCGATTCGCAAGCCATGGGGCGGGTTGGCGAAGTCATCATGCGCACCTGGCAGACCGCCCACAAGATGAAAACCCAGCGCGGCGCTTTGGCGCAAGACAATGCGCGCCATGATAATTTCAGGGCCAAGCGCTATATCGCCAAATACACCATTAACCCGGCGATTACCCATGGTATTTCGCATGTAGTGGGCTCGCTGGAAGTAGGCAAGATCGCCGATATCGTGTTGTGGAAACCGGCCTTCTTTGGCGTCAAACCAAGCATGATACTGAAAGGCGGCATGATTGCGGCGGCGCAGATGGGCGACCCGAACGCTTCGATACCCACGCCGCAGCCGGTACACACCCGCATGATGTTTGGCGCATTCGGTGGTGGTCTGAAAAAATCATTTACCTTCGTCTCGCAAGCGGCGTTTGATGCCGGTATCGCGCGGCAACTGCAGTTGAGTAAAACCGTGATCGCGGTTAAAAACACCCGCAATCTGCGCAAGGCCGACATGATCCATAACGCGGCTACGCCGAAGATGCAGGTCGATCCGGAAACCTATGAAGTGCGTGCCGACGGCGAATTGCTGGTGTGTGAGCCGGCCAAGGTTTTACCGATGGCCCAGCGTTATTTTTTATTCTAATACCTATTATGCTTATCATACAAACCAAAGTAGAGCAGGCCGATCAGATTGCGGCGCAATTGATTTTGCCTTACGAATTACGCGAAAAAAGTCGTCTGCGCGCCACCATGACTAACGGCGAAGAAGTCGGCGTGTTCACCTTGCGCGGATCAGTGATGCGCGATGGCGATCTGATGCTGGGCAACGATGGCCGCATCGTGCAAATTGTGGCGGCGCAAGAGCCCACCTATCGGGTCGAATGCGGCGACGCCTTTGGCTTGTTGCGCTGTGCTTTTCATCTGGGTAACAGGCACACTCAGGCCCAGCTTGGTGACGGTTTTTTACGGATACGCCAGGACAGCGTACTCAGGGAAATGCTGTTAGGTCTGGGCGCGACGGTGACGGAAGAACGCGCCAGTTTTGAACCTGAGGCAGGGGCTTACGGCGGTGGCCATCATCACGGTGGCGACGACGCCCATCCGCATAATCCCCTGGCACCGATCCCCCTGCGTCAGCGCATCCACCGTCCATCTGATCTAAAATCTGATCTAAAACCTGAACTAAAAATTGAACTCTCAGCTGATTGAAAGTACACCATGCAATCGTCCGCTTTGCTCCATCTGCTACAACTGGCCAGCCCCTCACTGCCTATCGGGGCGTATAGCTATTCGCAAGGCTTGGAAGCGGCCATAGAGAACGGCACGGTCAGTAACGAGGCCAGTGCGCGTTTTTGGATTGTCGAGCATTTGCATCAGGTAGTGGCGCAATTTGAAGCGCCTATCTTGTGGCGCTTGCAGCATGCCTTTGCGGCGCGCGATGGCGCGGCCGTCAGCCATTGGACGGCCTGCTTTATCGCGGCCCGTGATACCGCCGAGTTTCGTGCCGAGACCATACAGATGGGCTACTCGCTGGGCAAGCTAGTCGCCGACCTGAAAATCGCCGACAGCGCATCGTTGGCGATACTTCACAGTCTGGACGAAATCCCTTTGCCCACCGCGCTCGCCTGCGCCGCCGATGCCTTGGCGATCGCCCCCGAGGCGCTGTTGCTGGGCAGCTTGTTTTCCTGGGCCGAAAATCAGGTGCTAGTTTGCGTTAAATCGGTGCCGCTAGGCCAAGTCGCCGGGCAGCGCCTGTTGCTGTCCTTACGTGCCGAACTGGAGCAGGCTGCGCGCACCTCTCAGCTACTGGCCGATGAAGATTTATCCAACTGGGCGCCAGGCTTGTCGCTGCTATCGATGCAGCATGAAGTGCAATACAGCCGGCTGTATAGGTCCTAATTAGTTTCTAATAATTTTAAAGACAATATGATGAATTCACTCAACTCTCACAGCTCTCACAACAGCCAAACTCCCAACCCTCTACGGGTAGGCATAGGCGGCCCGGTTGGTTCGGGCAAGACTGCCTTATGCGAAATGCTGTGCAAGCGCATGCGCGACCATTACGAGATGGCGGTAATTACCAACGACATTTACACCAAGGAGGATATGGAGATCTTGCTGCGTGCCGGTGCCCTGCCGGCGGAGCGCTTGATGGGTGTGGAAACCGGCGGCTGCCCGCATACCGCGATCCGCGAAGACGCCTCAATTAATCTGGAAGCGATCGCCCGCATGAGCGCCGATTTTCCTGATCTCGATCTGATCCTGATCGAATCAGGTGGCGACAATCTGGCCGCCACCTTCAGCCCGGAATTATCTGATTTGACCATCTACGTGATCGACGTCGCCGGTGGCGAAAAAATTCCACGCAAGGGCGGGCCAGGGATTACCCGCTCTGATTTGCTGATCATCAACAAGACCGATCTGGCGCCGCACGTTGGTGCCAATCTTGATGTGATGGCGGTCGACGCCAAGCGTATGCGCGGCGAGCGACCATTTGTTTTCACCAATCTGCGTACTGGTGATGGCTTGGAAACGGTATTTGAGTTTATACAGAAACAAGGTTTATTAGCGTAAGCCTGCAGCCCGATAATTATTCAAAAAATGGAGAAAATTATGTCTACGTCAGTAACAGGAAAACTTGCCCGTCTGGGTCTATTCGGAACTTTGCTGGCGTTTAGTTTGCCGGCCATGGCGCATATCGATGCTAGTCATGTCGGGCATGCTGGGCAAGTAGGGCAGACCATGGGCGGTTTTGGCGCTGGTCTGCTGCATCCCATGATCGGTTTGGATCATTTGCTGGCGATGCTGGCAGTAGGCATGTGGGCGGCGCAGAATAAGCGTACTAGCCTATGGATCTTGCCGCTGGCGTTTCCTCTGATGATGGTCTTAGGCGCGTGCCTAGGCAGCTATGGTTTTGCACTACTCGAAGCAGAAACCTGGATCGCCTTATCGGTATTCCTACTCGGTTGCTTGATCGCGTTTGCGGTGCAGCTGCCCGCTGCGGCCAGTGCGGCGCTGATCGCGGTATTTGCGATGGCACATGGCTATGCGCATGGCGTGGAGTTGCCAGCGGGCGTGTCGGGTGTACTGTACGGAGCAGGATTTATTGCATCTACGGCAATCTTGCACTTGACTGGATTGATGGCAAGCCTAGCATTGCAAAAAGGGCTAGACATCCGGTTGAGTCGCCTGGCGGGCACTGCGATTAGTGCTTGCGGTGTCCTGTTTTTATTCGGTTTGGCCTGATAGGCTAGCGCCAGGCAAGAACATTACGACACAAAAAAATACAAGAAAATACAAGAAATAAATCAAGAAGCCGAACTAAATCTCAAAATCTCTGGTCATAAGTTGCAAGTAAATGCAATCTTTCTTGGAAACACCTGTGATCGCCTCTGCTTAGCTGCTGACGGTAGGGCTTACAGGTGTTAAGCTTGCACAAAATATGTGTGGCGATAAGGTGTGGCAATAGATTCAGGACTTACGCAAAACCGCCCCAGCGGCCTTGTATTCGTCTTGCCGTACTAAAGTAAGTCTTCGGCGGCACACCTGGCTGGAACAATTTTACATAAGTCCTAAGATTGCAATATTTGCCAGCTTTATTGCTTGTTTTATTGCTAATGACATTCGGAGATTTTGCATGAATAGTATGAAAAAAACCTTGTTGTGGATATCCATGGCATTTGCCGCGACCACGTACGCAGCAGCTCCAGTCAGCTCTCCCGATTTATTAAGTTCTGCAGAATTAAAACCATTACAACAGCAAGCGCAGGCTGCCGCCATGACAGCGCAATTTCTCACGCGCTTTCATTACAAAACTATGCCTCTGGACGACGCCATGTCGGAGAAGATTTTTGATAAATATCTGAAATCACTCGATTCGGAAAAATTGTTTTTTATTCAGGCCGATATCGATCAGTTTGCGTATGCGCGTACCAAGATGGACGACGCCATCAATACCCAGGATTTAAGCACGCCTTTTGCCATGTTTAATCTGTATGAGCAACGTATGAAACAGCGCATGAGCTATGCGCGCGATTTGCTGAAGCAGGATTTTGATTTTAGCAAAGACGAAAACTATTTCTATGGACGGGATAAAGCGGAATGGCCGCAAACTGAAGCGGCGATGCAAGATCTATGGCGTCAGCGCGTCAAAAACGACTGGCTACGCCTGAAGCTGGCCGGCAAAGAAGAGAAGGCCATCCGTAGCACTCTGGAGAAGCGCTACGACTATACCCTGACCCGTATGCAAAAACTTAAGAGTGAAGACGTGTTTCAGCTCTTTATGAATGCCTACGCGACGGCGATAGAGCCGCACACCAATTACCTCGGACCTAAGGCATCGGAAGATTTTGAGATCTCCATGAAACTCTCACTGGTCGGCATCGGTGCGGTGTTGCAAGAGCGCGATGAGATGACCACGATCCGAGAATTGTCCCCTGGTGGCCCGGCTGCGTTGTCCGGTAAATTACAGCCAGGCGACCGTATCGTCGGGGTTGGACAAGGCCTCAAAAGTACCCCTGTTGATGTGATGGGCTGGCGCTTGGATGATGTGGTGGCCTTGATCCGCGGCGCTAAGGATACCGTGGTCTTGCTGGATATCTTACCGGCTGATGCAGGTCCGGATGGCAAGCATAAATTGATCAGCTTGGTGCGCAATAAAATCACACTGGAACAGCAATCGGCGAAAAAATCGATTATTGAAGTCAAGACTAACGACGCCAGCAACGCCAGCAACACCAAGCGCCGCATAGGCGTGATTGCCTTGCCGACTTTCTACCAAGATTTTGATGCCAGACGCAAAGGTGATAAAGAGTTCAAGAGCGCAACACGTGACGTGGCGCGTCTATTAGGCGAATTGAAAGCGGAAAAAGTCGATAGCGTACTCATCGATTTACGCAATAACGGCGGCGGTTCCTTAAATGAGGCGGTCGAATTGACCAGCCTGTTTATTGGCAATGGGCCAGTGGTGCAACAACGCAATTCGCAAGGGAATATTCAGGAAGAAAGAGAAAAAACTGCCAAGATCGTCTGGGATGGCCCTATGGGCGTCATGATCAATCGCGGTTCGGCTTCTGCCTCAGAAATTTTTGCTGCAGCGATACAAGATTATGGCCGTGGTTTAGTCATAGGCGAATCCAGTTTCGGCAAAGGTACGGTACAAACCATGGTCAACCTGGATCAGGTGGCGCATAGCGATAAGCCGAAGTTTGGCGAACTCAAAATGACCATCGCGCAGTTTTTCCGTATCAACGGTGGCACCACACAATTGCGTGGCGTGACGCCTGACATTAGTTTCCCTAGTTTCTCAGACCCTGAGAACTTTGGTGAATCTAGCTACGATAATGCGCTCCCTTGGGTACAAATCAAGGCGGCCGACTATCAAACTGTGGGCGATTTGAAGGACTTGCTGCCCTTATTGCAAGTACGTCACGAAATGCGTATCGCGAATGACAAAGAGTTTCAGTTCATCCAGGAAGACGTAAGTGAGTACAAGGTCTTACGCGATAAAAAAACCATCTCTTTGAACGAAGTTGAACGACGCAAAGAGCGTGATACGCAAGAGTTAAAAGTAAAAAATCGTGAAAAACTCCGTTTGAAAGACAAAGTCGCGGGTGATAAGGCTGGCGAACAGAAAGACGACAAAATAGCCGATAAAGCGGCAACGCAAGATGATGGTTTGCAAGCAAACGAACGTAGTCTGGCGGCAGAGCTAGCGGCAGAAAAAGCGAGAAAAGACGCTAAAGATGTTTTGTTGGAAGAAGCGGCACATATACTTGGCGACGAAGTTGATTTGCTCAAAACGAATCATAAGTTGGCAGAGCGCGTCATCAACGACGCAATGCGTAAAACCGCGCCATCCGCACGTTAATAGTGTTAGCGGAGTTTGATCTAAGCGTTTAGTCAAAAAGAAGGATGAAAAAAATCGCTGTTCCCGGTACACGGAGACAGCGATTTTTTTATGTGAAGATCGTAGTGCCAAGGCTACTTAGGTCTTAGTGCACATACAAATACATGCCAGCCCATACTGCCAATAATAGTAGACTAGCTGCGAATAAACCGATCGCGCCATTCGGGCGCAAGACTCCCAAATAACCGATCGCGACGGTTGCTACGCCTTTTTTTGCCAGCTTCATGCTACGCCAGCGCTGCAAAGCTTTTAAACCCGATAGGACGAAGGTAAACGTGGCGCAAGACAAGAGCGAGACCCGAAATACATTCAACAGATTGAGTTCGCCCAGCGAGATTTTCTTGTAAATAAGGCCGATGATCGCCATGCTGATTGCCGCCGCGATAGAAATCGCGACATTCGTGTACATGGTCTTGCGGCTAACCACGGCGGCGTCGTCTAGCTCAGCCTTGAGCATCTCGACCTTTTCATTGATCAGGCATGAGGTCTCGTGTTTGATGGCGAGGATGCGCTGATCGATTGCCGCACCTATCTGGGCGGTAGAATAGTCGATGAGTTCCTTAATATCATCTTTGGTCATACTGCGCTGATTATGGATCTCGTCCGATAAGAGCGCGATATTTTTGTCGACCTGGGCACCAGCCTGTCGTATCACCTCGGACAGTTCGGTACTGACCTGTTGTATCGAGCGCTCCACCAGAGGGCTAATACGTTCGTCGATAACACGGCTAAAGCTAGTCTCAAATTCGGAGGTGGCTTGCTTTAGATTAAGTAAATCAAAACCCATGGTATTCCGTTCGTAGGCTGGTTAGATCATGCTAGAAGCAGGCTGCACCGAAGAAACAGGCGAGCGCATCAAATGCATCATGCGCATCGCTTTGATATGGGGTGGAAATTGCGCAGATCAAGGCGGTATCTAGCCGTAGTTTTTTTTGATTTCGCGTGTCTACATCTGTAGCGGCAGGAATTTGCCAATACGCGCCGCTTAGCTTAGCTAAGTTAATTTAGTCTGAGCCGCTTTTTCCTCCACTGACACCTCCATTTTTACGTTTCATCGCATCGTGCTGGCAGCGCTATGGTTGATTGGCTACAGTAGCTACATCGCAGTAATTCAGTAGCAATCAACCACTCAGGAGCTAGATCATGAAAGCAACACTCAATACTAAAGCCGCTATGCTTACATTGCTGTTGGCAGGCGTGATCGGCACTGTAGCCGCCTTCGAAATTCACACCCCGGTAGTAAAAATTCAAACGGTGACTATCCATCATCAGCGCATGACGCAAGAACAGAAAATCGCTTTTGATACAGAAAATACTGTGCCACAAACGATATTGATCAGCGCAAGCCGCCTTAGCGAACAGCAAAAAATGGCGATGGCGTTTGAAGATCAAAACGCCCAACTGGTGATTTTGCATAATAAGGTGAGCGCCGCTGCCGGCTCTATCTAATCGACTCAGTACTCTCCGCTCCAAATAAAAAAACCGCCTTGCCATTGCGCATATTCCATGCGGGTTTCCAGCCTGCCTGGCCTGAGACCCGCATGGAATATGCGTGACAGGGCATGCCCTGTTTGAAAACCACGGTGTTCACGTTTTACTCCTTGCTGCGCGCTCTAAGTTTGCGCATATTTAAGCGCTGACTTGCGGCAGAAGCGAGCCTGAATGATTTATAATCGAAGTTGCAAAGAAGATATTTCTAAGCTCCGTTATATTTCATTCAGCGTCTTGCGCGCACCAAGGTGAGTCTATGCAAAGTACCGTTCTTATTCTGCAAGGTGGTGGTGCCTTAGGGGCGTATCAGGCTGGTGTGTATCAGCACTTAAGTGAGCAGCATACCGAGGTCGACTGGGTTATTGGCACCTCGATAGGGGCGATTAACGCGGCGTTGATTGCCGGTAATCCGCCGCAGATCCGGGTTGCGCAAATCAAGGCGTTCTGGGATAGTCTGACGCCTAGTCGGCCCGATCCTCTGACCGCATGGTGGTTGTCGCTTCCGCCTTTGGCGAATCTGGCACACTCCATGAATACGATGGGAATCTTGATGAAGGGCGTACACGGATTTTTTAAGCCGCGTCTCGGTGCCAGTGCCGATATCAACGCCAAAGTGCCTCTGAATGAAATGGGTTTTTACGATACCTCGGCGCTCAAATCCACCCTAGAAAAATATGTCGATTTTGCGTATCTCAATCGTGGCGCTATCCGTCTCAGTGTCTGTGCGGTGGATCTCGATAGCGGACAATCGGTGGTGTTCGATAGCAAAAAACAAGTTATTCAGGCCGAGCACATCATGGCCAGCGGCGCACTGCCACCAGGTTTTCCACCGATACAGATAGGTGCTAAGGCGTACTGGGATGGTGGTGTGTATTCCAATTCGCCTTTGTCGGTATTTTTAGCCGAAGTCCGGCAGAAAGATGCCCTGTGTTTCATGGTCGATCTATGGGATCCTACCGAAATTCGCCCCACCTCGATTGCCGAGGCGCTGGCACGTTATAAGAGCATACAATACGCGAGCCGCTCCAAAGAGCTGCTGGAGAATTATCAGCAGATCGCTAATTTACAAAAAGCGATACGCTTGTTGGCCGATAAAATGCCGGACGCCGAACGTCAGCACGAGACTACGCAAATGTTATTGGCACTGGGCTGCGATCACACCGTGAATGTCGTCAATCTGATCATGAAGGCGAGTAAGCAAGATCACTATTTTAAAGACATCGATTTTAGTCGCGAGACCATCGAGGCGCGCTGGCAGGATGGTATCCACGATTGTCAGCGGGCCTTGGCGCACAAGGCCTGGTTAGTGCCGTTACCGCCGCATGCCGGCTTAGTTATCCATGAACTGCCGCAAGAGTAAGCGATGTTGTCGCATTCGCTGCCATTTTGCAGACTGGTCTTAGCGACACCGATGCTAGTTGCTGATGGATATCCGGATGCTTGATCAGAAATTCTTCAGTGTGCTGTGGACGGTGCTGTTTTTCATGATCCATCTGGGCTTGATCGTGCGCGCTATTTTGCGGCCGCATAGAGAACCGGCTTCGCGAATTGCCTGGGTGGTGGTGATCATCGTGCTGCCGGTGGGCGGCATCCTGGCTTATCTTTTTCTTGGTGAGACCAATATCGGACGCCGTCGCGTCGCGCGTATGCGTAAGGTGCGTGCTTTGCTGCCGCTCGCCAGCACACTGCATGACCCAGACCTGAAGGCGATCAGTCAGGTGCCGCAAGCCTATCAGCACTTGTTCCGGCTTGGGCATAGCGTGAATGGTTTCGATGTGGTGGGCGGCAATCGCGCAAGTCTATTGGCCGATACGCATGCCAGTATTGAGGCCATCGTGGCCGATATCGACGCGGCGCAGACGCATGTGCATATCATTTTTTATATTTGGTTGCCCGATACCAGCGGGCTCAAAGTGGTCGCTGCGCTAAGACGGGCGGTGGCGCGCCAGGTAGCGTGTCGTGTCATGGTCGATGGTCTGGGCTCGCGCATTATGATAGCTTCATCCCATTGGCAGGCGATGCGGATAGCGGGGGTTGAGGTGGCCACCGCGCTGCCTATCGGTAATCCACTGCTGCGGCCCTTATTAGGGCGTATCGATTTGCGCAATCATAGAAAAATTGTGGTGATCGATGACCGCATTACCTATTGCGGCAGTCAAAATTGCGCCGATCCCGAATTTTTGATCAAAGCCAAATATGCGCCCTGGGTCGATATCATGCTGCGCTTTGAAGGGCCGATTGCACGCCAAAATCAACACTTGTTCGTCAGTGACTGGATGGGGCAAGTACATGAAGATATTAGCGACTTATTGCGTTTACCTGCCGCAACCCAAGCTAACCAAGCAGCCCAGGTTGGCCAAGTTGGCCAGCCTGGTTTCAGTGCGCAAGTGATAGGCACCGGGCCGACCATACGCTATTCCGCCATGCCGGAAGTGTTCGAGACTTTGATGTATGCGGCGCGCCGCGAATTATTTATCACTACACCGTATTTTGTACCTGACGAATCGATGCTGGCAGCGCTCTGTACCAGCGCCCGCCGTGGGGTCGCCACCAGTATCATTTTCCCGGCGCGTAATGATTCTAAAATTGTAGCGGCAGCTAGTCGCAGCTATTACGCCGAACTGCTGGCAGCCGGCGTGAAAATATTTGAGTTTCAAGCTGGCTTGCTGCACAGTAAAACTCTGACCATAGATGGCGAGATCAGCTTGATCGGCTCGGCGAATATGGATAGGCGCAGTTTTGAGCTCAATTACGAAAACAATATCCTGTTTTACGATCCGGTATTGAGCGCGCAAGTGCGGCAACGGCAACAGAGCTACTTACTGGAGTCGGTCGCCGTGACGGCCGAGCAGGTGGCGCGCTGGTCGTTAGGGCACCGGCTATTAAATAATACCGTAGCCATGTTTGGGCCGGTGCTGTAGGGAATGCAGCAGAATTGCCAGTGAGAAGTAAGTAAATGTAAAATAGACATGAAAAACCGCCAAAATACGCAAATCTGCCCGCAAAATAGCGCGAGCCTTGACACTCCGTGATATTCTGCCGAACTTAGTACATTAAATAAGCCATTAGCCTCGATGAACACGCCTACTTCTACACCCGTCAGCCCATTTCAAACTCCCCGTGCATTGTTAAAAGAATTGCAGGAAAAGTTCGTCGCTTTTCGTGAATACATGCCGCTGACGATAGGGATAGATAAGCAACTCATCGCTCTGTATCCAGAATTGAGCCGCAAACTCTTGCGCGCCACTTTGGGCATACACACGAATTCTTTGCGCTATCTGAAGATCATGGAAAAAGCCACGCATCGTTTCGATTTGCAAGGCAACGCGGCAGAAGAAGTCACCGATGTCCATCGCACCCATGCCACTACGGTATTGCGCGAACGCGCTAAAAAAGTAGCCGAGCAACGCAAGGCGGAACGCGCCGCCGAAGAAGCAGCGCGCGCGGCAAAAGTGGCTGAGGCAGCGGCACAACAGCATACCGAAAAGCTCAATCAACTCGCTAGCAAGTTCTCACGCAATAATTAAGCCACTGTGTGCAAATTCAGCGCTCGCTGAATTTGCGGTTTGCGGTTTCGCTGATTAATTCCATTTAATAGGCCCAAGGCGCACTATCCATGCGGGTTGCGGGCATGCCAGGCTGTAGGTCGCATGGAATATGCGCGCTGGCATGGGCTGCTTTTTCCTATTCAGATTGTTGCGATGATTCAGGCAGCGGCTGTAGCATCGCTGGCAAATACGCCTGACAAAATTCAGCAGGCATGCGCCGCGCTTTTCCGCTACTCACTTCTATGCACACCAGATCCCAGTGCCCACGCATGACGGTGCTCTGATCGCTCTCCCGAATTAACTGAAAGCGACGCTGCATAGAAAGTTTGCCGTCACTAGCGACTAAGCAGGTGGCCAGCCGTAGTTTCTCTCCCAACACCGTAGGCAATAAATAATCGTAGGCTGCGTGCCGTATCGCCATCGCTCTATCTAAGCGCAGATAGTCCGCCAACGACAGGCCCAATGTTTCCGAATGCGCCCAGGCAATAGCTTCGCACCAGCGCACATACACCGCATTATTGGTGTGATTGAGTCCGTCTATATCACTGTGTTCAGGACTTACGTCCAATGTGTAAGGCTGAGGATAGTCCCAGATCATGCGGATACTTTCATGTAAGCCATAAAAAGGTTTAAGCGACAAAAAACCCGCCGTAGCACAGGGCTAGTGGCGGGTTTTTCGTGCGTCTTCGGTTGCCCTAAACGAAATTCTGGTGGTGATAGGTGGACTTGAACCACCGACCCCAGCATTATGAGTGCTGTGCTCTAACCAACTGAGCTATATCACCAAGAAGCCTAAGATTATGCCATTGTGATCGACGGCTGTCAATATCAATTGCGCGGAAAGTCCGATTGGCTAGCGGAATTTGCCGGAAAAGCGATGCTGGCTCAGGGGCTCAGGCTTACGCCGCAGCGTCAGGCGGTGCTGCTTAGTCCTGTAAGCTAGTAAATTGTAACGAAGCCAGGTTGGCGTAGATGCCGCCTTGCGCTACCAGGCTGGCATGGGTGCCGGTTTCCACGATGTGGCCGTGTTCCATCACGATGATGCGATCGGCGCGTTGTACGGTGGCCAGGCGGTGCGCGATGATCAGGGTGGTGCGTCCTTGCATGGCGGCTTCTAGTGCGCCTTGCACCAGGCGTTCGGATTCTGCGTCTAAGGCGCTGGTGGCTTCGTCTAATAATAGCAAGGGTGGGTTCTTGAGCATGGCACGGGCGATCGCGATGCGCTGGCGCTGGCCGCCAGAGAGGCGCACACCACGCTCGCCTAAGAAGGAGTGGTAGCCTTCTGGCAGCCGTTCTATAAATTCGTGGGCGGCGGCCATTTTGGCAGCGGCGATGACTTCGGCGTCGCTGGCGTCGGCTTTGCCGTAACGGATGTTTTCCATGGCGTCGGCCGAGAAAATAATGGTGTCTTGCGGGACTATGCCTATGCTGTCGCGTAGTACCTGCAAATCTAGATTCCGGATATCTACGCCATCTAACTCTATAGTGCCTTTCTGCGGGTCGTAAAAGCGCAATAGCAATTGAAATAAGGTGGTCTTGCCGGCCCCGGATGAACCGACTACGGCCACCGTTTCGCCTGGCGCAATCTGTAAGGAGAGGTGAGCCAGCGCGGCAGTGTCGGGACGTGATGGATAAAAGAACCCGATGTCGTTCAAAGTCAGGCTGGCACCGCTAGCGGTGCGTTGCGGCAGGGAGCTAGGCTGCGCCGGCGACTGTATAGTTGAGCGCACTGCCATTAACTCCAATAAACGTTCGGTAGCACCGGCGGCGCGTTGCGCTTCGCCCATGACTTCGGATAGGGCACCGATGGCACCGGCAACAATCGACGCATATAAGATGAATTGGCCAAGCTCGCCGCCGCTCATCTTGCCTTGTATAACTTCATGCGCGCCTAGCCATAAGACGAAGACGATGGTGCCAAATACCAGCAAGATCACCAGCACGGTGAGTAGCGAACGGGCGCGGATACGGCGCATGGCGGTGCCGAAGGCGTTTTCTACCGAGCTGGAAAAACGCTGGGCTTCTAGCTTCTCATGCGTGAAAGCCTGTACCGTAGGCATGGCGTTAAGAATCTCGCCGGCCATGGCCGAGGCGTCGGCGATACGGTCTTGAGAATCGCGCGAGAGTTTGCGTACCCGCCGGCCAAAATACACAATGGGTAACACCACGGCGGTCAGCAGCACAATGATGATGGAAGAGAGTTTCGGGCTGGTCACGAACAGCATCACCAGGCCGCCCATAAACAGCAACATATTGCGCAAAGCCATCGAGATGCTAGTGCCCACTACCGCCTGTATCAAGGTAGTGTCGGTGGTCAGGCGCGATAGGACCTCACCGGTGCGGGTGGTCTCGAAAAACTCAGGGCTTTGCGTGACGACATGCGAGTACACCGCATTGCGGATATCGGCAGTGACGCGCTCGCCCAGCCACGACACCATGTAAAAGCGTGCGGCAGTGGCGATACCTAATATCACGGCAACCCCGAACAGCGCCAGAAAAGTCAGATCGACATGCTGGATATTACGGTCGCCGCCGCCAAAGCCCAGATCGATCATTTGCCGGAATGCGTACGGGATCGCGAGTGTGGCGCAGGCCGCCACCACCAGTGCAATCCCGGCCAGGAAAAATTGGCGTTTATATGGAAGCAGAAAAGGAATTAAGCCTTTTAAGGTGGAGATGCTGCTTTTGGGCAAATCAGAAGTAGTCATAAGCCTGGGCAAGGTGAGGGAGGTTGTAAGCTCGTGCAATGATGCTAGTTTGAGGTCAGCCGTATTGTGTCAGGTTTTGTGCACTCTGGTGCGATGCGCATTGCGGACGGCTATCTCGGTTGATTAGGACTTACGCAAAATTGTTCCAGCTAGGCGTGCCGCCGAAGACTTACTTCAGTACGGCAAGGCGGATGCGACGACGCTGGGGCGGTTTTGCGTAAGTCCTATTGATGCAAAATACACGAATCTGGTGAGATAATGCGCGCTATCGTCAACAAATCTGCCTGTCTCTGCGTTGAGTTAGCATTTTCCAAATAAAGGTCGTGTATGTCATCTTCTATGTCATCGTCCATGTCATCGTTTTTCAGATCGTATTTCCAGCCCCTGGTTTTTTCTGCGCTGACGATTTTTACCGCAGCTAGCCTGACTGCCTGCCAAAGTACCCGAATACAGGTGAATGACTGCAAAGCGGGCGACTGGGGCGTGATCGGCAATAAGGACGGTGATCAGGGTTTGGATCAGCGCTTTGAAGAGCGCAAGAAATTCTGCGCGAATGTCGACGAAGGCAAAATCAAGGCCGATTCTGGCGCCAGTTATCAGGCTGGCTGGGAGCAGGGTAATTTTCAATACTGGAAACGTTTAGGCGCGCAAGATGGTTTAGCGGCCAAAGCTATGTCGAGTTTTGCAGATCAGGCCGCCTCTGAACAGACTAAAAAAAATAATACGCCCTTACACCAACTCGCTTACAAACAAGGTTGGATCAGCGGTAATGCCGATTACTGGCGCGGACTAGGCGATCAGGATGGCGCGGCCGGGCGCGCCGCTTCTGGCGAGACTGCGCGCGCTGCCGAGGGTCAGGCGATAGGCTTTAATCGCCTCAGTTATCTGGAAGGCTGGCAGACTGGCAATCAGGCCTATTGGACGCGACTTGGTTATCTCGATGCACACGATGGCAAGCCCGATGCCGGATTTAAACAACACGCATCTGGCGCGCGGGAAAACGGAGTGCAAGTGAACGAAGCTGCCTACCGTAGCGCCTGGAATCTGGAAATTATCGAATACTGGAAACGCCTGGGTTGGGAAGATGCGACTCAGGGGCGCGATGTGAATACTCGCCGCGCAGATGCCAAGCAGCGCGGTTTGAAATTTTCTGAACAAGAATACAAGCAGAGCTGGGAGCAGCGTCTCATCCAGTATTGGCAAGACGCGGGTAAAGAAGACGGTTATGGTAGGCCGAATCTGCTGGAAGATAGAATGGCCAATGCCAGACGCAATAATGTGTTCGTCATCGCGCAAACCCGTGAGGTGTATCAGCAAGCCTGGACTGAGCAAAATGCGCGCTATTGCAGTGTCGATAATGCCTTTGCCTTTGGTCGTAGCAATCAGGGTATGGCGATTGAGGTCTGTGCCGGCCCGCAGCAAAATCGGGTAAGACATGCCCTGGCCAGCGGGCAGGAGTATGAGAACGTGCTGCGCCAGCAAAGCTATCGCAATGACGAACTGAATCGCCTGGCCGATAGACGTAATTCTGCCGAGCACAGGCTGGCACAATTAGAGCGTGAGACCAAGCGTGATCAGGACGATAAAAACCGCGTCATCAATGCCGAGAGCGCGAATATTGATAAACGTCGCGAGCAAGAGAAACGTGAATTACGTGAGTTTTTACGTCGTAGCTATGATGAGTTCGAAGACCTGAGGCGCTGGAACTTTAGGTACGAGCAGCAATTGCAGCAAATCAAACGCGATATTTATCTCAATTAAGAGCACGTGAATTGATCACTTGAGTTTGCACTACTGCGAGATCTGTCGTGCATCAGCATATCAATTCATAGTAAATATCCCAAAAAGCTTTACGCAGTATCCATGCGCCTTCGCAAACCAAATCGGGCTGCAGGGCGCGTGGATACTGCGTAATTGATTTTCAGAGAATTCGAAAAAACCAAGAAATTGAAGGAAACTGCTGGTTTTTTAGACGCCCCCACTTACGTCATCGCTGCAGATATTGTTGCTATTTAAAGCGCGTTGCCGTTTTCTGTATAGTGCTGCAACAGTGCTCTTACTCCCGCTGCAAAGTGATCGACATCGGCTTCGCTGGTGTCCCAGGCAGTCATCCAGCGTACCTGACTCTGGCTGCTATCCCATTCCCAGAAATGACACCAGGCTGCCAGTGGCGCGATGCAGGCAGCTGGTAGCGTCGGAAACAGGCCATTGGTGATGGGGGCTTGCGCGTACTGCAGGCCTGCGATATCACGGGTCGCCAGATACAGCCGCTGCGCCATACGGTTAGCATGCGCCGCCAGTGTTAGCCACAACTCGTCTTCTAGCAGCGCATTAAACTGCGCTGCCACATAGCGCATTTTTGAGGGCAGTTGATTGACTTGTTTGCGCACATATTTTGCACGCCGCGCATGCTCAGTATGAAAATAGATCAGCGCCTCGCCACCGATCAGACCGGCCTTGGTGCCGCCGAAACACAATACATCGACGCCAGCATCGAGGCTAATACTACGCAAGGCTTCGAGTGTCCCGCCCAATGCGGCGCAGGCGTTGGCAATACGGGCACCGTCCAGATGCACCCGCATGCCTAGTTGATGGGCGGCTTGGCACAGCGCCTTGAGTTCTGCGGCGCTATACACGGTGCCCATTTCGGTGGCCTGGGTCAGCGATAAAATGCCTGGTTGCGGGTGGTGTTGCGAGCCCAGTGTGCGGCCTAGGGCTGCCACTTGCTCAGGGTGTATTTTGCCTGCCACGCTAGGTAGTAGCAATAATTTAGCGCCGAGTGCGCGCTCCGGCGCGCCCGTCTCAGCCACTGCGATATGTGCCTGATCGCTGCAGACCACGCATTCGCCCGCTTGCAATAAACTCACTAGCGCCATTACGTTGGCACCGCTGCCACCCCAGACCAGGAAAGCCTCGCTGTCGGCACCAAACATTTGCTTGAAACCTTGTTGCGTCTGTTCGCTCCACGGGTCGGCGCCATAGGCTAAGGCATGGCCGTTATTGGCGGCGAGCATCGCGGCCATGACGCTGGGATGGGCTGCGGCCGAATTGTCGCTAGTGAAGCTGCAACGCGGCGCAGGTAGTTTGGCTAAAGCGGGATGGATGGCTGGCGACATGGTTTACTCGTTAACGATGGGAAGTCGCGCTGGCGGTGCTTAGCCTGGCGCTGCTTTGTTTTGCGCTTCGATATAGATCTGGAATTTTGTGTTTACTCAGTGTCATCATCCACAAGCTGCCCACTGCCAGTAACAGCCAATTGAGGCTAGGCATGTGCAGGCGTTGCGCCAGATCGAACAAGACCCCGCCGATCAAGCTGCCGAACATGGTGCCCATGCTTTGATACAGCATTTGCTGCGACATCAGTTTGCCGGTCTGTTCTGACGAGTTGGCGGAAAATCGTGCGATGACGACATCAAATGAGGGGCCGTAAAAGACCTGACCGAAGGACAATAAAATGGCCGAGGCGATCACTGCCGCAGCAGATTGGCCAGCCACCACCATCAAGGCAAAACTCAGAAATAGGCAGCCGTAGCCTATCCGTAGAAAACGAAAATGATCACGTGTGCGCACCGCGCGCTTAGAGACCGGAATCTGGAAAAAAATGATGACGAGAGCGGCCAGCCAGAACGGTGTCGAGACCGGGATTTCGGGAGTGAATTTTGGAATGTGCAAACTGAAACCTATCATAGGCTGGATCGCAAAACACCAAAATACGGCATTCGACAAATGAAACATCAGTGGCAGTTTCAGGGCAGGCAGATTATCCGATGCCAGATGCAGCGGTTCGGGGCTGGCGCTTAACTCGTGCGTCTTGCTGGCGCTGGCGAGGCTCAATTGCAGCGCTTCGTGCCGGCTGATGTCGCGCATCGCATACAGCATAAAAATGGCATAGGCGATAAAGCTAAGCAAGACAAACAAAAACACCAGCTTGAGACTATGGATGGGAGCCCAGGCCGCCACCAGATAGCCGCTCACCAGACCCATGCGTATCGCAAACGCCAAACGGCTAAATAGCGAGCCCTGATCGAGATCTTTTAGTTTGAGTAGATAGTTTTTCAGCCCGGGAAAAGACAGACCGCTGCCCAAACCGGCCAGCAGCGCAAACAAGGCCAGCGCCCAGGCTTGCTGCAGATAGGCCATACAATACAGCGCTATACCCTCCAGTAAAATATTCCCCGACACCGCTAGCGGCTGATTTGCCAGGCGCGGGTAACGCCCGCCCAGATACGAGCCGAGCACGCGGCCCAGATTGAGCCCGAATAAAATCGCCGCGGCCCAGGTGCCGGAAAAATTTTTGCCCGTTTCAGAAACGATCAGTGGCGTGTACAAAGCGACACCGGCTGAGGCCAGCGCCACCCCTATGTAAATCAGATAGGAATTAAAGACGGGATTAAAGGTTTTAGTATGCATGGTGTAAGCCGCGCTGATGCAGCAAAAGCGCTGGCTGTATAGAAGGTTCAGACTCAGACCTTGCCATGATACATAAGTTGCATTTCTCACGCGCCGATAATGCAGTTTAAGTCCTGCTGCATGGTATCTTCAAAAAAACCATTAATCGGGATGCAGCGCAAGGCGCACACCGGAGCAATATGTCGGTATTGCGAGGAGCGCATTGAACAATCGACGCCGCGATGCGCCCGAGTATCGGGTTTTTAGTAGTTCCCGCATCGATATGCGCAGTATTCATGCGCCTTCCAGGCCAATATCCTGCTGCAGGCCGCAGCCAGATTGCGTATGCCTACAGAGGATTTTGAAAAAACGCTCAATTTCTAGCGCTCAGGAAGATAGCGCTGTTGGCCGCAAAAAATCTGTTTATACTCTGTCGTATCTATGTCTTCACGTGGAGTCCTAACATGTCGAATGCAGTTGATCCCTACTCGTCTCGCGTAAAGCCGGCGCTACCGTCCATCTTGTTGATAGACGACGATGTGTTTAATTGCGAAGTGCTGGTCGATATGCTCACCGACTTGGGAGTGGCGATGATACATACCGCCCATTCTGGTGCGCAAGCCCTGGAAATTTTCAACAACAGCGAACCCAAACCCGATCTCTTACTCTGCGACCTGTGCATGCCGGGTATGGACGGATTCGAGTTGTTGACTAAAATCGCGCATAAGCGCTTTTCTGGGGAGGTCGTGATTATGTCTAGTTACGATCATCAGGCGCCCGCCACTGGCGACTGGGCGCTGAGTAATTACAAGGCGTCGGCACTCAAATTGGCCGAAAAACTGGCCAGAGTGCAGGGCTTGAAAGTGCGCGCCACCTTAGAGAAACCGATCTCGCGTCAGCAATTGGCTGAGTTAATGGCGCAGCTGCAAAACACCCGCGCATCGTTTTAACGGGGAACTTCTAAAAACCCGTGAATCGGGATGCAGCGCAAGGCGCAAACCGCAGCAATACGTCGGTATTGCGAGGATCGCATCGGACAATCGACGCCGCGATGCGCCCGAGCATAGGGTTTTAGGAGTTCCCTAACGCGGCGCTTCCATTAATAGGCGCATGCCGACCAGGGTGTAGCGAGTCTGCGGAGTATTCCAGTTGCGATACGATGAACGGGCATAAAAAGCCCAGGTATGCCAGGAGCCGCCACGTCTTACATACACATTGCCATCCGCCGGCCCTTGCGGGTCATTCACCGGCGAATGGGCGTAATAATCTTCGCCGTAAAAATCCTGGGTCCATTCCCAGGCATTGCCATGCATGTCGTAGAGGCCAAAGGCGTTCGGTGCAAAACTGGCGACCGGTGCGGTAAACACATAACCGTCGTCACCTTTGAGTGCGTGTTCGGCAAATTTAGGCCAGTTCACTTGCGATTTGGCGTCGAAGGTATTGGCCACTTTGAGTAGTGACTCAGGTGCGTCGCCGCTGTGGTAGCGGGTCTGGGTGCCAGCCCGCGCTGCGTATTCCCATTCGGCTTCGGTAGGCAGGCGATACACGCGGCCTTCTTGTTTGCTCAGCCATTGCGCCATGGCCAGCGCATCGTTGCGGGTGACGTTAACGACAGGATGCTGCTCGTCTTGCGGGAAACCCGGGTTGCTCCAGCTATAGCGCGGATCGCGTCCCTCAAATTGATCACCGCGCGCGCTCTTGTCGGGGTCGTAGGCCGGATTATAGCCATAGCCACCGGTGCCATCGGCGATCGATTCTGGCTGGTAGCCTGACTCTTTCAGAAAGCGCCGGAATTGCCCGACCGTGACTTCAGTCTGCCCCAGATAAAAGGCCTGGCTAATTCTTACCTTATGGCGCGGTGCTTCGTCGTTGAGTTGTTCAATACGTCGTTGCGATATCAGTGGATAAGCGAGCTGCAGGCTGGCTGGGCTTTCATCATTACCCATGAAAAATTCACCGGCAGGTATCAACTGCATGCGCATATCCAGCGAGTTAGTCAGACTGCCAGGGCTGGTGGCTGTCGCTGCCAAGCTGGCACCTGCGAGTGTCAGCAAGGACAGCAGTACCGTGATTTTGCGTAGAGAGAGGCGCTTGCCTCTGCTACTGCTGCCCTTAGTTTTGCTGTGGAAACGTGCAAATAAACAAGTCATCATGGCCAAGTGAGCTAAAAAATAGTGACAAAGACCCCGGCAAAAAATTTCCCGGCACCAAATTGTCTAGTCTAGCGCATTGTTGGATTAATATTAACTCTATTGAATTTATTTTTTATCTGTGCAAACTATATTGCGCTCGCTTGTGCTGGCAGTCTTGTAGCAGAGAGTTGAGCGGGTTTAGGTCTGCACCGTGTGCCCAGCTCAGACCTAGCGACTCAGGCATGTTGTTTTTTTGTGTTTTATTTACGTCCGAATTGCTGGCGTAAATAGGCGATGATGTCATTCGATTCATACATCCAGCTAACGCTGCCATCGGCGGCGGCTATGCGCAGACAAGGCACCTTGGCGCTGCCGCCTTGAGCCAGCAAAGTGTCACGGTTTTCTGCGTGGTGCTGGGCATCGCGTAATTCTATTTTCAAGGACAAGCGGCGCATTTCCTGGCGTACCTTAATGCAAAATGGGCAAGTCTTAAATTGATACAAGGACAATTGCTGACATAGCTTATCGACTCTTGCCTGTTCTGCGTACACGCGTTGCATGCCTGCAGGATGACTCAGGCGCTCTTTGAGTAGCAACACAGGGCCAAGCACGGCGCGCAACAATCTAAAAAATAATTTCATGTTTACTCTTAAAATCAAAAAGCAGGAAGAAGGGCGCGATTGTACGCGATAAGACTTTGTCGCTGCGAGTTTTAGGGACTGCGCAGTATCAAAACATCCGTTTTTTGTAGGCCTCGCAGAGAATACTGGCGTCATTGTTCAAGAGGATTTATTTGCGCAAGCCCTAAATATTGGATCACAATATGCCTAAGCAGGAGTCACGTGCCCAGTTTTTGTCTGCATGTGCTTCGCGTATTTTTTAATTTTGGAGAAATGATGACTATCTTTGTGCGAAATCTTAGCGTCTTGAGCGTACTTCTACTGACCGCCGCATGCAGCCGTCAGGTCGAGGTGAAAATCGGCGTACTTGCGCCTATGAGTGGTGAGTTGGCGAAAAATGGCCAGAGCATCGCTCAGGGCGCGCAAATTGCTGTGGATGAATTAAACGAAAGCAAATTTTTAATCGACGGCAAACCAGCGCATTTTTCACTGTTGATCGAAGACGATAAAGCCAAGACAGACGAGGCGGGTAATGCCGCCAAACGCCTGGTCGATGCTGGTGTCGTTGCCGTGTATGGGCCGCCGAATTCAAATCTGGCGATACTGACGGCCCCGATTTTCGCCAAAGCCGGCATCCCGCAAATGTCCAGCGCCACTAATCCTCAGTACACCAGAATGGGGTCGGCTAGTAGCTTTCGCATTACTGCCGACGATATTGAACAGGGCACAACTTTGGGGCGCATCGCGGCCGACAAACTACATGCCAAGAAGGTGTTTTTGCTGGACGATGGCAGCACTTTCGGTAGTGGCCTGACGACTGAGGTGAATAAAATCATCGTCAGTAAAAAAATTGAAGTGAGCAAACAGTCGGTGTTACAGGCCAGCGCAAACTATGCCGAATTAGCCAAAAAAATCAGCGACAACCAGACCGATGTTGTGGTCTACGGTGGGAATGAGCAAGTCGGCCAGGGAATATTAAAGGCCTTACGTAGCGCGGGCTCTTCCGCACGCTTCGTCACTGGCGACACCTTATGCGATGCTCAGGCGATCACTAACGCTGCCGGCAATGCGAATAAAGACTATTTTTGCACCATCGCCGGGGTGTCACCGTCCTGGCTTGCCGCCGGAGCCGCTTTTGTCGAAAAATATAAGGCCAAGCATGGCGAAGTCGGCGCCAGAGCACCGCTAGCCTACGACGGCGTACATATTTTTGCGCAAGCCATGCAAAAAGCGAGCTCGACCAATCCTACGGTTTATCTGGCTGAAATGAAAAAATCTGCGCTCGACGGCAAAATTCAGGGATCGGTAGAGTTTGACGCCAAAGGCGATTTAAAAGACGCCACCGTGGTGATTTTTGAAGCGATCAACGGCAAGTTAGTCGAGCAAAGCAATAAGTTTTAAAGCCGCGCTAGCTGCTGCAAAATAGATGCGCAATCTGCATGCGCCTTGCAGGCCGATTTGGCTCTGGGAGCCGCATGGATATTGCGCATGGGTTTTCGGATTGCGTGTTTAGCGCTTATTTGCAGAACAGGGCAATATCGCTGGCGGCTACCGCTCTGTCATTGGCATCGGTCTTTGCTTGGTTACCATGGACTGCTTTGCCAGAAATGATATCCCGCGCCAAGGCACATTGCCCCGCATCGCTGGTTGGCCTGCCGTACGACCCACTCTGACTGTAGCCTGACGTTGCCGGCCGGCTAGCTTGCGCTAGCTGCTGCTTTGCCAATCTTTGTTTCGATTCCTGTTCCTGATCTTGCCAACTGCGGGCTGAGGGCACGCCGGTTTGGTTAGACGGAGATTGCGGCTGAGCCTGAGCCGAGATTTTTACCTGCTCGGCCTTGCCCTTGCCCGCCTCATCCTTGTTTTCTGTGTAATGGGTTTTGCCATTGGCATCTACCCATTTATAGATTTCTGCCTGCGCTGGCGCTGCCACCAACAAGGCGAGAGCGCCGATAGCGAATAGTCGTAGTCGATTTAGTGGCGAAATTGTATTCATAGTGGACGGCAGTTTTTCTGCGGTAATTCCGGGGTAAATTAAGAGGCAATTGCAAAAGCGCGCAATGCTGAGCGAGCTTTTGCATCAATTTAAAAATTGCCTAATTGTACACGATTAATTCGGCGATTAATTCGATGATTAATTGTGCCAATTGATTATTTACTTCTGGCCGGTATCCGTTCCAGCACCGCCAATAACAAGGTCCAGTATTGGCCCACTGTAGTGATGTTGACCATCTCATCGGGGCCATGCGGATAGCGTATGGTCGGGCCTATCGAGACCATGTCCAGATGTGGATAATGCTGCTTGAACAGACCGCATTCCAGACCGGCATGGATCACCATGATTTCTGGTTTTTTGTGATAAATGCTCTCGTAAGTGTCATTCACGATAGACATCACGGCCGAGCTGGTGTCTGGCTTCCAGCCTGGATAACAGCCAGATAAAGCCAGCTTGGCACCGGCCAGATCGCTCAGCGATTGCAGGCTGCTTTCTATGTTTTGGCGGCCGCTGTCTATCAGCGAACGGATCAGACACAGGATAGTCACACTCTGTTCCTGAGTGCTGACGACACCGAGATTGAGCGAGCTTTCGGTGACTCCGGCGATCTCGTCGCTCATACGCATCACGCCATTGGGGCAGCTATTGAGCAGATTGATCAGGGTTTTTTGTGGCCCCACCTGCATGCTGAGGGCTGGCGCTGGCGCACTGCTCAGCGTCAGTTTGAGTGCCGGTTCGGCACTCGATAGTTCCGCTTGCAAAATGGATTGATACTGCGCCACCCGTTGTTGCAGCAAATCGGCCTGGTCCGCTGGCAGGCTAAAGCTACATTGCGCCTCGCGCGGGATGGCATTGCGTAGCGATCCGCCGCTGATGGCGCTTAACGCGAGATCGAGTTCTACCGCATGGCCGGCCAGAAAGCGCGCCAGTAATTTATTGGCATTACCACGTCCCAGATGAATATTCACACCCGAATGGCCACCCTTTAAGCCGGCGATGGCCAGCGTGAAAGCCAGATGGCCCGCAGTGGCCGCCTGCCATTGCAGCGGTACAGTAATTTCTGCATCGACGCCACCGGCGCAACCCATGTAGATTTCGCCTTCTTGCTCGGAATCAGTATTGATCAGAATCTCGGCCTCCAGCATGCCGCCTTGCAGACCAAAAGCGCCGGTCATGCCGGCCTCTTCATCGACTGTCAATAAAACTTCCAGCGGGCCATGCTTGATCTCATCAGAGCCGAGGATCGCCAGTGCCGAGGCCATCCCTATGCCATTGTCGGCCCCCAGGGTGGTGCCAGTCGCCTTAAGCCAGTCGCCATCGATCCATGGCTGTATCGGGTCGGTCACAAAGTCATGGACTTTATCGGCATTCTTCTGCGGCACCATATCCAGATGCGCCTGCAGCACCACAATTTTTCTGTCTTCCATGCCCGCCGTGGCGGGTTTGCGGATAATCAAATTGCCGACCTGATCTTCGACCAAGGCCAGACCGCGCTGTTTGGCCCAGGCCTGGATATGCAGACTCAAGGCCTGTTCATGGCCGGAAGGATGCGGGATGGCACAAATTTGTTCAAACCATTGCCATAGAGGCTGAGGGAAAAGTTGATTGATTGCGGTAGTTGTGGTCATGATAAATATCCGATGAGGCGCTTGCCGGCAGTTACGCGGGCAGAGGAGCTGAGGGCGGCAAGTTTAGCATAGGCCGGAGCGGCTGCAGCGCAGCGCGGCTAGATCGAAATCAAAAGGAAACTCAAAAGGGAACTCAAAAGGGAACTCAATAGAGAAATCTAAAAACCTTATTAATAGAGATGCAGAGCGCGGCGCACACCGGAGCAATACGTCGGTATGGTGAGGATGTGCAACAAAGGTATGCGCTCTAGAAATAGGTTTTTAGATTTCCCAAAACCTGATGCGCAATCTAGATGCGCCTCCTGGCACGAAATAAGGCTGCAGGCCGCATGCTGATTGCGTATTGCATTTTAAATTTTGATGATTAACGTTAAGGGGCGACCAGACCTTGCATTTTCACCACTTCAAAATTACTGCCCTTGACGCTGCCTAATTCGGACACCAGTTTATCGTTATTCCAGCGCGCATCGGGTGCGCCGCTGACATACCAATTCGAGCCATTGTCGGCCACCAGCATGCCGTAGCTTTTCATCGCTTGCAGGATAGACTTACTCTCAGTGCTAAAGCCGGCAGGGATCACAAAACTGGCCTTGAGGCGCACCCGCATCCCCATTGGTGGCAACGTAACGCTAGTGTTGGCAGAGGCCCAGTGAGTGGCTGGCGGCACATAGGCACGGCGGGTTTTGCTGACGGTAAAACGCAGGGCATGGCGGATCGCGCCGCTGGCTGCTTCTTCATAGCGTACCAAACCCGGGAAGATAGGCAAACCGGCCGCATCGGCGCTAGTCCAACCAGGCTGGCCGCCCGGTCTGACGGTATTTGAGGCCAGGTCAAATAGCGCACCGCCGCTGGCTTTCCAGCTGGCGTCAGCTTGCGGGTAGGCGTTGCCCACTTCATATAGACGATTATTGTCACGCTCTATGACCAGCACGTGGCGGTCGCCGCCAAACACTGCGCCGCTGGCGAGTTGCCCTTCAATTGGCGCGCTGGCCGGGATAGGGTAGGGGCCGGGATCGCTTTCGCTGCCGTAATCGGTAAAGATAACCGGCACTTTGGGCTGGCTGGCGGCCACCACCACATACGGGATGCCGATAGGCGCACCCGCATACAAGCCGGCCCCAAAATCAGGATGCAGGCCGCCAGTCAAACCTATGCTGGCGATCAACGCATCTGAAGCGGGCTCAAGCGCCGCCGCCGAAATATCGGTATTCCAGGCATTTTCAAACGGAAACGGCAGCGCGCCGTTCAGATTCGCACCGACGCCCAGGTCGGCTTTGCGCAGATCACCATACACCGCATTAGTCGGCACCACCGGTGGCAATATCGGGGATGGTGGTGTGACGGGCGGCGTTACTGGGCTAGCACTGCTATTAGCCGAGCTGCCGCCCGCACCGCAAGCGCTGAGCGTCGCCAGCAAAGCCAAGATCACAGGAGCGCAGAATTTATGCGTGTAGTAGGGAGTAGCAGTCATACAAAACCTTATGTGGAAGGCGCATACCTCGGGCCTGGGCCAGCGCAACATCTGGCTATGCTAGTCGGAAACCGACGGCCTCACAATCAGCTTTGCACTCGCTTACAATTGCGCGTACTGAGCCTCGATTTCGCTGTTTTTATGGCTGCGAGTGTTGCTATTTCCATCAAATTTCGCATGTGCGTTTGTACAGACGCTGTTCTGCTTAATTTCAATGGTATATTGATATTTGTTTGCTGCGATAGGCAGGTGCATCAAGGCGGCAGAATTACCTGTAGGACTTAGGTAAATTTGTACTAGTGAGGCACACCAGCGCCAACAGTAGTTAGTACGCCAAGGCGAGTGCAAGGACACTGGGGCGGTTTGCCTGAATCTTAAACAACCAACGGCTAGGACATTGCGCACAAATACTTGCTTTACAGATGCGTGCACCAGGTCCATAGATGTGCACAGTGAAGGTCTACAGAGATGGCGATAGGGATGATGTTAGGATTTAAAAATGCGTCTTTGCATAGAACAAAAGTGCTATGCCTGCATTGCCATAGCGCGAATATCCGCCGCTCTAAATGGCTCTCGCAGACCGAAAAAAACGCGCATCCCAAAAGCGCGCCTTACCGTTGCCTGGATTGCTCAAAACGCTTTATCGGCAGCACAGACCTGAGCCACTTATCGCAAAAAAGCCTGATGATCACGCGCCTGTTGCTGGCGGCCAGTCTGCTGGTGGGGCTGTTGATACTCATGCTCTTAGTCATAGGCAATAGTTCTGGCAATTATTCTTCGCAAAGCACTGCAGCCTTCCTCAACGCGGCTGAAACTAATTCGGCTCGTATGAAGGCCGCAGAAAAAGGCGACGCCCAGGCTCAATTTGAACTCGGCCAGAGCCTACTGCAAAACATGGAGGGCAACCCGGACGACACCGCGATGGGCGTGCTGTGGTTGCGTAAAGCAGCCAGTAACGGCAACAGCAGTGCCATGGTGGCGCTGGGGCGTTTATCGAAAACCGGTGTGGGTGTATTGCAAAGCTATGCGCTAACTCTGGAGTGGATGCAAGCCGCGGCCAACAAAGGCAATCCGGAAGGCATGTTAGAACTGGGACGCCTGTATCGCGATGGCGTGGCCGTCCCTAAAGATACGGTACAAGCCTACATCTGGCTTAATCGCGCAGCCGCGCTGCACAACCGTGCCGCCGCCCAAGAGCGCGACCTGATCGCCAATGGTTTAAATGCCGACAAACTCAAAGAGGCGCAAAGCCTGTCGGTCAGCGCGAGTAAAACCAAGCCGCAATAAGCGCGGGCGCTGAGCTATTTCTAGCTATCCCAAAAAAGAACTTCTAAAAACCATCACGCATATTCCATGCGCCTGCTGGCAGCAAAATGGCCTGCAGGGCGCGTAGCTATTGCGTGAGGCACTTTAAAAACTTCGTAGCGCGTGTGCGATCCGGCGCGGTGAAACAATGCATCTATGACAATGAAAAACAATTATAATTCGCTACTCTATTTTTTCATCAGGTGTCGTATGCGCGTTTTGTTGAATGCTGTGTTGTTATTGCTGTTTACTCAGACTTTGAACTTGCCAGCGGCGGCACAGAGCTCGCTGACAGTTCCTCCATCCATAACACCTTCCGAGGCAGTAGCGACAGAGCTGCCGAAAAAGAATGATCTCAAGATTGATCCTGCCAAAGACTGCTCTATTCCGGCCTATCCGGATAGCGCGCGTCGTTTCGGCATGCAAGGCGACACCATATTAAATCTCATGATAGATGACAGCGGCAAGATCAACGCCTTTCAGCTAATCAAAAGCAGCGGCTGGAAATTTCTCGATCAGATGGTGATGCATGCCATTATCGGTTGTCAGGTGCTTCCCGCAGGGCGCTGGATACCCAGTGAACGACAAGTTATCTACTGGTGGCAATTCGATAAAGGCTATACCAGCCGCGCCGTATTAGATATCAGCAGCTGCAAAGCCTCAGAAAAGCTCCGTATTGCCAACGAGCAGGATAAAGAGCTGGGCATCGTGGTCGGCATCTATACCTCCGACACCGGAAAAGTGCTGGACGCCAAAGTGCAATGGGGCAGCGACGATGAACAACTGGATAGAGAAAGCCTGCGCATCGCCAAGTCCTGCGAATATGCGCCGGCAGAACGCAGCGGCAAGCGCATAGGTAACGCCGATTCGATACGGTTTGTGGCGAAGGCCGCGCAGTAATGCCAGGCGCACCCTAGGCGTCACTTGACGTCTTATGATTTTATTTTTTAGATTTAAAGAAGATCTTAATTCCTTTGTAGATGTAAAAGTAGATAGATAAAATCACATAGCCACCTACAATTGCAGCCAGCCAAAACGGCATTGCATCTAAAAATTGAAACATGAAAATTAGTGCAAAAATTGTTCCAATTAAAAAAATAGATTGAGTGTTTTTCGGCATGTTATTTTTCAATTAATTTCTTAGTTAAGTAAAACAAATGAAACCCGCAAAAACACAAATAAGCTGCGCGGGTTTCACCGATATTACATAACTAACCAAAAAGCCATCACGCATATTCCATGCGCCTGTTGGCAGAAAAATGGCCTGCAGGGCGCACCGGTATTGCATGATGGGTTTTAAATGCAGGGAAGGAAGGTTGTAGTCACGTAGGGTGTAATAGCGAAGCGTATTACACCGTTTTCAACCATTCCATGCGGCGCAATACGCTGCGCTATTGACGCCTTACGTAGTGCGCCTACGGCCTTGATTGTTTTCGGGGCGATTATTCGCGCCGTAATAGCGCAGCGTGACAGCGTTTTTCAAGCATTCCATGCGGCGCAATAGTGAAGTAGGGAATTTCAGCATGCGACCTGCCTGCTGCACAAAGCTTGATGTGCGCGATTGAGGTATATGGATTCCTGCAGTTTGCGCCTTGCGCTGCATCCTGATTGACGGGCTTTTAGAATTTCCCAAATTGCTTTGCGCACTATCCATGCGCGTCGTGGCAGCATTTCGGCCTGCAAGCCCCACCGGTATTGCGCAAAGGGTTTTAAATGTTGGGCGTGAGCGCAGCGTATTACACCGTTTTCAATCATCCCATGCGGCGCAATACGCTACGCTATTGACGCCCTACCTAGTGCGCCTTACGGCCTTAAAGCCAATGACACTGCAATTGGAGCATTGTCGCGTACGCGAGTTTGATTGTTTTCGGGGGATTATTAGCGCTGGAATAGCGCAGCGTGACAGCGTTTTTCAAGCATTCCCTGCGGCGCAATAGTGAAGTAGGGAATTTCAGCATGCGTCCTGCCTGCTGCACAAAGCTTGATGTGCGCGATTGAGGTAGATGGATTCCGGCAGTTTGCGCCTTACGCTGCATCCCGATTAACGGGTTTTTAGAACTTCCCAAATTGCTTTGCGCACTATCCATGCGTCTCGTGGCAGCATTTCGGCCTGCAAGCCGCACCGGTATTGCGCATAGGGTTTGAGATGTTGGGCGGGTGAAACCCGCAAATAATATCGATAAGCTGCGCGGGTTTCACCCGCGCTACATGGCTGCAACCCGCTGAGGATTAGCGCTGTAGGGTGTAATAGCGAAGCGTATTACACCGTTTTCAATCATTCCATACGGCGCAATACGCTGCGCTATTGACGCCCTACGTAGTGCGCCTTACGGCCTTATTGACGCCTTACGTAGTACGCCTTACGGCCTTAAATTATTCGTATAGTATCTTTGCTGTAGATGATAGTTGGTACGTATACAGATTTGTACCTTTATTACGAACGATAAGTCCCTTCTTTAAGTCAAGCATTTTGCATTTTTGACCAATCGACTGTGATGAAACATCTATTTCTTCAGCAATTTCTTTTGCTGTAAGTGGCTCATTGTGCTTTGTAAGTTCCATCACGATATCTACATCAACTGGATTTAGTAGGGAATTTTGTTCAATTTTCTTTAGTTCGGCCGTGATTTCATGTGCGACAGCCTCTGTAATCACGGTTCCTCCACATTTATTGCACTTATAGTTTGAGAATTCTAGAAATGGAATTTGTTCTTGGCTAAATATTTGACTACATTCCTCATTAGTGCAATGGACAGATTTACTTGAGGACAGAAATTCTTTCAATAAGATATTGAAGCTAAATGGCCGTTGATTGAAATACTTTCGATACTTCGATCCTTTGGGTTTTCCCCACATTAAATTGTTCTTTTGAGTTAATCCATAATTTAGGCAATATATTGAAGATAATTGACCGTCTTTATCACTCATCTCTGTGTATTTTGAAATGAAAAAATTTAGTTCCAATGTTTTTAGAAATCGCTCAAGTGTTTGCGAAAAGTAAAAATGACTTGAATATGGCTGTGCAGAAATATACGTCTCACCAGAGTATTCACCTGTTGAAATGCGTCGTTTTGTTTCAACCATTTTTTCTACAAATCTAGATAACAATTCCCTAAGCTGGAGAGTGTCAATTTTTTCGTTTATCGAAAGCAGAGAGAATGTAGTTTTATGAAAAAATGGTTCGATTTTATCGTCGTAATATTTTTGTGCTGCAGCTTCAATGTCCTGTCTATTTATAGGTTTGTCATAAATGATCTTACTTTGATAGCAGTAGGATAGAACGTAGCCAATTATTCGAGGAACATTCATTGAAGTTTGGAAAATAATTTCGTAATAATCCTCCATTGGGATCTTTGTGATATCAAAGAAATTTTCTGGTGATTTCTTAAGGAAGTGTAGAAAACGCTTTTCGATTAACCTTTTGGTAAAATCAATTGCGCCTTCCTCCATTTTATTTCGATCAAATTCGGAATAAAGGCTAAAAAAATCTAGATTAATCGTATCTATTTTTCCTGGATCGATTTTTCCATAGTAAATTCTGTCTGGATACGCGGCTACCTTAAATTTAATGAACTCTTCGGACCAATTATTTAGTGGCGCCAAAATTACATCTACAAAAGTTTTAATTGCAAAATCGTCGATTTCAGAAAAGTCGTCCAGCAGGACGACAACATGTTTAATATCAACCTCGATCAAAATACTCTTTATGTCCTCAATAAATGCTTTGATCTGAAAGACCTGCAAGAACACCGAAGAAAAATTTTCTTCCAATTCTGTTGCTGCAGAAGATTCATCAGCTTGCCTTGCTTCTTCTTCCGAACCTAATTTGACGCCAATTTTTTGCGCATCGACCTCGATTGAGGCATTATTTTTACTTCCCGTGTTTGTGGCTGTTTTGGATTGATCGGAGGTCTTTCTTTTGGTCGAGATATTTTTTATGACTGGAATTTCTATCTCTTTCAACCCTTCGTTATCTTCAATTTTCTTTTTTAATTTAGCAATCTGCTTTTTGACTGCCTGTAACCGTGTTTCACCGAAGATTTGTAAAAATTTTTCGGGTAACTTTTCGCACCTTATTTCCAATTCCGACGCAATTCTTATTAGAACCGTTTGGAGAAAGCTACGTTCAATTAGGTATTTTTTAAGTACTTTCTGAGGCAGATAATCAGATAGGTATTCTAAATTTAAAAAATCAGTTTGCGCTGACTCATAAATTGTTTTCACATCTAGGTAACATGGAAGAAACGTCGGTTTCTTCCTTAGTTCTTGTTCAATTCTTAGAAAAATGGTCGACTTTCCAGTTCCTTTTCGGCCAACTAAAAATGTCGTGTTTTCTTTGACACTCTTCCTTAGAATATGTTCGTTCGGAAGTAAGTCTGTATAAAGCGTTTCAAGCAAGTTTTTTCCTTTTTCATCAAGCAGATCTGCTCTTCGATATTTCTTCAATGATTCAACAGCATTGAAGAAATTGTCTTTGTCTATTTGTGAATACATAGATTTACCTTAAATTACGATGAAAAAGAATCGGAGAATCAATTGCTAAAAATTGTTACTTCCCCCACGAATCCTTCAAAGTAGTCACCCGGTTAAACACCGGTTTACCAGCAACAGAATCCACGCGATCCGCGACAAAATACCCATGGCGTTCAAACTGGAAGCGCTCGTCTGGTAGCGCTGCTGACATGCCTGGTTCCAGATAGGCTTTCACTACTTCCAGGGCGTTTGGATTGAGTAGGGCCATGAAATCTTTGCCGCCGGCATCTGGGTTCGCGTCTGTGAACAGGCGGTCGTACAGGCGCACTTCGGCTTCCAGTGCGGTCGCTACGCTGACCCAGTGGATATTGCCTTTGACTTTGTAATTGGCGCTGCCTTCTGTGCCTGATTTGCTGTCGGCAAAATAATTGCAATGGACCGCGATGATATTGCCGTCGGCGTCTTTGTCGCAGCCTGTGCATTCGACCACGTAGCCGTAACGCAGACGTACCTTGTTACCAGGGTAGAGGCGGAAGTAGCCTTTGCTTGGCTCTTCCATAAAGTCGTCCGCTTCTATCCAAACTTCTTTACTGATAGGGAAGAGGCGCAAGCCGCGCTCTGGATGGTGCGGATGCACTGGTGAGCTGCATTCAACCGTTTCGCCTTCGGGGAAATTATCGATAATCAGTTTTAATGGGCGCAGCACGGCAGTGGCGCGCGGCGCTTTTGGGTCAAGGTCTTCGCGCAGGCAACCCTCTAGCGTGCTGTAATCGATCCAGCCGTCGGAGCGGGTTACGCCTATGCGTTCGCAGAAAGCTTGGATAGATTCTGGCGTATAGCCACGGCGGCGTATCCCGACGATGGTAGGCATGCGTGGATCATCCCAACCGCTGACGATGCCTTCTTCTACCAATTGGCGCAGTTTGCGTTTGCTGGTGACGACGTAGGTTAAATTTAGACGGGCAAATTCGTATTGATGCGGCACTGGTTGTTTAAAGAAACCGCCTTCGGCAGCGCGCTCTATCACCCAATCGTAAAACGGACGGTGATCTTGAAACTCTAAGGTACAGATAGAGTGCGTGATGTTTTCTATCGCGTCTTCCAGCGGATGGGCGAAATCGTACATAGGGTAGATGCACCAGGCATCGCCAGTGCGGTGGTGGTGCGCATGGCGGATGCGGTAGATGGCCGGATCACGCAGGTTCATGTTGGGCGAAGCCATGTCTATCTTGGCGCGAACGATGTGCTCGCCGCCTTGGAATTGGCCAGCCTTCATGCGGTGCAGCAGGTCTAGCGATTCGCTGGCAGCGCGCTCGCGGAAAGGTGAATTGACGCCAGGTTTGCTGAAATCACCACGGTTGGCGGCCATGTCTTCCGCCGTTTGGCTATCGACATAGGCGTGACCTGCGGTGATCAGATATTCGGCTATCGCATAGAATTTATCGAAATAATCACTGGCAAAATACAGGTGATTGCCGGTCGCGCCTTCCCAATCAAAGCCCAGCCATTTGACGCTGTCCATGATGGTGTCTACGTATTCCTGATCTTCTTTTTCTGGATTGGTATCGTCAAAACGCAAATGGCAGCGGCCGGCGTAATCGCGTGCCAGGCCAAAGTTCAGGCAGATCGATTTGGCGTGGCCAATATGCAAATAACCGTTTGGCTCAGGCGGGAAGCGCGTGATCACGCTAGGCATGCCATCGCGGGCGTAAGCCCCATCGGCGATGTCTTTGTCTATGATGGCGCGCAGGAAATTGGACACTGCAGGTGCGGCAGCCGCTGCTGCTTTTGGATCTTTATGGTCGTTGCTCATTGCTAGGGCATTCAAAAAGTAATGTGATGACAAGCATTTTACCGTAGCGCGGGGCGCTGGCGGTGCTGACGTGCAAGACAATTGACATTTAGAAGGTTTTTTTGAGTTTTGTCATAGTTGCTCATCGACATTTCAAAGATACTTGCGATCATGTTTTTTACTTGAGCGGCGCAATTTTTAGCACGTGCGGTATCGATGTTTAATACTCGCGGACTAGCTCACACTAACTGTTAAAAAAGGTTTCCAATGGCCTTTGCGCGGCAAAAATAAGCTTTAATTGCGTAATCATTTTCCATCGTATTTTTCGCCTTTGCCGCGGATAATTAAAAATAAATCCAGGAGACAATCATGGGCAAGCGTTGCAAGCGACAGACATTAATGGATGCCGCAGATCTGGGCCTGTTGCACTATGGGCAAATCGATCCTCTGATCCACTTTTTAGAGGACCGCGAAAAAAAATTTAAACTGACGCGATTTAATGGCACGACCGTGCTGATGTATCTGGGTGGCATGCTGGCGATTAGCGCCTGCAGCTTGTTCAGTACGCTGGCGGTAGAAAAATGGGGCATGCCGGTGCTATTGGACATGAGCCTGATTTATCTCTTATTTGCCATCGCCATGGCGACCTGGCTGGGGCAACGCGGGCAGGCAACTGCGGCGGGTATTTTTGCCACGCTGGCGATTGCCCTGGTACCGCTGGCGGTGTTTGCCTTGCAGCACGTGCTGGGTTTTTGGGCGGACGCAGTCAATGCCGAACATTATCGTGATTTCCATCGCTGGATAGACTGGCGCTGGATGATTATGGAGCTGGCGACCTTAATGGTCGGTGCGCTGATGTTGTGGCGCTTTCGCTATAGTTTTCTGGTCATGCCGATTGCCTTCACCTTGTTTTACATGGGCATGGACATCGTGCCAGCGATTTTGGCGCAAGCCGATGCGAGTTTATTGAGCGACGCCGGTTGGTTGTTGCGTAAAAAAATCAGCTTGGTGTTTGGCTTGGTGATGCTGGTGGCGGCCCTGATCGTCGATCTGCGCACGCGCTCAGAAAAGGACTACGCATTCTGGTTATACCTGTTCGGTATCATGACCTTTTGGGGTGCCTTGAGCTCACTCGGAAATGGCGCGCTCATTGGCAAGCTGATTTATCTGGCGGTGAATATGTTGTTAATATTAATCGCGGCCATGTTGTCACGGCGCGTGTTTGCGGTGTTTGGCGGCATCGGGGTGGCGATGGTGCTGGGGGATTTATCCTGGAGCGTGTTTAAGGATAGTTTCGCCTTCGTTGCCGTACTTACTTTGCTAGGTTTTGCCCTAATAACAATGGGCATATTGTGGAGTAAGCATGAGCAAAAGATTTGTAGTCGCCTGCGCATATTGTTACCTAGTAGCATGCAAGATAGTCTGGTCTGGCGTCAATAAGTCTGTTTTTCATAACGTAAAAAAAGCCGCGATGTGTATTTGTCGCGGCTTTTTTTATGTTCAAGCTCATGCGCCATTAGTTGGCAGGTTTGAGCATCTCTATGTGCGCAATGCCGTCTTCCAAAAACATGGCAGAGTCGGTGACGAAGCCAAACGATTGATAAAATTTTTCCAGATATTGTTGTGCTCCTATGCGCACCGGCTGGCCCGGATAGTTCAGCGCAAGCTGCTCCAGAGCTTTACTTAGCAATTGCTTGCCTATGCCGGTGCCACGCATTGCGGCGCTACTAATCACGCGGCCTAGCGATGCTTCGGCAAACTTAAGGCCAGGCGGTACCAGGCGCAGATAGGCGGCGACGTCTTGTTCTGGCGTCCACGCGACCAGATGCAGGCAGGCGCTATCAACCCCATCCATATCCAGATACACACAGTTTTGTTCGAGCACAAAGACTTCTGATCTGGCCTTGAGGATGGCGTACAGCTGAGCGGCACTCAGCTCAGAAAAACTCAGGCATTGCCAGGTGATATTCGCGTGCATAATCAAGCTGCCCATAAAGGTATATATTGAAAAGAGCCGCCATCATAGCGGCTTTCCTGTTTTTGGATGGCTAGGCTACATTTGCTTAAACAAGTGTGCATACACCCGGCTGACGGGTAATTTGTCGGCACTGCCGCGTAATTTCAGTGTCAGTTTTCCGGCTTCGTCGCGTATTGCGCTAAGTATGTAATTGCTGTTGACGATGCTGCCGCGATGGATCTGCCAGAAAATACTGCTGTCGAGTTGTGGCAATAACTCTCTGAGACTCATGCGTATCAGTGAAGAATGCTCGGCAGTGACGACGTTAATGTATTTGTCGGTGGCTTCAAAATACACGACATCGGCGATCGGAATCATGCGTATCTGGTTGCCAATCGCGGCGCGTATCAGTGTCAGTTTCTCGCTGCTGGCTGGCGCTGAACTGCTGGCGTTGGCACTGGTCGCGGCAGGTAGTAGATGTCTTAGTTGCGTGAGCATGCTTTCTAATTCATTCGGACGCTCTTGCTTATCCCCCAGTTTGGCCTGCAGACGTTTGATGCTCTTGCCTAAACGTTCGGCATTGATAGGTTTGAGCAGGTAATCGGAGGCGGCATGCTCAAACGCCTGAAGCGCAAATTCGTCGTAAGCGGTAACGTAAACGATCAAGGGGAAGGGCTGATTTTCAGGCCATTCTTCGGCCAGTTCTTGCGCCACTTCTAACCCTGTCTTGCCAGGCATTTTGATGTCTAAAAACAGGACGTCGGGTTGTCGCGCCAGAGCCTCTTGCAAGGCTGTCACGCCATTTTCTACCGAGGCACAAATCTCCAGTTCCGGCCACAGCTTAGTCAGCATATTAGCCAGCGTCAGTGCCAGTATTGGTTCGTCTTCGGCGATCAATGCGCGTATTTTAGTCATGGTGTCAGCTTGGATTGAGAGTCAAGGGTCAGGATGGGTAAGGAATGTTCAGGAGGGCAAGCGTACCCTGAGGCTGATTGCGACTCAGGGTCAGCGTCGCTCCAGTGCCGTACAGTGCTAGTAAGCGATCGCGCACATTGGCATTGCCTACATGCTCGTGCTGCCCATAGTGATGCGGCGGGTGGCTGTCGTCGTAATCGTCGGGCAAACCCAGACCGGTGTCGGCAACTTGTAATTGCAGTATGCCATCTCGCATGGCGGCACTGACGTGAATGTGGCCGCCTTCCATCTTTGGCTCTACCCCGTGTTTGATGGCGTTTTCTACCAGCGGTTGCAGCAGCATGGGGGCGAGTTCTTTCGCGTCTAACTCTGGCGGCAAATCCAATTGATATGTCAGGCGTTTTCCCATACGGATGGCGAGTAATTCCAGATAGGCATGCATCAGCGCGAACTCTTGTTTGAGTGTCGTTTTTTCAGCGCGCGACGAGTTTAAGCTGGCACGTAAATAGTGGATTAACTGCTCCAGCATGTATTGGGCGCGCTCAGTGTCTAGCGCAATCAAACCCTGCAAATTGGCCAGGGTATTAAATAACATATGCGGCTCTATTTGTGCTTGCAACAGCTGCAGCTTGGCCTGCATGGCCTGTTTCTGTATGTCGGCCAGTTGTGTTTTCTCTTGCTCAGCCTTGAGTTTTCGTTCAGATAGCGCAGTCTGGCTCAAGAATAAAATCCCAAAAAACAGACTGATGATGATAGACATGATGACTAGCTTATGTTCGGCACCGAGCATGTGCTGGAATAGTCTTTCCAGCGGATAACCGTAAATCAGCATTCCCATGCTGTAACCAAAATAATAACCGAGTGGGGCGGCGATACAACAGACCATCAAAAATGCCAGACGCTGAGGTTTTGCGTCTTTCCAGATTAGCCGGTGCGCGCCATTGATCAGTGCTCCTATACTGAGGCCAATCAACATGGAGAACACCCAATTGGTTTGCAAGCGTTCTCCGTTGCCTATCCCGTAGGTGATAAATAAGGCGATCGCGGTGTTGACAATCACGCTGTAACACACCTGCATAGGCAGGCTTATTTTTCGTGATGAGGCTAGCGGCAGCAGGGAAGTCGTCATGGGCTAATCGGTTTTCTGTTCGTGAATGAGCGGCTGCCAAATTGTGGCTAGGCGCATACTTTGATGGCTGGCGCGATGCCAGGCATCATAAGGGGTTTTTATGTATTTCGGTATAGACTAGGCTTTTTAATAACGGCAGCATGCGCCAAATCGCGCCTGAATCAAACAGACAAGCGATAAAACGGCAATTGGCTGCCTTGAGTAAGTAAAAAAATGGCGCGAAGTCGTCTCTGCCGTGGTTTATTTAAATGTCGCGGTTAAGTCAATTTAAAGCTGGCTAAGCTGGTATATTTCCTCAAAATATTTTTTGAGACCAACTCAGTAATTTGTTCAGATTCGCGCTTACGTTTCGAGCGCTGTTGCTGAACCTAGTTGCTGAGCATAATGAGAGAACCTGATGATAAAAACAAATAGCATTGCCCCTCTGGTACTGGCGCTGGCAATGGCTAGCCTGTATCCGCTGACTGCCTCGGCCAGCAGCAATAGTGTGAAATCCACCAAACAGAGCAAGCAGGCCGCACCTACGGTGGCGGAGGCTGAGGCATTTTTAAAGGAAGCTGAACAGCGCCTGGAAAAATTAAGTAACTCAGCGCAGCGCGCCGACTGGGTTAATCAGACCCACATTACTGACGATACCGAGGCCATCGCGGCGCAAGCAGGCGAGCTGGCTTTGGCCGCCGCCGGTGAGATCGCCTTGGCATCGCGTCGTTACAACGGTCTGCCTTTGTCGGCCGACAGCAAACGTAAATTGATGTTGCTGCAATTGAGTCTGAGTATCAGCGACGCCAAAGACCGCGAAGAATATACGCGCCTGGCGAGCGCCATGTCGGGCGAGTACGGCAAAGCCAAATACTGCCGCAAACCAGGCGACGCCAGCTCTTGCCTTGATCTGGGACAGATGGAAGCCATCATGGCAACTAGCCGCGATCCGGCTGTGCTGAAAGATGTTTGGGTAGGCTGGCATCAGCAATCACTCAAGTATAAAGACAGCTATGCCCAGTTCGTGGCCTTATCGAATAAGGGTGCCAAAGAAATGGGCTTTGCCGACACCGGTTCCATGTGGCGCGCTCAGTACGATATGCCGCCCGCGGCTTTCGCCGCCGAATCCGAACGTTTGTGGTTGCAGGTCAAACCTTTGTATGACTCGCTGCATATGTATGTGCGCTTAAAGCTGCGCCAGACTTATGGTAAAGACGTGGTGCCAAAAGAGGGTGCAATACCGGCGCATCTGTTTGGCAATATGTGGAGCCAGTCCTGGGAAAATCTGTACCCGCTGGTCAAGCCGCAAGGCCAGAATGCTTCCTTAGATGTCGGTGAAGTGCTGAAGGCAAAAAACATCGATGCCAAGGCGATGACACAATTGGGCGAGGGCTTTTATACTTCACTGGGAATGGAAAAATTGCCCGCCAGTTTCTGGGAGAAATCCATGCTGACCAAGCCGCGTGACCGCGAAGTAGTGTGTCATGCATCGGCCTGGGATCTGGATAATCTGACCGATGTCCGTATCAAAATGTGCATCACGCCGACCACCGAAGATTTCCTGACTATTCATCACGAGTTAGGCCATATCTACTACGATCTGGCGTATCGTAAGCAGCCGTTTTTGTTTAAGGGCGGTGCCAACGGCGGTTTCCATGAAGCGATCGGTGACACCGTGGCTTTGTCGGTAACGCCGGCTTATTTGAATAAACTCGGTTTGCTCAATGAAGTACCGGATGCCTCACAAGATATCGGTGTATTACTTCATCGGGCACTGGAGAAGGTGTCGTTCTTGCCTTTCGGTTATCTGGTTGATCAGTGGCGCTGGAAAGTCTATTCCGGTGAAGCCAAGCCGCAAGACTACGATAAAGTCTGGTGGGAATTGCGTGAGAAATATCAGGGCGTAAAGCGTCCAGCACCGCTGGAAGTGAATGGGTTTGATGCTGGTGCTAAGTATCACGTGCCCGCCAATTCAGCCTATGCCCAATATTTTATCGCGCATATTTTGCAGTTCCAGTTGCATCGCGCCTTGTGTCGTGAGGCCGGTTATGTCGGTCCTTTGAATCGCTGCTCCATCTTTGAAAACAAGAAAGCCGGTGAGAAATATCAGGCCATGCTGAGCATGGGCGCGAGCCGCCCTTGGAATGAGGCGCTCAAGGCCGTCACCGGCGAAGAGCAGATGGACGCCACCGCGATCCTCGATTATTTTGCCCCGCTGAAAGTCTGGCTGGACGCGCAAAATGCGGTGCTGAGTAAAGAGTAAGAAAAACGCAACATAACGCGACGCAAGGACTAAGCAAGCGCGCAAGTCTGGCTTAGTCCTTGTGTTAAACGATTTTAAATATGAGCAGGCCTGACGCACGGGAACTTTTAGAAACCCATTAATCGGGATGCAGCGCAAGGCGCAAACCGGAGCAATACGTCGGTATTGCGAGGAGTTGCAACGCCGCGATGCGCCCGAGTATGGGGTTTTTAGAAGTTCCCGCATACCTTCGGCGCATATTCCATGCGGGTTTCAAGCCAGTATTGGCTGGTAAGCCGCATGGAATATGCGTACTGGTCTGATATTTTCTAAATAAGCCGCCTTAGAGTTGAGCTTAGCCGTGGACGATACCGTCGAATTGGCTACGTAATGCGGGGCTACGCATTAGGCTGGCGGGGCTGACGGTGATGCGCTGCCATGGGATATTGCCAAAATACCAGATACGCCAAAAACTCAGATCTAACTCGGGATTATGGCTGAGCAGGCTAGCGAAATTTTCCGGTTCACCGAGATTGATATCGCTGGCCTCTTTAATCACCTCGCGTACATAACGCGAGCAAAACTGGCGCTTGGAATGCAGATTGAAACCGGTGTCATAAAAAATCCCCAAACGTTTTTGCGCAGCCGCTTGTATCGCTAATTTTTGCGGCGCGCTCAGCGGGCTTGTGAGCCGGCTTACCTCAACCCGTCCACCCTCGGATCGCGCCACGAAGTGGGAGAATGACGTGGTTTTAGAAAGCGGAAAAGTGCTTTCAGCTATCTGCGCCTCCTGCTCCGTGCTCTGCTGCGCAATCACCACGCCGACGTGATTGGTCCAGCTCAGTGTGGCACTGGCGACTTTTTTAAACGGCAGCGCTGCAACTCGTATGAATACCACATCACCCACCTCTAATTGGCTGGCTAATTGCGCTCGACTGATACTGTTTGGTGCGCTTTGAGCCGGCAGCTCTTGCGCCGTGCTGGCGAGCGCCAGACTCAGCAAACTGGCGGCGCTAAAGGCTTTGATCAGGCTGCCGTCATACCGTGGTTTTGCATTGCGTCGCTGACTAAATCTAGTAAGCACACTGCCAGTAGTACGGGTGATAGTACGGGTGATAGTGCGGTTGATAGTAAGCATGATGTATCTCCTGTTTTATGAAAAGAAAATTTTTCTACGTTGAGATTGCGGGCAGTCCCCAAGCTGGGGTCCGCCTGCTCAGCGCAAAACAAAAACAGCAAGCCAGCAAAATTGTGATGGGCGTCTGGTCTTCCTTTGCATAGGTGGCAACTGTAGCGACTTAAAAATATATCGCGAACTATTTTGTAAGATAATCCATAATTTGTACTTCATCGTATCGATATTCGATACGAGATCGGCGAATGCGCTTGCTTTCTATGGATGTGAGATGCCGGCGCAGTGTTACGTTGATGCAAACTTGAGGATCCCATGTATGTCGCAAACCCATCTATTAATTAGCACTCTAAAAAATTTGCTGAAAGCGCGTGGTCTCACTTATGCGCAGGTGGCAAAGCATTTGAGGCTGAGCGAGGCGAGCGTTAAGCGGCAGTTTTCGCAACAAAGTTTTAGTCTGCAGACCTTGGAGGCAATCTGCGATTTACTGCAATTGGAGTTGGCCGAGTTGGTGCTGCAAGCCCAGCAAGCGCAGCCGCGCTTGAGTCAGCTTAGTGCTGCGCAAGAGGCTGAACTGGTGAGCGATCCGCGCCGGGTATTGCTGGCGATCTGCGTGCTCAACCACTGGACGCTGGAGCAGATTGTGGCGACCTATCAAATCACTAAAGAGCAGGGGATTGCCCATCTGCTGCGGCTCGATCATTTGGGCATGATCAAGCTGATGCCCGAAAATCGCGTCAGCCTGCGCATCGCACGCGATTTTTCCTGGCTAGCGGGCGGGCCTATCCATCAGTTTTTTCGCGAGCGCGCGCAAAGCGATTTCCTCGATAGTGATTTCAGCCATCCGGGCGAATTGCTACGTTTTCAGCACGCCATGCTGAGCCCAGCTGCCAATCTGCGTTTTCAACAACGCCTGCAGCGTTTGCTGCAAGAGTTTACCGACTTGCATGAAGATGGCATCACGACACCAGCCAATACGCGTCATGGCACTAGCCTGTTGCTGGCGCTGCGGCCGTGGGAGCCCGAGGTGTTTTCTGATTTGCGCAGGACACCCGATAGTCGCGGGTTTTCTCTGGCGGGCTGTTAACTTTAAAGACGCTTGCGATCCTGCGTTTAATCCGCAAGGATAAAATAAGAGCAGGCCCAGCGCGCATATTCCATGCGCTTCTTCAGGCACGCTGGCCTGGGAGCAGCATGGGATATGCGCGCTGGCAGGGGTGTGTTTTTAATTGGCTAAAACCGGGCTTGGCGACGCAGCTCTACGTGTTATCCCTCATTCTAATGTAACGCAAATGTCATCTTTCTCTACTATGATGAAATCACCAAAACAAAAGAACGAAGGAGAGCGTCTGAATGTTAGAAAACCTGAAAAGTAAAATTGTAAATGTGCGTGCGCACATGTTGATACGTGATTCTAGTTATCGTCAGCAACTTGAGGATTTACCAGATGAGTTGTTCATTTACTGGAAAAATACCGCGCATAAAGAATTCCCTGGCATCCCTAGCGATGCCATTTTTTTTGCCCGCGCCGCCGAGGGGCTGCTGATGTTTTTTGATATCGTTCGCCGCAGTGAACGTGCATGTGGCTTGCCCTCAAAGGCGTCTGACTCGGTCTGGCACGCATGGAGCGCCATGTCGCAGGCGCAGCTAGATAGCTTCTGCTGCAAACATTATGCACGGGCTATTCCACACGTAGAGGCCGGACAGATGGCAATTACGATGGATCTGGCCTTGGCAACTAGTCTGATTGCGGCGCGCAAACTCGATGGTTTGGTACTCGCAAGTTGCACAGTGCCGAGCTTGTTTGGCCTGGACCGTCGCTTGAAAATGCCGGGCGGCTTTGCTTACCGTGTTTCAGGTGGAGAATTAGGGTTTAGTCAGATCAATCAGCGCGGCATTGCGGAGGCAAAGATGCAATTTCCTTTTTGGTTTAATAACGCAGAATTGCTGGCAGCAGGTTTGATCACTCAAAACGCTTATGATGCGCAACTGCTTAAGAAAAAAACCAGGCAAGATGGTGCTGCTTGCGGATCAGGTATTAGTAATCCCAGCTGCGATCTGGGTAGTGCCGGTAGCACCGGTGACGCCTGTGACGCTGGTGGTGGCAGCAGCGGTGGTAGTAGTTGTGGTAGTAGTTGCGGTGGTGGATGTGGAGGGGATTAATGAATGCATAGGCTATCGTCAAAAATCAGGCTGACTGACTCATACTAAGGATAAGCCCAGCGCGCATATTCCATGCGCGTCTTCAGGCACGCTGGCCTGCGAGCCGCATGGGATATGCGCTCTGGCAGAGTTGCTTGCTTACTGCCTTAACTACTTATCGATACCCCGGCAATTGCATTTTTACCTGTCAGGTTTCAGTTCGACAGCGCTAACCGTGGCTAAGGGTGCTTGTTCAGCTTTGCGTAGTAGTGACGCCGTATTATGTTAATTGATAAGGTGAAGTCTCGGCACTGCTAGGCGCGTGCAGTGGCAGCGTTAAAATAAAACGCGTGCCTAATCCCAGCGAACTTTCTACTCGTATAGTGCCACCCAACACATCGGTGACCAGGTTATAGACGATATTTAAACCAAGTCCGCTACCGCCGCGACCGAGCTTGGTGGTGAAGAAAGGATCGAAAATACGTCCTAAGTTGTCTTCAGCGATACCCGATCCGTTGTCGCTCACTATCAGCTGCACCACCTCGTTTTGTTTTTCTGCCAGCAGCACAGCGCTGATCAATATCTGCCCCGCTTGTTCGTTGTGCTGACGCTCAGAAAACGCGTGCAGCATCGCATTATTGACAAGGTTACTAAGAATTTGTCCGAAAGGCCCTGGATACGAATCCATTTTTATTTCAGACGGTATCTCTAGTTTTACCTCATGTAAATTGCCTTTGAAACTGCTCGCCATGGTGAGCAAGGTTTCGTTGATTACCTCATCAAGCAAGAATTGGCGACGTTGCGCGCTGGTTCTATCAACCGCAACACGTTTAAAACTACCGATCAAATCATCTGCGATGGTGAGGTTGCGCAATAAAATATCGCAAGCGTGGCTACTCTTGTCGACAAAATTAGCGAGAGTGGAACGGGTTAAGCCGTGCTCCATTTTTTCTTTAAACTCGGCACTCAGATCATGTAGCGTGCTCGCCACGGTTACGCTATTGCCTATCGGAGTATTGAGTTCGTGTGCCACGCCCGCTACTAAAGAGCCCAAGGCCGCCAGACGTTCGGAACGTTGAATTTCCATTTGCGCATTGCGCAAACTTTCCAGCGTATTGCCTAACTCGGCATTGCTCGTGTGCAGGGCGATAGTGCGATCGGTAACGCGTTGCTCCAGCGTGGCATTCAGGCTGGCCTGTTGTTTGATGAGTTCATCTAGTTTTAAACGCATATCGTCAACGCCATGCGCTAAATCTCCTAATTCATCCTCACGTGCGGCCTTTACAGCGTATTCGAGCTGACCTTCGCCTAGCCGGTCTACATCATTTTGTAATTGGCGTACCGGAAGCATGATGCGGCGTTGAAATAGCAGTAGCACCAAGATGAAAGAAATCAGTAGTTGGAACAGCAATGCCGCGATTAGTTTATACATACTTTGTAAGTATTCGGCTCTTACCAGCTTGTCGCTCATCTTGATAGTAACTTTACCTATCGAGACTTCATTCCATTTGATTGCACGTACCTCGCGTATCAGGCCATCAGCACCGCGTTCCGGCCTATCGGCACGGACAAAGCTGCCAGACGAGGCGTCTTCCACCACGATACTAACGACGTCCGGGTTCTGCATGACTGAATTAATAAAGGTTTGCGCGGCTTGTGTATCGACGTTCCAGACCAGCGGTGCCATAGTTTGTTCCAGCATGCTGGCATATTGCAGTAATGGGCCACGTACCCGAACGTCGTATTCGGCCGTATAACTCTGTTGCGCCACGAACGGGCCTATGAGTAAGGCGGGCAAGAGTATGCCTAGGGCGATGCCCAGCACAATGGCATTTCTGAGGGAGAGCGTACCGGAACGATTTTTTTTTGGCATGGCACCGCAATTTCCGGAAATTGATAGCACTAAGGTAAGGCTAAATATTGCTATAAAAGTTGCGATTTTGCAAGACGTTGTAATGATGCATATTGCTCTTGAGGCCTCAGAAAAATTGTAATAGCCAAATGTACCGCCGAAAGCTCGGTGTAGCAGGGCAAGGCGGGGCCCAATGATGCTGGGCGATTTCTCCTAAGGCCTAATTCTGTAAAAAATATTTTAACCGGGTGTTTGCATAGACTATTGGGCGATACGCTGCTTGTTCGTCTTACTTTTATATTAATTAGACTGCCAGTCTTATAAGTAATTGTCAAGAACAGCGCACATTTTCCAGAGATTGATTCAGCCAGAAAGGTACATCGCCCCAGGTGCTGCGACGATGCTAAGAATTGATTTTATCTGGCGCAAAAAATGCGACACGATTGCGACCTAGTTGCTTCGCTTGATACAGGGCGCTATCGGCCGATTGTATGAGTAATTTGACGTCGTTTTGCTGGATCTGATCATAGGTGCTCACGCCTATGCTGATGCTCAATTGGCTGGCAATTTTCGATTTTAGATGGGGGATGTTGCTATCCCAGATCGCCGCTCTTAGTCGCTCGGCAAATGGCTCGGCATGTTCTTGTGGCATGTTCGGCAATATCAGTATGAACTCTTCACCGCCATAGCGTGCCAGTACATCGGTAGCACGTGCTAACTGTGCTTTGAGCGTCTGTGCGACTGAGATCAGGGCCTTGTCGCCTTCAGGGTGCCCATAATAATCGTTGTATTCTTTGAAGAAATCAATGTCCACCATAAATATCGATAAAGGTAATTTTTGGCGTATCGATAGCCCCAGAGCCATCTTGTAATGTTCATCAAAAAAGCGCCGGTTATAGATGCCGGTAAGGCTGTCGGTAGTGGCATCGCGTTTCAAAATTTCTGAGTGCGAGCGCAGCATTTTTTCGCGTTTGATCGAGTTGCTGGAATCGGAAATCTGTATCAGACAGCAACGCTTGCCCTGATTTTCCGGTAGCGGCGTGATCGCGATCGACTGATGGATTCTCTGTTTTTCCTGGTCTGCATCCGCTGTCGCATATAAAGGCAAGGGTGAACGATGCAGGGCGTTCGACAACACTGCGGGCAAACCGTAATTCAAGGAGTTTCTCAGTGCCGACAAGAACGCCGGATTGGGCGCTTCTTTAAATACCTCGGCAATTTTTTTTTGCAAGGCTTGCTGCTCAGGGATGTCGCTGCTCTTGGCTATCCATTCATTCCACAGCAAAATTTGTTCGTCGCTATCGACGACGATCAAACCCAGGCTGACGGCATTGAGTATGTTCGTCAGACAAAACTGCTCAGGCACGGCGGAGCTCATTAAATAGCTCCCAGAAAACGGTCAATATGTGTCACCAGATTGCGTAGCGACATTGAACTCAGCAGGAAAATCAGGTGACCTTCTGAATGACGTTTTTCTATTGTCAAATCTATGTGCAGGACCAGAATGTAAGGCTCATCAGGACTATTGTTGAGCCCTTTAAATAGCTCTTCTACGGTGGCGATTCTATAATTAGGCAAAGAGCTATTGAGTGAGATTTTGAGCATGTCTGCCATGGCCGATAGGCAGGCATTAAGGATGATATTGCCCAACTCGCACATCGCCTCTTGTTCAAATTCTGCCAGCTCTTCTATGCTCATTTGCGAGCCCATCATGTCGCGCACAATTTCCAGCGCATGATCTTCGGTAAACAAGAGCAAGGCTTCAGCATCAAAAGGGCCGGAAAATTGCTGGCTGACGGCACCAAACCTGGCACTATTGAGTGTCATGATGGCGCTATCGGCTTCTGAGCTGCGTTTTACTTCTATCGACGGCACCGAGAGTTTCACTTCGTCGCCGACGATTTCGCTGAGACTGGCGGCAGCGCGTCCGGCACCGACGTTAAACACTTCCGTCAGCGCGTCAAGATGGAGTTCGCTGAGGGTATCCATTATTTACCAGCGAAATGTTCTAATGCGTGTGCGATGGATTTTTCTGTTACCGGTTTTGCGACAAAGGTCGCGCCCAGCGAGTTGGCGCGGTTTTGGAAAGTTTCTTGTATATTCGCCGAAAAAATGACGATGCGCATGGCCGGATGTTTCGCCAGTATCTGCTCGGCCGCATCGGTACCCAGGATGCCTGGCATATTGATGTCCATGGTGCAGTAATCAGGCGTGTCTTGGTCGACTAGCAGCACGGCGGCGTCGCCGCTGGCGGCTTCGATAATTTCCCAATCAGCATGTTTGGCCAGTATGTGAGCTTTGATGACCATACGCGATACCTTGCTGTCGTCAACGATCAGCAATTTTTTTGGGGTGTGCTCAGTGTTCATGTTTAGCTATTCGGCTGGTCATCGATTTGCCGATTTTACCTGAACAAGAGGGAGTGGCTATAGGGATTTTTCAGCTAGTGTTGCGCTTATTTTTTTGTTGTGCCAGGCGTCGCCATAGTGTAGTGCGGCTGATTCCTAAATATTCAGCGACACGCTCTCTGTTGTGATTGAATTTTTCCATTAAGGCTGGCAAGGATAAGCTTTCTGTGGGGGGGCTGAGCATTGTGCTGGAGTTGACCATCGTTAACATTTCAGGAGTGATTTTTGCGACAAAACTGGGGCTGAGTGCCTGCAAAGGCTCGGCCGCTAAGAATAAGGCCAATCTTTCCATCATATTGCGCATTTCCCGCACATTGCCGGGCCATGGGTATTGCCTGAACAGTTCTCCGCAGGCCACCACTTCGGCCTGCAAGTTGGGGTGGGGACGGGCGCCCATGGCGGCCAGTGAATGTTTCAGACACCAGACCGCTAAGGGAATCAGATCATCCTGGCGCTCGCGCAGGGCTGGCAATGCTAAGCGCAATACGGCTAAACGATAAAACAGGTCGGGACGAAAACGTCCTTCGCGCATGCGGTTTTCCAGGTCGCAATGGGTGGCACTGATAATTCTGACATCAACTGGTATTGGACGTACGCCACCCACCCTAACCACTTCGCGTTCTTCCAGCACGCGCAGCAAGCGGGTTTGCAGACTCAGCGGCATTTCGCCGATTTCGTCCAAAAACAGGCTGCCGCGGTGCGCTGCTTCAAATAGACCGGCATGGCCGCCACGGCGTGATCCGGTAAAGGCGCCTTCTTCGTAGCCGAATAGTTCCGATTCCAGTAGGGATTCGGCAATCGCGCCGCAATTGACGGCCACAAAGGGTTGGCGCGCGCGCGGGCTTTCGCTATGGATGGCTTGCGCCGCCAGCTCCTTGCCGGTACCAGTTTCGCCTTGCAATAATACGGTGGCAGGCGAGCGGGCAAACAGCATGATGGAATGACGCAAATTTTGCATGGGTTCCGATTCGCCGCGCAGGTCATTGATGCTGTGGCGCGCCCGTAAAGAATCGGCGGCCGGATTTTGTCGGCCTCGTGCCGCTTCCAGACGTGTGATACGGGCGATCTCTAAAGCATCGTCGAAAGCCAGGCGTATCGAGGTCGCTGAATACATGAAAATGCCGGTCAGGCCGGCTTCTTCCGCCAGATCGGTGATCAGGCCCGCACCGACTACGGCCTTGATACCCTTACTTTTGAGCTCTCTGATCTGCGCTTTGGCGTCTTCTTCGGTGACATAGGTACGTTGCTCCAGTTTAAAACCGAAGGTATTTTTAAATTCGACCAGCTCCGGCATGGTCTCTTGATACGTGACTAGCCCGATCTCGGGTGAGACCTTGCGGGCTCTGGCTAAGGCTTGCATCACGTCAAAGCCGCTGGCCTTGGCGATGATGACGGGGATCGGCAGGCGACTCTTCAGATAGGCACCGTTAGAACCAGCCGCAATCACGGCATCGCAACGCTCGGTGAGTAGACGTTCCCGGATATATTGCGCCGCCTCTTCAAAGCCCAGGTGGATAGGCTCGATATCGGCGCTGACATCGTATTCGAGCATGATGTCGCGAAACAAATCGAACAGGCGTGAGATCGAGACGGTCCAGATGACCGGTTTGTCGTTACTTTCTCTGACTACAGGCGGGTTATGTTTCATTGTGGTGTTTCAGGTGGTGTTTCAATATATGTTTCAATCGATGTTTCAATGCGCGGTATGAAACGTGATTATGAAACATTTTATTCGGTATGTGCAAGTTCTGATTCGCGTCCGCTGGTTTTAAGTCTTTGATTATTATATGAAGAGCCTCATTTTTTTGAGCTTTTAACAAACTGGCACGCGGCTTGCAATAGCAGAGCAAGACAACAAAACTAGCCGCAACTTCGTAATTCACTTCGTAATCAACTTCTAACAAAGAGAGACTATATGGCCCAATACTCCGCAGGTGCCGCCTTCCGTAAGGCGATGCAAGAAGAATCTCCGCTACAAGTGGTCGGTGCCATCAATGCCAATCATGCCTTACTGGCCAAACGCGCCGGTTTTAAGGCGATTTACCTCTCCGGTGGCGGTGTCGCTGCCGGTTCGCTGGGTTTGCCGGATCTGGGTATTTCCAATCTCGATGATGTGCTGACCGATGTACGCCGTATCACCGATGTCTGCGATCTGCCTTTGCTGGTCGACGTCGATACCGGTTTTGGCTCATCCGCCTTTAACGTGGCGCGCACCGTCAAATCCATGATCAAGTTCGGCGCTGCCGCCATCCATATTGAAGACCAGGTCGGCGCCAAGCGTTGCGGTCATCGCCCGGGTAAAGAGATCGTCAGCAAGCAAGAGATGGTCGATCGCATCAAGGCCGCCGTGGATGCCCGCACCGATGAGAATTTCGTCATCATGGCGCGTACCGATGCGCTGGCGGTGGAAGGTCTGGAGTCAGCCATCGAACGCGCTTTGGCTTGCGTTGAGGCTGGTGCCGATATGATTTTCCCTGAGGCGATTACTGAACTGGCGATGTACAAACAATTTGCCAGTGCCGTGAAGGTGCCTATCCTGGCCAATATCACCGAATTCGGCGCTACTCCTTTGTACACGGTGGAAGAGTTAGCCGCGGTCGATGTCGGTCTGGTGTTGTATCCTTTGTCCGCTTTCCGTGCCATGAACAAGGCCGCTGAAAACGTGTATGGCGCGATCCGCCGTGACGGTACTCAGAAAAACGTGGTCGATACCATGCAGACCCGTATGGAATTGTATGAACGCATCAACTACCATGATTTCGAGCAAAAACTCGATGCGCTGTTCATCCAGCAAAAGAACAAATAAATCAATCTACACGATCAAAAAACGGATACTCCCCTAAAAATTTTTACAAATTAGCTTCTTGCGCATATATAACGTGCGCATTGAAAATGTACTAGGGTGGAGTATCAGTTTTATCTATAAAATCTTCCTCACTGGAGAACAGCATGACTGAAGCAGTTCCTTTTAAAGCTAAAAAATCCGTTGCCCTGTCTGGCGTTACTGCCGGCAATACCGCCCTGTGCTCGGTAGGTAAAACCGGTAACGACTTGCATTATCGCGGTTACGATATTCTGGAAGTGGCGGACGCTTGCGAATTCGAAGAGATCGCGCATCTGCTGGTGCATGGCAAACTACCGACTGCGGCTGAACTGCACACATATAAATTGAAACTGAAAGCCTTGCGTGGCTTGCCAGCGAACCTGAAAGCGGCGCTCGAGTCCTTGCCTGCCAGCGCCCATCCTATGGACGTAATGCGCACCGGTGTCTCGGTACTGGGTTGCACTTTGCCAGAAAAAGACGATCACAATGCGCCAGGTGCACGTGACATCGCCGACCGTCTGATGGCGTCTTTAGGTTCCATGCTGCTGTATTGGTACCACTTTAGCCACAACGGCAAACGTATTGATGTCGAGACCGATGATGATTCTATCGGCGCGCATTTCCTGCACTTATTGCATGGGGTTAAGCCTAGCGCATCGTGGGAAAAAGCCATGCATACCTCGCTGATCTTATATGCGGAACACGAGTTCAATGCCTCGACCTTTACCGCACGCGTGATCGCTGGTACTGGCTCAGACATGCACTCTGCCATCACCGGTGCGATCGGCGCTTTGCGCGGCCCTAAACATGGCGGTGCCAACGAAGTCGCTTTTGAAATCCAGAAACGCTATGACAATCCGGATGAAGCCGAAGCCGATATCAAGAAGCGCGTAGAGAACAAAGAAGTGGTGATCGGTTTTGGTCATCCTGTGTACACGGTTTCTGATCCACGCAATAAAGTAATTAAAGAAGTGGCGCGTAATTTGTCGCGCGAGGCCGGCTCGACTAAGATGTTTGATATCGCCGAGCGCTTAGAGTCCGTCATGTGGGACATCAAAAAAATGTTCCCGAATCTGGATTGGTTCTCGGCAGTCTCGTATCACATGATGGGTGTGCCTACCGCCATGTTTACGCCGCTGTTCGTGATTGCCCGTACCTCAGGTTGGGCCGCGCATGTGGTCGAGCAGCGTATCGACAATAAAATTATCCGTCCTAGCGCGAACTATGTCGGCCCTGATGATTTGCAGTTTGTCGCTATCAAGGACCGTCAATAATGAATACCAATTTTCGCAAATCCCTGCCCGGCACCAAGCTCGATTTTTTTGATACCCGTGCCGCGGTTGAAGCCATTACCCCCGGTGCTTACGATAAGCTGCCGTACACTTCACGTGTGCTGGCCGAGAATCTGGTGCGCCGTTGCGATCCGGCGACGCTCAATGCTTCTTTGGAGCAGTTCATACAGCGCAGACGCGATCTGGATTTTCCATGGTTCCCGGCGCGCGTGGTCTGTCATGATATTCTCGGGCAAACAGCGCTGGTCGATCTGGCTGGCCTGCGTGACGCGATTGCCGAGCAAGGCGGCGACCCGGCTTTGGTGAATCCTGTGGTGCCGACCCAGTTAGTGGTCGACCATTCTTTGGCGGTAGAGTGCGGCGGTTTCGATCCGGATGCCTTCAACAAGAACCGTGCGATTGAAGACCGTCGTAACGAAGACCGTTTTGACTTCATCAACTGGACCAAGAAGGCGTTCAAGAACGTTGACGTGATCCCACCAGGCAACGGCATCTTGCATCAGATCAACCTGGAGCGCATGAGCCCGGTGGTGCAAGTCACCGACGGCGTGGCTTATCCCGATACTCTGGTCGGTACCGATAGCCATACCCCTATGGTCGATGCGCTGGGCGTGATCGCGATCGGTGTCGGCGGTCTGGAAGCTGAAAGCGTGATGTTGGGGCGCGCCTCCTGGATGCGTCTGCCGGACATCATCGGCGTAGCACTGACTGGCAAACCACAAGCAGGCATCACGGCGACGGACACGGTGCTGGCGCTGACTGAGTTCTTGCGCAAGCAAAAAGTGGTCTCGTCCTATCTTGAATTTTACGGTGAGGGTGCCGCGGCATTGACCTTGGGTGACCGCGCTACCATCGCGAATATGGCACCGGAATTTGGTGCGACTGCCGCGATGTTTTATATCGACGAACAGACCATCAAATACCTCAAACTCACTGGCCGTGAGGATGAACAGGTCCAGCTGGTAGAGTTGTATGCAAAAGAAACCGGTCTGTGGGCCGATACACTGAAAAATGCCGAATACGAACGCGTACTGAGTTTTGATTTGTCTTCGGTGGTGCGCACCATTGCCGGCCCAAGTAATCCGCACAACCGCGTTCCGACTTCCGAGTTGGCGGCCCGTGGTATCAGCGGCAAGGTAGAAAATGAAGCTGGCTTGATGCCTGATGGCGCGGTGATCATCGCCGCCATCACCAGTTGCACCAATACGAATAACCCGCGCAATATGATTGCTGCTGGCCTGATCGCCCGCAATGCAAATAAGCTGGGCCTCACGCGTAAGCCATGGGTGAAGAGTTCGCTGGCACCAGGCTCTAAGACAGTTGCGCTGTATCTGGAAGCAGCTGGTCTGATGCCTGAGCTTGAGCAGTTGGGCTTTGGCGTGGTGGCTTTTGCCTGCACCACCTGCAACGGTATGTCCGGTGCGCTTGACTCTGTGATCCAAAAAGAAGTGGTGGAACGTGATCTGTATGCGACTGCCGTACTGTCTGGTAACCGTAACTTTGACGGTCGTATCCACCCTTATGCGAAGCAGGCTTTCCTGGCGTCGCCGCCTTTGGTGGTGGCGTATGCGATTGCCGGTACGATTCGTTTCGACATCGAGAAAGATGTGCTGGGTATAGCTGCTGATGGCAAGCCTGTGCGTTTGGCGGACATCTGGCCGTCGGATGAAGAGATCGATGCCGTGGTCGCTGCCAGCGTCAAGCCTGAGCAATTCCGCAAGGTGTATATCCCTATGTTCGCTAAGCAAGAGGACGATGGCGTGAAGGTCAGCCCGCTGTACGATTGGCGTCCGCAGACTACCTACATCCGCCGTCCGCCTTACTGGGAAGGCGCCTTGGCAGGTGAGCGCACGATGCAAGGCATGCGAGCCTTGGCTGTGCTGGGTGACAATATCACGACCGACCATCTGTCACCGTCGAACGCCATCATGCTAGACAGTGCTGCCGGTGCTTACCTGGCGAAGATGGGCTTGCCTGAGGAAGATTTCAACTCTTACGCAACGCACCGTGGTGATCATCTGACCGCCCAGCGCGCGACGTTTGCCAATCCAACCTTGAAGAATGAAATGGTCATCAAGGACGGCAAGGTGCAGGCTGGTTCGCTGGCACGTATAGAGCCAGAAGGCACAGTGACGCGCATGTGGGAAGCCATAGAAACCTATATGGAACGCAAGCAGCCCTTGATCATCATCGCCGGTGCCGATTATGGCCAGGGCTCATCGCGTGACTGGGCCGCCAAAGGTGTACGCCTGGCGGGTGTGGAAGCGATTGCGGCCGAAGGCTTTGAACGCATCCACAGAACCAATCTGGTTGGTATGGGCGTTTTGCCGCTAGAGTTTAAAGCTGGCGTAACGCGCCTGACTTTGCAGATTGATGGCACAGAAACTTTTGATGTGATAGGCGAACGCACACCACGCGCGAGTTTGACGCTGGTGATCAATCGCAAGAATGGCGAGCGGCTAGAGGTGCCTATGATCTGCCGTCTGGATACTGCTGAAGAAGTGGCTATCTATGAAGCCGGCGGTGTCTTGCAGCGCTTTGCTCAGGATTTTCTTGAGTCGACCAAAGCGGCATAAATCAGTTGTAGGGTGCACCTTTCGCGCCCACCGCACCAGTCTCTGGTGCGGGTGGTGTGTATCGCATATTCAGAAGAGGAATTAGCATGACCCGTGTAGCTCAAATTAAAATCCCCGCCACCTATATGCGTGGCGGCACCAGCAAGGGCGTATTTTTCCGTCTGCAAGACTTACCAACGGTGGCGCAAGTGCCAGGAGCTGCGCGTGATGCCATGTTGCTGCGCGTGATCGGTAGCCCGGATCCTTACGGTAAGCAGATCGACGGCATGGGCGGCGCGACTTCCAGTACCAGCAAGACTGTCATCCTATCCAAAAGCGCTAAGCCTGATCACGATGTCGATTATCTGTTCGGCCAGGTGGCTATCGATAAGGCCTTCGTTGACTGGAGCGGTAATTGCGGCAATTTGTCTGCCGCAGTCGGCTCGTTTGCAATTAGTGCAGGCTTGGTCGATGCTGCCCGTCTGCCGGATAACGGTGTCGCGGTGGTTCGCATCTGGCAGGCGAATATTTCGAAGACTATCATCGCCCATGTAGCTATGACCAATGGTGAAGTGCAGGAAACCGGCGACTTTGAACTCGATGGCGTGACTTTCCCGGCGGCAGAAGTACAGCTCGAATTTATGGATCCGGCGGCCGATGAAGATGGCGCTGGCGGATCGATGTTCCCTACTGGTAATCTGGTGGACGATCTGGAAGTGCCTGGTATAGGCACCCTGAAAGTTACCATGATCAATGCCGGTATCCCGACTATTTTCGTCAACGCCGAAGCGATAGGGTATACAGGTACCGAACTGCAAGATGCTATCAATAGCGATGCTCAGGCCTTGGCTAAATTTGAAACCATACGCGCCCATGGTGCGCTACGCATGGGCCTGATCAAGGACATCGCTGAAGCCGCCAATCGTCAGCACACACCTAAAGTGGCTTTCGTCGCCAAACCGGCAGCGTATGTTTCGTCCAGCGGTAAACAGATCAATGCCAGTGACATTGATCTGCTGGTGCGTGCCATGTCTATGGGGAAACTGCATCACGCCATGATGGGTACCGCTGCAGTGGCGATCGGTACCGCTGCCGCGATACCGGGCACACTGGTGAATCTTGCCGCGGGCGGCGGATTGCGTGAGGCGGTGCGCTTCGGCCATCCTTCCGGCACCTTGCGGGTAGGCGCGCAGGCGAGCCAAATTAATGGCGAATGGAGCGTGACTAAGGCCATTATGAGCCGCAGCGCACGCGTCTTAATGGAAGGCTGGGTACGTGTACCTGGCGATGCGTTTTGAACGGCGCAGCATGAAAAAACAAGAAAACGCGGCCCTTCAAATGGCCGCGTTTTTTTTGGGTAGCTTACGGCAAACTGACAAATAAAATACCTCTGACACCGCTAAAGAGTGGGAGGTAATAATTAAATGACGCACTTAAGGAGATCGCATGTTTTACTCAGCCTTTTACCAGCAATCGATACAAGAACCCGCCACTTTTTGGGATAAGCAAGCTAGCCTGATCGACTGGAAAGTGCCGTACACGCAAGTGCTCGACTATTCCCGTCCGCCTTTTACCAAGTGGTTCGTCGGCGGACAAACCAATCTCTGCCATAACGCAGTCGATCGCTGGCTTGCCACGCAGGCCGATAAAGCAGCGCTGATCGCGATTTCTACCGAAACCAATACTGAGAAGGTGTACAGCTTCGCCGAGCTTGATCGCGAAGTGCAGCGTATGGCTGCCATCATGCTCGATTTGGGTGTTAGGCAGGGCGAACGGGTCTTGATCTATATGCCTATGGTGGCTGAAGCGGCATTTGCCATGCTCGCTTGCGCGCGTATCGGTGCCGTGCATTCTGTGGTGTTCGGTGGGTTTGCCTCTAAGAGTTTATCGACCCGCATCGACGACGCGAAACCTGTGTTAATCGTTTCGGCCGACGCTGGTATGCGCGGTGGTAAGGCGGTGCCCTACAAACCATTGCTGGATGAGGCGATTAGTTTGGCGCAGTATAAACCAGCCAGGGTCTTGCTGATAGACCGAGATCTCGATCCTATGCAATTGGTAGCGGGGCGTGATGTCGCATATGCGACACTGCGCGAACAGCATTTCGACGCTCAGGTGCCGGTCACCTGGCTGGAATCGAATGCGATCTCATATATTTTGTACACTTCCGGCACTACCGGCAATCCGAAAGGTGTACAGCGTGATGTTGGCGGCTATGCGGTAGCGCTGGCGTCGTCCATGCAGCATATTTTTGGTGGCAATCCAGGTGAGACTTATTTTGCCACTTCTGATATTGGCTGGGTCGTGGGTCACTCGTATATCGTGTATGGGCCTTTGATTGCCGGTATGGCGACCATTATGTACGAGGGCACGCCGATACGGCCGGACGCCGGTATCTGGTGGAGTATTGTTGAGAAATATAAAGTGACGCGCATGTTCTCGGCGCCGACAGCGATCCGCGTGCTGAAAAAACATCCGCCGGAGCTGATGGAAAAGTATGATCTGTCGTCATTGAAAGCACTGTATCTGGCAGGGGAACCTCTTGATGAAACGACCTCCAGCTGGATCTCCAGTGAACTGGGCGTGCCTATCATCGACAACTACTGGCAGACTGAAACCGGTTGGCCTATCCTGTCGGTGGCGCGTGGCATAGAAAATACCGCAACGCGTTTAGGTAGCCCCGGAGTGGCGATGTACGGTTACAACGTCAGCATCATCAACGAAAATACGGGTGCGGAATGCGCGCCAAATGAAAAAGGGGTGGTCGCGATTAAAGGTCCCTTGCCACCAGGTTGCTTGCAAACCGTGTACGGCGATGACAAGCGCTTCGTGCAAACCTATTGGTCGAATTTTGCCCACGAACAGCTGTACTCGACGTTTGATTGGGGCATCCGAGATGCCGATGGTTACTACTTCATACTCGGTCGCACCGATGATGTGATTAACGTTGCCGGTCACAGGCTAGGCACGCGTGAAATTGAAGAGAGCATCTCCAGTCATCCTCAGATTTCCGAGGTAGCGGTCGTTGGCGTCGAGGATAAACTTAAGGGACAAGTCGCAGTAGCTTTCGCAATCCTGAAGCATCCTGATATGGTGGCCAGCGAGGAGGGTAGGCGTGCGCTGGAGGCCGAAGTAATGGCGGTGGTCGATAAGCAGCTCGGTGCGGTGGCCAGGCCGTCGCGCGTTCATTTCGTTTTAATGTTGCCGAAGACGCGTTCGGGCAAATTGCTGCGTCGTTCAATTCAGGCGATCTGCGAGGGGCGTGACGCGGGAGATTTAACGACGATAGAAGATCCTACGTCCTTGCTACAGATTAAGGCGGCAGTCTTTGCTTGATACAGTTTTGTTTTGCAGTAGATGTAGATAGTAAAAAAGGGGCGCAAGCCCCTTTTTTTACAAATCAGAATAGCAAACTAAGTCATCAGGGCAGCTGCCAGGGTTTTAAATTCTTCCCCTGACTCTTCCAAGATGCTGTGTAAAGTACCTTCTCCAACTACGAAATCGATTTCCGACGTGTAGCGATTGCTTTCGGTATCGGTACGGGTATCCAGTGGTGACGGAGTCTTGGCTAATTCATTCGCTAGCAGCAAAGTATCACCGAGAGATTCGGGCGGCATGGCGCGCAATCCGTACCACAATGCCTCCACCGCATCGACTACGGGCTGTGGTAGTTGCAGGTTTTTTAATACTGCGCGACCAATTACAGCTTCTGCGGATTCTCTGTCGATTACGGTATCTGTGAAGGAAGGCAAATCATTCGGAGCAGGTGGTGCGCTTAAATCATCTTTTTCTAGCAAAGACGGAAACTCTTCAGCGCGTGACAGTAGGTAAAACCCACCAACTTCATGCACGATACCGGCAAACATCGCGGTATCCGGATCAAGCTTAGTGATGCGCCTTGCCATCACTTGCGCCAGCGCCGCCACTTGTGCCGAGTGTTCCCATAGTTTATTAATCATGCCTCGTATTGCAGGATCTTTACTGGAACCAGCCAATTGGCGCACCACCAACGAAGCGACTACCGAGCGTAAAGTCCGAAAGCCCAGGCGCGAAATTGCCGCCTTGACGTTGCTGACGTCATTTCCCATGCGGCTATACACGACGGAATTAGCAATCGCCACCACGCGGGCTGATAATAAGGGCTCGTTCAATACCAATTTGCTGGCAGTGTCTACGCTGCAATTCGGATCGTCCAGAGCTTTTTGGATTTTCAGTGTCGTGGCGACATTGGTAGAAAATACTAACTCTCCCCTATTCGCCTGTAGGATAAGAACATTAAGGGCTTCAGTTTTATTCATGGCAGAATTTTGTTTCACATTGATATCAATACAAACCGGGTCTACCGGACCAGATCTAACGCCAAACGTATACCTGCTATATTGCTTAGCTTCTATTACTTTGCTGCGTGACTATTCGATCGCTTCATTCTGAGCTACTTGTAGCTGCAGGTCAATGAACAGTATCCTCTGTTACATTTTAGGAATGATATTTCTTTTCATTAATGCGCGTTAAGACCAAAAATTGTCTTTAATTTAGCGTCGCGATGACAGGCGCGTGGTCGGATGGTTGCTCCCATTTGCGCGGTATTTTGTCTATGACGCAAGAGCTGCAACGGGCGGCTAAAGTGGCTGACAATAAAATATGGTCAATACGTACACCTTTATTGAGGCGGAAGCCAAGTTGGCGGTAATCCCACCAGCTAAAGGATTTTTCGGCTTGTTCAAACATCCGGAAGCTGTCGCTTAAACCTAGGTCTATTAAGGCTTGCAGCGCGGCGCGCTCAGGCGGCGAGACCAGATTCTGGCCTTCCCACGCGGCTGGGTCATAGACATCGCGGTCTTCCGGCGCGATGTTGTAGTCGCCTAATACGGCCAAGGAAGCATGCTGGCTCATTTCCTGCTTTACCCATTCACGCAAGGAAGCTAGCCAACTGAGTTTGTAGGGATACTTTTCAGAATCGAGTGCCTGACCATTTGGTACATAAGCACAAATAATGCGCATGCCCTGGATGGTAGCTGCGATGATGCGCTGTTGAGCATCTTCAAACAAAGGATTGTTTTTTTGCACGTCCGAGATGGCGTGACGCGATAAAATTGCCACTCCATTATAGGTTTTTTGACCGCTAAAAACGACCTGGTAACCGGCTGCCTCAATTTCAGCGTGTGGAAACTTATCATCTGTTAGCTTGGTTTCTTGTAGGCACAAGACATCGACGGGATTGCTCTCTAGCCATTGCAATACCTGAGGTAAACGTACCTTCAGGGAGTTGACGTTCCACGTGACTAATTTCATGTTTGAGCCTCAAAAAAAAATAAAAAAACCGCGCCCTATATTTTACAGGGCGCGGTGTGGTCAGCATATCCGGTCACCAGCGGTAAACGGATATAGACATTTTAGCCTGCGCGATTCATCAGGAAGGTAGTCAGCAAAGGTACCGGACGACCGGTAGAACCTTTGGCCGCGCCAGACTTCCATGCGGTACCAGCGATATCCAGATGAGCCCAGGTGTATGCCTTGGTAAAGCGCTCGAGGAAGCAGGCTGCGGTAACGCTACCGCCGGCTGGGCCGCCGATATTTGCCATGTCGGCAAAATTCGATTTCAATTGCTCGTTATACGCTTCTTCTATAGGCATGCGCCATGCAGTATCACCGGTTTGTTTGCCCGCCGCCAGCAATTCAGCCGCCAGCTTGTCGTGCTCAGCGTCGTGACGAGTGAACAGACCTGTGTTGTGATGGCCAAGTGAAGTAATGATGGCACCCGTCAGAGTGGCTACGTCCACTACTACCGCCGGTTTCAGACGTTCTACATAGGTCAGTGCATCACACAAGATCAGACGACCTTCCGCATCGGTGTTGAGGATTTCTATGGTCTGGCCGGACATTGAGGTTACGATGTCGCCTGGACGTGTCGCTTTACCTGAAGGCATGTTTTCGCAAGTCGGGATGACCGCGATGACGTTCAACTTCAGTTTCATCTCGCCGATGGCACGCATGGTACCCAAGACCGAAGCAGCGCCACCCATGTCGTATTTCATTTCATCCATGCCCGCGCCTGGTTTCAAAGAAATACCACCGGAATCAAAGGTGATGCCCTTGCCGACCAAGACGGTAGGAGCGTCTTTGGCTTTACCGCCCATGTGCTTTAAAACGATGAATTTTGGCGGTTCTTCAGAGCCATTCGTGACCGATAAGAAGCTATTCATCTTGAGCGCCTGCAATTGTTTGCGCTCCAGTACTTCTATGCCCATCTTGTAGTCAGTTGCGATGGTTTTTGCCGTATTCGCCAGGTAGGTCGGGGTGCAAACATTTGGAGGTAAATCCCCCAATTCTTTGGTCAGATCCATACCGTTGGCGAGAGCCACGCTATTTGTCAAGGCCAGTTTTGCGCCCGCTGCTTGAGTCGTTGCAACCGCAATAGCTAGTTTTTTAACGCCTGTGCTGACGGCTGTTTTTTTGCTTTTTAGGCTGTCAGTACGGAAAATCGATTCGCGAAAAGCCACAACGATGGTGCGCACAGCCCATGCGACATCGCGTCCGCTTACGTCTGGCAAGGCAAGGATGGCATCATTGGCACCGTAAGTTGCTAGACTGCGGGCGGCGGCCTGCGCTGCCTGAACAAAAGATTTTTCTGCGACTGTCGCAGTTTCTTCGCCTAAACCAACTAATAACACACGTTCTGCTGCAACTTCGCCTACATTGCGCAATAATAGCGTTGTGCCAGCTTTGCCAGAAATGTCGCCTGATTTCAAGGCCGCAGAAATGGCACCTTTTTTATCCAAAGCAGTGGCTGCAGCTGTTAATTTTTTGTTTTCGAACACGCCTACAACTACGCAGCCAGTTTTGCTTGTATTCACGGTGCTTTTGGCGTCGAATGTTTTTATGCTAAAGTCCACGTATTACTCCTCTTTGTAAGTTTCGTAAAACAGGTATTATAACCCTCCATGATTTTTCAGCGCGCGCTTAGACGTGAATTGTTCAGTGCCGCAGGCGCTGTGTTTACGACACTCTTCACAATTACCATCACTTTTATGCTTATCAAGATCCTCGGTCAAGCGGCCGGAGGTAAGGTGGCATCGGCTGATGTGATCACTTTGATCGGATATTCTTCACTCACCTATTTACCCGTGTTACTCATACTGACTGGTTTTATTTCAGTCTTGCTGGTGGTGACACGCTCGTATCAGGATTCTGAAATGGTGGTCTGGTTTGCCTCGGGTCTAAGTTTGACCCAATGGATTAGGCCTGTACTTAGTTTTGGCCTCCCCTTTATTTTACTTACCGGCTTACTGAGTTTTGTTGCCACGCCTTGGGCAAATCGCCAAAGCTCTGAATTGCGCGAGCAATACGAAAAGCGCGGCGATATTGCCAAAGTCTCGCCCGGAAAATTTCAAGAATCGGCCTCTTCTGAACGCATCTTTTTTGTCGAAGAAGTGACCGGCGATTTGGCCAAAGTCAGAAATGTCTTCATCAATACCAATAAAAATGGCAGATCCAGCGTGGTGGTCGCCAGCGAAGGGAAGATGGAGATCGATGCGCACGGCGATAAATTTTTGGTCATGAGTAAGGGCAGTCGTTACGATGGCCTGCCAAGTGAAGCGGATTTTCAGATGATGGAATTTGAGAAGTATGGCATCTTGGTGGCAGCCCAGACCAAGGCAGCAGCTGGAAATAAAAACGCCAAGTCCTTGTCGCTTTCAGAGTTGCTGGACGATCCGAATAAATTTAACCGGGGTGAATTATTGTGGCGCATTTCCCTGCCTTTGATGGCGACGATATTGCTACTGTTAGCCGTGCCTTTGGGATATGTCAATCCAAGGGTAGGGCGTTCGGCGAATCTGATCATCGCCTTGTTGCTGGTGGCGGTGTATCTGAATTTACTCAATATTGTGCAAGAGGCGGTGGTTCAAGAAAAATTAGCACTAATGATGGCGTGGTGGCCTATGCACTTGGCGGCACTGTCGGTCGTGGTACTGATGTTTTCATGGCGGGTGATGGTGAATAGTGGTTCGCACCCCTTGGTGTTGTGGTCAAAATTAAAATGTCGCTTGCTCAATGGTATGGGTAGCAAAGAAAAGAGATGTTCATGAAAGTATTGCAGCGCTATTTTGGTACTGAGATCATACGCGCGGTGAGCTTTGTCATGCTCGCTTTGCTGGTGCTGTTTTCATTTTTTGATTTAATGGGCGAGCTAACCGAAGTTGGCCGGGGTGGCTATCGTTTGTCTCACGCCGCTGTGTATATTGCATTACGTCTACCCGGTTATGTGTATGAGTTCATGCCTATTGCGGTATTGATCGGGACTATCTATGTACTGGCGCAGTTTGCGTCGAATTCCGAATTTACCATCATGCGCGCAGCCAGTATGTCTACCGTTAAGGCCGGCATTATTCTTGGGAAAATCGGACTGGTATTTGTCGCTGTGACCTTCTTGTTTGGCGAGATCATTTCTCCATACTCGACCAAACAGGCGGAAAAACTCAAAGTGAGTACCATGGGCGCGACCATCGCCCAGGAATTTCGTAGTGGTTTATGGACCAAGGATTTGATCAAAGCCAATGGATTAAGTGGACCCGTAATTGGATCGCGAATTTTGAACGTTAGAGAAGTTTTACCGGATCGTTCATTAGTAGGATTAAAAGTTTATGAGTTTGACAGCGATTTTCATTTATCCAGAGAAATCACGGCAGCCCGTTCCGAATACCAGGGCAAGAACCTTTGGCGTTTGTTTGATGTGGTTGAGACTTCCTTTCCCAAGACTTTGGCGAAACAGGATATGTTATCTATCCCTAGTCAAAAATTTGCAAGTCGGGATGTGGTGTCCGAAATTACCCCGGATATTTTGTCAGTAATTTTTGTCGACCCGGATCGCATGTCGGCCTATGACTTAGCGGCCTATACCAAACATTTGACCGATAATAAGCAAGATTCTGAGCGTTACGCGATCGCGTTCTGGAAGAAAATCACTTATCCGTTTGCGATTCTGGTGATGATGGCTTTGGCGCTGCCGTTTGCCTATCTGCATGTAAGAAGTGGCAGCATCAGTCTGAAGATTTTCAGCGGTATCATGATAGGTTTGGTGTTCTATTTATTTAATAGCCTGTTTTCGCATGTAGGTTTACTTAATACCTGGCCGGCACCGGTTACCGCATTAGCGCCTAGTTTGTTGTTTTCCATGATTGCGATGATCGCGATCCGTTATGTCGATAGGCATTGATAGATTATTAGTGATGAAAAAAAATACTGCCCTTATCTTATTCGCCCACGGTGCCCGCGACCCACGTTGGGCGGCACCTTTTCAAAGACTGCAAAAAATGACGCAAGAGAGTTTGCCTGATACCCGCGTCGAGTTAGCTTTTTTGGAATTCATGACACCAAATTTGACTGATCTGGTGGCGCAACTGGTGGCAGAGGCTTGTGAAAAAGTGACCGTGTCGCCGATATTTTTAGGGCAGGGCGGGCACGTCTTGCGCGACTTGCCGGTGATGGTCGATGCTTTGCGTGTCAGTTACCCAGCTTTGGAACTAGAGCAGCTGGAGGCGGCCGGCGAAGACCCCGCGGTATTGCAGGCGATTCGCGACTATTGCATCAGGGCTGTCAGCGTGTAAAACGTCCTCAGGCATTTTTTTTGAATGGCGAAGCGTATGCTTCGCCATTTTTATTTACGCTGGCAGAACCTTGTCCGGGTCGCCTGGGCGGACAGATATGCTAATGCGGCGGACACTGCGGACACTGTATGTGGAAAAATAAATCGATATAAAACAATGACTTAGTTGTTGGCACGCTTCCTGCTATTAATAGACTTATCTCACTAAGGATAGGTCTTATGATACGCGATACTTCCGGCCAAGATGCTTGCATAGCAGCGCCATCGGCCTGGCGCAATAAAAAATTCATGATATGGACAAGCCTGATCGTCGCCACACTGATCGCGGCTGTCATGTTGTTATCTGCCTGGGGCGGCAGTAGTCGCTCAGTGAATCTGAATCGTCTTAAAATTGCTCAGGTTAGCCGTGGCACTCTGGTCAGAGATCTTGCCGTGAATGGGCGCATGGTGGCCGCCGTTAGTCCCACCTTATATGCTAGCGCACCGGGTACTGTCACTTTAAGAGTAACGGCGGGCGACACGGTTAAGAAAGGCCAGATCGTGGCCGAACTGGAGTCGCCAGATCTGAGCAATCTGCTCAAACGCGAACAATCGAGTTACGAACAATTGGAAGCAGAGGTGGCGCGTCAACATATTCTGGCGCGCAAGCAAAAACTGCTGGCCAGGCGCGATGCCGATCAAGCCGAAATTGAAAGAGTCGCGGCCGAGCGCACCTACCAGAGAATCGAGGCCGCCGGTGTGGCTGGCGTGATCGCTAAGCTCGATTTTATGAAGGCGCAAGATACCTTAAAGTCGGCCGTAATCCGCGCCAAACATGCCGAGCAGGCTACCACCTTAGAGAATGAGGACGTCGATATAGTTTTAAAAACTAAGCTGAGTCAATTACAGCAGCAGCGTTTGGTGCGTGACAATGCGCAGCGCAGAGTCGATGAGCTGAAGTTGCAAGCACCGGTGGATGGTTTGGTTGGTACTCTGTCAACCAGTAATCGCAGCGTGGTGGCGGCCAACACTGCATTGATGACCTTGGTCGATTTGTCGCAACTCGAGGTGGAGCTAGAGATACCGGAATCCTATGTGGCAGATTTGGGTATAGGCATGAACGCTGAAATAACTATCAACGGCGTTAAAAGTTTAGGGAAACTATCCGCGATCTCGCCTGAAGTGGTGAAGAATCAAGTGCTGGCACGCGTACGGTTTAGTGGTCAGCAGCCAGCCGGTTTGCGCCAAAGTCAACGGGTTTCGGCACGTCTGCTGATAGAAGAAAAACCGAATGTACTGATCTTGCCTAGAGGTCCTTTTGTGGAGAACGAAGGCGGACGTTTTGTGTACATCGTAGAAGCAGGAGTCGCAAGGCGGCAAGCCTTCAAGATGGGCGCAACTAGTATCACAGCGGTTGAATTGCAAGAGGGTTTGAAGCTGGGCGATCAGGTGGTGATCGCGGGTAGCGAGTTGTTTGAAAACGCGCTGAGCGTCTCGCTCAATGGCGGGTGAAATAGTGAGTCAGTAAGGCTTGAATAAGCGGGCGATAAAAATCGCCATATTGAAGTAAAAGCATCTATATCTTTCTGGAGAATTTCTATGTTACGCATGACCAATCTGAGTAAAGTATATCGCACCCACATGATAGAAACCCATGCCCTGCGTGGTTTTGAGATCCATGTCAAACAGGGAGAGTTTGTTACCGTCACCGGGCCTTCTGGCTCAGGCAAGACCAGTTTCTTGAATATCGCCGGTTTGCTGGAAGAGTTTACGGGCGGCGACTATCTGCTCGATGGCGTGAACGTCAAGGGCTTGGATGATAATGCGCGCTCACGTCTGCGTAATGAAAAGCTCGGTTTCATTTTTCAGGGCTTCAACCTTATTCCTGACCTGAATTTATTCGATAACGTCGATGTGCCTTTGCGTTATCGTGGTTTTAATGCCAGTGAGCGCAAACGTCGTATTGAAGAAGCTCTCAGTCAGGTTGGCCTGGCATCGCGCATGAAGCACTATCCGGCAGAGCTATCGGGTGGCCAGCAGCAAAGGGTGGCGATTGCACGCGCTTTGGCCGGTAAGCCAAAATTATTATTGGCCGATGAACCTACCGGTAATCTCGATACCCATATGGCGCGCAGCGTGATGGAATTGCTCGAAGAAATTAACGCTAAGGGCACCACGATTTTGATGGTCACGCATGATCCTGAGCTGGCGGTGCGGGCGCAACGTAATGTCCACATCATTGATGGTCAAGTGTGTGATCTGGTGCGCCAGACGCCCTCGCTATACGATGCCAGCGGCGCTGCCCATTCAGTGAATACTGCTGCGGCTTAAGGAGATATGATGATCCACTACTATTTTCTGTTAGGGTTGCGCAGTCTTAAACGCAATCCCGTCTTGACTGCACTGATGGTCTTGACGCTGGCAATCGGGGTCGCTGCTAGCGTCTCTACATTAACCATCTTACACGTGATGTCGGGCGACCCGATTCCAAACAAAAGTGATCGGTTGTTTGCACCTATCATTGATAACGGTCCTTTAGAAGGCTATGTCGCAGGCGATAAATCTATCGATCACCAATTGACTTACAAAGATGTGCTCAGTCTATTAGCTAGCAAGCAGGGCGAACGACGTACCGGTTTGTATGGCGTAGGCATGGTCATCGAGCCGATGCGTGCTGATTTGGGAGTGGTGGCGGCAGAAGGAATGGCCGCCAGCAGCGACGTCTTTGCTATGTTCGACATACCGTTTTTGTATGGGCAGCCCTGGCGTGCGATCGACGATAGCAATGCCGCCGATGTGGTGGTGCTGAGCCGAAAATTATCGGAAAAATTATTTGGCGCGGTCAATTCTGTTGGACAACGCTTACGCATGTCTGGCGCTGAATATCAGGTGGTGGGGGTGCTCGACAACTGGTTGCCTATGCCACGATACTATCGCTTCAATGGCCGCTCGTCGGCGTTCGGCATCGAGGAAGAATTCGTCATTCCATTTGCCACCGCGATCCGTCATCAGACCACACATTCTGGCGGCATGAGCTGTAGCGATAAGCGCGAACCCGGTTGGCAAGCACTACTCGATTCTGAATGCACCTGGTTTCATTTTTGGTTTGAAATGAAGTCAAAGACACAGCGTTCTGAGTTGCAGAGTTATATTGATAACTATGTCAGCGAGCAAAGAAAGTTCGGTCGGTTTTTACGAAAAGCCAAGAACCAGTTGTTTGATGTGCGCGGTTGGTTAAGCGAGATGAAAATCATTGGCGACGATAGCAAACTTTCGGCCTGGCTGGCGTTTGGTTTTTTGTTGCTGTGCCTGGTTAATACCATAGGTTTATTACTGGCTAAGTTTTCTGTACGTGCTTCTGAGGTCGGTGTCAGGCGCGCGCTTGGCGCCTCGCGTGGACAGGTATTTTTGCAATTTTTTATTGAGAGCAGTGTGATTGGTCTGATCGGTGGCTTGGTTGGTGTGCTATTCGCCATTGGCGCACTGCTTTTGATCGCCATGCAGTCCAAACAGTTGGCGGTGGTGGCCCATATGGATTGGTCTATGCTGGCCCTGACCTTTGTGATGTCCATATCCGCGGCTATTTTGGCCGGTCTGTTACCGACCTGGCGCGCCTGTAAGGTGACGCCGGCGATACAGCTTAAATCCCAGTAAACATTCCAGACTTACGTAAAACCGCCCCAGCGTTGTTGTATCCGCCTAGCTGGAACAATCTTGCGTAAGTCCTACATTGATGAATTGATGAGGCTATGATGAAAACATTTTTTGAAATCCGCCCGATATTAACTGCCCTGCTCAGGAATAAAACCGGGCCATTATTGGTGGCAATACAAATAGGCTTGAGCCTGGCGATACTTGCCAATGCTATTTATATCGTCAATTTACGTCTGGCGGTGGCGGCGCGTCCGAGCGGCGTGGTCGATGAGCTCAACCTCTTCAGGGTGCATATCAGCAATCAAAAACTCGGGGAACACGCCGATCAGATCGCCATGCAAAAGCAGGAGGCGGCAATCATTGCTGCAGTACCCGGCGTGGTGGCTGTGGCGCGTGTTAATCAGATGCCTTTATCACAATCCGGTAGTACCAGTGGGCTGGCGGCAGATCGTAAGCAAACGACTAGTAATGCGATGGGATCTGTCTACATGTCACCTGATTCGCTCGTACAAACCTGGGGTTTGCATTTAATAGAAGGGCGTGATTTTAATGCTGGCGATATGTATGAGTTGGATCAAAATACCACGCAAGATTTTCCTAAGACAGTGATCATCACTAAAGAGCTGGCATCGAAGCTGTATCCCGATCAGGCTTCAGTCGTTGGTAAGGACCTCTATTTTGGAACCGGAGAACAGGCCAATAGCGTGAAAATTATCGGTGTCGTGGAACGCTTGCAAACGCATGGCGGACGGGCTGCAAGCGCAGGTGAGACATCGGTCATCGTTCCGATACGGCTGAGTAATGATGTGCACTCTGGTTATTCGGTACGTACAGAGGCAGGGCAACGCGATCGCGTCATGCAAGCGGTAGAAACAGCTTTACGTAAGAGTTCTGCGACCCCGCTCAATGTGAAAAGTGCTTCTATGGAAGAAGATAGACGCACGCGCTATCGCAGTGAAAAAGCGTTGGCGTGGATGCTCATTGCCGTGAGTGCCTTGTTGGTGTTGGTTACCGCTTCTGGTATCGTCGGCATGAGCACTTTATGGGTGACGCAACGCTATAAACAAATAGGCGTACGGCGCGCTCTGGGTGCCAGGAAGATCGATATTTTGGCCTATTTCATTACTGAAAATATCCTGATTAGTAGCGTCGGTATCGTTGGCGGCGTGCTGTTGGCGCTGGCACTCAATCAGTTGCTGGTCAGCCAGTTTGAGCTTAGCAAGTTGCCGGTTTCATATCTGCTGTTTGCGCCTTGCTTGTTTTGGCTATTGGGTGTGATTGCGGTCTATGCGCCGGCCTGGCGTGCCGCCAGCATTTCACCGGCGACAGCAACCCGGGGTGCCTGAGTTATTTCTACATTTAAAAACAGGCAGGCTCAGCGCGCATCTCATCGCGCATATTCCATGCGCCTTTCCAGCCTATCGAGGCTGCAGGCCGCATCCAGTATGCGTGAACGGGCATGCCATGTTTAAATTATTCCTGCGGACTGCATCGGGTAGTACAATTTAAGCTGAGGTCGACGGCTATACTGTCGAGCCGCCCCCACATCTAACCACTCACATCTTGCTTATGCCCACAGTCCTGATCATCGATGATAACCGTTCCATTGCGATGGCACTTGAGGTGTTGCTGTCGCTCTCCGATATCGCCAGCATCAGCGCCGACTCGCCCGAACAGGGCTTGGCCATGTTGCAGACGAATGCGGTGGATCTGGTAATACAGGATATGAACTTTGCGGCCGACACCACCTCGGGTGCCGAAGGGGTCGCGTTGTTTCAAGCGATACGCAAACGACATCCTGATTTGCCTGTGATCTTACTGACAGCTTGGACCCATCTGGATGCGGCGGTAGATTTGATCAAGGCTGGGGCTGCCGATTACCTGGCTAAACCATGGAACGATCAGCGTCTGCTGGCCACCGTCCAGAATTTGTTAGAACTGGGCGAATTGGGACGCGTCAATCGCAGCCTGCAACTGCGCACTCAGCGCGAACGCAAACAAAAACGCGCCTTGGAAACACAGTACGATTTGCGCAATTTGATCTGGCAAGACGCCGCCACCGAGCGGGTGCTGGGGATGGCATGTCAGGTGGCGCGCGCCCATGTATCGGTGTTGATTACTGGTCCGAATGGCAGCGGCAAAGAGCGCATCGCGGAGATTATTCAAGCCAATTCCAGCGTCAAGGACGGGCCCTTCGTCGTCCTCAATTGCGGTGCCTTGCCGGCCGAATTGATAGAGGCGGAATTATTCGGTGCTGAGGCGGGCGCGTATACCGGTGCCAGTAAAGCGCGGGAAGGCAAGTTTGAAGCGGCCGATGGCGGCACCTTGTTTCTTGATGAGATCGGTAATCTGCCTTTAGCGGGCCAGATGAAATTACTGCGTGTGCTGGAGACGGGACGCTTTGAGAGGCTGGGCTCGAACAAGGAGAGGCAGGTCAAGGTGCGCGTTATCAGTGCCACCAATGCCGATTTGCCGGCGATGATCAGGGCCGGAAATTTTCGAGAAGATTTGTTTTACCGACTGAACGTGATCGAATTGCATATACCGGCGCTGGCGGAACGGCCAGATGATATTTTACCTTTGGCGCACTCTTTTTTAGAGCAAGGCAAGAGTCTGACCGCCGATGCACAAGCGAACCTGTTACAGCATGTCTGGCCAGGGAATGTACGCGAGCTCAAAAACGTGATGCAAAGAGCAGGTTTGTTTGCCGTCGGTGATCAGATTAATGCCAGCGACTTGGGCTTGCCCAAGCTGGCCACTGCCAGCAGCACGACAGAGTTGGAACCTGAGCGGGAAGACATAGAACATGCGCTAATGAGAGCGAATGGCGTGGTAGCCCAAGCTGCCGCGCAACTTGGATTGAGCCGGCAAGCTCTGTATCGTCGCATGGATAGGCTAGGTATTAGCCGCAGCGTATGAGACCAATAGCACAGCCGACCACACAGACAGATCCGCAAATACGGCGCGGCATGCCTATGTCTTTACTGAGCCGTTTGTTCCTGGCAGTGGCGGCGTTACTAATGATCGCCGTCGGCTTGACAACAGTCTTGCTACAGCGTTTTCCGCAGCAGGCGCTGTTGCTCACACTGAGTGTTTCAGCCTTGATGTTATTGTTGGCGATGGTCATATTGCGCAGCCAACTGCACCCCATGCTGCAATTGTTCCGCGCCATGAGTGGCACCGTGATTAGTTATCAGGACGGAGATTATTCCTTTGGCCTGCATTGGCCGCGCAATGACGAATTGGCCGATCTGGTGGACGCGCATAATGCGCTCGGTAATGTCTTGCGTGAGCAAAGACTCGATCTGGTGCAGCGCGAACTCTTGTTGGATACGATGCTGCAAAACACGCCGGTCGCCATGTTACTGATCTCGCATCGCGGTCCCATCGTGTTCGCCAATATCGCGGCGCGCCAGTTACTCAATCAGGGCAGGAAACTGGAGGGCCACAGCCTGCAACTGATTTTGCAACAGGTTTCGCCTTCACTGCGCGAGGCCTTAGAGAAAGGCGGCGATGGCTTGTTTAGCACGCAGGCGATAGTACCGGCTGGGGTGCAAAAAAACGAGGAAGCTGGCGCGCCTGCGGACGATGCCGAGGAAGAAATTTATCATCTGTCGCGCCGTAATTTTAGTCTGAATGGTCGCCAACACGAGCTGCTATTGCTACGTCAGCTGACGGTAGAATTGCGTCGCCAGGAGGTGCAAACCTGGAAAAAAGTAATACGCGTGATCAGCCACGAATTGAATAATTCGCTGGCGCCGGTGGCGTCCCTGGCACGCTCGGCCAGTGAGCTGGTTAAGCGCGGAAAGACCGAGCGCCTGCCGGAAATTTTAAATACCATAGAAGAACGTGCCCTGCATCTGGAAAGCTTCATCCACGGCTACGCGCGCTTCGCCAAGCTGCCTACGCCCAGACTCGAACAGGTGAAGTGGAACGAATTGATTAGCAATCTGCAAGCGCACACCAGTTTTACATTGCTGGGTTCCACGCCCGAGCACAGCAGCCGCTTCGATATCGCTCAAATGGAGCAAGCGCTGTTAAATCTATTAAAAAATGCCCATGAATCCGGCTCAGCAGCAGAGGACGTCACGTTGACAGTAAGACCTATGCAGGATCTGTTGCGGATTGATGTGATGGATAAGGGCAGCGGCATGAGCGAGACTGTGATGTCGAATGCGCTGGTGCCGTTTTACTCGACCAAACGCAGCGGTACAGGATTAGGGCTGGCGCTCGCCAGAGAAATCATAGAAGCACACGGCGGCCGTATCACTCTGAGTAATCGCGAAGGTGGCGGCTTAATGGTGAGTCTGATTTTGCCGGGCTGATAGCGCAATTTAATCACGAATCTAAATGCTGCGCTGACGAAGTATGAAGCGATTGGTCAGAACGCCACTAAGTAGTTCGCAATCTCTCTGACTCGCTATCCCGCCGATCAGGCTTGCCGGACGATAGTGCACTTCAAAAGCTGCAGAGCGACAGCGCCACCGCGCACTATTCATGCGCTTCTCCAGAGCATCTGCCTGCAAAGCCGCATGGGATATGCGCGCTGGCGTATGGGAACTTCTAAAAACCCTATACTCGGGCGCATCGCGGCGTCGCAAATCCTCGCAATACCGACGTATTGCTGCGGTTTGCGTCTTGCGCTGCATCCCGATTAACGGGTTTTTAGAAGTTCCCGTATGCGATATTTGACATTGTTTCGTTCAACGCGCTACCGCAACGCCTTCGTTCTCGATCGGACTAGAGGTAATTTTAGCTGGCGTATTCAGGCGCACAAACATCACAGACAGCGCGGCACAAATGAGCAGGCAACCTGCCAGCCGTATCACGTTTTCCGGATTGCCATCTAGCCAGCGGTGATAATACAAAGGCAGAGTAAAAATCTGGATAATCATAGGGATCACGATAAACATATTGAAAATTCCCATATACACGCCGGTGCGCTCTGGCGGTATGCTGCCAGCCAGCATGATGTAGGGATTGCCCATGATGCTGGCCCATGCCATACCCACCCCTAACATAGGGATGAATAGCAGTGCCGGTGTATGGATCAGAGGTATGCTGAGCATGCCGATACCGGCTAGCGTCAGACAGATGGCATGGGTGATCTTAGGCCCATAGCGACGTGCGAATGGCATCAGCGCGAAAGCGGCGATAAAGGCAATGAAGTTATAAAATGCGCCGATCTGGCCATTGAGTAGGCCGGCATCGCGAAAACCTTCGGAGGCCTGATCGCTAGTGCCAAAGATGCTGCGCGCTACCGACAACATGATGTACTGCCAATAGCAAAACATGGCATACCATTGAAACAACTTAACCAAAGCAAGTTGCTTCATGGTATCCGGCATCTCCTTGATGGCGAGCCAGACTTCGGCTAAGGTTTCGCGCCAGCCTTGCGGCTTGCTTTGTATTGCGGCGATTTCGCTGGCCGTGAGGGCGATTTCCGGGGTGGTTTTGAGTGTCCAGAGTATCGAGCAGACAGACACGACCGAGCCGATCAGAAATGCGGTAATCACGATATGTGGAATATTGCTGCTATTCACGGCGTCTTTGTTCATGCCTGCAAACACCAATAGGGACGGCGTCAGATAGGCCAGTGTCTGGCCCAATCCTGTCATGGCACTCTGGGTCAAAAAGCCGACAGAGTGCTGGCTCTTGTCGAGCTTGTCGCTGACGAAGGCACGGTAAGGTTCCATCGTGATGTTATTGGCTGCATCAAGTATCCATAACAGGCTCGCAGCCATCCATAGAGTGGGGCTGAACGGCATGGCGAGTAAGCCGATACTGCACAAAATAGCGCCGACCAAAAAATACGGCGTACGACGGCCCCAGCGAGTCACGGTGCGGTCGCTCATGGCACCGATGATAGGTTGCACGATCAGACCTGTCATGGGGCCAGCCAGCCAAAGATAGGGCAAGCTGGCTTCATCCGCGCCCAGATATTTGTAGATCGGGCTCATGCTGCTCTGCTGTAAACCAAAACTGAACTGGATGCCGAAAAAGCCGATGTTCATGTTGAGTATCTGCCAGAAGGACAGACGCGATTTGCTCACGATCTTGTTCACGCTATTGCTAAGGATCATACTGACGCTATTGCTCACGGAATTACTCACGGAGTGATTCTCAGTGCTTTGTATATTCACGATCTTTCTCCTGAAAATGATTCTGCCGCCCAGCGTTGCATCCACTGTTTAAAAAAATCCGGATCGGACGACACCGCACCTCGGATGCCACATACGGCGCTGGCAAATTCGTGAGCACGGCGCAAGCCAGTCGCCAACGGCCAGCCGTAATAGCAAGCGCTCAAAAATACGGCAGAGAATGCGTCGCCGCCGCCTACCGTATCAATGACTGGCGTCGTAGAAGAAAAACTGCTGGCACTAAAATATCGGCCTTGGGTATCAAAATAGGCGTAACCATTGGCACCTAAGGTGATGATGACGGCCTGAAGTTCAAACTTGCTCATCAGTGCGTCGATGGCGGGTTTCCAGCTGAGTCGGTCGGCCGCCAGATCCAGGGCCACCGACCCTGTTGTACTGGGATAGAGCTGCAGCAAATGCAGTAACTCGTCTTCATTGACTTTGACGATGTCGGCCAGATGTAAAGAGTGCGTTATCGTGCTGGCGCTAACTTGTCCGTCACGTAAATTGAGATCGAGATAGCGCAGCGCCTTGCTATCGTCTAACAGCGCCTGCAGACTGAGTCTTGAGCATACGCTACGTTGTACCAGACTGCCGAAATACAGAAAACGGGCCGGATGATCCAGACAAAATGCGTTTACCGCTTGCTGTGCTTGAGCGGAATTAATGTAGTCATAGGCTTGATCCGGCAATATCGTAAAGCGATGGCTGCTGGTATTTTCTTGCTTATCCTGAGTGACCAGTACGCGTCCGGTAGCATGCGTCGCGTCCTCCTGCATACCGATTTGCGTCATGCCGCAGCGATGCATATCGGCGCGTATCAATTCGCCGTCAGGGTCCTTGCCTATGCGGCTGATCATCAAAGTTGCGCAGTTAAAATGTGCCAGATTACGGGCCACATTAAAAGGTGCTCCGCCTATCAATTTCTGTTCGGCGAATTCGTCAAGCAGGGCTTCGCCGAAGACGACGATGCTGCCAACAGCAGGAGGTTTCATGATGGGTTTCCTTGTGTAGCTGGTCGCAGCCAGAGCTGAGAGTAGGCAGGTATCACAGCGAAATGCATTGATTTCGGCTGATAAATTTCATTGCTGAGTATATCGAACCATGGTTGTTCAGATGAAGTATCGAGACTTAAAATGCGTAAATCGAGTGTAACAGCATGCTCTGAAAAATTGCCAATGAAGTACAGTGCCTGAGATTCACTGAGGTCGCCGCGTGCAAAGATTAATAATTGGGAGTGCGGGCTACTGAGCAAACGGCGTGCTTGCGTTGCCGCCAATTGTGGGCTGGCGCGGCGGCATGCCAACATTTTGCATAGTGCTGCGAATAGTTGTCCTGATTGACTGTTGGCCTGATGTCTTGACTCATACGCCTTAAGGTCGAAATCTGGGCGTTGTAACCAGCGACTGTCATTGATTTTTGCGACATCTTTGCGGTAGCTCTCATCATTTCCCTGTGCTAGTTCATCGCCCATGTAAATCACTGGCAGGCCGCCAAAAGTAAATGCCAGTCCGTACAGCAAGAGCATCCGGTCTTGCGCCACTTTCGATTGGGCATCGCTGACCGCACTGGATACACCGCACAGCGCCGAACTCATGCCAACACTGCCATGCACCACCTCAGGGTCGGCGGCCTGGAAACTGGCACCTCTGGCATAGCTAGCGTGTTCACCGGAGAAAAATTGTGATACCTTGGCTAGACGTTGCTGGGCATGTACGCCGGCTTCCGGCCGCAATACGTTCCAGCCTATATCATCGTGACAGCGCACATACGTGAGCCAAGAGGTTTGCGTCGGCAAAGCCGGTGTGCCTTGCATGACACTTTTTAACAACGAGGTATTTTGTTCGGCTAATGCCGCCCAGGCCGCGGCCATCAGAGTGCTATGGTAGGCGATGTGGCATTCCTTCAAAGCCAGATGGTCGTTGCTCGACGCTGTCTCGGGATTGGTCTCAGGCTCAGTACCGAGGTACGCTGGTAATTGTGCGGTTGGGACGATGGCTTCGGCTTTTAATAAGACGCCTGGTGCGACAATCTCGACGATGCCGCGCAAGGCTTGCAATATCCAGTGCGCTTCCGCCTGGTTCATGCAGTTGCTGCCTTCGCGTTTCCACAAAAATGCGGTGGAGTCCAGGCGAAACACTTCTATGCCTTGATTGGCCAGATGTAGCAGTGCCAGCGCCATTTCTGAAAAAACCGCCGGATTGGTGTAATTGAGATCCCATTGATAGGGGTAAAAGCTAGTCCAGACCCAGCGCTGCAAGGCTTCGACATAGCTAAAGTTTCCAGGTGCCGCCTGCGGGAAAATCTGCCCTAAGCTTTGCTCATACTGATCCGGCATGCGCCGATCCGGATAGCTGTAAAAGTAGTCACGGTAACGGGTATCGCCCGATTTTGCGGCCAACGCCCAAGGGTGATCGTCGGCAACGTGATTGAGAATAAAATCTGAGCATAAACTGATTTTTGACTGACGCAAGTGCGCCGCTAGTGTGCGCAGGTCGGCCATGCTGCCAAACCGCGGTTCTATTTCATCAAAGCTGGAAACGGCAAATCCGCCGTCATTTTCGCCGCTGCGGGCGCGTAAAAAAGGCAAGAGATGCAGGTAACGCACACCCATTTCATCGAGGTGGGCAATCTTATCGATCACGCCGTTCAGGTCGCCTGCAAATTTATCCACATAGGCGCAATACCCCAGCATGTCCTGCGAAGAGAACCATGCCGTATCCTGAAGTCTTTGCTGATCTAATTGCTGTAACTCATCTGGTCGGCGGGCGGCGACAGTTGCCACCGAGGCCATCAAGCTGGTGAACCAGGGGGCAAAATTTTCAGTCCGGCCATACAGGCGCTGCAAGCGCTCCAGCAATGCCGGAGCCTGTTGCAAAAAGCGATCACTCACTGCGGCATGCTGCGCACTTGGTAGCTGAGTCAACATCGCCTCGAGGCTATTACTTAGAATTGTCATGAAAAAAGAATGATTGGTGTAAGAAAAAAAAGCATCGATGCTTTGATAAACGGAGACAACAGTCAGCCGCAGAAATCAAAATCAGAATTCAAAAGCAGAATTCAGCGGCTGGGACGAGACTCTATTTGCCCAGGTTTTTGCTAAACGTTCAGGCGAAAATGATCAAAGATTGCGTGATCATTTCCGCCTTGGATTAGAACGAGTATTTCACCGTGGCACGTACGGTGCGTCCATTGATGGAGCGAGCCGCATGGCCATCTCCTTCCACTTCGGTGTAGCCTATGCTATTGAGCAGATTGTTGGCGCTCAGCGATAGAAGAACACGTGCGCTTGCCTGATAATTGAGGAAGGCATTGACCACGTTGTAGCCGGGTAAAGTCAAGGTGTTGGCATCATCGCCCCAGGCTTTGCTGGTGCCAATTACGCTGACACCGAAGATCACATCACCCAGTGTGTAAGTTGGCGCGATTTGATAAATGAAGTTGGCCTGGCGGCGTGGAGTCTTACCGACAATCGATGCGTCATTGGCTGCGACGATTTCCGCTTTGGTATAAGTCATGCCTCCGCTTAAACGGAAATCGCCGAAACGATAAGCCGCTTCCACTTCCAGTCCTTTGGCGTCGTAGCTGTTTGCGGTGAATTTTTGCGTGCTTGCTTCAAAGTTGGATTCAGTGGTCTTGGCCTGGAACAGGGTGACAAACGTACTGAAATCACCGGATTTCCACTTTGCGCCTGCTTCGTGTTGTTTTACGATATTGGTGCTGATAGGGACGGTGCCGTCTAGCGGATTGCCAAACATGATACGGTCGGCATTGAAGGCGATGCCTTCGCTGCTACGCGCAAATAGCGCCAGGTTTTTGTCAATACGATAGTTGACGCCGAACGAGTACGAAGTGTGATCGACCGAGTAATCAATCACTTTGCTATTGGCTGCGCTATACGCCTGATTGACCGCCTGATTGTAACTGCCGCTGGCATCTTGTTTATCGTAACGCAAGCTGCCGTCTAGATTCCACGCGCCGCTTTCCCATCCCAAATTGGCATAAGTCGCAGAGGTCTTGTATTGCGCATCGATATTCCGGTTGCAGCAACCACCCCAGACATCAGTGCCTTGCGCCAACAAACCCGGAGATCCTGCTACGGTACTCGCAGAATTGAGTAGGGCTGGTTTGTCGCCAGTCGCTTGCAACAGGTATTGATTGAAGTTCCAGGTGACGCCGACGTTTTGCAAGGAGCTGTACAGACCAACCGTGGTAGTCAGGGTACTGCCGCTTATGGCAAATGCTTTCGATAGCTTGATATCATTAACGGTGCTGCCCAAATCGTCTAGCGAGGTATTGAAGACTGTCGCGGTAAACGCTGCACCCTTATATGCCTTGCCGGCATTGGGGCCGGTCGCGTAAGTCATACTGGCTGCGGCATTGCCGTTGTCTGCCGGAAAGATCGAGATGAAGCGCCCTGAGTTGCTCGATTTACGGAATTTTTCATCGAGTATCCAGCCCTGCCCCAAATCGAGTGATGCCTCTGCACCGAAGGCATTGTTGGTGACCGGTAAGCCGTCATTAACGTTGGTGGCAATATGATTATTGTTTTTATCCAAAACCAAATCCTTGCTCCAATAGGGCGAATAGAAACTGGCCGTCCGCGGGTCTATGCCAGGGAGTTCTGCAATATTGCCGCCCGTCGTTTTGACCGGCACCGGCATATTCATGGGTGACTTGTCATCGAGATGCTTGAAACTCAATCGGATAAATCCATTACCCAGTTCGTGCGTAATGTTTGCCTTGATCTGACCACCATCCTCGGCCGTCATGCCGGCCGGACGTGCACCGTCACCGACGCGATAATAGCCGCCCACGAAGACTCGGGTTTTGTCTGAAATCGGCGTGCCATAGTCAAAGTCATAGCGGGTCAGATCGAAATCGAGGCCTTTGGTGATGCCGATACTGCCGCCTTTTTCCTTGCCGTTGCGGCTGATGAAATTGATGATGCCGCCTGGCGCATTGGTCGCCATCGTGGATGCAGTACCGCCGCGGATTACTTCCAGATGGCTAAGACTGCCATCGGCGCGCAGAAACATGTCTGGTGTGGCAAAGGCAATGTCACCAAATTGCAGTAAGGGCAGACCATCTTCCTGAAACTGTACATAGCGCGCTCCGCCGGCAGAAACCGGGACGCCGCGTACGGTCAAGTTGGCATTGCCTTCGCCGCCAGATGATTCGGAACGCACGCCAGGTATCGCACGCAAAATCTCTGCGGAATTGGTCGGTGCCGATTGCATGACTTGTTCCATGTCTAGTGTGCTGACGGAGACGCTGGACTTCATTTTTGACCGGCCTATCGGCGAGCCGGTAACGACAACGGTATCAAAGTTCAACGCGCTTTTTTCGGTAGCTGACTGCGCCGTTACCGATGTTGTCGCTTCTTGCGCCCAAACGCTATTCATTTGTAAAGCAGCTAGCGATACCAATGCTGCCATTTGTGTCATCTTGATTTTAGGTGTTCTCATCTTTGTCTCCGTTATGTTTATTCCATAGGCCACTATTTTGCTGAGTTTGGCATTAGCGGCAGGGGTGACGCATTATCGCGTGAAATAATTTTCTTTGCAATCGATTGCAGTCACGCAAAGCAGCAAAAATTATTTAACCTTAAATTGGTAAATAACTAAGCTTAGAGCGGGAAGTGCAGATTAGGAAATCAGATGGCTGTCAGCGTCAAGGCGAGCGGGGCTAAACCACTTATTAGATGGTCACGCTATTTGGATAATCATGTAGAGAAATGAGCGATAAATACATCATTTATATAGGTGATAAAGCAATTTATAAGCGTCGGAATTTTGCAACAAAGCGGTTTAATTGAAGAAAATTTATTGCAATGCAGCATAAAGCCACTCAGGAAAAATGCTGAGCCTTACTGCTCTGCTGATGCTTTCGGTAACGATGCATACTGAAAGTAAATATGCATGAGTAAAATAGCGGGAATTTTCAATATAATGCAAACGGTTGCAATTACTTGTTATTTTTATGAATCGTGACATGTCATCGCGATTTTATGTCTGCGGCGCTCTCTAGAAAGGTTGAAAAGCGAAGCCCATGCAGAGCGCCGGTAGCGCTGTCTTCGAAAAACCAAGGGTGATGCCAATAGGACGCATTGGGCCTGGCAAAGTAATTTTGCTACAGAGCGTGATTGTTTAAGAAAAACCGCGCCTAGCGCGCTGCCAGAGCCTGCTAATTGGCGATCTGCCTATTTACACGCTGCTGGCTCTACACATCAATTGCGTCTGCAATAAACGTGGGCTGGTGGGCTGATGTTCGGCCAGTGACAATACGGCCTCGACTAAGGCCTGACCCGCGGCAGCGATAGGCTGACGTATGGTGGTGAGCGAAGGGTGAAAATATCTGGCGAGCTCAATATCATCGTAACCAACTACAGCAATATCTTCCGGTATCCGGTACTGTTTATCTCTGAGGGTATTGATGGCCGTCATCGCCAGCAAATCACTGCACGCAAATAAACTGTCAAAAACCACCTGACGCTTGCAAAGCTGTTCCACGGCAAGGCGTCCGCCATCTTCAATAAACGAGGCCGTCACCAGCAACTGTTGGTTTGGCGCCATCCCATATTGCGTCAGTGCCTTGCAATAACCCTCATAGCGGTGCGCTACTTCAGGCAATTGAGGATCTCCAAAAAAAGCGATATTTTTTCGACCGGATTTAATTAAATGTTCGGTCGCCAAAAAACCACCGGTGATATTGTCGCTGCCGACGGTGACATACAGTTGCTGGGGTAATTGTGCGCCCCAGACTACGATAGGGACCCGACGTGCGGCCAGTTGATTGAGTTGATCATGGTGGCGCCATTGTCCTATCAGTATCACTCCCAGCACTCTGCCTGTATCGTAAATCTGTGCGGCCGAATCCAATTGCTCCGCATCGACGCGCGACAGCAGCATATCAAAGCCGCGCTCTGTCAACGCATCGGCCAAACTACCTAGCATGCTTAAGAAAAACGGGTCAGACAAGTGCTGACGTGTAGATGCATCGTAGGGCACCACAACCGCGACGGTACGGTTCTGTTTCAAGCGCAAGTTCTGCGCCCCTATATTGATGGAGTAGTTCAGGGATTTCGCCAGCTCTTCGATGCGGATACGAGTCTCATCGTTGACCAGGGAACTGTGATTCAGTGCCCGCGATACAGTCGAGGTGGAGACTCCGGCCAGACGGGCAATATCTGCCATTTGCAAACGGCGTTGTTCTGCGCTGGAAGCGCCTTGCTTGGTATCGATTTTGCTGGGTGTCTTGGTCATTATGGTCTGCTAGGCATAGCGCAAATTATGGGGCTAGTCGCGCGCGGTAATCTGCAAGAGCTATAGGCGATTTGCATGCATTATAAAACCCATTGGGCAACTACGGTAGACCGGCTGCACACAGAACGTAGCCGAGACGCATGCGCTCTGAAACTGCAGAGTATCTGTGGTACGTGGATGTCTAAGAGGGGGATCAGAACGGACGATGCAGCCGTTCTGAGCATAAGAACCTGGAATGAACGGCTGATAGCGTTGCTATGTGATAGAAGCTGTTCGCTGCAATTATCGGGATTTGCGCTGGCGCATCGCTTCACCCATCATGACCAAGACCGGACCTTCGCAGGCAGCTAAACCTTGCGATAAATCAGCCAGTGTCAGGTGTTGCCAGCGTTCGTTAGGACGACTGCAGTTTTCTATCGCAATCAGCGGGAGAGTTGGCGGGTGGCCGGCCGCCAACATACGTTGCGCGGTGAGTATCGCTTCCTTGCCTCCCATGTACTGCACCAGCGTATCGCAATCAGGCAGACGGGTGTCGGCATCTTCACCAGGTGCGGTGCTGGAAGTAAAAAATGCCACACTGCGGGCGACGCCGCGCTTAGTCAGTGGCTGGCGCACGCTGGCCGCCGCCGCTACAGCTGTGGTGATGCCGGGTACGATTTCAAAATAAATACCAGCCTCTTCCATCGCGCTCATCTCTTCATCGGCGCGCCCAAACAGCATAGGATCGCCACCTTTTAAGCGCACTACCAGTGGATAGCGCAGCGCCGATTCTATTATTTGCTGATTGATGAAGGATTGCGCCGCCGAACGTAGACCGCTGCGTTTGCCTACCGGAATTTTGATCGCCTGCGGACATAGCTCCAACATCTCTGGGGTCACCAGGGCATCATGCAAGACCACGTCTGCCATTGCTAGCAGACGGGCACCGCGCACCGTGATCAGGTCGGCCGCGCCAGGCCCGGCACCGATCAGATAAACGGTACCAAACCCCGTGCCGGGTAGCTGGGGATTAGCCTTGTTAGGCAAGACGTATCATCCCGGCAGCGACGGTTTGATGTGTGACTTCATCGATCAGGATGAAGGCACCAGTAGAGCGCAAGTCATCGTAGGCATCAGCCGCCAGAGCTTGTTGCACATTGATAGTGACGCGAGCGATGTCGTTCAGATTCAAGGTCGTGGCAGGGCGACGTTCTTGCGTGTTGATATCCAATAGCGTATCAACCGCAGTGACTTTGGCGGCGACCTGACGCGTGGTGTGCTTGAGCCAGTAACGGCGACGCACATCCAAAGCGTCTTCCGACAACCAGCACAGATCAGCAGTGACGGTTTTAAGTAAGGTAGCAGGGCGATCAATTGACGCCAGCATATCGCCGCGTGAGATGTCGATGTATTCATCGAGCAAGATGGTGACGGATTGGCCGACTACAGCCGTTTCCAGTGAACCATCTAGAGTTTGGATGTCCTTGACGGTAGCGCTCTGACCGCCAGGTTGCACAATTAATTTGTCGCCACGGCTGACTTTACCGGCTTCGATACGCCCCATGTAGCCACGGAAATCATTGGCTTCATGGCCATTGTGACGCGCGACCAGTTGTACCGGGAAACGGAAAGGCTCGTCATGACATTCATCATAGACACTTAATGATTCAAGTAAGGCTATCAGGGTAGGGCCCTTGTACCAGGCTAGTTTGTCACTGGCGGTCACCACGTTATCGCCCGCCAAGGCAGACAAGGGAATCGGGGTGATGTCTTTGAGGCCCAGTTGCAGCGCAAATTTCTGGTATTCGGCGACGATGCGGTCGTACACGGTCTGATCGTAGTTGACCAGATCCATCTTGTTGACAGCTACTACCACGTGTTCGATCTGCAGCAAATGCGCAATGGTTGAATGGCGCTTAGTTTGCGTCAGTAACTCGACGCTGCCGTCGTCCCCGAGTTTGACCTTGGAGACGTCGATCAAAATGATGACGGCGTCAGCGGTCGATGCACCAGTCACCATGTTGCGTGTGTATTGCTCGTGGCCTGGCGTATCGGCGATGATGAACTTGCGTTTAGGTGTGGCGAAATAACGGTAGGCTACATCGATGGTAATGCCTTGTTCACGTTCTGCTTCCAGGCCGTCTGTCAGCAGAGATAGATCTATCGTATCACCTACGGTACGCTTGTGTTTGGCGCGTGACATCGCATCTAACTGGTCGGCAAAAATGCCCTTGCTGTCAAACAGCAGGCGGCCGATCAGCGTGCTCTTGCCATCATCGACTGAGCCAGCGGTGATGAAACGTAACAGACCGCGTTCTCTGGTGGCGTCTTGAATGATAGGTGTGGCCGAAACTATCGATGATGTAACTGCGGAATTAACTGCGCTCATTAGAAATATCCTTCTTTTTTACGTTTTTCCATGGAGGACTCTGAGGTCTGATCATCCATGCGGGTAGCGCCGCGTTCTGTGATTTGGGTAATTGCGGTTTCAGCGATAATCGCTTCTACCGTCGCCGCATCGGACGATACCGGGCAGGTGCAGGAAATATCCCCAACCGTGCGGAAGCGCACCACTTGCGTCTCTACCGTTTCCCCTGCGCGGGCCGGCGTCAGATCAGTCAATGGCACAAGCAAGCCATTGCGTGGGATCACTTGACGTTCATGCGCAAAGTAAATCGGTGGCAGTTCGAGTTTTTCGCGGGCGATATATTGCCATACATCGAGCTCAGTCCAGTTCGAGATAGGGAAGACGCGCATGTTTTCACCAGGGTGAACGCGGGTGTTGTACAGATCCCATAGTTCAGGGCGCTGGGCTTTTGGATTCCATTGGCCAAACTCATCGCGGAAAGAAAAGATACGCTCTTTGGCGCGGGCTTTTTCTTCATCTCGGCGGGCGCCACCCATGCAAGCGTCAAACTTATGTTCGGCAATGGTTTCTAGCAGCGTTACCGCTTGCGCCGCATTGCGTGAGTCGGTGGCAGGATTGCGCAAACGCACGGTGCCGCGCTTGATCGAATCTTCGACCGAACCGACGATCAGGCGCTCGCCCAGTTCTGCCACTTTTTTGTCGCGGAAAGTGATGACTTCGGAAAAATTATGGCCGGTATCTATATGCACCAGCGGGAAAGGGAACTTACCTGGACGGAAGGCTTTTTCTGCGATGCGCAGCATCACAACGGAATCTTTACCGCCCGAAAACAGCAAAGCAGGGTTGGCGCATTCAGCGGCGACTTCACGCATGATGTGGATGGCTTCCGATTCCAGCCAATCGAGATGGCGATTACTCGCGGCATCAATAAAACTTTTTTCTACTGCGCTATTCATATACTTTACCTTTGACGATAACTCTTTTAATTTTTTTGCGACTAATTTGCGACTGATTTAATCCGTATCAGTTTACCATCCACCACATGCAATCCGCATTCTTTGGATTCTGGGTTCTCCCACCACCAGCGGCCAGCACGCACATCTTCACCTGGCTGTATGGCGCGGGTACAGGGTTCGCAGCCTATCGACGGATAGCCTTTGTCATGCAAAGGGTTGTAAGGCACATTATTGCTACGAATATAGTGCCAGACATCCTCTTCTGACCAATCGGCCAGAGGATTGAATTTTTGCATATCATGCGCTGCATCATCTTCCTGCACATTGAGTTCGGTGCGGGTAGTTGATTGGGCGCGACGTTGGCCTGTGACCCATGCCTTGTTGCCTGCCAGTGCACGATTCAGTGGTTCTATCTTGCGGATACGGCAGCATTCCTTGCGCATCTCCACGCTGTCGTAAAAAGCGTTAAGACCATTGCTCGCAACGTAATTTTCTACCGCAGCGGCCTCAGGTTTGAACAAGGCGATCTCGCTGCCATAGGTTTCCTTGATGCGATCCAACATACCCAGAGTTTCGGCGTGCAGGCGGCCGGTTTCCAGCGAGAAGATAGCTATCGCCAATTTGTTACGCAAGATCAGGTCGGTGAGCACCATGTCTTCCGCCGCTAAACTGGAGGCGAATACCGCCGGAGTAAACTCGTTGGCGATACGCTCCAGTGTTGCGGTGGTTGCGCTTAAAAGGCTGTCAAAATTGGCGCTGCTCATACAGGTAATCCAGTTCTTTCAGCACGGCGGAATAGCGGGTTTTTTTCATCCCATGAAGTCTGGTATTTTTCGCTGAAATCCGTTAAACCCTTGATCGCATCTTGTATGTTGCGGTCTTCACGCGTGGCAAAGGCATTGAAGCCTACGCGCTGCATGTAAAACAATTGATCACGCAAAACGTCCCCGATGGCGCGTACTTCACCGGTATAGCCAAGACGGCTGCGAATGTTGTAGGCGATCGAATAGCCGCGACCATCCGAAAACTTAGGGAAATCCACTGCCAGCACAGGAAATAACGCTGCATCTGCACCGAGATCCTTAGCCTGTTCGGCACTGCCAAACCAGATCGCCAGATCCTGATTCTTTTTTAAACGTGCGCTCAGTTCTTCGCGCTGTATCAGCCACACTTGCAAGGGAATAATCTGCTTGCCAGCGGGCACTTCAATCGCATCCGGCGTTTCACCTTCAGCCAGGCGCAATACTGTCCAATCGTCTTGCACTATGGTTTGGTCTTTAATAATTTCACGCATTTCAATACTCTCTTACGAACTTAGTACGGCATTTAGTAGGAAACGACAGTGCCAGCATCTTCGCCGTGCTGCTCAAAGGTCTTGATGGGCGTGGCGTAGACATATTCTTTAAATGGTGCAATACCAATTCTTTGCGCAGTGTCGATGAAGCGTTCATTTTCTATGCGATCACGCAGATACACGGCGACGATACGTTCTATTACTTCCGGCATCTGACCGGCGGCAAACGATGGTCCTATGATCTTGCCGATTGCCGCATTATTACCCTGCGCACCACCGATAGAAACCTGATAGAACTCGCTGCCATCTTTATCCACACCCAGGATACCGATATTGCCGACATGATGATGGCCGCATGCATTGATGCAACCCGAGATGTTTAGTTCCAGTTCACCGATATCGTGCAGGTAATCGAGCTCATTAAATCGGTCGGTAATATCGAGCGCAATCGGGATAGATTTTGCATTCGCCAGCGAGCAGAAATCACCACCCGGGCAGCAGATCATATCGGTCAGTAAACCAACGTTAGGCGTTGCCAGACCGTGCGCCTTGGCTTCTTTCCATAAATCAAACAACTGCGCTTGCTGTACATCCGATAGCACCAGATTTTGCTCATGCGTCACGCGCAACTCGGCAAAGCTGTAACGTTCGGCCAGATCAGCGACAAAATCGATCTGATCGGCAGTTGCATCACCGGGTGGCACGCCAGGTTTTTTCAATGACAACACCACGCTGGCGTAACCAGCCACCTTATGCGGTTTAACGTTACGTTTGATCCAGTTAGCGAATGCCTTGTTGTCTGCCTTGTGCTGTTCAAACTCTGCATCAACGCTAGGCAATGCTGCATATTCGGGCGCGCCGAAATACGCCGCAACCCGCTGCAGTTCCGCCTGCGTCAGGGTCGCCGGGCCATCTTTAATATCAGCCCATTCAGCCTCTACCTGCGCCGCAAAAACGTCTGGGCCTATCGCTTTGACCAAAATCTTGATACGCGCCTTGTATTTATTGTCACGGCGGCCGTGCTGGTTGTAGATGCGTAGGATCGCTTCCAGATACGTCATCACATGCTGCCATGGCAGGAACTCGCGGATCACGCTACCGAGTATCGGGGTGCGGCCCATGCCGCCGCCGACCATGACTTTAAAGCCGACTTCGCCTTGCGCGTTATGCACTACGGTCAGACCGATATCGTGTACCGCAATCGCGGCGCGGTCTTCCAGCGAGCCATTGATAGCGATCTTGAATTTGCGCGGTAAATAGGCAAACTCAGGATGAAAGGTGGTCCACTGGCGCAAAATCTCGGCGTAAGGGCGCGGATCGATAATTTCGTCCGCAGCCACACCGGCAAATTCATCCGAAGTAATATTGCGCATGCAATTGCCAGAGGTCTGGATTGCGTGCATTTCTACCGAAGCCAATTCTTCTAAAATCTCCGGCGTTTCTTCCAGATTGATCCAGTTGTACTGAATATTCTGACGCGTGGTGAAATGGCCATATCCACGGTCATATTTGCGCGCGATATGGGCAAATTTACGCATCTGTACCGATGACAACATGCCGTAAGGGACCGCTACGCGCAGCATGTAGGCATGGCGCTGCATGTACAAGCCATTTTGCAAACGCAAAGGCAAGAATTCTTCTTCGGTCAGTTCATCGGCAAGGCGACGGCGTACCTGATCGCGGTATTGCGCAATGCGTTCCTTGATGATTTGGTGATCATGCTGATCGTAACGATACATCGTGAATATCCCTAAAAATGCGCTAAAAAAATCGCTGAAAAATAGACGCTGAACGGCGCGCGTAAACTATTAATAAACCAATAAGCTAATAAACAAAATTGTGTGGTCTGGCTTCGCTCTTGCCCGGCAAACAAACAACGGCAAATTAAAGTACCAGTTTAGCAGCAACCAGCGTAAGCGTTGTCGCTAGCACTCCGCGTAATATGCGCTCCGGAACTGCCTTGGCCGCCATAGAGCCGAGCGTGATACCAGGTAAAGAGCCCAACAGCAAAGATCCCAATAACTCCCAATTGATAGAGCCTAGCCACCAGTGGCCGATCGCCGCGATCGCGGTTAGGGGTACTGCATAGGCAATGTCGGTGCCGGCAATGTGCGCGGCAGGCATGCGCGGGTAGAGCATGACCAGTAAGGTGGCACCGATAGCACCGGCACCGATTGAGGATATTGTTACCAATAAACCCAGTACTGCACCAGAGATGATTGTGGCGGCCGCTAGTTTGCGGCCATGCAATTGTTTTTCTGGATGTTGATTCAACCAAGCCAGCATTTTGCCTTTAAACAGCAAGGCCACCACGGTGAGCAATACCGAGCAGGCGATGGAATAACGGATAATTTGGCCGATTTCTTTATTGATACCGCCAAAGTATTTCAAACCCAGAGTCGCCACCAAAGCCGCAGGCAGGGCGCCGTAGCACAGCAGACGCACCACATCCCATTCGACCGAGCCGCGTAATCTGTGGGTAAACGTGCCGGTCGCCTTGGTGATAGAGGCAAAAGCGAGATCGGTACCAACCGCCACTGCTGGTGAGACGCCAAACAAGAGCGTCAGTAAAGGCGTCATCAGCGAGCCGCCACCTACCCCGGTCAGTCCGACCAGAGTACCAACTGCAAAACCAGAAATAATATAGGTTAAAGTCATAGTGCCTTCCGCAAAGTAAGTGCATCTTAAGTAATTGGTCCTTTATTCCAAACTACTTAGTATTTATTTGCTTATATGCGGTTTTGATATATGGAAATGTGCTTGGCAGGCAGTACATCTGGTTAGAAGAACAGTACATAAAGTTTTTTTGTGAAAACACTATGCTGCCAGTGCGCATACTACATGCGGCTCTTCAAGGCATCACGGCGCTAAGCCGCATGGGGCTTGCGTTCTGGACGGGGCCGCTAAGCGCTGGCGCGCAAGGACTTGTTGGGATTGATATGCGTCAGTAGTACTTCGTCGAAATTCATGAAGACCAGACTACCGTTATTTGCCTTGGCGCGGTAGATGCCTTGATAGGCACTCAGATGCATCGCCAGCGCGGTATATTCCCAGGCTCTTTTTTCTGAGCAGGGGACGATTTTTTTGATCAGTTCATTTGCTCGATGTTGCTTGCCGAAGGCTTTTACGCGCAAAGCGTTTTTTTGCAGCGCCGCCAGTACGGTGGGGTGGCGCCAAGCCCAGGTGAACATCTCGGTTAGAGGATCGAGGGTGCCTATGATTTGCACCGGTGCTAAGGCTTGCATGCCGTCGGCAAATGAGAAAAGTATCTGTCCGTGGTTTTGATCGAGATTCCAGGTCTTCTCTTCTCCCAGGCGCCACTTTTCTCGGTGGACAGCAGTGTGCGTGTGCGCGGCCTCTAGGCTAGTCACAATAGTGTCTTCAATGTCACGACGTTTTTTGAAGGAACTCAGCATCACTTATTCCAGACTACAAGACTTGCTTAACATGGCAGGCGGCAATTGAAACTGTAAAATTGGACATAGGCATTTTGCGGCGACAGTGTAGCATTTTTAGTCACTAAAAATGATGTGTGGCAATTTATTGTTACATATTTACTGAGGGCACAATGTAAAGCGGAAAGCGTATTTGAGCAAGCCGTCTAGCTTTTTCGACAGCAAAATGCCGCGTTTGTTGCGTATAATCCTCAAGCCGGCAATGCCGGCAGGTTGTACGTCTTCAGGGCGGGGTGTAATTCCCCACCGGCGGTAAATTTAGACACAGGATTTTTTGTGTCTGAACAAGCCCGCGAGCGCTTGCATGGATTTTTTGCAAGGTCAGCAGATCTGGTGTGATTCCAGGGCCGACGGTGATAGTCCGGATGAGAGAAGATGCGCCAAGCCTGAACGTCTCCCCCCTGTTTACTTGGTGAACCGGGGGAGCGTTTGTGCGTTGGCGAATCACATCCCCTGAAACGTCTTTTGCACTTAACTTTTGCGGAGCGTTTCATATGTTAATTACTAAGTTAATCCCTTCCCCGACTGCTGCAGTAGATCCAGCCGTCATTTCACTTCCTCCCTTCGAGCCAAGATTGGCGCGTGCTTTAGCCGATTTGCGTCAAGGTCGTCCAGTCTTGTTGATGGATGACGCTTATAGAGAAAACGAGGCCGATCTGATTGTCGCCGCCGAGAAAATCAGCGTCGCTTCTATGGCGCGCATGATACGCGATGGCAGCGGCATCGTCTGTCTGTGTCTGACTGACGAGAAGCTGCAGCAACTGGCCTTGCCGCCTATGGTCGTCCACAACGACAGCCGTTACGGCACCGCCTTCACCATCAGTATCGAAGCCAAGCATGGTGTCACCACTGGGGTTTCAGCGGCAGATCGCGTCACGACGGTATTGGCGGCCATTGCCGTTGATGCGCAACCTGATGATTTGGCCCGACCTGGCCATGTCTTCCCTTTGCGCGCCGCGCCCGGTGGCGTGTTAAGCCGGCGAGGTCACACCGAAGGTTCAGTGGATCTGGCGCAGATGGCCGGTCTGTTGCCAGCTGCAGTGTTATGCGAGTTGATGAATCCTGACGGCAGCATGGCCAAGGGCGAAGAAATCGCGCACTATGCCCTGTCGCACGATCTGGTGATATTGACGATCGCTGAATTGGCGGACTATCGTTTGCGACAAGTCGTGTAATTAAAAATTGCCGTGGCGATAGTCGTCACGGTGTTTTTCTTACTAGCGGTGAGTAGATCGTTATTTCACCGCTAGTTGCAGTTAGCGACGCTTCTTTTGGTTTTGCCAGTAAGAAAATTCTGCTTCATGCACATCGATATCGAGTTCCTGTACGCGTTGCTGCAAGTGATTTTGGGAATCCCGCACGGCCTGGTTGTAGATGCTAGGACCGATCTCTTCAAGTAAAAAATCAAGCAGGGCAGACGCCTGCAGATTGCCTATGCGCTCTTCCATATTGACATCGAAATAGCGCTGTAAGGAATCGATGGCTTGTTTTTGCGTTTCTTTTTCTAGTTTGATACTCACTGCTATTTCCTTGTTTTTACTTGTCTATTTTTACAAATGGCGTTGTTTGGAGTTGGGTATATTGACATCGGTGCCAACTCAGCGGCTTAGAGCGCTTAGTGCTGAGTTTGACTGAGCACCTCGGCTACCGCATTGACGACGGCCTCCGGGTGGCTCGCTTGTATCACGTGACCAGCACCGGCAACCACTCTGTGTACACCACGTGTGGATAAACCCGCCATCTCTTTATGTAGTGCTAGATTTTCATTTTCGGAGGCCTTGTTTAAAGCGCTCTGTGGTTTGCCTGGTTCGGCATAAGGGCTGATGCCGCGTGATAAGACCACCAGCGGTAGCGATCCGAATGAGCGCCGCGCGGCGCGTAGTTGCGCATCACTGAGTTCAAACTGCGAGCTCTCCGAGGCTCTGGCCCGCCAGTAATCAGGCGAAATTCTTACAGCAAACTGCGCCGCGTCGAGTTGCCGCCCATAATCCGATCCCATGCCAGCCATACACGTGGCTAGCGGCTCGCTGCCCGGTTTAAAACCTTGCTCGGCTTGAGTCACGCAGGTTTTCTCTATCGCATTGATCATCGCATAAAATTGTGCGAGTTTTCCTTTCGTGACCACGTTCTGACGAGCGCTTTCATCTTCATGGCCAGCCTCCACCAGCACCAGTCCGCTTACCTGATCTGGATAGCGATACGCGTACAGCTGCACGTTGGCGCCGCCATACGAATTACCGACCATGATGTAAGGTGGTTGGATGCCGGCATTGCTAAGTAAAGTGTGTAAATCCTCTACCGCATTTTCTGAGGTGCCAGGGCGGATCGCTGGGTCGCTAAAACCCAGGCCGGCGCGGTCATAAACGCAAGCACGGCTCAGTTTCGCTACTTCCGGTTGCACCGTTAGCCAGCTCCAGCCAGAATCACCCGAAGGCGCGTCGAAGATCACGGTATGCGTGCCAACGCCGCTGCAATACAGGTTGAGGCGACGGCCGCCGATATCGACCATTTGCTGAGCATGCGAAAAGGTATTTTGTATCGCAGCATCGATAACAGGGTCGGAAAAAGCGCTGCTGGCACAGACAGCAGTTGCCGTGATCAAGATCAAATTTACCAAAGGTTTTGTCATGGTTTGCGCTCGTTGAAGTGGTTAAAATCAGGCGTCAGTAAGTCCGAACGAGTTGCATAATAGCTCAGCTTGTCGAAAAATGCGACCAGGTTTAACGTACGAATAAATGCACGATAGCGTGGCGCCAAGCAGCAACGTCACGGCGCATATTCCATGCGTCTTTCCAGGCAGCCTGCCCGCTAAGGCGCATGGGATCTGCGCGAGCGGGGCGTGCACTATTCAATTGGGATTTGAGTTTGTATCAATTCGCGCTAATGTCTGATTGCCTATGTTTGAGCTTAGCTGCTCGAACAATCAATCGAACAATCAATCGAACAATCAATCGAACAATCCATAGAGCAATCCATAGAGCAATCCATAGAGCATTTAATTGAGCCGGGTGCCAGCCTGACCATAGCTCTTGCCATCGTGATCGTTATGAGTCGTCTTTCGCTTTGGGGGCGACGCGTGGCAAGATAATGTGAAAACTGCTGCCGTGGCCGGGTACGCTGCTGACGTCGATACTGCCACCGAGTGGCCCCATGATCAGGTTGTGGCAAATGCTCATCCCCAAACCGCTGCCACCGGTGCCCATGCGGGTGGTAAAAAAAGGGTCAAAAATGTGGCTGAGGATGTCCTCCGACATGCCAGCTCCATCATCGCCGTAGGTTAGTACGATATGCTCGCCATCCCGCTCGGCCTGCAGCTGGATCAGACCATGTGTGCGGCCATCAAAGCCATGCAACACCGAGTTATTGATGAGGTTGGCGATCACCTGTTCTATCGCTCCGGGGTAGCTATCCATATTCAGATCATGGTCTATCCGCATTGCTATTTGATAGTTTTTTTTCTGCAGGCTAGCACTCATGAGGGCTACAACACTGTCTGCGACTTCTTTTAGCATGAACTGCCGGCGCTGCTCGCTACCCTGGTCCACTGCCACCTGTTTAAAATTGCTCACTAGTTCAACTGCGCGTTGCAAACCGCGTAAAAGCAGTTGCATGGCGTTGTGTGCATCTTCCGTATAGACAGTAAGATGCGAACGGCGTAATTGGCCGGCATGGATCTGTTTTTCAAAATCCTGGGTCTTGTCATTGAAGGCACTGGCAACTGTCAGGCAATTACCGATCGGTGTATTGAGCTCGTGCGCGACCGCTGCCACGATAGAACCGAGTGCTGCCAATTTTTCTGATTGCACTAATTTGTCTTGCATCTGACGCAAATGATTGAGCGCCTGTTGCAATTGCTCGGTCGAGCTTTGCAGTGCCTGGGTGCGCTCTTGTACTCGCAGATCGAGTTCTTGATTGAGTTGAATAAACTCCCTTTCGGCCGCCAGGCGCTGGCTGATGTCGATTGCAATTCCAAGAAAGCCATTGATCAAGCCGTGCTCGTCACGTACTGCACTGACCGCCAGCGACACTTGCAAGTGTCGTCCGTCCTTACGTACGTAGGTCCAGGTTTGGATATCGGAAGCGCCATCGCGTGTCAACGCCACGAAGGTTTCGAAAGCGGCGATAGGGCGTCCCAGTTGCTGGGTCAGGAACGCGGCGCGCTGATTGACTTCGTCGGTCAGATGTAAAAAAGCCGGCGATTTTCCGCGTATTTCAGACTCGGCGTAACCCAGCATCTTTTCTGCACCCTGATTAAATACGGTAACGCGTCCGTTGGCGTCGGTAGAGATAATGGCGATCTCCTGCGCCGCATCGAGCAAGGCCTGTAGACGCCGGTTCAGCTGTAATACTTGCGCTTCGGCCAGTTTGCGCAGCGTGACATCTACCAGGCTGACGCGTAATAAGCGGCGTCGTATATCCGGTAGCCTGACCAGGCGCAGGTCGCACTGAAGTTCGCGACCATCGAAGGTGCGCATGACGCGCTCTACCAGAATAGATTCGCCGGCCAGGGCGCGCTCTACGTTGCGTATGCGGGTCAGTTCTACTGGCAAACCGTCCGGCTGTTGGTCTGCATACAGTCGGCGTACGTTACTGTTTAACAGCTCGTCACGCGTGCAGTTGAGCAGTTTTTCTGCGCTGGGATTGGCATCGATAATAAATTTGGTATCGAAATCGACCACCAAGATGGCTTCCGGCGCTTGTTCGACCAGCACACGGTAACGGGTTTCTGCCACTTGGCGTTGGCGATTTTGTATGATCAGGGCGAGCACAAAAGCACACAGCAGCAGTATCAATACCACGATGCCGATAAAGTAGGCGGCATAGTGATCCCACAGCGATACCGGTTTGTTGATGAATTCGGTGTTGGCTGGTAGCTTGCTCAGATCGGCGTGCCAGCGCTGTAACTGAAGCCAGTCGAAGAGCGGTGTCAATGTGCCGGGTGCCCGGTTCACTTGCCCGCTTAGCTGGGTCGCGCCACTTAACACATCGACCGCCATCTGGGAAAATGAGCGCGCATCTTCCTCTATCCGTGACACCATGCCGCCCACTGCACCACTGCCTAGCATGCTGTCATACAGCACGAAAAAAGGTGCGTTAGCGATTCTTGATAATTCGCCGAGAGCTTCGGCCGCTACAAAAAACTCGCCTTTGGCGTCACGCATGAAACCCGCTCCCAATATGATGCTGTGTTGCGGCAATGTGCTGAGCTTGCTGTGAATTTCTTTAAAACTTAGGGAAGTGGTATCCGTGACTTGTAACTTGTCGCGCCATCTCACCAGTGCCAGGTCCAGATCTTTTTTGCGTTCTTGTTCCAGTTCGCTGTTGCCCTGTACCACGACCAGCTGGGTGGTGTCGGGAAAAAGTTCCATCGCTCTTTGTATCGTGCCAGCATAATCGAGTTGCGCGGTCTGCGAGACGAATTGCCGCTGACCGAGCGCGGCACCAGGCGCTAATTTGGCACCGCGGATAAAGACCGGACTGAGCGGAGCCAACTGTTTGCCTTCGTTGAGTAAAAAATTCAGGCTAGGTTGCTGCACGCAAAACAACAGATCAAGCTGTATGCGAGAATATTTTTCGGTCAATAGCCGAGCTAGTTGCTGACGAAATAGATCGTTTGTGCCGCGCGCTAAATCGAGGTATTCGACGTAGATGTCGCCACTCTTGATACCACCTTTTTTGAGCCCATCCATCAGGCCTGCCACGTACAGATCTAAAGTGCGGCCACCAAAGCCATTGGCGACCAGTATCAAAACCCGTTTATCTAATGGAGCTTGCTGCAGAATGATCGAGGACTGCACCGGGGCCGACAAGCTTGCGGTCGCGGCACTGGGGGCGCTATGGCTGGCAGAGCCAGCAGCGCAAAAAATCAGGGCTAGAGCGAGCACGCGCAAACGTTTAGCGTAAGCCGCGATGATGCTATGCCCGGAGTTAAGCATACCTATTCCTGAGGTGAATGTACTGTGCTGCTAGAATCGCACACCTGCAAGTAAATTCAAACTATTTTTGTGTGGCGATGCGCAAAACTGGAACATGTCGGTTACCGGCCGCTGCGCCGAAAGCGGCTCCTAAAATGGCGAAGCATTTATCTAGCTGCAGGATTGCGTCGCCAATATGCGACCGGGAACTTTTAAAAACCTCATTGATAGAGATGCAGACCGCGGCGCACACCGTAGCAATACGTCGGTATTGCGAGGATGTGCAACAAAGGCATACGCTCTAGAAATACGGTTTTAGAAATTCCCGACCGGCCTAGCGCGCATATTCCATGCGCCTTGCAGCCCGGCATGGCTGGTAACCCGCATGGAATATGCGCGCTGAGGCATGCCGTTTTTAATTTGTAGGTATGCGCTCTAGGGGATGCTGCCCCACTCTGGACAAAGCCACCATGCTTGCGTAAGCTCGTGTTCCTTGCTTGCTTGATTCATCTTCACTGTTGGAGCTTCCAATGAAAGTTTTCAGATTTGACTCTGCGTCCTCAGTTGCGTGCGGTTTCCTAGCGGGAGCATTGTTGCTGGGATGCTCGATTGGGGTGGCCGCCGCCACAATAACTAAACCAGCGATGAGCGAGTTGCTCAAGAGCTCGACCGCGACCGACTGGCGTCCATTACATCCGGAAAACACCCTGTATCTGGAACTGGAAAAAGGCCGTGTGGTGATAGAGCTGGCACCCGGATTCGCGCCTCAACATGTCGCGAATATCAAGGCTTTGGTGCGCGAAGGCTATTTCGACGGGCTCGCCATCCTGCGTTCGCAAGATAATTATGTGGCGCAGTGGGGCGATCCGAATGAAGAAGATGCCGCCAAAAAGCGCGTCGTCAAATCGACACTGACAAACAGCGATCCTGAATTCAGCGTCTCGATTGCGACGGCCAATTCAGGCAAGGTGGGCAAGGCATTTAGCCGCTTGCCGGATGTGGATGGCTATGCGCCGCAGGTCGGTCATGTGGATGGCTTTGCGGCGGCACGCGATCCCAAAATGCATCAAACCTGGTTGGCACATTGCTATGGCAGTGTAGGGGTAGGGCGCGGCAACGATGCCAATAGCGGCGACGGTACTTCTCTGTATGTGGTGAATGGCAATGCGCCGCGTCATCTGGATAGAAATGTGACGGTGGTAGGGCGCGTGATGCAAGGCATGGAATTGATTTCAAGTTTGCCACGCGGCACCGGGCCTTTGGGCTTTTACGAAAGCGTCGAGCAGATGACAGCCATCAAGACGATGCGCTTGGCCGCCGATGTGCCTGAGTCTGAGCGCAGTAAACTGGAAATTTTACGTACCGATACTGCGCTGTTTAAGGCGGTAGTTGAGGCCCAGCGCAATCGTGGTGGTGACTGGTATAAACGTCCGGCAGGGCACATAGACTTATGCAATGTGCCGCTGCCGGTTCGGCTGCAAAAGTAAGCGCGCTGACGTTGGCGATGCCCGTCTACTGCGCCGGATTATTCATCTTCGCGTGGATTGCATTGATAGACGACACCACTTCCTCGCTCAGTGTGAGCTCGAAAGCGTCGATGTTTTCCTTCAACTGCACCAGGTTGGTGGCACCGACGATGGTGCTGGCGACGAACCAGCGTGAGTAGCACCAGGCTAAGGCCATGCTGGCCGGTGTCATGCCATGCGCGCGCGCCAGCGTGGCATAGCGTTGGCTGGCTGTGACGACCTCGGCGCGCATGTAGCGCGGACTCCAGGTTGCCGGGAACAGGGTCAGCCGCCCTTGCGCGTTCAGATCATCGGTGTATTTATTGGTAAGACGACCGAAGGCCAGTGGGCTGTAGGCCAATAAACTGACATGATCTCGAAAGCAGCTTTCGTCCAGACCTTGTTCAAAGCTACGGTTCACCAGGTTATACGCGTTTTGTATGCTGATGATGCGCTCTAAATTTTGTTGCTCAGCCTGTTTGATAAATTCGCTAACGCCCCAGGCTGTTTCATTCGAGACGCCGATATGGCGGATCTTTCCTTCGCTCACCAATTCACTCAGTACCGCCAGCGTTTCGGCGATTGCGGTAGATGGTCGTTCCAGCGTAGGATCAAAGTTTTTCTGTCCGAAAATAGGCGCGTTGCGGCTAGGCCAGTGCAACTGATACAGATCGATGTAATCGGTTTGCAGACGCTTCAGACTGGTTTCTACCGCTGAGCGTATATTCAGCGCATTCAGATCGTTCTCACCCTTACGTATCCAGTCCAGCCCGCGTGACGGCCCGGCTACTTTGGTGGCCAGTACGATCTCATTGCGTTTGCCGAATTTTTTGATCCAGCTGCCGATAAATTCTTCGGTCTTACCCTGCGTTTTAGAGCGAGGCATAACAGGATAAAGTTCGGCGGTGTCGATGAAATTAATCCCGCGCTCTAAGGCGTAATCGATCTGCCGGTGTGCTTCGGCCTCGGTATTTTGCTCGCCGAAGGTCATCGTGCCGAGGCAAATTTTTGAGACTTGTAAATCACTCTTGCCTAGTTGTGTATGGCGCATTTTGTATTTCCGTGCATGCTAGAAAAAATCAATCGAGTTGGAATAAAGCAGTTTAGGCAGACTTAAGCAGAGCCGCCGCGCATTCTCGCACCAGTGCAGGGCCGCGATAGATTAAGCCGGAATACACTTGTACCAGCGCCGCACCGGCCTGCATTTTGGTGACGGCATCGACACCTGAGAAAATGCCACCGACGCCAATAATTGGCAACGCATCGCCTAATTCCGATTTTAGTGCGCGTATCACTTTATTCGATAATTCAAACACTGGTTCGCCCGAGAGGCCGCCGGTTTCTTCGCCATGGTGCAAGCCTTTGACGGCGTCGCGCGTGATGGTGGTGTTGGTGGCGATCACGCCATCGATCTTGTGACGCAATAAAGCGTCGGCAATGTTCTTGATCTGTTCGCTATCGATATCCGGTGCAATTTTGAGGGTGATAGGCACATAGCGTTTGTGCTGATCGGCCAGTCTTTGCTGCGCGTCCTTGAGTTGTGAAAGCAGGGCGTCGAGTTCGTCAGCTCCTTGCAACTGGCGCAGGTTTTTGGTGTTGGGGGAGGAAATATTCACTGTCACATAGCTGGCGTAAGGGTAAACCTTCTGCAGGCAGTGCAGATAATCTTCGGCCGCGCGTTCTATCGGTGTATCTGCGTTCTTACCGATGTTCAGGCCGAGTACACCTTGCTTGTCTTGATAAAAACGCGAAGCTTGGACATTCGCGACGAAGGCATCGACGCCGCCATTGTTGAAGCCCATGCGATTGATGATGGCGTTCGCTTGCGGCAGGCGGAACATACGCGGCTTGGGGTTGCCAGCCTGGGCGCGTGGCGTTACCGTGCCGATTTCTATAGAGCCAAAACCTAGCGAAGCGAGTGCATCGATATAGCGGCCATCTTTATCCAGACCGGCCGCCAAACCAACGGGGTTAGGGAAATCTATGCCCATGACTTTGCGCGTATCTTGTACTGGCTTTGCCATTAAGCTGGTCAGACCCAGCGCGTGCGCGCGGCGCAAGCTAGGTAGAGTCAGATCGTGGGCGCTTTCGGCGTCCATAAAGAAGAGAAAAGGTCGAACCAGGGAATATAGTAATTTGTCGGGCATGATGCTAGATGAGTGTTATTTTAAGGGGAGTATAGGTAAAAAATGATCTGTTTGCGCAATAACGACGTGCGCTTCAAAAATATACACGGTGGAGTATCTCGTTAGTATAGGGCTACATAGCCTGCCAGTGACCGCGCATTAAACCATCGAGAGGTTTGAAATTGGTTTTGTAGGCCATTTTAGGACTGGCGGCAATCCAGTAACCCAGATACACATAAGGCAGTGCCAGTTCCTGAGTTTGCTTGATTTGCCAGAGCACATTATAAGTGCCATACGAGGCAGTCTCATCTTCGGTATCAAAAAACGTATATACCGAGGACAAGCCATCACTCAAAATGTCGATGATGCTGACCATGCGTAAGACTTGGCTGGCGTCACGAAACTCAACGAGGCGCGTATTCACGCGGCTTTGCAGTAAAAACTGCGCATATTGGTCGCGACTATCGTGATCCATGCCGCCACCGGCATGTCTTTGGTTTTGATATTTTTGGTAAAGTTCATAATGCTCATGCTGGTAGCTTAAACTGGTCACGCTGGCCACCAGGTCAGCATGTTTTTTGAGCGCACGGCGCTGGCTGCGTGTGCTGATAAATTCATTGACGCGGACACGCACCGGCACGCAAGCCTGGCAGGTGTCGCAATGCGGGCGGTAGATGAAGATACCGCTGCGACGAAAACCATTTTGTATGAGTTCGGAGTAGACATCGGCATTGATCAGATGCGCTGGCGTCGCCACTTGCGAACGCGCCTGCAAGCCATCCAGATAGCTGCATGGATAAGGTGCCGTGGCATAGAACTGTATGCTGGAGAAAGGGAGGTCGTTAAGTTGAGTCACTTTTATTATGCCCGTTACGTCTCAGTGTTAACACTTTATGCCTAAAAACTCAACTATTGAAGGTCTTTAATGGCTCCCATATCGCGATCTCAGGCAATGCGGTGGCTAGATTGATGCGGCGTATAAACTCGCTTCTTGCAATCGGGCGCGCACCTAAGGTAGCCAGATGGGCAGTCTCTTGTTGGCAGTCTATCATTTTCACGCCGTGTGCGCGCAAGAAAAATATCAAATGAGCAATCGCGATTTTAGAGGCGTCGCTGACGCGGGCAAACATGGATTCTCCGTAAAACATTTTGCCTATGCAGACACCGTAGGCGCCACCGACTAATTCACCATCGAGCCAGACTTCCGACGAATGTGCGTAGCCGGCCTTATGTAAATCCGTATAGCCTTGGATGATATCGGGCGAGATCCAGGTGCCGGCGCCATCGCGGCGCGGCGCGGCACAGGCACGCATGACGTCGGCGAAGGCGCTGTCAAAACGTATTTCCCAGCGGGTATCTTTGGCGACCTTCTTCAGTGTTTTTTTTAAGCTGTCCGAGAGCTTAAACTCATCCGTCATCAAGACCATACGTGGGTCGGTAGACCACCAGAGTATCGGTTGCCCCTCTGAGTACCAGGGGAAAATCCCATGTCTATAGGCATCTAACAGGCGCGCGGCAGATAGATCGGCACCTGCTGCCAGCAAGCCGGCAGCCTCTTGATCGGCAGCCAGGGCCTTGCTTACGTCTGGGAAGGGGCTATCGAGTTCCAGCCAGGGAATCATGTTCGCCCTTGGGCGATTTGCATGCTGCGCACCAAAAAGGCGCTATATTTTGGTGCGAAATTGTCGTTAGTCATGAGCGTGGAAAAATTCGGTATATAAATCAAGGATTTAAATTTGCACTAAATTGGTACATTTATTGCTTTGCTAGTGCGTCAGTATTTAATATTTGCACATTTATCGGGAGATTCTATATGGATGCACATAAAAGTGGCGCGGATGCCTTGTTTATCTTGCTTGGGGCGATCATGATTTTAGCCATGCACGCGGGTTTTGCTTTCCTTGAGCTGGGTACAGTACGTAAAAAAAACCAAGTTAATGCTTTGGTTAAAATTATCGTCGATTTTGCCGTGTCAACCATTGCGTATTTTTTCGTCGGTTATGGTATCGCCTACGGCATGCAGTTTTATGCCAGTGCCGATGTGCTAGTAGAGCGTAATGGCTTTGAGCTGGTCAAGTTTTTTTTCTTGCTAACCTTTGCGGCGGCAATTCCTGCCATTATCTCCGGCGGTATCGCTGAGCGCGCCAAATTCTATCCACAATTGATCGCGACCGCCTTATTGGTTGGGGTCTTATATCCGTTTTTTGAAGGAATAGCCTGGAATCAGCGTTTCGGCATTCAAGCCTGGCTCAAAGCGATGTTCTCAGAAGAATTCCATGATTTTGCCGGCTCGGTGGTGGTGCATGCTTTTGGCGGATGGGTGGCCTTGCCAGCCGTTATGCTATTGGGTGCACGGCGCGGACGGTATATGAAAAACGGCGCGATTGCAGCGCATCCGCCCTCTAGTATCCCGTTTCTGGCTTTAGGTGCCTGGATTCTGACAGTGGGTTGGTTCGGCTTTAATGTCATGAGCGCCCAGACGCTCGATAAGATGAACGGCCTGGTAGCGATCAATTCTTTGATGGCGATGGTGGGCGGTACTTTGGTGGCGCTAGTCTTAGGTAAAAACGATCCTGGTTTCGTGTATAACGGGCCTTTGGCGGGCTTGGTGGCGGTTTGTGCCGGATCCGATTTAATGCATCCGTTGGGGGCCTTGGTAACAGGCGGGATTGCCGGCGCGATTTTTGTCTGGATGTTTACCTGGACCCAAAATAAATGGAAGGTCGACGATGTGCTTGGGGTCTGGCCGCTGCACGGCTTGTGCGGCGCGTGGGGTGGGATTGCCGCCGGGATCTTTGGCTTGAAATCGCTAGGTGGCTTAGGCGGGGTCAGCTTTGCCTCGCAATTGGCTGGCACCGCTCTGGGAATTTCAATTGCGCTATTGGGTAGCTGGGCGATTTACGGCAGTCTTAAAAAACTGATGGGGATACGTTTGGATCCTGAGGAGGAATTTGAAGGTGCCGATCTGTCTATACACAAGGTTTCATCTACCGCCGAGCGAGAAACTAGTTGGTAGTTACTTGAATGTTTCAATCGCGCATGGCTTGAAACAGGTCATGCGTATGGAGTTCATAGTTGCCGCCTTGCTTGACCTTGGCCAAATCTGCGAAGAAAAATTTGAGTGTATTGCTCACTGTCGGGAAGGCAATCTCAGCCCAGGGGATTTCTTGCTCACTAAATAGTCGCACCTCTAAACTTTCAGTCCCCGCCAGATAATCGAGGTCTAATAAAGTGGCGCGATAAAATAGGTGGACCTGATTAACGTGCGGAACATTTAGCATAGAGAATAGTTCATGCAGGGCGATATTGGCGCCAGCCTCTTCTTCGGTTTCTCTCTGTGCTGCCTGACTGGTGGTTTCGTTGTTTTCCATGAAGCCAGCTGGCAGTGTCCAATAGCCATAGCGCGGCTCGATCGCTCGCTTACATAATAGAATCTTGATTGCGCCGTCTTGGGTCCATACCGGGATTGATCCAACCACGAGTTTAGGATTTTGATAGTGAATGGTCTTGCACGCCGAGCAAACGTGACGTTCGCGAGTATCGTCTGCGGGAATTTCAATGACGATGGGGGCGGCGCATTCGGGGCAAAATTTCATGGTGCAGATTAGTAGTAAAAGGGAAGCCTAAAGTGTAGCACCGGATCGCACGAGGCTAGGATAAACTCAGCACTACATTCTGATACCCATACTGTTTAGGATTGGGTAATCTGATAAAGCATTTGCGCAAAGCAGCATATTCATGTATAGTTCTACATATCAGACGCGGGGTGGAGCAGTCTGGCAGCTCGTCGGGCTCATAACCCGAAGGTCGTAGGTTCAAATCCTGCCCCCGCAACCAGTTTCATTAAAAAAGCCACGTATTAACGTGGCTTTTTTATTACTCGTACGTATATTTTTTTTATCTGTATCGAAATTCTGGACTACAATCTAGTATCTACTAAATTGATCGACTGTCTTTTCAACGGTTTGCGCTAATTTGATGTACCGGTCAAGCGTTGATGGCAGACTGATCCCTGAGCATGCACGTGTATTGTGCGCTGCAAAAATTAAAGAGCTGGTGTGGGCTGAGCGTATTACTTTCAGTCTGCTGCTACGTCGTGAGATCAAAAACATCTGTGTAAAGAGTTTGCATGAATACAGCTGAGGCCAGGCGAGTCCTTGAAACCGCACTGCTATGCGCGCATGAGCCACTTGCCATTCATTCCTTGAAGAAATTATTTCAAGATGAGGATGGTCAAGGTGTTGCGGTTGGTGCGGATACGATTAAATCCATGTTGGAGGATCTGCGTGGCGAGTGGTCGGAAAAGGGTATTGAATTGGTGGGCTTGTCGACTGGTTGGCGTTTTCAAAGTCGGCCGGAAATGCGTGCCTTCATTGATAGATTAAATCCGGAAAAGCCGCCCAAGTATTCAAGAGCGACCTTGGAAACGTTGGCTATTATTACTTATCGCCAGCCAGTGACTCGGGGTGATATTGAGGAAATTCGTGGCGTGGCAGTTGCCTCGCAGATGATTAAAACTCTGGAGGATCGTGGTTGGATCGAGAGTGTCGGGCATAGAGATGTGCCGGGGCGGCCTGCTTTATTTGCGACCACGAAACAATTTTTGTCTGATCTTGGCTTGGCATCGCTAGATCAGTTGCCGCCTTTGCAGCAAATAGGTCAAGAAAACTCAGTTGAGAAATCCGCTTCTGAGCTTGATGCTTTAGTAGGAAATATGTTTAACGAGCAGGGGAAGGGGCCTGTCGTTGCTCATAGTGAAAAAATAATGGTGCAGGAGGTGGTTGGCGATTTGCTTACCAGTCTTGCGCCTATGCAAATTGATGCGGAAATTGAAATTGCGACAGCCAATGATGTACTTGAGGATGACGTTGCGATGATAGCTGCACCAAATAGTGAATTGATATCAGACGCTCATAAAAATGCCGATGTATCTACTCATCTCAACTCAGAATCAAAATAATGAACACAAATAATTCAGATGAAGTAAAAGCCGATGCGGTATCAAGCTCGGATGATGGTGTTGCTGGTAAGCCGGCAAAGCGCGCTGTTAGAGGGCCACGCAATCTGCGTAGGGCACCGAATCGCGCAGATGCCTCTGAGCAGATTGTTGCCCCAGAGTCAGTTGATGCTGCTTTAGTTGCTGCGCCAGAAAAGAAGGTGCGTCAACCAAGACAGGCTCGGCCTAAGCTTGTAGCGTCTGATACTCCGGAGTCGGCTATAGTTTCAGTTGATTCAAATGTAAGCGAGGTGCGTACTCGCGTACCGAGGGTGAGATCTGAGCCTGCAAGTGCTGATGCGGCAACCCTGGCAGAATTTCAACGTGGCGAACGCGGTCGCGGCAATGAGGCTCGTAATCGCCCGGTGTACGGTGAAAAGAATGCTTCGCGACCTGCAAGTGGTCCTAGAGCGCGACCAGCACCGGGGGCGACTGGCGCTCGTAAGGATGGCCGTTCGGCCGTCAACAGTGCTGATGATGTTTTCTCCTTTGTTACTTCGGATGCGTTTGATGTTAATTCGGACGATAAGCATGATAAGTCGCGCCACGTTAAGCCGGTTAGGCGCGATCTGACGGCGGATGATGATGCTCCTAAACTGCACAAGGTCCTGGCAGAAGCTGGCTTGGGTTCTCGTCGTGAGATGGAAGAGTTGATAGTGGCTGGTCGTGTGTCGGTTAATTCTGAGCCTGCTCATATAGGTCAGCGTATTTTGCCTACTGATCAAGTCAAAATTAACGGTAAATTAATTCAACGTAAGGTGAGTAGCAAGCCACCGCGCGTCTTGGTCTATCACAAGCCTGCTGGTGAAATCGTGAGTACTAGTGATCCCGAGGGGCGTCAGTCCGTATTCGAGAGTTTGCCAAAAATGAAGGTCGGCAAATGGCTCGCGGTCGGTAGGCTTGATTACAACACTGAGGGTTTGTTGTTGTTTACGACCTCTGGAGATTTGGCTAATCGTCTAATGCATCCTCGCTACGGTATTGAGCGTGAGTATGCAGTCCGGACTTTGGGTGAGTTAGAAGAAGGTATGCGTCAGAAATTATTGGCTGGTGTTGAGTTGGAAGATGGTATGGCCCAATTCTCCAAAATTGCCGATGGTGGTGGTGAAGGTGTAAATAAGTGGTATCGCGTAATTATCGGTGAAGGTCGCAATCGCGAGGTGCGTCGGATGTTTGAGGCGGTTGGCTTGACAGTGTCACGCCTGATACGCACACGTTATGGTGTGATGACTTTGCCCTCCGGTCTTAAGCGCGGTCGTTGGGATGAGTTGGGTGAGGATGCGGTTCGCAGTTTGCTGAAGGTTAGTGGGTTGGAAAAAGTTTCCGGCGATAAGTCTGATGCTAAGCCGAGAGGAAATCGTCAATCCGGCAATGCTGGCCGCAATGTGAATCCATTTGATAAGCCGGTTGGTCGTCCTTATGATAAGCCTCAGGGGAGGACTTTTGGTGCTGCACCGCGCGGTGAGTATGGTAATTCCCGTAGTGCGCCAGGTAATGATCGCAATGGTAACTCTGCTGGAAATGATGTGGGGAAAAAGCGTAGCCGTCAGCCTGATCCTATGCAAACAGCACTTGGTTATCCGAATGCCGGTCAGCAAAGACGAAGTGCTACCACGCGTGGTAGCGGTCAGGCGATAGGGCAGGGGATCGCAGCGCGCAGACGCACTAAAGGCGTGTGAGTGTGATTTTGATGATGTATTTACTTTGTTTTAATTTGCGATAGAGTAAATAATCGTTTATAATCTTGTAGTTAGCAGATTTTTCCTTGGCATGTAGTATGTGCGGGGCGCTAAAGAAATGATGGGCGGGTGCCCATTTTTCTTTTGTGCATCGCTTTTTAGTGCAGGAATAAAGTCTGCGTTTTTCGGAGAATTGTCTTGCAATTGCTGGAATTAATAGAAAAGACCGTCAATGGTACTGGTTATGATTTGGTTGATTTTGAACGAGCCGAGCGTGGTTTGTTTAGGGTCTACATAGATTTATTGCCGGAGGATTTGGAGAAGGGTCATGTTACGGTTGAAGACTGCGCGAAAGTCAGTCATCAGTTATCACATGTGCTGACGGTCGAGAATGTGAGTTATGAGCGTTTGGAGATCTCCTCCCCTGGCTTGGAGCGACCTTTGAAAAAGTTTGCTGATTTTGTTCGGTTTTGCGGTGAGGTAGCCAGCGTCAAGTTGCGCTTGCCTATGCCTGACTCGAATAATCGCAAGACTTTTGAAGGTGTTTTGCTTGAGCCTGAGGGCGAGACTTTAAGGTTGGAATTTGAAGGAAAAGATGGGGCGGCAATGCTGGAGTTTACGCTTGCCGATGTGGATAAGGCACGCTTGGTGCCACAAGTGGATTTTAGGAGTCGCAAAGCATGAGTCGCGAAGTTTTATTATTGGTTGATGTGCTGGCGCGTGAAAAAAACGTCGATGAAGATGTGGTTTTTGCCGCGCTGGAGCATGCTTTGGCGCAGGCTACCAAGAAGCGTTATGAAGGTGAAGTTGATATTCGCGTTGAGATTGATCGTGTTACCGGCGAATATAAATCTTTCCGTCGTTGGCACGTGGTTGCCGATGAGGCTGGTTTGCAATTGCCGGATCAGGAAATCTTGCATTTCGAGGCTTTGGAGCAATATCCAGATATCGAAATTGATGAATATATAGAAGAACCAATCGAGTCAGTTGAGCTCGGTCGTCGATTTGCGCAAGATACCAAGCAAGTCGTCTTGCAACGTATTCGTGATGCTGAGCGTGAGCAGATTTTGGCTGATTTCCTGGAGCGCGGTGATGCTTTGGTTACAGGCACAATCAAGCGTATGGAGCGCGGTGAAGCGGTCGTTGAGTCCGGTAAAATTGAAGCGCGTTTGCCACGCGATCAAATGATACCGAAAGAGAATTTGCGAGTTGGTGATAGAGTCCGTGCCTACATACTGCGTATAGACCGTAATGCGCGCGGACCGCAAGTCATACTTTCTCGTACTGCGCCAGAATTTATTATGAAATTGTTTGAGCTGGAAGTTCCAGAAATCGAACAAGGTTCATTGGTCATTAAGTCAGCCGCACGCGATGCCGGTGTACGAGCGAAAATCGCGGTTCACACGGATGATAAACGCATAGATCCTATTGGAACTTGTGTTGGTATGCGTGGTTCACGGGTGCAAGCCGTAACTGGTGAGCTTGGTGGTGAGCGTGTCGATATCGTGTTGTGGTCAGAAGATCCAGCTCAATTTGTGATCGGCGCGTTGGCTCCTGCGAATGTTTCTTCTATTATGGTTGATGAAGAAAAACATTGCATGGATGTGGTCGTTGATGACGAGAATTTAGCCATTGCAATCGGTCGTAGCGGTCAAAATGTTCGCTTGGCTGCAGAGTTGACTGGCTGGAAAATCAATATCATGACAGCTGAAGAATCGGCCAATAAAGCAGAGCAAGAAACCGCAGGGATTCGTGCTTTGTTTATGGAGAAACTCGATGTTGATCAAGAGGTAGCTGATATTTTGGTAGATGAAGGATTCTCCAGTTTGGAAGAAATCGCTTACGTACCTATCAGCGAAATGCTGGAGATCGAGGCATTAGATGAAGATACCGTGAATGAATTGCGCAATCGCGCAAGAGATTCTTTGTTGACGGAAGCAATCGCTTCTGAAGAGGGTATTGATGGGGTAGAAGAAGCCCTGATCAATCTCGATGGTATGAGTCGTGTTACTGCCGGTAAGTTGGGTTTGGCTGGTGTTAAAACACTGACTGCCTTCGGTGGGTTGGCTTATGACGAGTTTGGTGCTATTTTGGCATTATCAACGGATCGTGCACGCCAATTAATTAAAGATGCATTCGAAGATGTGACTGATGATGAGATGAAACTCATCGACGCTAAATATGATGATCATGCAAAAGCCTTGTTGGCCTCAGCGTGGAAACTCGTAGAAGCAAAATAAATCACGACGAGTTTTTAAAAGACAATTATATTTAAGCGTTTTTTCAAGCGCAATGAGAAAAAGAGGACTGAATGGCGAGTAATAATGTAGCTCAATTTGCCACCGAGCTGAAGATGTCAGCGGATTTGCTGCTAACGCAATTGCATGCCGCGGGCGTTAGTAAAAGCTCGACGTCCGATGTGCTGTCAAAGGAAGACAAGGATAAGCTGTTGGCACACTTGCGTACTTCGCATGGTGTGACATCGGATGCCAAAAAAATCACTTTGACCCGCAAGGAAAACACTGAAATCAAGCAGGCAGATGCCACTGGCAAATCCCGCACGATACAAGTGGAAGTGCGCAAAAAACGTACTTTTGTCAAACGTGATGAATCGTCTCCAGAGACGCAGACCGAGCATGCTGCAGAGGTGCTTGATCCAGCGGAAGCGGAACGACGCGAAGAAGAAATGCGTCAGGAAGCGGCATTGATTGCTCGCCAGGAAGCGGAATTGCTCGAGAAGCAGCAGTATCTCGAAAAATTGGAAGCTGAAAAAGAATCTCAAGCAAACGCTTTGCGAGAAATTGAGGTAGCGGCCGCGGCATCTGCAAAAGCAGACGCTGAAAAAATCAAAGCTGACCAGGCTGCTGCAGTAGCTGCTGCAGCCAGTTTGAATGTGGCGACAAAAGTAGCAGCCAAATCATCACCGAAAGCAAGTAATGTTGCGACGCCTGATTCTGCTGCCACGGTGAGTGTTGAAGATGACAGTAAACGACTTGTTGTAGTAGAAGAGAAAAAGAAACAGGCTGAAGATGCAAAGTTGAAACTAGCCGAAGAGGCTAAAATGAAAACAGCTACTGATGCAAAAGAAGCAGCCGTACGTGTAGCCGCAAATGATGCCGCGCGTAAAAAAGTTGCTGATGAAGTTGCTCAAATTAAAGAAATGATGGATGCTGCGCGCCGACCAAAAGTCGCGGCACCACCGGTAGTTGCCCCTAAGGTAGCTGAAGGTACTTTACATAAACCAGCTGATAAAAAAGTTGGTGATAAGAAGCCTGCGACTGGTGACAAGAAAGATGTTAAACCTGCGCCAGGCGCTGCTGCAGTGGTTGATAAAAAATCGATTAAGTCAGCTAATGTTTCTTCGACGTGGCAAGATGACGCGAAAAAACGTGGTGCAGCCAAAGGCCGTGCTCCGGCAAGTACTGGTCGTGACGGTTGGAAAAGCGGTGGAAAAGGTCGTCGTTCTAATCAACACGAAGAACAGTCAAATTTTCAGGCACCAGTCGAAGCAATCGTTAAAGATGTTTATGTGCCAGAGACACTTACCGTCGCTGAATTAGCACATAAAATGTCGGTAAAAGCGTCTGAAGTGATTAAGCATTTGATGAAGCTTGGTCAAATGTGCACCATCAACCAAGTGTTGGATCAGGAAACTGCGATGATCCTGGTTGAAGAGATGGGACATAAAGCCTTTGCTGCTAAGTTAGATGATCCTGAGGCGATGCTGACTGATGTTGCGGAACATGCAGAGTATGAATCCGCACCGCGCGCACCAGTCGTTACTGTTATGGGACACGTCGATCACGGTAAAACATCTTTGCTCGATTATATTCGTCGCGCCAAGGTTGCTTCCGGTGAGGCTGGTGGAATTACCCAGCATATTGGTGCATACCACGTAGAAACACCGCGCGGCATGATTACCTTCCTTGATACACCAGGTCATGAAGCATTTACTGCGATGCGTGCCCGTGGTGCCAAGGCAACGGATATCGTTATTCTGGTAGTCGCAGCGGATGATGGCGTGATGCCGCAAACCAAAGAGGCGATTGCCCATGCTAAAGCAGCTGGTGTCTCGTTGGTAGTTGCTATCAATAAAATTGATAAGCCCGGTGCAAATATGGATCGTGTCAAGCAAGAGTTGGTAGCCGAAGGTGTCGTTCCAGAAGAATACGGTGGCGAGTCACCATTCGTACCAGTTTCTGCCAAAACTGGCGAAGGTATTGATGACTTACTAGAACAAGTTCTGTTGCAAGCCGAAGTCTTGGAATTGCGTGCACCGATCAACGCTCCTGCTAAAGGTCTGGTGATTGAATCTCGTCTGGATAAAGGTCGCGGTACGGTTGCGACAGTCTTGGTTCAGTCCGGTACTTTGAAGCGCGGCGACGTGGTATTGGCCGGTTCTTCCTATGGTCGTGTACGTGCCATGTTGGATGAAAATGGTAAAAACACGAGCGAAGCTGGTCCGTCTATCCCTGTAGAAATCCAGGGCTTGACCGAAGTTCCTGCGGCTGGTGAAGAGTTCATGGTCATGGTTGATGAGCGTAAAGCGCGCGAAATCGGTTTGTTCCGTCAAGGTAAATACCGTGACGTCAAACTGGCCAAGCAGCAAGCCGCTAAGATGGAAAACATCTTCGACAATATGGGCGAAGGCGAAGTCAGAAATCTGCCTATCATCGTCAAGACCGATGTACAAGGTTCGCAAGAGGCACTGGTGCAATCTTTGGTCAAGTTGTCGACCAACGAAGTCCGGGTACAAGTGGTGCATGCCGCCGTGGGTGGTATTTCGGAATCCGACGTCAATCTGGCAGTTGCATCCAAGGCAGTGATTATCGGCTTTAACACTCGTGCAGATGCATCCGCACGTAAGTTAGCTGAATCGCATGGTGTGGATATTCGTTACTACAACATTATTTACGATGCGGTCGACGAAGTGAAAGCCGCATTGTCGGGTATGTTGGCACCAGAGAAGCGCGAAACGGTTATTGGTCAAGTTGAAATTCGTCAGGTATTCTCGGTCAGTAAAGTCGGCTCTATCGCCGGTTGTCTGGTCACCGAAGGTACAGTCAAGCGCACTTCTTCGGTCCGTCTGTTACGCAACAACGTTGTCGTATGGACAGGCGAGTTGGATTCCTTGAAACGTTATAAAGACGATGCGAAAGAAGTTAAAGCCGGTATGGAATGCGGCTTGTCTCTGAAGTCTTACAACGAGATTGAGGTCGGCGATATTCTTGAGGTCTTCGAAGTACAAGAAATTGCTCGTACCCTTTAGTATTTATAAGAAAAGGGAGCTTTTGCTCCCTTTTTATTTTTCTGTGCTTTTGTAGTATTTTTGTAGCAATTTTGTAATTATTATGGCAAAAAATAGTAAATCCATCCCCGCGCGCGGCTTGCGCGTTGCAGATCAGATACAGCGTGATGTTGCTGAGATCATCTGGTCTGAATTAAAAGATCCTCGTGTTGGCATGATTACGCTGACCGAAGTTCAGCTTACGCCCGATTATGCGCACGCTAAAATTTATTTCACCAGTTTGAAGGACGATCCTGCGTCTATCAAGAACACGCTGGGTGGCTTGAACAAAGCAGCAGGATTTTTACGTGCCCAGTTGGGTTTGCGCCTGCATATCCACACTCTACCGCAACTGCATTTTGTCCATGACACCTCTACCATGCGCGGCATGGCAATGTCTAAATTAATCGACGAAGCGAATGCAACCCGATCTACAGACGACAGCGAAGATTAAAATTTTCTGTTAGGCAAATATTGGCGTGATTACGTTGAATATTTGCTTTTTGGTATTTCGACTATTCCTGTTTGCTGCACGTTTTTATCCCAACGCTAATGACAACTCAAGTAAAGAAAAAGCCTCGTGTTCCGGTACACGGCGTATTGTTGCTCGATAAGCCAGTCGGGTGGTCCAGCAATGACGCCTTGATTAAAGCCAAGCGCTTACTCAATGCCTTGAAAGCCGGGCACACCGGTACGCTTGACCCTTTTGCTACGGGCTTATTGCCCTTGTGTTTCGGTGAGGCCACCAAGTTCTCGCAAGACTTATTGGAAGCCGATAAGACCTATCAGACAGTAGTTCATTTGGGCGTCAGTACAAATACCGGTGACACTGAAGGTGAAGTGCTGCAGACTCTGCCTGTTGATGAAGTCAACGTCACCCAGATTGAACAGGTTTTGCAGCAGTTTAGAGGCGACATCTTACAAGTGCCCCCTATGTATTCCGCGCTCAAACGTGACGGTAAGCCGCTGTATGAGTATGCCCGCGCCGGCATTACGCTAGAGCGTGAAGCACGGCCTGTGACTATCCATCTGTTGGAGTTCGTCAGTTATGAGGCGCCTTTTCTGACTTTGAACGTGCGCTGCAGTAAAGGTACCTATATCCGTGTTTTAGGTGAGGATATCGGTAATGCACTGGGATGTGGTGCACATCTGAATGCTTTACGCCGCACCCATGTGGGTCATCTGCTACTGGAAAATACCGTGACGCTTGATGCATTGACTGCGATGGAAGAAGAGCAGCGTGCGCAATTACTCGCACCCATGGACGCTTTATTGTCGAGCTTTCCTGAGGTGCTGTTGAACGACGACTTGGCGCGTAGATTTTTACAAGGACAAAGGCTGGCACTGGGGAAAGAAGAAGTATCGGTTCCTGAACAACTTGGCCGTGTGCGAGTGTATCGCGAATCTAATCGGCAATTATTGGGTTCTGCGCAATTACAGGAATACGCAATACTGGCACCGGAAAGATTAATTTCTACGGTGTGACGCCACGGCGATTGCAACGCTGAAGGCAATTAAGCTCCAAAGTCTACTATCGTCATTCCAGTCTGGATTAATCTGGAATGACGACCTCCTACAAGCTTAAACTAAGGGTTTGAGTTTCACGCCTTCTGCGGTATCTTCCATCACGTAACCCAGAGCTTTGATTTCATCGCGCAGACGATCTGATTCTGCCCAATTTTTGTTGATACGGCTGAGATGACGTTGTTCGGCTAAATCCTGAATAGCGGCCGGTATTTCATTTAATTTTGGTTGCCATTCGGCTAAATTAAGTCCGAGCACGCGATCAAAGTAATTCAGTGTGGCTTTTTTATCGGCATCGCTTAAAGATGACTTCAGTGTTTCCCACATGACAGCGACCGCTTTTGGCAGATTCAGATCGTGATTCACTTCGGTCTTGAATTTGTCAGCAAATTCCTGGCTGACAACGCCACCGTCAAGTAAAGCGAAATAAGTCTCGCGCAAACGGAATAGAGCGGTTTGGGCAGACTTTAAGGCATCCCAACTAAAGCTTAACTGGCTACGGTAATGCGCCGACATACACAGCAAACGATATGCCAAGGGATCAAAACCCTGATCGATAACGCTTTGCAGGCGCAGGAAATCGCCGCTGGATTTCGACATCTTGCCGGCGTCGATTTGCAGAAAGTATCCATGCATCCAAAAATTGGCTAGACGTGTACCGTGGCATGCCATGTTCTGCGCGATTTCATTGCTGTGATGGATGGCAATATGATCTTCACCACCGCAATGGATGTCGAACCAAGGTTCCAGATATTTTGCCGACATCGCAGAGCATTCGATATGCCAGCCGGGGAAGCCGCGGCCCCAAGGACTATCCCATTCCATCTGGCGATTGCTACCAGCGGCGCTAAATTTCCATAACGCGAAATCGGTAGCCTGACGTTTTTCGCCTATATCGACGCGCTTACCTGCCTCCAGACCTTCGCGATTCAGACGGGCCAGATAGCCATAATCATCTTGCTTGGAGGTGTCGAAATACACACCGTCCGACGTGGTATAGGTAAAGCCTTTTTGTTCTATGCAAGAGATAAACGAGATTTGCTCGGCGATATGCTCGGTGGCCTTGCACCAGATCTGCGGCTCTAGCATATTTAAAGTGAGCAAATCCTGTTTAAATGCGACGGTATATTTTTCTGCAATATCCCATGCCGATTCACCGGTTCTGCGGCTGCCGGTTTCCATTTTATCCTCGCCATCGTCGGCATCAGATACCAGATGGCCGACATCGGTGATGTTGATCACATGCCTAACCTGATGGCCGTTCAATTCCAGGACCCGTCGCAATACATCTTCAAACAGATAGGTGCGTAAATTACCTATGTGCGCGTAGTCATAGACGGTAGGGCCACAGCAATACAAACCTACCCAATCTTTGCGTATAGGTGAAAACGGGCGAAGCTGACGCTCCCAATTGTCGTAGAGAAGTATGTCCATGGTATTTGAAATAGTAAAAATGTTATTGCTAGAATCGGAGCTGGGAAAAAACAAGAATAAAATTGGTATGTGCTGCGCGTCAACAACTTAGTGAGTGTTTTGGATAGAGAAAGCTGATTCCTGCCTCAGTCACTAACCTGAATTGGCAAGGTCTGCGAGTGACGGGAAGATGTGATTTTCTTAACACTGAAATTTAAATGTAGACGTAAATAAAAAGAGGCATCAATTTATCATACAGAGCGTGAAATAGCTTGAATACATACCGATTTTCTGTAATTGGCGCTACACTTAAATCTAGCCTTAATCGTTACGGCTAAAAATAAGTAAACGCTTACCTCGAATAGGCAAACAAAAGGGAAGACCTATGCAAAACCGTTATCCTGATGTGAATGATGAGCTCTATCGGCTTCATTATCTGAAGCAGGATAGGGCGCAATCGCGAAAACTGATACGCGTCGTGATGTGGGCAAGCTTTCCTCTGGCGTATGTCGATTTCAGTTTTCTGGCGACCAGTACTGAGTTTTTTATTCTATTGTGCTTGCGTGCGTTGTTATTTGCTTACTCCTGGTATTTACTCAAAGCTAGTCTCAGCACCGCCAATCCGCAACAGTTAGATCGCCAGATATTACGCTGGAGTGCAGCAGTGTTGTTAATGCAGTTCGTCAGTAACGCCAGTTTACCCAGAGATTATTTCGGGCATTACCTGGTCGATGCGTGGCTCTGCATGATCTACTTTGTCACCCTACCGCTGCCCTTAAAGTCTTTGCGTCCTGCGATGTTTTGCTACCTGATCGCCTTGTTGGCGCTGTTGGCTTATAAAGTAATACCGACGTTTGCGTATGTTACTAGCGTAGTAGTCATTTTGCTGGCCAGCACATATACCGGGCACGCGACTGCGGCCTATCTGCAGCGTTATAGAAAAAAAATTCTGAGCGCCGATCTGGAGCTGGATAGACAGGAAAGCACCGATCCGGCCACTGGCGTAGCCAATCGCCGTGAGTTCATGCGCGTCAGTGAGACCGAGCTACAAAGACACGTGAGGTTCGGCAAGTCTTTGTCGATGTTGATTTTGGATCTGAATCACTTCAAACAGATTCAGGATGATTATGGTGCTCCTGCGGGGGATGTAGTTCTGATTGAAGTCACCAGACGACTGAAGCGAGCCACCCGTAGCTATGACTGTATGGCGAGGTATGGCACTGAAGAGTTTTCTCTCTTGCTGCCAGAGGCAAATGCCGAGGATGCACATAAAGTGGCGAATCGCATTCTGTCTACCATTGCTGCCATGCCAGTCGCGATGGCAGGACAAGAGATAAAAATCACCGCCACCGTCGGTGTAGCCACCCTGCAGGACGGCGACACGCAAGATAGCTTGCTGCAACGCGCCACAGCTGAATTAAGAAATGCAAAAAAATTGAATCTGGCGCCTATGATGCAGCAAAGAGCCAGCATGGCAGCCTGAGTAACGCAAAAAACGTGTGAGTGGCGTGTAATAGATTTTATTTGACATGCCCCGCACACGTATATTCCATGCGGCCTAGCGCCCGGCATGGCTGGAAACCCCGATGGATAGTGCGCGTTAGCCAGGGTGTAAAAAGCAATTGTTGAACTCTATTTTTGCGATGTTTTCACTAGCTGAGACTGCGCTGTCTCAAATAGCGCAGAGATACCCTCCGCTGAGCCGAACATGGCATCGGCATCATGCGCCACCCCCGGCACTTTGACGATACGCTGTTGCGTCATCAATGGGTGCCGTTGCTGCAGGTAGTTAAAGTAATGTAAGCCGCGTTCTAAACGAAATGCGCCTTGCATTTCGGCGGCGCAGCTCTGATCCAATGCTGGATGCTGTGGATTGGTATCTAGCTCCCCTAGCAAGTAAATCACATTACGCTGGGCGTACTGCGCCTCATAGTTCGCTGAACTTTTTCTGCGAGCATAGTCCGGTGCTGCCTCCCAACCATATTTCCATCGATTGAATTTGGTGCAGCTGCCATCCTTCGCATAAGGGCGCGCATGGCTGAAATACAGATAGGACGATGGATTTGCCACCACATAACGAACTGTTATTGCGCGAGATTCGAGCAGTTCTTCGGCTCTACCGACGACTGCATATCTTTGCACTACCTGGGCTCCACCTGAGTGACCAGCCAACACTACCGAATGCAAATTAGGGAAGCGGTGCGGATCTTTTAGGCGGCTAAGAAGAGCATCGATGACTTCAAAAGAGCTGATTGCTAAGGGGCCGTTGGCTGGCTCGCCACCCATCCAAGCCTCCCATTTCCAATGCAAAAAATCCTCAGAGAGACCGTGCTGCTCAATATCAGCGTCAGCTAAAAACTGCGGCACGATCAACATGCTGTGTTGTGATTGTTTGGCCGCCGCCATTGCTTTTTTTGCGGTACGCCAATACACATCGGCATCGCGCAAGCGACCGTGAAACATCAGCACTACTTGCGTGACTTCTGGTTGCGTTAGCGTCCAATCGTGCGACAGATATAAGGGAATAATGGCTTTGCCAAGTTCAAATTGCGCGTCGGCGATCACAGTGACTGCGCGCTTATTTGTCGCCGCTTCATCGACAGCTAAAGCGTTGCTGGCGCAAAAAAATAAAAATATTCGGGCCAATTTCAGTGCAAATGTGAGGGGCATACATATTTCCGGAAAAAGCATGTCGTATTGATTTGCTTAAAATTTAAGCATTTGTACGTTATACATATAAAATTGAAATTTACTTAAATAAAAAATATTTATTGTTATTTATCAAGCACTTATATCGTGTAAATAATTAAAAATAAGCGATTTATTTGCTTGACTTTGGTCTTTCATCATCCAATACTGTGTTCAGGGCAAACTTGCTGAAAAGCAGGGACGCAAAGCCTCCGGCCTAATGTCTGAAAAGATCATGGTAGCGGGGTTACCGGTTAGACGTGAATGATCATTTTTATTCTACAAGATCTTACTACAACGTTTTTCCGACCGCGTATGTCCTTTGTTGAAATACCACCATAACAAAGGAAATAAAATGAACAAGCAAACTCCACAAAAGCCAGTCCTCAAAACTGCCATCGCTCTTGCCGTAATGATAGTCGGCGGCTTGAGCATCTACGCAGGTGTATCCGTAGATGAAAAAGTTGACGCACAAGCCAGTAATGGTGATCGCGGCATCAGTAAAAAAGCCACTTCCGCTACCACGCTCACAGCAAATGCCGTAGCCCAGTCCGGATCTCTCGTAGAGGTCGTAGCACAAGGCCAATCTAGCTACAACACGACTAAGATCAATACTCAGTTTTCTCCGGATACGCATAACTACAGCATGCCAGCGGCAGCGCCACAGCGTATGAGCGAAGACATGATGGCGCAGATGGAATTGCCAGCTAGCTTCGTTCCGAATAGTGCGGAAGGCAGTACTGATGGTGCACCGTTCTCTCGTATCAATTTAAAAGAATTTTCTTCCGGTGAAAAAGCGATTGCCTTGTTGGGCAACGATCTTGATGCTGTCGCAAAATGGTATGGCATGAGCAGTGATGCGATGCGCGAATTATTGGTATCCGATGACACTGTGCATTTGGATCGCAAGGGCCGCATGTTGCATATTGATGCAGGCTTAGAAGGCGCAGTGCCAGCAGGTGCCGCAGCTGGCAGCAGCATGCAGCAAGCGACAACCGCGACGACTGCAGCCGCAGCCACTACCGCCAGTCCGTTCCCGTTAGATCAGACATTCAAACTACACACCAGACCAAGCTCTACACGCATTCTTTACCTCAACTTCACCGGTGATTCTGCCAATCCAGCGTTTAGTCTGGACGCAACACCAGCTACCTACAACGATGCCGAACGCGTCTTGATACAAAAAGTATGGCAGCGCGTGGTCGAAGATTACGCCCCCTTTGATGTTGATGTCACAACCGAGAAGCCAGTCGCTCCTGCAGGGAAAGTCGGCATGACTATCCTGATTACTCCTAGGGTTCAGACGGCAGGTGGTTATGCGTACTTAAATACTTTCGGTGCTTTCTCCACCGGTACTGCCAGTACTTTCTGCTTCCCAAACAACCTCGCCAATGGTGAGAAATATATCGCAGAATGCGTTTCGCATGAGTTGGGGCACACCTTAGGTCTGTCACATCAGGGCACCACTTCAGTCGCCTATTATCAAGGTCAAGGTGACGGTGAAACAGGTTGGGCTCCTATCATGGGTGTTGGCTACTACAAGAACCTGACACAATGGTCTAAAGGCGAATACGCGAATGCCAATAATAAAGAAGATGCCTATGCAGTAATGCTCAAGCAAGGCTTGAAACCTTTGGCTGATGATCATGGAAACACCATCACGACCGCTGATGCAATGGTCAGTAAATCTGCTAACGGTTACAACAACCTTAGCGCTAGCGGTGTGATAGGTACGCCTGGTGACGTGGATATGTTTAGTTTTGTCGCCGGTGCTGGAACCGCAAGCTTCACGGTTAAAGGGGCTGATTTAGGTAGTAATCTGGATATGGCCTTGCAATTGATAGACAGCAAAGGCAAGGTACTCGCCTCAGCCAATGTCGATACCACCCTGGCTAGTTCCATCAGTTTTGCGATACCTGCACAAGGAATGTATTTCTTAAGTGTTACAGGTGCTGGCAAGGGCAGTGCCTTAGTCAGTGGCTATAGCAATTACGGCAGCCTTGGGCAATACAGCATCACAGGTACCAGTGCCTTGTCGAACGGTACACCAGTTGCTCCGCCACCAAGCACCGTGACGCCACCGGCTCCAGTAACGCCACCGCCAGTGACACCACCAAAACCAGTTACTCCAGCAGCCGATACAAGATCTGTAGTTGTAACGTTTGATGCCAGAGGTGCTTCTGTTGCTGGTGCAACCATCAAAACTTATCTGTGGAATTTTGGTGACGGTACCGCAACAGCCAGCACGGCTTTAGCAGTACACACCTACACTAAAGCGGGCACCTATCAAGCTTCACTCGCGATCGTAGATTCTTTAGGCCGCAAATTTGGCACTAGCATGCAAGTAGTCATCAAATAAGTATTTAGTAAAATTCTACCTCCAGTCTGTTCTACTTTCTGCCTGTAAGGCGCCGTTATGGTGGGCCTTACAGGCAGTTTTTTGTTTTAGCGTCGGCTTTTTATCGTTACCAAATGTCGTTCATACTGTGCTGCGAGTTCGCCTTCGTCTATGCTTCTGCTTTCTCTCAAAATACCACAACCAAGTATATGCCTGCCTCGCAATCTCTCTACGGTTTGCCGGTCGAATACACCCATCGTTTGCATGGGATAGGCAATCACGCAGTAGCGTTTCTGCGCGGAAAATAGTCGGTGCGTGCATCCAGATCAGAGTAAATAATTAAGTAATTTGGCAAGAAAGAAGATTGACTTTTATTTTGTTTAGGTATTTAATTTCTGTAACGACAGAAATTAAAGAAAGAGTCAAATGGAACTCAGCTCGACCATGCAAAAATACGTACTGCACTGGGGGGAGATGGGCACGCGATGGGGTGTCAACCGCACCGTTGCGCAAATCCATGCGCTCTTGTTTCTCGCCAATGAGCCGATTACCGCCGAGGATATTGCCGAGACACTGGGTGTGGCACGTTCCAATGTCAGTAATAGCCTCAAGGAATTGCAAAGCTGGGGTCTGGTGCGCTTGATTCACTTGGCGGGCGACCGACGCGATCATTTTCTGGCGCTGCAAGACGTGTGGGAAATTTTTCGTATCATCATGGAAGAGCGCAAGCGCCGTGAGATCGATCCAACCTTAACAGTCTTGCGTGAATGTATGCGGGAAGCCGATCATGACGCTGCACTGGAGAGCGCCACCAAGAAAAAAATGGGGCAGGTGCTCGACTTTATGGAAATGCTGACCAACACTTACGAAGGCTATAAGCGCCTCCCCCCCAGCACACTCAAGCAAGTCATCAAAATGGGCGCCAAGGTCGCTAAATTTACCACCTCCGCAGAGAATAAGGCGAAGTGATGAAAATCCCTGAAATCAGCAAATCGAATGACTGCACAGGTGAGCCCCAAGCAAGGCCGCAACTGACGCTGTTTTATGATGGCAATTGCCCGTTTTGCGATGCCGAGATGCGTCGTTTGCGTGGCTGGAACCGCGCTGGACGGCTACACTTCGTTGACATCGCCGAGGCAGATTTTGATCCCGCTGCATTGGGTGTCAGTATGCAAGCCTTGAACCTGGAATTACATAGCCAGACTGCAGCGGGTGACTTATTGGTCGGTATCGATAGCATGCTGGCGGCGTATACCCTAGTCGGTAGAGGTTGGCTGGTGGCGGCTTTACGCATACAGTTTTTACGCCCAAGCCTGGCGAACCTGTATCGCAAGTTTGCCCGTAACCGCTACCGTATTTCGCGCTGGCTAGGGTATCAAAAACAGCCTGCGCAGACGCATTGTGTGGAGGGCGTCTGCCAAGTCGGCAATCCCTTTTTGCGCGATCAAGCTTAGTGCCCGTAGCACATCAACAGAAACCTTATCATCATGCAGATAACTACCACCAGCAGAACTAAAGTCAGCAATACTAAACTCGTGATAGGTGCAGAGATTACGCGTCGCTATTGCGTGCTTTGGTTGTACGCCAGCATCATCGTGCATTTTCTGGTTGGTCTGTTGTTGCCATGGATCGCTGATCTGAGTATCTTTAACACCTACCACCAGACCGTGGAAGCCGGTTTTTGGTCGCAGGCTGTGCCAGCGGCGGCCCGTGCGCAACAGGTCTGGTGGATCAGTCTATTCGGCCCCACGGTGCAAAGCGTGGCGATCTGGATGGGCGCTTTGACACATATCGGTAACCGTCAGCGTAGTCGCTTTGCCTGGATCTGGCTGCTTATCGGCTTGTTGGTCTGGGCACCGCAAGACATGCTGATATCGTTACGTGCATCGGCAACGATACATGTCTGGATCGATGGCTTTGCCTTGCTGGCGATGTTGCCACCCTTATGCTGGCTCTGGTGGTACGACAGAGCAGCAAGCGGCCAGCCATCTGCATAGGTGAGTACTCCGGTAAAACTATGAATACCTATCCAATGACTGGTTTGGGTGCGCGCTTCGGATAGCAACCGAACTGGCTACATAATTAGGTACATAATTAGATACTTAACTAGCTTGCCGACGATCCACAAAAACATCCACAAAACGAGGCAACATCGATGCTAAGTACGCTTCATTTCAATGATCGATCAGAAAACGTACTCGTCACCGGCGCCACTGGCTTCATCGGTCAGCAACTGGTGCGTGCCTTAATCGCAGACGGACAGCGTGTCACCGTCCTCAGTCGCAATCCCAAGCATGCGACATTGCGCTTTGATGCCAAAGTGAACAGCATCAGCGCCATGAGCGAGCTGCCTAATAATTACCCGCTCGATGTCATCATCAATCTGGCCGGCGCGCGCATCCTGGGCTGGCGTTGGACTGAAAAGCGCAAGGCAGAATTGCGCCGCAGCCGGGTTGCACTCACCGACAGCATCCTCGCGTGGATAGCCCGCGCCAAACAAAAACCACGGCTGTTGTTATCGGCCTCGGCAATCGGCTATTACGGCATACAAGAACCAGGCGATCAGCGTGAACTGACCGAAGAGAGCCCGCCACAGGCCATTTTTATGTCGCAGCTGTGTCAGGAATGGGAAGCCGCAGCGCACGCAGCCAGCCAATATAGCGTCCACGTGAAGTGCATGCGCTTTGGCGTCGTGCTGGGCCAGCAGGGCGCTTTGCCGATGATGCTACTGCCGATTAAATTGGGCTTGGGTGGCGCGCTCGGCCGTGGTACGCAATGGCAATCATGGATACACGTGGAGGATGTGCTCAGAGGTATCGCCCATCTATGCACACGCGAGCAGCAGGCCGACGCCGGTCATATCGACGATGGCGCATATAACTTCAGCGCACCCGAATGCGTCACACAGAAGCAATTTAGCCAGACTGCCGCCCGCATTCTGGGGCGGCCTTGCTTCATGCCCACACCTGGGTGGCCTATGCGTCTGGCTTTGGGGGAACAAGCTGAGCTGTTACTCGAAGGGCAGCGGGTGACGCCAAGTCGTTTGCAAGCACAAGGTTTTCGCTTCGCTTATCCCGATTTAGAATCGGCTTTAAAGAGTTTATTGAAATGAGGCGAGCACCGTGATTGTTGAGCATCGCTTACTTATTCATGCGCCGATTTCCGATGTTTATCAAATCTCGCAAGATTATTATGTTCGTTATAAGTGGGATCCGTTTCCAGAAAAAATTGAGCTATTAAATGGTGTGAGTGGCGTAAGGCCTGGAGCCGAAGTGCGAGTGTTTGCTAAGTCGGGACTCATCATGGATGTACAGCTCGTGCAAATGAATCCGCCTTCTGTCGCCGCAGTGCAGATGACGAAAGGACCGTTTTTTATAAAGAATTTTGCCGGTAGTTGGGTCTTTCGAATGGATGGCAGCACTTCAACGCTAGCAAAATTTCGATATACGATAAAGCTGAAGTTTTGGACATTCCCGTTTTTTAGTGAAAGACTTGCCGCCTTCTACTTCAAAAAAATTGTTATCGCGCGCATGCAAGGATTAAAAAACTATAGCGAAGCGCGGCATCGTCGTGATTGATTTTCAATGCACTTCGCCAGCGCGCATATTCCATGCTGGCTCCCAGCCTGTCTGGCTGCAAAGCCGCATGGAATATGCGCCTTGGGCTAGGTGAGAATTTTTCTTGATTTCGGTCGATTGGCGGATGACGCTAACTAGCAGAGTCTGGAAAAAGCTGAACGCCGATATAAATAACTTGCAAATGCGAATCATTCTCATTAAACTGTGCTTTTAGCCAGCTAGGTCTAAGGCAGTTCTCCCCCTGCCGATCAGAGCGCCAGCCATCCACTTTTTTTGGGTGCTCTATGATGGTCTCTACTTCATCTGTTCCTGCTCGTTCAAAATCTGTTTCAAGCTCTGTTTCAAGCTCTGTTTCAATGCTTCTTTCTGCTTCTGGTAACCGCTTTTCTGGTATTACAGCTTTTCGTCTAAATCGCAGCTCCATTTCTACGCTTACCTTGACGCCTGTGTTGGCCTCCGCGCTGGCAGCGCTTGCTTTGCTGGCAGTGGTGCCAGCGTCTGCGCAGTCGGCCGATACGGTCGAAAGTGTCGCTGGAAACGCAAACACTGCGCAGACTGACAAAGCGGGCATACGTATTAATTTGCCCGAGATCACGGTGCAAGCTCAGAAAGAGAGGGCGGAGTCTGGCGCTCGCAGTGTGCGTTTAGATAGCGATGATTTACAACGGCGCAATGCGCTCGATATGGCCGGCATTGCACGTTATGAATCCTTGATTAGTGTGCCCGGTGCCGCCAGCGGTAGCGGCAATATCTGGGACGGTGCCGGTAATACCGGTTTTAATATTCGCGGGGTGGAAGGTAATCGCGTCAGTATCGCGCTCGATGGTATTGCCATGCCGGACGCTGCTGCTAAGCCTGATGCGAATAGCCTCAACAGTTTTGGGGTAGGGCGTGATTATTTTGACCCTGAGACCCTGCGTCAAGTACGCTTTAGTTCGGGTACCAGTGCTGGCAGTGAGGCGGTGCCTGGTTTGGCTGGCAGTGTGGCGCTAGGCAGTAAAGCACCGCAAGATTTTTTGAGCGCAGACAAAAGCACTTATTTTGGCTACGCGGCCAACCACAATTCTAGCGATACCAGTCTAATGCAGGCCGTCACCGGCGCGGCGCGCAGTGGCGCCTTGCAGGGTCTGGCCATGTACGTACATCGCAAAGGCCAGCAGCGGCAAGCCTACGAGACGGTGCAACAGAATCCGGATGAGTGGAACTCGGATGCGCTGCTGGCTAAATTGCAGTGGGCGCTCAATCCAGCGAATAATTTTGAGCTTACTTTAGATAGTTTTCAGAGCGATCATCAAAGACGTTTCCTCAATAAACTGAGCCCGGCTTATCCGGCTGGTGCGCAACAAGATTCGCATGCCGAGCGCCGCCGTATCAGCCTGGCGCATCAATTAGCCAGCCCTGGTTTTATGGCCTTCGATAATCTGCACACGCTGCTGTACAGCCAGACGGCGCGGGTCGATGATGTCACTAGCGCACAAAACATCAGTCGCGGCATCAGCTCATCGAGAAATATTCGCACCAGTTACATCAACGACAGCTTGGGTCTGGTCTTGAATGCCGATAAGCGTATAGGCACACAACATCAGCTCAGCTACGGTCTCAATTTTGAGCAAATCGAGAGTAGCCGTCCGTGGCTCGATGATCGCACGATCACGGCCAGCGGCGCGCATCAAGTCACGCAAAAGAACCGTATGGCGGATGTCACGACGCGCCAATGGACCGCTAAGTTAGCTGATGATTTTCGCTTTGATCTGGCTGGCTATCGCGCGACTTTGAGCCCGGCACTACGCGCTCAGTATCTCAGCATGAGCCCGATAAATTTGGGCAATTATGTGATCGCCGTGCCGCAGGCTGCGCAAGAAATCAAAGAAGATAGCGCGCACTCCGTGACGCCTAGTTTGGGCTTGAACATCACCTTATTTACTGGCTTCGACGCCTATGCCCAATACGCGCAGGGGGCCAGATTGCCGACTGCGGCCGAACGTACTGGCACCTACGATTCGTTTAGCTATACCGGTGCCGGTGCTGGTTATGCGGTGCTGGGTAATCCGGCCTTGAAAAAAGAGAGGAGCGATGCCTTTGAGCTCGGTGTACGCGGTGCCATCAGCAAGGGCGTGCAACTCAATGCCAGCGTATTTAATACCCAGTATCGCGATTTTATCGAATACGTGGCACAGCCTCTCGACCCAATTCATTACCCGACCATTAGCTATGGCCTGTATCGCCCCGAGAACATAGGCAAGGTACACACCTGGGGCGGCGAAATGAGCAGCCGCTTCGAGTTAGGCGTCTGGTCGCCATCGCTCGCTGGTTTTAGTCTGAATTTGGCGGCCGGGCTGGTCCGTGGTAATTCCGAGAATAGCGCGACCGGCAAGCATGGTGAGCTGGCCTCAGCCTTACCCGCCAAGGGAACTTTGACGATCGCCTATGACGATGCGGCACAGCGCTTTGGCGCTAGTCTGAGTACGGTGAGGGTAAATGGCAAGCAAGCTAAAGACGATGTCATCAGCGGCGATACGCTCGCGCATTTTGCGGTGCCAGCGAGCACCGTAATGGATCTGAGCGGGTATTGGAATATCACTAAAAACGCCAAGCTCATCCTCGGCATTTATAACCTCAGCGATCAAAAGTATTGGGATTATGCCTCGGTGCGCGGTCTGGCCGCCGATACCAATGTCTTAGCGCATAGCGAAATTGAAAGCCAGAGTATGCCGGGCCGCAATTTCTCAGCGCGCTTGAATCTAAATTTTTAAGAAACCGATCAAAGCGCGTTTAAAAAACGTAAAAAAAGCAGCGCCCAGCAAGCTGGCGCTACGACTATTTTGATTCTCTCAAAATCACCACTCGTCACAAGCACAAACTCACTTTTAATTGGAAACCTATGCGCCACTTTAAACACACTTTTAGTATGACCCTGCTCTGCGCCAGCCTCGCCAGCCTCGCCAGTACCAGTTTTGCCGCCAGCCCTGATCTGAGCGAGCGCTGGGCCAGCCTGCGCGCCGAGCAACCAAAAATGCAGATACGGGATGCTGCTAGTAAGCTCGGCGTCTCAGAGGCCGAGTTACTGGCCAGCCAAATTGGTAAGACGGTGACGCGCTTACAAGATGGCCCGGATGCGGCCAGTAAAATCATGCAGGCGGCGCTCGATCTTGGCACCGTGATGGCACTGACCAGAAATGAAAACGGGGTGTTAGAACGCACTGGCGTGGCCACAAAAATGAAGCCGGAAGCACTCAGTGGTGATCCAGAAAAGGATCTGGAACGCGCACAGCGTATCCGTAGCGTGGCCGGTGGTTATCTGGGCGGCCAGATCGATCTGCGTTTTACGCTAGAAAAATGGCAGTACGCGTTTGCCGTGGTGCAGCCCGGGCGCGATGGCACGCTGGCGCGTAGCCTGCAATTTTTCGATGTCAGCGGCAACGCCATCCACAAGGTGTATTTAAAAAATGAGGTTGGGGTAGTCTTGTTTGAACAATTGCAGAAAGACTTTGCGGCCAGAGAGCAAAGTGCCGCTCTCAAGATCGTCGCAAAAACTTTGAAAAAACCAGAAAAAAACGACAGCCAGATCGACCTCAAAGAATTTCAATTAGCCTGGACAGAAATGAGCGATGTCCACCAATTTGAACGTCTGTTGCAAGACTTTGAATTGAGTCGTGAACAAGCTTTACGGCTGGCACCCCGGGGTGTGGCGCAAAGAATTAATGGCAGCGCCGTGCGCCAATTATTAGAGCAAGCGGCACAGCAACAGGTGGGCATCATGGCCTTTTTGGGTAATGGCGCCCTGACCCAGATCTTTAGTGGCAAGATCACCAAAGTGGCCGCCAGTGGCGATTGGTATAACGTGCTCGATCCCGAGTTCAACCTGCATCTGCGCGATGCCAATTTCAATAATGGCTGGGTAGTGCAACGCGCTGGCGTCACCTCGGTAGAGTTTTACGATAAACAGGGTGACTTGGTCGTGACCTTTTTTGGGGTAAGAGAAAGAGCCAAACCACAACCGCAAAGCTGGATAGAGTTGACCAAAGGCCTAACCAAAACCGTGTCATAAATTCGCTACGCTGCTGTCCAGATAGGCTGCCCTTGAAGGCAGCCTTTTTTGCCTGCGCAAAAAAGCCAAAAGTGCGCTTTTAGAAGTTCCCAAAAGCGTGTGCGCAATCGACATGCGCCTGTTGGCACGATATTGGCTGTCATAGAGCATCAAGCCAAGCTGACTGCGGCAGCAAAGGTCAGATCGTGGGGGGATTTTGGTAAATAAAAGAAGCATGCCGCCAGCGCGCATATCCCATGCGGCTTCCCAGCCTGCCTGGCCTGCAGGCCGCGTAGGATATGCGCCTTGGGCCAGTGCTGTTTTTAAAAAGGACTGATGTTGGTTTAGTGGGTGGCCGGTTTCAATACAGCTTCAGCGAAAAAATATAAGCTATGGCGTTGAGGTGAAATTAATGGACAAGCATGTAACCAATTTCTCATCCCACTGGGTGCATTGCTAACTTGTTCCGCCATAGAAAAACCTCGTGTCAACGCCAGAATTTCCCCGCTGTTTAAATCTACGATAGCAACTTCACTACCAACAACGCTTTTTTCGAAATCAGCATGCCGTCTGATTTCACGCCAGGTCAATCCGTAACGAGCCTTTACTTGCGGAGCGTATTCAGCCTTCATTTTTTTTGCAACATCGGCAGACGTCCCATTCGGTATTGCAAGTCCGATAAATCCGCTATATCTTGCAACCGACAAACTCGATATTTTAGAATTTTCTAAATATGAGGAATCTCTATTATTCGAACGATTAATTTCTATTTGTGATAAGTGAAATGCTAAGGGTTTTTCAAAAAATGTATATTTTCCCTGTCCGACGAAATCAAATTCCAGACTATCGGTCCGTCGTCCTAAGCCTCTTGCCCTTACATACGGAGCAGGGGGTGCATACTTATCAAATACATCCCCCGTATTCACGCGATTCATAGGCCTTACCAAATAGACGCCCTCGACATCGCTCACCGTTTTATAGATAAACTCCCCAGCTTCAGCCTTGCACAGCGCCTCAAAATAATGGCGACTCGTCATCCAGGAGCGGTACACCGGGTCTTTGGGCGCGGCAGGCCATTGCACCGGTGGCATGCTCGGATTAGGCCAGTATTCTGGGTTTTCTACACGGCGGGTTTTAAACATGTCGCAGCCTCCATCCCCGCGTTTGCCAGACTCGGCTGATTGCTTCATACACTCTAGCCATTCGGCAGGATCATAGTGCTCGCCAAATTGCTCACGCCGATTGACATCCAAGACCGGCATTTGTCTGGCAGCCACCGTTACGCATGCCACAAACAGCTCTTCAATTAAACCAACATTGCATTTCTTCTCTATCCACTCTGGCTTGACCTGTGCCATTTCTTTGTCTGTGGCGGCGCGGATGTCGCTGGGCGGACGTTTGCTATGCGTTTGGCAGGCCAGCAGTACGCTGCAGGCGCTGAGTAAAAGGCCGATCAGGCGGATGTGATGAATCATTTTTTCTTGGTCAGATCTTTATTGTTGATGTTGTTTATTTTATCATTGCAGCACTCTGCAGCAGCTGTTTTTCTGCCAGCGACAAACCATCCGGCGGCAGCTGCCACGGCATTGTGCAGATCATTTTTTCAGCGGCAAGCGCAACATGCGCGAGCTGTTGTGCAACAAAAAAAACCATGCCGCCAACGCGCAGACCCCATGCGGGGTTCCAGCCTGCCTGGCCTGCAGGCCGCGTGGGATATGCGCCTTGGGCCAGTGCTGATTTTAAAAAGGACTGATGTTGGTTTAGTGGGCAGCCGGTTTCAATACAGCTTGTGTGAAAGAATAGAGATCTTGGCGTTTTTCGTTATAAGGACATGGAAAAGACCATTGCATCCTACCGCTAGGCGCATGAGTCACTTGTTCTGCCATGGCAAACCCGCGTGCTAAGGCCAAAATTTCACCACTGGCTAGATCAACGATAGCGATTTCGCTACCGAGTACGCCCTTCTCAAAATCTGATGGCCGCCTGATTTCACGCCATGTCAAGCCGTAACGCGCTTTTACTTGCTTTGCGTACTCGACCCTCATTTGTCTATCCATATCCGCCGAGGTGCCATTCGGGACTGGGAGACCTGTATATCCGCTATATCTAGCGACAGTCAGGTCTGCGACTTTTGGTTTTTCAAAATAAGAGGGGTCTCCTATAATGAAACGATTAATTTCGATTTGCGAGAGGTGATATGGCAAAGGGTTTTCAAAAAATGAATACTTATTCTGGCCTACGAAACGAAATTCCCTTGCATCGGTTCTTCTGCCAAAGCCTCTAGACCTTACATACGGGGCATACTGCACATACTTATCAAAAATATCGCCGGTATACACATAATTCATGGGCCTTACCAGATAGACGCCTTCGACATCGCTCACCGTTTTATAGATAAACTCCCCAGCTTCCGCCTTGCACAGCGCCTCAAAATAATGGCGACTAGTCATCCAGGAGCGGTACACGGGATCTTTAGGCGCGGCAGGCCATTGCACCGGTGGCATGCTCGGATTAGGCCAGTATTCTGGGTTTTCTACACGGCGGGTTTTAAACATGTCGCAGCCTCCATCCCCGCGTTTGCCAGACTCGGCTGATTGCTTCATACACTCTAGCCATTCGGCAGGATCATAGTGCTCGCCAAATTGCTCACGCCGATTGACATCCAAGACCGGCATTTGCTTCGCTGTCACCGTCACGCATGCCACAAACAGCTCTTCATACAAACCGACATTGCATTCCTTCTCTATCCACTCTGGCTTGACCTGTGCCATCTCTTTGTCTGTGGCGGCCCGGATGTCGCTGGGCGGACGTTTGCTATGGGTTTGGCAAGCCAGCAGTACGCTGCAGGCGCTGATTAAAAGGCCGATCAGGCGGATGTGATGAATCATTTTTTCTTGGTCAGATCTTTATTGTTGATGTTGTTTATTTTATCATTGCAGCACTCTGCAGCAGCTGTTTTTCTGCCAGCGACAAACCATCCGGCGGCAGCTGCCACGGCATTGTGCAGATCATTTTTTCAGCGGCAAGCGCAACATGCGCGAGCTGTTGTGCAACAAAAAAAACCATGCCGCCAACGCGCAGACCCCATGCGGCTTTCCAGCCTGCCTGGCCTGCAGGCCGCGTGGGATATGCGCCTTGGGCCAGTGCTGATTTTAAAAAGGACTGATGTTGGTTTAGTGGGCAGCCGGTTTCAATACGGATTGTGTGAAAGAATAGAGATCTTGGCGTTTTTCGTTATAAGGACATGGAAAAGACCATTGCATCCTACCGCTAGGCGCATGTGTCACTTGTTCTGCCATGGCAAACCCGCGTGCTAAGGTCAAAATTTCACCACTGGTTAGATCAACGATAGCGATTTCGCTACCGAGCACGCCCTTCTCAAAATCCGCAGGTCGCCTGATTTCACGCCAGGTCAGGCCGTAACGCGCTTTTGCTTGCGTTGCGTACTCGACCCTCATTTGTCTATCCATATCCGCCGAGGTGCCATTCGGGACTGGGAGACCTGTATATCCGCTATATCTCGCAATATTTTTTTTCGTAAGCTTGTCAAATTCAAAGTAAGATTTATCTAAGCCCTTCGATTGATAAGATCTGTATTGAGATGTGTGATATGGCAGGGGTTGTTCAAAAAATGAGTACTTCCCTTGACCAACGAATGTAAATTCGATTTTATCTCTTTGATACCGCCCCATACCCCTAGACCTTACATACGGGGCATACTCCACATACTTATCAAAAACATCGCCTGTATACACATAATTCATAGGCCTTACCAGATAGACGCCCTCGACATCGCTCACCGTTTTATAGATAAACTCTCCGGCCTCAGCCTTGCACAGCGCCTCAAAATAATGGCGACTCGTCATCCAGGAGCGGTACACAGGGTCTTTAGGCGCGGCAGGCCATTGCACCGGTGGCATGCTGGGGTTAGGCCAATATTCTGGGTTTTCTACGCGGCGCACTTTGAATTTTTCGCAGGCCCCATCGCCGCGCCCACCTTTTTCTGCGGAACGCTTCATGCACTCTAGCCATTCGGCAGGATTATAGTACTCGCCAAACTGCTCACGCCGATTGACATCCAAGACCGGCATTTGCTTCGCTGTCACCGTCACGCATGCCACAAACAGCTCTTCATATAAACCGACATTGCATTCCTTCTCTATCCACTCTGGCTTGACCTGGGCCATCTCTTTTTCTGTGGCGGCGCGGATGTCGCTAGGCGGACGTTTGCTATGGGTTTGGCAGGCTAGCAGTACGCTGCTGGCGCTGAGTAAAAGGCAGATCAGGCGGATGTGATGATTCATTTTTTCTCGGTCAGATCTTTATTGGCGGTGTTGTCTATTTTATCATTGCAGCACTCTGCAGCAGCTGTTTTTCTGCCAGCGGCAAACCATTCGGCGGCAGGTGCCACGGCATTGTGCAGATCATTTTTTTTAGGGGCAAGCGCAAGCAGCGCCAGCTGTTGCGCAACAAAAAAAAGCATGCCGCCAGCGCGCATATTCCATGCGGCTTTCCAGCCTGCCTTGCCTGCAGACCGCATGGGATATGCGCAGTGGGCTAGTGCTGTTTTGCGGTGAATGCCAGGCTGGCGGCTAGCCTATCTCTTGCTCCAGAAACGCCCAGACGCCGGGGTCGGACATGGCCGCGATGTTGATACGCATGCGGCTCGATGGCAATTGATTCGGTGAAAACAGGCTGCCGGGGGCCAGCAGTATGCCTTGTTCCAGCGCTTTTTCCGCCAGGGCGATGCTGTCGCAGCCGGTTTCTATCCACAAAAACATCCCGGCCGGAGTGCGGTATTCGACCTTCATGCCGAGGTTTTCTACCCGCTTGGTGACGTTGTCGCGCACGCTGTCGAGCTTGACGCGGATACGGTCTACATGTTTGCGGTAATGGCCTTCCGAGAGAATTTTATACACCACGCGCTCGCCGATCTCGGTAGTGGTCAGGGTCGAGAGCATCTTGCGGTCTGACAGCCGGATCGCCAATTGCGGTGAGGTGGCGATGAAGCCTACCCGCAAGTTGGCGGCCAGGGTCTTGGAGAAGCCGCCCAGATAGATCACGCGATTGAGTTGATCGAGCGCTGCCAAACGGGTGGCTGGCTGGACTGCGGTGCCGGGGTGCATATCGCAATAGATGTCGTCTTCGACGATCATAAAATCATGCTGTTCGGCGGTTTTTAAAACCTGAAACGCCTTGGCAGCTGACAATGAGGTCGAGGTGGGGTTATGCATCACCGAGTTGATGATGTAGAGCTTGGGTTTGTGCAGGGCAGCCAGTTCGGCTAACTTGGCGACATCCGGGCCATCGTGCAGGCGCGGGATGCCGATTACTTTGGCACCGAGTATGGAGAAAGAGCCGAACATCAAAAACCAGGCCGGGTCATCGACAAAGATGGTGTCGCCGGGTTGGGTGAATTCGCGCGCGACCAAGTCTAGCGCCTGCGTGACGCCGCTAGTGGTGACGATTTGTTCGGGCGCTGCAGCGATCTCTAGCTCGGCCAGTTTGAGTTGTAGTTGCTGGCGCAGCGGCATAAAGCCTTGCGGTGTGCCGTAGTGCAGCAGCTGGCTGGAATTGACACGGCTGATCGCGCGCAAGCCATTGGCGACTAATTCGCCATCTAGCCAATCGTGCGGTAACACGCCGGAGCCCGGCATTTTTTGCGGTGGTAACTGGCGGAACATATTACGCACTAACCACACCACGTCAAACTGTTGCGCGACCGGATTCGCCAGCGCAACCGCATGATTATTGGCCAGCATAGAGGCGCGTTCGCGCACGAAAAAACCCGAGCCGCGGCGTGATTCCAGATAGCCATTCGCGACCAGCCTGTCGTAAGCCTCGACCACGGTAAAGCGTGAGACTTGCTGCTCGTCGGCGAACTGGCGTATCGAGGGCATACGCGCACCAGTGCGCAGGAGTTTGTCGTCAATGCGGCTAGCCACCGAGCGCACGATTTGTTCGACCAGTGAGCCGCCGGACTCGCGTGAAACTATCGTGTTGCTAATGATTGGTGTTGTGCGCATGAGTTGACTTCATCAAAAAAATAATAAGCTGTATTGGAAAAGTGACCATAACAGTGTGTAATCTATCTAAATTATTGTACTGGTACTGTATTGGTTATTTCGGCTAGGATAGCATAATCCAACTCTCTGAGGTCACCATGAAATTTTCTTTGCCGAATCATTCCGCATTAGCATCTGCCGCCCAGATCGTCTACGCCAGCATGCCAGCGACGGCTCAATATGCTTGGCCAATATTATGCGAAACGCTGGGCACCGAGGTCTGGCTCAAGCACGAGAATCACACGCCTACCGGTGCCTTTAAGGTGCGCGGTGGTCTGGTGTATCTGCACGAACTGCTACAGCGCGAACCAGCGCTGCGCGGTGTGATTTCGGCCACCCGTGGCAATCATGGTCAGTCGATTGCGTATGCGGCACGTCCGCATGGCCTGAAGGTGACTATCGTTGTTCCACTTGGGAATAGCGCAGAAAAAAATGCCGCGATGCGCGCTCTGGGTGCCGACTTGATTGAGCACGGCAATGATTTTCAAGAGAGCCGCGAACATGCAATGGCGCTGGCGCAGCAACAGGGCTGGCATATGGTGCCGTCGCTGCATACCGATCTGGTGCGCGGTGTCGCCACCTATTGGATGGAGTTTTTTACGGCGCAGCCAGACTTGGATGTTGTGTATGTACCGATAGGCCAGGGCTCAGGTATTTGCGGCGCAGTGGCGGCGCGCAATGCCCTAGGCTTGAGGACTAAGATAATCGGGGTAGTGTCTAGCCATGCCTTGGCTTATAAGCTGTCGTTTGAGCAGGGCAAAAATATTGCTTCGCCAGTGACCACTGTATTGGCCGATGGCATGGCATGCCGGGTGCCGGATGATGCTTCGCTGGCGGTGATCTTTGAGCATGTCGCTGAAATAGTGGCAGTCAGCGATGAGGAGATCGCAGCGGCGATGAAATTACTATTTTTGTCTACACATAATGTGGCCGAGGGGGCCGGTGCTGCCGCGCTGGCAGCGGCACTGCAAAACAAGGCGGCACTAGCAGGATTAAAAGTGGGATTGTCACTCAGTGGCGGCAATGTCGATCATGATAAATATGCAGAGGTTCTTACTCAAACAAGATGGGCAGCATGATGACTAATATAAATACAGCAGTAAGCACAAAAACAGGCAGCATGGTCGGCGCGGGTCTTGCGCTCAAACATGGCATGAGCGACGACAGCAAAGGCATGTTGCTGGGCGCAGTGGGTGTGGCGATTTTTAGTTTGACTTTGCCGTTTACGCGGATGGCGGTGGCCGAACTTAATCCTGTCTTTGTGGCGCTGGGGCGCGCAGTAGTGGCGGCCGTGTTGGCGGCTGTGCTGCTATGGCGCATGCGCGCTAGTTGGCCAAGCAAGGCGCAGATCAAGCCCTTGCTGGTCAGCGCTTTGGGCTGTGTGATCGGCTTCCCTTTATTTTCTTCGATCGCGATGCGCTATGTGCCAGCCTCGCATGGTGCCGTGGTGTTAGGGATCTTGCCTTTGGCAACCGCCATTTTCGCCGCCTTGCGTTTTAAAGAGCGGCCATCGGCGGGCTTTTGGATCATGGCGATCATCGGCAGCGGCCTGGTACTTGGCTTTGCTTTGCAGCAGGGCGGCGGCGCTTTTCAGATGGCAGATCTGGCCCTGTTTGCGGCAGTCGTTTTGGCCGCGATGGGCTATGCCGAGGGCGGGCGTTTAGCGCAAAGCATGGGTGGCCAGCAGGTGATTTCCTGGTCGCTGGTATTGTCCATGCCGCTGTTGTTGCCGGTCACAGTATGGCTGGCCTGGCATTATGGCCTTAACGCCTCGCCCAAGGCATGGCTGAGTTTTACCTATGTCTCGGTGTTTTCTATGTTTATAGGTTTCTTTTTTTGGTACAAGGGTTTGGCTATCGGTGGTATTGCCAGGGTCGGGCAGGTGCAATTGCTGCAACCATTTCTGAGCCTGTTGGGCGCCGCCTGTATTTTAGGTGAGGCACTGACTGTGACGAATTTGCTATTTGCGGTGGCGGTGATTGCTGTGGTGGGGCTGGGCCGACGCATGAATATTCGACGGTAAGTTTGCAAAAAAAGCCACAAACGCCAAATTAAATCAAGCCTAGTGCCACGAATTGGGGGTATTAATCGTGGCATCAGGGTCGTACAATAGAGGATTGCCGCATTCGTCCTATGAGCGATTAATACAATCAACACAAGCCAGATCGCCGGACCGGTAAAACTAATTTCACACGAACTATTTATACGAACTACTTATAAAAACTACTTAGTACCCTCAATCAATCCTTTGCCGCTTGCCTGATCATGCGGCACCATTTTTGGAAACAGCCATGTCCTTCTACGAAAAACTGAACGCACTCAATATCACTTTGCCGGTTGTTGCGGTACCGGTCGCCGCCTACGTGATGCACGCGCAAACTGGCAATACTGTATTTTTGTCTGGCCATATCGCGAAAAAAGACGGCAAGGCGTGGGTTGGTCAATTGGGTAAAGATATGACGACCGCTGAAGGTAATTTGGCGGCGCGCGCGATTGCCATTGATATGATCGCCACTTTGCAAGACGCCTGCGGTGGTGACTTGAACCGGGTCAAGCGTATCGTAAAATTGATGAGTCTGGTCAATTCTACCCCTGACTATACCGAACAGCATCTGGTCACCAACGGTGCTTCTGAATTGATCGCCGAGGTATTTGGCGTGCAAGGCAAGCATGCCCGTTCTGCCTTTGGCGTGGCGCAAATCCCTATGGGTGCCTGCGTAGAAATCGAAATGATCGTTGAAATCGCATAAAGCTAAAAGCAGCGCAAGCGCATGATTTCTGCCGCACCGCGTGTGCGACAAAAAAATACCTAAGCACAAATTAAAATACTTCCAGGTGAGACCAGCATGAAACTTGAAAACCCTACTCCTATCGATTGGAAATTTTCGGTACGCGCCGAGCAGCTGCAAAGCTCGGTAATCCGCGAGATTCTCAAAGTTACCCAGCGCCCTGAAGTAATTTCTTTTGCTGGCGGTTTGCCATCACCAGAAACTTTCCCGGTAGAACGCATGCGCGCCGCTTTCGATAAAGTCTTGTCAGAAAACGGTAAAACAGCATTGCAATACGGGCCAACCGATGGCTACACACCTTTGCGCGCCTTCATCGCCGATTCTTTGTCGACCAGCGACAGCCAGATTTTGCCAGAGCAGATCATGATGGTGTCGGGATCGCAGCAAGGTCTGGATCTGTTGGGTAAAGTCCTGATCGATGAAGGTAGTAACATCATGGTCGAAACTCCTAGTTATCTGGGGGCCTTGCAGGCGTTCTCGGTGTACCAGCCGAAGTTCGTTTCGGTCGACATGGATGAGCATGGTTTGATCCCGGCCTCGGTCGCGGCCAAAGGCGAGGGCGCGCGTTTGCTGTACGCCTTACCTAACTTTCAAAATCCGACCGGACGTACCCTTTCGGTAGAGCGTCGTTACGAATTGGTAGAGACTTGCGCCAGACTGCGCGTGCCTTTGATTGAAGATAATCCTTACGGCGACCTTTGCTATCACGGCGAACCTTTGCCTAAGTTGCTGAACATGAATCCGGGCGGCGTGATTTACATGGGCTCGTTCTCTAAGGTGCTCACTCCGGGCATACGTCTGGGCTACATCGTTGCGCCGATTCCGCTGATACGCAAACTGGAACAAGCCAAGCAGGCCGCCGATTTGCATACTTCGACTCTGACCCAAATGGCCGTGTACGAAGTGATTAAAGACGGTTTCCTGAGTGAGCATATTCCGACTATCCGTAGCTTTTATTCAGGCCAGTGCGATGTCATGTTAGCTGCCATGACGAAGTATTTCCCTGAGTCTGTGAGCTGGACACGTCCAGAAGGCGGGATGTTTATCTGGGTGACTTTGCCTAAGCATATCGATAGCAAGCAGTTGCTCGATGCGGCGCTGGCCGAGAATGTCGCCTTTGTTCCTGGTGCGCCTTTCTATGCGGAAAATCCTGAGACCAATACCTTGCGTTTGAGCTTTGTGACGGTATCGCCAGAACGGATTAACGAAGGCATACAAAAATTGGGTCGCTTGATACAGGCTAGACTGTAAAACGACGCACATTTTGCATACAAAGAGTATGCGAAAAGCATGCAAAAAAACGGGCTTGCCAGCAAAGGTAAGCCCGTTTTTTTTGAGATAAAATTGTGTTTGTGCAGATTTCTTCATGCTATAGCCTTGGATGATCAAGACAATCGCCGGCTATGCCTGTACCTTGATGTATTCGCCCGCTGCTACTGTTTAAGCTAGTCCAGCGGGAATCATTCGTAATCATTTGCAATCATCTTCAAGAGAAAAATATGGCAAACAGTATTGGCGGCTCTAACGCAGCAATTCAATTGGCGGGCATACAGTCGGACCTGTCGGACGTGCAGCCCATTTCCGCTGCCGAGCGCGCTAGTCGGGTGAATAAGGCTGCAATGCTGATGCGCCTGCAGGGCATAGACGGCATGCTGCTCACCGCCAGCACTAGCCTGTACTATTTCACTGGTTTGCAATGGTATCAAAGCGAAAGACTGATAGGCGCGTTGCTCACTCCCGAAGGCCAGATCGTGTACGTCTGCCCGACGTTTGAAGAGTCGAAAGTGCGCGAAACCGTGGGGCAGTCAGCCCAACTGCGTCTATGGGAAGAAGACGAAAGCCCGTATCAATTAGTCGCGCAATTGCTGGCCGATCTGGGCTGTGCCACGCAGAGGATAGCGCTGGACGAAGCCGCGCCTTTTTTTGTGTTTGACGGCTTGCGGATCGCCATGCCACTCACCAGTATCGTCAATGCCAGTGTGATTACGGCGGAATGCCGCATGCATAAATCAAAGGCCGAGCTGGCCTTGATGCAGAAGGCAAAAAACATTACTTTGGAAGTGCAAAGACGTGCCGCCAAAATTCTGTACGAGGGGATCTCTTCCCTGGAAGTCGCCGCCTTCATCGATCAGGCGCATCGCGCTTTTGGCGGCAGTAGCTCAACTTTTTGTATTGTCAGTTTCGGTGCCGCAACGGCGATACCGCACGGTCCGGATGGCGCACAGTATTTGCGCGAAGGTGATATGGTCTTGATCGATACCGGGTGCAAGTTACAAAACTACCATTCGGACATTACCCGCAGCTATGTGTTTGGCCAGGCGACGCCGCGTCAACGTAGCATCTGGGAGCTAGAGAAAAGCGCGCAGGCGGCTGCTTTTGAGGCCGCCCAGATAGGCGTCCCTTGCGAGCAAGTCGATGCTGCGGCGCGTAAAGTGCTGGAAGCGGCAGGCCTGGGGCCAGGCTACAAAACGCCAGGTTTGCCGCACCGTACCGGCCACGGCATCGGTCTGGATATTCATGAATGGACGTATCTGGTCAAGGGCAATACCCGGCCACTGGCCGCCGGCATGTGTTTCAGTAATGAACCCATGATATGCATAGAAGGCGAATTCGGCGTCCGGCTGGAAGACCATTTTTATATGACCGAGCAAGGTCCACAATGGTTTACCGGACAAAGCGAGTCACTCGATGCGCCGTTTGGCGAGTAAATTCGTTCTCACTATTTGGCGTTTCTTCTAAGCACCTCGGCCAGCGCGCATATTCCATGCGCTTCTTCAGGCTGCCTGGCCTGTAGCCCGCATGGGATATGCGCGCTGGCAGAGTGCCTAAATTATGCGCCGTAGACGTTTAATAGCAGCCAGCTTGGTAAGCCCAGATACAGGGCGACATGCGCCATCCGCTCTAGCCAGCGCCGTATCGCGATGGTCTGCCTAGGGCGCAACAGCGCTGTGATCAGGGTGCCGATTTCTATTGCGGCACGTAGCAGCGTCGCACTCAGCACTACGCCGATAGACCAGGCGCTCCACCAGAGCGTGAAGGCGATCAGGTAAGCTTTCAGGCCAAAGCTATAGTACTCGCCGAAAGCGCTGCCGTAGGCGATGTGCTGATGTAAGTGGAAGGCCGGAATCGCCAGCGCCAAGGGTAGTAGCGCAAATTTTACCAGCGGATGATCAAGCCGCCAGCGCCGTATGGCAAGCCGTGCCTGCGCATACGCGGTCACGCCCGAGGGCGCGCTTGGGCTAAGCTGGGGGCCGCCTGCAGCATCCAGTGCGCGTGCCAGTGCCAGCGGATTTGCCAGCGCCAGGCCGTAGCGCCAGCGCTGACCTGAGGCAAGTTGCAAGGCGGCACCGGGAGCGGGCAGGGGCAAACGCCACGCTTCAACTGCGACGATATCACTGAGTGCTAGCTCGAAACGCTGGATGCCACGGCGCAGTACCAGGCTGCCATTTTCGATCGAGAGACGCGCAGCAAAGGCCAGCAGCAGGCACCAGCTAGCCGCTTCAGGAATCAGAAACAGTGCGCCGAAAGTGCGAATTTGCGCCAGCGTATTGGTGCGCAGCGCTTCGTTAAATAACATCGCGCCACACATCCACAACAAACTGCCGCGGGCAAAAGCGCGCAACAAGCCCGCCGCCAGACGGGCTGCGGGCGGCAGTACCGCAACTTTGGCGGGAAAGCGCATTTCCTGTTCAACTGCTGTAGTGGCGAAGCGCCAGCTGGGAAATAGCCTCAGCGCTGCCAGCAAGAGTAAGAACACGCAAGCGGCGAGCCCGACCCAGTCGCCCCACAATACCATCAGAGTGCGCGGCGCAAGCGCTACCGGTAGGGCTGCGATCACCAGACTGCGTTCGCCCATGCGGGTGCCGGCTAGCGCGGTGCCGCTGGCATCGATTACGGCGCTGTAGCCGTTACTGGTGACGCGAAATTGCGGCAAGCGCGTTTCTATGCTGCGAAACGCCGCGGCCGCCTGATGCAGTTCTGCACCTAATGGATGAGTGCTAAACCAGGAGTCGTTCGACATCGTCAGGATCGCCTGCGCACCGAGTCGTGCGCCGTTAATCGCCAGTCTGGTATCGACGTCATCGAGACAGATCAAGGGCAACACCGGAATCTCGCGACCATCGGCCAGACGCAGTGGAAACACCCTTGCGCCATTGCCCGGCCGCCAGTTGCCAGTCCACGGCAACCAGCGCCGCACTTGCGCACCATCAAGCCAGGCCGGCAGATATTCAGTGAATGGGAACAGGCGTGTCTTGCGATAAAAACCGAGCAGACCGCTGGCCGGCTGCACGAAGGCGGCGGCATTGTATTCGCCCTGCGCATCGCTATCGTAAGTGCCGAACACAAAAGGTACGCCGGCGGCTTGGATGGTGCTGAGTATCTCTTGGTCGAACTCGGCACCGGCCTCGCTCTTGGGATGGCCGAAGGTAGTTGGGTAAGCGGTTTCTGACCACAGTACCGCATCCGCGCCCTGGCGAACCACGGCGTCATAGCTCATCGCAAAATGGGTGTCGAGTATCTCGCGCACTACCGCATGCGCGCCCTTGGTCTGGCGCTGCGCTTCGTAATCAGTCAGATTGGTTTGGATCAAACCCATGCGCAGCGGCTTGCCGAGCAACGCCGCATTCGGCGAGAGCACTGGCATTAGGGTAAGCACAGCCATGCCGTAGGCCAGCAGCAGTGCTGGCACCAGCGCCGCTAGTGCCAGTGGCTTGGCGAACACGCGCCAGCCCAGAGTGCGGCGGGCCAGAGCCGCCGCCACACCTTCGTTGGCCAGTAGCAGCAGAAAAGTCAGGCCAGCACTACCGCCTACATCAGCGGCCTGGCGCAACAGCTTAGAGGGATACAGTCCGTAGCTTAGGGTGTCGCCCAGCAATCTGGGTACTAGGTATTCGGTGGCGACCCAGGCGGCCGCGCCGGCCACTGCGCGCAGTACCGCGCCATGCCGGCGTGAGACTAAATGGCGTACTAATGCGAAGACTAAAAATTGCGGTTGAAACAGCGGTGCGGCTAACAGCAGTAACGCCAGGCCAGTGCTCGCACCGATTTGGGTATAGCTACCAATTGCGCTACCGAACCAGGCAAACGCGGCCGCCGTGTAGGCCAGTGCCATCGCGTAGCCGCTTAGCAGCGTAGTCAATACGCCAGCGCGCGCATCAAGCGTGCGTAACCACGGCACCAGCAGCACAAAACCGAGTAGGTAGCCGGCACCACCACGTGCATACAAGGCCGCTAACAGCGCGCTGGCGAGTATGCCAGCCAATGCCTGCGCGCATAAACGCACTTTAGAATTAGAAAATAGAGTCATCAAAGTGTCATGCGTGTTGAATGGGCGCATCAAGAAAATGTCATTTGGCGGCTTCTATGGGCGCAGGGACCACGATGCGTCGATTGGGTAGCCCGGGCGGTGCCAGCTCGGGCGGCACCACGCGGTCTTTCGGTAGGGCTATCGGTTTATTCGCGGAGTCGAGTGGTTGATAGTCCGGCGCAAACATCAGGATCGCCTCTATGCGCTGGCCGTCGTCGGTGGCCTGGTGATGGCGTACATAGCCTGGCGGCAGTACAAAATCTTCGGGTACGGCCAGCCCAACCAGGGGCGGGCGGGTACCTGGCGGCGAGAACGCACCCAGGCCGGTATGGATGCCAGCCTGATGCAGGCGTTCTATCACCTCGGGCATAGTCGGCTTTTCTCCGCGTGCCACATAATGTTTCAAGTCACGTGTAGGGTCGGCATCGCCTTCAACTACAGGCACCGCTGGCACCGTCGCCGCTTGCACAATGGGAGGCGAGGATGTCGTCTGAACCGATTGCGCCGTGCTCGCTACCGTTGACGAGCTCGCTGCGTTGCTGGCGCTGTCAGCCTGGGCCTCGTCCGTAGTGGAAGCGGACATCAATTGAAAGAAGAAAAAACATAGCCCGCCTGCAACCAGCAGCAGGGCGATGATGAGATAGCCCCGTGAGGGGCTCCAGAGCTGGCCCGCAACAACCGTATTCTTCTCGGTCGGCGCGGGCTTAGAACTACGTGGTGTATCCAAGAGATTACTGGCTCCGGAGAATTACGGTGCTGCCGGGTTGAAGGTCGAGATAGCCCAACCCATGCGCTCGTGGCCGTATTGATTCCAGATCGGATTTTTTCCGCTCACAAACGAGGTGTAGCGTGGCGCGCCAGTACCGGTGCTACCGCCAAACAAACCAGCGGTAACTGTGCTGCCGGTGTAAGTTGGATGGGTATCATCAGACTGGATGTAATCGTAGCTGCTGCCAGCGGATACAAAATGCGTGTTGGCATCGCGTATGGTAGAGCGCAGTGTGGTTAGCGTACGCGTCACATAGCTAGCTTCGCTCTCGCCGAGCACATAGCGCAGCGCGCTAGAATCGATCTGTCCGTCGCCATTGCTATCGTAATCAGCCCCCATGTACTGGGCGAAATTGTCAGCGCATTGGAAGCCTTTTTGGCGCGCCACATCGCACATCATGAAGTTAATTCTGGCGATGGAAGGCAAAAATTTGTCTTGCATCTTAACCGTGGCTCCAGTGCTCGCATCTTTGCAGGAACTCTGGGTATTATCCGCTGCATAGCCAGGGTAGTGCAGGTTAGAGATTACTTTCAGTTTGACGCCGGAATAAGCGTTGGCGTTGATGTAATCCATCGCGGCCGTTACATAAGTCTTGCAGCTTGCCTCAGCGGCCGTCAGTACACTGTAATCGCAGGTGCCGGTCTGAGATTTGAAGCTAGAGCGCGCCTGCAAGCCATCATTGCCGCACATCTCGAAGGTGACCACGCGGGTGTTGCTGGCTTGCATGTAAGAGCGTTCGGCGACGATCTTGTTGTTATACACATCCGAGGCAATCGCACCGGATTTGGTACGGCGTACGCTCTCGATATCGGCGTTCCACAGAGCCGACATGTATTCGGCATCCACGGTGGGCGCCGCATATTTAGCCGCGTTGACGGTAGAGCCGTTGTAACCGGCATAGATAGAATCGCCATAGGCAACCACCCGGTATTTGCTGGTGGTGCCAGCCCGGTCTATGGTCCACGATACATTTTGGTTCAGAGTGCTGGCGGCAGCTTGCGCGCCTAATGCCAGTACGGTAATGGGTAACAGCGTGCGTATAGCAGTACGAAATCTCATCTTCATCTTTGTCTCCTGTTTTTATAACCTAGGGATAATTTTTATTTTTTCTAAGACTATGGCGTTTGAAAATTGATAGCAGCAGCAACAACGACAGCAACAACAATCAGGAAATGCGTTTTCCACGAAGTTTTTGTGATGGGCATTTTGTATCTGATCGACGGCAAGTATTGAAACTAAGCGCCTGCTCTGTCAATTTGCATTGCAGCAAAATTCGCACGAAAAAATCTTGCTTTTTAATTAAATCCCTTATGTAGAAACACTCTACGTAGAATTAGTATTTAAACTCTAAAATGGGAAAGCGATGTTTTTATGAGAGAGGTGCTGCCAGCGCGCATAGTCCATGCGGCTTACCGGCCAGAGTGCTTGCAGAGGCGCATGGGCTATGCGTCTTGGCGGGGGAATGTGGTGGCGGATTACGCTTACTTAGCCGGCTTCGCCTTGCCAGCGCGGTTTAGCGCCACGGCGAGCAAGACTAGCTGCTGGAAAGCCGTTTCATCCACTTCCTGTCCTTGGTAGATGTCGATCGCACGCCGTAAGTTGCCGTCCAGACTGGCGTTGAATAGGCCGTTGCTATCGTGTAAAAACGCACCCTTGGCGAAGGTCAGCTTGACTTTATCCTTGTAGGTTTCGCCGGTACAGATGATGCCCTGGTGCGACCACACCGGCGTGCCCATCCATTTCCATTCTTCGACCACATCGGGATCTGCTTGTTGGATGAGCTGGCGCATCCGGCTCAGCGTATCGCCGCGCCAGTCGGCGAGCGCGGCGATTTTTTGTGAGATCAGCTCGGTGGCTGACTGCTCTAGCTTAGCGTCGGATTTTTTCATATGCACTTCCAATTACAGAATTATTTGTTGCGGCGGCAAAAGACGCCGCATAAATTCCAGCGCCCTGCAATGCCAACAGCCGCCGCGATCGGGGCTTAGCCGGCCTGCATAGGATGGCGAATGATGGTTTTCCAATTTTTAGGATCTGCGCGTCGAATATCACTGAGGTAAATCTCATGATGTTTCCCCACTCGGGCGGAGCGCCCATCGATAAAATCGTGTAGGCGTTGTATCGTCGGGCCCTCTTCAGCGAACGGGCCAAGGTGCAGCACTTGGGCACATAGGCCTTCTGTGAATGATTCTAGCCGCAAGCGGCTGATCGCGGACAGGGCCTTCTTCTTTTTGACCTCGGCAATCGCCGCTTCAATCACCGTGTCTGCGACAAAGGATGGCTGCATGATCATCATCGTCCATTGCCACTGCGATTTGTCCTCGCTTGCGAAGACGGACATGTCGTCCGCCCACCATAAGCCTTCTAGCGGCATGACCGCGTAATCTACAGCCTGTTCGCCCTTTTTAAGCATGAACTTAGCCGTGTAAGAAACTGAAAATAGGGCTTCTATCGCTTCGGCGTATTCTGGCGACGTGTTCGGATCGCCTGCGCCATCCACCATCAGAAATTTAAGCGGCGGCACCTGAACTTGCACTACCTCTTTGGCGGAAGCCAAATACAAGTGTTTCAGTTCCTTCTTGAGATCAATTTTTTCCACAAATTCTCCTGATGAGGGCAAATAGGCGATATGAAAAATCGTGTTACGCACGCCAGCTAAACAAACGGGCAAATAAGCTGGCAAACAAGCGAGCAATACATCGGCGCTATTGAGTTACTTATTATTACTTACGACTGACGGTCTTGCTTTATTGCGAAATTAAATCGATCTCGTACATTCACTCCCCACTCACGATCATGCAAACATCGAGGTCAGCCTTGGAAATCGCACCCGGTACTGAAGAAGAACCGATGTGTTCAAGCTTGGCAAAAGGAATAATCAGATGAAGACTAGCGGCAACGCGCTCATAGCGCTTTGCCAATTCCGCTTGATAATTCTCTGGTGAGTGTAATTTCATGGGACTAGCGTGGAAGTGAGAGGGCACAGGTGAAGTGGTCGAAGAAAAACCGTTTGACAGTCGTTCGCCTCGACTGCTTGATTAGGCATCAGTTAATCCCAGGTAACATCGGAAACTCCAGGAATAGATAGCACCAATTCGGAAAGATGAACTTTCAGTTTCTCAATTTCGGGCGCTGGATCAGCAGGGTTGAATAGACGCTGAAGCGTTGAAACTTCCGCGACGGGAAAAATACTCCATTCGGTTGTGCTGCCATCAGTGTTGCCACAGCTGAGCCAAAGTAAAAATGGTTTGCGAGAAAGCATGATAACCCAACCAAAATCTTCAGGGATGACACCTTCAACGGCTACCCCTCGCAGTTTAAGGTGTTCAGTCAACCACTGAGCCAATGCTTTGCCAAAGCGCCCTGGATTTGTTTCCTTATCTTCGCCCGAGATAGGCTTGAAGAAATCAGTTTTGAAAGTGATCTGTGGGTTTGTGCTCATGATGTTCAACGTTTGCCGCGTGCTGGAGGTACACCCGCTTGCAGGAAGGGTTAGAGTGCATTCTGTGTGCGTCGATAGTGCTTGGCTACGACGTAGCTGCCTCCGATGCAAACCAATAGGAGCACAGAACCTGGGAACAACGAGAGCGAGGTAGACATTGCACTTGAATATGGCCATTCCGAAATGGCCACGCGACCGACCGAGACCAACCAAGCAATGACTGCCAGAAGCGCAAGTGTGTGCCATGCGTACTGAGCCCAGCGCTTGCGGAGTAGCAAACCAATCGCTACTGCGAGCACGACCGCTGACCCCAACCACCAAAACGGCGCGCTGGCTGAAATAGCCCAGAAGCCGAGGTAGGCAGAAAGAAGGGTCAGAAGCGCGGCGAGTATGTTGACGATCATGGTTGGAGAGGATGCGCAGTAACGCATTTTAATTTTCACATGTTGAAAAAAACGATAAAAAACTTAGTTACAAGCTGTTTGTCTCGGCAAAGCCTTATGCCGCTTAACACTTATCGTGATTGCCTCAAGCAAGAAGGATTAAACACCACGAGAAAAAAGGGACATAGAGATTGCTGTGCATTCTATCAATAAAATTAGTAAAGTTACCATTTGTTTTTTGCCTGAGCTGTGCGCTTGCTGAGGTCTGGGCTGCTTGGTCAGGTGGATAGCTTAGCCTTGCCTTTGGGTACTGACATGCTATCGCTATTAAAGCATACTCCCCCTAGTGTTTTTTTAGTACGCACTATCTGTATGCGCAAGTGGCGTATATTATTTGAAAAATAGGGGAGTATATGATTTTTACGGTGTTTTTGTGGCCGTAAGCGTCACTAGTTATTGCCGCCTGCTAGCCTGCTTATTGCGGGCGACGATCTTGCAAAAACCTGCGGTCAAAGCGGTTCAGGAATCGGCTAGAGTTAAACTCTGTACTGTTGGCCAGCACCACTGTTGCTATGCCCTTGCTGGGGTAGATCCGCATCTCGCTATGGAAGCCGCCACCGCCGCCTTCCTTGAAAAAATAACTGAGGCCTTGCGCTTCGCCTATGTGCCAGCCTAGCGTCATAGCTATGGGGCGGCCGGCGCTATCGGTCTGCCTGGTCTCGAATAGTCGTTTGGTCTCCGGCGCTAACAGTAGCGATTCGCTGCGCAACTGGTCTTGCAAGAATCGGCTAAATCCATGTGCCGTGCCGATCAGACCGCCAAAAGCGGGGCCGTTGAGATAGTGGTTGTTGAGTCGCAACCATGGGCCTTCGTAGCCGCCGATGAACTTGCGGTCAATAACTAAGCCTTTGACCAAATTCATTACGGAATATTTCTTGAGATAGCCATTCGCATGATGCGCCGCATCGGGGATGATGAAGTCCATTTCCTGCAATGGCAGTTGTAAAGGCAGGAGGATATTCTCGCGCACATAGGCTGCATAAGTGAGGCCGCTGACTTGTTCGATTACTTTGCCGAGCAGCCAGTAGCCGATATTTGAGTAGGCATATTTGCGGCCAGGCTCAAACGCCAGATCAGGATGGTCGCGCAGCACCGTGGCCAGTGCATCCGCCTCATTAAACGCTGCATTCTCGGCGGCCAAATGTACCCAGCGTAGCGGCAGTGGATTTGGCACGCCGGCCGTGTGGGTGAGCAGCTGCCGCAGGCTGATGCCGTGACCGTGATAGGGGCTATTCGGCAGATAGCGGTCGATCTGGTCGTCCAGCTTGAGCTTGTGGCGCTCTGCCAATTGCATCATCGCGACCGCAGTAAAGGTCTTGGTCATCGAGTAGGCCATCAGCGTGGTATCGGCTGTCATCGGCTTCTGCGCCTGGATATCCGCCCAGCCACCGGCATACTCGAACAGTAGCTGGTCGGCGCTGACGACAATGTATTGCAGACCGGGAAGCTCCGATTGAACGTAATCATTCAGTTCGCTTGCGGCGTGCTGTTTTACTGCAACTTGGTCAATCATCGTCGCTCCCTGCAACATGCTGATGAAAGGGATTAGCAGCAAGCTGAAAATTCGTCTATGCACAGTGCGTGTGGACATAATGCATCTGGACTAAGCGTAGCGTTCTGCCACAGCCGAACAGGCTTGGGCTTAGCGAGGGATGGGATCTCAAACCCCCAGGCATGATGGATCTCAAGCGGCCACCCCAAAAAGGGCACCAACTCCAGCGGTCAATCCCATTGCCAGCGCACCCCAAAACGTAACGCGAACGACAGACGCAAGCACGGGTGCGCCGCCGGTGCGTGCCGCCAGAAAACCCAATAGCGCGAGAAACAAGAGCGAGCTTGCAGCCACACCCCACATCAGCGCAGAAGCCGGAAGTAAGAGCACCATCAGTAGCGGCAGGGCTGCGCCGACTGCAAAGGTTCCCGCCGAGGCTAACGCCGCCTGCACAGGTTTGGCCGCCAATGTGTCAGATATGCCTAGCTCATCACGTCCATGCGCGGCCAGTGCGTTATGTTGCGTTAATTGAGTCGCGACTTCTGAGGCCAGTTTTTTGTCTAGCCCGCGCTTCTCGTAAATGCCTGCCAGCTCAGCGTGTTCCTGCTGGGGATTCTCGGCCAACTCTAGGCTTTCTCTCGCAAGATCCGCGCGCTCGGTATCGGCTTGCGAACTCACCGATACATATTCGCCAGCAGCCATAGACATGGCACCCGCGACCAGACCGGCAACTCCTGCCAGCAAGATACCCTGAGTGCCTGCACTGGCGGCCGCGACCCCCAAGACTAGGCTGGCGGTCGAAACAATACCGTCGTTTGCGCCAAGAACAGCGGCACGCAGCCAGCCTGTTCGGTGTGTTCTGTGTCTTTCGCTGTGTCTCATAAGGCCTTTAGTATCATGGTAAGTTTATTGCGAGGTCAAACGCCTGAGTTGTGCGACTGCGCAATCGGACGATGTGACGGGACGGTGTAGCTGACCCACGTGAATGATTGATCAGACTGCATTTACTGCAGCATTTACGGCAGCATTTTTAGTAGTTACCAATCGCGAATGATAGTAGCCCACCAGAAAGCCCATTCCGGCAAGGCCCCACACTACAGCAGCGACGACTTCAAACGTGTTGCGAAGCTCAGGATGGAAAATCGACAAAGGCAGCAGCACGAAAGAGCGAACCAGGCAAACGCTTGCCATGCCCGCCAACATGAGACGAAGCAGCGGCATTCTACGAATCAAACCAAGTGCAGAAAACGCATACGCTGCGCAAAGCCCCATTAACGCGGCGATCAGCATAGCCCCAACTGGCGCGAGTAAAGTACCCGACCTGGCAGATTCGACAATCAAGGGAGGCGCGCCGAAAAAACGGTACCAGCCAGCACCAGAAAAAATAGCAGCTAGGTGAATCGCCGCGCCAATCAGGGCAATGACCCCGGCTAAATAGATCCAGGCAATAGAATGTTTTTTCATTTGTTATCTAGTGTTTGCGATGAGAGTTGCTGAGTGCAGCGAGTGAATCAGCAGGCCGCGTGCACTCTACCGAATTGTTAGGCCAGGCCCGCAACTCAGCCGCGGCGCGCCGCTTCGATCGCGGCGATGTCAATTTTTTGCATAGTCATCATCGCATCGAACGCACGCTTGGCAGCAGCGGTATCGGGATCAGCGATCGCCTCTGTCAGCGCCAGAGGTGTGATCTGCCAGGATAATCCCCATCTATCCTTGCACCAGCCGCACTCGCTCTGCTGGCCGCCGTTACCGACAATCGCGTTCCAGTAGCGATCTGTTTCGGCTTGGTCGGTGGTTGCGACCTGAAACGAGAATGCTTCATTGTGCTTGAACGCAGGCCCGCCATTGAGCCCGAGGCAGGCAACACCCAGCACAGTAAACTCGACGGTCAAGACGTCCCCTTTCTTCCCTGACGGAAAGTCACCCGGTGCTCGGTACACCTTACCGACGGACGAATCGGGAAAGGTCTTGGCGTAAAACTGCGCTGCATCTTCGGCGCTGCCATCGTACCAAAGGCAAATCGTATTCTTGGCTGGTGTTGTCATGTCACTTCTCCATTAAGATAGAAATTTGTGCCATTCCGGCACGGCTTTACTGCGCTGCGCATTGATGGCACAACGCGATGGTGAACGCACGGGCGACCACGAAATTAAAAAATACTGAAGCGCATCGCGGCCGGCCTGGTCCAGCATTTTGTTATACGCCAATGTTGTGTCATGCGTGTGTACATCCGTCTTTACATGGTGTTTCTTTTCGCTGCTAGTCTGCGACACTGAAGACAAAAATTAAAAGAATACGCCCTCGGCGAAGATCTAATTCTGGCATTTCCAGAATTTTTTTGTATCACTTCATTGTATGGCTACTTCCGAATTAACACGCAAAAAAAGCTAACTGTTCAGTCCGCTAGGAAAACTCCCTCGCCCGCTAGCGGGAGACGGGCTTTGTATAGCGGGCTAAACAGTAACTAAATAAATGGAATTCTTTAAGACCCGATTTCCGTAACTATCAATACTGACGAATGCGCGATTTTACGGCCATGCTTTAATGCGCCGATGCCGGCACAGCGCGGAACGCGGCTACCTGATTCGACATAATTTTTATCGCCGGAAGCACATAGGTAGAAGCCGTGGCGACAAACGTAAAACTTTGGGCGGCCGCCGCAGCATTGGCGTTGAAGGCAGAATTTGGGATGGCTGCCAGCGAGTTGTACTCATACACATTGTATTTAAGCCCGGCGGTCAAACCGTACACGGTCGCGGTCAAGGTCAACGGTACTGCTGCTGGTGCGGTATTCGCTCCATTGCTGATTTCCGGGGTTTCCTCATTCAAATCGGTAGCCAGTCGCACTGGAACGGTTTCCTTATTCAGATCGATCACGCCGGTGATCGCAACGGCGACATTTTGATTACTCTTGTCGCTATGCAAGGCCAGCGAATACGGCGGCGCAGTGGAGGCGTTAGCCTGGACACGTGTCATTTGGAACGCGCCGAAGCCATATTGGAATAAATAGGCAGCCGTCGGTGGATTCGCCACCAGATTGGGGTAGTTGACATTGTTATAGCCGCTGTTGTCGCTCAGTTGCAAAATATCGTCGGCGTAATACGTCTGATTAAATCCCGGCACCAAAGGGTGATTCGATGCGATACCAGTGACCGGCACGATATGGTCGTAACTGGTAAAGCCGGCCGCTGGGTTGCCGCCAGGCTTAAACCTGTTCGTGTACACCCCCATGATCACCGGATAGCCTGCCAGCACGTAGCCCTTGATCCAGGCTAGATATTGGCTGGTCGTGAGCGTGTTGGATTGCCAATTCCACTCCAGTGCATTCAGATGCATATTGGCTGCCGCAGTCAAATCGTTGACCGAAATTAACAGCTGGCTGCTGGACTCGCTTTGATTCACGCCCGGCGACGCGGCAGCGCGTGCCGCGTATTGCGATACATACTGGCCGTAATACAAACCGGCGCTGATAAAGGACACTTCACCACAATAACCGTAATTGACATTCCACTGGTGGCGTGGCGGAATCGCCAATGACATCGCGTAGCTGTCGCCAGTCGGCGGATTGGGTGAATTCAATGATATCGGCCCAGGCAATATCACTGGCACCAGACTCGCATTGATTTGGTTCTGGCTGTTGGCATCCTGCGCGTTGCTGTCGCTGCTAGCGCTGCCGCCACCGCATCCCGCCAAGATCGTTACTGACAAACTCACTACCAATGCACTAATGATTTTTTTATTCATAATGTCCCCGTTATTTGCATGGATTTTTCTTTAGCATTTTCTTTTCTCGCATAGGCGAGCAAGCATTTGCACGGTAGCAATTATGCAAGGATTTAGCTTTTTAGGGATGAACAGTTAGAAAAAACATATTAAATTTGGAAGTCTCGCTTTATTATTTCGATGCGGACCCTTTAGTGGCTGTTTAGCTTTTTTTAATTGCCGGGACTATGCGTTAGGAGTTGTAGGCCCGATTAACGCAGCGTAATCGGGTACATGCAGCGCGGCTACGAGAGTTTGAATAGTAACCCCTGCCAACGCGCATATCCCATGCGCCTTTCCAAGCACATCGGGCTGCAGCCCGCATCGGATATGCGCGCTGGCAGAGGGCTGTTTTGAGATGCGATATGGCGAAATACGGCGGCGATTGAGGTACTACTGATTGCTGGTTAAGGACTTAGGTGGAGCAAGTCCACTTGATAGACGTTAATGATAGGCGTAAATGATAGGCGTTAAATATAAACGCCCAAAACACAGTTTATTTTTTTTGAATACGCTTCAAGCCCAAAACACAAAAGACGACACTAAGCAGCAATGCCAGTATCGTTGCAGGCACCCAAAAAACTGGGTCCAAGTCTGGCATTGACGATGTTCTGCAATTTCCAGGCCGGCTTCTAGCGCAGCGCAACATCACAGTCTCGCCGATCTGCGGGAGCTCCGTGGCAACAAAACCCACGTCAAGCTTAATGCGTTGGCCATTGCGCGACAAGAAAACAGGGTAATACCTTGGCCGACGCTGCGCTGAATGCGGGCCACCCTTATTGATCAGAGTGGCCTCGAAACTATCAAAATTTCCAAATGCAAAATCAGATTCGTTCTGCACAAAGCCAGCAAGCAAAGCCACAATAAATGCAAGAACCACTAGCGATACAATAGAAAAAATAACTTTTTTCATTAATAAAAACTCCGGAATAACATCTGTGCTGCGTATGAGAGCGGTTTGAACTTAAAGGAAATTAATGGCGCCGCATCGATTATTTTAAATTGATGCTGCCCGTTTATTGATGGGGGCTGCGCAGCTGTTGACTGTCGATGAGGGCGAGTTGGAGTGTAATCTGCTACTTGGTGAAAGCGCATATTTCAGCAAATTGGTCTAAATCGATGACAGCTTTGAGTGCGTCGACGTTCGCAAATTCTGGTCCTAAATCCGATAGTTTTTCCGACGAGCTGCGAAGCAGGCCAATGAGCATTTGTCCCAGCTTTGGCGTCCCCTCTAGTTTGACTATGTAGCGGTAATTTCCTCGAAGTTGAGCGAGTTGACGAATGCTGCAAAGGAGGAAGAAAGACGAGCCAACTGAGGAGCCTATCGAGGTAATCTTGATATCAATTACAGAGGAATTTGGTCGCCGTTCGACTTCCGTCATGACGATGTCCATTTTTGGATTGCCGTAACGCTTCGAGTCTGCCTCAAAGAGCTGAGCGTGGGCGGTCGAAGTGCCACACAAAATGGCGAAACAGATTCCCCAGTATCTGATGCGTCGTTGCATATTGGCCTAACGCTGAAATGACGAGATCGCCGCCACCATATATTTAAAAAAGAGAGAAATCGTCATTGGCGATTCCCAGTCGACTGTCTTGTTAGTCATCGACATTGTTCTTGATAAGCTCAACTGCACGATAAGCCACCATTGAGAAAACGCGATCATTAAGTTTTAGAATACTCCTAATCAATTTCGGATGCAGCCTAATATTCGGCACGAGCAGGCGCGCAAATCCATCCTTATACGCCGTCCGCCATAAACCTTCCGCATGCCAATCAAAAACATGAGCCGCCTCGTTCAAAATTGCGCTCAGACGAATATTTGTTTCTGGATCGGGTGTGAGCGGGTAAGTTGGCGAGCCATAATTTTCTAAGTTCGGTTCTTCGATACTCATGGATGACTAACGTCCCCTCGATGGAAGGGTTAGATGCCACGCGCTGGCTCCGACTGAGGCTTTCGATGTGAACACATTACAGCGACGCGTGAGCGCAGCGTTTGAATGGAAAGCGAGAACATGTGCAGATGAGCTTCGGTTGGCTGCCATAGCGTTTTATCTCGAGACAACGCAAAGAGCGATCCACGGTACCAAATTGAAAAGCAAGATGCCTATCTTGTACATGGCCATACCGGCATAGTTAAGCGCATCAAAAGTCTCGGCCGACACCTTGAACCAGCGTGTGTGCGTCCGAAAGAGCCAATCATGGGTAAGGAAGAACACACCGAACCAGACCAGCAGGATTACGTAGTTGATGCCGACGCACCAAAGCAAAATTTCCTTGAGTTCATTGACTGGCACGAGATTCCTCCTTTGACACCTAACGAATAGCGTTTATCCGCCGCATCGGAACGCAAAAATAAGATACTCGGACTGCTTGCGGCGGATAAACCATGTTGGACTGAACCGCCTCCGTAGCGCTCACGCTGGAGATTGTAAACGATGCGTTTGCGGTATTGCTAGTAATCTGATAATTAATTGTGCCTGGACTCCTAAGGCCTCAATAGCTGCAAACGTATTGTGCCAAAGAACTCAATACCCCCTGCCAGCGCGCATATCCCATGCGGCCTAGCGGGGCGATGCCGCCAACAAGCGCATGGAATATGCGCGTTGGGCCTGCCGCTTGGCGGGATTTTGTAAGCATAGTTTGCGTTGCAAATAATTTGCAGTGCAGCTTACTTTTACCTTGCTCAGGCAGCCAGCTTGGCGCGCTTTATTGTGCTCATTTCTGTCTGCAAGGCGGCGCGCAGTTTGGCGTCTTACGGGGCATCGTAGAAACGCCAGATGGTGATGCCGTCGTTTTGTTCGCCTCGCGCGCTCAGAAGCCATACCCAGCCAAAAGCAGCAAGACCGACACGCCAAGTGACGCCGGGAATGGTGATTTTGGAAAGGCTGCAACGCCGATGAGTGACGCCACGAACACATAGGCGCCGATGATTCTGAGTAATGCGAGGTCGGCATTGCCTGCTGCAAGAACCGCAACATGACCGGCAAGGGTGAGTGGTATCCCAAAGAGTACAAACCAGAACGCCGTGCGACGGAGTTCTGGCGCTGAGAACCTGCCTACGAAACCCGAAGAGAGCGCTTCGCGTAGTGGTGCTTTGAACTTGACGACGCCAAATGCGATGTGAGCCACGCCGAGCGCCAGAAGCGCCCACGCTGAGATTGAGGAAAGGAGAGTGCTTGGCATCTGTAGGCTGACTTGAGGGTGTGAAATTGCGATTTTGGGAATTATGCATGCGACGCTGCGTGCACAACAAGATTGGTATTTGTGACACCTTACATTTTGAGTTCAGCGGCTGCCGGAGGCAGTCCGCTGTAACGAAGGGTTGGGCGTCTCTGTCACTGCCAGCGCTTTTGATTTACGCAATGCGCTCTTGGCATAGGCCCTCTCACCCATTTTTTGGGTCAGCACCCAAATGAATCCCCACCAAGGCATCTTCGCAGTCCAGCGTCCGAATACTCGCGGAACTAGCTCCGCTTTCTTGCGCTCGGGCTTGAGGTGAATGGTTCCGACAACGACTCCCTGTGCGCCAGGCCCGAGTTGCCCTAGGAGCGTGCCGTCGCTATCGGCGATGGCGCTAAAGCCAGGAAATTCAATATCCTGAGGCGGGAATCCTGCTGGAAGGGTAGTAATCAAACGGCCGACTTTGTTCGCCATGACGACAGGAATTCCCATCAACTTGGCCGTCTCTGCCGTTCCGTCCCGCAATGCTGAGTTGAGAACGTCTGCGTCGAGCTGTCGCACTGGAAACTTTGCTTCAAAAGACGCCCCAGAAAACGGACGCAGATACAAATCAATCCCCGCTTGATGTAGCTCCGCATAGCGTTCATACAGAGCGTTCTCAAAGCAAATGCCAACCCCAATGCGACCTATTGGAGTATCAAACCAATGGCAATCAGAACCCCCAGCAAAGAAATACGCCTCGAAAGAAGCCGGGGGGCTTTTTCTGACACGCGCAACCACCTCTCCTTCAGGGCCGGTGAGGACAAACGTGTTATAGAAATCTTCACCATCTGCCTCAAGAAAACTGGTACCAAGGTAGATGGCACAGCGCTTTGAAAGCTCACGCATCCACTGCGTAGACGGTCCATCGAAGGGTTCTGCCGTCTCCCAGATCGATTCATTGAGCGTATATCCACCCGGCATCATCTCTGGCAAGAGAACCAGCTTGGCACCTTTTTGCCCCGCCTGCAGTATGTACTGCTCTGCATTCGCAAGATTGCTATTGCGGTTACCAAGCTGACAGGCGACTTGAACTGTCGCGACGATGAGTGTTTTCGGTTTCATATGCATGTTCATTTAAGACTCCCAACGTTTGACATGAGCGGCGGCTAGAAGCGGGCGAAGCTACCAGGAAGACGTCCGCCCGATGGAAGGGTTAGACCTCAGTTGGCCGCGCATGATGATTTGGACTTTGGCTTACGCCTCCGTCGCCGACGGCCAACCGATCCGTGCCGCACTACGAAGATTGGATTGAACGACTAAGCGATGAAACGGGGCAATGAGAAAAATATAGAGACGACCTAAGCGATTGTGGCAATGGACAACGGTCGACAGAATCAAGTGACGTTTAGCTCCCGGCGATGACTGACCGGAACACAGAACAGAGAGCCTGAAGTCCAGGTGCTGGTCGTCTTCTCCAAGAACAACTTCAGTTGGACTTATGCTGTAGATCTTAAAGATGCCGAGTCGGCCCGTTCCGCTTTTCGCCTCCAGTGATGCGAGATGCTTAGCTGTCTTGAGGCCGAAACCGGCCACGACCGCGTCTCGAACCGCCATGAGGCTGCTGATCCAGGGCGCTTGGTGAGCGAAGATAAACCTCGCCAACAATTCGGGATTGGTCGACGCTCCGGGTGGAAGCTCGATCGAGTAGGCATCTGCGAGATTCATCGATACGTAGGCTTTAGCAATCGCCGACTCAGGAGGAAGCGACACAGATGTTGCGTGATGGTGTTCGGTTGACATGTATGCGTCCAATAGTTTGTTTCTGAGGTTTCATGAATAGAAAGAGTAGAGCAGCAACCATCAACCCATAGACTGTGGTCACGGAATGCCAAGCAACTTGCGCAACTGCCCGAATGCCCGGAGGTAGTGAGCTTTGTTGAATCGGTGCATGCAATTGCGGGCCGCCAACGAATATTTGCATCCCCATCATGAACAAGCACAGCAATGTTGCGCCTAAGTACCAGTAATTTAACTTTTCCATAGGATTTCCTTTCATGTTGCTTAAATTTATTGATGACGTTTTCAGCCTTGCTAATCAGAGCTACATCTTTTGATTTCTAACTTGTCGATGAAGCCAGCGGTCACTGCATCGACAACAGGAGCCTGGTAGCGCATTAAACCAAAGGCGATGTGGCCGATTCCCAGAAAAACATGAACCAGGACGCAGTGTTAGCCATGAAATCCTCCCTGTTGTCGAAAGTGATATCCATATTGACTGAATATTATGATCTAACTATACATTAAATTAAATAAAACATCATTTAAATAATAGTAAATATCGTAAATTGAGAAATTTATGCCAAAGTTGGCTCGCCGTGGACCACGGCAGATACGCGCGAATTGCCACTCCGTTGGGTTAACTGTTGAGCAAGTGAAATAACCATCCCCCGGCAAAGGCGGGGATTTTCAAAATGTTGAGTCGCTCAAAGCAGCTAAACGGGGTCGCTAACGCAACCCCAACTCTTGGCGCCACCGAATCGGCGGCAACTTGGCTCCACAGCCCAAGCTGCTCCAATCGCTCATCTTCCTTCTCTTGATGCCGGATGTCGTTGCGGATCACTTCCTCATCTCGGCCTAAGCGAGTAACACAATCTTGAGCATCACAGCAGGTGCATACGCGGGGGCACCGGTGTCATCATTTTTGTAGCGCTTATCAAAGCGCGATAAATCGAGTTCGTTGTCGATCAGGTAGTCGAGCGCATATTCAAAACTGCCAGCCATGAGTTGCGCATCAAGCACCACGGGGATGAACTTGGGATTGTGATCAATAATCTTGTAACGTGCCATGCTGATCTTCAAAAAAACGTTTGAAGATCTAAGGTTTACAGTGTTCGATTCGTTTACACGTTTTGGACTTTAAATACAGCCTCAACGTTGAGCTACCCGGAACTGCGCGGCTTTATCGCGCAGCGTCCAGCGACTGAAGGGAGCGAGGTTGAGCGCCGGGTTAGGCCATGCTACCGGTATCGTCATCATGAATGCCTTGTAGTGGTACTGAATCATCGAACGGATTGAAGGAATAATTGTTTGCCTGCGACTCGACAATGCTGACCCGGCTCGGCTCAATACGCGAGGTTATGAGCGCTTGGGGTTCAAATGAAGCTGTCAAAGCTTGTTCGAGCGATGCGCCTGCTTGACGGAGCGCCGGAGGAACGCTCAATTCAGATAACTCGACTTCAATCTGAATCACGTAGAGCCCGAATCTTCTTGCTACGTCAAATCGGGGTGTGACAAACAAGCCCGGCTCTTTATCTTGGGGACCGTGATATGCACGAGTACGCAAGAGGTGAGCGTCGATACCCGCGCAAACATAGCGCTTCGCGTTTTCACCGTCAGTACCGTGAAAGACAAACATCGTGTTGGTCTAACGATTAAATTGAAGGGCGCGGGGATTCTGACGCGTCCCGCTCGAATGCATGGTTAGCGCTAAAAACGTGTCCAGCACAAGCTGCGGTGCAAGCTGCCAATCCCTGACATGACGCAGTAATAGCAAAAGAAAACATAACCTCCAAACTGCCAATGCTATGTAGGACGCTCGAAATAGTGCCCAATTCACTTACCGCACGCTCAGGAAAAATTTGAAGCATCAAGAATGCGCCTATAACACTCCATATTATAGAACCGACAGCTCCAACAATAATTCCTGCAAATGCGAAACGGCTGTGCTCAAGCCTACCTATAAAATATCCCGGAACAAGAATACTAAAAAAATACAGTGGTGATGATAAATACGAAAACCACATTGGAACTTCAGGCGACATATTGCGACAACAAGGAACGACAAGTTGGCCAATAATCGCAACAATTAAGAAGCAAAGAACTTGACCTACAATTCCAATGCTGACGATACGCGTAAAAGAATTTTTATTCATAGCCGCTAACGAATAGCGTTTATCCGCCGCATCGGAACGCAAAATAAAATCCGCGGACTGCTTGCGGCGGATAAACCTTGTTGGACTGAACCGCCTCCGTGGCGGTCACACTGGGGATTGTAAGCGATGCGCTTTCTGTAGTGCTAGTAATTTGATAATTAATTGTGCTTGGATTCCTAAGGCCACAATAGCTGCAAACGTATTGCGCTATATGGATTCAACTAGCACCCCTGCCAACGCGCATATCCCATGCGGCTCGCAGGCCTAAGTGCTTGGAGAAGCGCATGGACTATGCGCGTTGGGCTAGCTGCTATTGGGCTTTGGTAAGCACAGCCTGCATCGTAATGCCGTTCAGTTAAGCTCCAATCCGTCTAGGTGTCATCCCTGCGTAGGCAGGGATCCAGTGTCTTTAGGCTTTTACGTCGCCCGATTCCCGCCTTCGCGGGAATGACGATACATAGGACAAGGTTTAACTGAACGGCATTACAGCCTGCACCGCAAATATTTTACGGCGCAGGCTACTATTACCTTGTTCAGGCTACCAGCTTGGCTGGTGTTGCTGCACTCATTTCTGCCAACAAGGCGGCGCGGTGTTTAGCGTCTTGCGGGGCGACGGCAAAGCCTGTCATGCGTTGCTCTGCGTCGTAAAAACGGCAGATGGTGATACCGTCGTTTTGTTCGTGTTGCCACTGGCCTAGTGCCGCAAGCGGTGGGGCGGGGGCGATTAGGGCGATAGGGTAGCTCGGGGTTTTGACGATGACCGGGACGGGCTTTAGTTCTATTTGTGTGATCTGGCCCGTTAAGCTCATTGCAATGGCGCGCGCTGCCGTCATGATGGGGGCGATGTAGGGCAATACCGGGCGGCTACCGTCTAGCGGATTGGTGTATTGGGCGCAGTCGCCCAGCGCATACACGTCGGGCGCGCTGCTCATGCCGGTGGTGTCGACCAGGATGCCGCGCTCGGTGGCGAGGCCAGCCGCTTGCGCCAGACGCAGATCGGGGCGCAAACCTACTGCCGACAAGACCAGATCGGTTTCAAATGTGCTGCCGTTGCTCAGTTTGACTTGCAAGACCGGGCTGCTGCTGGCGTGGCTATTGCTGGAGATATCTATGCTGGCGGCGGTGCTGCCTAATTGCATCTGTACTCCGCGTTGCTCCAGCGCGCATTGCAGCGCGATAGAAATCGGCTTGGGTGCCAGTGCCGCCAATGGCAAAGGATTCGGATCGACCAGGGTGACCAGATGCCCGGCCCCCGCCAGATCATCGGCAAACTCGCAGCCGATTAAACCTGCGCCGAGTATTGTGATGCGGCAGGCGTCGCCATGCGCACTGATGCGCTGGCGCAGGGCAGCGTAATCCGCAACATTATTCACCGATAAAACCTGCGCGGCCGCGTCGCCGGCTATCGGCAAACGGATGGGCTGGGCGCCAACTGCGATCACCAGTTTGTCGTACTCAAAATCGCCAGCGCTGGTGCTGATGGTTTTAGTTGCGGGCGTAATCTGCGTGACCACGGTGTGCGGCAAGATCGTGGCCTTGAGCTGCTCGGCCATTTGCGCGGCACTCTGGCTGACCAGTTGCGCCGCCTGTTTGTTTTGCGCAAAGGCGTTCGACAGCATGGGCTTGGAGTAAAAACCACCATCATCGCTGCTGATGATCAAGAGGGGCCGCTCTTTATCGAGTTTGCGTAATTCGCGCGCTACGCTGTAGGCGGCCATGCCGCTACCGATGATGATGGTGTTATGCATTTAGATTTCCACCATGTCGAAGTCAGCCTTGGCGACGCCGCAATCCGGGCATTCCCAGTCTTCCGGGATATCTACCCAGAGTGTGCCGGCGGCGATGCCTTCTGCTGGCAAGCCCAAAGCTTCTTCATAGATGAAACCGCAAACGACGCATTGATATGTTTTCATGATGTAAATTCCTAGAGTAATTAAATATTGTGGTTTAGCTCAATTAAGCCGGCGAATTAAGCAGGCGAATTAAGCAGGATTGGCTGCTAACACACCGCGATAATGATTGGCATGACGCTCTTCCACTTTGGCTAAGGCGGCGAAACGTTTTGCGGCGATTTCCAGCGTGCGCTGGAAGTTTTCTGCGTGCTCTTTCGATTCGGCGATTTGTTCATCGTATTCGGCTACGGCAGCGTGCTGGCCTTCTTCTACTGCCAGGTGGCGGAACTTTGGATACATCTCTGTATATTCATAGGTCTCGCCTTCAATCGCGATCTCTAGCGCACGTTGTGGCGTCATCTGGGCTTTTGGGTAGAGTAAATCGAGGTGGCCGAAAGCGTGCATGACTTCTTGCTCGGCAGTCGCTTCAAATGCCAGCGCGATGTCTTCGGCACCGGCAGCGCGTGCCAGTTTAGCGAAGTAACGGTATTTAATATGCGCCATCGACTCACCGGCAAAGGCGGCTTCGAGGTTTTGGATGGTGACGGATGGGGTGGCTGTGTTACTCATATTGCTCTCCTGGTGGTCGAAACTGCAAGCTTGGTAAAATGACGGTGTGTTGCGTTTTTTCTTGTGTTGCTGTGCTGCTTATGCGTTGCTTATGTGTTGCCTATCTGCTGCTGATGTTCTGTTTGCTGCGGATTGGTTCCCATCTTAGGTCTGAGGATGATATTTGTAAAAGCAATTGATTTAATCTATTTGATAGTTAATTACTATATTGACTGACTATAGCCTGGCTTGACGTCCTACTTACCGATAATTCCTACACCGAAAATGATTATTTGCTTATGCAAAAAAATCATGAAGTTCGTACAAATACGTATGAAGTTGAAAGCTTCGGTCTGCTAGAATCACAGGCCAATAGTAAGTTTTTAGTAAGCTAACAAGAAGGAATCGACCAGCATGGATTCATCGTCAGATCAAAAAGAACTATTACGTCAACAGTTACGCCAGGCCGCGCTTGAGTATCACGAGTTTCCTACTCCGGGCAAAATCAGCGTCACTCCTACCAAACAATTGACGAATCAACGTGATCTGGCGCTTGCTTACTCCCCCGGTGTGGCCGCGCCTTGCGAAGAAATCGTCGCCGATCCGGCCAATGCCTTTAAGTACACAGCGCGCGGCAATTTAGTCGGCGTTATCACCAATGGTACGGCGGTCTTAGGGCTGGGTAATATCGGCCCGCTCGCTTCCAAGCCTGTGATGGAAGGTAAGGGCGTCCTGTTTAAAAAATTCGCTGGTATCGATGTCTTTGATATCGAGATCAATGAGCTCGATCCGGATAAACTGGTCGACATCATCGCTGCGCTGGAACCGACCTTCGGCGGCATCAATCTGGAAGACATCAAAGCACCTGAGTGTTTTTATATCGAACGCCAATTGCGCGACAAGATGAAGATCCCCGTCTTTCATGATGATCAGCATGGCACGGCGATTATCGTCGGTGCTGCTATCCTCAATGGTTTGAAGGTGGTAGGCAAAGACATCAATCACTGCAAATTAGTGGTCTCGGGGGCTGGTGCGGCGGCGCTGGCCTGTCTTGATCTGCTGGTCGATCTGGGCTTCCCTATCAAAAATATTTTTGTCACCGATCTGGCTGGCATGGTGTACACCGGTCGCGTTGAGCTGATGGATCCGGACAAGGCGCGTTTTGCGCAAGACACCACGGCCCGCAGCTTAAAAGAGATTATCGACGGTGCGGATATATTCCTCGGTTTGTCTGCCGGTGGCGTGTTAAAACCAGAGATGGTGGCGCGCATGGCGGCCCGGCCTTTGATACTGGCGTTGGCCAACCCGACTCCAGAAATTTTACCGGAAGAAGTCAAAGCGGTACGCGACGACGCCGTGATGGCCACTGGCCGTTCGGATTACCCGAATCAGGTGAATAACGTACTGTGCTTCCCTTACATTTTCCGCGGTGCCTTAGATTGTGGCGCGACTACCATCACGCGTGAGATGGAGATTGCGGTAGTGCGGGCGATCGCCGATCTGGCGCAAGCCGAACAATCCGATATCGTCGCCTCTGCCTATGGCATCAGCAATCTGTCTTTCGGCCCTGAATACCTGATCCCTATGCCGTTTGATCCGCGTCTCTTGATCAAGATTGCGCCAGCAGTGGCCAAGGCGGCCGAAGAATCCGGTGTCGCAGCGCGTCCGATTAAGGACATGCAAGCGTATGTCGATAAATTGCAGACCTTCGTGTATCACAGCGGTACTTTCATGAAGCCCTTGTTCCAGATCGCTAAGAAAGCGCCTAAAGAACGTAAGCGTATCGTCTACGCCGAGGGCGAAGAAGAGCGCGTCTTGCGTGCGGTGCAGGTGATCGTGGATGAGAAATTAGCTTGCCCTATCCTGGTCGGTCGTCCGCATATTTTAGAGCAGCGCATAGAGAAGTTCGGCCTGCGCCTGAAAGCCGGGGTCGACTTTGAGGTGATTAATCCCGAGTTCGATCCCCGTTATCGCGACTACTGGGAAACCTACCATAAGATGACTTGCCGCAAGGGCGTCTCCGAACCTTACGCCAAACTAGAGATGCGCCGTCGTCACACCCTGATCGGTTCCATGATGATCCATAAGGGCGATGCCGACGGTATGATTTGCGGAACCTTTGGTACTTCTGGCCTGCATCTTAATTACGTCAATCAAGTTTTGGGCAAGCGTGAAGGCGTGAATGTCTACGCCGCCATGAATGCGCTGGTCTTGCCGGATCGTCAGTTGGTGCTGGTCGATACCCACATCAATGAAAACCCTAGCGCCGAGCAAATCGCCGAGATCACGATTTTGGCGGCCGAAGAAATGCGTCGCTTTGGTTTGCAGCCAAAAGCGGCCTTGCTGTCACATTCGAATTTTGGTTCCAGTAATAGCGAATCAGCGCAGAAAATGCGCGCTGCTTTGGCAATAGTCCAGCGCGATGCACCGGATCTGGAAGTTGACGGCGAGATGCACGGCGACACCGCCCTCGATACCGCTTACCGCAAAAAAATGATGCCAGGCTCGACCCTGCATGGCGACGCTAATTTGCTGGTGATGCCAAATATCGATGCCGCCAATATTGCCTACAACCTGCTGAAAACCACAGCAGGTAACAATATCGCGATCGGCCCTATCTTGCTAGGTTGCGCCAAACCCGTGCACATTCTGACACCATCGGCCACGGTACGCCGCATCGTCAACATGACCGCCTTGTGTGTGGTGGATATTTTGGCACAGCGTTGAGCTATTTGTAGTCGACCAGGCTGTACCTAGTTTCAGCCAAATAAAAATCCAGATGCTGGCAAAAGCATCTGGATTTTTTTATGGACTGAGCATATCGCAGCCTGAGCTTCACTATAAATTCAGCATACTCCCCCTGAGTAAATTTAAACTGCGCAATATCTATGTGCGCAAACGGCAGTATTTTATAAATTTTTAGGGGAGTATATGTATTTATTGCGCCAGGTCCTGCTTGATGGGTACGCGACCGGTCGGCACTACGCTGGCCGCTTTGATGCAGTGGCCGTGCTGGTCATCAAAAAACATATGCGGCTGAAACGCCGCCAGCACCGCCGATTTATTCACGCCGCCCATGAAGAAGGTTTCGTCGATCGCGATATTCCAGGCGCGCAGGGTGCGTATCACGCGCTCGTGCGCCGGTGAAGAGCGCGCCGTCACCAGCGCCGTGCGTAGCGGAAAAGCGCGGCCATCCGGTGTCTTGAAATTATTTTGCAAGTAAGAGAGCGCCACCAATAAACGTGCGAAAGGCCCGGCCGGTAGCGGCTGCTTGGCATTGGCGCGCTCGTGCGCTTCAAATGCTTCTATCCCTTGTTCCTGGTAGATGCGCTCAGACTCATCTGAAAAAATCACGGCGTCGCCATCGAAGGCGATGCGGATTTGTTCCAGATCGGCGGCGTTCTCCGGTAATTGATACAGCAGGGCGGAGGCCACCCCAGAATTAATCGCGGCTTGTACATCGTCTTCATGCAAGGACAAAAACAGGCTGATGTTAAAGGCTTGCAGATACGGGGTCAGCGGCGCACCACCCGACAAGGCGGCGCGGCTGATGTCGAGGCCGTAATGTTCTATCGAGTTGAAAATACGCAGAGAAGTCTCGGACGAGTTACGCGACATGATCACCACTTCCACCAGTCTATGTCCCGGTGTGAGGCTATTGAGTTTGAGCAGAGCCTTCACCAGTGAGTAACCGGCACCAGGTTTAAGCACTGCATTTTCATTTTCTAACTGATGCTGGCGGTAAGCATCGAGCCCCTGATTTTGGAAGATTGTCTCTTCCGCCTCCAGATCAAACAGGGCGCGCGAAGAGATACCAATGACGAGAAGATGATCGAGAGAGAAGGCCATGATTGTTTTAGGACTTACGCAAAACCGCCCCAGCGTCGTTGTATCCGCCTTGTCGTACTAATGTACTGTCTTCGGCGCTACGCCTAGCTGGAACAATTTTGCGTAAGTCCTATGTTTGAATAATCAGAATCCTCCAGTGTAAGGCAAGGCGCGCTTTTGTACTCAATTATCGTACTCGCATATTGCCCTGCTAATCCGTTTATTTACTGACGATAGGGCGTTGCATAGGTGCCAGTTTGGCGACCAGCTTGTTCGACACTGACGAGGTGATATTATTTTTCTCCATGGCGATTTGCAGGTCTTCCGCCAAGGCGTTGAAGTGGGCGTTGCTGATGCCCATGCCGTCATGGGTGCTGTACATATCGCGGCCCTGATATTTGCAAGGGCCACCAGCCAATTCGCAGAACTGATCGGCCAGCAGGGCGGCAAATTGCGGTTTGTCTAGCTTAGAAAAAAATTGATTAATGCGCTGGTCGGCCAGGATCAGCGGGATAAAATCGGCGACGATTTTGTCGATGCCGGCTTTTTCACCCAGACCCAGATACACGGCATTCTCGCTCGTAGTTTGAGTTTGAGTTTGAGCTTGGGCGCTGACTGCGCTGCCAGCGATGAGCGCCAGGGCGCAGAGGATTTGGCGAATTGTTGTTTTAAAAAATGTGTGCATGTTGTGCTCTCAGAATAGGGTGGGGACGTAAGGGACTGTGCTGGACTGCGCTAAATTAGAAGCCAGTCTGCAGCGATAAATACCAACCGCGTTGCTTGGTCGGGTTAAAGATAGTGATGTCGCCCAGATTCACATAGGCAGCCGTGACTGAGAGATTTTTGGTCGGGAAATACGCCAAAAAGACGTCGACATTATCCTTCTCGTTATCGACCCCGAGATTGCGTGGCTTCATGCGGTATTCGGCACCTAGCACTAGCTTGCGATTAATCAGATAAGCCGCCGAGGCTTCTAGCAGCGGCTCGTATTTATCATTTTTATCGCCGCCAAAACCGAGCAGACCCATTTGATTCGCCTTGCTTAAACGCACCGTGGCATTGAGTAACAGGCTCTGTGCCAGATACAGTTTGGTGGCCGAGACATAGTAATCAACCCCGCTATCACTAGTAGCACCGAGTTGCTTAACGCTAGTCACGCCCAAGGCACCCAAGCCGCCGATTGCATCATCGCGCTTGATCAGCGCGCCGACTGCGATCTGCGGCAACCAGCCAGTTTGGTCATACACTGCGTCGCCAGCCACTTTGACTTTGATGCCCAAGATATCTTGCTTGAGTTTGAGATTATCCAGCGGTGCCAGGCTGCCGCTAAACTCTTGCTTGGCCAATGAAAACTCAAGCGTATCCATGATCCCGACTGCCACGCCGTAAGTCTTCAAGGTATAGTCTTGGGTATTGATTTGCGTGTAATGCGCATTGCCACCATAGCTGTCGCGACTGCCGTAGCCGGTAATCAAAGCCCAGGGCGTGAGACCGCCACCGCCGGCACCTTCAACCTGGCTGACTCCGCCGGTGGCGGTTAATTTACCCATATCTGGCATGGCCGACATAGCCGACACTTGCGCGCTGGCTATCTGGCACAGGGCGCTTAAGCCCGCGAGTAAAATAAATTGCGCACTTTTTTTGCTATTTCGCATGCTTTGCTCCGTCTTCATGATGTGTTGTTATCGGGGATGCAGACAAGAAACTCGTCCGCTCAGTGTCATATACGCAGGGCAGGCAGAAACGGATTCAATTATTTCAAATTAATTTGAATTAATTTGAAAAGAGTTTTTAGTTCGCTAGCTGCGATTAGCAAGACGTAATCACACGCATGTCTTGTGCCTTAGCGAATCTAAAAGCCGTCCCTGCCATCACGCATAGTCCATGCGCTTCTTCAAGCATGCCGGCCTGCGAGCCGCATGGGGTATGCGCGCTGGCTAGCTTAGCATTTCAGATTTTATGGACAGAAATGCGCAATCGCTGCTGCTGACATTTTTACAATCTGCGCTTACAATCTGCCCTCAACATTTGCGCGAATAATCGGCGCGAATAATCGGCGCTTAAAATCCGCGCCAAGAATTTACTCCCCAACAAAAAAAGGAAACATCCATTGACTAGCTTGCAAAAACTTAGCCGTCGTATCGCCATCAGCCTTATTTCTTTGTTGCCGCTCACTAGTTGGGCCGGCGCGGATCTCGTGCATAGCGCGCAAGCCGTGCAAATACGCGCTGCCGTCGATGCCGCGATACGTCCTCTGATGGCAGAGTACGATGTGCCCGGCATGGCAGTCGCCGTGACTATTAATGGTCAGTCGATGTTCTTCCAATACGGAGTGGCCTCGCGCGCGAATAAGACGCCAGTGAGCGAGACGACCTTGTTTGAGATCGGCTCTATCAGCAAGACCTTCGCGGCAACCATGGCCACTTATGCCCAGGTACTCGGCAAGCTAAGCATGGACGATCACCCCAGTCGGTATATGCCAGCACTTAAAGGCAAGGATATCGACCAAGCCAGCTTGCTGCATCTGGGTACCTATACTGCGGGCGGGCTGCCACTGCAATTTCCCGACGATCTCGCGGATGCACAGGTAACGACGTATTTTCAAACATGGAAGGCCACTGCCGCAGCTGGCAGCCAACGCGAATATTCCAATCCTAGTCTAGGCCTGTTCGGGCATCTCACGGCGCTGGCGCTCAAGGCCGATTTTCGCGATGTGATGGAAACCCAGATTTTCCCGCAACTTGGCCTGCAGCACAGTTATCTCGACGTGCCGAAAACTGCGATGGGCAATTATGCCTGGGGCTACAATCGGGCCAATCAGGCTATACGGATGAATCCCGGCGCACTGGCTGCACCAACGTATGGCGTCAAATCTAGCGCCGCCGACATGCTGCGCTTCGTACAAGTGAATATCGATGCTAGCGGCCTGGAGCCAACTATGCAGCGCGCCTTGGCGGCGACCCATGTAGGCTACTTCAAAGTTGGCACTATGGTGCAGGGCCTAGGATGGGAGCAATATCCTTACCCGGTCACGTTAGAGCATCTGCTGGCCGGCAACTCAGAAAGCATGCTCTTTGATGCCAATCCGGCGCAGAAAATCAGCGCGCCGCAAGCGCCAGTTGCTGCCACCTTGTTCAACAAGACCGGCTCCACCAATGGTTTTGGCGGCTATGTAGCGTTTGTGCCGGAACAGAAAATTGGCATCGTGATGCTGGCAAATAAAAACTACCCGATTCCTGCCCGCATCAAAGCGGGATATGCAATCCTGGAGCAACTGGCAATCAGCTCAGTTAAGTAGTCAGTAGGTGCGATTAGCCCAGCGTAATCGCACGTATTTCGCTGCGCCGTAGCGGTTTTAGAAAACGGCCCTGCCATCACGCATATTCCATGCGCTTCTTCAAGCATGGTGGGCTGTGAGGCGCATGGGGTATGCGCAGTGGCTTGGTGGTGTTTTTGTTTTTTTGTTGCTGGCAATTGTTCAGCCTCTGATATGCAAGAGACGAAATACACCCATTGTCGTCATGCCAGACTTGAGTTTCATGCCTGCCAATTTTGGATGCGCGTCTTCGCGGCGGTGTTTTTGTTGTCTGGTCTTGTTTTTACTTCTGTCATTGTTGTGCGATTGCTGGCCGGTGGTAGACCGGCGGTTACTTACTTTTCTTGCTTCGCCAAGAAAAGTAAGCAAAAGAAGGCGACGCAAAGTCGCTGTCCCTGCGGGATGCCCAATTATGCAGGTCGTAAAATGGGAAATGAAGCAAACTCGCTGCCCTTGCAGGGCGCATATCCGCTTGCAAGCGGATACCGTTACGCAGGCGTGGTGCATGTACCACGAAACCCCTGCTGCACCTCAGACAAGCTTCACTTCTAATCCATTTTCCGCCCCGCACAATTGGCAGCGCCACATGCGAATTCTAGTCAAAAGCCGAGTCAAAAGCAGAGTCAAAAGCCACGTCAAAACCCAAGTCAAAACCCAAGTCAACACCCAAGTCAACACCCAAGTCAACACCCAAGTCAACACCCAAGTCAACACCCAAGTCAAAACCCAAGTCAACACCCAAGTCAACACCCAAGTCAACACTCAAGTCAACACCCAAGTCAACACCCAAGTCAACACCCAAGTCAACACCCAAGTCAAAAGCAGCAGATTGCCGTAGCTCGATGTGTTTGAGCATGCACGTACTGAGAAGAGAAAGTCGCACTACGGATGTTTTGACCTTCGCCTTCCGCATGTGGCGCTGCCGCTTGTGCATGGCAGAAAATGGATCAGAAATGAAGCTGTCTGAGCCGCAGGCGAGTTTGCTTCATTTCCCATTTTTTGACTTGCACAGGCGGGTACCCGAAGGGCAGCGACTTTGCGTCGCCTTCTTTTGCTTACTTTTCTTGGCGAAGCAAGAAAAGGGAGTAGCCGCCGGTCTACCACCGGCCAGCAATCGCACAACAACGACAGAAGTACAAACAAGACCAGGCAAAAGGAAACCAAAAACAGCATGCCGCCAGCGCGCATATTCCATGCGGCCTACAGGCCAGTATGCTTGAAGAAGCGCATGGAATATGCGCAGTGGCCTTGCCTGTTTTGAAATTGCATGCGGGGTAAGCGATGAAGTCCGAGACGCCTTACTGGCTTATGTATTGATTGCGGCTTATCGGCATGGCGCGAGACCAACAGCAGGTAAATTCGGCAAGCGGTGCTTCAAATGGTGCGCATGGCGCACCCTACGCTTGCTTGCACAGGCGGGAACCCGAAGGGCAGCGACTTTGCGTCGCCTTCTTTTGCTTCCATTTCTTGGCGAAGCAAGAAAAGGGAGTAGCTACCGGGCTACCCCCGGTCGGCAATCGCACACCAACGACAGAAATATAAACAAGACCAGGCAACAGCAAACCAAAAACAGCATGCCGCCAGCGCGCATATTCCATGCGCCTTGCAGGCCAGTATGCTTGAAGAAGCGCATGGAATATGCGCAGTGGCCTTGCCTGTATTGGAAATTTCATGCGACGCAATACGCTTGAGGCGATTGACGACCTAGACAAAAATTACGGCTTATTAGATTTAAATGCGTTCGGGAAAATATTTCAATTTCACCAATTTAATTGATATAATCAAAAGAAAATAAGTTGACGGGTTTCACGTTTTTTTTAATGGTATTGAAAATCCAGTGAAACTCTCCAAAGCTAGTCTGCTAGCGGGTTTCGAGAGTTTTTTCTTAATGCTTTATGCGTCACCCGTCCGATTCGCCCGTCACGGTGACGCACATATCTAGTTAGGCGCCATGAAAAGCACAACTGCGCACTACGCTCGTCTCTTCAATCGCCTGGCTAAAGAGAACGGCGAGATCCACAACGCTGCGATCACTGGAATCGTTGGCTTTAGTGGTGGAGGCCCTGTCTCCATGTGCCAAGTTGGCGAAGAGCGCGGCTACGTCACCGTCGAACTCTCGCTCTACGCAGAGCAAAAGGTCAGCGCCGAAGGAATCCGGTTCGAACTACTCAGTCGTTCTGGGCTGAGCACAGAGACAACGCACTCCATGCTCACTGCCATCGGAAATCTGTCTATGAACGCCATGCTCGGCAATGGACACACCATTGATCTGACACAGGTAGTCAAAAGTCCAGATGTTCGGCAGGTGCGGTTGCAGCTGTACTCCAAAGCCGGTCTTCTTTGGCCAAAGTTTGGCGTCTACGAAGTTGTGCTTTCTCAGTAGCATGTCGCCTAACCCTTCAATCGAGAGGACGTCACCCGGCAAGCCGGGTGCCGCCTCTCATCTCAAACGTTAGCCATCAAGAACAACCGCCCACATGTACCGTCTTCTTACATACATATTTCTCGTTGTCGTTAGTCTTTTCAATTCTGGATGTGACGATGGTCATCTTAGAGGGGCCGTGAACAAATCCCTCGACGGCAAGACGTATTTCGCAGTCATCGATGACAATGGCGGTAAGTGCGGGCCACTTAAAGTTGATGGTGTTGTATGGCCCCATCCATTGGGAAAAATTGTCCCTTTCGAACCGGGACAACATACAATTTCATGCGGCGCTGAGATCGGCTTCGTCGTGCCTGTCGGTGTTATTTTTAAGTTCGACTATTGGGGTCCATAGCAATGTTTATGGAAATAAATTCTCATCGCGGTGAACATTTAGTATTTGTGGCTAACATGGCATTCGAAAATGACGCGCGGATAAACGCATTCCTTAAACTTATTGATCGGCACGCGCGCCTTTCAACTCAACGTTAGGGCTCCATGCGAACAGTCCTTACGATCCTCCTTGCTCTATGCCTGTCAGGCTGTGGCGATATCTACCGCTATCTCAAGAGCGGCGATGTGGGCTGGGCGTTGAAAAAGGAACTCCGAGACAAAAAGGCTACAAGAGTCGAACTTGCCAAGATCACAAAGTTTGGATGGGATGAGTTTTTCCTATTCGGCCCGTATCAGCCCACAAGCGAAGTTTGTAAACAACTTGCGCTATCGCCTGATGACTGCAAGTCGGCAATCACGGCAGAATCAACTGATGATGGCGAGATGTTGATGGTCTTTCGCCTGAAGGGAAAAATTGTGCATTCGGAAATGCACATTCGTTGGCACGGCGACTTCACGCCTGCACCAGATGAGCCGCTTACTCCACAAACGGCGGTTTTCTCTGTATCGATTGAAGGTAAAGGCGCTCTTGGCGAGGATTGGCTGAAATTGCGCCCCATACCAGCCGCCACCCTAACAATTCATTCCACCGGACCTGCGCAAAAATCCGCGCAGGCCGGTGAGTTCGAACGTTAAGCACTAACCCACCCACCCAATCTCACCCCACCAAAGGAGTGAGACCCGCACCCCCTTTATCCCAAGCGCAGCCAACTTCCTTTGAAGATAATCGGGCCGCTAGGTTTTTCCGGGTTGCCGGAGCCGCCTTTTGGTTCTAGGCTTACAGCCAGTAAGGGTATGTTTTCTGGGCTTAGATTGTCTGGCAAGGCCAGGCTGATGGTGTTATTCACGCTGCCATCGGGATTGCGGCTCGGTGCTTTGCTGGCGACCAGCGTGTTGGCGACTAAGCCTAGCGATTTGACCTTGCCGTCTTTGGCCACTGCCCATAACTCTAAACTTTTGTCGGCGGGGATCGCTTGTGCAATGACGAAGCGCACCAGTAATTGGCGCTTCTTGCTGTCGCTAGAGATCACCGCCACGGCTTGCGCTTTTTCATCGCTTAAGGTGGCGACATAATTATTGCTAGGCAGACTGAGCTCGGCTTGTTTGCTCATCAAGACCGAGACCAGCACCAGCGCGGTGGTGGTCGAGACCATGCCCAGGCCGCGCCAAAAGCTTAAGTCTTCGCGCAGATTGCGCCAATAGGCCCAGCGGTCTGGCTGTAGTTTTAGGCGTTGCGTCAGTGCTTGCCAGACGCTGGCTGGCGCTGCTGTGGCGCTAGAAAATTCTGCCATCGGCATCAGATTCGCTTGCCATTCTCTGACCACTTGATGCAAGGCGGCATCTTGCTGCATCCAGCTTTCAAAGCGGCGTCTGGCAGCGCCGCGCAGCGTGCCTAAGACATATTCGGCTGCCAGTTTTTGTTGCAGCAGGGGCTTATCTTTGAAGTTCATGCCAGCTCCCTTTTGACTAAGCAGGTACGCAGTTTATCTAGCCCACGGCGTATCCAGGTTTTGACTGTGCCCATCGGTAATTGCATTTGCTCGGCCACTTCGCTGTGAGATAAATCGTGATAAAAGGCAAGTGCCATGGCCTGCCTGTGTAAGCCTTCCAGGCGCGACATGCAGGACGCCAGGGCTTTGGCGTCCTGGCTCAGTTCTAAGGCTTGCAGTGGGCTGGCGTCCGCGCTTTCTAGTGCGCTCATGATCTCGGGATCAAAATATTCGGCGTCGATTTCCAGCTCGTAGTGTTGGCCGTTATTGAGTTTGCGTAATAAGTCAAAGGCGCGATTGCGCACTATCGTAGTCATCCAGGTCATCGGTGCCGCCAGACTGGATTGATAGCTGCTGGCATTGTTCCAGATGCTGACAAAGCTCTCTTGCAAGACTTCTTCGGCCAGTTCGCGCTTTTGCAAAATGCGTAGCACGAAGCCAAATAATTTCGGTGAACTCGCTTCATACAGTGCGCGAAACGCCTGGCCATCCTGGCGCGCGACAGCCATCAGCCAGATGTGCATCTGGCCCGGGTCTAGGGTCTGATTATTTGGATTGCTGGACATGATGAGCTTTCTCTCTATGGTGGTGAAATACCGCGCATGGCAAATGCATCTGCTGCGCAGGCATTTTACCTATAGCCGTCAGACGCCGGGCGTATAGTTTTTAAAGTGTTTGATTTCAGTGTTTGCATGGATAAAGTCTGGTGCGCATTGCGATGCGCACCAGACTTTAGCGTATCAAATTAATTGAGCTTATTTTGGCAGCAATACCGTATCGATGACATTGATGACGCCGTTCGATTGCATCACATCGTAAGTGCTGATATTGGCAGTGTGACCGCTCTCATCCATGATGCTGATGTTGTGGCTGCCGTTCATCATCAGCTTGAGCTTGCCGCCGCTGACGGTGGCTAATTCGGCCATGCCTTTGTGCTGTTTGATTTCTTGCGCCATCGTCATAAAATCAAATTTGCCTGCCACCACGTGGTAAGTCAAGACTTTGCTCAAACTAGCTTTATTCTCAAGCTTGAGCAAGTTTTCTACGGTGCCCGCTGGCAGTTTTTGGAAGGCGGCATTGGTAGGCGCAAATACGGTAAATGGGCCTTTGCCTTTGAGCGTAGTCACCAGATCGGCGGCTTTGACGGCCGCCACCAGGGTGGTGTGGTCGGCCGAATTGACGGCGTTATCGATGATGTCTTTACTTGGCAACATACTTTGGCCGCCCACCATGACATCGGCAAATGAGACTGTGGCGCTGAGAGCGAGGGCGGATAAAACGACAGCAGAGCTAAATGAACGCATGATGTTTCCTATAAGTTGGCATTGTTTGCAGAGTTTGCCAAGTGATATACGGCGGGCTTTAGCATTTGGATTCAATTATTTTGATGGGGGGTGGAAATTTCTTGAAGGAGGAAAAATACGATGCGCAGCAGTAGCGCGTTGAGCGGGTGGTGTTTTTACTTCAGCTCGTAGGTGCGATTAGCAAAGCGTAATCGCACACCCGTCGCTATGCCGTACGCTATTTAATGTCGACACTGTCATTGGGTATGCTTGCGCGTTTGCCGGGTGGTGTTTTTACTTCTGTGGTTGTTGTGCGATTGCTGGCCGGTGGTAGACCGGCGGCTACTTCCTTTTCTTGCTTCGCCAAGAAACGGAAGCAAAAGAAGGCGACGCAAAGTCGCTGTCCCTGCGGGATGCCCAATTGTGCAGGTCAAAAAATGGGAAAAGTTCGAAACTCGCTACGCTCAAACACGAACCTTTCTAATCCATTTTCTGCCCCGCACAATTGGCAGCGCCACATGCGAATTCGATTCAAAAGCCACGTCAAAAACAGAGTCAAAACCCAGGTCAAAAGCAAAGTCAAAAGCCAAGTCAAAAGCCAAGTCAAAAGCCAAGTCAAAAGCCAAGTCAAAAGCCAAGTCAAAAGCTAAATCAAAAGCTAAATCAAAAGCTAAATCAAAAGCTAAATCAAAACCCAAGTCAACAGCAGTAGATTGCCGTAGCTTGAAGTGCTTTGATGTTGCCTGTGCAGTGGAGCGGCGGACGCACTACGGATGTGTTGACGTTCGCTTTCCGCATGTGGCGCTGCCGCTTGTGCATGGCAGAAAATGGATTAGAAATGAAGCTGCTTGAGCCGCAGGCGAGTTTGCTTCATTTCCCATTTTTTGACTTGCACAGGCGGGAACCCGCAGGGCAGCGACTTTGCGTCGCCTTCTTTTGCTTCCATTTCTTGGCGAAGCAAGAAAAGGGAGTAGCCGCCGGTCTACCACCGGCCAGCAATCGCACAGTAACAACAGAAGTACAAACACGGCCAGGCAAAAGCAAACCAAAAACAGCATGCCGCCATCACGCATATCCCATGCGGCCTACAGGCCTATGTGCTTGAAGAAGCGCATGGAATATGCGCGGTGGCTGTGCCTGTTTTGAGATTGCTTACGGCGCAATACGCCTGCGGCTATTGACGCCCTACGTAGAGATTTCGGCTAGCCGGCTTGATGACACACAATTTAATGTCAAATTACTAGCAATATAGAAAGTGCATCGCTTACAATCTCCAGCGTGGCCGCCGCTGAGGCGGTTTCGTCAAACCAAGTTCATCTGCCGCAAGCAGTTCGCGGATCTTATTTTTGCGTTCCGGTGCGGCGGATAAACGCTATTTGTTAGGTGCCCCATGCCATACATCAGAAAAGCTCTGTTGAGCGATGCCCAGGCAATACACGACATTCGAAATGCAGCCATTTGTGCAGGATCGAGTGGCTACTATTCCCCGGACCTGATTGCGCGATGGACAGAGGGCGATTTGGCTACTGCAGGCTTCTGCGAGGCCGTTCGAAATTCATTCTACGTAGCGGAGTTGGGTGGCCAAGTTGTAGGCACTGGCGCTATCGATATTGCGAGCGGAAAGCTGGACGCAATCTTTGTCTCGCCCTCCCACATGAAAACCGGACTGGGTCGAACCATGTTGCAGTTCCTTGAGCAGCTAGCAATCGCAAATGGCATCGCATCGCTCCACCTGGAATCAACGTTAAATGCAGAACGGTTCTATACTCGCAACGGATTCTCAAGGGTAAGAAATGCGAAATATGAGTCACCAAGAGGTTTCTCTTTGGACTGCATAGTAATGAAAAAGGTTCTTCAAAATGCAAGGCCGTAAACCCCAATAAGTAGGGTGCAATAGCCGCAGGCGTATTGCACCGTTTGCTATTTCAAGCTAGCTGCGATTAGCAAGCCGTAATCGCAGGCACCCCAGCGTATTTAAAAGCAGCCCCTGCCAGCGCGCATATTCCATGCGCTTCTTCAAGCATGCCGGGCTGCAAGCCGCATGGGATATGCGCGCTGGCCTTGCCTGTTTTTGAAATTTCAAACCCTAGCCAAAGTTTAAGCTGACCGTCTTTGGCTATCGTACTTAGTCGGGTTCTTGAATATGACTCAAGTTTGCCGTCGAAAATTTCTGATAAATTTTTAGCCTATGCGCAATTCAGTTTCAGGGTCAAACAATACCGCCTTGGACAGATCAAAGGCTAAAGGCATGCGCTGACCCGGTGTAGCTTCTGCCCGTGGGTGGGTGCGGCAGGTGGCGCGTATGCCGTTGATCCAGGTGAAGGCGATGGTGTCGGGGCCGGTCGGCTCGGTCAGTTCTATCATGCAATCGACTTCGCTAGGGTGGTAGCCGTCTGGGGTTTCGGCGCGGCGCGCGCTGAGGGCGTCGGTGACGTGCTCAGGGCGTATGCCTAGAATAATTTCTTTATCTTGCCAGGCGCTGAGTTTGGATAAGTCGCTGGCGTCTGCTGGCAGCGGCAGCAAAGTCGTGCGTTCGCCGTGCAGTAAGGTAAAGGCCAGGCCGCCAGCGTGGGCAATCAATTTGCCGCGCAGAAAATTCATCGATGGCGAGCCTATGAAACCTGCCACAAACAGATTATTCGGTGCGTCATAGATTTCTTGCGGGCTGCCAAATTGCTGCACTACGCCGTCTTTCATGACGGCGATCTTGTCGCCCAGGGTCATGGCCTCGATCTGATCGTGCGTCACATACACGATGGTGGTGCCGAGACGTTGGTGCATAAGTTTGATCTCGGCGCGCATTTCTACGCGCAGCTTGGCATCGAGATTTGATAGCGGTTCGTCAAACAAAAACAAGGCCGGGTCACGGGCGATGGCGCGCCCCATCGCTACCCGCTGGCGCTGGCCGCCCGACAGTTGTGCCGGTTTTCTATCGAGCAGATGCGTCATTTGCAAGGTCTCGGCGACGCGGCTGACGATTTGTTCTTGTTCGTCTTTAGGGACTTTTCTGATTCCCAGGCCGAAAGAGATATTCTCTCTCACCGTCATGGTGGGATACAAGGCGTAAGACTGGAACACCATCGCGATATCGCGCGATTTGGGTGGGATATTGTTGACGCACTGGTTGCCGATCAGGATTTGGCCTTCAGAGACGGTTTCCAGACCGGCGATCATATTGAGTAAGGTCGATTTGCCGCAACCGGAACCGCCCACCAGAATTAGAAACTGGCCATCTTCGATTTCCAGATCGATGCCCTTGAGGATTTCTGCGCCATTTGGATACACCTTGCGCACATTGCGAATTGATAAGCTTGCCATTTGATTTCCTTGAATGTTCTGCTTTGCCCGGGCCTTTGCTGCCCTGGGTGTCTAAATTTTTTCGTGATCGGGTCTTGGCTCAACTTCAGCTTCAACCTCAGCCTTTGACTGCGCCTGCGGTCAGACCGCGTACAAAATATTTACCAGCCACCAGATACAGCCCCAGCGTCGGCAGGGCGGCGATAATGGCAGAGGCCATATTCACGTTGTATTCGGTGACACCAGTGGAGGTGTTGACCAGGTTATTCAGTGCCACGGTGACCGGCTGTGCATCCGACCCGCCAAACACCACGCCGAACAAGAAGTCGTTCCAGATCTGGGTAAATTGCCAGATAAAGCAAACCATGAAGATAGGTAAGGACAGCGGGAAAATAATCCGGCGGTAAATCATGAAAAAACCTGCGCCATCGATGCGCGCCGCATTCACCAATTCTTCCGGTACCGAGACATAATAATTGCGGAAAAACAGGGTGGTAAATGCCATGCCGTAGATGATGTGCACCAGGATCAGACCTGAAGTGGTATTGGCTAAATTGAGCATGCCCAGCACTCTTGCCATCGGCAGTATCACGACCTGAAACGGAATAAAACAACCGACCATCAAGGCCGTAAACACGATGTGCGAACCGCGAAACTTCCAGTGCGCCAGTACATAGCCGTTGACCGAGCCTATCAGGCTAGAGATGATGACGGCTGGCACGGCCATCTTCACCGAGTTCCAGAAGTAGGGCGCCAGACCTTCGCAGGTGACGCCGGTACAGGCCGTACCCCAGGCCTTGGACCAGGCATAGGTGCTGGGGTTGAGCGGGATACTGAGCAAATTACCGCTGCGAATTTCATCTAAAGATTTGACCGAGGTGGTCAGCATCACATACAAGGGGGCCAGATAATAAAAGGCACACAGGATGAGTAAAACGTAGATCAGTACGCGTCCCAGGCTAAGGCCTTGGCCAAATTGCGGGCTAGTGGGTGATGTTTGATTAGCGGCCATGAGCGGCTCCTTTGGTTTCCATATACATCAGCGGTACCAGCACGGCTAACACGGTGGCCAGCATCATCATGGCCGATGCGGCTCCCAGGCCTAACTGGCCGCGGGTGAATGAAAATTGATACATAAAAATGGCGGGTACGTCGGACGAGGTGCCGGGGCCGCCGGCAGTCAAGGCCATCACCAGATCGAAACTCTTAATCGCGATATGCGCCAGTACCAGCAGTACGCTAAAAAATACCGGACGCAGCGAAGGGATGACGATGCGGCGATAAATGGTCGGCAGACTGGCACCATCGACCATGGCGGCCTTGATGATGCTGTCGTCGACACCGCGCAAGCCAGCTAAGAATAGCGCCATGACAAAACCCGATGATTGCCAGACACCGGCGATGACCACGGTGTAGATTGCCATATCCGAGTCAACCAGCCAGTCGAAACTGAAGTTGTGGTAGCCCCAGTCGTGCATGAGTTTTTCTAAGCCTAAGCCCGGATTGAGTATCCATTTCCAGGCGGCCCCGGTGACGATGAAAGACAGCGCCATCGGGTACAGATAGATGGCGCGCAATGCGCCTTCGGCACGAATTTTTTGATCCAGCAACACCGCCATCAGCAGGCCGGTAATCAGGCAAAACAGGATAAATAGACCGCCGAAAATGCCCAGGTTGGCTGCGGCGACCCACCAGCGATCGATTTCAAATAAGGCGGCGTATTGGGAGAAACCGGCGAACTCGTAGTTCGGCATCATGCGCGACTCGGTCAATGACAGATAGGCGGTCAGAGCGATGAAGCCGTAGACAAAAATCAGTGAAGCAATAATCGTGGGGGATAACACCAGGCGCGGTAGCCAAATGTCGGCCAGTGCGGCAAATTGCGACGACGTGCTTTTGCCCGTTGCGGCGTTTGTGCGCGAGGGCGGCTTTGTGCCAGAAGCTTGAATCACCTTGTTGGCCTCGTTGGCCTTACTAGCCTCGGTGGTAGTGCGTAATGCAGACATCGTAAATCTCCAGAAACCGGTCATCAGATCTCACGCTGCGGCCTTGCTGCTGCCACAGTGTGAGACTGTGAGCGCCACGGCCGCTGTTGCGGCCACAGGCGCTACATGTATTGCCAATTACTTGGCTTTTGCCGCTTTCGCCAATGCCAATACTGCGGCTTGTGGCGTCATGGATGAGTTCATGAATTTAGCGATGACATCCTGGAAGGCACCCGCTTTGGCGGAGTCGATTGCCATGCCATGCGCAAAGCTCGGTACCAGTCCGCCATTTTTGCTAGTGGCATCCATGTCGTCCATAGACTTGATGGCGCAGCTGTCAAACTTGGCGCGCGAGACACCGGCGCGTGCCGGAATCGAGCCCTTGTTGAGGTTAAACACCTCTTGAAACTCAGGACTCATGATGGCACCGGCCAAGACTAGTTGAGACTTCTGCTCCTCGGCGCTTTTTACTTTAAACATCGTCATAGAATCGATGTTGAAGGTAAACGCCTTGTCGGTGCCAGGTGCTGGCATGCACAAATAGTCTTTGCCTGGCTGTTTGCCAGCAGCGGTAAATTCGCCTTTGGCCCAGTCACCCATGAATTGCATACCGGCTTTGCCGTTGATGATCATGGCGGTGGCCAGATTCCAATCGCGTCCGGCAGCGTCTTTATCGATGTAAGTCTTGATCTTGGCCAGAGTTTCAAAGGTCTTGATCATGGTGGGACCAGTTAAGCTGGCAGGGTCTAGTTGCACGATGGCTTTTTTGTAGAAATCGGCACCGCCGACGCCTAAAGCAACTGACTCAAATACTGTGGCATCTTGCCAAGGCTGGCCGCCATGCGCTACCGCGATCATGCCGGCTTTTTTGATCTTGTCGGCCGCATCGAAAAACTCGGTAAAATTAGTCGGGGCCTTGGCACCCGCTTTTGCCAACACTTCCGGGTTGATCCACAACCAGTTAACGCGGTGCACGTTGACCGGTGCTGCCACGTAATGCCCTTGATACTTCATGACGTTGGAGACGACTTTAGGTAAATTGGCTTCCCATTTGCCTTCGGTCGCTGCCGCGTCGATGTTAGCGAGTACGCCTTCCTTGCCCCATTCTTGGATAGATGGGCCCTTGATTTGCGCTGCAGTTGGTGCGCTACCGGCAATCACGCGTGCTTTTAAGGCAGTCATGGCGTTTTCACCGCCACCGCCTGCCACTGCGAAATCTTTCCAGGTGATGCCCTTGGCTTCCATCATTTTTTTCAACTCGGCGACTGACTTGGCTTCACCGCCCGAGGTCCAGTAATGCAGAACTTCAACTTCGGCCGCTTGCGCGCTGACGACAGGTAGCGCTGCTGCTGCGATAGTGGCGAGAGCTGCCAGAGTTACTTGTACGCTTAATTTGATTTTCATTTTGTCTTCTCCAGGATAGGTAGAATAATTTTGTTGTTGCGCTAAAAATAGAGCATTCTGTGTCAGCGCTATGGCTGACACAGAAGACTAGGTCAGCGGATTCAGTGGATCAATAAGTGAACTAAATTTTCGCTTAAAACCAGGTTTCCAGTTGTATGCCGATAGAGGTGCCGCTGGTATTGCTGCCGTACACAGGGCCAGAGTTATTGCTGGCGTTGACTGCGGCAGTAGCAGCGTCATTCCATTTGGCGTAAGTGACGAAGGCACGCAGTTCAGGACGCGACCAGTAGCCTTTGCCCGCGCTGATGGTAGGCGCAAACGTGATCTTGGTCAGACGCATGTCTTCACCACCGGTGCCGGATGTCACTTTGCTGGAGCCCAACTCCATTTGCAGCTTGAAGTTGTTGGTGATCGCATACACAGGGCGCACACCGAGGCTAGTCCAAGTGCTGGAACCTTTGGCATCCGATTTATCGGTTTGCAGCAGCGCTACAAATTCCATGCTGAACTCGTTGGTAGGCTGTATCCACAGGCTATCGAAAATACGCATGCGGGTTACGTCAGATCCCAGCAGCGTGCTACCCGATGGACCCATGCGATCGCAGCAAGGACCACCGACCCCGGTACCAGGCCCTACGCCATACTGAACGCCGACTGTGTTACCACCGCCAAAAACATTAGCTTGACGATGGAAGGCCGAGACTTGCCAACCATTGTGTTTGTTTTCGCCTTGCGCGCTGATGATGCTCGTTGCAATGTCAAAAGTACCGCCCGGATTGACCGGCAAACCTTCGTAGATAAAGTTTTGACGCAAGGCGGCGTTGGTAGTAACCACTTTGCCTGTGGTCGGATTGATTTCGTTGGTGTCGTTGTCTTTGAACACTGCGTAACTAAATTTTCCCGGGCCTGCGCCTATCTTGTCGAGACCGCCGCCAGTGCCGTTCATATTGATGTATTGCAGATCGAGCATATGGATGTCAGGACGCAAGTAGTGACGCTTACCGATCCAGGCGATACCGCCATTGAGAAAATCGAGATTCTTGGCTTCTACATAGGCTTTAGATAAACCAGTTTTGGCATCACCAAAATCTGAGCTACCTTTGTAAGCATCGACCCACACCGTTCCGACAAAGCTAACGCCGTTGTCGGTCTTGACCATCTCTTTGGTGTAACCAAATTCGGTGAAACTATCGCACTCGTTACCGAGGCGGTATTTCATGGTGTTGCCACCGAGGTCGTAGCAGCTTTGCGGGCCATGGGTAGAGCTAGATCCTACGCCGGCGCGCAGGTAGCCGTGGAAGCCTTCAGTGTCGGTGTCGCCAGCCTGCGCAAGGCCACAGCTTACGGCTAAACCAAATGCAATCCCCAGTGCTGCCGGTAGGGTCTTGAGTGAAATATTGAGTGCGCTACGCTTCATTTTGTCTCCTGATTATTGATTGTTGATTTTGATTATTGATTTTGATAGGGGCGAATATCGCAGGTGGCCGGCTGTCTTTGGCTCTCATCGGTAAGCTGTACCGCAAGCTTTACTGCAAGCTTTGCTGCAATGCTGATACCGTGGGGTCCACCGTCTTCCGTATTCACTCTGCTTTTTTACAAGTGTGACCGGATTTTTTTTCCGTTTTGTGTCACAGCGAGCAGAAGATAGCACCCAAGAATTTGTGATTCCAGTTTCGGAAAATAGTGTGCGGAATTCTTGTTAAGTGCTTGTTTATTATGAATATCCCTCATTGTTGAAAAGAATATCTACTTACATTTCTTTACAATGCAAAGTGCATTTTTGCGGCATCCCCGGACTTGCTTCATAGACGGATACAAAGCAGTTTCTTGAAACTGCGGACTTTGTCTCTGCAACAAAAAGTAATAAATGCTCACACTTCCTTGCAAATCTGGACGCAAGCTTACTTACGCATTGTTAGCCACTTGCGGTATAGTCTGCTTCGCAATCAGGAGGTCCCTTAGAGTGCCAATAGCGATAAAAAATAGTTTGCGGAATCAAAAAAATACGGAGACAAATCGCCAGCAGGCGGTGTTGCCTAGGCACGCCTCTAGCCTGAGCGTGCGCCGCTTAATGTGCTTAACGTACATGTTGATGCTACTTACTTCACTTACTGCACATGCTGAAAGTCTGCAGGTCTTGCATTGGTGGAAATCGGCGAGCGAACGTAAGGCGGTCGAATTTTTGCAGGAAAAACTGGACTATGAGTCGGTCAGTTGGCGCGATGCCGTGGTGCCTAGCGGTTCTGGCGTAGGCGCGAGTATCGTCTTGCGTAGCCGTATCTTGGCTGGCAATGCACCCGAAGTCGCGCAGCTAAATGGCGTCCTGATCAGCGAGTGGGATAGTCTGGGTTTGTTGCTCGACGTCGATACGGTAGCAGCGGCCGCTAAATGGGAGCAATCACTTTTACCTACCGTGTTGACGCTGGTTCAGCCGCACGGACATTTTGTCGCCGCGCCCTTAGGCATACATAGAATCAACACCTTGTTTTATAACCGCAAGCTGTTTAAGCAGCATGGCCTGGCCGTGCCGCAAACCTGGTCGGAATTTGAGCGGCTGGCACTAAAATTACAAAGCCTGGGGATCGCCGCTTTGGCGCAAAGTAGTGAGCCCTGGCAAGTGGTCAGCTTATTTGAAACGCTGGTATTGGCCGAAGGCGGTACCGAGTTTTACCGCGATTTGTTTGTGCTTAGAAAGCCGGGCGCATTTGCTGATATGCGTCTGACGCGGGCCTTGCAACACTTACGCGATCTGAAAAAATGGATGGCGAGACCACTGCAGGAGCGCACCTGGGAAGAGGTTAGCCGCCAACTGGTCGATGGCGAGGCGGCCATGATGGTGATGGGCGATTGGGCCAAAGCCGAGCTTAATCTCTGGGGCCAGCTGGGCGACGACAGCTTTGCTTGTGCGGCAGTGCCAGCGACGGCGAATTTCCATTTGTACGACATCGATACTTTCGCCATGCTGGCGACCCCAAAATCGGCGCGCACGGCGCAAGAAAAACTAGCGAAGGTGGTCATGTCGAATGCAGTGCAGGCTGAATATAATCAGATTAAAGGTTCGGTGCCGGTTCTGCGCAACCCCGATATGACGAAAATGGATAGCTGCGCGCGCGCCTCATGGAAGCTGTTCGCCAGTGGTGTGGCGGCGCAAGTGCCGAGTCTGGCGCATCGTATGGCCACCGATGAAATCACTAAGGACGCCATGATTGCTGAGATCCACCAATATTTTTTGGATGATAAAGTGAGCACCATCGAAACCCAACGTCGTCTGGCCACCATCGCGCGCACCGTGACTCGCCCCGTGACCCGTCCCATAGCAAGGAAGAAATAGAAATCATGCGTAAGATACTTATCGTCGACGACGATCAAAAAACCCGCACGCTGCTTAAAGCCTACCTGGAAAAAAATCAGTACGAGGTGCTGCTGGCGCATAACGGCGAAACGTTTTTATCTGAATTTCAACGCTATGTGGATGAACTGTCTTTGGTGATACTCGATGTGATGTTGCCTGATACCGACGGTTTTGCACTGTGTAAAGAAGTCAGACGACGCTCAAATTTGCCAATTTTTATGTTGACCGCCAGCTCTGATGAGACCGATAGGGTGGTAGGGCTGGAGTTGGGCGCTGACGACTATATCGCTAAGCCGTATAGCCCGCGCGAGTTACTCGCACGTATCAAAGCGATACACCGACGTTTTGGTGGCGAGAGTGCCGCGGTACCCCGATATTATCGCTTTGTCGGCTTTACCCTCGATACCATAGAACGCTCAGTGACCGATGCGAACGGTGAAATCGTCGCTCTGACCGGTTTGGATTTCCAGTTACTGAAATATTTTGTCGAGCATCCTGGCGAGATACTCGATCGTACCGTCTTGTGCGAACAAACCCGTGGGCGCGATGCCGGTCCGCTGGATCGCTCGCTGGATGTGCAGATCAGCCGTATGCGTCTGCGTCTGAACGATGCCGGAAAACAGCCACTGCTGATCAAAACGGTACGCGGTGCCGGTTATGTGTTTTCGGCTGAGGTGAGTAGTTCGCATGCTTGATTTTAAGGCTAGACCGGCAATCAGCCGCGCTCTTGCGAAAGTGCTGCCATCGTCTTTATTAGGTCGCCTGTCGGTAGTGATGGTGGTCGGCGTGATGTTGACGCAATTGCTTGGCAATTTTATCTGGGCCACCCAATTGCGTGCTGAATCAGAAGCGGAAGCGAAAACTGCGGCCCAGCATTTAGCGCATAGTGCCTCAGCCGCGGTCAGGTTTGTACTCAGTTTGCCGCAGAATTATCGCCCTCTGATCATTCAGCAATTTCGAGAAATGGGTGGCACCCGTTTTTTTATCCACATCAATAGCACGGCGATTGCGCTGCCCGAGTTTAGCAATCAGTCACTGGCAGCAATCGCGGTGCGGCAAATTAGCAGTACTATCAAAGAAGACTTACCGGCTGTTTCACAATTTCAAGTCGGCTTTGCCTGGCCGGACAATCTGGTTGCGATGGATGATGGGACGCAGATTGCCGACATGCCAGAGAATTGGGTCAGACATATTTTGCTGACGACCCCAACTCCGGCACCAATCCTGGTGATACAGGCCAAGATGGATGCCGAACATTGGCTGTATCTGGCGGCGCTGATGCCTAATCCTTACTTTTTAGAAAGCGGCAATCCACTCACGCGAGATCGGGTCTTGCTGCAAGCTCTATCTTTGGCGGCGGTACTATTGCTCTCTATCCTAGTGGTGCGCTGGACTACCCGACCATTGGCGGCACTGTCTGAGGCCGCCGCAGCATTTGGCAACGGTGAGCACATGCCGCCCTTACCTGAAACCGGGAGTAAAGAATTCGTCAATACTGCGCGCGCCTTTAGTGCCATGCGGGAACGGATACAGCGCTATATCGAAGACAGAGAGCGCTTATTTGTATCGATTTCTCACGATTTGCGCACTCCCATCATGCGCTTGAAATTACGCGCCGAATTACTCGATGATGACGCTCTGCGGGCTGAATTTCATGATGACCTGGATGATCTTGATATGATGGTCAAGGGCGCTTTGCAATGCGTGAAAGATAGCGATATTCATGAAAATCCTACCGAAATTCGCCTCGATGCCTTTATCGCCAGACTGGTACGGGGTGCTCAGTTGGCGGGCCACGAGGTCTTGTTCGAAGAATCAGGTTTGAGCTTGACGGCTAAGCCTTTAGCCTTAAAACGGGCGATCGGCAATTTACTCGATAATGCCTTGCACTACGGGAAAAAAGCCGAAATTAGCGTCACGAAAAATGAAACGGAAATAGAAATCGAGATCCGGGATCATGGCCCAGGTGTGCCAGAAGATGCCTTGCTCAACTTATTTGAGCCTTACGTCAGGTTGGAGCATGGCAGGGACCAGAACAGTAATGGGATGGGCTTAGGCTTAGGTATCGCACAAAGCATCGTGCATGCTCATGGCGGCCAATTAGTGCTGGAGAATCACAAGGATGGCGGCCTGCGGGCGCGCATCATTTTTCCGTATGATACTACCAAGCACTTGGGCTAGAAAGACAGGTTTCTGATAGCTCGCCGGTTTTTGGTATGCGGCAATTTAGCTCAGCAACTGTATAAAAAGATCAGCTTTGCGCACGATTTTTTTCGACTCCATACCGAACATATCGCGGGTTTCTTGCACGATAAATTCATTCATGCCCTTGGTGCAAAATAACACGCCTTGAAAATTCGTTCCAAGATAGTTAAACGGCACTAATTTGGTCTTGACTGGTACCGCATTGGCCAGCAGCGCGCGCATCTTGCGCTCGACCTCATATAAATTTTCGACCTCGATGTTGACTGTCTCGCCTTTCGGCGTCGGAAAACTGGTGCTAAAAGACGGGTGCTGCCCCATAGGGTTTTTTATATTAATTCTGACGCCTAGCTTGAGAAACTTGCTTACAGCGAAAAAGTCATCTTCGTCAAACATAGTGGGCTCCTGGCAGACTGGGGGCGATTCATAGTGTGGTATAGCTTTAGTGCGGCTTAGCGTAAAAGAGTAGCAGAATATCGAGCTTGCACGAGAGAATGTATTAGCTATTTTTGCGCACCTACTATTCTCGGCCTATGATATTTCTCAGTCCGGTGCGAGTGAAGCAAGGAAAATACAGATGGAAATCAAAAATCGCCTAGCCAGTGACGCATATTCCATGCGCTTCTTCAGCCAGGGAGGCTGGAAAGGCGCATGGAATATGCGCGCTGGCGCTGCCCGTATATTTTTTTTGAATTCGACGCCCTTAGACTAGGTATTTTGGATCTGAACGCGCTTGCATGGGATAATGCGGAAAGAGTCGGATTTTCCGTCAGAAGCATTTAATTAGACTGCCAGATTATGAACGCCAAAGAATCAGAATTTGAATTTATCAAGGGATTGACGGCAGAATTGTCGTCCAAGAACTTGGTGTTTCCTACCTCCTTAAAAACCACCATGAAGATACGGCGTGCGCTTGATACGCCAGATATCTCGAATGATCAGGTGGCGCGTATCGTCAGCTCTGAACCTGTGTTGTCGGCACAGGTCTTAAAGCTGGCCAATTCTGCGATGTTTAATCGCACCGGGAAAAAAATCGAAGAGTTACGTGCTGCTACTGTGATGCTAGGCTTTGGCGTGGTGCGCAATGTGGCCATTTCTGTCGGCATGAAGCAACTCAAGGATCATCAGGCTAGCGGCCAGAGTGCCGAACGCATGGAGGGCCTGTGGGTCAGAAGTATGCGGGTAGCTGCATTGTCTTTTGTGATCGCCCGTAATCTGACCAAGCAGAGTGCCGATAAAGCCATGATTGCAGGCTTATTGCACGATGTAGGAAAATTTTACATCTTGAACCGTGCTTGTTTGTATCAGGACTTGTTTAGTTCTGAGAGTACTTTGTGGGATTTGGTCGATCAATGGCATGCCGATATCGGTGCCGCGATTCTGGATAGCTGGGAAATGTCGGACGACATACGTGCGGCCGTCATGGATCACAAATTAAGCGATCATCCATTTACCGGAAAAGCCAACTTGACCGATATCGTGTCGGCAGCTGATTTTTTAGATGCACATTTTGTGGCGCAGTCGATAGCCAATCTGGACTGGGATAAGATCCCCATGTCGCTTAGAAACCTGCAGCTCGATGCTGAAAAAACCGAAAAACTCATGATGGAAACCGGGCAAGAGCTGGCTGCAGTGATGCAGGTTCTGGCTTAAGCAGGTGGCAAGTTGTCCCCGCGACGCTTGTGCTTTATGGTTTAGGTTTTAGCACTTCATTTAACATCAAGGCTTCTTCTTCCTGATATTTTTTACTCTTCCTGGCTCTGGCGATGGCTTGCCAAATACCGGTGACGAGTTTTTCTTCTTTCAGGTAGTAGCTGGTGTTGAACAGCAGATACTGGTCGGCAACTTTGACCGCTTCGTTTTCTCTGACGACGGTTTTCTCCAACGCGGGGGAGTTACGCAATACCTTCATCGCTTCATGGCTTTGTAATAAGGCGATTTGCAACAAACCTTTTTCTAATAGCTTAAACAGATCGTCGCTGTTAGGTAAATATTTGATTTGGTAACCGGTATCTTCTAAAGACTTGGCGACGCTATAGCCTAGTTGAGCGCCTATTACTTGGGTGCCTAGATTTTGCATGGCATTGTTGCTCCACCTGATAGGGCTGTCGATACGCCGGTAAAAATAAAAACTATCGGTATGCAGACGCAAGTCAGAATTTAAAGAGGAGTCTGGATTGAGAGGGTAACTGCCCCAACTTGCTCTATCCTTGTTGAAGCTGGCGGCGATGGCGGCCTGGATAGTCCCGATGCGTACCTCTTGCAGGCAGCGCTTCCATGGCAGGCGTATCAATTCAAATTCAATATTCAGATCTTTCTCTACCATGCGTAATTCGGAAATAACTAAGCCCTTATTGTCTCCGGTGATCCAGGGATAAACTGAACTGTCTTCATAGCACAGTTTGATCGCTGTGCTGGCGCAGGCCTGAGCAGTAAGGAGGCTAAAAACCAGAGTGACAATAAGTTTTAACATGGAAGTATCCTCTCCTGCCCGGCCAAATCATCTGGTGAAACTAGTTATCCAGGGCGCTTTATCCGCTGCAAAGTCTAGAACTTTATTGCGATTGCCGAAAAACTCAGAATACTCTCTATTTCGCCATCATAGAGGCGGTTTTTGGATGAGAGAGTAAATCAGCAAATACTTGCCAGCGTTGCGACTGATCGCCAGCTTGCGTGCGTTTCTCTATATAGTCTTGCACCATATCCTGGCCGAGATTGTAATTAATGACATAAGAGCGATTTTTTTCTATGAACGCTATTCTCTGGGTCGATCTCTGTTCGTCTGAGAGTGCGTATTTCATTAGCAAGGCGATGGCGGCGGGGCGCTCAATTTCACCGTCCAGATAGCGCTGCGCGACCATATTGCCGGCGTAAGAAAGTTTTTGCAGCACAGCCTGAATTTGATAATACAGTTCAGCATGATCAGGATTAATCCCTGCCAACGGAAACAAGACCTCTTTTTCAAAGGCCAATCGCTCGTCAGGCGGAAACGCCACTTGTATGCCGTAATTGGCACTGCCTTCTGCCAGCAAAGACATGGGCGAATACAGCGGATAGACGCAATGCTCCATCCAGCCCTTGGCGTTCACCAGCTGCTGCTCTAGTAACAGATTAAAGACATGGTGACCGGGATAGCCTTCGTGGCTGGCCAGATCAATCGCGCGGCTGATAAACATGGGGAAATCGGTATTCACCTGTATCAGGCTATAGCTATTTCCCTTGTACCAGTTGTAGGCGCTCCAGACCTGATCTTTGACGTACTCAATCTCAAAGTCTTCTTGTTCCGGCAAACTGATATATTTTTTGGTACGCGTGCGTGATTCCTTGATGGCGGCGCTAAACACGAGATCGAGTTTGTCGACGGGAATTTCAAATTCGCGGTTGTAGTGGCTTAAGCGCGCATTCAGATCGCCCGTGCCAGGCAATAATTGATCGAGTTCGGCCAAAATCAGATCAAAATCGGTTTCGCTCAAAGTCGGTGATGTGGCATCGTAGAGTGCCTTTGACTCATCGTCAAAAGACCGTCGCGTCCCATTTAATTGCTGGAGGTAGGCGTGCACGGCGCCTAATTGCAAAGCTAAAAATTCTTGTCTTAATTGCTGATCTTCGGACGCTAACTCTAGCGTTTTTAAATCTTGTATCAACTGATCGGCTTGCAAGATTAAATCCGGCAGGGGCACTTTCTTAGTCTCCGTCTGCCACTCAGGCGGGCCGTAATAGGCATCCACATAAGAGCTATCATGCGGTCCAACCGCAAGTACCAGTTTGACATAGGCGGCGGCGATTTCGTTGAGTGTCATAGGATATAAAGTGAAGGGTCAGCCGTCTATGCTAATTAAAAAGTACAGTCATGTCCAGAGATGCGCAGCTTTATTGATGCGCCAGACTCCATTCGACATCGTTACGCGGCAAACTAGGATCGGTCACCATGATGGCGGCCAGATTGCTGCTTAAGGCTATCATCTCCCGGGCTTCGTATTCTTCTGTAATCCAGACATCGGATCGATCTTGCGCCTCTATCTGTATGCGCAAGGTGTGCATGCCCGCATTGAGTTTTTCTAATTGCAGAGGAAAAGCCTGATCTAGTTGCAGTGCCTTGGCAGCCATCTCGCTAGTGAAGCCAGCCAGGCCGTTTTTAAAACAAAATACCAGCAGGTTGTAACTATCTAAGGAGCGGCACCACCAGACGTTTTGCTCAAACTGAGTGCGTAGGGCCGTTAACGCCGGTATTAAGAGTTTGCGCTTGCCCCACATATTCACCACCAGGCAACCGTGCTCGCTCAGAGCTGCGTGGCAGGAGGCGTAAAATGCGCCGCTATTGAGTTCTTGTACCAGACCTTCAATGCTGAACCCATCGAGCAGTATGACGTCGAATTGCATGTCGCTTGCATCAGCTTGAGCTAGATAGTCCACGGCATCGGTATGGATAACTTGTAGTCGTGCATCGTCTGCCGGGATCATGAATTGCTCACGCAAGGCAATCACATCGGCATCGATTTCTAGTACCGTGATGCAGCAATCGGGTAGATAACGGTAACAAAATTTGACCAGAGAGCCACCGCCCAAACCTACCATTAATATGTGTTGTGGTGCCGGGTTTTCCAGTAAAAAAGCCATCATGCCACTGGTGTAACCACAAATTAATTCGTCCGGCGCATTGATTTTCATCGCGCTTTGTACCGATTTTTGATTAAAGTACATGAAGCGCAAATTGCCTTCATCTAGTACAAAGGGGCGCCCCTGATGCTGTGCCTGTAGCTGCTCTAAATGCATGGTGCGCGCCAAATCGGTTTTTGGGGCTGGATCGATAAAGAGTTTAGACAGACTGTGACGAATTTTTTGCATGAGGGGATCTGGGGAAGAAGGCGAAGCTAAACGGATGAGACAAGACTAGTCCCCCGATTTTACGCTATCTGTTAGCCACGACCAGGGAATTCACAAATCTTGCTTCATCTGCTGAATATACGTTTTATTACAACTGTTGTATTATCGCTACCGGAACTTTTGCGTTGTTCGCAGGTCGAAGTTGGGTCGCCTTTTGGTCGGCGTAAATTCAAAATAATCGGAGAAGAAATGAAACAATTATTCCTGGCGATCGCCATCGCTGCAAGTTTTAGCCAACTCGCTGTGGCCGATGACGGACTCAAAGCCGCGCTTGCTGGAGCGCAGCGTAGTACTGCCAATGTCAGTCGTGATGCGGCACGTCACCCTTACGAAACCTTGAGTTTTTTTGGTATTAAGCCAGGCATGACGGTCGTAGAGTTGTCGCCGGGTGGCGGTTGGTACACAGAAATCCTTGCACCTTATTTACGTAAAGACGGCAAGCTGATTGCTGCCAATTTTGACCCTGCATCGAGCAGCGAGTACGCAAGTAAAAATAGTCTGCGTTTTAAGCAAAAACTCGACGCTAGTCCTGCGGTCTACGATAAAGTTGAATTAGGGATTTTTGAACCACCGAGCAAACTTAGTTATGCGCCGAAAAACAGTGCAGACATGGTGCTCACTTTCCGCAATATCCATAATTGGGTGGAAAATGGCGAGCCGAGTATGAAGGCTTTATTTCAGAGTGTCTTTGAAACCTTGAAGCCGGGTGGGGTGTTTGGTGTGGTTGAGCATCGTTTACCCGCCGGGAAATCGCAAGATGCGGCGACTAGCACCGGCTATGTGCACGAGGCCTATGTGATTAAACTGGCCGAAAGTGTGGGCTTGAAACTGGCTGCCAAATCGGAGATCAATGCCAATCCTAAAGATACTGCCGAACATGAAAAAGGCGTGTGGGCCTTGCCACCGGTGTTTGCCAACAAGGACAAAGATAAGGCGCTCTATCAGACGATAGGCGAAAGTGATAGGATGACCCTAAAGTTCGTTAAACCTTAAACTTCCCGGTGCAGCATAGCGCTCTGGTTCGTTAACTTAAACTAAGAGTGCGCTATGCGGTTTTTTTGTGGTTTCCTGATTTATTTATTCTTAGCGGTCTCGCCAGCTTCTGCTGGCGAGCGCTATAAAATCGACCCTGAACACAGCTTTAGTAGTTTTGAATATTCCCACTGGGGCTTATCTCTGCAGCGCGGCCGTTTTGATAAAAATTCTGGATTTGTCGAACTTGATCTGCCCGGCAAGAGTGGCGCTATCGCGATCACGATAGATACTGACTCCGTCAGCACGGGCTCAGACGTTTTTAACGGTGTGCTGCGTTCGGACAGTTTTTTTGATGTCGCACGCTTTCCAAAAATTTCATTCAACTCCAGCAGACTCATTTTCGATCAGGATAAGCTAAGCCAGATCGAAGGCACGCTGACGATCAAAGATATCAGTAAAAATGTCACTATCGATGTGACGCAATTTGCCTGTCGCTTCATGTTTCTGTATATGAGGCAAGCCTGCGGAGCGAATGGAAATACTAAAATTTTGCGCAGCGATTTCAAAATGGCGAGCTATGCGCCTTTCGTCAGTGATGAAATCACGCTGTATTTTAATGTGGAGGGAATTAAAGAATGAGATCGCGACAATTAAGGTGGAAAGGTATTGTTCTATCCGGTATTTTTTTAGCCTCGCTCAGTTCAGGCTTGCAGGCGCAGACCATGTATCGTTGCAATAGCTCGTATCAAGATCGCCCTTGTGAGGCCGGACAACAGGCAGCTGTGATCGGTAAAATGTCGGTCTCCGCACAAAAAGGCGATGTGGATCTTGCTTGTACGCGCCGCAGCGAAGAGGCAAAGAAAATTATCTGGTCACGTGAAGGTGGGGCCTCGCAAGAAAAATTGATGGCTGAGGCCAGCAGTGGTGATCGCCGCAAATTAATCGCAGATGTGTATGCGATGCGGGCCGATGCCAGCATGGTACGTGCGGCGATAGAGAAAGACTGTATGGAGGAAAAAAAACAGCCGCATGTGCTGCTAGATACCTCGGAGCAGGGGCCTGCCAGGCGCTCCGCTAATGAGCTGAAAAATGCGGACACGGCAGGCAATTCCGGCGCGAATCGAGTTCAGGCGGAGAGCAATGCCAGGGAGCGTGCGCAATGCTTTAATTTGAAAAGCAAGATGCAAAATATCCGATTGGCACAGGCGGAAGGCGGCAGTGTAGCGACTATGGAAACCTTGAATCAAGCGCGACGTGCCGCGCAGACTGAGTCAACTGCCCTGGGCTGCGATGCTTTGCTTAGCGGTGCAGCGATACGCTGACGGCTAGCTTGCCGCTTGGGCAAACATCATCGTGAGTAATTTGCCTTTACAGCCGGGTGTGAGTCGGTGTCTAATTGTATTTTTTATATTTTTGGCAAACTGGCTGTTTTCGGTATCCTCCGAGATGGCAGCGATGCGCCAGGACCACAGGAGATCACCATGAAATATGCCCTAGCTCTAGTTTTGTCTGCCGCCACTGTTAGCGTGTTTGCCGAGAGCCTGACACTCAATCTGATTGACGATAAAGGCGTGGTGAAATCAGCGGGATTGGTTCAGTATGAAGATACCCCTTATGGTTTGTTGCTCACGCCGCAGTTGAGTGGGCTCCCTGCTGGTCTGCATGGATTTCATATTCACGAGAAAGCTCAGTGCGGACCGGCCGAAGTCGATGGTAAAGTCGTCACTGGTGCCGCCGCAGGCGGTCATTGGGATCCTGAAAAAACCGGTAAGCATCTGGGGCCATATACCGACAAGGGACATAAGGGCGATTTACCCGCTTTGTATGTGAATGCCGAGGGTGCCGCGATGTATCCGGTATTGGCTCCGCGCTTGAAGGCGGCGGACGTGCGCGGTCATTCTTTGATGATACATGCCGGTGGCGATAATCACGACGATCATCCGGCCAAATTAGGCGGTGGTGGTGCGCGTATGGTCTGTGGCGTGTTCTAGGTAATTGCGAACTTACTTTGCGAACTTACTTTGTGTAATTTACTTGTTAGTAAGTAAAAATACCGGCGCCAGGCCGGTATTTTTTTGACTTCTGTAAAGCGGGCTTAGGCGCGAGAAAATACTTTCACCAATTGCAAAGCTTCTGTGCCCAAGGCCTCGAAAGCGTAAGAGCCAGCAGCCAGACTGACGAACTGACCTGCAGCCAGACGCAACTCGTGACCGTCTACGCTGGTCTTGCAAGCACCGGTGACGACATACAAAAAGAATTCGTGACCGGCTTTGACGGCGAACTGTTGTGCCGCTTCATAGGCATTGACATACAGCTTGAAGTTTTCTTCTGGCTGATGGTGGGCGCGTATCGCAGCCTCTGTGAGTGCGCCGGACTTGGCTTCAGGCCAGGTTTGTATGGATGGTGTTGTCATGATGAATCCTTATAAAATAATGCCAGTGTCGTGCCGCTGCCAACCGAGCTAAGTGCTCACCTGCTTGCTGCCCTAGGTTTTTCGCGATTTTTCCGCAAGATGCGGGAGTATAAAAGAAATCGGCCGATTCTCCTCATAATATTATTTTGATGTTACAGTGATAATTTCATTTCGACCAATTTTTACTAGGAACTTCGTATGATCAAGGGAAGTTGTTTTCATCTGCGCCATCTCAAAAAAGACGAACTGCCACGCTACACAGAATTAATTAACCATCCAGATAGCAAAGGCGATTTTCTTTCGCTGGAAGTGATGCTGCCGGGCACGGTCGAGCAGCATTTCGAGGAGCATTCACGCTCTAAAGAAATTAGGGAAACTTTTGTGATCATCGATGAGAACGACGCAATGATCGGTCGGGTATTTCATTTTAAATCGGTGCCGTATTTCAATTCCCGGGAAATTGGCTATGCTCTGTTTTCAGCAGCGTCTCATGGCAAGGGCATCATGAGTGAGGCGGTGCAATTGCTGACCGATTATCTGTTCAATACCATGCTGATTAACCGTCTCGATATCCATATGAATGTCAATAATATCGCCTCAGAAAAGGTGGCGATCAAATGCGGTTTTAAGATGGAGGGAATCGCCCGGGGCGCGGCGTTTAGCCGGGGCAAGCATTCCGATATCAAAATGTATGCCTTGCTGCGAGATGAATGGGAGCAGCGCTAATTTGACTATGTTTTACCCAGTATTATTCAATTCTTAAAAGGAAACTTCTAAAAACCTTTAATCGGGATGCAGCGCAAGGCGCAAACCGGAGCAATACGTTGGTATTGCGAGGATTTGCAACGCAGCGATGCGCACGATTAAAGGTCTTTTGAAGTTCCCGAAAACGATTGCGCAGTATCCATGCCGCTTGCAGCCTGATATTGGTCTGCAAGGCGCATGGATACTGCGCAAGTCAATTCTAAACTGGACTATTCGCTCACTACTTTTCAACGTAAGTGCCAGCCTTGAGCTCAGGCCAATTCTTGTCGGCATCTTTGACGTAGCCAGGAATATCTTTCTTCCATCTTTTGAGCACGACCGGGCTCAGATTAAGATACAGCTTACTGTTTAACACCTTGTAAGCCGACGGATCGATTTCTGGCGTATAGCCTTGCGCCACACCGTAGGCGCAGTAGCCGCCATATTGTGGTGCATATTTTTCTGGCTCGGCTTTGAATGCATCCAAGTTCGCCTGGCTGCTGAAGTGCCATTGGGCTCCTTGCCACGTCGTACTTAAGTCCTTTTTACCTTTGACCGGTTTGTTTTGCTTGAAATAGGCAACCGGGTCGTAGCCGCGGATCGCGCCTTCTTCAGTTGAAAATATCGGGGCGATGGCAAAAGCGTTGCCGCCGGCGACGATCAGAAATAGAGCGCTGAACGCTTTGATCAGGGTGCTGCGTTTGCCTGGAGAAAAATGCATGCTGTGCTCCTAAATAATTGAGGGTAGAGGCTAATTGGTCGGGAACTTGCGGGATAACTTACAAAGACGCGTTTATTTTTTTTCGCTGCTCTGCTCTATGGCTTGTTCAAGCGCTGCAATATCATCCATCAAGGCAATCGGGTGGTAGCACAAGACTTCTATGCTCTGATCGGCAAAAACACTGCGCCTATCGCGCGTTGAGCAAAGTTTTTGCATGATCTGATCACGTTGCTGGAAGAGCTCGAGTATCGGGGCGCGATACAGGGTGACGAGAGCTTGTAAAAATTGATTAATCTGCTTGAGTTGCGAATTGCTCTGTCGCGCTTTAATTTGAAAGTGCTCAAGGCCAGAGACGCAGTCGGCGTAATTGAGCCATGGGCCCTTGGTGACCCAGCGGTTCACCAAAAAAAAACCACTAGGTAGGCCTAGGGCATTCATAGCTACCGCCAATAGATGGGCCGGGGCAGGTGAGTAGCGCGGATTGGCGCGGCGCATGCCCAACTCTTCTGCGTGTACAAATAAATGGAAATGTCCATGTTCAGTAAACGGTCTTTGCAGACCAGGGTGCGCATGATAAAAATACTGCGAGGCGTGCTGATTGTCCCGCACATCGTTCTCGGGGTAATGCTGCCACTCGATAAAGTCTTGCCCTGCGATGATGGTCTGAACTATCTGGCTATCGAGCGCGACAAGGGCCTGCATGCTAGTCACTAGCCGGGTGGCGGCGCGATAGCATAGTTTGAGCTGCGCTGCGCTCAGCATGCTCCACTCGGGCGTAGATGGTAAGACTAAGGGAAGTCGCATAATGCAAAACAGTTTTGGTGGGACGGCTAGACGAATTTTGCTGGCGATAGGGGATAGTCTAAGGCCAGCAAAACTAAGTGACGATTACTTCTTCGCTGCGCAACAAGTCTTTTTAGCCGCACAGCAGCCTTTTTTCGCAGCACAGCAGCCTTTTTTAGCACTAGACTTTTTGGCGGAACAAGATTTTTTCGCTGCACAGCAGCCTTTCTTCGCGCCACAGCAGCCTTTCTTCGCCGCGCAACAGCCTTTTTTAGCAGAGCAGCCGGCAACTTTTGCCGAGCAGCCAGTGGCGGCGCAAGTTGCCATGGCAGGGGCTGCTGCCATCGCCGCAGCAGCAACGACAGAAGCGGAAATGATGTTTTTCAGGGACTTGCTCAGGGAAGTAGATTTCATGTGTGACTCCAATTAAAATAAAATAAATTATAAGAAAAAGCCCGTAGCGGGGCGCTGACTGTGGTGCTTGCTTATTGCTACAGGGAGTGAGTCGCGTCAGCGTAGTGAAACTTACACCTTTCTTTAAATAGAATTCATTATTTTTTTAATGCCCGTGATTTTGTCTAAAAAAATATGAAGCCAATGAGATAAAAATAGTTCTAGACGACTGGTCTAATTTGATTTATAGTTCGCTCCATGAATACTCCCCGCACCAATGTCAGGCAGCACATACTCGATACCGCCAAGCCCATTATCTTGGGCAAAGGTTTTTCTGTGGTTGGTCTCAATGAGGTTTTGAGCGCAGCCGCGGTGCCTAAGGGTTCTTTCTATCATTACTTTAAATCCAAAGAATTATTTGGTGAGGCGCTGTTAGAAAGCTATTTCTCTGACTATCTGGCATATCTGGATCAATTACTCGGTAATCAAGCTGTACCTGCGGCCGAGCGGCTGATGGCTTACTGGCGTGGCTGGTTAGAATCGCAAGCCAGTTGCGATATGCAGGGTAAATGCCTGGCAGTGAAGTTAGGGGGAGAAGTCTCCGATTTGTCGGAAGCGATGCGTCTGGCTTTGCATCAGGGCACCGATCAGATTATCGATAGGCTGGCTGCCTGTATTGCTGCAGGTTTGGTAGACGGCTCACTGACTGGTGCGATCGATGCTCAGCATACGGCGCTAACCTTGTATGAAATGTGGCTGGGCGCTACCTTGCTGAGCAAGATGCGGCGCGACCGCAGCGCCATGGAAGGCGCCATGCTGGCAACGCTGAGCTTATTGAATTTAGCGAAGTAGTTTGTATTCCATTGGATTAACGCCTAGTATTCAAGGCAGTATGTGTTATAAAAAAATCACAGTTTGAAGTGCTGTTTGAAGTACTGCTTGAAGTACCGATTAAATAGAAACAAAGCGCTTGGATTTCATAGTTTGTAATGTGATGGGCACTAGTGTTTAAGGTGGGCGAACCTGATAAGTTCGCTTAATTTTTTGCCGTAGGGCTAGACGACCAGTCTAATTTTAGTCTTAGTAAAATTGAAAAAGAAAGAGAAACAAATGCGAAATTTTGAATTCTATAATCCGACCAAGATTGTTTTTGGTGCAGAAACCATCGCTAAGCTGGCTGATCTGGTGCCTGCTGGGGCGAAAGTATTAATACTTTACGGCGGCGCCAGCGCCAAGACTAGCGGCACTTTGGATGAAGTCAAAGCGGCTCTGGGCACACGTGTGGTCATGGAGTTTGCCGGCATAGAACCGAATCCAAGTTACGAAACCATGATGCAGGCAGTTGAGCTGGTGCGTTGCGAAAAGCTCGATTTCTTGCTGGCCGTCGGTGGTGGTTCGGTGATTGATGGTACTAAATTTGTCGCAGCTGCGGTCGGTTTTGACGGTGAGCCTTGGGAGATTATGCAAAAGCGCGGCCGTAATGTGAAGAGCGCACTGCCTTTCGGTACCGTCCTGACCTTGCCAGCGACCGGCTCGGAAATGAATAGCGGCGGCGTCATCATGCGCAAGTCTACCCACGAGAAATTCTCGTTCATGAACCGCCTGGTGTTTCCACAGTTTTCTATCCTCGATCCGACCAAGACCTACACCTTGCCGAAAACCCAAATTGCCAATGGGATTGCCGATGCCTTCGTGCATACGATAGAGCAGTATCTGACTTTTCCGGTGCAGGCTTTACCGCAAGACCGGTTTGCCGAAGGCTTGTTGCAGAGTCTGATAGAGATCGCGCCGCAAGCGATGACGATGGAGCCGGACTACGACAACCGTGCCAATCTGATGTGGGTGGCGACGCTGGCATTGAACGGTTTGATTGGCTCTGGCGTACCGCAAGACTGGGCTACCCATATGATAGGGCACGAGATTACCGCTCTGTTTGGCATCGATCATGCACGTACGCTGGCGCTGGTGTTGCCGTCATTGCTCAATGTGCAGCGTGAACAGAAACGCGCCAAATTGCTGCAATACGCAGAGCGCGTCTGGCACATCACCGACGGTAGCGAAGAGCAGCGTATCGATATGGCGATCCTGCGTACCCGCGAGTTTTTCGAGAGTTTAGGGATCAAAACCCGCCTCTCGGAATATCAATTAGGGGAAGAGTCTATCGTTGCCATTCTGGCGCAGTTAGAGGCGCATGGCATGACCGCCTTAGGCGAGCATCAGGATGTGACGCTAGAGCGCACTCGCGTGATTTTGCAGCAGGCGCTTTAACGATAGCCGCAGTCTTTTTAAGTCCACACAATTTTTTTAGGTTCCTACCATGTCCAATCAAACTGTCAATCGCCAGATCACACTGCACTCACGCCCAGTCGGTGCCCCCACTGCTGCCAACTTTGAATTGAAAGAGACTGTAGTTGCCAGCCCGGCCGCAGGCCAGGTTTTATTACGTAGTCTATATTTGTCGCTTGATCCGTATATGCGCGGCCGTATGAGCGACGCCAAGTCTTACGCTGCTCCAGTAGGCTTAGGCGAAGTAATGCTGGGTGCGACGGTGTCGCGCGTAGTGAACTCGCAACATCCCGATTATGCCGAGGGTGAGCTGGTACTGGCCTATAGCGGCTGGCAAGACTATGCGCTGTCCGATGGCACTGGTTTGAGCAAGCTTGGCTCTAGCATGACACGTCCTTCGCTGGCGCTAGGCGCACTGGGCATGCCGGGCTTTACTGCGTACATGGGTTTGCTGGATATCGGTTTGCCTAAAGCTGGCGAAACCGTGGTGGTGGCTGCCGCCAGTGGTGCAGTTGGCTCTATCGTCGGGCAGATTGCCAAACTCAAGGGCTGCTATGTAGTCGGTATTGCCGGTGGTGCCGACAAGTGCCGCTCGGTGGTGGAAGAGCTCGGTTTTGATATCTGTATCGATCATCGCAGTGCAGACTTCAAGCAGCAATTAGCTGCGGCATGTCCTAAAGGGATAGACGTGTATTTTGAAAACGTCGGTGGTGCCGTGTTTGATGCGGTCCTTCCTTTGCTCAACACTGCTGCCCGCATCCCTGTGTGTGGCCTGATCGCCAATTACAACGACACCGCCTTGCCAGAAGGCCCGGATCGATTGGGTTTGCTGGCTCGCACGATACTGACCAAGCGCATCAAGATGCAAGGTTTTATTATTTTTGACGATTACGGGCATCGTTACCCGGAGTTTTTTGCGCAAATGAGTAGCTGGCTGCAAGCAGGCCAAATCAAATTCCGCGAAGACATCGTAGCCGGTCTAGAGCAAGCGCCACAGGCGTTTATCGGGCTGTTAGAGGGTAAGAATTTTGGCAAGCTCATCATCCAGATCGCCAGCGACGATGAACTCAAGGCTTGAGTCTTAAGCCGCTCATGCAGCAATCTCGCAACAATTTCGCATCAAAAATATTTTCATCTTCTCCATTATCTTAATTATTTCAATTTAACGAGGAACGACCATGTTATTTACCCCTTTAAAAGCTGGCGCATTCACTTTAACTAACCGCATGCTGATGGCACCGTTGACACGAGCGCGTGCTGATCTGGCACATATGCCCAACGAGTTAATGGCCGAGTATTATGCCCAACGCGCCAGCGCCGGTCTGATCATCACTGAGTGCACTATGATCGCCCCGAATACCTCGGCCTTTGTCACCGAACCAGGCATTTACACGGCTGAGCAAGTGGCAGCATGGAGGAAAGTTACCGATGCGGTGCATGCCAAAGGCGGGCAAATCGTGATGCAAATATGGCACGCAGGACGTGCTGCCCATCCGGCCAATAATCACGGTGAGCAAAGCGTCGCTCCTAGCGCCATCGCGATTAGCGGTGAGATGCAAACGGCAAGCGGCAAGCTGCCGCATGCTATGCCACGCGCCTTAAGCACAGAAGAAATCGCTCAACTGGTCGTGGCGTTTGCGGCTGCTGCCAAAAGCGCGATCGAGGCTGGCTTTGATGGGGTAGAAGTACACGCTGCGAACGGCTATCTGATCGACCAATTTTTGCGTGATGGCTCAAATCAGCGTACCGACAACTACGGCGGCTCTATGGAAAACCGCGCTCGCTTCCTGTTCGAAATTTTGACAGCGGTGAGTGCCGCCATAGGATCTGAGCGGGTCGGTTTGCGTCTCTCGCCTTTGAACAGCTTCAACAGCATGATAGACAGCGATCCGCTGGCATGGATAGAATTTTTAAGCACACGTTTAAATGACTACAAACTGGCGTATCTGCATTTGATGCGCGCCGATTTTTTTCAGCAGCAAAATGGTGACGTCATGCCTATCGCCCGCGCTCATTACAAAGGTGTCCTGATAGGAAATATGGGCTATAGCAGTGCAGAAGCCGAGGCAGCGATACGCGAGAATAAACTCGATGCGGTGGCCTTCGGTACCGGCTTTTTGGCCAATCCAGATTTGCCTGCCCGCGTTAAAGCGGGTGTGGCACTCAATGCACCGGATCAAACCACTTTTTACAGTCCAGGCGCTAAGGGTTACACCGATTATCCTAGCATGCAAGCGGCCTGATTTCGTTGGAACTTAGCTCACATCGACCTCACACTTTTTTACTCAAGGATTTAACATGAAGCTATTAATGGTACTTACCTCGCACGATCAACTCGGTAATACGGGTGAAAAAACCGGTTTCTGGTTAGAAGAATTCGCCGCTCCGTATTACGTTTTTAAAGACGCAGGCGTGACGATTACTCTGGCTTCACCTTTAGGCGGCCAGCCACCGCTGGACCCGAAAAGCGATGATCCAGGTGCGCAAACTGCGGCAACTGTGCGCTTCAAGGCAGATGCAGCGGCCAATGCGGTATTGGCCAACACGCAGAAGTTGAGTGCTGTCACTGCCGCCGATTTCGATGCAGTGTTTTACCCAGGTGGACACGGCCCGCTTTGGGATCTGGCAGAAGACGCATCCTCGATAGCCTTGATCGAGAGCATGCTGGCGGCAGGTAAACCAGTGGCAGCGGTATGCCATGCACCAGCAGTACTGCGCCATCCGAAATCGGCCAGCGGCAAGTCTGTGGTCGATGGCAAACGCGTCACAGGTTTCACTAATACCGAAGAAGCGGCAGTTGGTCTGACCGAGGTGGTGCCATTTTTGGTCGAAGACATGTTGGTGGCCAATGGTGGCGTCTACTCAAAAGCGGCCGACTGGCAGCCTTACGTCATCACCGACGGCTTGCTCATTACCGGCCAAAATCCGGCTTCGTCAGAACCGGCGGCACATGCCTTAATGGCGTTGTTGGGATAAAGAAGTAAAGGGAACTTCTAAAAACCTCATACTCGGGCGCATCGCAGCGTTGTAAATCCTCGCAATACTGACGTATTGCTCCGGTTTGCGCCTTGCGCTGCATCCCGATTAAAGGGTTTTTAGAAGTTCCCTAAAGTAGTACCGCAATCCCGCTGCGCCTGCTGGCAGCATTTTGGCCTGTAGGCCGCATCGGGAGTGCGGGTTGCTGTTGATCCGCTCTGACTTGCAAGCGGCAAGGGTCAAGCCTTGTGATTAGCCCCGAGGTTTATTTGCTGTGTAGCGCTTAGCGGTTTATTCGGCTGGTTTTTTTATTCCGTTAACTTTCTGGATCGCCGCGTTGATGCGCGCCATTTGTTCTGCTGGAATATCTTTGCTGCAGACTATGTAGCGGTTCAGCCCGGCAGGCATGCCGCTCAGATCAAGTTGTGCGCTTTGTTTGATCGCCTCTTCCTTTTCCTTTAAATACTCCCAATCCTCTCTGTCTATCAACATGTAGGAAGCACGGTTAGCCGCCACCATACGTGCCATGTTCATCGGTAAGGTGGTACTGCGTTCAATCTTGTTTTTGCTGGCCTTGATCATGGAATCGAGTTCGGCGCCATAAGAGACTGCATCAACCACTCCTATCGTCAGGCTGGGGTCGGCCATCAGGGAGCTCAGGGTACGGTGGCTCGACACTTGGGGCAGTGCGGCAAGGCTTACCAGCAAGGTATGAGGTGGATCGGAATGAAATACCCCACTAAATTGCACCTGATGTTCGCGCTCCGGTGTTTTATACCAGCCGAAAGAGCAATAATTTTTTGTCCCTATGCCGAAGTTATTCCATATCCGCTTGGCCGGTTCTTCGACAAAATGGGTGGTGATACGAGCTAGGGTAAACACCTGCTTTGCGCGTTCCAGCAAATTCCCTTTTTCTATGCCATTTTCCAGATATTGATGCGGCGGTTTGATGCGCCAGGCAACCGTCACCACTTCTTCCGCTGCTGAAGTCGCACTATTGACGAAGAGCAGCAGACAACCAAGTACAATTTGCTTCATGTCTGTTTTTTGCATGAGAACGCCTAGGTGGGCAAATTAGTCTGAGGTTTATTCACGTCTGCAACGTCTGTATTATGCAGTGATTTATTTAAATGAAATTTTTTCTTGGTAAATTGTATGAAAATATTTTCAGGCATGTTGTATGAAGTTGATACCGATGCGGGAATCAGGTGCGCAACGCGCGAGGGTCTGGCCACGGCATCTTGAGGCGCGGCAGTTTGAGTTGAGGGGGGCGCTTGTTTTACGAAAATTGATAGCGCACTCGCAACTCGGTGCCGCCGTCATGCCTGAGGTCTGCCGCATAGCAGCGTCTTTGAGCCTTGTTGCAGATATTATCTATTTTTTGATACTGGGAGGGGGTATTTTTCACTTGCGCACGTGTTTATTGCGCAAGCGAGTAGATTTGATGATGCTTTATGGGGAGTATATGTTTTATCTGGTCCTAAAGCAGAGTCGCTCTGGCTTAGCCGCCCTGGCAACCACAGCCGCCGCCACCACCGCCACAGCCACCGGTTTGCGCTGCAGGTGCTGCTGCCGGTATTGCCTCCGCGCTCTGCTGTTTTGGATGGATGCTGAAATCGATAATCACCGCATCCGGGCCATTTTGTATGTAGTTATGTTGCACCTGACCGTCGTAGCGTTGCGCAATCTGACTCAGTAAGGGCAGCGGATCGTGATCGTTGATAAAGCGCATGATGTCGCCTTGATCCAGCGATTCGAGTGCGCCGAAAATGGCGGCATGACGTAAGCGTTTGGAGACGCCGCGTACATCAAATTGATACACATTAGGAGTGGTTTGGATAGACATAGACGCTTTCGTAAAAGGGATAGCGCATTCTAAGCGGGCACTATTTTGTTTGCCTTAATGCCGATCAAGTTTTCACCAGGCGAGCCAGAAATCCGTGCAAATAAAAGCGGCGCTTGATGTGCATCAAGCGCCGCTATGGGTCTTGCTATGCTGGGCTTAGCGATCTGCTAAGCGCTCAGAATTTATTGGCGTACGCGCATTTTTGCGCCTGTGGCCTTACTTGATTTTTCTTTAAAAGCAGGGCGTCCGCCAACTGCCGGAAAGCCAGGTTTAGCTGCCGCTTTAGTTGGCAAACCAGTGATGGCTGGTTTGCTGACCGCAGGTTCTGCAGCAGGTGTCGCCGCGACGACTGGGCTAGTCGCAACAGCAGAGATGTCGGCTGTTTTGGCTAATTCAGGCTGTGCTGCGAGTTCTGCCTTCACTTCTGCCTTCACTTCTGCCTTCACTGCTGGCTTTACTTCTACTTTCACTGCGGCAGGAGCGCTGGCAGCTTGAGTCGGGGCAGTCGGTTTGGCGGCGGCAGGCTGGACTTTAGGCGCGCTCGCTTTGATTGCTGGCGCAGCGGCAACTGGTGCCGGAGCTTTTGCAGGTTTGGCTTTTGCAGTAGTCACTGGAGCGGCTTTTACTGCGGTAGTTTTTACAGGCGCCGTCTTGGCTGCAGCGGTCTTGGCCGCGGCAGGTTTAGCGGCGCTTTCTGTCAATAGTGGTAATTGGGTATTGCTGCTTAAGGCAGGCTTAGCACTGGACTTTTTTGCGCTGGCGACAGGCTTAGTTGCGGGCTTAAGCTCGGACTTAACCGCGGGCTTAACTGCAGCTTTCACTTCGGCCTTCACTTCTACCTTAACTGCCGCTTTTGGCGCAGGCTTGGCGACTGCCGTGGTCGCTTTAGCTGGCTTAGTGCTTGCGGCAACTGCTGGCGTTGCGGTGCTGTCCGCTGTGGCTTTGCTCGCGACTGGCGCGCTGCTTACTTTGATAGTAGGTGCTTGCTTGGCTGCGCTGACGCTGCCCACTGCTTGTAAAAAATCACTACGTGCTGCATTGCTGATGCTCGCCAATTCGCGGCCGTAGGCCATGATTTTTTCTATGCGTGGCTGGGTTTGTGCACTGCTCAGTGCCAGCAGGTCTTGCGGGCCTTTGGCTGCAATCAATTGCTGAGTGGCGGCAACCGAGCTCTCCATAGATTGTTGGATCAGACTGAAATTAAGCGCAATCAGTTTCTGTATGCCGCCAAACGCCGTATGCGAAAGCGTGTTGATGACAGCGAGTTGAGTCGCCAATTGGGTTTGGGCGGCTGCGGAAATTTGTTCCGGAATCGTAGACATAAAGCTCTCCTTAGAAGTTTGGTGCTACAGAATAAGCAAAAATGATGCAATGCAACATCCAGCATTGTAAACTGAGATTGTGGAAATGAAAATAGTTTCTTTTGCGATGCAGCATCAGCGCCAAATCATCGATCAACATGCTTTGGTACTTGCAGAGCTGTTCAAAAAAGTGGGCGAGGATTTGGAATATTTTCGACAGAATAAGACGTTTGCCGGCGATCTGGGATGGCCGGCAAACGCAGCTAAGTGGGCGCTACTTCAAGAGCAGAAAACCAGCTAGCGCATGAATACTGCGCCTTGGACCTTAAACCAGGCTAAGTTGTATGCCGCTCAATGGGACACGTGTAGTACGCTCAGATTCGCTGGCAAACGGCATTGCCAGTAAAGCGCAAGATGAGGAAAAAAGGTCCGCTTGCATACTGCGCGCGATCAGTTGCATATCGTGATCGCTGATGGAGAAAATACCAAACCTGAATTGATAGCCCCAGTTGGTCTTGCCAGCAGAAAATTCCAGGTGTTCGAGCAAGGGCAATATCCGCGTACTTTGCGCGACCAGCCAATCGACATCACGACGGTGCGGGCAAAAGCCGGTAGCACTGTCTGCAGACGCCTGAAACTGATAGGTCGCGCGAGCTGCCACGATACCGAGGGCGGTAAACTCTTGTAACTTGAGCTTGCCGCCGAACACCGCCGTGGGCGAGTAATACACCACACGGTCACCCGGCCTAAGGCGGCGCAAGGGCGCCGCCTTACCATGACATACCTGCATATAGCCGTCAGCTCGACCGCGTGCGACATGCTCGGCCGAGGCGACTGCGATCCAGTTGCGCCTCATGCCGGCGTCGGTGCGAACACGCGTAGACGGTGTCCGTCCGGATCGAGTGCCACAAAGGTATAGCCAAAGTTGAGAGCGCATGGGGCCTGCGCGATGCGCAAACCGCGTGACTGCCAGTCGGTATGCATATGCTCTACGGCGGCATGATCGGCCACTGCAAAGGCAAGTTCACCGCAACCGGGTTGGGCACTGACTGCGGGCGCGACATCGTCCCTGGCCCACAAGCCCAGCTTGACGCCAGATTGCAAGACAAACAGGGCGAAGCCGGGTGAGGCCTCAACTGGATCATGCTCCAGTAGTCCGGCGTAGAAGGCAGCGCTCACTTCGGGACTATTGACGTACCAAAGAATGTAATTAGGGTCACGCATGGTAGGGCTCCTTGTTGGTGGCTGGCACAGGCGGAAATCGCCGCGCTCAACAGCATCCTAAAGGGCGCTACTGTCAGATTCTGTCAGTAGTCAAACGGGGCAGTCCAAAAAAATGAGGGATGCGGAAATGCCGCTGTCATTGCGCCGCGATTCCTTCCCGCTCGCGCCACTCTTTGAGCATCACCTGGCGTCGACGCGGATAGCGCTGTTCCAGACTTTCGACCGCAAGTATACGATCGGTGCGAAAGTGCCGAAAGCCGGCACGCAGCTCGCACCAAGCCACCACGACACGCGCATGATCAAAAAAACCCAGCGCGAAGGGCCAGATGGTGCGTTGTGACTGCAGCCCTTTCAGGTCCAGATAGGTGAGAACTAATTTGTGTTCGCTGCGGATGGCCTTGCGTATCAGTGGCAGCTCAGGATGGTCCGCCGCAATCGGTGTGCCGGGGCCGACCAGTAGCGCCGATTGATCCGATGCATCGCGTAACTCAGTGGGCACCACCGCGCTAATTTTTGCCAGTGCATTCCTGGCGGCAGCGGCGAGCCGGCTATCACCGCGTTTGGCAACCCAGCGTGAACCCAGTACCAGGGCTTCTATTTCTTCTTCAGAAAACATCAGGGGCGGCAACATATAGCCAGAACGCAAGACGTAACCGAGCCCAGCTTCACCCTCAATATGGGCGCCCTGTTCCTGTAAGCTAACAATGTCCCTATACAAGGTACGCAGGCTGATTTTGAGCTCGTCGGCCAGTAAGGCTCCAGTCACGGGATAGCGGTGGCGGCGCAAAATTTGTATCAGATCAAGCAGGCGTTGTGAACGGGACATAAAGGCTAACTGTGGCGGCGGTGAAGCGTATTTTAGGGACAATTGACGGGTATTGAAAAACTTACCGCCGTATCTTTGCAGTGGTAAATATACTCAAGATTTTTTGCAATTTTGTTCCTCTATTATGCCTTTGATCCACATCAATAATGTTAATTTAAATGCTTGTATTTATGGTAGCGCATTTCTATATTGAGAACGCAAGCGAGCTAAAGTTTGCGCATGCATCGGAGTAAGGGGTGGATTTTTTTTAATATTTTCTAGGAGTGGGAAATGACTTCATTGATTAATCGAGGCAATATTTTCGATGATTTTTTTCGAGATGTTGCACCTGGGTTTTATGTCCGGCCTTTGCATGGAGATCCATTGCCGACGCCCTCACAGATCAAGCTCGATGTGAAAGAAACTGAGCGTGAATATACCGTGCATGCCGAAGTGCCAGGGGTGAGTAAAGAAGATATCCATGTCTCGCTCGATGGAAATATCGTGACATTACGCGCTGAAATTAAACAGCAGGATAGTAGCAATAAAGATCAAAAAATATTGCGTAGTGAGCGCTATTTTGGTGAGGTGTCGCGTAGCTTCCAACTTCCGGTAGACATAGAGCAAAGCGAGGTTTTTGCTAAATATGATAACGGCGTATTGACACTGAGTTTGCCAAAAAAACGCTCATCTGGTGGCGTGCAACGCATAAAAATAGAATGAGTTTAATGTGCTAGGCTTGCTGAAAGAGAGGAAAGTTTGGATATGAAGTGCAGGTGTTAGCATGGCTGTTGATAGGCAACTTAGTTCAATTGATTTTTCGCATTTGGCGCAATGCGCGGAACAGTAAAACGACAGCAACAGCCATGCCCCTTTCAATTTCTAAGCTAATTTAGAAACTTAGCATGGCCACTAAGGTTGTCCCTGCCGAGCTGAACTTTAGTGATATCAGTCGCTTGCAATACAAGTGCCCTCGTGCAAAACGCGATCATCAATTGTCGGTGTAAATTTGCGCCAGTGGGCGTTTAATGCCGCGCGCAACACTGGATTTTTGCAAAAAATAAAACCAACTCCCGTAAAATGAGCGCTTCTAATGACGCGGGAGCATTTCGTATGACAGACGAGCTGGCCTTATCAGTGCCGCCAACCACGCCGGAACCACAGGGCGCATTCAGTCTTGGTGATCTCCGCGATCAGTTGCGCGTTTTTGTTGCTGAGCGCGATTGGGCGCAATTTCATACACCTAAAAATCTGGCGAGTGCACTAAGCGTCGAGGCGGCCGAATTGTTGGAGCCTTTTCAATGGCTGCACAGTGGTAGTACGGAGGAGTTGAGTGCCGCGACGCGTACTGCTATCCGTCATGAAATGGCCGACGTTCTCACTTATCTGGTGATGCTAGCCGACCGTCTCGATGTCGATTTGCTGGCCGCTGCGCAAGAAAAAATAAGCCTCAATGCACTGAAATATCCAGTTATGCAGGTGCGCGGTGATGCCAGAAAATATTCAGATTATTAGCCAAGTCTGAATTGTTAACGTAGTACAGCCGCAGATCTTCATCGTCATCGCTAAGACTGAGCTGAGTGTTTTTTTACAATAGAAAGTAACACCTATGATCAACATCATTAACCAGCACACACTGAGCGAACTGTCGCAAGTGGCGGCGAGCAGCCCGCGTCTGCGTAAAAACCTTAATCTGCACGCCAGTAATGAGTCGCGCAGCCATAGACTACTCAATGCCCTGGAGCCGGGCACCTATGTCCAGCCGCATTGCCATCTGAATGTGGAGAAAGATGAAACCATGCTTGCCCTGAGCGGTAGTTTTGGTATCCTCATTTTCGATGCCGACGGCAATGTTATCGAACAGCTCGTCATGGCAGCAGGGCAGGGTAACTTGGGCGTGACGATACCGACGGGAGTATTTCACAGTATGGTCGCCTTAGAGCCAGGCTCGGTCTTCTTTGAATGCAAGGCCGGTCCCTATGTGGCAGTGGCCGATGCTGAGAAGGCTAGCTGGGCGCCGGCTGAAGGAGATCCAGAGTGTGCTGCTTATCTGGCGCAAATGCTGGCACGCTTCACGACGCAGTAAATACCTTTACTTACACTGATAGATACTATTTTTTTAGTAGGCAGGCCCAACGCGCATATTCCATGCGGGTTTGCGGGCATGCAAGGCTGCAGACCGCATGGAATATGCGTAGTGGGGCAGGTGCTATGAATTGTTTACTTCACTTTAATACGCCTGCCAGTTCTACCGCTGTCTTGACCTTCATTTTGTCGAAGATATGCGCCCTGTGGACTTCTACGGTGCGCATGCTGATGCCGAGCTTGTCGGCGATCACCTTGTTCATCTTGCCGAGCAAAATCAAATCGAGTACTTCGCGCTCGCGTGCCGATAGGCTGGCAAGGCGCTCGTGTACGGCTGCCAGCGCACCTGCCTGGCGCGACAATGCCAGCGCTTCCTGCACTCTATCCATCAGCTTGTTATCGTTAAACGGCTTCTCAAAGAAATCGAAAGCGCCCCGTTTTAAGGTGTCAACGGCCATAGGCACATCGCCATGGCCAGTTAAAAAAATCACAGGGAGACGTTTGGTGAGCTGTTTGGCAACCAGTACCTCAAACAGGGTGGTGCCGGAGAGGCCGGGCATACGCACGTCGAGTAAGAGGCAATCGCCTTCCAGATCGTAGTGGAAATTATTATCGAGCTTGCTGATAAATTTCTCGCCGCTTTCATAGCTGGCGCTGCTAATGCTGCGGGAACGCGCCAGCCAGGCCAGCGCATCGCGGATTACGTCTTCATCATCGACTATGTGTAGCACTCAGGTCTCCTCGATCTACGTTTAGGGGCAGGCTGGCTGCCCTGTTCATGTATTCTTATTGTGGGGTTTGCCAAACCTTATTTTACTGGCAGTGAGAATCTAAAAATGGTGCCGCCCAGAGGATTATTCTGATGCTCCAGGCTACCACCGTGGAATTCTATCGCAGTGCGGCAGATATTTAAGCCCATCCCCATGCCGCTAGATTTGGTCGAAAAAAATGGCGAAAACAGTTGTTTGGCAATTTCTTCTGTGATGCCATGGCCGCGGTCTATTACTTCTATCATGACATTATTCCCCGCTGTATGCTCCCCTGTTGTACGGTTATCGCTGCTGGCAACTATGCGCAGCAAGCGTTGCTCTGGCGGACAATGCGCCATCGCCTCGATCGCATTTCTGGTCAGATTGAGTAACACCTGTTCTAGCAATACTTTATCTGCTAAAACTTCGGGCAACTGAGCTTCTATCTGGGTTTGCAGGTGAACCTGTGAGCCCTGCGCCTGCAATTCTATCAGGGGCAATACGCTGCGGATCAGATTGGGAATGCTGACCGCTTCCCGACTGCTTTCAGTTTTTTTGACGAACTCGTGCACGCTGCGAATGATGTGGCCAGCGCGCTGTGTCTGGGCATTGGCTTTTTCTAAGGCGCTTTGCAACAATTCGTGATCATTGCTACCCGCTTTAATTAGATTGATGGCACCGGTGGTGTAGCTAGAGATTGCCGCCAGCGGTTGATTGAGTTCATGTGCCAGCATCGAGGCAATTTCTCCCATGGTGGCGAGGCGGGCGCTGGCATGCAGTTTTTCTTGCTGCTGGCGCGCCAACTCCTGGGCGTTTTTTAATTCCGAAATATCGAGGATGGAACTCATCCAGCCGGTCTGCTTGCCATGTTCGTTGACCAGAGCTGACTCGTAAATTAAAACGGGAAAACGTTCGCCACTGGCGCGCTGGTAGATAGTTTCGAAGCCTTTGGCTGGCACTGAACCCGATAGCATCAGAGTGAAACGCTCCTGATACTCTTCAAAAGCTTCTGGCGCCCAATACGGCATGGGAGGGATGCGCCCAATCACATCCTCGGCCGGGTGCCCTATCATTTTGCAAAATGCCGGGTTGACGTAGGTCAGGCGGCCTTCCATGTCGCGCGCACGTAAGCCGGTGATCAGGGAGTTTTCCATCGCCGTGCGAAACGCCACCTGCTGGCGCAGTGCACCTTCGGCCGCAAGGCGGCGGGTAATGTCGCGCCACAGAGCCAACAGACTCCAGATCAAGCCTAGCGACAGCAATACTACCGAGAGCACCAGCAGATTGGAGAGTAGTTTGGGGGCCGTCTTATTGCTATTGGTGCGCAGGATCAGACTCAATCCCGAAAATTCAAGTTGCCTGACATGGGTGTAGACGTTTTTCCCGGAGCCGCCGGCAGAGCGATCGGCCAATATTTTTTCATCCATATTCAGGATAGAAATCTGATTATCCTGAGCAAACCACCAGGGTGCCATTTCTTCCAGTATTCCTTGTAATCGATAGCTGACCACAATACTGCCATCACGTTGATTACCTCGGATGAGAGGGATCTGGCAACTCAGTAAATAGGTGTTTTTGGTGTTTGGTTCTATCGAGGGTTCGAGGCAGCGGGTCTTGTTTTTTGCATGCGGGTCAAGCAAGTTTGGCTTCAAAGCTTCAGTCTTCTTGTCCTCGAACAGCGGGGATTCGGAGGTCGAATTGATGAGTTTGTCTTGCTCGTCAAACCAGTCTATCCGATGAATTTCGTAATTGCTTTTGAGTAGTTGGCGAAACCTGTCGTTGGCGGTGCTGGGTTTGAGTTTTTCCTGGACAATGTCCTTGCCTAGCTGGCGCAAAATTTCTTCGTTACGGTCTAACTGGAATTGTATCGCCTGCTCTACCCATAGCGTGTCGGCTATCAGTTGTTCCTGTCGCTCGTTCGCTTCCATGCGCTGAGCTTGCCATGGTAACCATATCAACGTCGTTAAAAATAGGAGTACCAGAAGTATTGGCAGCAGCCAGCGCCATTTTTGGTGGGACCAGCGTTGGGAGAGAGGAGACTTAGTCATGGTACAGACAGTTTACTGCATAGCCCGCAAAACACGAGATAGTTGTCGATATTCGAGGCCGATTGTGGTCAATTTTGTGTGAGTTGTAGCGATTGTGGTTATCCACAGTTGCTTAATTTTCGGGAAGTCTGAATACTTCTTGTTAATCAGCAAAATTTCTCAAAAATAAACATACCGGAGACTAATATGAAACTCACTTCCTTACTTTTTTCTATGCTGACCGCTGCTGTTGTCAGCAGCGCGGCATTTGCGCAAGCCCCTATCGTGATTAAATTTAGTCATGTGGTGTCGGTCGATACGCCGAAAGGCAAGGCTGCCGAACGTTTCAAAGAACTCGCCGAAAAAGCCACTAAAGGCCGGGTTAAAGTAGAGCTGTATCCGAATAGCACACTATATAAAGATAAGGAAGAGTTAGAAGCGCTGCAATTAGGTGCGGTTCAGATGTTGGCACCTTCACTGGCGAAGTTTGGCCCTCTGGGAGTAAAAGAATTTGAGGTATTCGATTTACCTTATATCTTTCCGGATAAAGATGTCTTGTATCGCGTCACCGAAGGTCCTATCGGTAAAGACTTGATGAAGAAGCTGGAACCTAAAGGTATTGTTGGTCTGGGTTTCTGGGATAACGGTTTTAAGGTGATGTCTGCGAATAAGCCTATCCATCTTCCGAGTGATTTGAAAGGACAGAAGCTACGCATACAGTCGTCAAAAGTACTGGATGCTCAGATGCGTACTTTAGGCGCTAATCCTCAGGTGCTGGCATTTTCTGAGGTCTACCAAGCCTTGCAAACCGGCGTGGTCGACGGCACTGAGAATCCACCGTCCAATTTGTACACCCAAAAAATGCACGAGGTGCAAAAACACGTGACCCTGACTAATCATGGTTACTTAGGTTATGCCGTGATCGTCAATAAGAAGTTCTGGGATGGCTTGCCAGCCGATATTCGGGGCGAACTCGACGGTGCGATGAAGGCTGCAACCAAATATGCGAACGCGATAGCCCAGCAAGAAAACGATAGCGCATTGGAAGCGGTCAAAAAGTCAGGTAAGACTACCGTGTATGTGCCAACGGCCGCAGAACGTGCTGAATGGCGTAAGGCTCTGTTACCTGTGCAAAAAAGCATGGAGACACGCATTGGTAAAGAGTTAATTGCCAACGTCAACAAAGAAGCCGCAGCTCTCGGCTACAAGTAATTTCAATCTCTTTGCTGCCCGCTGCTCCTAAGGAGAGCGGGTCTTGTGGCAACCGTTTACCTTAGGAACCTCTTAGGAGATACCATGAAATTCCTTGATCATTTGGAAGAGTGGCTCATTGCCACTCTGATGGGAGCGGCAACCATCGTGATTTTTGTCGCAGTCTTGCATCGCTATTTATCCGGTTTTGCCATCCCTTATGTGCAAGACGCACTGATACAGATAAATACTAGTTGGGCGCAAGAACTGACGATCTATATGTTCGTCTGGATGGCAAAGTTTGGTGCCGCGTATGGCGTGCGTACCGGCATTCACGTTGGAGTCGACGTGTTGATCAATAAAATGAAGCCGGCACGTCGCAATCAATTTGTTATTTTTGGTCTGCTCGCTGGTGCCTTGTTCACAGGCATCGTTGGCACGCTAGGAGCAAGTTTTGTCTGGGACATTGCGCACACCGACCAGACTTCGGCCGATCTGGAAATCCCTATGTGGTGGGTGTATCTGGCGATACCGCTGGGTTCTTACTTGATGTGCTTCCGCTTTCTGCAAGTAACCTGGACTTTTATAAAAACCGGTGAATTGCCTAAGCATGATCATTCGCATGTAGAAGGTCTGGAAGATGAGGTGAAAGCATGAACGCCGCGATTATTTTTGTCTTGTTGCTGGCGCTGATGTTGACTGGCATGCCGATCTCGATTTCTCTGGGCTTAACGGTTTTGGGATTTCTATTCACCATGACGACCGTGCCTATCGAATCGGTGGCCTTGAAATTATTTACCGGTATAGAGAAATTCGAGATCATGGCGATCCCTTTCTTTATTTTGGCAGGTAATTTTCTGACCCACGGCGGGGTGGCGAGACGCATGATTAATTTTGCCACCTCCATGGTCGGCCACTGGCATGGTGGTCTGGCCTTGGCTGGGGTGATGGCGTGTGCGCTTTTCGCTGCGGTATCTGGTTCTTCCCCTGCAACGGTGGTGGCGATCGGTTCTATCATCATGCCTGCAATGGTGAAGCAAGGTTACCCCAAGGGCTTTGGCGCTGGTGTGGTGACTACTTCTGGCGCCCTTGGCATTTTGATCCCTCCATCTATCGTGATGGTGATGTATTCAGTTTCGACCAATACCTCAGTTGGTCAGTTGTTTATGGCCGGCGTGATTCCAGGTTTGCTGTTGGCGATTTTACTTGGATTAACCACCTGGTTTCTAGCACGTAAGCATAATTATCCACGTATGCCTAAGGCGACCTGGGGCGAGCGCTGGATCGCTTTCCGCAAAAGCGCGTGGGGTCTGTTACTCATAGTGATAGTCATGGGCGGTATCTATTCCGGCATGTTTACGCCTACTGAGGCCGCAGCGGTAGCTGCCGTGTATGCTTTTGTGGTGGCGGTGTTCGTCTATAAAGACATGACGATCAAGAAAGTGCCGAAAGTCTTATTGGATTCTGCTGCCATGTCGGCCATGCTGTTGTACATCATCACTAACGCCATGCTGTTTTCGTTTTTGATGACCAGTGAAAACATCCCGCAAGCAATGGCGGGTTGGATCTTGGGCAAAGGTTTTGGTGTGATTAGTTTCTTGTTAGTTTGCAATGTCTTGCTACTTTTGGCGGGCAATGTGATGGAGCCGTCTTCTATCGTTCTGATCATGGCACCGATCTTGTTTCCGGTGGCGATGAAGCTGGGTATAGATCCTGTGCATTTCGGCATCATCATGGTGGTGAATATGGAAGTCGGTATGTGCCATCCACCAGTCGGACTGAATCTATATGTGGCGTCGGGCATTACCAAGATGGGAATTACTGAGTTAACCATCGCAGTCATGCCTTGGTTGATGACGATGTTAGGGTTTTTGCTGCTAATCACTTATGTACCTATCCTCTCGACCTGGTTGCCACAACTGATCTACAAATAGGAGTTGTTGTCGATAAGAAAGGGAGTGGGAGCGCACTGAAGCCTTGTTGCGCCCCTTCCCTTTGATGTAAAGAAATTGTAAAGAAAAGTAAATTGTCCAGAAATTTATTTGGATTAATCGATTTTTTACAAATTCGCAACATTTCGCATTTTTCCCCAATTTTGCTTTTGAATAGCGCGAAATTGCATGCTATATTCTCGCCAGATCGAAATTTGCAGTAGCGCAGTGCAAAGAAGTTTTAAGGCGGAAGTGCAATAAAAAGCGGTATTCATACCGAACACACTGGGGAGACGCGCGTTTTAATATAAGCTGAGATTTATGCGAATAAGTCTAAACGGCCCGAAACGCGAAAGATGTTTTAAAGGCGCATCCTTGGATGCGCCTTTTTTCTTTTGGTAGCGCCTAACGCGCGTTTTTGCAGGAGTCACTATGTTGGAAAGCGAAGCAGCTATTTTTTCGGCTATCGTCAGTGTGCCTTTCGGTTATATCGGAGTGCGTAGTGAGGGTGGACTCATCAGTGAGTTAGTCTATCTGCCACCCAGATTTCTTGAAAAAGCACCGATTGACAAAGTTGCCGAGCAAGCAGTGCGCCAAATTGAGTCGTATATAGAACAGCCAGACTTTCGTTTTAAACTTCCTCTCAAACCTGCCGGTAGTGTATTTCAGCACAAAGTCTGGAAGGCGATTTCATCTATACCGCGTGGTGAAGTGCGAACTTATGGACAAATTGCCAAACATATACAGTCCGCTCCACGTGCCGTTGGGCAAGCCTGTGGTGCTAACTGGTATCCTTTAGTGATTCCTTGTCATCGAGTCACTGCGGCAGGTGGCTTAGGCGGTTTTGCACATCACGACGATGAGACCGGATTTCATTTGGGAGTGAAACGCTGGCTACTGACGCATGAACAAGTTGCTGGCTATACTCAGGAGTCTTTGTGGCCCGCCAAGTAGACACAGCCACGCCTGTCATCGTATTGCCGGCACAAGTGCAGGCGCAAATTGATGCGTTTTGCGACAATCTCTGGCTAGAAGACGGATTGGCTAAAAATTCTCTGGAGGCGTATAGACGCGATATGCGCCTATTTGCCGAGTGGCTGCAGCAAAAAAACGAAAAGCATCTGTATCAAGTGAATGAGATGGATATTTTCGCCTACATTGCCGAGAAACATAGCGCATCAAAAGCCACTTCTGCGAATCGCCGTATGAGTGTACTCAAACGTTTTTATCAAATGGCGTTCAGGCAAAACCTGATCGCCGCCAATCCCTGCACTAAACTCAAATCGGCGAAACAAGCGAATCGCTTACCTAAAACATTGAGTGAAAAACAGGTCGACGTGTTATTGCTAGCCCCGGATGTGAATACGGCCTTAGGTTTGCGTGATCGCACCATGCTGGAATTGCTATATGCCTGTGGCTTACGTGTGACCGAATTAGTCTCTTTGGCGGCGCTCGATATGAGCCTCAATGACGGAGTCTTACGCGTTACCGGCAAAGGAAATAAGACCAGACTAGTACCGTTTGGAGAAGTCGCCAGAAACTGGCTGGAGCGTTATTTGCGCGAGGGCAGGGCCGTGATTTTGGATGGTCAGATCGATGATGCTCTGTTTGTCACGGCGCGCGGTGGCGCTATGACTAGGCAAATGTTTTGGGTGCTGATTAAAAAATATGCCAGTCAGGCTGGCATAGTCGCGCCCTTATCACCACATACACTCAGGCATGCGTTCGCCACCCATCTATTGAATCACGGTGCCGATTTAAGGGTGGTGCAATTACTACTTGGGCACGCCGATATATCGACTACCCAAATCTATACCCATGTTGCGCGTGAGCGCTTAAAGCAACTACATGCGCAACATCATCCAAGAGGTTAGTTGCATAGAGCTTAAGCTAGGGACAAATCCCATTTTGAACTTGTCCCAACTTTTGATTAACGTCCAGTTTCTTTCAAATACTCGGCACGTGCTGCCAAGGCGGTATCGGTGAAATCGGAAAAAATACCATCAACACCCAAGCGGAAGAACTGCTTGTATTCTTCTTTCGGATCGCCTTTGTAGTTGCTGGCAAGGCGGCGTTTTTCATTGCGGAAGGTGTAAGGATGCAGCATCAACCCCGCTTTATGGGCGTCAGCGATTAAGCTAGTTGCTTCCATAGTTGTGGTGTCGGCATCGTTAATTTTTCCATCGCCATTGATGTCTACAATCTTTCCATCGGCACCCACGGTGCCTTTGACGCTGACGATATAACGTTTCCACGGACCTATGCCATCGGCGTAGGTTTTGATTTCGGCCAGACCTGCTGGCGTTACCATATCGGAGAACATGCGCTTATCGCCGGACAGGGCCCAGTCTGCCGGTCTGTCGTAAGGCGCCGCGTAGGTCAATTTTCCCGTCTTAAAATCGACATCGTCGGCGTCGATCAGTTGTATTAATTTTGTTTTCAAACCTTTGGCACGCAACTCTTTCAGGCTGCCAGGTTCGAAGGATTGCACGTAAATCGGTGCTGTCTTGTCGTTCCAGCCGGCCTGATTGATGATGGCGATCAGTTTGTCTTCTAAAGGCAGACCGAGGGCGCGGTGATAACTAGGGTTTTTGGTTTCGGGATAGACAGCGATTGTGCGCCCGGTTTCTTTTGATTTGGCTTTGACCAGATCGATGATCTCTTGAAAGCTGACGAGTTTGTAGAGCCCGTTAAATTGCTGTGGCCGTTCGGCATCGGTGGAAATACCCCCCAATGTTTTGATTTCTGCGAACGTAAAGTCGCTTACGGCCCAGCCGTCGGCTTGTATTTCGCCGTCGACGTTCATGGTTTTTTTACGCGAAGCAAATTCCGGATGTTTTGCGACATCGGTACTGAACGCCAGATTAGGATCGTGTCTGGCAATGAGTACGCCATCTTTAGTTGATACCAGATCAGGTTCAATTGCATCAGCCCCAAGTTCTATCGCCTTCACATAGGCCTCATAGGTTTCTTCAGGAATGTAGCCAGAGGCACCGCGATGTGCCACAACGATAGGCTGTTCACCGTTAAGGGTTGGCAATGCGCTAGGGGTATCGGTGCCGCCGCAGGCAGTGATTAAAACACTGGCGGAACAAGCTAATAACAAGGCTGCATGACGTGGAATTTGCATGAAATTTCTCGTTGTGGATAAAAACAGAACGATATAATTCGGATATGACCTGCTTATGACATGAAGGAAACGTTTTGGCTAAAAAAGAACATGTATCAGAAACACCCGCGACTCAGTTTTTACGCAAACAGGCTGCACAGTTTAGTGAGCACCCTTACACTTACGAAGAACATGGTGGTACCGCAGTGTCAGCCCGTGAATTAGGGGTGGATGAACATTGCGTTGTCAAAACGCTGGTAATGCAGGATGAATTAACTAAGCCGTTGATCGTTCTGATGCATGGTGACTGCAAAGTGTCGACCAAAAATCTGGCGCGACAAATAGGCCGCAAATCGGTAGAGCCATGCAAACCTGAGGTGGCGCAACGCCATTCTGGCTACATGGTCGGTGGCACCTCACCGTTCGCTACAAAAAAAGCCATGCCTGTCTATGTCGAACAGGGTATTCTTCTGCTGGATAAAATTTATATCAATGGCGGCAAGCGCGGCTATTTGTTAGGAATCGATCCTGCATTACTGGTCTTGCTGTTAAAAGCACAGGCGGTCGAGTGTGCTTTGGATGACTAGTTGAGGCTAAGGCGCTTAGCTAGACGAAAAAATAAAATAACAATGTAGCAATAAGAATCAAGGGAAATATAGATGAATACTTTACTGGCGATGTTAGCTGCTTATTTATTGGGATCGATTTCATTTGCAGTGGTGGTCAGCAAGCTGTTTCGGCTTTCTGATCCACGCACTTATGGCTCAAAAAATCCGGGTGCTACCAATGTGCTGCGTAGTGGAAATAAGGCGGCGGCCGTCTTTACCTTACTGGGTGATGGTGCAAAGGGCTGGTTGGCGGTATGGCTGACGATTCAATTCGGCGAGCAGTTTGGCTTGGGAGATACTGCGGTAGCCCTGGTGACGCTTGCTGTGTTTTTAGGACATTTATGGCCGGTATTTTTTAAATTTGTCGGTGGCAAGGGCGTCGCTACTGCGCTCGGCGTTTTGCTTGGAATAAATCCCTGGCTGGGGCTGGCCACACTGATTACCTGGATCGTGGTGGTGTATGCATTTCGTTATTCCTCGCTGGGCGCTTTGATTGCGGCTATTTTTGCGCCGTTTTATTATGGTTTGTTATTCGGTCCAGATCCGAAATTACTCGCAATTTTTATCATGAGTGCCTTGCTGGTATATCGTCATTCCAGCAATATCGGTAATCTTATGCAGGGTAAAGAAAGCCGCCTGGGCAGTAAAAAGAAATAGTTTAGCGGATACTTGGGTAGGTTTCCGCAATGTTGGTGTGGCAAAAATAGAATTAATATTTGCCCGTTTAAGCGCGAACAACTACAATTCCGCCCTATTAAGTAAATAGTGAGTAAACGCTCTAAAGACTTGTTCTAGCGCAGAACTTGGTTAAATAGCGTAGACACACACTGTATAAAATAAGTATAAAACCCTTAGCGCAGTATCCATGCGGTTCTTCAAGGCTTTTTGGCCTGTAAGCTGCACCAGTACTGCGTTAATACCTGGAGTTATCATGGCATTTCTGCAAGGCAAAAAAATTCTGATCACCGGTTTGTTGTCAAACCGTTCTATCGCTTATGGCATCGCACAGGCGTGCAAACGCGAAGGCGCTGAGTTAGCTTTCACTTATGTGGGCGAGCGTTTTAAAGACAGAATTACTGATTTCGCCAAAGAGTTCGGCAGCGACTTGATTTTTGATTGCGATGTCAGCAGTGATGAGCAAATCGAAGCCGTGTTTACCGATCTGGCCAAACATTGGGATCGCTTGGATGGCTTAGTGCATGCAATAGGTTTCGCCCCGCGCGAAGCGATTGCCGGTGATTTCCTCGATGGTTTCTCACGCGAAGCATTTAAAGTCGCTCACGATATTTCAGCTTACAGCTTCCCTGCGATGACGAAAGCGGCATTGCCGCTGTTGCACGAAGGTTCTTCTGTGTTGACGCTGTCGTATCTGGGAGCGATACGCGCGATACCTTATTACAACACCATGGGCTTGGCTAAAGCATCCTTAGAAGCATCGGTACGCTATCTGGCAGAAAACCTGGGCAAAAAAGGCATACGTGTGAATGGCGTTTCAGCTGGTCCTATCAAGACTCTGGCCGCCAGCGGCATCAAGGATTTCAGTAAGTTGCTCGGCTTTGTGGCTGAGCATGCTCCCTTGCGCCGCAATGTGACAATAGAAGAAGTGGGTAATACTGCCGCTTTCTTGTTGTCACCTTTGGCCAGCGGTATCACTGGCGAAATTACCTACGTCGATGGTGGTTTCTCGCACGTGATGGGTTTGACACCGGAATAGGGCTGCGCTCTAATTTTGTGTCTTTTTGTGTATCTATGGCGCATTGCAGCTCGAATGCGTCATAGTTTTATAGTCTGAAAATCAAAGGGCTGAAAGCCTTGCTTGAGATGGCAATCTGATCGCCCACTTTCAAATCCTTTACCTCATCCTCTCCTGCAATAATCTCTACGATATCCTGAGCGATTAATAGTGATAGCACATAAATCACTTCTTCCTGACGTATTGCCAGTACTTGCGCGCGCAGATTGAGTTTGCCGGATAGTCGTTGCTGCAAAAAGACTTGTGCCGGGGTGCCGGACTTGATGATTTTGCCTTGTTCCATTTGATGCACGCATTGCGAGAGCTTAAAAACCTCGCCTATGTCGTGACTGACCAGAATGCTGGTCAGCCCGCATTCCTGATGCAATTGCAATAGCTCATCTTGTAGTTGTGAGCGCAATACGCCGTCCAGTGCCGACAAGGGCTCATCCATTAATAATAACGTGGGTTTGCGTGCCAGCGCGCGTGCCAAGGCGACTCGTTGCTTTTGTCCGCCCGATAGCGTAGCGGGCAAGCTGCTTTGAAACGCGCTTAAGCCAGTTAGTTGCAATAGATGTTCTATCCACGCGTCTTGATTCTTGGCCGCACCATAGGCGACATTGTGGCGTACGCTCATATTTGGGAATAGGGCGTAGTCCTGGAATACCAATCCGAGCGAGCGTTGCTGTGGCGGTAGATTGATTTTTTTTACTGCATCAAACCAAGTGATCCCATCTACCACTATGCGCCCACTGTCGGGGCTGCTCAGGCCGGCTAACATGCGCAGTAGGGTAGTTTTTCCCGCACCAGAGGGGCCAAATAAAGCAATAAAATCACGCGCATCTGCCTTCAGCTTGATATCAATCTGAAGCGAGGTTGAGCTGCTACTGAATTTTTTTTGCAGGTCTAGTTCAAGCATCGTGGTAGCTCATTCATTGACGCGTAAAGGCGAGTGGGGCGCGGCGCTTACTCATGTAGACCAGCAATAACACGGCAAAGCTGACGATGGATAAGATCAAAGCATAAAAATGTGCCGCAGCATAATTGAGGCTCTCGACCTCGTCGTAAATGGCGATAGAGGCGACCTTGGTCACTCCTGGAATATTCCCGCCTATCATCAGCACCACGCCAAATTCTCCTATGGTATGGGCAAACGTCATAACTATTCCCGCCAGTAGGGATGATTTAATATTCGGCAACAGCACGCGAATGAGTGTGTGAAGATCGGACTTGCCCAGCGTACGGGACGCCTCGACCAGGGAATAAGGGAGGTTTTGCAAGCCCGATTGGATCGGGTGCACCATAAACGGCAAGCTGAAAATGACGGAGCCTATCACCAGTCCGGTAAAGCTGAACACCAGGCGGATATCGAAAGTCTGCGCTAGCCACAGGCCAAACGCTTGTTGCGGACTAAGGGCCAGCAACAGATAAAATCCCAGGACTGAGGGCGGTAACACCAGTGGCATGCTGACGCTAGCCTCAAACGCGGGCTTAAATCGGTTGTGGGAAAACGCCAGCCAATAAGCCAATGGCAGGCCTAGCAAAAATAAGATGAGGGTGGTCAGTGCCGCTAATTTAAATGTCAGCAGCAATGGAGCCCAGTCGACGTTGAAAAAAATCATGCTTCTTCTGCCAGCATCAAACTCATCTCATTCGATTTCACCAGACCCTCGATGGCATCGCCTATTGCCAGTTGCAAGCCTCGCGCAGAACGTGAGGTAATAATTGAGCTGATCTGTAAGCCGCCCATGTCGATGATGGCGCGGGTCAGAACCTGACCGATTTCGATGGCGACGATGGTTCCGGGCAGGCGGTTTCTGAGGCTAATTTGACCCGATAAATTTTTTGCCAAAGCCACTTCAGTCTCTTTAAATAGCAGTTGTACCGCTTGCCCGATTTGCCAGTTGGCCAGATGCTCGGGACTGCCAAGTAGGGTGGCAGTAAAATGATGGGCAGCAACACTGACGTCGACTATCGCGATGCTGCCATGCGCTTCTATCGCCGCGATGTGGCCTGAGAGGATATTCATGGCACCGTATAGCCATTTTTTTGGAAGATGGCGCGGGCTTTTGCCGAATACAAAAAATCGTAAAATTGTTGGGCCAGTACGGGATTACTTTCTTTTCCGTGCTTGAGTATGACGGCACCCTGAGCTATCGCCTGATAGGACTCTTGAGGGACTTCTATCCAGCTGCCCTGGTCTTTCATTTCTTTGGCGAGAACTACCGACTTTGCGGTGAAGCCTATATCGGCGACTCCGGAATGGATGTATTGATTGGTCTGTGAAATACTGTCGCCAAAAACCAGTCGCGGTTTTAAGCTGACATCCAGTTTGAAGTAGGCAAGGCTTCTCATCGCTTCGCGTCCATATGGGGCCGTTTTGGGATTTGCCAGCGCAATTTTGGAGACAGTATTGCCGCTTATTATACTTTGCCACTGACTTAAGTCTTGTTTTTTCATGCTCCATAACACCAGGCTGCCATAGGCGTAGGCTTTGGGTGGCACGGTGGTATATGACTGCTTATTTAAGTAATCCGGATACTCCATGTCGGCCGAGAGAAAAACATCAAAGGGCGCACCATTAAGTATTTGGGTGACAAATTTTCCTGAAGAGTTGTAGGTGGCCAGCAGTTCGTGCCCGCTTTCCTTTTTGAACTCGAGCTTGATTTCATCAAACACGTATTGGACATTGGCCGCTACCGCCACCGACAGAGTGTCAGCCGCCGCGTAATTGCTGTATTGCGACGAAAATAGTAGTGAAAACAGGGCGAAAATTCGCTGGGAAAAAGATGTCTTGAATGGCATAGATATGTTCGTTAATGAAAAGCTTCGCTATTATGCGGTCTTGCTTGCGCATACAATAGCTAGTTTGATAGCAATACCAGAATTACGGCATAACTTTTAAGTAAAAAGCTGCCGCGTGTCAATAAATAAGTGCAATTTCCATGGAAATCCTGTATAGTCACTTTTTTGCACTGCAATATAATTATTGTAGTGTTACTGCAGCACCGTAGCCTATGCGCATCTGGCAATAACAGATGCAGCAATGTAAAAGCCCTCCCGCCCTGTATGTCTTGTTCCTTAAAAGACATCATCCCGGCGCAAAGCTTTTGTGCCGAAATTTCATCGTATACCGCTCTCGTTTCATTTTGAAACTGGTTTTCTTTGTTCATTTCGTTTGGTTGACGCTGCTTTTTTGCGCGCCTCGCTGTTGCTGGGCGCAGATATATAACGAAAGAGAAATTAAATGACTTTTGAAACACTAGGCCTGCACACGTCCATACTCCGCGCTATCACTGACAGTGGTTATACCGACCCTACTGCGGTACAGATCCAGGCAGTGCCTGCCGCGATTGCCGGACGTGACTTGCTGGTTTCTTCCCAGACTGGTTCTGGAAAAACAGCGGCTTTTATGTTGCCAGCCTTGCATAAATTTGCAACTGCAGCCGACAGCCTCGAAGTAACTGCTGCAGACAAGACGCCAAATCAGGAGCGTCAGTCGGCTCGTTCACGTGGCGAACGTCCGCGTTTTCAAGCTGCAAAACCTAAAATGTTGGTATTGACACCAACTCGCGAATTGGCTTTGCAAGTGACTACCGCCACAGAAAAATACAGTGCTTACTCACGTAAGATTAAGGCTGTGTCTATCTTGGGCGGTATGCCTTACCCAAAACAAATGCAATTATTGTCGCGCAATCCAGAAATTTTGGTCGCCACTCCAGGTCGCTTGATTGATCATATGGAATCGGGCAAGATCGATTTTTCCGAATTGGAAATTTTGGTTTTGGATGAAGCCGATCGCATGTTGGATATGGGTTTTATCGATGATATCGAAAAAATCGTTGCCGCGACTCCAGAGTCACGTCAAACCATGTTGTTCTCAGCGACGCTTGATGGTGTCGTCGGTAATATGGCGCGCCGTATCACTAAAGATCCTATGATCATTCAGATCGCCGGTTCTGCAACCAAGCACGAAAATATCACTCAAAAAGTTCATTTTGTAGATGATCTGTCGCACAAAAATCGTATGCTCGATCATTTGTTGCGTGATGAGTCGGTTGATCAAGCTGTCGTATTTACTGCAACCAAGCGTGATGCCGATACTATCGCGGACCGTTTGAATATAGCCGGTTTTGCTGCTGCCGCCTTGCATGGCGATATGCATCAAGGTGCTCGTAACCGTACTTTAGATGCTTTGCGTCGCGGTCAGGTTCGTGTGTTGGTGGCGACTGACGTTGCCGCTCGCGGTATCGACGTTCCAGCGATTACTCACGTATTTAACTACGATTTACCTAAATTCCCAGAGGATTATGTTCATCGTATCGGCCGCACTGGTCGTGCTGGTCGTAACGGCGTAGCGATTTCTTTGGTAAATCATGCTGAAGGTATCAATGTTAAACGTATCGAACGCTTCACCAAGCAATTGATACCTGTCGATGTCATTGAAGGTTTTGAGCCTAAAAAGAGTGCGGTTGCTTCACGCTCAACAGCGCGCAAACCAGGTGGCTGGAAACCGGGTGATACACGTTCTAGTGGCGGTGGTTATGGTGCAAATTCTAATGGCAATAGCAGCAAGCCAGGCCAACGTACTTTCAGTAAGCCAAATAGCCCATCCAGCAATGGTCCGCGTAGCGAAACAAGTGGCGGCGGTTATAAAGGCAGCAACCCTCGTTCGGGCGATGCTAACGGTAACCGTCGCTCATTTGGCGATCGGTAATCTGCAAGTAATTGCATAGTATCCGTAAATTAAAAACGGGCACGTAAGTGCCCGTTTTTTTTGGTCGCTAAATTGTATCTGCAAGTTCGAATTGGACGCTAGCATTGCCAGATGCTAAAACCGCTAAAGTTTTCGCAAAAGTTCCGAAAAAAATTTTATGAAGTAACGCAAGATTGCGTGTTTGGCCTGCTATTGAGATTCCGCTCGCGCGAATGCGGCACCAAAACGTGGCAATAGGCTCAGCGTATAATTGTGGGCTTCAGTTAGCATCAATGCCCGTTTATTTGCTATGGCGTGTCGAAATGAGTTTTTCGTTAGTGACACGTGCCGCGATTGCCAGGCTGTTAAATACTAGCTTAGTACGAAATAATTGCATTAAATACTAACGCACTCTAAAAGGCTGTCAAGATGAATACAAATGCAACTCCGATAAGGCTGACTTCTTTCTCGCACGGTGGTGGTTGCGGTTGCAAAATTGCGCCTGGTGTGTTGGCCGAAATATTGAAGAAATCTACAGGATTTCCAGTCCCTGCTGCCTTGATGGTCGGTATTGAAACCTCCGACGATGCTGCAGTATATAAACTCAACGACGAGCAAGCACTGATCGCGACCACGGATTTTTTTATGCCTATTGTCGATGATGCTTACGATTTTGGCCGTATCGCCGCAACCAATGCAATCTCCGATGTGTATGCAATGGGGGGGACGCCTATTATGGCTTTGGCTTTGGTGGGTATGCCGATTAACCAGTTGCCGCTAGAAGTGATTGGTCAAATTATCCAGGGAGGCGAGAGTATTTGCGCGGAAGCTGGCATTCCGATTGCGGGTGGCCATACGATAGATTCGGTGGAGCCGATTTATGGTCTAGTTGTATTAGGTTTAATTCACCCCTCAAAACTTAAGCGCAATTCCGCTGCTAAAGTAGGTGATAAGTTAATACTCGGCAAGCCTATCGGCGTTGGTATTTTGTCGGCAGCACTTAAAAAGCAGGCCTTAGATGCCGCTGGTTATGCAAGCATGATTCTGAACACGACTAAATTGAACAAACCTGGACAAGCGCTGTCACTCTTGGATGGGGTGAGTGCCATGACTGATGTTACTGGATTTGGTTTGCTTGGGCACCTGCTAGAAGTATGCCGTGGCGCGCAAGTTGGCGCGCGCTTAAACATGTCACAGATTCCTTTATTGCCCCAAGTCGCGCAACTGGCAGAGGCTGGTTATATCACTGGTGCGTCGGCACGAAATTGGGCTGCATATGGTCACGATGTCAAAACTAATGGCATAAGTGCCGTACAGCAAGCCCTATTAAGTGATCCGCAAACCTCAGGTGGCTTGTTGGTGGCTTGTGATCCCGAGTCGGTACAGCAGGTTTTGGAAATATTTAGAAGCGGCGATTTTTTGGATGCCTCCGTAATTGGTGATATTGTTGCGGGAACAAGTATAGTAGAAGTAAACCTTTGATTTTTTTATGCGAAAATTTATATGAATCAACTTGAACAACTCAAACAGTACACCACCGTTGTCGCTGACACCGGTGATTTCCAATCCATGCAAGCGTATGCGCCACGTGACGCGACCACCAATCCATCCTTGATATTGAAAGCGGTTCAAAAAGCAGAGTATCTGCCTTTGTTGGAGCAAGTATTGCAGCAACACGCGGGGAAAACGATGGATGAAATTATTGATCATCTGTTGATCGCTTTCGGCCTGAAAATTCTGGCAATCGTACCTGGACGGGTCTCCACTGAAACCGATGCACGACTATCGTTTGATACAGAAAAAACCGTTGCCAAAGGCCGACATCTGATCACCTTGTATCAAGAAGCCGGGATCCCTAAAGAACGAGTGCTGATTAAAATTGCATCTACGTGGGAAGGGATACAGGCCGCTCAAATACTAGAAAAAGAAGGCATACGTTGTAATATGACGCTGCTGTTTTGTCTCCCGCAAGCGATCGCCTGCGCGGAGGCTGGTGCGCAATTAATCTCGCCATTTGTTGGACGGATTTATGACTGGTACAAGAAACAGACTGGTCAGGAGATTTACGGTGCGGACGACCCTGGAGTCTTATCGGTCAAGAAAATCTATACGTACTACCGAAAATTTGGCTACGCAACTGAAATTATGGGGGCGAGTTTCCGCAATACCTCACAGATTTTAGAGTTGGCTGGTTGCGATTTGCTTACGATTAGCCCAGATCTATTGCAAAAATTAAGTGACTCCAACGCTAATCTTACTCAGAAATTGAATACGGATGCGGCGCGGACTTCCGATTTAGAAAAGATAGTCATGGATGAAAAAACTTTCCGCTTTCACTTAAATGAAGATGCAATGGCGACCGAAAAATTGGCCGAGGGCATACGCATGTTCTGTGCCGATACTCTCAAATTGGAGCAAATGATCGCGACAATGCGCTGATAGTAAGCCTCAAAGCATGCTTTTTTTTGCTAATTGGGAGTTCTATATGGATTTTTCGTTGCTCGTCTTCGCGTAAAAATAAAGAGATTATTCAAAAATCATAAAATGATGCTTGCATAAACCACTGATTTTTTATACAGTGTCGTTACTGGACGCATTTTTAAAGACTCACCTTGTTGCTTGCTCTTAACTGAAAGAATTTATGGACGATAAAAAATCTGACAACAGCTCTGAAAAGAGCAAGGCACTAGCTGCCGCCCTGGCACAAATTGAAAAACAATTTGGCAAGGGCTCGGTCATGCGTCTCGCTGACGGTGCTGTAATAGAAGAAATTCAAGTTGTTTCTACCGGATCCCTGGGTTTGGATATCGCGCTGGGCGTCGGTGGGTTACCACGTGGTCGTGTGGTTGAGATCTACGGACCAGAATCTTCCGGTAAGACCACTTTGACTTTGCAAGTTATTGCAGAAATGCAAAAATTAGGCGGAACATGTGCGTTTATTGATGCTGAGCATGCATTGGATGTCGGTTATGCGCAGAAATTGGGGGTTAACCTTCCTGATCTCTTGATTTCTCAGCCTGATACAGGCGAGCAAGCATTGGAAATTACTGATGCTTTGGTGCGTTCAGGTAGCGTTGATCTGATTGTCATCGATTCTGTTGCTGCGCTGACTCCTCGTGCTGAAATTGAAGGCGATATGGGTGACTCTTTACCTGGTTTGCAAGCACGCCTGATGTCGCAAGCATTGCGTAAATTAACTGGTAGTATTAATCGTACCAATACTTTGGTTATTTTCATTAACCAGATACGCATGAAAATCGGTGTGATGTTCGGTAGTCCAGAAACTACTACTGGAGGTAATGCATTGAAATTTTATGCTTCCGTTCGATTAGATATTCGTCGTACCGGCTCGATAAAATCAGGCGATGAAGTGATCGGTAATGAAACTAAGGTTAAAGTTGTAAAGAATAAAGTTGCGCCGCCTTTCAAAGAGGCGCATTTTGATATTCTTTATGGTGCAGGTACGTCGCGCGAAGGCGAAATTTTGGATCTGGGTGCCGATGCAAAAATTATTGAGAAAGCAGGTTCTTGGTATAGCTATAACGGTGAGCGTATAGGACAAGGAAAGGATAATGCGCGCAATTTCCTGGTAGAACGTCCTGCCTTGGCGCATGAAATTGAGAATAAAGTCAGGGTGCAACTAGGCGTACCTTTGTTGCCACCGTTGGCGACTACCGAATAAAAGCAAAATATTTAAGAACGCCGGCTTCCCTGATGCATCAGGATTGCCGGCGTTTTTTTATGGGCGTCAAAATGTTTAAAGTAAAAATAAGTCTTAAAGCAAGAGCATTGCGTTACCTTTCTATGCGTGAACATAGTCGTTTGGAGTTGGGGAGAAAGTTGTCTCGCTATGCAGAGGAAACCGACGATGTATCTGCATTGCTCGACGTATTGGAGTCCGCACAATTCCTGTCAGAGGAGCGGTTTTCTGCGTCCCTGGTAAGAAGGCGACAGGCTAGATTTGGCAATCAACGTATTTTTTTAGAATTGCAAAGTCATAATATCGAGAAAGCCGAAATTGAAAAAGTGAAATCGCAATTGATTGAGTCGGAAGCTGTTAGGGCGACTGAGGTCCTACATAGAAAATATCGATTCGAGCCGGTGGATCATATGGAACGCGCGAAGCAAATGCAATTTTTACAGAAACGAGGCTTTTCTGGCGTAGCAATTCAAGCGGCGATGCGGGTAAAGAGAAATAACGATGATGGGGAAGCTTGAATATAGTTCCGACTACTCGGTAATGCAAAATTTTCCAAATCCTTATTTGTTAGCGGGACGATGGCGTCGATGAAAATGGAATTAGTCCGCGAGCTGTGCTAAACTTCCTTTTTTTGCAGTGCCGCAAGAGCGGCTGTTATCGTAGAAGCTGCGGTAGCGACGCGCAATTGTGGCTATTTTTACACTGAATTAGCCCGCAACAGGCATTTATGCCCTTATCTCCGCCTACAATTCGACGTGCGTTGAAGCATACTCGCACCATTACTATTCAAGCGTTCGCACGTGACGATGGCTTGTGGGATCTTGACGCTCAAATTATTGACTGTAAAACGCGTGATATTGCGCTCGCTTCCGGCGTTCGCCCTAATGGTTCGGCTATTCATGATTTGAGTCTTCGAATTACTATTGATACTAATTTAAATATCATTGACGCAGATGCCATCTCTGATGCGGTACCTTATCCAGGTTTTTGCAATACGATAGGGCCTGAATACAAAAAGCTAATCGGTCTCAATTTGATGCAGCAATTTCGTCAGGGCGTAAAGCAAAGGCTCTCCGGCATTAATGGCTGCACCCATATTACCGAATTGGCACAAATTCTTCCAACTGCAGCAGTTCAGGCTTTTGCCGGTGATGTACTTAATACTCGTGATGGCGCAAATGATGACGCCCAGCACACGCAGCAACCTTTTCAACTCAATCGTTGTCATGCATTAAGGCTAGATGGATCGGCCGTGGTGCAATATTATCCGCGCTGGGCAATTTAGTCGCTTATCGCAAAGCTGTACCGTTTTTGTTTTACTTGTCGTAAGTAATTTTACTAATTTAACTAATACCTCAGTGTCTGAAGGGAAGACGTATGAAAATTCATGAGTATCAGGGTAAAGAAATCCTCCGTAAATTTGGAGTGACAGTACCTCGCGGTATCCCGTGCCTGTCTGTTGATGAAGCGGTCAAAGCGGCAGAAACTTTGGGCGGCCCGGTATGGGTTGTCAAGGCGCAAATCCACGCAGGTGGCCGTGGTAAAGGCGGCGGCGTCAAAGTTGCAAAATCCCTCGAGCAAGTCCGTGAATACGCAGAAGCTATTTTGGGAATGCAACTGATTACTCATCAGACTAGTCCTGAAGGGCAAAAAGTTCGCAGGCTTTTGATAGAAGAAGGTGCTGACATCCAGAAGGAACTGTATGTCAGTATGGTGACTGATCGTGTTAGCCAACGCGTAGTGTTGATGGCATCGTCAGAAGGCGGTATGGACATTGAGGAAGTGGCTGAAAGTCACCCTGAATTGTTGCATTCGATAGCTATTGATCCTACAGCTGGTTTGCAAGACGCAGAAGCGGATGCGATTGCCCGTAAAATTGGTGTGCCAGAAGCATCAGTCGTTGATGCGCGCAATCAGTTAAAAGGTTTGTACGCAGCATTTATGGCCACCGATTGTTCACTAGCCGAAATCAATCCTTTGATTCTGACCGGTTCTGGCAAAGTCATCGCACTTGATGCTAAGTTCAACTTCGACGCAAATGCCTTGTTCCGTCAGCCAGAAATCGTTGCATATCGCGATTTGGACGAAGAGGATCCGGCTGAAATCGAGGCCTCAAAATTTGACCTTGCGTATATTTCTCTCGACGGTAATATCGGTTGTCTGGTGAATGGTGCGGGCTTGGCGATGGCAACCATGGATACGATTAAATTATTCGGAGGCGAACCAGCTAACTTCCTTGACGTTGGTGGTGGCGCGACGGCGGAAAAAGTCACTGAAGCCTTCAAAATCATGCTTAAAAACCCAGGTTTGAAAGCTATTTTGGTGAATATTTTTGGCGGTATCATGCGTTGTGATGTTATTGCAGAAGGTGTGATTACTGCATCCAAGGCAGTTTCTTTGCAAGTGCCTTTGGTAGTGCGGATGAAGGGTACCAACGAAGATATCGGCAAGAAAATGTTGGCTGACTCCGGTTTGCCTATCATTGCTGCAGACACCATGGAAGAAGCGGCGCAGAAAGTTGTTGCCGCTGCCCAAGCTAAATAATCGCAAGGAACAATATGTCGATCCTGATCAATAAAGATACAAAAGTTATTACCCAAGGTATCACCGGCAAGACCGGTCAATTTCACACTCGCATGTGTCGCGATTACGCAAACGGACAAAATTGTTTCGTTGCTGGCGTAAATCCGAAAAAAGCGGGTGAAGATTTTGAAGGTATTCCTATTTTCGCCAACGTGTCAGAAGCCAAAGCTGCAACCGGTGCGACTGTTTCGGTTATTTATGTGCCGCCAGCAGGTGCCGCTGCCGCAATTTGGGAAGCGGTAGAAGCTGACCTTGATTTGGCGATTTGTATTACTGAAGGTATTCCTGTGCGTGACATGATGATGTTGAAAGACCGCATGGCAAAATCTGGCAGTAAAACAAAATTGCTAGGACCTAATTGCCCTGGTCTGATTACTCCAGATGAAATCAAGATCGGTATCATGCCAGGTCACATCCATCGTAAAGGCCGCATCGGTGTGGTGTCGCGTTCCGGTACTTTGACTTACGAAGCTGTCGGCCAATTAACTGCGCTTGGTTTAGGTCAATCTTCTGCTGTCGGTATTGGTGGCGATCCTATCAATGGCTTGAAACATATCGATATCATGCAGATGTTCAATGACGATCCTGATACTGATGCAGTGATCATGATTGGTGAAATCGGCGGTCCGGATGAGGCGAATGCTTCTTACTGGATACGTGATAACATGAAGAAGCCAGTAGTCGGCTTCATCGCTGGTGTTACCGCGCCTCCAGGCAAGCGCATGGGGCATGCTGGTGCTTTGATTTCTGGCGGTGCCGATACGGCGCAAGCGAAGCTCGATATCATGGAAGAGTGTGGCATCAAAGCTACAAAAAATCCATCAGAAATGGCTCGCTTACTCAAAGCAATGCTGTAGTCTGATTTGTAAATAAAAATAGGGAGCCTGGCTCCCTATTTTTATTTGGACTTTGCAAAAAATGTGGCAATGGCTGTCAGAATACCTTGTTCCTATATTTATGTTGATTGATAGCCTAATGATCGCAGTAAGTATTTACGTTCAGCAAGAATAACTTTAGATGAAATTTTTTTGCTAAATAAGCAATTTAGTCGTCATTGCCATCTTTGCGCTAAGTATTTAAACGTTAAATATCTTATCTGAATGCAATAATATACTGGGCTAATGTTAAGCTTAGTACCCTTGGCGTTATTGAAGTGCTAGCTAAGTAATCAATCACAACAGTTTATGTTTAATGAGTGAAATGCTTATCCAAGTAAAATACCTAGCCTTATCCATAGTCACCAGATAATCATAAATATAATTATGTCACTTCAATCCGTGCTCGAGTTTGCTGGCCGTTCCGATACTGGGCTAGTGCGAGCGCAGAATGAAGATGCATTTGAAATATGTGAAGATCTAGGTTTGGCTGTTCTTGCTGATGGTATGGGCGGATATAACGCCGGCGAAGTTGCCAGTCGTATGTGCGTAGAGCTCATCGCTCAATTTTTGCAGCAAAAGCAGCAAGCAGTATGGATGCCAATATTTTCCCGACCCGCAGTGCTTGCAGTTCGATGGTTAAACGACGCCATTACGCTTGCAAATACTCGTGTCTATAACGCTTCACATGAGAACGAGGCTTATTTAGGCATGGGCACTACTGCCGTTGTTGCCCTGAGTCATCAAGATAAACTGCTTGTTGCGCATGTCGGTGATTCTCGGGCATATCGTTTCCGAAATGGCGAACTGTCCCAAATTACAAGAGATCATTCCGTTTTGCAGGCGCAGATAGACGCAGGTCTCATTTCTGAAAAAGATGCACGTTTTTCTCCGATTAAAAATTTAATCACGCGCGCGGTTGGCGCACAAGAAAACATAGAAATCGAAATACATGTGCATCAAATGGAAGTTGGTGATGTGTATTTGTTATGCTCGGATGGCTTAACGGATATGCTTAATCACATAGAAATTCATCACATCATGCATCAATACAACTCTCAACTTGAAAAATGCTGTGAAGTTTTGATTAATAGTGCCAATCAATTTGGTGGACGAGATAATATTTCCGTTGTCTTAGTCAAAGTTACTGAATTGCATCAACGAAAATTAATGGAGCATATTTTTGCTAGTTAGTTTGATTGGCCGCACTAGAATTGCTCAACAATGAAATAAAAGATAGAGAGTGCTATGGCGAAAATCATCGTCACATTAAATGGACTAGAAAAATACGATGTAAATTTGCTGAAGCCTCGTTTTAGCATAGGCCGACGCCCAGAAAATGATTTGGTACTCGATCAAGCCACCATTAGTGGGCATCACGCTGCGATAGATCGTACATCGATCGGCATTTTTGTCCTCGATTTAGGTAGTACTAACGGTACTTTGGTAAATGGCCAGCCAATTACTAAGCATTTACTTCAACACGAAGACGTTATAGAAGTCGGTAAGTATCGGCTTAAATTTCAACATGGACAGAATAATTCCTATGAGCCGCAAGCCGCATTGAGCTCGGTGCCCTTGCCTGTCGGGGAAGCCCCACAATTACCTAAACTAGTGGCTAAAGTTAAAGTGCTGAACGGTGCGAATGCGGGTCGTGAGTTACTTCTGGATAAAGCGGTGACTAGCTTAGGCCGTGCTGGTGTGCTCGTTGTTACTATCAGCAAACAGCATCAGCAGTATATCGCCACGAGATTAGAGGGAGTTGCGGTGACTGTTAATAGTCATCCATTGGAATCCGCCCCTCTAGTGCTGAGGGATGGTGATGAGTTGGATCTTGCTGGAACAAAAATGAAGTTTTATCTTTTGACGGAGAAATAGAGCGATTCATCTTTATGACGGAAATGGATTGTTGGTCAAGAAAGTGACAAATTTTGTTTAAATACGCCCGACAATTTTTTCTTGGTCAAAATTTGTCAGAAAAGTTTAAAGTTTTGCATCAATTTTTGCTGAAAATTAGCTGAACGTGTCCCGAAACGATAATTTTCTGCGCTGGCACGCTGTTTGCTCTATAGAAGATGTAGCACGCAGCATTATCGAAATTCCCAATTTTCCCTTAGGAGCATTAAAATGAAATCCATGCAATTGAAACAACGCGCACAAGCAGGTTTTACTCTGATTGAATTGATGATCGTTGTTGCGATTATCGGTATTTTGGCTGCTGTAGCCATCCCTGCTTATCAAGACTATATTGCCAAGTCTAAGTTCGCAGCTGCTTTAGCTGAAGTAGCTCCAGGTAAGACAGGTTTTGACGTGGCGTTGAATGATAGCTTGAAACCATCAACTGGTCCTTCCAGTGATACCGATTGGTTTATCGGTGTTCAACCTTTAAACTCTAACTCCAAAATTACTGTGACTGACGTGACTATCAATGGGATCTTGACTGCGAAGATTGTTGGCGGCCCTGCGGCTGTGAACGATAAGACAATCACATTGACACGTAAAGGTAGTACAGGTGCTTGGAAATGTACATCTGCTGATGTAAAACAAAAATATATTGGTAAAGAAGAAACTTGCAAAGGTCAGCCAAACTAAATGCTATTTCGGTGCAATAATTGCAAGTTTATCGCTAGCGTATAGCACTTAAAGATTAAAAGCACCCCAGTGGGGTGCTTTTTTTTAGGGTGATAATAGCTTCGAATGACATGTGGCTGGCTGAAACCAATTTTGAACTTATATTGTGCCCAGTTTTTATGTGCATAAATTGATGTTGGCGCTTTAGTAAATAATCGAATCCTCGTTTGGGAGCAATATAATGAAAACAGAAGAAATACTAAATCGTAAGCAATCTGGTTTCACGTTGATCGAATTAATGATTGTGGTCGCGATTATAGGTATACTTGCTGCGGTAGCGATTCCGTCATATCAAAATCATATAGCGAAGGCGAAATTTGCAGCTGCTTTGGCAGAAGTCTCGTTTGGTAAGACTGGTTTCGATGTGGCTTTGGGCGATAATTATATCCCTGTCACTGGCCCAACCACGAATGCAAACTGGTTTGTGGGCGTACAGCCATCGAATGCTAATACGCTCATAGAAATTACGAATACAACGGTTGCCGGGGTTATGAAGGCGACTATTGTAGGTGGGCCAGATGTCGTGAACGGTAAATTTATCACCTTAAGCCGTAAGGCATCGACCGGTAAATGGTCGTGTAGTTCAACAGTTTTGCAAAAATATGTGGGCAGAGTTGAAGTTTGTGCGGGTAGCTAATTTAGTGCACTTACTACATAAAAGTCGGAATTTACTCTGATTGCATGATCAAACATCAAAAATAGCTAAAAGTTGTCATCGTATTGGCCGCGACTTGCATTGGTCAGCCAAGCGCATCATTTTTCACTCAATCTGGCTTGCCTGTAGCTGTTAATTTACGCCATTCTGCTTTCAACTCTGACGATACCTGAAAGCTCATATTGTGTTGCTCCTTAGGGTCTTTACTGAGATCGTAGACGAATTCTTCGTCGGTATGAATATTTCTCCAGTATTTCCACATAACTTTATCGTCTCTGTGATCATATAGGCCTTTAAATGGCGCCATTTCGAAATAGCTAAAAGCAGTTTTTACATGTTCTTGAACCGGTGAACCTACCCACGATTCTGGTCTGTTAATGTTAAATTCACTGAGTATGGTTGGTGCCAGATCTACCAGCGACATGAAGCCATCAAGCTGTTTCGGTAGCGTGGATCGGTAACCGTAATGCAGCATTAACAGAGGGATATGTAGTGCTTCCTCAATCACACTATTGGTATGCATAAAAATGTTGTGCTCACCGAGCGCTTCGCCATGATCTGCAGTAATGACTACCAGGCTGTTTTCCAGATATTTTTTTTCTTTTAACGTGTCCAATAACTGTTTGATGACGGCATCCGCTTGTAGCACACCGTTATCGTAGAAGTTGGTATATTGCTGTTCGGGCTTGCCATTGGATAATAAAAGGTAGTTTTTTGCCGGGGTATAACGTAAAAACTGTGGATCTTTTTTTCCGACTATATGGGCGGATAAAAGATGGTAGTGGATCATGGTCGGCACGCCGTCCCATAACGGTAATGCTTTGGTTTTATTGGTTGTTATTGCATCATCGTTAAAGTAGTAGCCTTTCGCCATCGATCCATCGTAATAATGGTCGACATTGCCATAGACTTCACGAATATTATTAAAATTTATATGATCGCCGCTGATAATCATATAGGTCTGATAGCCATTGAGCTTTAATACATCTTGTAGAGTAAATAGATGGTCGGGCAATTGGTGTACGTAACGTGATGCCATATAGCTCGCATGGGCGCAGGTGGTTTCTCCGCAGGTAGAGCGTAAGTTTGTGAATTTGCTCGTTGCCTGAGTTTCCGTTAATAGTCTGAGGTTTGGCGTCGTGTCGCGGGGGTAGCCGTAAACACTCATATGATCCGGTCTTAACGCATCAACAATAATGACGATGAGATTTCTTTTTTTTGCCAGTACACTGGGCTTGTAATTTTTGCGTGCGTTCTCTTCAAGGATATTGAGCTTCTCTTCAGCGGCGCTACCTTGCCTGGCATCGTGGCCTTCTAGCGGTTTTGATTTGCCTGAAAACAGAGTTAGCGTGATTGGCTCCTTGCTCAATTTGTCGCCCGTAATTAGGTAATCATAAAATCGATAGGTGAAAAATAATACCAAACTCAGTAACAATAGAGCGATAAGCCAGCTCCGTTTGGAATGTGTGCGTGGCGGTATCCAATGGAATTTTTTTAGAAAGATATAACAAGCACCAAATAGAATTGCGTAGAAAATAATCGCAAGGCTTGTTGCTAAATAGATTGAGATATTTAATGCTTCCAAAAAATACTCAGCTTGCTCAGTATATGAAATGATGAACTCTTCTGTAATAACACGGCCCCATGAATGTAAACCAATCAATACAACCAGGTAATAGATGACGATAATGAAAATAAAACTGCTGTAAAGCAGCGAGTACATAAGAAGAGCGTACTTTTTATCGTGAGCATAGTGATTGATTAGTAGTTTAAGGCTGAAGATGGCAAAAACGACTAGCGTAACAACGCTTAAGTGTTCGTAGATGACTATTGTTGGATTAAAGTATTTAAGTACATAGGTCAATATAAATAGAATCGGCAACGCGAACAATAGCGCCAGATTGTAGGAAAAATGTAATAAATGTTTCTTCAATTTGATGAGTCTCAGTAATTCAGGGAGGCTGGAATTTTTACTTGAAGTAGGATGCACGGGCTACTAATTCTGAATTGAACATGAAACATCGAACTACATTCAGCGTGAACCAAATTTTACCGCAATTGGGACGCTGGGCTTCCGTAGAAATTGTTTCAATATGTTTATCTCATGCAAGAATTAGCTGTCAAAATAGCGACTAGCCGATTTTTGTATCATTTTCCCTTTATAGAATTTCGTTTTGAGCAATGTACTCTGAAAAACAAACTCATTTTTCCCTGCTGATTTTTGGAATGCTGCTGTTGGCGGCTTACCTTCATCCTTTTCACATTCATCCTTTTCGCACTTTCTATCACGATAGCCTGGTCTTGCTTGGTGTTTTGTTTTCGTTTGGGATGTTTGCATTGCATGCAGCACCGCGCTTGCGCTTGCCTTTGATGCTCTTGCTTCCATTGGGTTTGATTTTATTTTTGTTGTTGCAATGGGGTGTAGGTTTGGTGTCTTTCGAGGCCGTCGCGATACCAGTCATGTATTTTTTAATGTTTGCGGCGGCGCTGGTTCTGGGCGCGACTTGGGCGCAGTCGGGTAAAGGCGCGCGAGATTTATGTCTGATGTTGGCTTTGGCGCATTTATTGGCGGCGTTGTTGTCGGTGGTGATGCAGGGTGTGCAAATCTCTGGAATCGATGCCTCGCCATGGATTATGTATATGGCTCGAGCTAGCCAGATGCGGCCCTATGCAAATGTTGCGCAACCAAATCAGTTGGCGTTGCTGTTATGTCTGGGTTTGGCGTCAGTTTGGTACCTGTTTCAAACTTTCAGGTTAGGGCGCTGGGAGGCTTGCTTGCTCAGTCTGACTTTGTTATGGGGGATGGCACTGACGCAATCGCGCATAGGCTGGATCATTATGCCTTTGTTTGTGATGTATTGCTTTATTCAGCGGCATGGTGCGCGCATTATCGATAAGCGCTGTTTGCTGCTACTACTCGCGCTTTACGCCGCGATGGTGATGGGGCTGCCGGCGTTTTCCCAGCTGATGGGTTTTTCTAGCGGTTCGGTAGCCGATCATCTGGGGGGGCGGTCTGAGCGCTCGGTTCTATTAAAGCAGGCATTTTCTATGGCGCATCAACACCCTTGGTTTGGAGTCGGTTGGTTCGGCTTTGGTGCCGAACAGGTCGGGATCGCGGCCGATTTTTCTTCTACTACCTATGCTGAGCATGCGCATAATTTGTTATTGAATTTTGCCGCTGAATTAGGTTGGCCTGCGACTGTCGTGTTTATTGGTTCACTGGTTTGGTGGTTTTGGCAGACTTGTGGATACCGCTCTGAACGTAAAGACATCTCTGTGGGTTTCGCTGCGCTTTGTTTGATCGCGGTTGCTGTGCATAGCATGGTCGAGTTCCCGCTCTGGTACGCCTATGTCTTAATGCCAGTCGGATTGTTGATGGGTATGCTGCATCAATTGCGTTGGTCCGGGGCAGGGCGTGACGTACCTAGAGCTGCGATACTTGCGACGAGCCTGGCTGTTGCATTGATCCTAGTTTTGCTCACTGCGGATTATCAAAGGGTAGTAAATGGTTTTAATATTCTGCGCACTGGCAAGACCTATACTGAGACCGATACGCAGGCATTGACGCGACCGCAGTTCACCTTGTTCGGCGAGTACTTCTGCTACTTTGATGTGATGCGTATGACGCCGCATGAAGGCATGAGTGCGGCCGAGATCGACGCTGTCGAGCAGATGAGTCGTCGCTTTGGCTTTGTGCACATCCTCAATAAACTGGCTGAAGTGTATGTCTTAAACGGCCAGGCTAAGAAAGCCGAGCGCATGATGTTGACGCTTCAGCGCTTGCATCCTTACTCTTATCCGGAATATTTTGATTACTGGAAATCGCAAGCAGAGGCTGATCAGCGTTATGCAGCAGTGTTTGTTTCTATGCCTAAGCGAGATGCTGAATAATTTCAGGAAAGCAATTAATTGATGGGCATTGCCACTGCGTATATTTCATGCGGGGTTTACAAGCTACGCCAAGACGCAGTATCCATGCGCCTTTCGAGGCAGGCACGGCCAGAGGCGCATGGAATATGCGCCTCTGGCGTAGGAATAAAAAATGTGAGCTAAGCGCTTTCTTTGCTGGCTGGCGGACGACGCCGTTCAGGGTGGCTAGGCTGGCGAGTCTCAATAATCAGAGCCTGGCCATCGCTCAAAGAAATCGCCAGTTTCTCCACTCCCCGGTGCATGATTTGATATAGCACGCTGGCACCGATTGCTTGTGAGTGCAGTACCGTGGCATCGTTCAATACAGTGGATAGTTCTTTGAGTGAGCGTAGTTGCCAATCGAGTTTATTCATGACGTTCGCCTGCTTGCGATGCTTGTACGCGATGGGCGAAGCTATTGGCATCCATAGGCCTGCCAAAATAATAGCCCTGAACCTGATGACACTGCATTCCTAGCAATAACTCAACTTGCTCTTTTTTCTCCACGCCTTCGGCCACCACTTGTAGACCCAGGCTGAGTGCCATTGCCACGATGGCACTGGCGATGGCGGCATCATCGGGGTTTTCATGGATGTCGTTGATGAAAGATTTGTCTATCTTCAATTCATCGATAGGGAATTTTCTTAAATACGACAGGCTGGAGTAGCCAGTACCAAAGTCGTCTAGCGAGAGTGCCACGCCCAGGTTTTTTAGTGCGCGCAGGGTTACCAAGGTACTCTCGACATCTTGCATCACCATACTTTCGGTAAGTTCCAGGATAAAATGTGCCGGGAGCGCACCAGTGGCAGAGAAAATGGCAGCAACTCTTTCCGATAGATCTTCCTGGCGGAACTGGCGGGATGACATATTGATGGCGAGTTTGAGTGCCGGCAGCCCCAATTTTTGCCATGCTATTTGTTGGCGACAGGCTTCTGCCAGTACCCATTCGCCCAGTGGCAGAATTAAGCCGGTTTCCTCTGCTAAGGGAATGAATTCTATAGGGTGAATCATGCCTATCTGCGGATGCTGCCAGCGTACCAGAGCTTCAGCGCCAATAATTTTATTCGAACGTAAGTCAATTTTGGCTTGGTAGTGCAGGATGAATTCGCCTCTGTCTAAACCGCGTCTGAGTGCGCCTTCCATATTCAGGCGGCTAATGGCGGTCACTCCCATCTCCGGAATAAACTGACGCACGCTATTGCGGCCGTGCTCCTTGACTCTATACATCGCAATATCGGCGTAGCGCAATAGGGTCTCACCGTTTTCACCGTCTTTCGGGTAGAGCGAGAGCCCGATGCTGGCAGTGACGAACATATTGTGCGCCTCGACCTGAAACGGTTGCGAGAGCGTCGCTAATACTTTTTCCGCGATCAGATTGGCTTCTTCCGCATTGGCCAGATCGGTGAGGACAATGACGAATTCATCACCGCCCAGACGTGCCACGGTATCGGTATCCCGCACGCATAAGCTCAAGCGACGCGCCACCTCTTTGAGGACAATATCGCCGGTGCCATGTCCGGAACCATCGTTGATCAGTTTAAAGTGATCCAAATCCAGTAATAGCAGTGCTACCGTCCTATCCTGGCGTTTGGCCCAGGCGATCGCCTGGGTAATTCTGTCATTGAGTAAATTACGATTGGCTAAACCGGTAAGGCTATCGTGGGTGGCCTGGAACTCTAGTTCTTTTTGATAATTGACGCGTTCGCTCACATCATTGATCACGCTGACAAAATGGGTCGTGCTAGCGCCATCCGCATCCTTGACTGGCGATATGTGCAACTCATTCCAAAATTGGCTGCCGTCTTTGCGGTAATTGCGTAGCAGTGCCTGGCCTTCGCGGCGCTCACGCAAGGCCGAGCGTATCTCGTTCAGACCAGCTTGCTCTAAATCATCGCGCACCAGGAAGCGACCTTCACGGCCTATCACTTCTTCTGCGCTATAGCCGGTGATGCGGGTGAAGGCCGGGTTGACGTAGACGATGGAATGATCGGTGTCGTCACTACGCGTGATCATGATGCCATTGCTACTCGAGACCAGGGCTTGCTCACGCAATAGTAAGGCTTGTTCGACCTCTTTGAACTGATGTTTGCTATTGCTGATGTCTTGTTTGACCGCGACCAGATGACTAATCTTGCCAGCTGCGTCGCATAGAGGCGAGACGATTTGTTTTTCCCAACACAGGCTATCGTCCTTGCGCCGACTGAGGATTTCACCCTCCCAATGTTGGCCTGGCTTGAGTGCCAGAAATTGGGCTTGACGCGCCTCATCGAGCCCATCGCCCACGCTCCAGAGTAGTGCGATGTTGCGGGCATCCTCCAAAGTGTAACCAGACATGCTGGTAAAACTCGCGTTGCAATATTCGAGTTCGCCTTGAATATTAGTAATCACGATGGCAAACGGGCTTTGTGCCAGCGCGAACACCAGGATTTCCACATCATCTTGCAGATCGCAGTGCGTACTGTTCGCTATGCTCGCAGTCGAGAAGGCGAGTATCGCACTGCTGAGTTCTTTGGCTAATCGATGCAGTAAATGGTAGGCATCCGTCTCTGGACTAAGCGCAAAATCTGCCTGTATGCGCATCACGCCGGAGATATTTTGTAGCGGAATTTCTAGATGATTAAACTCAGCGCTGGCGGTGTGCTTATTCTCTGCATCAACACGAAACAAGCGCTGCTGGCCGTCTTGCTGCAGATCGATTTCTGCACTGAGATAGCCCGCCTTGCTGACCAGGATCTGGCAGAATTGTTCTAACATGGCGGGCAGAGTCGGGGAGTACCATAAACAATGCGATAAATTTCCTAGCATCAGGAACCATGCATCGAGCCGGCTCGATTCTTGCGTGATGGAGATGGACTCTGTCGCCATTATTCTATCCTGCTGTTAAGTGTGAAGGGATCTCTGTGCTTGCCTTTGGACTGGATCTCAGCTCTAAGCGCGAAAGCTGCTAGAGATTCTAAACGCGCGTATGCAGTTTGGTATGAATTATTTGTCAAATTAGCTAAATAATTCAAGCGAATGTGGCATCTTGCAAAATTCTACCTGTTCGCAGTCGAGCAATACTGTGGCGTCGCTGCAAGCGATGTATTAATGGCTTACATTGCGCCATCAATTAAACTCACCCAGTCGCCAGACTTGCCACCATGTTTTTCCATGACGCGGATGTCGCTCATGACCATGCCACGGTCAACTGCTTTGCACATATCATAGATGGTCAATAGTCCAACTTGGACTGCGGTTAAGGCTTCCATTTCTACCCCGGTTTTACCGACCGTCTCCACTTGAGCGCGGCAAGCAATTCTGGCGTTGTCGGCGTCGATACTAAAGTCGACGGTGACGCGGCTTAGTGCCAGTGGATGACATAGCGGAATCAGGTCGCTGGTGCGTTTGGCGGCCATAATCGCGGCGATACGCGCTATGCCCAGCACATCGCCTTTTTTTGCTGTCCCTTGGGTGATAATCGCCAAGGTTTCAGGCTTCATACGTATATTGCCACTGGCAATGGCGATGCGGTGGCTGTCCTTTTTTTCCGAGACATCGACCATGTGGGCCTGACCAGTGCTGTCGAAATGCGTCAGACCGCTGTCGTTAGGAGTAGTTTTTGGTTTGCTTGTCATGCTAGTCGGGTATAAGTGAATATGAATAGGTGAAAAATCGGTGAAGAGTCAGCGCAGAATCAGCGAAGAAAAAGCATGCAATATGGAACAAATCGCGTTTGTGGGTATCATAGCACTGTGAAATCAAATCTCTCCTTACTCCAGATCAAATTCTTGCCACTGTTGATCGTGGCTATGCTGGCTGCGCCGCTCGCCTTGCTGCCAGTCGCGCTCAGTCATGCGCAAGATCTGCCGACTTTAGGGGATACCGCACGTGAAGATTTATCGCCGTTTATGGAGCGCAAAGTCGGCGAGCAAATCATGCTCAGCGTCAGACGCGATCCAGACTTTATCGATGATGGCCCGACCTCTGAGTATCTGAATCGACTAGGCAACACCATGTTGGAAAAGCGTCCGGATGCGCGCGGTGAAGGGGTTGGTGATTTTGAATTTTTTGCGGTGCGCGATCCGGTTTTGAATGCCTTTGCTTTTCCTGGCGGCTTCATCGGTTTTCATTCCGGCTTGATACTCTCGGCACAAACCGAATCGGAGCTGGCCTCGGTAATGGGGCATGAGATTGGTCACGTCTCACAAAGGCATATCGCACGCATGATAGGTAGCCAAAAACTCGATGTATTGATTCCACTGGCTAGTCTCTTAATTGGCGCTTTGGCGGCGCGCTCCAGTCCGGATGCGGCGATGGCCGTGATCATGGGCGGGCAGGGCGTGGCATTGCAGCGACAAATTAATTTTACCCGCGAAGCCGAGCGTGAGGCCGATAGGGTGGGGTTTCAGATTTTACGCGATGCCGGTTTTGATACTTCAGGTATGGTGAGTTTTTTTGGTCGCTTGCAGGGCGCTGGACGTAATTACACCGATACCGCACCGGATTATTTACGCAGCCATCCTTTGACCAGTGAACGTATGGCCGATATTCAGGGACGCTTGCATGATCAGCGCTACAAGCAACATGTCGATGGTCTGGATTTTTATTTGATACGCTCCCGGGTGAGGGTATTGCAAGATAGTAGTACTCAAGGCTTGATGGATGCCAAAGATTTTTTTGAGGCGCAGGCAAAAAACGATCAATTGGAAAGTGTGGTCAGCGCCAGGTACGGTTTGGCCTTTGTCGCCTATAAGCGGCATGAGTATGTCAAAGCACAAGCATTGCTGGAGCAGGTGGTGGCGCAAGTGGAGCGATCGGCGTCGCATAAATCGATGTTAAAACAAACCAGCGCCTTTGCCAGTCTGGCGATAGACATTGCGGTTGCGAATAAAAATTATGCTTCTGCGCTACAGCAATCCTTAAGCGCGATGCAGCAATTGCCTTTGTCGCGTGGCTTGGTGTATCAACATGCAGAAATTTTGCTCGCGGCCAATCGGGCAGACGATGCCGCTCTGTTTTTGCGCGATCAGCTGAGTTTATATAGACATGAGGTTGCCTTGCAAAATCTGCTGGCGAAATCGTATGAAGCACTCGGCAAGCACGCTTTGCAACACATTGCCCTGGCCGAAGCGTATGCGATAGAAGGGGCGCTACCGGCAGCCTTGCAGCAGCTAGTGATCGCCAGGCGCGATCCAAATCTGCAATACTTTGATCTGTCAGTGATCGATGCCCGTGAGCGCGAATGGAAAGAAAAGCACAGAGAAGAAAGCCTGGAAGACAAAAAAAGGAAATAGTCGTGTCTGTGCCTAGACCCTGAATTTTCTAACAGAGCGTCAGGCTATTCTGGTTTTGCTTTGGGGTGCTGGGTATAGCCAGCATTGTGCATGAGTTGTTTTAGTTCGGCGCGTATTAGCGGGTGTTTGACGGCTGTGTAGGGCGGCAAATCGCCGGCTAATTGTATGCTGGCGCTGCATTGTTTCAGGCTCGCTGTATCCTTCTGTCCATCTTCTAGCCAGGCCAACAGGGCTTCATCGCTTGCCGGTTTTTCGTCTAGTTGAACCTGTTGTAAGCAGTTGGCCAGATCTCGGTCGTCTAGTTGCGCCAAAATTTCACCGGCAAGCATAAATAGTTGGCCGCTACTGCTCATGAAGACAGCGTCTATAGGTGGCATTGCCATGGCCGTGTGCAAGATCAGGCCGGTGGGCGAGGTGTTGACGATATACGGTGCACTTTCCAGGTCGACATAAACCCGCTGCGGGCCATTTTGAAAATACCAGCAGCCATCTTGGTCATGTTGATAGTTACGGTTAATAAAACCCAGCAGCGTAGGGTTGCGGATTTTGTCACCGGCTAGCTGTAAGGCCTGCGCGCTCTCATCGCGCATGCGCCAATTGCCGCGCGCATCTAAACCTAGCCAGCCATAGCAATGCGGAACATTCGGCCATTTGTTGATTGCCGCCAGTACGATCTCATCCATCTTTATTTGCCTTCGAAAAAATGCACTATACGATGTGGTAGCCAGTCTAGTTTTCCAGGCAGGCCGCCAACCGCAAAGCCGACATGACCGCCAAATTGCGGGTACTCCAGACGCACCTGGGACGAGGCTTTGCTCGGTAAGTGTCGAGCGGGTAAAAAAGGGTCATTTTGGGCATTCAGCACCAAAGTCGGAATCCGTATGTCTTCCAATATGTGTTTGGCACTGGCTCTGTCCCAGTAATCATTGGTGTCGCGGTAGCCATGCAAGGGTGCCGTAACGACATTGTCGAAGTCATATAAATTTTTAGCCTGCAGCATCGCGTCTTTATCAAATAGCCCTGGAAATTGATCGAGCTTTTTCAGGCATTTGGGTTTCAATGTCTGTAAGAACATGCGGGTATAGATCAGATTGAAGCCGCTAGAGAGTGAGGCGCCACCCGCTGCCAGGTCGAGCGGTGCCGAGATCGCACAGGCAGCATCGACGATGGCCGCTTGTTGTTGTGATTCGCCCAGCCAGCGTAATAGGGCATTTCCGCCCAGCGAAACGCCACAGGCAAAAAAATTCGACTTAGGGTGCTTGATGGCATATTCAGACTGTAGTCTTTGTAATACCCAGCCGATTTCTTGTGAGTCGCCTGAGTGATAAAAGCGCGGTGCACGATTGAGTTCGCCCGAACAGCCGCGAAAATGTACGACGACGCCAGACCAATTTTTGCTCTGCAAGAGTGCCATCAGGGCGCGTGCATAATGGCTGTCACTCGAACCTTCTAGCCCATGAAACAACACCACACAGGGCAGCTCAGGTGCGCCGTCAATGAAGTCGAGATCGATGAAATCATCATCTGGACTAGTCCAGCGTTCACGTCGAAACGGTACCGAGGGCTTGCGTATGCAAAGTGCAGGATAAATGGTTTGCAGGTGGCCGCTGGGTAGCCAGGCTGGTGCGGGGTAATTCATGGCTTCCTAAATTTAATGCAGGACGCTGGCTCTGAATAAGTCTAGCGGTGCCTTGCCCGATGAGATCGAGGCGTGGTGAGTGGCGATGCGCCAGCCTTGCGGTGTTTTGATATACACATTGGTTGCGACAATATGCAGCTCTTGCTCTACCCCTTGCTTGGGCGGTATTTCTTCGATCACGCTGTGTACCGCGGTAAACATATTGTGCATAGCGTGCAACTGTATCGCATGAATTTGCAGACTGCCGCGCTCAAAGATCGCCTCCCAAGAGGCGCGGATCGCGGCATGCCCTATCAGGCGCGGAGCACCCGGGTGGATGCAGACGATTTCTTCGTCTTCTGCCCATAATTCCATGAAGGCCTCCAGATCGGCGCGGCTGATCGCGTCGTAAAACGCGGCTTCTAGCTCATCTGCACTGCCGTTAAACTGTTTTTTGGCTGCCATGGGATTTCCCTGGGGATTGCGAATGTGGGCATACTAGGGTGGAGTATCGTCATGATTTGCAAAGAACCGCGCTATCTATATGCGCAATTGGCTGCTGACTAACTATACTCCCTATTTATCTCAATGCGCGCGTATCAGTGGGCCGACAGTACGGTGCCCGGTGCCAACTTGTACTGAGTGCCACAATAGGGGCAAGTCGCCGCGCCGCCGTGGGATAGATCAAGGTAGACGCGTGGATGCGAAGACCACAAAGGCATAGACGGGTTCGGGCAATGAGCAGGCAAGTCTTGCGCTTGCAGTTCGATGGCGGCGTTCGAGTGGGGGGTGCTGGCTGACATACTATTCTCCGGAAAATGAATACGTGGGTATTTTGATCAATGATGCGATTTTAACGGATTCCACCGATGGTGCGTGACAGTCTGGCGCATGAATCCTTGAAAAGCCTTAGAAAGCCTGTTCCATTTGCCATTTAGCTCGGGGTTTGCGCTAGTCGGAGCGGCCAGTTATCAGCAGGAACAGCGCTTCCTCGTTACAATGAGCGTCTTTTCTAGCAAACAAAGCCTCATGACGACTGAAATTGATAAGGCCGCCTTCCAGGAGGGCTATAAAATCGGTATGCCTACCTGGTTTGGGGTGGCTGCCTGGGGTTTGGTGGTGGGCGTTGCCATGATCAAGGCCGGTCTAAGTATGCCGCAAGCACTAGGGATGACCTTGATCGTGTTTGCCGGATCGGCCCAATTGGCCTCCTTGCCTTTGATTGCCGCCCATGCGCCTCTGTGGCTGATCTTCACGACGGCCTTGGTAGTTAATCTCAGATTCGTGATCTTTTCTGCCATTCTGGCACCGCATTTTTCATACCTGCCATGGCGTACCAAAGCGGTGATGGGATACTTAACTGGCGATATTTCGGTTGCCTTGTTTATGCAAAAATATCCTGAGTTTGTACAAACGCATGGCAAGTTGGCGTATCTAAAAGGCCTGGTGTATCCAAATTGGTGCTCCTGGCAGATAGGCTCGATCATTGGCATTTTGTTAGGTAGCCAGATTCCGGCTAGCTGGGGGCTGGGCTTTGCCGGAACCCTGGCAATTTTATGTGTGATGCTGCCAGCGATAGTGAGTAGGGCTGCGGTAGTTGGGGTTTTGGTGGCCGGAGCTGTTGCCGTGCTGGCGGCAAACATGCCGTACAAACTGGGCTTGTTAGTCGCAGTCGTAATGGGAATGGCCGCGGCCATGTTGCTGGAAGAGTGGCTGGAGAAAAAACAGCCTACCCCAGCAGATACCAACGCCGCTGTACTAGATGATGAAAAAAATGATGGCCGAGGAGCAGGTCATGACTAATACCGAGATCTGGCTGGTTATCGCTTTATTGGCGCTTGCAACTTTTATTGCACGCAGCTCATTTTGGCTAATCGGTCACCACATCAGCTTGCCCAAACGGGTGCAAGAGGCGTTGCGCTATGCGCCCTCGTGCGCCTTGGCAGCGATTATTTTCCCCGATCTCTTATTGACTAATGGCGCTATCCTGGTGAGCCTGGATAACCCCAAACTCATGGCCGGTATTGCTGCGGCGGCATTTTTTCTAGTGAAGCGAAATATGTTGTTCACTATCTATTTTGGCATGGCGGTGTACACCTATGTGCGTCTGGGATTATAGTTTTTACACGATTTTTTGACTATCCTGTCGAAAACCATAGGGTTGCTTCTAGGTGTTTGGTAAAATACTGCTCTTGTCGTCCGACCTCAACCTTCATCATCGACCATATCCATGCTATTTAATCGACTCAGTGATCTCATCGCCGCCCATCAGCTTCAAGGAAAACGCGTATTTATCCGCGCAGATCTGAACGTACCGCAAGACGATAGCGGCAAAATCACCGAAGATACGCGCATACGCGCATCGGTTCCGGCGATCCAGCAAGCCCTGGCTGCTGGCGCTGCTGTGATGGTGACGTCGCATTTGGGGCGTCCTACCGAAGGTGAATTCAAACCCGAAGATAGTCTGGCACCGGTTGCTCAACGCCTGTCCGAGCTGTTAGGCATGACTGTCGAATTGAAACAGAATTGGTTAGATGGTGTAGATGTTGCTCCAGGTCAAGTTGTCTTGCTAGAAAACTGCCGCCTGAACAAGGGCGAGAAAAAGAATGATGACGCGCTGGCGCAAAAAATGGCAGCCTTGTGTGATATCTATGTCAATGATGCGTTCGGCACAGCACACAGAGCCGAAGCAAGCACTCACGGTATCGCCAAATATGCGGCAGTCGCTTGCGCAGGACCGCTGTTGTCGGCCGAGTTAGATGCATTAGGTAAGGCGCTCGGTGCGCCGGCACGTCCTTTGGTCGCGATCGTGGCGGGTTCCAAAGTGTCGAGCAAGCTGACCATCCTGAAATCGCTGGCTGACAAGGTCGACAATCTGATCGTTGGCGGCGGTATCGCGAATACGTTTATGTTGGCCGCAGGTCTGAAAATTGGCAAATCTTTGGCAGAAACTAATCTGGTCGATGAAGCCAAGGCCATCATCGATATGATGGCGAAGCGCGGTGCATCGGTACCGATTCCAAGCGACGTGGTGTGCGCGAAAGAATTCTCGCCTACGGCGATTGCGACTGTTAAAGCAGTTAGTGAGGTCGAAGACGACGATATGATCCTTGATATCGGTCCCGTCACTGCGGCTAAATTTGCCGAGCAAATTGCGCAAGCTGGCACGATAGTTTGGAATGGTCCGGTCGGCGTGTTTGAGTTCGATCAATTCGGTAATGGTACTAAAACTCTGGCGATGGCAATTGCCGCCTCGAAAGGCTTCTCGATTGCCGGCGGCGGCGACACGCTAGCCGCGATCGCCAAGTATGGAATCACCGAACAAGTTGGTTATATCTCTACTGGTGGCGGGGCTTTCCTGGAATTTTTGGAAGGCAAGACTTTGCCGGCGGTTGAAATCTTGTTACAGCGCGAAAGTAAATAATTCCTTGACCAATAAGTAAATATTAAACTTAGTCAAGATTACCCTCAGGAGACCAGATGTCACGCGGAACCAAAATTGTAGCAACCATAGGCCCAGCATCCAACGATTTAGACACGCTCAAACGCATGTTGGAGGCGGGCGTGAATGTGGTGCGCTTGAACTTTTCGCATGGCAAGGCACAAGATCATATAGACAGAGCGACTATGGTCAGACAAGCCGCAGCTGAATGTGGCCGCGAAATCGCCATCATGGCCGATTTGCAAGGTCCTAAAATTCGCATCGGTAAGTTCGAAAACAACCGTATCGATGTCGCCAACGGCGATAAATTTATCCTTGATGCCGATTGTAAGCTGGGCAATCAGGAGCGGGTCGGGCTAGATTACAAAGCCTTGCCACGCGATGTTAAACCGCATGATGTATTGTTGCTTAACGATGGCTTAATCGTGATGGTGGTCGATAAAATTGTTGGCAACGAAATCCACACGACGGTACGTATCGGTGGTGAACTGTCGAATAATAAAGGGATCAATCGTCAGGGCGGCGGTCTTACTGCACCCGCTTTGACGGCCAAAGATATGGAAGACATCAAGACGGCGATGTCGTTTCAAGCCGATTACATCGCGGTGTCCTTTCCAAAAAATGCGACCGACATGGAAATGGCGCGTCAGTTGTCGAATATTGCAGGCGAGCCTTACGGCCACAAGCCTATGATGATCGCCAAGATCGAACGCGCTGAAGCGATTCCTTTGTTGCAAGAAATTCTTGATGCCTCCGATGGCATCATGGTGGCGCGTGGAGATCTGGCGGTAGAAGTCGGCAATGCTGCGGTTCCGGCCTTGCAAAAGCGCATGATTAAGATGGCGCGCGCTTCGAATAAATTGGCGATAACCGCCACACAGATGATGGAGTCGATGATCGTCAATGCGGTGCCTACCCGCGCTGAAGTCTCTGACGTTGCCAATGCCGTCTTAGATGGTACCGATGCTGTAATGACTTCGGCGGAAACCGCTTCCGGTAAGTATCCAATAGAAACCGTAGAAGCGATGGCGGCAATTTGTCTGGAAGCCGAGAAGTTCCAGGAATGCAAGCTCGACGCCGATTTTCTGAATGTCACTTTCACCCGCATCGATCAATCGATCGCCTATGGCGCCTTGTTTACGGCTTACCATTTGCGCGTCAAAGCGATCGTTGCATTAACAGAATCTGGTTCCACCGCTTTATGGATGAGCCGGCACAATATTGATATACCGCTATTTGCCTTGACGCCTAGTGTGGCGACGCAACGCAAAGCTGCTTTGTATAGAAATGTGCAAACCTTTAAAATGCCACATTCTATTGATCGCGACGCAGTACTCAAATCCGTCGAAAACCTGTTGCTGGAAAAAGGTGTAGTCAGCCGCGGCGATATGATAGTGGTGACCTGGGGTGAGCCTATGGGCCAAGTCGGCGGTACCAATGCGCTGAAAATCGTCAAGGTCGGCGATAACTGATCAATTACTGATTTTTTTATCTGGAGTAAATTATGTCACTCGTATCTATGCGTCAATTGCTGGACCATGCTGCTGAAAATGGCTATGGCATCCCAGCCTTCAATGTAAATAACCTAGAGCAGGTTACTGCGATTATGGAAGCGGCCAATGAAGTCGGCGCGCCCGTTATCATGCAAGCCTCGGCCGGTGCCCGTAAATATGCAGGTGAAGCGTTTCTGCGTCACTTGATCGAAGCTGCGGTTGAAGCTTATCCGCATATTCCTGTTGTTATGCATCAGGATCACGGTCAGTCGCCAGCGGTTTGTATGGCAGCCATCAAATCCGGTTTTACTTCGGTCATGATGGACGGTTCCCTGATGGAAGATGGCAAAAATGTTGCTAGCTACGACTACAACGTGGCGGTCTCGCGTGAAGTGGTGAAGTTCTCGCATTCTATCGGTGTGACGGTAGAAGCAGAACTCGGTGTGCTCGGTTCTTTAGAGACCATGATGGGCGACAAAGAAGACGGTCATGGCGCTGATGGTAAAATGACGCGTGAACAGTTGCTCACGGACGTGGCGCAAGCGGCCGATTTCGTTAAATTGACACAATGCGATGCATTGGCAATTGCCATCGGTACTTCCCACGGTGCTTACAAATTTTCGCGCAAGCCTACCGGCGACATCCTGGCGATAGACCGTATTAAAGAAATTCATGCACGTATTCCAAATACCCATTTGGTCATGCACGGCTCGTCTTCGGTACCGCAAGAGTTGCTGGAAGAGATACGTCAATTTGGCGGCGACATGAAAGAAACTTACGGCGTGCCGGTTGAAGAGATCATCATCGGTATTCAAAACGGTGTGCGCAAGATCAATATCGATACCGATATCCGTCTGGCGATGACTGCGGCGATCCGTCGTTACTTGTTTGAAAATCCAAGTAAATTCGATCCGCGTGATTACCTCAAGCCAGCGCGCGAAGCGGCGAAATTGGTCTGCAAAGCACGTTTCCTGTCGTTTGGCTGCGAAGGTCAGGCTGGCAAGATCAAGCCTGTCACGCTTGAAAAAATGGCTGAGCAATACAAGAATGGCGCCCTGTCTCAGGTCGTCAACTAAGTAATAAGATTTCGCAGGTAAGTTAAAACGGGGCGCAGTCTGCGCCCTGAGTACTTTTAAAAAGCAAACATGATGACTACGCAAATTAACTCCACTTTACATTCTTTGCCCTTGCTGGGACGCGGCAAAGTTCGTGACAACTACGCGGTTGGCGACGACAAACTCTTGATTGTTACTAGCGATCGTTTGTCCGCATTCGACGTGATCATGAATGAAGCGATTCCTGAAAAAGGTCGCGTGCTCAATCAGATGGCAAATTTTTGGTTTGAAAAGCTGGGTCATATTGTGCCGAATCATCTGACCGGTATTGCGCCTGAGTCTGTGGTAGCCGCCGATGAGGTAGAGCAAGTGCGTGGACGCGCCGTGGTTGCCAAGCGCCTTGAACCTATCATGGTCGAGGCGGTAGTGCGTGGCTATATCATCGGTTCCGGCTGGAAAGATTATCAGGAGAACGGTGCCATTTGTGGTATCACGCTACCGGCAGGCTTGCCGCAGGCGGCTAAATTGGCCGAGCCAATTTTTACGCCGGCAGCCAAGGCAGAAATGGGCTCACATGACGAGAACATCAGCTTCGCCGACATGGAAAGCCGCATAGGCACAGAGTTAGCGGCCACCATGCGCGAAATCAGTATTCGTTTGTATAGCGAAGCGGCAGAGTATGCTGCTACTCGTGGCATTATCATTGCCGATACCAAGTTTGAATTCGGCCTGGATGAAAATGGCGTTTTGCATTTAATGGATGAAGTATTGACGGCCGATTCTTCGCGTTTCTGGCCGGCAGATTCTTATGCAACCGGTATCTCGCCACCGTCATTTGACAAACAGTTTGTACGCGACTATCTGGAAACAATCACTAGTTGGAATAAGACCGCGCCGGCCCCGGCTTTGCCAGATGATGTAGTGCAAAAAACTGCAGCTAAATATCGTGAGGCGCTAGAGCGTCTGACTGGTGAAAAACTCAAGGACTAAGAGACTAAGGACACAAGATGACGCAAGCAACTAATAACGCTGGTAGCAACAATGTCAGTGCGACCCCGGTGATCGCGGTCGTGATGGGCTCGTCCTCGGATTGGGACGTGATGCAGCATGCGGTCGCGATCCTCACTGAGTTCGGCATTGCCCACGAGGCGCGTGTCGTTTCTGCGCACCGTATGCCTGACGAAATGTTTCGCTTTGCCGAAACCGCCAGAGAGCGCGGTTTGCGCGGGATTATCGCCGGTGCTGGCGGAGCGGCACATTTGCCAGGCATGATCGCAGCGAAAACCATCGTTCCGGTGTTTGGCGTTCCGGTACCTTCCAAGTATTTGCGCGGCGAAGATTCTTTGTTATCCATCTTGCAGATGCCTAAAGGGATACCGGTCGCGACTTTTGCGATCGGTGAGGCTGGGGCTGCTAATGCAGCGCTGGCGGCGATCGCGACCTTGGCCACTACCGATGCGGTGCTGGCGAGTCGCTTGATTGACTATCGCGAAAAGCAAACACAAATCGCGAGCGACATGCATCTGCCGCTATAAATCTGCTGCTACGGTGATGTGAACATCACCGCTAATTCGTATCTTGCCCTGCGTGCGCGGTTAACTATGCAGGGCAAATTTTTTTCCGCCATCTTAGAGCCATCATGGAAAACATTACATCTTCGCCGCAACGTGCCGCGCAATTGCCAAATTCTTCTTCAAGTTACCTCGGTATGCTAGGCGGCGGTCAACTCGGCCGCATGTTCGTACATGAAGCTCAGGCTCTGGGTTACAAAGTACTAGTGTTAGAGCCGGAAGCAGATTGCCCGGCAGGACAAGCGGCAGATCAGCATATTCAGGCGGCCTATGATGATCATAGTGCGTTGGCTCAGATGGCGGCATTATGTGAATCTGTCACTACCGAGTTTGAAAACGTTCCAGCCGCTAGCCTGGCTTGGCTGGCGCAAACGCGTTTTGTGGCTCCGAGTGCTGCCTGTGTTTCGATAGCGCAAAATCGGGTAGAGGAAAAACAGTTTTTTAGCCGCTGTGCATTGGAAACAGGCATCTATCCAGCACCGCATGCCGTGATCGCCAAGCTTGCCGACCTCGATGCCATCTCGGACGATTTATTTCCCGGCATACTTAAAACTGCACGTATGGGTTACGACGGTAAGGGGCAGGTCAGAGTAAAAACCCTGGAAGAGTTGCGTGATGCCTACCGCACTATGGATGGGGTATTGTGCGTGCTGGAAAAAATGCTACCGCTGGCTTACGAAATTTCTGTATTGGTGGCGCGTGGTGCTAATGGGGAGGCCGTGGTCTACCCTATCGCCGAAAACGTCCATCGCGAAGGAGTTTTGTTTACCACCACGGTACCTAGCCCACATGTCTCAGCCGAGGCTTCCACTCAGGCGCAAAATGCCGCACTCAAATTAATCGCGGACATTGATTATGTGGGCGTACTCTGCATAGAATTTTTTGTCTTGAAAGATGGCAGTATTGTCGTTAATGAGATGGCACCGCGTCCGCATAATAGCGGTCATTACACGATGGACGCCTGTATGAGTAGCCAATTCGCCCAACAAGTACGCGCCATGACCGGTTTGCCTTTGGGTGATGTGCGTCAACATTCTCCTTGCGTGATGCTCAATATCCTAGGTGACGTCTGGTTTGACGGCGAAACCTTAGGTTCGCCGGCATGGGATCAGATTCTCGCCTTACCTAGTGCGCATTTGCATTTGTATGGCAAAGCCGAACCTAGGCCGGGGCGCAAGATGGGGCATATTACTTTCGTCGCCAGCAGTATGGAGCAAGCGCAGAGCGATTTGCGCAGTGCCTGTCAATTGCTGGGCATTGCCTTGCGCTCCGAGTCTTGAGAGGCTGTTTTGGATACTCAAATTGAGCAGATGCAGATAGAGTTGGTCGCAAGGGAATTGGAAGCGGGGCATCTGGTCGCTTTCCCTACCGAAACCGTGTACGGCCTGGGTGCTGATGCGGAAAACCCAGCTGCAGTGGCGCGCATTTACGCTGCCAAAGGACGGCCCTCGAATCATCCTGTGATCGTCCATCTGGCGCCGGAAGCGGATCTCGGTTATTGGGTAAAACATATCCCCGCGCAGGCGCATGCCTTGATCAAGGCATTTTGGCCGGGTCCGCTGACTCTGATTTTGAAACGCGCCCCGCATATTCCTGATGCTGTATCCGGTGGTCAGGACTCGATCGGTGTGCGTTGCCCTTCGCACCCGGTGGCGCAGGCTTTGTTACGTAGTTTTAAAGGCGGTAAGGGCGGCATTGCCGCTCCTTCCGCGAATAAATTCGGCCACGTTAGCCCGACCACGGCGCAGCATGTCATCAATGAATTTGAGCAAGAAACCAAGAGTGGCGGGCTAATTGCCGCAGTGCTGGACGGTGGTCAAAGCGAGGTCGGGATAGAATCAACCATACTTGATCTGACCCGGCTCGATAGTCATGGCCCAGTCTTGCTGAGACCGGGGCATATTTCTGCCAGTCAGTTAGCTGCCGTGTTGGGTGTCATGCCGCTGGCCGCCGATGTCGCGGCACCGCGCGCTTCTGGCACGCTCGATGCGCACTACGCACCGAATACGCCAGTGACCTTGATCGCGTCCGAAGAAATCGATGCCTGCGTCGACAATCTGCTGGCCGCCGGTAAACGCGTTGCCGTGATGGCGAATCGCGAACTGGCAAACACCAAGGCACTGGCAGCGTTTCAGCGCATGCCGGCCGATGCTGTGCCCTATGCGCATGATCTGTATGCGGCTTTACGCAATCTCGATCTGGCCGCTGCCGACGTCATCTTGGTGCAAGCCTTACCGCAAGACAAAGCCTGGCAAGGCGTGAATGATAGATTGCAGCGCGCTGCATTTGATACGCGCCATGTGCTGGCCCAGCTTTTGGCTAAAGCTTGATTCTTGAGCTGGCGCTTTATTTGTAAATAAGTTTCATCGCCAGGATAAACAGCGCCAACATCAGGGTAATGAAATTGGCGATGATGATAGGCCAGGCTTGTAGCAAAACCCCGTAAGCTAGCCATAAGCAGATGCCGCTCACTAGGATGATATACATGCCTAGTGAGACGCCGTTGGCGTGTTTGTTTTTCCAGGTCAGCCAGGCTTGCGGGACGAAGGCGCTAGTGGTTAAGAAGGCGGCAAAATAACCGACAATATCGATGAGTGGCAGTGTCATTGGGTGAAGTCGAAAAATGGTGAGCAAGTCAGTGCCAGCATTTTAAATGCGATAAATTTGGCCTGAAACTTCTTGGTTTTATTTACTTGAGGGAAGTAGGAACTGGCCAGAGTGAAATACTAGCGGAGCTTGCGCGGTAAATTCACAGCGCTCAACCTCACCGACAAAAATAACATGATCGCCTTCTGGATAACGGCTGCGGTTATGACATTCAAACCAGGCGGAAACCCCGTTCAAAATAGGGTGGCCGGTATGTGACAGGCTGTACTCGACTCCCTCAAATCTATCTTTCTTCTTGCTGGCAAATTGCTCTGCCAGAGCAGCTTGCTCGGACGACAGAATGTTGACAACATAGTGAGAGTTGCCGCTAAAAACTGGCATGCTAGAGGCCGTATTGGCCAGGCTCCAGAGTACTAAAGGCGGATCGAGTGACACCGAATTGAAGGAACTGGCAGTCAATCCCAGAAATGTGCCATCAGCCAGTCGCGTGGTGATGACGGTCACACCAGTGGCAAATTGCGATAGGGCATTGCGGAAGTGGCGGGTGTCAAATTCGCGTTTTTCGGCGCGGGGAGAGCGAGTGTGCATCAATTTTCCATATTTATTTGTAGTCATTATCCCAGATTTTTCATGCAAGCATGCTGTGCTCAGACTATCCTGAAGCAAAGCCTCGCTTGTGTTAAACTTGCGCCCTCATTTATTTCAAGTTGCACTTTGTAAGTGCTTGATTTTTAAGTTTATTTAAACGGGATAATCTTCATGTTCAGAATAAAAATGTTGGCTAAGCTGCTAGTGACGATGGTCTTGGCTGGTTTTGCAATGGCTGCCCTGGCTGAAGGCCGCGAATTTCCGGCAAGCGCCAAACGCGCTGAGTTGAGCATTACCAAGCTTGGCGATCTGCTCATCGATGGAAAACTGAGGGAAACGAGCCCAGCGACGCGGGTCTTTAATGAAGAAGGTTTGATAGTCACCACCAGCAATCTCGATAGCGTGAAGGCCCCGATTTTGTACACTGAAACCGAGATCGGTGAGATTCAGCGTATCTGGTTGCTAACAAAGCTAGAGGCGATACAGTACAAGCCGAAAAAGCGCTAGTCGCTTAGCTAGTCACTTAAATACAGGACTTACGCAAAAGCGTCGCACCAGTTTCGGTTTGAATAGAATCAGTAAAATTTACAAAAAAGTAGTGTAGAGAATTTCATGCAAAAAAAAGTATTTATTAAAACCTTCGGCTGCCAGATGAACGAGTATGACTCGGACAAAATGCAGGATGTGCTGCAAGCGGCAGAAGGCATGATCAAAACCGATAAGCCGGAAGAGGCTGATGTAATTTTGCTCAACACCTGTAGCGTGCGCGAAAAAGCCTCGGAAAAAGTGTTTTCCGATCTGGGTCGTTTGCGCGAACTTAAGCTAAATAAACCCGGTTTGCTCATCGGTGTTGGCGGTTGTGTTGCCTCGCAAGAAGGTGCTGCCATCATCAAGCGGGCCCCGTATGTCGATCTGGTATTCGGTCCGCAAACTTTGCACCGACTGCCGCAATTGATTAACGAGCGCGTGCGCAGCGGCATTTCGCAAGTTGATATTAGCTTTCCTGAAATAGAAAAATTTGACCACCTGCCGCCAGCCAAGGTCGATGGCGCCACCGCCTTCGTCTCTATCATGGAAGGTTGCAGCAAATATTGCAGTTATTGCGTGGTGCCTTACACCCGTGGCGAAGAAGTCTCGCGTCCGTTTAACGATGTGCTAGCTGAAGTGGCTGGTCTGGCCGCGCAGGGCGTTAAAGAAATCACTTTGCTGGGACAAAATGTCAACGCCTACCGCGGCGTGATGGACGATGGTGAGGTCGCCGATTTTGCCCTGTTACTGGAATATGTGGCCGAGTTCCCTGAGATAGAACGTATCCGCTTTGTCACTAGCCATCCTAAAGAATTTACTCAGCGACTGATCGATGCCTACGGCAAGATCCCCAAACTGGCTAATCACGTATTTTTGCCAGCGCAACATGGCTCTGACCGTATCTTGTCGGCTATGAAGCGCGGCTATACCTCGCTAGAATACAAATCGGTAGTGCGGCGCTTGCGCGCAGTGCGTCCCGATATTGCGATTTCTTCCGACTTTATCGTTGGCTTTCCTGGTGAGACCGAGCAAGATTTTGATGCGTTGATGAAGCTCATTCACGACATAGAATTCGATAATAGTTTTAGTTTTATCTTCAGTCCACGCCCTGGCACACCAGCAGCCAATCTGGAAGATGAAACCCCTTACGAACTCAAGCTCAAGCGCCTGCAGCACTTGCAAGCGGCGATCGATACCAATACCAAAAAATACAGCAGCGCCATGATAGGCACAGTGCAGCGCATCCTGGTAGAAGGTCCTTCAGTCAAGGATGCCAATGAGTTGCAAGGTCGTAGCGAGAATAATCGTGTGGTCAATTTTGCCGGGCCTAAAGAGTTGATCGGTAGTTTGGTGAATACCCGCATTACCGAGTCATATAATTACACGTTGCGTGGTGAATTAATCGCATAAGTCTTCACGTGGCATGCGCAATATCCATGCGGCTTCGCAGGCTAAAATGGTCTACAACCCGCACCAGTTGTGCGTGATCGATTTTGAAAAATATTTATTTTGAAAAATACCCCCGTTCCCGTCCTCTATTTTAGCCCCCAGCCCCTGGATAATCTGAGGTTGGCGCATCTTTGCGGGCCTCTCGATGAAAACCTCAGGCAAATTTCAGCGGCGCTCGATTTGAGTATCTTCCGGCGTGGCGATAAATTTATTGTCAGCGGAGATAATGCCGAGCGTGGTTTGGAAATGCTGGAGCATTTTTATGCCATCGCTAAGAAAATCATCAGCATCGATGAAGTGCAGCTGGCGCTGGTCGAACAAAGACTGAGCAGCGGTCTGAAAAAGCAGAGCGATGTAGCAGCCAAAACCAAGCCGCAGAAAAAACTTAAAAGCCCAGACTTGGTCGCTGAGCTTGGCTTGGCGACCGATCTTAATCTGGTCGTGGCTTTGGATGAACAGGCCGAGTCAGCGCAGCTAGAAAGCCCGGTACTCAAGACCAGCCGCAGCGATTTGCGCGGACGTACTCCGCATCAGAACAACTATTTACACGCCATCGTTGAGCACGATATTACCTTCGGCATAGGCCCGGCCGGTACCGGTAAAACCTATCTGGCGGTGGCTTGCGCAGTCGATGCTTTGGAGCGTGATTCGGTCAAACGCATCGTCCTGACGCGGCCGGCGGTCGAGGCTGGTGAGCGTCTGGGTTTCTTACCCGGCGATCTGGCGCAAAAGGTTGATCCTTATTTACGCCCTCTGTATGACGCGCTGTACGATTTGCTGGGCTACGATAAAACCCAAAAAATGTTCGAGAAACAGGTGATAGAGATCGCGCCGCTGGCGTATATGCGCGGGCGCACTCTGAACCACGCTTTTGTGATTTTGGACGAGGCGCAAAACACCACGCCCGAACAAATGAAAATGTTTTTGACGCGCATAGGTTTCGGCAGTAAGGCCGTGATCACTGGCGACGTCACCCAGATCGATTTACAGCGCAATCAAAAAAGCGGTTTGGTCGATGCCTGTCAGGTGCTCAAGGACGTGCGCGGCATCGCCTTTGCGCAATTTTCCAGCGTTGACGTGGTGCGCCATCCGCTAGTTGGACGCATCGTCGATGCCTATGAAGAAGCGAATGAATTGCAGCATCAGCACAGCGCCGACATCGGTAATCTAAAACAGGCAACACCGCTTAGTCATCACTTACAAAATCATCATGGCCGCAAAAAATAAACTCACTTTATCCGTTCAATATCCTGATCCGCGTCTGCAAGATGTGTTGACCCGTCCGCTGCTACGCAAGACGGTGCAGGCGGCTTTATTCTTCCCCGCCGAGTTGACGCTAAGATTTGTGGACGCCGAAGAAGGCCGCACGCTGAACCGCGAATATCGCGGCAAGGATTACGCCACCAATGTACTGACCTTCGCCTATACCGAAGACACAGATGCTGAAGTTACCCAGGCCGACATCATCTTCTGCACTGAAGTGCTGGAGAAAGAGGCTGCCGAGCAAAACAAGACGGTGATAGAACACGCCCAGCATCTGGTGGTGCATGGTGTGCTGCACGCGCAGGGCTACGATCACGAAGAAGATGAAGAGGCTGAAGAAATGGAAGCCTTAGAGATAGAAATACTGGCAGGACTGGGTTTGGAGAATCCTTACCAATAAGTGTTGTCGCGCTAGCTTATTTTTTAGGCACAGCGCCAACGCGCATAGTCCATGCGGGTTTCCAGCCTGCCTGGCTTGTAAGCCGCATGGACTATGCGCGCTGGGCCATGCCTGATTTGAAATTGCACGTATTGCACGTATTGCGATTTAAGTTCATCCCTATCCTGAACGAGTGTTAAAGACAGCGTTCAAGAAGACCCCAAAATACCCGAAACCTTAGCGAGTTAACATGGCGATGTCATTTCTTAAGAAGCGTCAACGCACGGTCAATATCGGTGACCGCGACGTCGTCACATATGGCCTGCGCACCCAGTTCTGGCAGGATATTTACTACTACACGATGACTATCTCGTGGCCAGTGTTCTTTGTGTTTTTTGCGCTGCTGTTTGTTTCGCTCAATCTGGTATTTGCTGGGCTCTACATGCTGGGGCCAAATGCCATCGGCAATTTACTGCCAAATAATTTTCTCGGTGCTTTTTTCTTTAGCGTAGAGACGCTGGCGACCGTTGGTTACGGTGATATGCATCCACAAACCGTGTATGGACATGTCATCGCAACCCTGGAAATCTTCATCGGTATGTCGGGGATCGCCCTGATCACCGGCGTCATGTTCGCGCGCTTTTCGCGGCCGCGCTCCAGCATCATTTTTGCCGAGCATCCGGTCAGCCACGAGGTCGACGGGCGTCGCATACTGATGGTGCGGCTAGCCAACGCGCGCATGAATATTATCAGTGAGGCAGGCGCCAAACTGCGGCTGATACGCGATGAAAACTTGGTAGGTAGCGGTAATTTTCGTAAAATTCATGATCTACGTCTGGAGCGCGAGCAGCATCCTATTTTTATCCTGGGCTGGACCGTGATGCATGTGATTGATCAGAGTAGCCCCTTATTCGGTCTCACTGTAGAGGAACTAAAAGAGATGCGGGCGGCATTGATCTTGAGTATAGACGGGATCGACGACACCACCAATCAATCGCAGCGGGCGCGCCATTATTATCCTTGCGAGTTGATACGCTGGAGTCATCGTTATGTGGATATTTTCAGTAGCGATGCAGCGGGACAGCAGCATATACATTATTCCCGTTTCCATGAGTCAGAATTGTTAGATACCACGTTGTCAGAGGCGAAGGGTGTTTGAGCGTTTTTTTTCTGTGGTTTTGTTGCGCTGCAATAACAGAAGTGCAACTCTAAAATCTGTGCATTTGTGCCCGGCAAGGGCGGCTAATGCTATTGTGTGCAAATAAAAACACTTAAGGAGACTTAGTATGGATACGCTTAGAACCGTCGATCAATTGCTCAATCAATATGCAGAAAGCCACCGCAATCACGTGAATGAATTAATTCATTTTGTGTGCGTGCCCGTCATTATGTGGACCGTGCTGGGTTTGCTTTGGGCCGCGCATCCGGCGCTGGCGCTAGTGGCAGCCTTGTTAGCACTGGCCTATTATTTTTCGCTTTCAGTGCCCTTTGCTGTAGGGATGTGCCTGATGGCAGCGGCCATGCTGGCGATACTCTACCTGTTGCCGGCAGCAGCAGTATTGCCGTCCGCCTTGGGGCTATTCGTCATCGCCTGGATTTTTCAATTTATCGGACATAAGATAGAGGGCAAGAAACCGTCGTTTTTCGACGATTTGCGCTTTCTCTTGATTGGGCCTCTGTTTGTCTTGGGATTTTTATATAGACGCTTAAAAATTGCTTATTAGCATGCGGGGCAGGCGCTAAGTTTAGCGTAGCGTAGTGAGCCGCAGCAATTTCGCTATGGATGCACAAAAAACGGAACAAATCCGTCAACCCTTTGTCTATACAGACGTTAAAACAAGATATCACTAGAAAATAGTTCTGGTGAGTCGTTTCAAATAGGAGCTTACCGTGAAAAAAATTCTTATCTTTGCAGTCATCGCTAGCTTAACTGCTTGTGCCAGTCAGCCAACATCGAACAGCGTGTATCGTCCGCACCAGACGCAAAATGAACAGACCATCCGTATGGGCGTGGTTGAGTCGGTGCGTGAAGTAACTATCGATCCAGGTCAGAGTGGCGTCGGTACCGTGGCCGGGGCGGCTCTCGGTGGCCTGGCAGCAGGTTCTAGTATAGGTCAGGGTAATGGCGCGATCGCCGCTGGTATCGTCGGTGCGGTGGTGGGTGGCATGGTAGGCCAGAGCGTCGAGTCAAAAGTAAATAATCGCAAAGGTCTGGAGATTACCGTCAGACTCGATAATGGCGACATGAAAGCGATTACCCAAGACGCCGATGAAGCTTTTCGCGCAGGCGAAAGAGTACGTTTACTTAATAGCGGTGGCGTGACTCGGGTAACGCATTAAGGGTTTTTACTTAGTTTCAGATTGCTTTACACAATTAAAAAATCCCTCGCTATGCGAGGGATTTTTTTGTCGATAAAAATTTAAATTATTAGGGTGCATATGGACATTGATCCTTTGGAAACCGTGGAAAATCTGGATGAGGCAAAACCCGGTGATAGGGCATCCTTTCGCCTGAATATGCTAGTCGCGATCACAGTCGCTATTCTCGCCACTTTTATGGGTATCTGTAAGGTCAAGGATGACAATATTGTTCAGTCCATGCAGCAGGCGCAGGCGAATAAACTCGACCACTGGGCTTTTTATCAGGCGCGGAATATCCGTGAAGAAGTCGCCAAAGCTACCATTGTGCAACTGAAGTTGGCGGCCATGTCACGCACCGGAGCGGAGGCGTCTGCCTATCAGGCAGCGATTGCCGACTATGAAAAGGTCGCAGCTGAGCAGTCCCGTAAAAAGGAAGAATTAAAGGGACAGGCCGAGCAAGACCAAAAAGACTACGATGCGGCCAATTTCAAAGATGATCAGTTTGATTTATCTGATGCGCTCATTGCCATTGCAATCTCGCTGTTGGCAGTGACCGCTTTAACGCATCAAAAGTGGTTGTATTGGGGTGCTCTGATACCGACTGGTTTCGGTATCTTCATGGGCTTGTCAGGCTTATTGGGCTGGGCCGTGCATCCAGATAGTTTAATTCGTTTGCTCTCATGAAGACGCAATCTCCATGCGCTCCACAGGCCGAAAAGCGGCTGTAGGGCGCACGGATACTGCGCACTTGTTTTTGGGAACTTCTAAAAAACCTATACTCGGGCGCATCGCGGCGTTGCAAATCCTCGCAATACCGACGTATTGCTCCGGTTTGCGCCTTGCGCTGCATCCCGATTAACGGGTTTTTAGAAGTTCCCTTTTGGTGACTTCAAAAAACCTTATTTGGGCACATTGCTTTGCATCCCGATTGACAGGTTTTTCTAGCTTCTATTTTGGTCGTTTCTTTTCGGATAGTGCTGCTTTCGTTTCAGCGAGTCGCCTCGCTTAGCCAATAAAAAAGCCCACCGACTTCGGTGGGCTTTTTTTGGTCTAGCTGTCGCTTAGGATTTGACGTTCAGCAGCATTTCGTTGAGGCGTTTCACAAAACCGGCTGGGTCAACTAGTGAACCGCCTTCAGCCAGCATGGCTTGATCAAACAGGATGTGTGACCAGTCAGCAAATTTAGCATCTTCATACTTGAGTTTTTGGACTAAAGGATGATCCGGATTAACTTCCAGGATAGGTTTTGATTCCGGTGCTGATTGGCCCGCGGCCTTCAGCATGCGCATCAGATTGCCAGACAGCTCGTTGTCGTCCGCTACCAGGCAGGCTGGCGAGTCGGTCAGACGGAAAGTTACGCGTACATCCTTGGCTTTATCGGCCAACGCTACTTTCATCTTCTCAACCAGATCCTTGAACTCGGTCTCGGTTTCTTCGTGCTGCTTTTTCTCGGCTTCGTCTTCCAGTTTGCCCAGATCCAGATCGCCTTTGGCAACTGAGACCAGCTCTTTGCCTTCAAATTCAGTCAGGAAGGACAGCATCCATTCATCAACGCGGTCGGTCAACAGCAAGACTTCCACGCCTTTTTTACGGAAAATTTCCAGATGCGGGCTGTTCTTAGCAGCGATATAGCTGTCGGCAGTGACGTAGTAAATCTTGTCCTGGCCTTCTTTGACGCGGCCCAGATAATCGGCGAATGAGACGTTTTGCGCATCATTGTCGTTATGGGTCGAGGCAAAGCGCAATAGCTTGGCGATGCGGTCTTTGTTGCTGGCGTCTTCGCCTACACCTTCTTTTAAGACTTGGCCAAACTCTTTCCAGAAGCCCGCAAATTTTTCTTGCTTGGCACTAGAATCGTCTTCACCTTCGGCATTTGCCAATTCTTCAAGCATACCCAGTACACGCTTGGTCGAGCCTTCGCGTATAGCCTTGATGTCGCGCGACTCTTGCAAAATTTCGCGTGACACGTTCAGCGGTAGATCATTGGTGTCGATGATGCCTTTCACGAAACGCAGGTAGACCGGCATCAGTTGTTCGGCATCGTCCATGATGAAGACGCGCTTGACGTAGAGCTTGATGCCGCCACGTTTATTTCTATCCCACATATCAAACGGCGCACGGCTAGGAATGTACAACAATTGTGTATATTCGCTGCGGCCTTCGACGCGGTTGTGCGTGTGAGTCAGCGGTGCTGTGTAATCATGCGAGATGTGTTTGTAGAACTCTTCATATTGCTCTGGCGTGATGTCGTTCTTGTTGCGGGCCCACAAGGCGCTGGCTTGATTGACTGTTTCCAGTTCATCGCGCACTACCTGTTCTTTTTTCTCTTCGTCCCATTCTTCTTTTTGCATCATGATAGGCAAAGAGATATGGTCAGAGTAAGTGCGGATCACGCTCTTGAGTTTGTAGGAAGACAGAAAATCGTCTTCGCCTTCGCGCAAGTGCAGAGTGATCGCGGTGCCGCGTTCTGCTTTGGTGATCGCTTCTACACTAAAGTCGCCAGCGCCAGTCGATTCCCAGCACACACCTTCGGCAGCGCTAGTGCCAGCACGGCGTGATTCGACGGTAATCTTGTCGGCAACGATAAAGCCGGAATAGAAACCGACGCCGAACTGACCTATCATGGCCGCGTCTTTTTGCTGATCGCCAGACAGTTTGCCGAAAAATTCTTTGGTGCCTGATTTGGCAATCGTGCCTAAATGCAAGATCGCTTCATCGCGCGTCATACCGATGCCGTTGTCGGCGATCGTGATAGTGCGAGCGGTCTTGTCGAAACTCACCTTGATCTTCAGATCGGAGTCGTCTTCAAACAGGCTGGCGTCATTGATGGCTTCAAAGCGCAGTTTGTCGGCCGCATCGGAAGCGTTGGAGATCAGTTCTCGCAGGAAAATTTCTTTGTTCGAGTACAAAGAATGAATCATCAATTGCAATAATTGCGCAACTTCAGCCTGAAAGCCTAGGGTTTGTTTTTCTGACATGCTTACCTCAAAAAGGAGAAAGTTTTATGAAAAAATGACACTGAAAATACAGATATGCTCCGAGGTATGGGTGTTTGCTGGATTTTCAAGGCGTGTTTCATGTGGGGCTTACGCAAAATCGTCCCAGCGTTGTCGCACTTTTCATGCCGCACTCTATAAAGTCTTCTGCGATACGCCTGGCTAGAAGCATTTTGCATCAGCCTTAAAGATTGCTTGCGGCAACGCAACGCTTGGGTGTTCGTGTTTGCAGTGCAGAAATAAATAGTCGGCGTGGATGCAGGGATCTCAGTAAGGGCAGCGTGAGCATTTTTATGATCTTGTGCTTTTTCGGCTTGCTACTATCATGGTAATTCAGCGGCATTGCTCCGCTATGGCTGTGGTTTTAATGCCATTGTCATCGTGCGGTAGTCTATGTTTGGCAGAATGCTGGCTGGCATCGCTGTCTGGCTCCCGCCATTAAATTCACATTTAAGATGCATTAAGTTGTTTTGCATCGCAACATGTTATAATTGTGGGTTACCCGAATCATTCCCAAAGCAAAACTACAAATCATGTCCACTACAAAACGCGCTATACGCAACATCGCCATTATCGCCCACGTTGATCACGGCAAAACCACGCTAGTTGATCAATTGCTGCGCCAATCCGGTACTTTCCGTGACAATCAGCAAGTTGACGCTCGCGTCATGGATTCAAACGATATCGAAAAAGAACGCGGCATCACGATTCTGTCGAAGAACTGCGCTGTTGAGTACAAAGGCACGCACATCAACATCGTCGATACCCCAGGCCATGCCGATTTCGGCGGTGAAGTTGAGCGCGTATTGTCTATGGTTGATAGCGTTTTGTTGCTGGTTGATGCACAAGAAGGCCCGATGCCACAAACACGTTTTGTGACACGTAAAGCTTTGGCTCTGGGTTTGAAACCTATCGTTGTTGTGAATAAAGTCGATCGTGAAAATGCCGATCCTCAGAAAGCGGTCAACGCCACTTTTGAATTGTTCGACAAACTCGGCGCGACCGATGAACAATTAGATTTCCCTATCATCTACGCATCAGGCTTCAAGGGCTATGCAAGCTTGGTAGATACTGTACGTGAAGGCAATATGGATCCGCTGTTCGACGCGATCCTCAAACACGTTCCTGCACGTGAAGATGATCCAGATGGTCCTTTGCAATTGCAAATCACTTCCCTGGAATATTCTTCTTACGTCGGTAAGATCGGCGTTGGCCGTATCTTGCGTGGTCGTGTTAAGCCTTTGCAAGACATCGTTTGGATGAATGGTCCGGATGATAAGCCAACTAAGGCGCGTATTAACCAGGTCTTGACTTTCAAAGGTCTGGATCGCGTATTGGTTGACGAAGCACTGGCCGGTGACATCGTACTGATTAACGGTATTGAAGAAATCGGTATCGGTTCCACTCTGTGCGCTCCTGATTTTCCGGATGCTTTGCCTATGTTGAAGGTGGATGAGCCTACCTTGACAATGAACTTCATGGTGAACAATTCGCCATTGGCTGGTCGCGAAGGTAAATTCGTGACAACTCGCCAGATCCGTGATCGTCTGGATCGCGAACTCAAAGGCAATATGGCTTTGCGTGTAGTTCAAGCTGAGAACGATGATTCGACTTACGAAGTATCTGGTCGCGGCGAATTGCATCTGACTATCCTGATCGAAAACATGCGTCGCGAAGGTTTCGAATTGGCTGTGTCCCGTCCACGCGTGGTTTTCAAAATGGTTGATGGTGTACGTCATGAGCCGTTTGAAAATCTGACCGTAGACGTAGAAGAAGCCAATCAAGGTGGCGTCATGGAAGAACTTGGTCGTCGTCGTGGCGATCTGCAAAACATGGAACCGGATGGTAAAGGTCGTGTTCGTCTGGAATACCATATTCCTGCACGTGGCCTGATCGGTTTCCAGGGCGAATTCATGACATTGACACGCGGTACTGGCTTGATGAGTCACGTGTTTGATGAATACGGTCCTGTCGATAACACTAAAGGTGAACTCGGTGGTCGTCGTAACGGTGTATTGATTTCTCAAGATGACGGCGCTGCTGTTGCTTACGCTATCTGGAAACTGCAAGATCGCGGCCGTATGTTTGTTAGTCATAACGATCCAGTCTACGAAGGTATGATCATCGGTATCCATTCCCGTGAAAATGACCTGGTTGTGAATCCGATTAAGGGTAAGCAATTGACCAACGTTCGTTCTTCCGGTACGGATGAAGCGGTACGTCTGGTACCACCAATTCTGGTGAATCTGGAATACGCGGTTGAATTTATTGATGATGATGAATTGGTTGAAGTAACGCCTAAGAGCATTCGTCTGCGTAAGCGTTTCTTGAAAGAGCACGAACGTAAAAAAGCATCACGCGATTAATAGGTAAGCGATTTGCCATCGGAAGATCGATGGTAAAACACAAAAACCCGTTTGCTGCGCCACTGATGTGGTGTGACAAACGGGTTTTTTGTTTTTAGGACTTACGCAAAAACGCCCCAAGGTGGTTGCACTCGCCTTGCCGTACTAAAGTACAGTCTTCGGCGGCACGCCTAGCTGGAACAATTTTGCGTAAGTCCTAATTTTGTCAGAATTGACGTAAAACCTTGTTGTTAAATTTGATATGCAAAATAAACCGACTCACCGACAAGCACTATTTTTAATGATTATCGCCGCCACTCTGTGGAGTATGGCGGGCGTGTTGACGCGCCATCTTGAGGCCGCGCGCGATTTTGAGGTGACTTTTTGGCGTAGCTTGTTTGCGGCGATTTACGTTGCTGGCGCGATGCTGTGGCAGCATAAGGCCCAGGCGGTGCCGCGCTTGTTGGCAGTGGGGCGCTTTGGCGTCATATCTGGCGCAATGTGGGCCATCATGTTCTCGTGCTTTATGATCGCGCTGACCATGACCACTGTGGCCAATACCTTGATCGTGATGAGCGTCTCGCCTCTACTGACGGCCTTGTTTGCCCGCTTGTTTTTACATCAGCAGATACCGACACGCACCTGGTTGGCGATCTGTGTCGCCACTGCGGGTATTTTCTGGATGTTCATCGATGGCTTTTCGCAGCTCGACGCACGTGGCTTGGCCGGTATGGTCATCGCCATGGGGGTGCCGTTGGCCGCCTCAGTGAATGTGATTAGCATGAAGAAAGGCGGCCATGCCGTCGATCTGATCCCTGCGGTACTGATAGGTGGTGTGCTCTCCGCAGTGGCGATGCTGCCTATGGCTTGGCCGTTTCAGGCTTCGCTGCATGATCTGCTGATCTTGGCTTTACTCGGTTTCTTTCAGCTGGGCTTCCCTTGTATGCTGATGGTGCGTGCGGCACGTAGTTTGTCAGCGCCGGAATTGTCTCTGTTGGCCCTGCTCGAAGTTTTGCTGGGGCCGATCTGGGCCTGGCTCGGTGCGGGCGAAGTGCCGGCTCAGGCAACGCTGTTGGGCGGTAGTGTGGTGCTTAGTGCCTTGGTATTTAACGAATTGTTAGCATTGCGAAAAGCCTAAGTTGATCTAGATCAAGAGCCGGCGAGATCGGACTGCAAATCGCTGCGGGCAGAATTATAATCGCGAACATTTTTCTTTTCGGATTGCCTCGCTATGCTAAAAGCCCCTGAACTTCTGTTGCCCGCCGGTTCGCTGGCAAAAATGCATGCCGCCTTTGATTTTGGCGCGGATGCAGTGTATGCCGGTCAGCCACGCTATAGCCTGCGCGCCCGCAACAATGAATTCTCGACACTCGATGTCTTGCAACAAGGGATAGAGGGCGCGCATGCGCGCGGCAAATTATTCTTCGTTGCCAGTAATATTTTCCCGCATAACGCCAAACTCAAAACCTATATTAACGACATGGAACCGGTGATCGCTATGAAGCCGGACGCCATCATCATGGCCGATCCTGGTCTGATCATGATGGTGCGCGAAAAATGGCCGGAAGTGAATGTCCACTTGTCGGTGCAAGCTAATGCAGTGAACTGGGCCGACGTTAAGTTCTGGCAGAGCATGGGGTTGACGCGAGTGATACTGTCGCGCGAACTCTCGCTGGACGAGATCGAAGAAATCAAACAACGTTGCCCTGAGATGGAAATCGAAGTGTTCGTACATGGCGCTTTGTGCATCGCCTATTCCGGCCGTTGTCTGCTATCCGGTTACTTCAATCACCGCGATCCGAATCAGGGCACCTGCACCAACTCCTGCCGCTGGGATTATAAGGTTGAGAACGCCAATGAAAACGAAACCGGCGATCTGCAACAAATCATGAGAGATGCGCCAGTCGAAACCATTAAACTCAATTTCAACGAAGCCTTGGAAGAAGCCAATCAATCGTTTTCAGCGATGGGCGATATGCCGCGCCATCCTTTGGCCGACCGTCCTTATCTGATCGAAGAATCCGGCCGTCCTGGCAGTTTTATGCCGATACTGGAAGACGAGCACGGTACCTACATCATGAACTCGAAAGACTTGCGCGCTATTGAGCACGTTGCGCGTCTGGCCAAGATTGGGGTTGATTCATTGAAAGTGGAAGGCCGTACCAAGTCGCTGTATTACGTCTCGCGCACCGCGCAAGCGTATCGCCATGCGATTGATGATGCAGTGGCGGGGCGACCGTTTAACGAGCAATTGCTAGGCCAATTGGATGGCCTGGCCAATCGTGGTTACACCGACGGTTTCTATCAGCGTCATCACACCCAGGAACATCAGAACTACATGGAAGGCGTCTCGAAAGCGCATCGCAGCCAATACGTGGCGCAAGTCTTGAATGTGGTCGATGGCTGGGCTGAAGTCGAAGTGAAAAATCGTTTTGCGGTCGGTGATCAGATCGAGATCATCCATCCTTCCGGTAACCAGATCATCACCCTGGCCGAGATGCGCAACCAGCACAATGCGCCTATCAGCATCATCGGAGGTGCCGGCCATAAAGTGCGCATCCCGCTGGACGCAAAATACGATAAGGCCTTATTGGCACGCATGCTGTAAAAAACAGACCCTGCCAGAGCGCATATTCCATGCGCTTCTCCAAGGCATATGCCCGCCAACCCGCGTGGACTATGCGCGCTGGCAGGGGCGGCTTAGAATTTTATTTAGCTGCACTATGTCGCTTTAAGCGAATAAGGCTTCGTCACTTGTCCTTAGCGATTCAGGCTGGCGGATGACTGCTTGCAGGGCGCTTTGCAAAGAGGCGATAGAGGCGCCGCCGCGATAGCGGAAGTTGACGTCAATGATGTCGCCAGCTTTCACCTGCAATGCGCTTGGCAATGGCAACACCATGTAGTGATTGAGCCAGTCTATGGTGCTGTTTTGTTGCTGCAATACCGATAGAATATTCTTGGTAATGAAGCGCAATGCATTCAGCTTGCCGTCAGTGACCATGGTGAAGCTGCCTTCCCAGCTGATGATCAAATCTATGGGCGCGGTAAAATCGATGACGCTGTAGACCGCCGGTTCGGCCAGTTGCAGGCTAGTGGCGTAGATCGCATTGGTTTCCTGAAACTGCACGATAGGCGCGTTATAGCCTTCAAAATCGTATTCCTGCTGCATGGGTTGGACTGCCATGATGATCGCTTCTGGCATGAAAATCGGCAAAGGGCCTCCGAACTTTTCCAGGTAGCGCTGCTTGAAATTTTCTATCACTTCCAGCAGTTTTTCGCGCAGCATGGCGACATGGATCATCTCGCAGATCACCACGTCGACCGGTTCGGGCGGCAGGTATTCAAAAGCGTCGGCATGGATGACTTCGACCTTATCGCCATGCGTATTTTGTGCCAGCAGGCGTTTCGCCTCATGCACCATATCGGGATTAAATTCTACACACCAGACTTTTTCGGCTTGCTGCGCTGCGAACCAGGATAACACGCCGGTGCCACCGCCAAGTTCCAACACCTTGGCACCGGGAAAAACCACATGCTTAATCGCCGCCTTAAAGGCTTGCATGCGGTTGCTATCCATCAGCATATTGTGATGGTAGTGCAGAGGGATAAATTGGCCCAGGTAGCAGCTCTCGGCTTCGCGTTCGTTTAGCATGGTTTTCCCGTTCATAGTAATCACGATCTATCTCCTCATTGCAGTGCGAATTGCGTGTCGCTCATTGGGTACTACCAACTGAGTGCCAAACTGTATGCCTGTCAATAATGGAGAGCGTTCTGGTATCGATGACCGTTAGCCTGAGACCTTTGCAAGGGCAAATGCCGTAACAGCTAAACGATGGAACTGTCTTTGAACCGTCTACATTATCCCCGGACCGCTAAAATTTGATCAGCCGAGTTCGTTGGTTTTTTCCTTGCTATTGTGGGTTTTGACTACACACTTACTTCGATTATTCCGGCAATGCAGTAAAAACAGGTTTTCTTCATCTATACGTGAAATGATAGTGTAGGTGACATAGCGGAGAACCGTAGGCTGGCTGTGTGCTATTCGCCACTTGCGCGCTGGCCGTGGGCAAATAACGACGCCTGCATCAATGTAATTTGACTAAGAATGGCAGTTGCAGAGATACTTCGTCGGAGTTTTCAGAGCGGTAGTGCGTTTGCCCTACCATTATTCATCTTGCCTTGTGATTTGGTCGGTCTATGTTGCCAGTTCCTGCTGCGAATATCGTTTTGCCTGCCATCCATCCGGCGGCACCTACTCTGGCCTATGAGAAGTTAGAGCAAGGCAAAAATTACTGGATTGTCGATGGCGTCCTGCCGAATGCGCAGGAAGTTGCCGAGCGTTGTTTTGCGCAACCGGCCTGGGAGTATGGCTTGCCGTATCAGCCCGAATCGTGGCCGGGCATGCGTTTTCATGGCGCGCTGTTGCCGGATGAGTTGCAAGCGCTGGAGCAAACAGTCAAGACACTGATAGGTAAAGATAAAATCTGGATGGAACAGCCACCCGGCGGCTTACGACTCGATTGTAATGTGGCGCAATTAGTCGGTGCCACCGAAAGTAGCTCGCATCCGCATACCGACAGCCGTAGTTTGTGCCGTTACGCCTGTGTCATTTACCTTAGTCCACAACCCGATCCGGCCTGTGGTACCAGTTTTTGCCGCCTGCGCTATCCGAACGGTGCCATGGGTGGCAATCTGGTGTCTGCACCTTACAATAATCTGCTCGATGCACTCAAGGTGCGTGGCTTGCCGATTGAAGCCTGGTATGAAGACCTGAAAGTAGAGAATGTGTTTAATCGCATGCTCTTGTATAAGGCTAACCTGGTGCACTGCGCTACTGGTTATTTTGGTAAAGAACTGCGCGAAAAGCGCCTGACGACGGTGTTCTTTTGGATGGCAGAAGATTAGATATTCTGATTTTCTCTGCGCAATGCGCATGCGGCCTGCAGGGCGAAATGCCGCCAGCAGGCGCATGGTGCTTACGTCTAGCTTTTGGGGGGCTGCTAAGTGCGGCAGCCTGCGTCGCAAAAGCCGCCAATCGCCCGCAAATAGCGCGCCCGCCTTGTCTCAGATCGATTAAACTAATGAGCTATTTTTTTGAACGTTCAGCTTGCCTACGCAACAGTAGCGCTGTCGTCATCACTGTCTTCGTTTCTTCTATATTTCTATGACCCCACAGCCCGATCTGTACGATCTCTCGGCACTCAGCTCCGAGCAATTTCCTCTAGTGTATGCGATGGCACTGTTTGACGCACCTCTCAGTCAGGCTGCCTTTCTGGAGTTGTTGCACAGTCATCATCAGCCCGATAGCGAAGGCTCGCCTTACACGTCTGTGCTGATTAAGGAGTGCCTGAGCAGCCTATGCCAAAGTTTGCTGGTGCGTCAGGAAATAGGTCTGGGTTATGTGCTGCGCGAAGATCTGCGGATGGCGGTTTTATTGCATTTGCAGCAGACCGGCACGATCAAGAGTTGGGTTAAGAGCGTGCGCGATTTGCTCAAGCGGCATGGCGAGTACCGCCAGTGGAAACCGTTTAACGTGGCCTTCTGTCGCCGGGAGGTGATGTTTTCGGTGCTGGCATCGAATAATCAAGAGGTGATGGAATGGCGCGATAAATTCTATCAGTGCCCAAGTAACGAACATATTCCGCCAAGTACGGTCTTTTTCGCAAACGCTGATGGACTAGCTTTGTTTGCCACGTTGCATCCTGTCAGCCAGGATTTGATGCTCAGTGATTTGCTGGTGGTCGCCAACTGGAAACTCAGCGCCTGTACCACGGCGTATCAGTATGCTTGTCAGCATGCGCCTACGCATCTGAAATCCTGGCCCGGCACCCTAGTGCTGCTTTGCCTGCAAGCCCAATTGCGCGGGGATTTCCAGCAATTATTTGACTTGCAGCTGGGGCTGACTGAGGCACAACAGCAAGAGAGTATGTTTGTCACGGCGGTGCTGCGCGGCGAGTTCGCTGCCGCGCTGGAGATCTCCGAGATACTCATTAAAGTACGCAAAGCGGAGACCGGTAAGCGCAAGATTTTCATCGCCGATTTACCCGGCTTGTTATATACCGTGACATTGTTGGCGACCAATACCGCTGCCAGCTTGAAGCGCGCCAAAGAACAAGTCGATGAGGGCGTCCGGCATCAAAATGCCTTTGCCTATTTGTTTTTACAACCACTGGTGCATCATCTGGCACTGGGCGTACCGCTGACCAGTCCACAAAAATTTATTCGGGTAGAGCGCGACGTCGATGGCTTGTTTGAAGGTCTTGCGCTGTATTGGCAAGATGCGCCTAAAGACAAAAAAATGCACGACAAGCTAGTCGATTTACGTGCCTACTGCCAACGCTTGGGTTACCAATGGGTGGTGGCTGAGCTCGATGTCTTATTGCAGACCCAATACGGTGATGCGCCTTTGCTGCCAGATTGGCATGCTGCGCATCAGGTCAAGCCGCTGCTTGGCGCTTTGCACCGGGAAGAAACCTGGCAGCGCGCCTTAACCGCCTTATCGCAACTTAAATCCGGTGCCGCAGTGGTCGCCCCTAGCGGCAGCGACGTGCGTATCGCGTGGCTGCTGGAACTGCAGCATGGTTTGGTTCAACTTGATCCGCGTGAGCAAAAACGTAGTGCCAAAGGAGTCTGGAGTAAGGGTCGCGCCGTCGCACTGAAGCGTCTGGCGCAGGAGCAAGATAGCCTGCCCGGCATGAGCGAGCAAGACAAGCGCCTGGCTACCTGCGTGCGCAAAACCTATGACAATTACTACGGCGGCAGCGAGTACGAGATGTCTGCCGAAAAAGCCCTGACGTTTTTGGTCGGCCATCCTGCCGTGTTTTGGTCAGATGCACCCGATGTGCGTATTGACATCATCAAAGGTGAGCTCGCCTTGCAACTCAAAGAGAAGGGCGGTTTGATTAGCTTGCAGCTAGACCCACCTATGATGGCAGACGCGGTCGTCAGCTGGCGCAAAGAAACCCCGACGCGGCTGGCGGTGTACGCCTCCAGTCCCGAGATCAAACAGATCGCCGGCATTCTCGGGACCGGTCTGACCGTACCAACCGCTGCCAAGGCGCAGCTGGTCGACGTGATCGCTGCGATTGCACCGCATTTGTCTATCCACTCAGATTTGCCCGAGCTGGCGCAGCACATCGCCACGATCGCGGCCAACCCCACCTTGTTTGCGCATTTGCTGCCTTTAAAGGACGGTTTGCGTCTGCAATTATTAGTGCGGCCATTGACCGATGGCGGCTGGTTCGCGCCCGGCAAAGGCTCGGCCAATGTACTTGGCGAGCAAGAGGGTAGCCCGGTGCAAGCGAGCCGCAGTTTGAAAGAGGAGGTCAAGGCGCTTGAGCAAGTGATTGCCGCTTGTCCGGCGTTAGCGCAGGCAGAAGAAAACGATCAGGAATGGCAATTGCAAGATCCTGAACTCTGTCTGGAGTTACTCGGACAACTCAAGGCCTTGCCGGAAGCCACGCTAGAATTGGTCTGGCCCGAGGGCGAGCGCTTCCGTCTTAAGGGAAGCCGCACTTTACAGAACATGCGTTTAACCATCAAGAAGCAGGGTGAATGGTTTGTCGCTGGCGGTGAGCTTACTTTAGACGATGGCCGGGTCTTGGCATTGCGTGAGCTGATGCACTTGGCCGAAGGCGCTACCGGACGTTTCTTGAAATTGGGTGACAACGATTATCTGGCGCTGACCGATAATTTTCGCAAACGTCTCGACGAGTTACGCGCCCTTAGTGATTTAGTTGGCAAAGACGGCGTCAGAATTAATCCGCTGGCAGCCCCGGCACTGGCCGAACTGGCGGCCGAAGTCGGTGATTTACAAGCCGATAGCGCCTGGCGCGAACAAGTTGTTAAGCTCGATAGTCTGGCCGATTTTGTACCGACCGTGCCATCGACTTTGCAAGCTGAGCTGCGCGACTATCAGCTGGAAGGCTATCAATGGCTGGCTAGACTAGCGCATTGGGGCGTCGGTGCCTGTCTGGCCGATGATATGGGTTTAGGAAAAACCGTGCAGGCGCTGGCGCTGTTGTTAGACCGTGCGCCGAACGGGCCAGCCTTGGTGGTGGCACCGATCTCGGTGGCGATGAACTGGCAAGCCGAAGTCGCTCGCTTTGCACCGACCTTAAACGTTCGCGCTTACCATAGCAATCGCTCGCTGGCCGATCTCGGCCCCTTCGATATTGTGATCGCCAGCTACGGCATGTTGCAATCGGATGCCGCGGCGTTTAGCGCGCAGCACTGGCATAGCGTGGTGTTGGACGAGGCGCAAGTGATCAAGAACGCCGCCACCAAACGTAGCCAGGCAGCGATGGCCTTGACTGCCGATTTTAAAATGATCGCCAGCGGTACGCCGGTAGAGAATCATCTGGGCGAGTTATGGAATCTATTTCGCTTCATCAATCCCGGCCTGTTGGGATCGAAAGAGCGCTTTGCCGAACGCTTTAGTAACCCGATAGAACGCGGTGATAAACCGGCTCGTCTGCACCTAAAAAAATTGATACAGCCTTTCATCTTACGGCGCACCAAGACCCAGGTCTTGAGTGAGCTGCCGTCGCGCACCGAGATCACTCTGCAGGTAGAGCTCAGTGTCGAAGAGCGCCATCTGTACGAGGCACTCAGGCAAGAAGCTATCATAAAAATTGCCAATTTAAAGACAGGCGATGGCCAATCGCTGCAAGTGTTGGCCGAAATTACCAAGCTGCGCCGTTTTTGCTGCAACCCCAAACTGGTGCTGAAAAACTCGAATGTGGCGGGCAGTAAGTTGGCGGTATTTGCCGATACGGTAGAGGAGTTACTGGATAATCGACATAAGGCGCTGGTGTTTAGCCAGTTTGTCGATCATCTGGCGATCGTACGCGAATGGCTGGATCAGCAAGGTATCTCATATCAATATCTGGACGGCAGCACCCCGGCCTTAGAGCGTAAAAAACGGGTTGATGCCTTTCAGGCCGGGCAGGGGGATATCTTCCTGATTAGCTTGAAAGCTGGCGGAACGGGTCTTAACTTAACCGCTGCCGATTACGTGATTCATCTCGATCCATGGTGGAATCCAGCGGTAGAAGATCAAGCTTCAGACCGCGCCCATCGCATGGGGCAGTTGCGTCCGGTGACGATTTACCGCTTGGTGGCGCAAGACACCATAGAAGAAAAAATCATTGCCCTGCACGCGCAAAAACGCGATCTGGCCGACAGCCTGCTCGATGGAGGCGATGCTGCAGGCCGCATGGATACTGCGGCCTTACTACGCTTATTGAAGGAAAGCGTGTAAGTCATCGCTGTCTAGGATGTCGTGCAGATGCGAGGCTAAATCGCTAGCCTCGTAGTATGGCTTTTTTCTAAAATAGCATGCCGCCAGCGCGCATATTCCATTAAAAAATGCTGATTTAGCGCTCAATCATCGAATCAATGGTGATCGGGCGTGTGTCACGACAATATCATCTTGCTATTGATGCAAGCAACGTATAATGGCTCCATTCGGAGATGACTCTACTGTTTTCGCCGATGAGCGTGCTAGTTCAACTTTCTTTAATATCGCCATCAACCTTCAGGACTCCATCAATAATGTCTTTTCAAGCTCTACATCTTAGGCTGCGCAACATGCTGAGTTATCGCCGCAGTTTGTTACTCGGTGCGATTTTTTTTGCAGTGATGGTGGCGATCGGTGCGATACCTGGTGAGGCGACAGCACTCTCTGCCAGGATACCCGATAAGCTATTGCACTTCGTGGCGTATTCATTTTTGACTGGCTGCATCTTTGGCAGTTTGGTAGGGAGCTTATGGAGCCGATCCTGGCGCAGTATTGTCTATGTAGGCATGCTTGGCGCGCTAGATGAAAACATACAGCGCTTCATGCCTTACCGTAGTTGTGATATTGCCGATTGGGCCTTTGATATTCTGGCAGCGACAGTCAGTGTGCTAATTTTGACCTTGATTCATAAAGTACTTAATCCCGCGCCCGCACCTGAAAAATTGCTTAAAAATATTTAATGCTCAACATAAAAATGCATCAAAGTAATAAATGTTGCAGTGCGGAAAAATAATTGAAACAAAGCAGAAATAAACGGCAAACTCATTACATTTAGTAACAATAAATTAATAAAATAATCACAGTATATTTGTAGGCTAGTTATAATACGCAGCGATTGCCGATAAGGTTTTTAGATGGTGTATGGCCAGCAGGGGTTGGTCGGGTCCTCATCTTACGGGCGATTTTTGCTTGGGAGGGGAGTCACAAATTTTCTTCTCATGTTTATTGAAAAGCACTTTATTTTTATGTTTCTGTTACAAGCTTGTCGTTACCCGCAGCACCTCTATCTGGGTCTAGTTACTTTTCTGGTCGCCTTGAGTGCCAGTTTTTCTGCAGTTGCAGCATCTGATGACGTGTTTTCCCCTTATCTCGATTTCTCGGTGATCCACGAGGATAATTTGCTGCGTTTTCATGACGCCGCAACTGCTCTTGCTGTCACTGGCAGCGATGTGATGGCCGATACCGTCAAGCGTGCTACTGCAGGTCTGCGCATTAATAAAATCATTAGCCAACAAACTCTGGTTGCCGATCTCAGTATGAGTCGCAATCGCTACAACCATTTTAGTCAATACGATTACGCAGGTAAAGATGCCAGTGCCAATTGGGGTTGGCAGTTAGGTAGTCATGTGTCGGGCAATCTGGGTGGCGGTTATACCGAAGGGCAAACCCCGTTTCAGGATTTTAGGACGATAGAGCCGAACATCAATCGCCAGCGTCGTGAAAATTTTGATGCGGCCTGGCAGTTTCACCCAAGTTGGCGCGTGCGCGCTGGCTATAGCCAATATGCGCTGGCCTACGATTTAGCCGTGCTCAAATATAACGACAGAAAACTTGCAACTACAGAGTTTGGCATTGATTTTGTTCAGCCTACCAACAGTACAGTGGGTGTGCAGATGCGCCAAATCCGCGGTGAATATCCGAATAATTTAATCGTCAGTATTTTTTCTGTCGACAATAACTATTCGCAAAATGAGTTTAAAGGCAAAGTCGACTGGCGCATGTCTGAGACGGCGTCAATCCAGTTTCTCGGCGGACTGGTGCGCAAAAATTATGATGCGCTGACTAAACGCAATTTCAGTGGTACCAATTCCAGGCTGGTCGGTAACTGGTCGGTCAGCGCCAAACTCAACCTCAATGTCAACGCCTGGAATGAAGTTGGTTCCAGTAATGATCTCTCCGCAAATTACTCGACCAACCGTGGTATCAGTGGTGGCATGGGTTGGGAGTTAACATCAAAAATCAAGATGGACGCCTCACTCAGAGCCGAGCATAGAGATTATACCGGTGTGTCAGCCGTGACTGGGGCGCAGGCACTGGAGCGTAAAGATACCTATACCGCAGCGAACCTCGGTCTGAGCTATGTGCCGATACGCCATTTGCAATTGAGCGCCTCGATTGCCAATGAGGTGCTGAGTTCGAATTTTGAGCGCAATGGCTATCGCGATAATAAATTGCAGCTTAATGGTCGTTATGATTTGGGACTGGATTAATGAAAACGAGTAATAATCTTTTTGCGGTTGCTCTGCATAACCGTCTATTGGATCCGTTAGTGATACTAGGTAGTCTGTACGCGAGTATGCTGGCCTTTGACGAACGTCTCGATGGTTACTATCTGGTGTTGGGGATCATCACGTTTTTCATTTGTTCTTACGTATTTGAACAAGTCGATCAGCGCCGCTCTTTCGACAAAATAACGCTCTGGACCATCACGCGTGAGATTATTATCGAGTGGATAATGATCGTTGCGGTCATCCTGTTTATGGGTGTGGCGACCGGTCTGGCGTTTCAGTTTTCTGAGACGGTTATCGAAGTCTGGTTTGTACTGGCGCCGATCGCCCTGATTGCCACCCGTGCCACGTTGCAAAAAATAAACGCCAACCTCAACGAGGGTGGCGGCCAGCGTTCTGCCGTGATCGTCGGTGTGAACGAAGTCGGTTTAAAGCTGGCACGTCGCACCTCTGAATATCACAACGTGGATATCAATGTGCATGGCTTTTTTGACGATAGAGATATTTCGCGTCAAAGCTCGGCAGAAAAAATTCAGCCTTTGGGTGGCATGGCTGATATCGCTGCCTATGTGCGTCAACATAACATCAACATTATTTATATTAGTCAGCCTATCTCAGCGCAGCCACGTATTTTGCAATTGCTAGAAGACTTGCAAGACACTACCGCGTCGATTTATTTTTTGCCAGATATTTATGTGTTTGATCTGATACAGCCGCGCTTTGATTATGTCGGTGGCATGCCAGTAGTGGCTATCTGCGAATCACCGTTTACCGGTATTGATCACATCATCAAACGCCTGAGCGACATCGTGCTGGCATCCGCAATACAAATCTTATTGCTGCCTATCATGCTGTGCATCGCGCTGGCAGTAAAGCTCACTTCACCTGGTCCGGTTATCTTCAAGCAACGCCGTTACGGCTTAGATGGCGAAGAAATTATGGTGTATAAATTTCGCTCGATGGCGGTATGTGACGATGGCGACAATATTGTGCAAGCCACCAAGGGTGATCTACGTGTGACTAAATTGGGTGGCTTTTTACGTCGCACTTCTCTCGATGAGTTGCCGCAATTTATCAATGTCTTGCAAGGGCGTATGAGTATCGTTGGGCCGCGTCCGCATGCGGTGGCGCATAACGAGCTGTATCGCAAGCAAATCAAAGGTTACATGTTGCGGCATAAGGTAAGGCCAGGCATTACTGGTTGGGCGCAAGTGAATGGCTCACGCGGCGAGACCGATACCTTAGACAAGATGAAGACAAGAATCGATCTGGATCTGGATTACCTCAGACGTTGGTCTCTTATGCTCGATCTGAGCATTATCGTCAAAACCGTGATGGTGGTTTTGAAGCGTGAGAATGCGCATTAGTGCACATTAATGCGCGTCGAAAATGGGTTAAGTTTGCCGTCCGGCAAATAGGAGATTTTTGTTTTTTGTGCAACAATGCGGCTCGCCAAATCAGGAACTCTGTAATTCGCCTGTGTTTGGAATACAGCGCAAGGTGTCAGGGTCTGGGTGTTATTGAATAACAACAGATGTAAAAAATTAGTAGGGCTCTATAAACGCCCTGCAAAGATAAATTTTAAGATCGTTTAGGAGTGAAATTTTGATGCGTACTACAATTAAAATGTCTGCAGCACTGGCTACAGCCACCCCGGGTAAACGACTCTTGTGCAGTTCCTTGATCGCCATCGCTGTGATTGGCCTGTCGGCTTGTGGCAGTAAAGAAAAAGCACCAGGTCAAGCTATCGCTAAAGTTAATGGCGATGAGATTACCGTGCATCAGCTCAATGAAGAATTGCAGCGTCTGGGTGGCCAGCAAGGCGTCACCAATAAGCAAGTGTTAGAAGCTCTGGTCGATAGGCAGTTGATTTTGGGTGAGGCCTTAAAAGAAAAAACCGATAGAGATCCAGCCGTGATGCAAGCGGTAGAGCGCGCCAAGGCGCAGATCTATGTGCAAGCCTATTTACAGAAAAAAATAGGGAACAACGCCAAGCCGACTAAGGCCGACGTCGATAGTTTTTTTGAGAAAAATCCCGATCTGTTCACGCAACGCAAACAGTACGATTTAAAAGAATTGGTGATAGAAACTAAAAACTTCAGTCCTGAGTTGAGCGCGATGATGGATTCCGCAAAATCATTGGATGAAGTCGCTGTGTGGTTAGAATCAAAAAATATCCAGTTCACAAGAGCGCAGATTTCACGCACCAGCACCGATCTGCCAGCCGAGATGATTAAATCGCTCAAGGCCATGCAAAAGGGGCAGTTATTTACCATCAAAGAAGGTGGCCGTAGCTTGCTAGTGTCGCTACACGAGATTAAAGATGCAGCGGTAACGGCCGCAGTCGCAACGCCGCAAATCGAGCAATTTTTGATCAGCAAAAAGAATAAGGAAGCCAGCGAAGCCGAACTGGCGCGCTTGCGTGCGACTGGCAAGATTGAATATCTGAATGCAGAAATCATTAATAAAGGGCAGCCAGAAAATGCCGCTCCAGCTTCTGCAGCGCAAGCAGTGCCTCAAACAGTAGCGCCGGCTGCAGCTGCAAGCACAGTCGGAGAAGCCAAGCCGGACAATAAGCCTGACGATGCAATCATTAATCGCGGTGTAGCAGGTTTGAAGTAAGCCACAATGACGTACCGCCTTACTCTCAGAGTGCAGTTTAAATAGGAAATTGTCATGATAAAAAAATATTGGATCTCCATAATCGCACTGCTGCTGGCAGGCTTGATGAGCCCAGTTTTTGCTGCGGATGTGTTGTTGGGTGCGGGCGATGTACTGAAAATTACGGTTTACGATCATCCTGATTTGGCCTTAGAGACCAGGGTCAGTGAAGCCGGAAGCATTTCTTATCCTTTGATCGGGCAAGTGACAGTAGGCGGCATCTCTTCTGCCGCGGCGGAGAAAAAAATCGCCAGTCTGTTAGAGGGTGGTAAGTTCATCCGCAATGCGCAAGTGAATATTATCGTTACCGTGATGCAGAGTCAGCAGATCTCTATCCTCGGTCAGGTAAATCGCCCGGGGCGTTACCCGATAGAGGGGCGTCGCAGTGTTCTGGAAGTGCTGGCATTGGCCGGTGGTGTGAATAGCGAAGCGGGCGATACCGCCACCGTAGTACGCAATCGCGATGGTAATTCGAAGAAAGAAGTGATCGATATTCTGGGCATGGTCCAGAGCGGCGATTTGGCCTTGAACTCTGAAGTGTTGGCAGGCGATATCGTCTACGTGGCAAGAGCCCAAAGGTTTTATATTTACGGCCAGGTACAGCGTCCGGGTATGTACCGCTTAGAACGTGGCATGACTGTGTTGCAGGCCTTGTCGGTTGGTGGTGGTTTAAACGCGCGCGGCACGGAACGCGGCATACGCATCAAACGCAGCGATCTGAATGGGGTGATACAGGAGATTCCGGCCAAACACGATGATCTAATTCATACCGATGATGTCTTGTACATACAAGAGAGTTTGTTTTAGTTCTGGGATTGGGCAGTGATAGGGTCGCGATAGCGCTGCTAATGCAAAGTGCTGCCAGCCGCAGCGCATATCCAATAATGCAGTAACCAAGCGCAAATGTGATGCGCTTCATTCAGTTTTGAGAGTAATAAAATGAATTTCACCCAGTTTCTACTTATCTTACGCGCTCGCTACAAGATCATCCTGATTACCTTGCTGGTGACAGTGACGACCACGGTAGCTGTCAGCTTGCTACTGCCAAAAACTTACAAGGCAAGCACCTCACTGGTGCTGAATTATAAGGGGACGGATCCGGTTACTGGCATAACTTTACCCGCGCAATTAATGCCGGGATATATGGCGACTCAGGTGGATATCATTACCAGTCGTCGAGTTGCCTTGAAAGTGATCGAGGATCTGAAGATTGCAGAAGGTGCTGCCGTGCGGGCGCAATTTATGGAAGCTACAGAAGGTAAAGGTACAATCGAAGATTGGTTAGCTGATTTACTGTTAAAAAAATTGGATGTCGTGCCATCGCGTGAGAGCAGTGTGCTTGATTTGATCTATAAAGGAAATGATCCGCAGTTTGTTGCCGCCATAGCCAACGGGTTTGCAACGGCATATCAGCAAGTAAGTTTGCAACTGAAGGTGGAGCCGTCACAAAAAGCATCGAGCTACTTTACAGCGCAGATTAAGTTATTGCGCGAGAAGCTAGAGTCAGCACAAGCAAAACTCACAGCCTATCAACAAGAACACGGCATCGTCAATGCCGATACGCGTCTGGATGTCGAGTCGGCGCGCCTCAATGATTTGTCTAGCCAATTGGTGATGGCGCAAGGGCAGTCGATAGAAGCCGGTTCGCGTCAGCGTCAGGCGCAAGGCAGCAACGGTGCATCGCCTGACGTGATGGCTAACCCTATTGTGCAAAACATTAAGGTGAGCTTATCTATGGCGGAGGTGAAGTTTGCCGATACCGCACAGAAACTGGATAAGAACCATCCGCAATACCTGGCCGCCAAATCTGAAGTCGATAAATTGCGTTCTAATTTAGAGGAGCAAATCAAGTTGGCTAGTAGCGGCGTCGCTGGCAATGCGCATATATTGCAGCAACGCGAAGCCGAAGTACGTGCTGCGCTGGCGGCACAAAAAGCCAAAGTGATGGGGCTCAACGGCGCCCGAGATGAACTCAAAGTTTTGCTCAATGAAGTGGATACCGCTCAGCGCACTTACGAAGGAGCCTCATTGCGCTATAACCAAACCAATATGGAAGGCCAGTCGAATCAAACCGATATCGCGGTGTTAAACCCTGCAATAGCGCCACTAGATCCGGCCGGACCTAGAGTCTTGCTCAATACGCTGGCCTCTATCTTCCTCGGTACCATGCTGGGTCTAGGTTTGGCGATGTTGGCAGAGCTAATGAACCGTCGCGTGCGTTCTGCCGAAGACCTGGTGGAGGCTTTAAAAGTACCGGTGCTTGGCGTGGTTCAATGGGCTGCGCCAAAACGTCCGCGTCGTGGTTTTTTTAACCGTGCTTTAAGAAAAAATTTAAGCGCTAATTGAGTCATGGATCAGCAAATGAACCCGCAAAATCAAGTCAATCCAATTAGCCCGGCTGCCGTAGTACGCCCGCTTAATCCAGCTAACGCCGTGCGTGAGTCAAGTATGGGCCGTATCTTGCTCGATATGGGCAAGATCAAGCCCGAGCATGCTGAGCGCATTTTGCGTCAGCAAAAAGAAAAAAACATGCGTTTTGGCGAGGCTGCGCTTAGCCTCGGCTTAATTACCGAAGCCGATATCCAGCAAGTACTAGCGCGCCAGTTTGATTACCCTTATCTGCCAGCAGGGCAGGGTAATTTTGCGCCTGAACTAGTCGCCGCTTATCAACCATTTAGCCCGCAGGTAGAAACCTTGCGCGCCATCCGTAGCCAGTTAATGTTGCGCTGGTTTGCTACCGGCCACAAAACCCTGGCAATCGCCAGCGTTAATCCGGGTGAGGGTGCCAGCCTGTTTGCCGCCAATCTGGCGGTGGTGTTCTCGCAATTGGGCGAGCACACCTTGCTGATTGATGCCAACTTGCGCCAACCGCGCCAGCATCAGATTTTTAATTTGCCCGGTAAACAAGGTTTGTCTGATGTGTTGGCCGGTCGCGCCGATCTGAGTACTATCGCTAAGGTCAATTCTTTTGTCGATCTGTCAGTCTTGCCAGCCGGGACTTTGCCACCGAATCCGCAAGAGTTAGTCAGCCGCAGCTCTTTTGCTAATCTAAGCGTCAGTGTAGAGAGCCAGTTTGATGTCGTCATTTACGACGTCTGCGCCTTTTCTGCTGGTGCTGATGCATTGGCAATCGCAGCTCGCGCTGGTGGTGTTCTGTTGGTCGCGCGTAAAAACACCACCAGTCTGGCCGACATCAGTGCAGTGGCTGACCAGTTGAGGCGGGCTGGTGCTGAGGTCGTTGGGTCTGTCATGGTTGAGTTCTGATGAAAATGGCTTTTAATTCTAAGGTCGCCTCAATTTGGTGGCCGATTATTGTTGGAATGCTGGTACTTTTCGTACCAAGTTTTTTCGATTTAATAAATGGTTTATGGGCTACCGAGGGGTATGCGCATGGTCCTATTATTTTATTGCTTTCATTTTGGCTTATTGCCAGACAATGGCCACGCATGATGGATGCTCGTGCGGGATCAAATGGATCATTCGTCGGGTGGCTATTCTTTGGCTTTGGTTTGTTGCTTTACATTTTAGGCCGGAGCCAAGATGTTTTGATACTTGAAATTGGATCGTTCATCGTTTTGTTGGTTGCCATTGTGTTGGTATTTTTCGGCAAACGGGCGTTCAAAGCGCAATGGTTCCCATTTTTTTTCATGTTATTTATGATCCCTTTGCCAGGGGATATTGTCAGTGCGGTTACCTTGCCCATGAAGATGGCGGTCTCGTATATGACCGAACATATTTTATTCTGGCTTGGTTATCCCATTGCTCGCACAGGTGTAATTTTGCAAATCGGGCAATACCAACTACTGGTTGCTGATGCCTGTGCAGGGCTGCAAACCTTGCTCACACTTGAGGCGCTTGGACTATTTTATCTAAATGTAGTGCGCCATACGGCAACTTTTCGGAATATAGCCCTTGCGCTACTTATTATTCCAATTTCTTTTACTGCCAATGTTTTTCGAGTGATTACTTTAACGCTCATTACATATCATTTTGGTGATGCTGCTGGCCAAGGATTTTTACATGGGTTCGCCGGAATGCTTTTGTTTGTGAGCGCATTACTCTTAATCATTGGATTTGATACTGCCCTTCAGTCAATTGATGGCATTCGTCAGCGCCGTGCACAGGTGCTTACTGGAGTTTAATGTCATGACTGTATTTGTAAAAAATATTATTTTAATGGTGGCAATGCTGTTGGCTGCTGGGCTAACAGTTATGTTGCGCCCTACGGCCAGTTTGGCAGATGATCGCGGCCGGACCGATCTTGAGATGATGATGCCAAAAGTTATTGGTGAATGGCAGGAACAGCCTAATTTGAGTTCTGTCGTGATTAATCCTGAACAAAAGCACATGTTGGAAACGCTTTATAGCGATACGCTGAGTCGAACTTACGTAAATTCCGAGGGTTATAAAATTATGCTGTCGATCGCTTATGGAAAGAATCAGAGGGATGGCATGGAGATGCACAAACCTGATATCTGCTACCCAGCGCAAGGTTTTGAAATTCTTAATAAAGATGTCGTCTCGTTTGAGCTTGGCGGTGGGAAAAAAATGATTAGGGCAAACCAAATGGTGACCAGAAATCGTGACCGTATGGAGCCGCTGATGTATTGGACCTTGGTTGGAACACAAATGTTTAATTCTCGGTTAGAGAAAAAATATTATGAGTTCACTTATGCAATGAGGAACAAAGTTGCCGATGGGATGCTCGTGAGAGTCTCGTCAATTGATGCGGATACGACGCATGCATTTGACATGCAAAGTCGCTTTGTCAAGCAGATGTATAACGTTACTTCAGGCAATACAAATGTACGTTTGTTTGGCGAGAGTAAGGACTGAACTGTGTTTTCACTAAAATTTCAGAAACACTCTCAATATATTTTTTCAAACTTAGAACTGGATTTTCCAGCTGATGCTTTGATTGGATCTAAGCGATGATGTCTGCGCTTTACCCTTCGCCGACCAAAACAAAGGGGGAGCCCATAGCCTGGGCATTAACCCTAGTTTTTTCAGCCATGTTATTGGGAAATAATTTATTTACAAAAGTCACACTCTTGCTTTGTTTGAGTTATTTCGGTTTTAAAAATATGAGAGTGATGCCAGAGATTTTTTCTGCCTTGCGCTTCAATCCCGGTTTAATGCTGTTTCAGTTATGGGCCGCGTCTAGTGTATTTTGGTCTGTGGTCCCAAAAGTCACGCGAGATATTGTCTTTGTACAGACTGCATTTTTTTGTCTTTGCGTTTTAATGGCACGCTACGCAATCGGTAAAGACTTGATAAAGAGTCTTAAGTTGGCTGCATTTTTCGTCATTACCGTAATTGTACTTTTTGCGCTCGCGTATCCAAAAAATGCGGTTAGCCCTAGTGGTTTTAAAGCATTTTATGTTAATAAAAACAATCTTGGTTTGGTGATGTCTGTCTGTTTGGTGATTATTTTGTATTCATCGAAGCTCAAGTGGCTTGACTATGGCTTTGCTACTATCGCATTTACACTTCTTTTGCTGAGCAGATCGAAAACTTCACTAGGCTTATTATTATTTATAGTCGTAATTTCTCTGCTACTTCATCTGTTAAAAAAACTACATGGCCAACTATCATCGTTTGCCAAAGGGATGTTGGCATTATGTGGAAGAGGCTTACTTGTGTGTGTCTATGGCTTCATAATTTTGATGGTTCTATACCGTGACACCATAGCTAGTTATCTCATTAAACTTTTACCATACGAGTTTCTCACCGGGAGAGGCGAACTGTGGGTAACAGTGCTAAAGCGCGCAGAAATTGATTTGCTTCATGGCTTGGGACCAGGGTCTTTTTGGGGGGCTGGACGGCTTTCCGAGATTGCGCAGACGTCACTTTTAACCAAATACCCTTTATGGATTGAAAAGTTGGGCTCTGCCGATGGTGGTTATATCGATTTAATTGGCGCGCTCGGTTTTGTCGGCTTAGCTATCCTATTTTGTACTTTTGTGAGTAATTACCGCCGGCTAATGATGATCGCCACAGCGCCAATATCTGGAATGCTGATTGCGTTAATTACCTTGTTTGTTTTTCATAATATTACCGAAACTACTGTTTACCACTCAACCAATTTTTTGTGGTTTTTGTACTTGTTTCTCAGTTTCTACCTGATTTTTTTTAGCAATATAAACATTGCAAAACAGGTCGCTGAAGTTGAGGTGCGCACAGAAATTCTGGCCCATCCTGAATTGCGTAGGTGCTATGAGTAAGGCTGGCGGGCAAGCCCGCAAATTCTTATTCCATTCGGCAGAGAACATTTCCGCATTATTATTTGGCCTGGTCGGTGCCGCCATGCTGGCTAGAGTATTTGGTCCTGAGAATTTGGGACGGCTCTCGCTAGTGCAGGCAGCATCAGGAATATTTGTCGCTTTCGCAACTCTAGGTCTGGACTATTTTATTATTCGAGATTTTGCACTCAATCGAAAAGATGGCGAACTGAAGGGAAGTATCTTATTCGCCCAGTCGCTAGGCTGGGTATTATATCTGTGTAGTCTTGCGATTTTTTTCTATGCGCGTGGTGAATTTTTTGATGAAATTTATCTCTTTTCCAGCGTTGCTGTCAGTACGTATTTTATGCGGGTGCTGTTCTTTAAATTGTATTTGCAGGCGATTAATGACGCTTATGGCCTAGCGGTTTCGGCCGTGGTGTCGCGAATTGTTGCCTTGCTGTTTTTAGTTGTCGGCACTGTTCTGCATTTTTCTTATGACCTGATGGTGTTTTATTTACCTTTGCAAGCGATCGTGCAGGCGGCAATGATGTTTTACGGCTATCGCCGTGCATGTCCGGAACCAGAAAAAATGCATGTTTCGGGTAAACGCGTACGAAGCCTGATGACTGAAGCGATGCCGGTTTTATTCTCTAGCATTTTGTATTTTGGATATAGTCAGGCAGATATTCTGGTGTTGTCACATTTTATGAGTGTTAAGGAAGTTGGTATTTACTCAGCGGCGATGCGCTTGGTTCCGCAAGCAGTTTTTCTCGGTCATGTGACGGTACTAACATTTTATGGCTTGCTCAGCGATAAATTTCAGGCAGATAAAGCATCCTTTTTCCAGTATGCGGTCAAAGTGGCCAGAATTCAATTTGCTATCGCCTTCGTGATGGCTGCGGCTACTGCACTATGCGCACCTTTGCTGATAACGCTACTTTATGGCAGTAAATTTGAAGGTAGTGCCGGGGTACTCGCTATTGGCGTATGGGTCTGGCTATTTGCATTGCCAGCCTGCCTGTTTTCGCGCCTTCTTGTGCTGGCAAGACTTGCCCGCTATGAACTAATAAAAGTGCTGATAGTGGCACCATTAAGTCTAGGCTTGAATATTTTTCTGATACCACGTTTTGGCTTTATCGCAGCAGCTTGTGTAGCGGTAGGTTCCAGTTTTTTAACCGATTTTTTTATTTACGGATTGTTTAAAGATACTCGCTTTATATTCCAGGTAGCGATAACTGCTGTCCGGACATTATTAATATCGCCGGTTGTTTCCCTTAGAGAATCTAGGGAATTGTTTCAGCATAAATCATGAAAAAAATAGTACTGTCTGTCATTATTCCAGCCTATAACGCGGCCGCTTATATCAAAGACTCTTTAGGGGCGTTGCTAGGGCAAATTGATGACAGAGTCGAGCTACTTGTCGTTGATGATGGTTCAACCGATTTTACTTCAAGTATCGTCAAAGAGTGCTTTTCTAGCTATCTAGAGCGGGGGACGCTAAGATTGTTTTCGCAAGAGAATCAGGGCGTGTCTGCCGCCCGTAATCTTGGTATTAGCCATGCTGCCGGTCAATTCGTGGGTTTTTTCGATGCAGATGATGTTGCCTTACCGGGATATTTCGAGAAAATATTTGGGGCACTTAAGTCAGGCGCCGACATTATTGAATTTGCCTATAAGACTTTCGTAAGTTCAACCGATGAACTGGCGCTTAATCCCATTTTTTATACCAACAAACAATTTGGCTTGCATCAGATGCCCGCGATAATCGATGGTGTCCATGCAATCGCACGCTGGTATCCATGTACCCGTGTTTTTAAGGCTAGTTTACTGACCGGTATACAGTTTCCTTTGGGGGTGCGTTTTTGTGAAGACATGATGACGATCCCATTGCTGTATGAAAAAGCGCAGACGGTCTTCAATTTATCAGATGCTCTTTATGGATATCGAACCAATCCATCTAGTGCTACTTTTAATGTAAAACCTGATTATATTTCTAACCTTGAGAAATTTTACAAAACTATCCCGAGGAATGGAATGCGTCGGCATGATTTTCTTAGGATCGCCGTCGCATATTCGGTATATAGCTGTCAGTTTAAATTAGCTGGACGCATGCTACTACCTAAGAATATGTCTTCAGATATGCGCAAACTGAGGTATTCATTTGCAGTCTATTTTGAAATAGAACCAAAAAAAATAGCGATGCTGTTATATCCAACAACCTTTAGTCTTATGAAGAGGATCAAAACTGTTTTCGGAAAAAGAAATGATGAATAATCGTCAACGTAGATGGAAACAATTGGATTTGTTTTTTAAGTATTCTTTTATTTTTTTTGGGGGATTTCTATTTTTCATACTAACCCCATTAGCCACGGCAGCGACTTCAGCTAGGTGCGAAAGTAATGCAGAGAGGTTAGCGATTTTGCTAAAACTCGATGATGTGGTAGCGGATGTCAGTTCGAGTGCTGGCGTGTCTAAAAAGTGGAGCGAAGTGGTCGAATTCTTGGAGTTAAATCATATTCCCGCTTCTTATGGCATTGTTGGCGAATCATTAGAGAGAGAGAACGTCGCATATTTTTCATGGCTCAAAAAGAGAGTGTCTAAAGGTGGGGAGTTTTGGAATCACGGTTATCGAAATCGTTTTACGGCTTACGAAACTGGGGTAATTAGCGAGTTCAACGGCGCATCGGCGGTCGATCAAGAAAAAGCGCTTATGAAAACACAGCAATTAGCCCGTCAACGATTGGGTATTGAATTGAAAGGCTTTGGTCCACATGCTAGTGCAGTCGATACAAATACGTATATCCAATTAGATAAAATCCCAGAGATTCGTTATGTGTGGTTTTACAAACCAGTGGATCAGCGGCGTCACAAAGCAAAACTTATTCAAAGAATTTTGGAAATAGAGACTCCTATTTTTCATCCAAATTTTGAAGTTTTTTCGAAAAATTTTGATAAACGAGACCGTAGTCTTACTTATCTTGCTTTACAAGCACATCCGAACGAATGGGATGAGCAAGGATTTATTACATTTAAAAAAATTATTTATTGGCTAAACCATGAAGGGGCAACTTTCTGTCTTCCCAGTGATTTCTTTAACTAAATGTTAATCGGTAATTTATTTCATATTCTGAAGGCAAAATATAGATGAAAGAAAGACGGTACTTAGCGACAAATTTTGGTGTTGTACGTGCTTTTGCTTTGCAAATCCGAAATCTGCTCATATCAACTAGATATTTGTATTTGACAAAAATATGTAAGATGAATTTGGCGCCAACGTGCCGGTTTTCGTTGAAGACAAATTTGGATATGACCAATCCACGTGGAATTCACATCGGAAATGAAACATACCTTGCTTTTGGTGTCGTGATATTCACTCATGATATGTGTCGTGAGTTTCATGCGGATACTTTTATTGGTGACAAATGTTTTATAGGAGCGAATTCAATTGTTATGCCAGGAGTGCGCATTGGTAATCAATGCATTATCGGGGCTGGATCGGTTGTTACAAATGATGTTCCTGATAATTCGATTGTGGCAGGAAATCCTGCCAAATTAATTAGATCCGGGATCAAGACAAAAGCATATGGAAAAATCGACGTCAGTTAATGGAAGATTTTTCTTTTTATGGACTGGCATTAATATGTGGCTCGTTCTTAATGAATTTATATAAACACAAGTTTAGATATTAAATGATAGTAGCTTTCAGAATTTCTAGTTTGGGCTTTGGCGGTGCCGAAAGGGTCTTCATCTCCGTCGCCGATTATTTGTTTCGGACGCATAAGGTCGAAATCCATTTTGTTGTTGATCGTGTGGGAACAGGAGAAACTGAGGAAGTGGTGCGAAACCATGGCTTTAAACTGTTAGGCTTAGAGTGCTCTCGAACGGCGCGGTCTATCGGACCACTAAAAAACTATATTGATGCTTTTCGCCCCGACGTGCTTATTTCGGCTTATACCGATACAAATATGGGCGCCCTCATCTCAAGCAAATTGGCGAAACATAAATGTTTGACGATCGTGAGCGAGCACGCCTCGCTAGATGAGCATTGGCAACATGCATCGTGGAAAAGACGATTGCTGCTCAATAACTATGTCGCTCTCGGTTATCGAATAGCGGATCACGTGCTGACGGTTTCAAAGGGAATTGCAGGGCAGATTACGCAGCGTATGCATCAACCAGAAAAAGTGAGTTGTATCTATAATCCAGTTCGATTTTCTGTAAAGGGCGATTCTTTAGGACTAGCCAACGATGAAACCTTGCGTGAGAAAAAAATCATATTGGCTGTTGGGCGAATTGCTAAACAAAAAGATTATTCAAATTTGTTACGTGCATTTAAATTGGTTTTAACCCGTCATGACGCTTTACTAGTGATTGTTGGAGGTGTGCATGAAATTGCCGAGAAAGAATTGTTAGACACGTATATCGCCTCCGCTGGACTAGCCTCAAAAATAGAATTTGTCGGTTACACCGATAAGGTCGAAACATACTATCGCAACGCGGATGTATTTGTACTTAGCTCGGCATGGGAAGGATTTGGGAATGTTTTGGTCGAGGCGCTGGCATTCGGTCTGCCTATTGTGAGTACCGATTGCAATTACGGCCCGGCTGAAATTTTAAGTAGTGAGAAGTATGGAATGTTGGTTCCTGTGGGGGATTCGATCGCAATGGCAGATGCTATTTGTCGTACATTCGACAGCCCGGTGCGGGACAAAGACTTATTGCGCCTGCGCTCAATGGAGTTCTCTGAAGATAGGATCGGTGCGCAATACTGGGATTTGATTACTAATTTGTTAGTGACGAGATGAGTTGAGTATCGAAATAGATGTCACTGCAACTGAGGTGGATTGAGTGTGAGAGTAAAGGCTGATAGATGTGAGCCGGCCGGTCTTATCGTTGAATGGAGCATGCGAAGTGTCGCCCTAGCCCTGATCCAAGATAGGGAGGGATATAAGGTTACCGAGTCGTTTTTTGAAAAGTGTCCCGAATGAAAATTCAATTTTTTTTGATTTCCTGTGTGTTGTTACTTGCAGCGCCCGTGTTTGCGCAGTCGCCTGATTGTCATGAAGTCGATCGAGTGAAAATGGCCAAGATGCTAGGAGCTCCGGATCTAGCTGGTGCGCTTTCTGTTGAGGCAGCTTCGTGCAATGACTTGTTACTAGGTGAGGGGGTTGGGTTTCGGCTTAGTAATGAAACTTCGCAAGTGTATGGCGGTACTCGCTCTGAGGTGGCGGTAGATTTTCCGTTTCTTGAAGGCGAGATAATTCGTTATACATGGGAAATGAAAATCCCGACGGACCTGAAGGGCGATGAACCCTTGAATCGGTGGTGGTTGCTTTCTCAGTGGCATGATCAGCCAGATCGTCGGATTAATGAGAAATGGGACGGGTTTCCCGTGCGCTCACCTCCGGTCGCAATCTTCATGGAAATACATAATGGCAGCCCGGGGATCGGTGTGATTATGAATGGACGGGACAAACGCTCATGGCATAAAGTGGCGCTCGGGGTCTGGCTGAAAGTGTCTATGACATTGCATTGGAGTACTAAAGATGATGGCGAGGCGGAGTTTCATATTGCCGGATATCCTGAGTTCGATCTTAAGGTGAAAGGCGGAAATATGCACAACAGCTATCAGCATTATCTTAAATTCGGACAGTATCGTCATTCGAAAATAAAAACTGACAGCATCATATATTTTAAAAAATTGTCTATAGAAAAAATTGCATCTGGATCGGGCTCCACAAGTGAGCGACGAGTGCCAAATAAGAATACGCTCGAAAAAAATGCACTGAAAGAAAATAATTAGATGAAGTCAAAAATTGCCTTAATGGTTTGTACCCAGTCGCGTGGCGGTATGCGCTCGGTGGTTGATGCTTACGAACGTGACGGGGTATTTCAACGATGGTGTTTTGAGTCGCTCTGGACGCATTGCGCTGGTAGCGCAGGAGCACGTGTTCGTATCGCCGCGTCGGCTTATTGCCATTTATTGTCGTTATTGATACGTCGCAAGATTTCGTTTTTACACATCCATGCGGCGATGCGGGGCAGTTTTTGGCGCAAGTCATTGATAGCTGAAACCGCACGTTGCTTTGGCGTGCCGTCGATCATTCATTTACATGGTTCTGACACAAGTACCTTTCATGGGACTATGCCGGTGCTGCGTCATCGTGCGGTCAGACGTTCGCTTGAAAAAGCGGCGGCAGTGGTCGTTCTCTCAGAGTCGTGGCGAGAGTTCGTCCTTCAGGTGGCTCCGCGGGCTCGTATCACGGTACTTAATAATTATGTGCTATTGCCGACTTTGACATTAGATAAGACTGATCATGAAATATTTTCACTTTTATTTCTGGGTGTAATTACACAAAGAAAAGGCATTTTCGATTTGCTCGAATGTTGGCCAGCGGTGCTTGCGAAGATTCCAGGTGCCCGCCTTTCTGTTGGTGGAACTGGTGATATGGATGAAGCAAAAGCGCTAGTAGAGAAACTTGGTATTGCTGAAACTGTTAAGTTCTTAGGCTGGGTTGATGGAGATCATAAACTCGATTTATTGAAACAAGCCGACGCCCTTGTGTTGCCTTCATATAACGAAGGCTTGCCAATGAGTGTTTTGGAGGCGATGTCTTGGGGTAAGCCCGTCGTAACTACGCGCGTTGGGGGTATTCCCGAATTGATCTGTGATGGTGAGAGTGGATTGTTGGTTGATGCAGGTGACCAGTCGCAGCTTGCAAACGCATTAATAAAGCTGGGAAGTGATGCTCACTTTCGGCAATTAATTGGAGCTTCTGGCCGTGCCCGGATCGAGCACGAATACTCTGATGTTGCGGTGTTGCCGCGTCTTGAGGCCATTTACCAAAATCTATCGACACCGATTATGAAGGCGAAGTAGGTTCAGTCGCTTTTTGATCTTGAAGGTTGATGAAAATATAAACCTGATCATAGTTCGTGAGCGCATTTTGTTTTTTAACTTTTTGAAAATCGATTTTCATTCTTTTAAATGTATGAATAGGAATAATTTATGAAACTGATATATCTGGTCGCTGGTGCTCGACCTAATTTTATGAAAATCGCACCTATCGTGCGCGCTTTGCAGGCACATGGTGGTTTGGGCTTTAAAATTATTCATACGGGGCAGCACTACGACCGTGAAATGAACGATGTGTTTTTTGAAGAATTGGGCATCCCTGAACCGGATATTTTTATGGCAGCCGGTGGCGGTAGCCATGCGGAACAAACGGCCAAGATCATGGTTGCGTTTGAGACTTTGTGCCAGACCGAACGGCCGGATGCGGTCCTAGTGGTGGGCGACGTTAATTCGACATTGGCATGTTCTATCGTCGCTAAAAAATTAAACATCCCCGTCGCGCACGTAGAGGCGGGTTTGCGTAGTGGTGACATGAGCATGCCGGAAGAGATTAACCGTCTGGTAACCGATAGTATCTCTGATTGGTTTTTTGTGACTGAACCAAGCGCAGTGACGCATTTGCGGCGTGAAGGTAAAGCGGAATCGGCGATCCATTATGTTGGCCATGTGATGGTCGACAATGCTTTATATCAGGCTGAGAAATTGAGCAATGCCGATACCTCTGAGTATGAGACTAGCGCATTTAAGGCCGCACATACGCAAAATGGCGCACGTTATGGCGTGGTAACTCTGCACCGCCCAAGCAACGTCGATGATGCTGCGATGATGACCCGTATTGCGGCGGCTTTGAAACAGATCGCCACCGAGTTGCCATTGATTTTCCCTGTACATCCGCGCACCAGAGGCAACCTAGATAAGTTCGGCATCGATCTTGGTCCCAACGTCACTTTAGTCGGGCCACAGGCATACATGGCTTTTCTTAACTTGTGGAAAGACGCTGCGGTTGTGCTGACCGATAGCGGTGGCCTGCAGGAAGAGACCACAGCACTCGGCGTGCCATGCATCACGATACGCGAGAACACCGAGCGTCCTGTAACTGTAGATGAGGGATCGAATGTGTTAGTTGGTACCGACCCGGTGCGTATTGTCGCTGAGGTGAACAAAGTCTTGCGTGGCGAAGGTAAGCAAGGACGCAGGCCGCACCTGTGGGATGGCAAGGCGGCGGTACGCATCGTTGAGATTTTAGCGAAGGAATTAGCATGAGCCAGGGCGATGCAGGCAACCAACTGAATCAACGCATAGAGATGATGGGCTGCCAGATCGACAATTTGTCTATGGAAGAAACCCTGGTTAAAGTGGAAGGATTCATCAAATCTGGCCTGCCGCATCAGCATGTTGTCGTCAACGTGGATAAATTGGTGAAGGCAAATCACGATCCTGAGCTGCGTCGTATTATTAACGAATGTGCCTTGATCAATGTGGATGGCATGCCAGTCGTGTGGGCTTCGCGTTTGTTAGGAAAACGTTTAAAAGAGCGCGTTGCCGGTGTAGATCTGTTTGAAGCGCTGATGCAGCGTTCTGCCAGCAAAGGATGGCGTGTGTATCTGTTGGGCGCACGCGAGGAAGTTGTTTCCGGCGTAAAGCAGGTATATGAAAAAAAATACCCCGGATTAACTATTGCTGGCTACCGCAACGGCTATTGGAAGCCGGAAGAAGAGGCTGGTGTGGTTGAACAAATCAAAGAAGCAAAGGCAGATTTGTTATTTGTAGCGATTAGCTCCCCGAAGAAGGAGCATTTCTTGGGCCAATATCAGGCGCAGATGAAGATCCCTTTTGCCATGGGTGTCGGCGGTACTTTTGACGTGGCGGTTGGACGTGTTAAGCGTGCACCAGTGTGGATGCAAAAGTCAGGACTAGAGTGGTTCTACCGGTTTTTACAAGAGCCACGCCGCATGTTCAGACGCTATTTTATCGAGGATATGGGCTTCTTCTGGCTACTTTTAAAAGAAGTAAGTCGTCGTTAAATTTATTTAAACGAATAGCCTTTTTTTACCAAGCAATTTACCCTTTTTGTTTGAAAGTTTTTCATGACTACTATTGCAGTTCTCGGCCTCGGTTATGTAGGCCTCCCACTGGTTGTTGAGTTCGGCAAACACACCCGCACCATTGGTTTTGATATCGCGCTCAATAAGGTGGAGTCTTGCCAGCGTGGCGTGGATCCTTCGCGCGAATTATCTGATGAACAGTTACAAGCGTCAGTGCATGCTGAGTACACTGCTGACCCCACTATGCTGGGTCAGGCTGACATCATAATTGTGGCGGTTCCGACCCCAGTGCGCGAGGCGAATATCCCCGATTTTTCTCCTTTGATCGGTGCCAGCAGTTTTGTCGCCAAGCACATGAAAAAGGGCGCAACCGTGGTGTATGAATCTACCGTCTATCCCGGCGCAACTGAAGAAGTGTGCATCCCTGTGCTGGAGCGCGAATCTGGTTATAAATGGAAAGAAGATTTTTTCGTCGGGTATTCACCAGAGCGTATTAATCCGGGTGATCGTGAACATACTTTAACCACCATCGTCAAGGTAGTTTCAGGCGACACGCCAGAGACCTTGGAGAAGGTCGCCAGTATGTACGAATTGATCGTTAAACCTGGTGTGCATCGCTGCTCTAGCATCATGGCGGCAGAGGCTTGCAAGGTGATCGAGAATACTCAGCGCGATCTGAATATCGCTTTGATGAATGAACTGGCGATCATCTTCGATAAGATCGGCATTGATACTTCCGAGGTGTTGAAGGCGGCCGGTACTAAGTGGAACTTTCTTAAGTTTAGCCCGGGTTTGGTGGGCGGACATTGCATTGGTATTGACCCGTATTATTTGACGCATAAAGCGCAGATGCTGGGCTACCATCCTCAGGTGATTCTGGCTGGCCGCCGCATTAATGACGGCATGGCAAAATACATAGCCGAACAAACCGTCAAAAACATGATAGCTGCCGGCAGCTATATTAAGGATGCTAGAGTGATCGTGCTGGGGCTGACCTTTAAAGAAAACTGCGCTGATCTGCGTAATTCTAAAGTGGCCGATGTGATCGCTGAGCTTAAGACCTACGGGGTTGAGGTATTCACGCATGATCCGCATGCCGATGCAGAAGAAGCGATGCACGAATATGGCGTAAAGCTGTATGCATGGGATGAATTGCCACGCGCCGATGCGATTGTAGCGGCTGTACCGCACCGTGATTTGCTGGCTTTGCAGGGCGAAGATTTCCAGAAAAAACTGATCAAGGGCGGTTGCTTTATCGACGTTAAAGCTTGTTTTAATACCGATGGTCTGGAGCAGGCTGGCGTTAAAATCTGGCGCTTGTAATCGAGCCATATATGGCTTATTCGTGGGCGTTGTTTTGCTAGATAATAATTAGTTCGATATGAGGTGAATAAAATGAAAATATTAGTAACTGGCGGCGCTGGCTATATCGGCTCGCACACTTGTATCGAACTAGTCAGCGCCGGGCATGAGGTGGTGATTGTTGATAATCTCTGCAATAGCAAACTCTCGGTGCTGCGCCGTATTGAGAAAATCGCCGGTAAGGCTTTCGCCTGTGCGCAGGTCGATGTGCGCGATCAAGAGAATCTGGAGACGGTATTTGCCGAGCATAAGCCCGATGCCGTGATCCATTTCGCTGGTTTAAAAGCGGTTGGTGAATCGGTGCAGCAGCCACTGCAGTATTACGATAATAATGTCACCGGTAGCCTGGTGCTGTTTCGTGTTATGGCTAAATTCGGCGTGAAGACGCTGGTGTTTAGCTCGTCGGCCACGGTGTATGGCGATCCGGCGACGGTGCCTATTTTAGAAAATTTCCCGTTATCGGCGACCAATCCGTATGGCCGCAGCAAGCTGATGGTAGAAGAGATGCTGCGTGACGTGGCGCTGGCCGATCCTAGCTGGAGCATTGCCTTGCTGCGCTACTTTAATCCGGTCGGTGCGCATGAGAGCGGCTTGATCGGTGAAGAGCCTAATGGCATCCCGAATAATTTGTTGCCGTATGTGGCGCAAGTGGCGGGCGGTCTGCGCGAATTTTTGTCGGTGTATGGCGATGATTATCCAACGGCAGATGGCACAGGCATGCGCGACTATATCCATGTGGTGGATCTGGCGATAGGCCATGTGAAGACCCTGGCGAAATTGACGCAACAACCTGGTGTACTGACCTACAACTTAGGCACCGGGCGTGGCAATAGTGTGTTGGAGATGGTACGCGCCTTTGAAAAGGCAAGCGGCAAAGCGGTGCCATATAAAATCGTGGCCCGTCGCCCCGGCGACATCGCTGCTTGCTACGCCAACCCGGCTTTGGCCGAGCAAGAACTGGGCTGGCGCGCCGAGAAAAACCTGGAACAAATGTGCGTGGACACCTGGCGCTGGCAGTCGTCGCCTAAAGAGTAAAGAGTGAAATGTAATAGTTGCAACTTGTATTGGTATTGAAATATTTTTGCTGTATTTTGTTGGACTGGGCGAAGTGCATACTCGATTGCGCACAGCCGATGCGCTTGCTCAGGGGGCATGCCCGGAGACGCAGTATCCATGCGGGTGTTGGCGGCATCTGCCCTGAAACCCGCATGGCTATTGCTCAATCGGCCGGTGCACTTGTGAATTTTAGTAACATCGTTTCGAAGATGCCGGTCAAAAAAAACGCAGCGCCCTTTTATGTCATGCGGCAATTGAGGCACTGCGCTCTGTGTTTTGGGCCTACGTCTAGTGTTTTTACAATGGCTAGGCCCAGATGGAACTTCGGGGTAAAGTGCGAAATTAATGCAAGCATCGCCCTTTAGCGCATAGCCCATGCGCTTGTTCAGGTGGCATGCTCGGAGACGCAGTATCCGTGCGGCTGCTGGCGCTGCATGGCCTGAAACCCGCATGGGCTATGTGCATTGGGCCAGGCTGTTTTGAAAAGTAATTTTAAATTTACCGGCTGATCTCCCGCCAGTAAAGCGCTACTAGATTTTAAGGATGATGATGAAAGCAATGATTTTGGCGGCAGGTAAGGGTACTCGCGTTCGACCCCTGACTTACGATCTGCCTAAGCCTATGATCCCTATTTTGGGTAAGCCGGTGATGGCATATCTGATCGAACATTTAGCCAAGTATGGCGTGCGCGATATCATGGTCAATGTCAGCTATCTGCACGAGAAAATAGAAGAATATTTTGCAGATGGTCACCAGTTTGGAGTGCAGATTGGCTACTCGTTTGAGGGCTATACCAATGACGAGGGCGAGGTCGTGCCTGAGCCTTTAGGATCCGCCGGCGGCATGAAAAAAATCCAAGAGTTTGGCGGCTTCTTTGATGAGACCACCATCGTCATGTGTGGCGATGCGGTGATCGATCTGGATATCCAGTCGGCCTTGTTCGAACATAAGCGCAAGGGCGCTCTGGCCAGTATTATCACGAAAGAAGTACCTTGGGATAAGGTTTCGGACTACGGTGTGGTGGTGACAGACAAGGATGGCCGGATTCAGGCTTTCCAGGAAAAACCGCAGCAGGATCAGGCTCTGTCCAATCATGCTAGTACTGGTATCTATATTTTTGAGCCAGCCGTGCTCGATCTGATTCCGGCCGATACGGTGTTTGATATCGGGTCGCAACTTTTCCCTTTGTTGGTAGAAAAAGGTATACCGTTTTTTGCGCAAAATCGCACGTTTAACTGGATCGATATCGGTAGCGTGAAAGATTTTTGGTCGGTCTCTCAAAGCATGATGAGCGGCGGTTTGGCCAATATGACTATCCCCGGAGTACAAATCGACGATGGTATTTGGGTCGGCCTGAATACTCGCATTGATTGGGAAGGTACCGTCATCGAAGGCCCGGTCTACATCGGTGCGGGAACGCATATCGAGGCCGGTTGCAAGATCGTCGGCCCGACCTGGATAGGGCATGGCAGCCATATCTGTGCTGGTGCCCAGATCGTGCGTAGCGTGTTGTTTGAATACACGCGGATCTCGGACAATGCACATTTGGATGAAAAAATCGTCTTTAAAGAATATAGTGTAGACCGTAGCGGCACGATGGTGCATCTGTCTGAGCTGGTGAATAAGAAGTGGGGCAATGCGCGCGACCGCCGGCTTACTCCACGCGCAGAAACAGCCGATGAGTTAGTGAAAGCAACTTAACGATGGCGAAATAGGGCGTATGAACATGAAGATATATCCGGTAATTCTCTCTGGTGGTTCTGGTACCCGCTTATGGCCTTTATCACGTGCAGCCTTGCCGAAGCAGTTGCTGGCTCTGGTGGGCGAGCGGAGCATGTTGCAAGAAACTGCTTTGCGACTGGAGAATTTCCTGCAGATGATGCCACCGCTACTGGTGTGCGGTAACGAGCATCGCTTCATGATCGCCGAGCAAATGCGTGAAATCGGTATTGCGCCTATCGGCATCATGTTAGAACCAGAAGGGCGCAATACCGCTCCTGCAGTGGCCGCTGCGGCGCATTATTTACTGGCGATAGATCCGCAGGCTGTGATGCTGGTGCTGCCGGCTGATCATGTGATTACTGATGTGCCAGCTTTTCATGCGGCGATCTCCCGTGCCGCTGCTGCTGTCGATACTGGTGCTCTGGCTACTTTCGGCATCGTGCCATTTGGCCCTGAGACCGGCTATGGCTACATCCGCCGTGGCGATGCATTGGCAAGTGCGCAAGGCTGTTTTAGCGTGGCGCGTTTTGTCGAAAAACCTGATCTGGCAACCGCACAATCATTTATCGCTGAAGGCAGTTATCTCTGGAATAGCGGCATGTTTTTATTCAGCGCAGCCCGTTATCTGGATGAATTGGGCAGCTTGCGCCCGGATATCGCTGCTTGTTCGAAAAAAGCGGTTGAAGACGGTTACCGTGATCTGGATTTTTGTCGTTTGCACGAAGCCTCGTTTGCTGCCTGCCCCTCCGAGTCTATCGATTACGCCGTAATGGAGCATACCAAGCATGCGGTCGTGGTGCCTGCCGACATAGGCTGGAGCGATGTCGGCTCATGGTCGGCCTTATGGGAAGTGCAGGCCGCCGACGCACAAGGCAATGTGCTGCGCGGCGACGTCTATCTTGACGATGTCAGCAATTCTTTGGTGCGCGCCGAAAGTCGTATGGTGGCAGTGATAGGGCTGAGTGATCTGGTGGTGGTAGAAACTAAGGATGCGGTCTTGGTGGCGCATAAGGATGATGTGCAAAAGGTGAAACAGATCGTTGATCATCTGAAGAAAAACAAACGCAGCGAACATATCAACCACACCAAGGTGTACCGACCTTGGGGCTGTTACGAAGGCATTGATGTTGGTGACCGGTTTCAGGTAAAGCGGATTACGGTGAACCCAGGCCAGATCTTGTCGCTACAGATGCATCATCACCGTGCCGAGCATTGGGTGGTCGTCAGTGGTACCGCACGTGTTACCTGTGGTGATGTGGTGAAATTGCTCACCGAAAATGAGTCGACGTATATCCCCATCGGCCAGACACATCGACTGGAGAATCCGGGCAAACTACCTTTGCATTTAATCGAGGTGCAGTCCGGTAGCTATCTGGGTGAGGATGATATTGTACGTTTTGAAGATATCTATAAACGCAATTAATTTACACATGGCAAGTCCACTGCGATCGGTGACTTCGTAAGGTTATCTTTTAAAAACACGCTTTAGCAAAAGCGTGTTTTTTTTGAAAAAAAGGTTTTTATGTCATCATGCAGACATAAATTACTCGTAAGCTAAATTACATCGAAACAGAGAATTAGCGCTGAATCAGTTAGCTGGTGCCGATGTTGATGAGTGTAGTAATAAACAAACGGATTAATTAATTTTTAGATATTATTTTTATTCCCTGAGTTTAATTTTCTTCTGAAAAGTCTTATTTTTTTGTGCGCTGCAAAAATGGCTTAAGGTATTGATTTATTGGTAAAATTTGACAAAAAAATTTCCACAAAGAATTTTTTTTCAAGAAATCGTAAAAAGCAAGAGAATTATTCGGTAAACTTGCTACTCTGAAAATACGATAATTTATTCGCATGATAGTATGCGTTTGGGTATTTTTATTACGTTAATTAATTGTTAATTAATTGACTGTTCAAAATGATCAATTTGAACTCGCACATATGTGTGGCTCACCGTCCACCTTTTAAGAGAGTTATATCAATGTTTCAATTAATTAAATCAACTGTATCCCTGGCTCCTAAATTTCTGGGCGCTATGTCTCTTGTTGCCGGTTTGTCGATCTCTGCCGCTGCGAATGCTAGCGTGATCAAATTAACCGTAGCTGAAAATGATTCGAGCAGCTTCAGCTTCGGCAATTCTTATTCCAAGTCAGGAAATTTTTCCGACACATTTAGTTTTTCTTTCGGCGGTACAAGCGACCTGTCATTTAGCCTGATCTCTTTTCCTAAGACCGCTAAGAAAGATATTTCTGGTCTGTCGTTTGAGTTGTTCCATGATATCGCGGGAAAAAATTCACAATCGATGGGTTTCTTTGGTCAACCTAATACCTTGGTAATTGGTTCTTCTTCTGCTTTGGATCATGACTTCTTGAAAGTCGCTGCGGGTAATTACCATGTCGACATCAAAGGGAATGCATATGGCATTGGTGGCGGCACTTATGCTGGTAGCATGACCGTCTCTGCTGTTCCAGAACCAGAAACCTATGCAATGATGCTGGCTGGTTTGGGTTTGATCGCTGTAGTTAGCCGTCGCCGTAAAAATGTTGGACCATCTGCTTTTGCCGCTTAATAAAAGCGAAGCGAAAAAAATGAGGCTAGAAGAGCCTCATTTTTTTGAAAAATTTGTTATCAAATAAATAATTAACCATTCATTTGATTGACAAAAAAGGAGTGTTGCAAGAGGGGATGTTCCGTAGGGCAATGGCGTATTCATCGTCTTACATCTAGTAACACTTTATGGCTTTTTGGATAACTAAAAAGCTTAAAATAGTAGCAGTTGTACCGTGTTAATTGTTAATGCTGATTTTTGCTGATTTTTGGCGGATGGTGTTGAGGATTAATTGTTTAATAAATTTTTTAAGGTTGGACAATATGAGCGTATTTAATACCGTAGCATCTGCTACACCAAAACTACTGGGCACTTTGTCTCTGGTAGCGGGCTTGTCTATCTCTGCGGCTGCGCAAGCGGCACCAGTGATTGATCTTGGTACTTTGGCTGAGGGCACGACAACTTATACCGCGATTCATCAGAATAAATTTTCAGATGATTTCAAATTCACTTTAGGTAATGCAAGTGATTTGGGTACAAAAGCCGAGAACAAGAAAGTATCTTTCTTCGGTCTGTTTGATTTGGTTAACATCAAAAATCTGAGTTTTTCTCTGTATTCTGATGCTGCGCATACTCATCTGCTTGGCCTAGGTTTGGACAATTCTTTCAGTTCTTTGTCTGCAGGTAATTATTTCGCGAATATCTCTGGTAAAGCGAATGGCGCATTGTTCCATTCAGGCGAATATAAATTGTCACTAAATGTTGCTAGCCTGACTCCTCCAGTGCCAGAAGCTGAAACTTACGCAATGCTGTTAGCTGGCTTGGGCGTAATCGGTGCAATCAGCCGCCGTCGTCAAAAATCCGCATCTACTTTTTTGGCTTAATTGCTAATTAATAGCTGGCGGTAGTTGTTGTATTAAGAGGGCGCTGCGGCGCTCTTTTTTATTGAGCCAGTTTTAGTCTTGTATTTAAAAGCACGTTTCTCCCTTTCTGTTCAGCCCTGGTATTTTGGGCTTAGTCAATTTACTGATAAACTGCTCTCCCTTACAAAGTGACACTTATGTCGTCGCTTTCGCCAGTCGACGTTCCCTCCGCACAGTAGTTAAGTCATCGCTATGGGATCGACATTGTGCTCAGTGTTAGTAAATCAGGATTAAAGTGAAAAACCTCATATTTCCAGTTGCCAAAGCCAGCGGCACAATCAAGCCGTCCAGAAGAATATCTGTTGCCCCAATGATGGACTGGAGTGATAGGCATTGTCGTTTATTTCATCGACACATCAGTCGCCATACCTGGCTATATACCGAGATGGTAACGACTGGTTCTTTGTTGCACGGCGATGTAGCGCGTCAGCTTGATTTTAATCAGGAGGAGCATCCGGTTGCTCTGCAACTCGGCGGTAGTGATCCTGCAGAGTTGGCGCATAGCGCCAAGCTGGGTGAGCAGTGGGGCTACGACGAAATTAATCTTAATTGCGGCTGCCCCTCAGAGCGCGTGCAGAAAGGTTCATTTGGTGCTTGCCTGATGTCTGAGCCTACTTTGGTTGCCGATTGCGTCAAGGCGATGCGCGATGCTGTGAGTATTGATGTTACGGTCAAGCACCGTATCGGTATTGATGATGTGCAATCTTACGATTTTGTGCGTGATTTTGTCGGAACGGTGGCTGATGCCGGTTGTTCTACCTTTGTGGTGCATGCGCGTAATGCCATTTTAAAGGGATTTACTCCGAGAGAAAATCGTGAAATTCCACCGCTTAAATATGACTATGCCTACCAGTTAAAGAAGGATTTTCCGCAACTGGAAATTCTTATCAATGGCGGCATCAAAACGACAGCAGAAATTGATCTGCATTTACAACATGTCGATGGCGTGATGCTGGGACGTGAGGCCTATCACAACCCCTATTTGATGGCCAATTTTGATGCGCGTTATTATGGCGACGATAGTCCTGTCAAAACTCGGGAGGAAGTAATACGTGCAATGTTGCCGTATATTCGACAGCAGTTGATTGTGCATTATCGGGATGGGAGGGGCCTCAAGCTAAATGGCATTACCCGTCATATGCTGGGGTTAACCATGGGCATGGTAGGTGCACGCGCCTTTCGGCAAACCCTGTCAGATACCAAAAAATTAGCCTTAGGCAATCCTGATATTTTGCTGGACGCATTGTTACGCGTTGAACAATCTGCGCAGGATCACGAAATGCATTTGATCACGCACCCACCTCATCAAACTTTAAGCACTTAGCGTAAGCTATGATGAAACAAGTTAATCGTTTTATTCTTGCCGTAAGCAATTTGCTGTTTTCTATAACGCTACATGCAGAGGTCGTCGTCACCGAGGAATGGGCCAGAGCTACCGTACCTCAACAGAGGGCGACAGGCGCTTTCTTCAAGTACAAGCCAGCAATTGCGGGCGTCTTTTAAGCGTGCATACGAATGTTGCAGGAAGGGCAGAGATTCATGAAATGAAAATGGAAAATAATGTCAGAAAAATACATGCACTTGAACATCCCGAATTGAGGGCGGGTGAATGTTTCCATTCCAGTTAATTCGTAAATAAGTGTAAATGTGCTAACGATCAGGAGCTGCAAGCCATATACTGATCCTGTTTCATTGCACGACCCCTCATCTCGCTTTTGAAGTGAGTTCAGCCCACGACACGCATCGTGGGTTTTTTTTCACGGAAGAATGAGGGGACGTGCTCCAAAAGCAAGTAAAGTAGAAAGTGCTTGCCAAAAATCCCAGGCACTCGTATAATTTGTGTCTCAGTTGCAGTGCGATTGAGAGATTTCAGTGGTGGTCGTAGCTCAGTTGGTAGAGTCCAGGATTGTGATTCCTGTTGTCGTGGGTTCGAGCCCCATCGATCACCCCACAGAATATGTAGGAAAAACAAAGGGTTACAAGCTTAGGCTTGTAGCCTTTTTTGTTTTATTGTTGTCAGTTATTTTTTGTGTAGGCACTGTGTAGGTTTTTCACTCGTCGCTTCCCCCTCTATATCTTTCAAGCGTACTAACTTCAGCATCTGGTGAATTTGACGTTAAAGATTTAAATTAATTGAACCGTGACTGTCCGCCAAAACGCAACGTTTTCGATTTTTTCGCTAGCATTAACGATAGATTTGAAGTTGAATGGTTTTGAGAATTTTTCATAAGTAAGATTCAACGATGGGCGGTCTTCCAATGCATACATCACAATATCCATTATTTAATATTGACTCCGCGCTTACACCTTTAGCAGAGCCAGACGTGACCGCATCAATTATTGAAGCTCGCGTTTCATCGCTAGCGTTCAGAAATTTCGATTTCATGGAGCGGCAACTTCCGTTTATTATCGAATGTTGCACTTACAACGCAAAGTATTGGTTCCGTCTTGCAGAGGCTTGCGATCAAATTTATTTTATTCGACATCAGGCTTCGATCGTATTAGTTTTTCCTCAGACTTCCGATTGTGGATGCATTAGGACTTATCGATTCCGACCAAACGGCACGGTTCAATTGCCACCCACCTCGATAGAACGAACATTAAATTTATCCAATGAAGAAACTTTGTACGAGATTTTAGATACGCCAAGTAATCGATATATTTTCAATGTGTGGCATAACTACATGATCAAAGCCACAGAATTACCCACAGAACTGGTAACTGGGCGAATGGCAAACACTAGCGTAGATCGGGCAATGATTTTTTCGAAAGGAGCTGGTTGCGTGGTTTGCGGTGACGCAGCAAAGTGTTATGCCGCCACCACTATCGGAAATATCGACAACGCGTTTATGGTTCAACTTCCGGTTTGCAGTACCCATCTTGATGATGCTAAACGACATCCTAGTATTTTTATGTTTTTTGCTTCGCTATTTGGCATTGAACTTGAATGGGATGAACTCGAAAAACTACCACTTATTCCAGATAACGTTATCCCGCTCGTTTCTACAACAGTGGCCGCTGAGTTAGGTGGTGTCATCGGAAAAGTCGAGAAAAGGGAACGAGGATGGCATATCTGGATAGAATTAGAAAGTGGCTGGAAGTGGCTTTTACGTCTTTCATCATTTAGTGATTTCGCATATATGCTGTATGAGCCAGGCGTGAAAGATGAACGGTATCGTTCCGATTGCGCACCTGACCATGCGGAGCTGAAATTTTTTCCCGTTCATGAGCATTCAGCACCAAACAAAAAGAAAGACGCCGTCTCACCTAGTTACTTGTATGGACATCCTTTTTTCGATTTGAAACGATTCAAAGACGTGGGGGAACACTTAGGCGCTTGCTAAATTGGGTTTGTGAAAAACTTGATTTTGCATCACACCAGACGATTTTTGATTATGCAAATTGACCAACATAATTAAGCTATTTGGGAATCAATTTAGTGCCTGTCGACCGTAAAAATTTTTCTCGAAAACTGAGCTGTAAACGGTAGGTCTACGAAAATGCAGCGTTCCGCTTGATTGTGCCGTCTAATTCTTTCCAATATGCTACTGTGCGTATGTATTTTTGCGTCAAATATGACGCCAATACCAGCATTCGCTGAGATTAAATTAGTAATGACTTAGCCCAATTGCCCTAAGCCTGATCTCTTGTCCGGTTGAGCGACTTGAGGCTCAATTCATACTTATTACACTAACTGGTTGAAAATGGACAAAACAAGGGCTTCACGCGATGGTCACGAATTTCATGAGGCTTGGGCCGCGCGCAAGGCGCTGCAACTCGTTATGCAGATTGATGGTCTTGTAGGAATTGCAGTTGAAGGGCTCGCGCCCGCCGACCAAAAAGGTGCTTCGGCAAAAACAGTCGAGATTGCGGATCTTGCTTTGTACTACGGGAAACATCCGACATTTAATGAAGCTAATTCACTCGTCATTGTTCAGCTCAAATATTCCAAAGGCTCGGAAACCGTCCCGTTCCGTGCTAGCGATGCCAAGAAGACGATTTGCAAGTTCGCGGCAGCTTTTGACAGTTACCTGAAGATGCATGACGCGAATGATGTGGAGGCGAAGCTCACGTTCGAACTTATAACAAACAGGCCCATCTACAGTGAATTTGTAGATGCAATAAATGCTATTGCTTCTGGCGAGGTGTTGAGCGGAGAAGCCAAGAAGCAAACTACTCAGTTTTCGTCCGCGTGCGGGCTTAAAGGTGAAGCACTCGCCAAATTTGCAAAGAAAGTAAAGATCACAGGTCTGGTTGGAAACCTCAGGCAAAACAAACAACACCTTTCTCGCATCCTGGCGGATTGGTCTGTTGCTCCGGACGCAATGGCGCGGGCCAGATTGGGCAACTTAAGGCAATTGTTACGGGACAAGGCTGGCTTAGTGGGTGAAGGACGAAACGTTGTTACGCGCACGGACGTTTTTGACGCTTTAGAGTTGCAAAGCTCCGATGACCTTTTCCCTTGCCCTGCAAGTTTTCCGGAAGTCGGAACGGTCGTTGAGCGCGAACAGCTATCAACCGTCGCAAACAGGATTCCTAACTTGGATCGACCGCTTCTGATCCACGCGGATGGCGGTATGGGGAAAACTGTCTTTCTTCAAAGTCTCGCCAAGGTCTTAAGCGGAACCCATGAAGTCGTTCTGTTTGATTGCTTTGGCGGTGGCGCATATCGTGCGCCGGAAGATGCACGGCACCTTCCAAAGCGCGGCCTAATTCACATCATCAACAACCTTGCGTGCGATGGTCTATGCGACCCACTTCTGCCAATCAACGAGAACGTGGAAGAGCTTGTCAAGGCCTTTCGTGTTCGGCTCGCACAGGCTGTCGCTACCTTGCGGAGAGCGTCGTCCGAGCAAAAGCTACTGCTATTCATAGATGCGATAGACAACGCCGCTGAGCATGCGAAAGACAAAGGCGAGTTGTCGTTCCCTAAACTTTTGCTGGAGAGCTTTCACCATAGCGGCCCGGTTGCCGGGGTTCAGCTCATCTTAAGCTGTAGAACATATCGTCGCAATATTTCTAAAGGCGACATTCCATGTGAAGAATTCGAGTTAAAACCATTCAACCCCGCAGAAACTGAAACGTATCTTCGCGCGCGTATTCCGACTGTTAGTGACATACAAATTCAGGTCGCCTATTCACGATCGGAAGGAATACCCCGGATACTCGAACACCTTGCGCTTAGCGATAGAGGGTTGCTTGAACCATCGGAAATCAACAACATAATAAAGCTGGACGATCTTCTAAAGGCGCGAATTCAGAAGGCCCTCGGTGATGCTTTGAAACGCGGCTACAAGGAACATGACATCAACGCGTTTCTCGCCGGTTTATCTATTCTGCCGCCGCCGGTGCCACTCGACGAGTACGCAGACGCACACGACATGGATCTCAGTGCCGTAAAAAGCTTCGCGGCTGACTTGGCGCCTCTGCTGGAGCAGACAAGGCATGGATTGATGTTCCGCGATGAACCCACAGAAACGCTTGTGCGCGAAGTCTACGCGGCAGATCCGGACACGCTGCGCGCACTCGCCGAAAACATCTTCAAGAAACAAGGAACGTCGGTATATGCGGCGAGCGCGCTCCCAGGTTTGCTTCAAAAGCTTGATGACGAGAAGCTACTGTTCGAACTGGCATTCGATGAGCGGTTTCCAGCTGCGATCACGAGCACCGTTGGCAAACAGAACATACGCTACGCGAGACTGAAAGCCGCTGTTCTTCATACTGCGCGAAAAGAAAATTTTGATCGGTTGGTTCACTTGTTGGTCGAGCTATCAACTCTTGCCGCCAGCAATCAGCGTGGTACGGATTATGTGTTGGACAATCCCGATCTAGTTATTGCGTCTCACGATATCGATGCGACTAGACGGCTTTTCGAGACGCGCACTCAATGGCCAGGAACTCGTCACGCGCGGCTTACAATTGCAAGTGTATTGTCAGGTGACTTGAGTAACGCTTGTCGCCATGTTGTAAGCGCCGAGGAATGGACTCGTCACTTTTATCGGCAGAACGACGAATACCGCAGAGACAGGGGCGGGCCAGAGAGAGTTGACATCGCGTCGATACCCCTATGTCTTATCGCCCAAGATCGAGCGCGTGATGCTGCGCATTTCATGAAGGGATGGAAAGACTGGTATGCATATGAAGTCGCTGAATATATCTTCACACTTCTACATCAAGCGCAAACTATGGAAACCATCCCGGCAGGCAATATTCAACGTTTCCTTGTATTATTGAAATTGCAGCCTGGTGTTCTCGCGGCGGCCCTCTCTTTCATGGAGCTCGACAATGCGCTTCGTCGCCGCCTCATTGGTGAACTTGCCAAAGTCTGCAAAAAGAAAAAGGTCATCGAAACAAATAGAGACTATCACTCGGATAGAGTTCATCGCGTTCAGGACGGTATCTTAAAGGTCGTGGCCATCGCGATCACAATGAAAATGTACGATGAGGCACAAGCGATAGCAGCTACCATTTCGCACGAGAGGCCTCGGCTCTGGTCTTTTATGGATCAGTTTTCTAATAAGGAGGCGTTTCCTTTTTTTATCCATACGGCGCTTCTCGCCGCAGTAGAGCGTCAATCTCTTACAGAGCGCAGTCTACTGCCGCAGGAACTCGTTGAATTTGGTGGGCGTGTTCCGAATGGTTTAATGGGAGAGGTTTTTCGGAAGGCAATCAAGGATGAGTTGGAGGCGCACCTCAAATCACAGCAAGAACAGCCGGATGGGATTGAACCTATAAGCTACGAAACCAAGAGAGACGCGGAGCGTTTTATAGATGAGCGACTGGAGCCATTGCTTCAGATTGTCCAGGCTTTTACAGCAGTGCTTTCCTCAATTGCTGGGGAGGGCGAAAAGCCATTTCGAGAACTGATTGATGTGTGGATGAAGCTCAGAAAAAAGCAGGAACGTTATTCACACGCTCATGAAACGAATCTGTTCTTTGATCAATTGGGTCGGCAGTTTCTGATCTTTTCTCTCTGGTCGCGCGACGATCTTAACGCTTCTTCCGTGGTTGCATTCGTGACTCAGGTAAGCGAAGACGGTGTTGTGCCAACATCGACGCTTGTCGAGATCATCGCGATTCTTTCGAAGAGACCTGATCTTCACGAACTGGCGGGAACGACTGCACTAAAGGTCAAGGCAATGATTGAGCGCGAGGATGAAGTCGGCAATAGAGCTTCTTTATTCGCCCAATTGTCCAGGGCGATTTTGCCAGCAAGCTGCGACGAGACAGCATCTTATTTTCGAGCCGGTCTGGAGCAGATGGACGTCATAGGTTCAGGTGACTATCAGTTCACGAATGAATTGCTGCATTTTTCGGCAGAGTTGCGAGGTGATGAATTGGAGGAGGCAGATTTCCATACGCTTTCAAATATTTGCGAACTCAACATGCCATTTGAAGAGGAAAAATTTCCCTGGATGGCGTTCGCAAAAGGATTGGCCCGGACTTCCGGATGTAGAACGCTTGCAAAACTCGGGAGATGGCACGATCGTGAAAAAATATCACTGGATTATACTTTGTTGCCTTATCTTACTGCTCTTGTCGAGCAGGATAAGATAGACCCGTCCATAGCCCTAGCGCTGCTTCGTGTATCTGATCCCGCAGAACTGTATGTTTGTGGCACTGAGCAATTGGCGGAGGTAATCGCAGGTAAACAGTATGCGAATTCGAAGGAACTGTTTGTCGAACTGATGTCACAGTTTGAACAGAATCATACCGGCGTCTTGGCGCCTAGTACGCTTGCAACGCTCCATAAGATAGCCGAGCACGAGCTAGGCAAGGACTCGGAGCTGATAAGTTATTTGTCCGTCGCCGTGCCAAAGTTTAAGACGCTTCAGCATGAGGGAAATGGGAACCGAAATTATCACGGCGCCCAAGATTACCGTCTCACAGATAAATCGAATGAACAAGATGAAAGAAATCGTGAAACGCTGCTGAAAATTGAGAATGAAACAGACCCTATTGACGAGGCTTCACTCACCCTAGCAATCGATGCACTGAACGACTTGCAAAACATTTATGATCTGAAGCACTCATTTTTTGAGAGTATACGAAAAAAGATTAAGTTCTCTGAAAGATCAAAATACATTCAAATTGTAGCGAGACTTGAGACTCTCGATATCTATACAAAATTGCGCGAGCTTAAGGAGTGTAAGGAAAAATGGTATACCTCTTCAGCCGCCTTGAAGATGGCATTTCACAATATAGGGGTGCCACTCATCCAAATTCATACAGATGATTTGCTCACTTTTGGCTATCTTTCTGGTTCTAAATTGAAGGAAGTTGCCGAACTGTCCGGCATTTCAATGGCGGTATTGGCGCTCGAATTGATCGTGATATTCGCAGCGCCGGATTCGCACTTGCCGGCATCCATTTGGATGGGGCTTGCAGCGATCATCTGTGAAAAAACAAAGGAAGGCGAGGGGCAAGCTGCTCTTAAGAGGTTGCTAAACAGTAGTTCTGCAAAGCTAGCTTCCACAGTGCTTGATGGAGTTTTGACGAATGATCTCTATCCAAAAAACGGAGAGACAGACATTGCTGCAGGATTGATATGGCTCACACTTGGTTCGCCTTCTGCAGCGTGTCGCTGGAGATCCGCCCATAGCGTCCGTTGCTTAGCACGGTTTGGCAAGTGGGAAGTAATAGACTCGCTCATCGGAAGATTTCATTCTATTGACGCCCGTCCGCACCAGGCGCCGGAACTTCCTTTCTACTTTCTTCATGCGCGACTCTGGCTACTAATTGCAATTGCACGAGTAGCGAAGGATTTCCCGCTGCATGTGGCAAAGTATGCGGAAGAATTGAAGGCCGTCGCGTTAGATGGGAGTGCTCCACATGTGCTGTTGCGCCACTTCGCCACGCAGATTTTGTTGATTTGTGTAGGCAGCGGTAGTGTTGTTTTATCTCACGTTGAAGTTAAGGCTTTGAAGATGGTCAATGAGTCGCTCTTCCCGAGAAGAAAAACGAAAGACTACCCCCGCGATTCTTTTTATGAAGGCCGTCCTGAATCCATGCCGGAGCCAAGCCCTGATTTTTATCTCGACTATGATTTTGACAAGGAGGATGTGAAGCCTGTGAGCGACATGTTCGACAGATCAAGGTGGGAGATAAAAGATGCCATGGTCGCTTGGGTCCGGAAGTACGATCCGCAGATTACAAGTATGAATGAAAGCAACGGACGGTCGTTTCGTCATAGAGATCGCGTTCGAGGGTTAAATGCGAAGCATCACCTCTATGGGCAGCAGTTAGCATGGCACGCACTCTATTTTGTGGCAGGCGAGTTCTTAGCTAAGTATCCAGTCGTTCAACGCCCATATGACGACGGAGACTCATGGCGTGAGTGGCTAAGACGTGAGTTGCTTACGAGGGATGACGGGCTGTGGCTTAGTGACGGAGTCGATCGGCCACCTCTGGACACGCACTTAAATCTATATGAAAAAGGAGAAAATGGGCTTGTACTTATTGGTGATAGATTCAAACTCATTGCTCTCCTGAATATCGAATCATCTATCGCGAAGGAACTGGTTGTTGCTGGTGACTGGCATTCTGAGGACGGTGTTGCGATTCACATTATGTCGGCATTGGCACCAACTAAGAAGGCTGAAAGATTGGCACTCAAGTTATCTAAGGAAGATCCATTTCAAGCGTGGTTGCCGAGCATTGAGGGGTACGATGATGGCGATGAGTACTTTCGGTCGCAAGAGACGCCTTATACGCCTTGGATCGTCTGGCCTTCAACCGAAGCGAGACTCGATCAAACTGACCCACTCGGTGCGAACTCGGCTGTACGGCGGTTTCGCTTTTCGAAAGCTGTAAATGCAATCAGTTCGCTTACGGCCGTGGATCCTTTCAAACGAATGTGGGCTGATTCAACAGGAAGTATGATGGCCCGTTCTGAAGCTTGGGGGCGGAACCAGGAGCGCGACGACGAATCGTTTAGCGCCGAACGGTTGGTTTGTAGTTCTGAGTTACTGAAGAGTGTGCTGCTTAAGCAAGATGCAGAGTTGATTGTGCTTATCTTATTGCGTCGGTACAACAAAGGATCTGGGAGCCGGGACAGCGAGTTTTGGCATACAACTGCGGTCGTCAGAATTAAACAAACGCTGGATTTTGAGTTTATCCCCGGCTTAGTTAACAAACTACACGTGACAAATTAGATTATTCGTTTTTTCTTTTTCTGAGAAACAGGCAACTAATTAATTATCAGGCAGCTTGGTGAAAGTTTAACTCGTCGGTGCGCACTTCCCCCTTGTCATATCTAGTTGGCTAAATGCATACAGTGCACTGAACTTTACTAGCGATTGGAAAATTCACCAGGCTGTTTCAAATTAGTGGGTGGTGAATTGCTGAGCCAAACTTGACTTAATGATCCATGACAGTTTTGTGTCTACTGTTTGTAAAACGAGATTTTGTGGTGTTCTTGTCGAATGTTTAATTTCGCGTTTTTTTTGGTATGCGCCTGTGAATCTATATTTGAATAATATGTAGTGAATATTGGTTCTTGTGATAATGAGCTTACTAAGTGATACTTCGGTTTGGGGCTTGAATTTTTCTTTCCTTTTATTTTTTGCATTTTTTCTCAGCTATTTTATTATGAAAATTACTCGTCTAACTCTTGATAACTTTCGCTCGCATAATCGACTGGATATTAGTTTTGAGCGCGACATAACGGTCATCGGGGGAGATAACGGATTAGGAAAGACTAGCATTCTTGATGCTATTGCCCAATTGTTAGGGTACTTACTGCAACGTTTACCGGGAGTTCCTGGTCTAGGAACCCGTCGTTCAGATTTGCGCATTCAAAATAATGGGAAATTAGCACCTGCATTTCGCATTTGGGGGCAGTTTGATATTGAGACAGAATGTAAAGCATTAGAAGATCAACCAAACTTACCGTATTCTATCGATGTCTCACGTTCAGTGGCACGCGACCTGACATCGGCCACTCGGACGGAGTTTGCTAGTAGTCATCCACCGGTAGGTAGGCTTGGCTTGGCCCCATTCACTCGTTTAGCAGACGCATTAACTGGCGCGGAAAATGAAGGTAAACCTTATTTGGTGCCACTCATTGTTTATTACGGCACTAGTCGCGCGGTTTTTGATACGCCTTTGCGTAGACGTAATTTCAAAGTTGCATTTGCTCGCTTTGACAGTTTAAATGGTTCCCTCAATTCAAAGGCGAATTTTAAAAGAGTATTTGAATGGTTTCACGCTAAGGAAGCCGAAGAAAATCGTGAACAGAAACGACAACGTTCGTTCGATTATCAAGATCCAGAATTAGAAGTAGTTCGGAAGGCAATCGAAGCTTTTTTTCCAAAATTTAAGTCCCCACGTACATTATTACGGCCATTGCGGTTTGTGGTTGATCAACAGCTTAATGCTCGTCAAAAAATTACATTCGATTTAGATCAACTTAGCGATGGATACCGCACTACGCTGGCAATGATCGTTGATCTTGCTTGTCGTTTAGTTGAAGCTAATCCGCCGTCGAACACAAATGATCCACTAAAATGCGAAGCCATTGTGTTGATTGATGAAGTTGATTTGCATTTGCACCCAAGTTGGCAGCAAACAATTTTGACTGACTTGCGGCGAGTTTTTCCAAATGCACAATTTATTGTCACCACACATAGCCCGCAAGTTCTTACTACTGTCGAAGCAAGGTCTATTCGGAATTTGGAAAAAAGTCTCGAAAAAACCTTAGTGAATATTCCAGATTTTTCACTTGGAGCTAAGAGTGTGCAGCTATTAGAAGATATCTTTCACGTGGACGCTCGCCCCCCAATCCCTATCGTCAAAACATTGAAAAGATATAAGTCACTTGTTGAGAATGATGAATGGGATAAACCCGACGCATTAAGGCTCAGAGAAAAACTTAATAATTGGGCTGGAAATAAAGAAGCCGAATTGGCGCGAATTGATATAGATATCAAAATGCGAGCATTTCGGCGAGGTCAAAAATGAAAAAAATATTAAAAACTTCTATTGTTCCAGCGCAGCTTAAAGCATTAATCAGCACGCGACCAAATGCCGATTGGGAAAAATTTAGAAAGAATAAAAGCCGTTACAAAAATCTTTCCAAACAATTACGCCAAGATCAGCGTGGACTATGTGCCTATTGTGAAATTAATTTACTGGAAAGCAGTTCTGAAGAAAGTGATTTTCGAGTTGAACATTTTCATCCGAAAAATCCGCACACGCCTCCGCCGAACTGGGCATTAGAATGGAATAATTTGCTCGGCGTCTGCCACGGAGGAACACAAAACTTAGCCATCGATCCAACTCGATTTACCACAAAAGAGAATTTTTGTTGCGATGCTCCTAAGGGAGGCACAATTTTAGATGGAATTATCCTCAATCCTCTTACAGATATTCCGGCATTTCCGGCGATATTCCAATATAAAGAGAGTGGTGAAATTTTTGCGAACGAAATCAATTGTACAGAAGAGCAAAAGCAAAAAGTCGGTGCTAGCATTACTCATTTGAATCTCGCTTCAAAGCGATTAAATAATATGAGGAAGGAAGTCATGATGGGGTTAAACGAGGCGATAGCGGGCTTGATAGCTAGCGGGCATGATATATCTGACGCGGTTAATATCGTTGCAAATGCACAATTTACGACCAATTCGCACCCCACTTTTTTCACTTGTGTTCGTTGGTATTTGGGAATTTCTGCAGAAAATAGATTGCAACAAAATGGTTATACAGGTTAATTAAAATATTCATCAAATGTTTTGTTGAACATCGGGAAAACCTTGATTCAACATACTTTGAAGATGTGTTATTCAGTACGGACCTTTTGCAGCAATCCATGCTAATAAACTGGCATGCCCTCTGCGGTTGTTCTGTTCACTTGTTTAATTAACTGTTAAAAATGCGATTAAAATAATTAATGCAAAATTCATTTTGTTTAGCACCTCCATTCACAGTTGGCAAATATGGAGCATCGCGTTTAATCAAAATGAATATGACGTGCTGAAACTTTCCGCATTTTGAACTTTAATCCGTCGTTCAATATTTGTGATCTTTGAAATCAATAGCCGATTGAAGAAGATGCGACCATTCATCGCACGTTGGATCAACGCCACGTTGCCTTAATTCTGCGATGATCAGCCCTCGGAATTGCTGAGCTACCGCTAGTGGATGAAGTTTCCACCATTGACGTTGCGACAAACATTCCATAGCCTCATCCCAATGCGTAAATTCATTTCCTCTGTTAATTACAACACCATCTCCGTCTCCTTCGGTTAAGAAGAATGGAGTGCTATCGAAGATGTGAGCGACAAAACTTCGTTGTCCATTTTCTTCTTTCATTCCAATTGATAGCGATCCACCTTCACAGCCTACTTCCAGGATAACTTGCTCTTTGCCGCTAAGCTCTGCCACATTGCATTCTTGCTGCGGTTGGAGTTTGTGAAGATTGTTGTGCATACTCCAGTACTCTGCACTGTGTTTCGATCCGCTTAGGGTTTCGATTGCTACTGGTAATTCTGTGTACCAGACTTCTGAAGCAAGCTTGGCAATTACCAGTGTAACCAGAGATTCTGGTGCTTGTAGGTAGTGGGTGAAGAAGCCGGAGCTACAGTTAACTGGATCAATGCTATTGAAATGTCGGTCGCTCAGCAGTAGAAGATCGCCATAACTATTTGATAAAAGTCGGAGCATCCCGCTGCCAGCATCCTCGGGTGAGCGCGCTACTGCAAACGTGCCCTGCGTAGTTTGAATCCACATTTTAATTTTCCTAATGATCAGATGATTGATTTGGTGCCGGTTTCGCGACGGCGAGAATTGACGCTCGCGAAATGCAGTATTGTCTGGCTAGTTCGCTGATTGTTACACCTTGCCCATATTTGGCCATAATCTCCGCACGTTGCTCTGATGTTGTCTTGGTCGGGCGTCCGAGTATTTTTCCTTCGCTCTTTGCCCGCGCCAAACCAGATTGAGTGCGTTCCACAAGCAGATCACGCTCCATTTCAGCCACGGCTGCCAACATAGCGAGCATGAGTTTTCCTGCCGGCGAGCCTAGATCCATTTTGCCGAGTTGCAGAACAATTACCTCAATGCCGCGGGCTGTCAATGCCTTAATGGTGCTGCCGACATCCTGGGCGTCGCGACCGAGTCGATCCAGCTTGGAAACCACGAGGGTTTCCCCATCCCTAATCTGCACAAGCAGGGATTTGAATTGTGGTCGCTGACTGGCATGCATTTTTCCACTGACGCCTTCGTCTGCGAACCAATACTCTACTTTGTAGCCAGCACTCTCAATTTCGAGTTTTTGATTTGCTGTAGTTTGATCTTTTGTGCTGACGCGACCATAAGCGAAGATTGCCATTTCTACTTCCTTGATCGTATGTTAGAAAACGATGTCAGAATGTAGCATACTGTTAATTAATATAGCCCCTAATTTATTAACATATTTTATGGTCGCTAACTAAGGTGTTGGAAATCGGTCGTTTTGAGACACCTGTAGACCTTGATTTTGGACACGGGCAAGAAATTGCCGCACCTCAAAAGCATCAGAAAAATTACAAGACAACAAACAGTCAAAGGCACTTTTCCAAAAAACAGAAGAGCATTCAAAATGCATAATGCTCTCAAACAATAACTTGCGTTTTCAACCAATTAGCGTGTACTTTTTTCTCCCAACTCATCGGAGGTAATCGTTTGTTTTGACTTGTAAAATATTTCCAGAACATCAATTTAACAAAAATATGGAAAAGTTACAGCGCTAATTGACAACGTCGTCTTCTCTCAACTCCGTCTTCGCACTGGCGGGAACGTGTTAAAAAACAAATGGTAATAATTTATTATTTTTGAGTTATTATTAATATTCTCGGATTTGCTGCTAAATAAAAAAGAAGTATGTTTTTTTGACTCTGGTGTTTGCATACTTTTGCCGAGGATCGAGAACCATTGACGTAACCATCAATTTGATTGCGAGGTCTGGCATGGGAAGCAAATCCGGAAAAACCGTGTTGAAGCAGCTTCCCTTACCTTCCAGTTTGACTGCGCACTACGAGCGATTTATCGATCGGCTGTGTGATTTGCGAGCGAACAGACGATCCGTGTTGCTGGGAATCGCCGGTGTCACTGTCGGCATGCCACTCGTCGGTGCGTTGGCGCGCGCCGCGTTCCGCTTCACTGCAGTGGCGACCGAAAAGCAGCTGAAAGTGCTAGTCGGTGGAAACGTCGCTTGGCAGGTCAACACTGCGTGGTTTGATGGTGCCCCCCGCTTAAGCGTGAAACAATTCGATGGATACTTGCGCGCCAAGCTCAGCAATGCCAATTTTCCTGGTACCGATCTGGCAGCGGATTTCGATTTGATCGTCAAGCTGACTGGCGCAGAATGGATCGCACGTTTGACGTTCAGCGGCCTAGGTTTCGCGGCGGAATTTCCATTTGAACGTTGGCTGCTAGGGTATCAGCGCGCTGCCGGATTCATTGCTATACGAAAACTGGCATTTCGCAAAGCGCATGAGGTAAGGTTCGACCAGTTAAGTGGACCTGCGACTATTGGTCCAGACTGGATTTTCGACATGTTGGAACTGGACAGTTCGCTAATGCGGATCGGTACACAACATACTTCCATCACTTCCTTACGCATTGAGCTTCCAAGCGCCAGCCAAGAGTTTGAGCAGAAACAGGCAGTCAATGCAGACAATCTGGTCCCGCGCCTGCATATTTGGCCAAACTTTGGCGGCGAGGCGCCACTCACCGTTGTTTCTCTCAACAAGACTTTGGTGCTTCCACCTGAACAGGCAAAAGCATTTATCTCATGCTCGAGACAATCAACTCTGTTAATGATCGAACACGAGGCGCCACAGGCTCAGCTGGTGTGGCATTCTCCGGGGTTGAAGAAGGTTGCCTTCCCCGTACATGGCGTCACGATGAACGCTCTCTATGCAGGAACTTCCCCAAGCGTTAGCGGCACTGCGACGCTGTCCGGAGCAACTTGGCACCACGATGAAAAATTCGCAGCCGAACTCACCTTAACGAATGAATTTTCGTCAATTGATCTCTCCAATCAGCCGGAAGGGTCGCGGCGCAACTACAATCAGACAACACAAAGTGCACCGACCCCAGCACAACCTCAGGTACATCGATTTGTAGTCAGCATTCCTGGCTGCGACGCGGCGATGTTTGTGCAACGCGCGTGGCCTGTCGGTGCCAATACCGACCTGCCGCTTGTTGTCGGCACCGGTCTTTTCGACTTCGGCAAACATGACATCGACCTCGACCCCTATGACCTGATACTCAAACGTGCGACCGATGCATTGGCACTCACGGTTCGCTTCCGCAATATCCACCTTGTCCACACCAGACACGGATGGCAGCTGATCGGCCAGCAAAGCGGCAGTCTGATTGAATTCGATTTCGGCTCACAGCACCTGCTCGAGGAGGCCATCTACATTGCGGACTGGTGCGACGGGGTCGCCAAGAGCGCCTGCCAGCCGTCCAAACTGGAGCCACTGGCCATTCCGGACGAGATCGCGGCGCTGGCGATGCTCAGTTTCCCCCTTGGCACGGAAGACCTCGATAGCAGCCCGGTCAACCGTGCACAGCTGGCCCAGTACACCGAAGCCAAGCTCGGCGAATTACTCGACTACCTGCATGCGGACCTGGCGCGCTTGAAGCAGTTCAACGTGTTTCGCGCGGACTCGCGCTTGCGCGCAAAAATCGCCGGCAAGGTCACTCCCGGCCCGCGCAAGGCACTGCGGATCGATCGTGCGCGGGCCAGCCACCTGACGTTCGACTTCAACGCACCGGCGGGCATCATGTTCACCGTCGACGAGCTGCTGGCATGGGCCGTGCCGTCGCCGCGGCAGTCCGAGCGGCACCACGCGGGACCGGCCACTTACGTGGCTCGCCTGGCGCAACGCGCTGCGCGCAGCGACCAGGTCGATTTCGTCAAGCTCGATGGCCAAGACAATGATCCCAATGCACCGTACATCGAACGCCCGCTGAGCCTGGCGCAATCCGACGCCCCCAACGCACCCTATGCGACGGCGATCGAAGTGCCGGCCAAGCTGGTGATGAGCCCGATTGCCGGCGACCAGGTCGTCTGGACCGGCTCCGGTACCGGCTTGCTCGCCGCCAATACGCACCGCAATGAACTGTGGAGCGTGCGCATCACGGGCGCGAAGATACGAGCCATCTACACGCCGGACGCCAGGCGCGCCGGGCCGGGCAACTGCGCGGCATGGCCGGAATGCGACCCGTGCACGGTCAACCCCGCTCGCTACCAGGTCGACGTCTTCAAGCCGCCGCGCCCGTATGCCGGCGCCAACGCCACATGCGAATTCCGCGCCAGCCTGGATGCGCGCGATCGCCATGAAATCGTCGCTCTCAGTTCGTTCAATGGCTTCGCATCCCTGTGCGGCAGCGCGCAGGTGCAATGTCAGGTTGACGTCAACCAGCCCGGCAAGTTTATCTCGAAACCGATCGACGCCGCCTTGCTGCAGCTGACCAGCATGGGAGCGAACTTCAAATACAAGGGCCGCTGGGATCCGCCGGCTGGCGCGTCCGGCGCCTTGAGCGTGATGAAGTACGACCACCACGGCCAGCTGGGGCGCGACATCCTGGCGCGCGTCGAGTACAAGGGCTTTTTGTTCCCGATCGGGCACCCGGCCATCCTGGTCAAGCTGACCGAACGCCGCTTCTGCTTTGAAACGAGCCCGACGGGAAAAATCCAGTTGGTCGCGCGCCTGGTGCAGCGCTTTTTTATCCACGTGCCGAAATTTACGCGCGCCTTTCCCGCCGTCGGCCAGCCGAACGAGCAGCGTCTGTGGGGCCATGCGGCAATTTTCATGGACGAGTTCACCACGCCGGACCTGGCCGATCCGACCGGCACCGATTGCAGCTTTGCCGGTCTGGGCCAAAGCGCCTTCTGGCCGCGCAACCTGTGCGGCGCGCTGATCGAGTTCGCGTTCGGCGAGCCGGGCACGCAGTCGGCATACACCGCCCCGCTGGTATTTGTCGACAACAACGTGGCCCACGCTGGCGCCTACCTGAAATTGGTGATCGATGCCTGGCGCGCGCGGACCGCCGGTCTGCTGGCCACGCCGGCCGATCAATGGCCGGGTGCCACGGCGCAGGGCATGGCGACGGTCAAATCGGGACGCCTGCCGTATATCGTCGGCCTGCAGGGCGACAATGCCAACCTAGAGACCGACCGCATCATCCTCGACGTGCAAACCAGGCTGGACGAACAGGCCAAGCTCACGGCCGGTCCGAACAATGCCTACCGCTATGCCGCCTTCGACGCGAACAACTGGATCGACTGGGGCGTCAACGCCCGCATGGAGGCGCAAAAGCAGCCGCCCTTCTATCCGGTGCGCCGCCGCAGCCGCATCAAGATGAGCAAACTCGCCGTGCTCAACGGCGCGCAAGCGCAAACCTATCTGATCGAATTCGACCCGGTGTACGGCACCTCCGGGCTGGCCGTCGACAGCAACGCGGGCCAGATTTTCGCGCGCTTCGTCGCGCTGGCGCCGCAACTGGACTTCAGCAGCAATACGTCCAAGTCGGGCGGCTTTGCCAACCCCAGCACCTCCATCATCTACCTGTCGGCCAAGCGCGGGCCGCTGGGCGGCGCGCTGGCGGACTTGATTGCACTCGGCACCGCAAGCCCGAGCCCGAATGTATTCAAGGCGCTGGCGGGTGGCGTGTCGAAGGTGGAGATCACCAACGCGCATAGCGACAACTTCGTGCCGGCTGAATTCTTCAGCACCTTCATCGGCGACGCCAAGCTGCTCGGCGTGGTGCGCATTGCCGACATCATCCAGGCCGCGCTGGCCTCCAGCGGAACGGCGATCCCGACCATCAACACCGAATCGCTGTTCGATTTCGCCGAAGACGCGCTGCGCCCGATTGTCGACGTCGTCCGGGAACAGCTCAAGGACGTCATCGGCAATTTGGCGACGCTCGTTCCCTCGGCCGCCGTCGCGGCGCGGATCCGCCCGGGGCTCGAGGAACTCGACGCCAAGGCGGCCGCGCTCGGGCAATTGCTGGCCGCACGGCCGGTCAACGGCGCGCAGCTGCTCGCCCAGGCTGGCGCCTTCGGCAACGCGATGGGCAAAGTGGCGCACACGATCGAAGGCATCGCCAACGAGCCCGAGCTGCTGCTGCCGCCCGAGCTGGCCGAAACGATCGCCCGCATGAAGCTGCTCTTCACGCAGTTGCAGCAGCTCAATTTCAAGCAACTGTTGATTGACTGGTTGACCCCGATCGCCACCGAATTCATCCAGACGGTGCTCACCGAGCAGCTCGCCAAGTTGTACAAGGCGGCGGGCGAGAGTCCCGAACTGCGGGCCATGTACGAGATGGCGCGCGCCGTGCAGGAGCAAGTGGCGCTGATCGAGCGCGTCATTGCCAGCGCCAAGGACACCCTGGCCGCCGACTTGAACGACGCCTTGGACAGGCTGTTCGGGATGATCGAGCAATTCTATGGGATGGCAGCGCTGCTGCAAGCGAGTGTCGTCGAGGTCCAGCAGGTGGTTGCCGAAATAAAGAAAGCCGTAACCGAGTTCGCCGGCACTTATACGACCATCGATCCGACTGCCATCGACGTCTTTAAGGTGCAAGTCGCGTCCTTCCAGGTGGACATCAGCAAGACGCTGGGCGAGCTCGAACGCGACCTCGGTGCCCATGCCGCGCTGCCAGCCGACCAGCGCGCCGCCGCGGAGCGCTTGCTGGCGAATGCGCGTCAAGCGGCGTCGAACCTGTCCGAGGCGGTCAATGACCAGCTCAGGCGGCTGCAGGTCCTGGCTGACCCCGCCCTTGAAAACAAGCCGAGATTCCCCGATGAACCGCCTCCGCCCAGGCTCGGCGCATTCAATCGCAACGTGCGCGATGAGTTGCACACGGTGCGCTATATCGCCGCGGCTCCGGCCACGGTGCTGCTCCAGCTCACCCGCGTTACCGAACTGGTGCAAGCGCTGGTCGACTATGCCAACCAGGCCGGTGTCGCGGGCACTTGGTGCGAGGACCAGATCAAGGCCCTGGTCAATGCCTTCACGGCCTACATCGGCAATACCCTGAACCAGGGCGGCCTGCCGCAGGTCAACCTCGACGATGTCGTGGCGCGCCTTGCGCTATGCGCCACGCGGCTCGGCACGATTGCCGCGTCGCCGGCGGCGGGACAGGTTCCGGCGATTCGACAGTACCTCGATGGCATGGCCACCAATTTGACCGGCGCCGCCGATGCCGCCCGCACGCTCATTGCCAGGCTGCGGCCGGGGGCGACGCCCCCCTTGTTCGACCTCACGGGCGTGTGCGCCACCGCGCCCGACGCCATTTGCAAGGAAGCGAAGAAGGTCGCCGCGCTTCTGCCCGACCTGCTGGATAAGGCCCGGCGCGTGGCCGATGCGCTGGTCCAGGCGGAAGCGGTCTGGAACGGCTTGCAAGACTCGGCAAATCAATTGCTGAACGAATGCGCGAATAAGCTGCAGAAGGCCAAGCAAGACGCGCAAACGCAGCTGACGCAAATCCAGAATACCTTTTGCGCGAATACTATCGGCGCTTTGAGCCAGGCCCTGACACATGTCCTTGACCTCGTTGTGGGTGGTGCCAAGGTCTCCGACTACCTGAGCACGGAATTGCTCGATGCAATCGGCAAGCTCAAGGCCGACCTGGACACGTGCTCCCTGCTCGATGGGAAGACCTGCCGCGCGCTGGAGCTGTCGACGCGCCGCCTCGGCGATCTGCTGGCGCGCTCGCTCTCGATCGACGGCATCGGCGGCCTGGTCAACATCAACAAGATCCTCACCGACCTGGTCGCCATGATGGGCATTCCGACGCGCGTCAAGGTGACGTACGACTGGGATACCGCGATCCACGAATTCCCCGAGGGCAATGGCGCGCTGTTCGAACCGCTCGACGACAAGCGGCTCGAAATCCATGCATTGGTCGAGGCGGGATTGGGCGGCGGCCCGGTGGCCAGCATGAGCGCCAATATGTCCAGCTTCAAGATCAATTTGTTCGGCAAGGGCTCGGGCAATTTCCTGACCTTGACCATGGACAGGCTGGTGCTGACAGTCCCGCCCAACGGCAAGCTCGCCTGCGAAACCAAGGTGCTGATGGTCGAACCGGGGCCCGCGCTGGGCTTCGTGAGCAACCTGGCGAAATCGCTGGGACTGGACTCCAATTTCATTATTCTGCCCACCTTCAATGGCATCAAGGTTGGCTACGAGATGTACGAGGAAGGCAAAATGCTCGGCGGCTTTTTTGTCCAGAACCTGGGTTTCTCGATCTCTGCCGATTTGCCGTTCGATAATTCGCCGGTGCGGGTTGCCATCAAGGTGGGCGACAAGCTCAAGCCCTTCCTGATCTCGGCCGGCATTTACGGCGGCGGCGGCTTCCTCGGCATCCGCACGCGCGCCGACACGCTCGAAATCCTCGAGGCATCGTTCGAGTATGGCGTCGTGGCCGGATTCACGTTCGGCGTCCTGAAGGGGGCCGGGCGCATCACCGCGGGCGTGTATATCCGCATCGGCGGCCGCATGCCGGTCATCGAAGGCTTCTTTTGCGCCGTGGGCGAAGTCAGCCTGGCAGGGATTTTCAATGCCGGCGCGTCGCTGCGGGTTTCCTTATCCTATGGCATCAAAAGTGGCAACATGTCTGGCGTGGCCGAGTACGAGTTTCACTTCTCGATCGGCTGGTTCAAGTACAGCTACAGCATCAACGTCGACTACGTCAAAAGCGGCGATGCGAATCAGACGCAACAGTCGGCGCTGGAGTACAGCGCGGTCGACGCCGGCCGGCTGATTGCGTCCGGCACATCCGGCGACCCGGCCGATCACCCGTATTCGAACGCAGCGTGGTCGACGCTGTGGGCCTGTACGGCGGCCGGCAACTGCACCGCAGCCGATTTGAAGTCCACCTGCACACCATGTGCCGCACTTGCATAGGAAGACACCATGCCCTTCGATCCAACCGCGTCCGCGCCCGCCCAAGTCCACTGGTACCTTGTCCCATGGGGTGTAGCGGATCACCTTCCCAAGCGCTTGCGCTTCAGCGCGCGCATGATGCTGCGCCAGGAGGACTGGACCAACGTCGATGCGTTCGCGGACTGGCCGCGCTACCTGGCGGCCATGGGAAGTGCGCAAATCGGCGTATCGGGCCAGCGCGATCCGGAAGAGGTCGACCTGGCGCTGCACTACCAGCGCAACCTGACCAGCCAGGGAATCACCCTCGACCAGGCATCACGGCTGTGGCAGGCGCTGTTCGGCGACCTGGCGGCGCGCTTCCGTCAAGGTAGGTCATTGGGGGTCGAGGACACGTTGCTCAACCGCGCCAACCAGAACCTGGAAAAAGCCCATTGCTCCGCCAGCCTGGCCAGCGTGACCGGGCGCTGCGTGGCCGGCATATTCGCCGATGGCCTGATGCGCTACAGCGGCGCCGCGCGCGCAGCAGGGCTGGCCGCGGCCGACGACGCGGTCAGCGGCCGCGTCCCCCACGTCCCGCCCAGCGAGGCGAGCTTGCGCAATTTGCACGGCGCGGCCGCGCTGTACACATCGGTCAAGGTACAGGGGCGGGGCTTGGCCGAGCAGATCGACGCTGCCGCGAACCAGATTAGCGCTTTCAATAATCTCCATGCGTTCGCGGCCCAGGTGACCGTCGATAGTTGGTCGGTCCAGGCCCTCACGGTACTGAGCGCCGCTTCCGGCACGAAAGCGGCGGGCGACGACAGCGAGGAAGGCCACGAGCCGGCCCGGGTGCCCTATTCGAGCACCCACGTCGACTTCCTTTTGACCAAGAATACGCGCGCGCCCGGCGCCGACAGCCACAAGGCCGTCGCCGGCGACGAGCATGGCATGGATGCGTTCGCCGTCCACCTGGCAAGCCGCAAGCTGGTCTATGCCAATGCCGGCGAGCCGTCATCGCGCCCGAGTCTGGGCATCTGCCAAGAAGAAAGCGGAAACGCCGCACTCATTCAGGAATTTTGCAGGCGCGCCGCAGCCATGTCGGTGCACCCCTGGCTGGCCAAGCTGCTGGGCATTAGCATCAGCGTCGAGCACGAGTTTGCCGTGCCGCCCACGGCCATGAGTGCGATCGCCGTGACCGGCGTGCGCCGGACGCCAGGCGCACCAGCCGAGCCGGTCGGCGATCCCCAGTGGACCTTGCTCAAGGACGGCTTTCCCGTGTCGATTCATGCCGCGCAGGCATACCAGCAAGGGGTACTCAACCTTGGCGGGCACGATGAGTTTGTCCTGGCTCAGCTTGACGTCGACCGCACTCCCGACCGTTTTGTGCAAAGCGCGATTAGCTATAGCACAGAACAGCAGGCCGGGCGCCTGGCCAGCCAGATCGGCATCCAGCCCCAGGAGACGGTGGGGGTCTCGCTGATCGAAATTGGGGAAAAGCGCAAGCTGGCCGCGGTCAAGACGCAGGAGCAGCCTGAATCGGCGAGCGCGCCGGCGACCAGGACCGAACTGTATCTCGAGCATCTGCTTGCCGGATACCGTCCCGACATACGCAACGTCAGCGCCTCCGCCGCGTCGGGATGGCAATCGCTGACCGCACGCCGGATTCGCCGCGTCCAATTCGGCAAGGACGGCGAGGACGTCACGCACTGGTTCAGCCAGATTGGCCGGTGCGAAGCCTTCCTCACGGAGATGACCCGCACCGCCAAAGATGAAAGCGGCTCGGTCAAAGGGCAACTCGAAGGCGAGATGTTTCGATGGGGAACGCTCGGACTGGGCGCTGGCAACACGGCAACACCCGTGCAGGAACTCCAGATGTGCAGCGCGGACAGCGCTTCGGCCGTCGGCGAATTAATCATCGAATATGATGCCGCCGATGCCCCGCACCAGCGCTTCGGCCAGCAGTACCGCTGCGGCGTGCGTCTGGCTATGATCGACGGGAACTCCTTGGAACTGGCGCGCGCCGAGCGCTTGTACAACCAAGCCACGCCGCCGCTGACGATCGGGGACGGCGCACGAGGACAGGTGTTCCACCGCTTCGAACCGATAGCGCCGCCGAACGTGCTGCTGATCGATCCGCTGGACCGCGCGCACTTCGCCAAGGACGCTTCGAGGCGCGTGATCGTGGCCACCTCGGTGCACCACCGCCGCGAGCGCGGCGAAGCTCTGCGAGTGCTGGTGCCGCCGCGCGCCAGCAGCCAGGACCTGTGCCTGCGACATGGCGTTTTCGACGCCTTCCGCAACCATGGCACCTGGCCTGGCTCCGCATTCAAGGGCGTCAAGCTGACCAAAGAGGGTGACTTCCCCAGCCGGAAAACCACCTTCAAGAACGCGAAGGGAGCGCAGCTGCACCCGCTCGAACAGTTCTTCGAGCGGCATGCGCTGGCAGGCCGCCCCGATACCCCCTATTACCCGGACCCATGGGCCACGCGCGCGGTCGTCGCGATCTATCGCAAAGGCGACGAACGGTTGATGTACTGCGACTCGTTCAATTACTACCAAGGCAATCGCAGCTGGCCCGACTGCGCCGAGATGCGCTTGAAAGTACTCGCACAAGCCGACGGCATCGATCCCGATGTCGGATTCGCGGCGACGATGGATGCGCATGGCCTGACCGTGCGGCTGCTCAAGGGTGCGCAGGTCATCTTGCGCGTCTGGCACGAAGTGACCAGGCCGATGCTGGAGCAAGCCGGGGTGGTGGAGCAGATCGCGCAGCTGGCGCACCACGTCGTCGAGGGCGCCGCGGTCAGACAAGCATTCGCAATTAGCGACGCCGAGGCCGCCGATATCACGACCGTCAGGGCGAAAGTGGTCGATTTGCTCGAGCGTTGGGAAAGCGATGGCTTGGCCAAGGGCGGCATGAGCTTGAAGAGTTCCTCGTTCTGGATGATCAATCCCTACGAAGAGCTCGACCTGGTGCACGCGGTCGACCAGGCGATGCGCCCGATCGAACCCGATGATGCGCATTTTCCATTGACGCTCGAACGCTTCACGAACAAGACAAGCGCGTGCGTTCTCGGGCATGTCCTACTCGAGCGCTCTTCCACCAATCACTTGCGCGGCGTCGCCCATTGGATCGATCTGCCGACGCGGGCCGCAGCCGATCGGGCCGGAGGCTATGCCTTTACGGCAGCGCTAAGAAATGTCCAACTGTTCGACGTACCGAATATCGCAATGGTCGCGGGCGATGACCACGGTTCGCCGGCCTTGGCTCCCATGCCGCGCCAGTTGCCCCCGTTTCAGCGCTACCAACGGCTCGATGCTCAATTGTCGGTGCGCGATGCCGACCATAGCAAGACGACCGCCGTCACGGGCGATGTCGATTTCGGCGACACGCGCGCCCGCGCGATCAACGTCATTACCTCCGGAGAAGCGCGGCACGCCGACGAGTTTACGGGATTCGATGGCGAGAAGATCCGGCGCTCATCCAAATCGCGGCGGGTGGTCGTAGCGTGTACAGAACGGCCAGAACAGCCCACAGTCGACTATGTGGTTCCCGTGTTCGCCTGGGACGATAGAACAGCACCGTTCAATACAAGCAAGCGCTCGCGCCAAGCGGGCTGGTTTAGGGTCTGGCTCGGCCCAATTTGGTACAAATCAGGAAATGGCGAACTGCTCGCGCTGGTATGTTGGCCGGGCGCCGCACTACCGACGAAGCCGAGCGCCTTACAGGCGATACTCGGAATAAACGGTGCCGACAACGCAACGCCACACCCTGCGGTGGAACCTGTAATCACACGCTGGGGACTTGATCCTATCCTTGGTGAAGATATGGAGTTCGGAAATATTCCCGCATCAGCATTAATGAACCGATTGTGCACCCAAGCTGATCTAGAACGGACCGGCGGTCCCCACGACGTGCTCGACATCGACATGTATCATTTGCAGGACGTGCCGCTCGAGCCGTGCATCGACCTGGCCCTGCTCAAGGAATATGAAAACATCGACTTCGGACCGATTGGTGCAGGAGGTACCAGTGCATCGACGATCAAGCTCGCCCTTTACCGCCCCATACTTGACCGGGGCAGTGGAAAGATGTTTGTCGATATACAGATCGATCCTGCCCTCGCATACCAACCGTTTGTACGGCTCGCACTGGCCCGTTATCAAGCCCACGCCAGGCATGACGACCTTGAGGATCTACGTCTGTCGCCGATCGTTGCCACGGAATTCATCCAGCTCATGCCAGAGCGGACAGCGACGCTCACCAGTGAGCGCGATGCACGCGGACATGTCGTGCGTGTGCGTGTAACTATCACAGGCACAACGATTCCGGACTCCAAGGCTGCCGCGTTGAAGACAGCCCTCTTGGCTACGATCGAAGAAAGGCAGGTGGGATTAGTACTTGATGAGCCAGCTGAACCCATCAATGGCGCATGGGTGCCAGTGTCCAACAAAGCGGACGAACAGCTACTGACCCACGACGCGGCTACGAATTCGTGGAGTGTCACGCTGCCATTTCAATCACGGGTTTCGCGTGAATACTCAGTACGGATAGAGGAATATGAACAACTGTCCGATGAGGTGCAGGGAAAACGCCTCGTATATTTTGACCGCATGGTGCTACATTATTTTTAAGAAACGTTTAACGTTTCTTAAATCACGCTGAACAACGAACAATGTCATTCACTAACTTTAGGGAGAAACATGATGGTCGAAAAAAAATCTGCAGTAGCTAGGACTCCTGCAAGGCTGACTCAGAAAGCGCGAGACCTGAAAGCAGCGGGAATTTCGCCTGCGCTCAGCGACTCTACGTTACTAGAGCTGTCGAACTTCATTGCACGTCAAGTCATATACTTTCCATCCGGCTTGCGCCGTTTGGAAATGCAGCTTGACGCAGACGGCAACTTGAAACTGCAACTCGACGGAGTGGTAAAGACTGATAGCGCACTAGAACTGGAGACTACTCTGTTCACTGATAAGGCGCTGACCTACGAACGTATTGTTGAATTGGTGGGTAGCAATAATAATTGTACAGCTGTGTCAACCGAACTTCTGACTGCATTGATCTGGAAGGAAAGCGGATTCAAGCCTGCTGCAATTAATTCCGGCAGTAGCGCCACTGGGTTGATGCAAGTGACTAAGGATGCTGTTGACGACGTCAATGCCAACACGCCTTCCGGCACGCATTTTAGCCACAGCGATATGACCGATGCTGAAAAAAACATCCAATGCGGAAGCTACTACCTGGGACTCCGGATAAAACGTGCAGGGAATGTCGTGAAACAGGGGCTGGAGGACTATGGTACAGGTGCGGGATACGCCACCAACATACTTGCTTGCGAAAAGTGCCTGAAAGGTAATCCTGCCAATCCACAATTATGCCTAAACGCCATCCATACCTAATGTAGCGTCGCATCTGTTTACTACTCAACAAACTCTTGGCGCGGCGTTGAAACAGACTAAGCGTCATTTTATATACGGTGCTATCGTGAAACATCGCCCCGGTGGACACCAAAGTTGCGCAAATTTAATGTTTTTATAAGCGAGATAAATCGAAAAAAAAGTAATCAACCGAGTTTTAGAATTATTCAGTGAACAGGGTGAAGAGCTTCAAGCCTCAAAGAACTGTCAGTTGTTTGAAATATGGTTCGACGCGATTAGTTGCCGTATTTAATGAAAATCTGAATTCAAGGCATTCAGCATTGAATTGGTCTTTCTTGATTGCGAAGTGGTGAATACGGACTTGGTTGGTGTGGAAAATTGTGACACACCCAAAAGTGACCTTTCGGGAACCGGTGACATATCTTATATCGTAGCCATCGATATTATGGGGAACATTACCATTTATATAGAGGACCTTAAACATGAATGTATCCACAGTAATTAGTAGAGCGATGTCGGGTCTAGCCAAAACCACGGCCTATAAAAGCCCAGGCAAAATGCCTTCCTTTGAAGCTTCTAGCTGGCAAGAGAATGGTGCATGTGATTGCAGCGGGTTTGTGGATTGGTGCCTTCGCTTCTCACCGAATCGTGTCGTTGATCACCCGCTCTATAAGAAGATTAATGGAGGATGGTTTGAAACAACCGCTATTCATGCCGATGGCTTAGCTTCAGTCGGCTACTTTTCTCAACTAGAAACAGCCAAACCAGGAGCGATGCTGGTCTACCCCGATTACATAGGCAGTGATGGAAAAAAACATGACGGTCATATAGGCATCGTCATCGAAGTTAATGGTAGTGGCGTCAGGGGAGTCTCAAAAATTGTGCATTGCTCAATGAATGGCTGGACGAATAAAGGAGACGCGATACAAGCCACTGGTTCTGAGCCCTGGCAAGCACACGTCAATTCAATTATTGTATGGTTTGAAAGCGTAGAGGAGTGAGATCACTAGCGTCCATCGATAATTTGTCTACCATTCAGTGTGCTGACAATATGGCTTGATTTTTACAACGTCATCATTCACGCCAAGCGCGGAAATCGAAGCTCGACGTCCTAGTGCCACGCCGATTGAAATGGTAGGGCTAGAACGATTCATTGAGCTAATGCGCAAACATGCATTCGGCATGTAACAAGGTGGGCACAAGCGCATGTGGCGTATGAATTGATGGATCAAACCGAGATACGCCAGCCCTGGCTACTCAGCGTTGATTCACACGATTCCGAAACTGTTGCACGGCTATGCTCTGATTGCGATGGAGTTCTCACTCATGATTTCATTGGTGACACCAGCGCTTTCGATCACGTTGAAGATGTAGCAATAGCAGACGCCGCTAAACAATTCATTCCGGAAAAATGCTAACCCAAAGAAAAATAAGAACATCGTCACGCCTTAGATTCAAAATGTAGTGCCGTCGATAAAAAAACTGGCCATATATGATGGCGCCAGATCACCAACGAAGTTCGAGATATTCTTTCAAACAATTTAAACTCCGCGAACCGATCGTTCACGCACCAAAATTTCATGCGGCACTTCCCTAGTGATGTTTGTGTTCTTGAAACACTCAAGCGCATACCCGAGAGTACCGCAGTCAGCGCCACAGCAGCATAGCGCCGAGAACCCTCCGTCAGCTGAATGATAGCACTGGGCACATCTCACTCTCGGCGAGGATCGACCAGCACGCTGTAACACTCTGCCAAGACAGTAGCGGCAGGCGTGATCTGTCAAACTCCAAGAGGATGTTCTTTTACCTGGCATGATCAAATACTTTTCTTTAAAAAGTTTCATTTAGCGACAACCAATTGCTTGTCCTTTGACTGCCACTGCATATTTTTCACAAGTGTTCATGCTGTCTTGAAGAAATTTTAAGACACGAAATTTTATCAACTCACTTCCAACACAACTCCTGTTCTAAAGTGTGACAATCACTCTTTAGCATTGAATTTTCAAGGCAATCAGTAAAGCGAGCGTGATAGCATTTCAGTTCATCGTCTCGGCGCGCGAATAAATAAGCGATTTATGATCTTCGTTTTTTTGAACGCAAACTAAAAAATGACATTGGAAGATTGAAATCTAATATGCAGTCACGACAACCTTGGTTGAAAAAGGAGGTTGTCAATTTGGTTGTCAATTTGGTTGTCAACCAAGTCGACAACCAACGAGACATCCAGAAGAGAGTAAAGAAATAAAAGGAGAAATTAGCTTCATCCCTGAGATGTTTTGTTCCTTTTAACTGATTGAGTTTTTAATATCAGCACCATTAGTTACCTTCATAGCGCTGCTGCCAGGCCTTTGCGATAGCTCTGAGCAGGTGCAGTTGGCCTTTGTTTCGCACTGTCGCTGAATTGTGTGTACATACCCTCATAGGCCAATAGAACATCGTCAATGCGGCCCTGGCGATTCTTTGCAATAAATACGTCAGCAAATCCACATAAATGAGACTGGGGATTGTCAACTTCATCGCGATGCACAAACATCACAATATCGGCATCCTGTTCGATGGCTCCAGAGTCCCTCAGATCGGAAAGTTGTGGGCGCGATTTGTTGGCGGCATTCCGTGACAACTGTGACAAGGCAAGCACAACGATATTCAGTTCTTTCGCCAATGCCTTGAGACCACGACTGATTTCTTCGATTTGCTGGTTTCGACTATCTCCAACACCTGACATTAACTGCAGGTAGTCGAGCACAACTAAGTCCAGTCCATGTTTTCGTTTAATGAGTCTAGCTTTTGATCGCACGTCCAGCAGCGTGAGGGCAGGTTGGTCGTCCAGATGTAAATTTAGTTCCTGGAGCTTCGCGTTGGCGGCAGTAAAGTTATTCCAGTCGGCGGTCGTCATATCGCCTCGAATTACAGACCCAAGTGGAATGCGTCCAAGAGATGCTAGTACTCTATCGAGCAATTCTCCATTTTGCATCTCTTGTGAGAGGAATAGTACAGAGTGATCATGCGCAACATGAGTCGCAATGTTGAGTGCGAATGCTGTCTTCCCCATTGATGGGCGCGCTCCAAGAACTACGAGTGCACCTCGATTCGGTCCTCCGGTCAGTAATTCGTCGATGGTCGCAAACCCTGTCTGAATACCCGAGTATTTGCGATCAACACGACCATCCATCACATCAATGTGCGCAATCATTGCGTCACTGGCTCGAATTGGTTCGCGAGCGGAGCGGGTTTCTGACAATCTTGAAAGAGTAGCTTGTGCGGAGTCCAAGACTTCTTCAGCAGTGCGTATGCCGGGATTAAACGCCATCTCAGATATCTCTGACGTGGCAGCAAGCAAACCGCGTCTAAGAGAACTGTCTCGAACAAATTCTGCGTATCGAGCAATATTTGCAGCACTTGGAACGTTCTGAGAAATCTCATTTAAATAGACCATGCAATCTGGGACAATTTTCGCCAACAATAATCCTGCGGACACAACATCACATGGCTTGCCAGAAGTTATCTGGCGAATGATTTCGGAAAAAATTATTCGGTGATCGTTATGAAAAAAATGCGAGGCTCTCAAATCACCCATGCGATCGACTGCACAGTTGTCAGACAGAAGTGCTCCGATGACCGATTGCTCGGCTTCGATTGCGGCCGGCATCGATGCGTTTTGGTTCATGCGGCATCCTTAGGTTCGTGGAATTTACCAGCCTGCTTGCCCTGCGTGGTTAAAAAATATTTTCCGTTGATGTCAATCGCCCAAAACTTGAAATAATTGTTTTCGACATATTTTCGGAAGGTGATGCGCCAATCTTTCTGGCGCTTCTCGGGCTGCACCCCTCCAGCAGTAAATCGCCTGCAAAATTCAACCCAGGCGAGGGCAACCATATCGCTATCTAGTCCGACAGATTTTACGTACTCCCATAAAGGCGCATAGTTTCGTAACGGTCTTTCACCTCTTGCTTTGCATGAGTCAATAAAAGCTTGCAAAGAGATCGCTGAAGGTTTTTTCTGAAGTGGAACTAAGCCCCCATCAGGGGGTTTGGGGGTATTTAATTGGTTAATGGTTATTGGTTCTTGGTTAGCTTGTGATCCGGTTTGTTCTGGCAACCCCATTGGAACCGGATCGTAACCGGATGGAAACCCGCTGGGTTCTTCTGGGTTATGCTTCGTTTTTTGTTTTGGTGGTCTACCACCTCGCTTGCCATTTTCTTTTGCTGTCGTAGCTTTTGCGTGATAGGCGCTGATATCGTCGTCACAGCGCTTATTTGAATAACCATTCTCAGTTTTTACGAATTTGTATTTAAGAAGTTCGGCGATTATCATACGCTCCTCTTCTGTACGTGCACCGACGGTATGGCAGAGCGCATCTAAATCAAGGGGGAGCGGTTTTTCAGTATCATAATAAACATCGATGAGTTCACGGTAAATTGCTCGTTCGATCCTGGTCAAGTGTATTGACCCTGATCTAAAGTCGCCTATGTGAAAATTGTAATAATGCATATTTAACTATGCTTAAGTAGGATTCTATACGCTTCAATCAGTAGGCGGACTTGGCGCTTTTTTACCTCTGGATTTTTCAGCTTGCCAATTTGATTCGCCATTTCATGTAAGTTCATTTCGCGATTCCTACACTTAACTGTTTGCCGCGTGACATGCCCGCCGGAGGCAGTGCGCAGGATTGGCTTCGATGATGCAGAAACTTTATGAATAATTGAAATTTTGCAAACGTATTCGTTTGGGTACTTTCTGTATGAGTCGCAGAAAAGTTGGCCCTAAATTTTGTTGTCCTCCGTGGATAGCTCACTATCGCTCTCCTTGGGCGAACAATATTGCGCGTAGTGCTTCCAACTTTGCGATGGAAATATCATTTACCATTTTTTTGACATCTCGCCCTAAAATTGGAGTTAGTACTGCAACTAACGAATTTTGAATTTCAATTAGCAGATACCTAACGTCGAGATTTGTAGATAAGTCTGGCTCAAACCAATTGCCACTTTCGTCCGGTTCTGGCGTCAAAAATTCAATAGGATCGACCAGTTCGACACAGACTCTGATTAACGTATCGACTAAGTTAGTTGTTGGTTCGCTGTGATTAGACATTAGATGCTCCATCATTCAGCATTGCGATCAAACCTGCAGACGGCCAACGCAAATTTCCGCTGCGAAGTTTGATAGGAACCATTCCATGATGTTGGCCTTGCATACAGTAGTTCTTGCGGATCGTGAACGGAGATATTCGCTCGTATGCGGCAAGTTCCGCAGTAGTGAGGAGCGCCGGCAATTTCTGATTATTGTCGGCGTGTTGAGTTCTATTCATTTTGTATCACCTTTGTTGATTTATAGTGATACGGAATATATTCAATAAAATGTGATGGAGGGGGCATCCCTACTAGTAGCCTACTATTCCCTACTATTAGCCACCTATTAGTCACCTATTCTATAAAGCAGGTCGACATTTAGCTGGTTAGTATGGCGAGTTTTTAATTCTTTTTTAACTCCTTTTTTCCATTCTTTTATGCGTTCACGCAACTGTTTGGCATTTAATTCTTGTTCATCTCCTAGCCCATCGTCGTATTTTACTCCACCAGCGATCGATGATAGGAGAGGGTATTTCGCTTCCTTGTTGTCAGAGTCAGCCAAAATCTTCAATTTCCTCATTACTGGAACTGTTGTATGTCTAGTTCCATCGTTATATAGGTCGTTGCAAATTTTCCAGACCAATGGAGTAAGTGTATCGCCACCTTTTGGTACGATATTCAATGCTTTTGACGAGGTATCTATTTCTTTGAGGGCTGTAACGGGGGACGGTTGCAATGGGATAGGTACCTCGCCGTCTGTTGGTCTAATTTCTATCGATACTTGTGACGAGATAAGCGTTTCTTCGAGAACTTCACCGGGCGGCGTCTCTACATTTTTCTTATGGTTCCTTACTAGTTTGGCTAAATTGTCTTGCAGGCCAATTGTCATATCATTCACCAGGAATCTAAATGGATCCAATGGTGGAAGATCTGCCAAACGCAAAATCGCCATTTTATTAAGGCGAATTGCTGAAGCACGAATCGGTGCAACTGAGTGGTACCGCAAACTGCCGTCCGAAGAAACAAGTGCGAGTGGGCGGGCACATGCATTTTCCAGGTTATTTCCCAATAAAATATCTTCCAAAAAACTCTCTACATTGCATACTTCGAGCAGACAAGGATCGAGAAAATCAATTTCCATAACTTCACCCGGTGAAAGTTTGGTAAGCCTGGCGCCACACGGAATGACGACATTGATAGTCGCTGAATGCATTTCCGCATATTTTTCAATGACGTTCCTCCAAGTCCATGGTTCATATTTGTTTTCGGTAAGCCATTCAGCTGCTTCGCTTAAAGTGTTCGAATCGGATAGATACATTTTGCATTCTTTATGAGAGCTTTTACTACTATGGATGTTGTCTGCATCAATACGTAACAATTATTTTGTAAATTTATTTTTCAAGGTGTAAAGATATTTTTTATTTGCTGAGTTCGATTTTCAGACATGCTTTGGATGGTGCAAAATCGAAACCGGCCTGTTCTAAGAACCATAGCTCAATTTTTTCGTGCCACTGACGCAAGAGGTCGAGTGGGCGACGGCGATAATGTTTCTCAGCGATGGCACTGGGTTTGTGGCCCATAATTTGTGCTGTTACGCCTGCCGGCACTTCACACCATTCCGCAAGGGTGCCAAAGGATCTGCGTAGTCCGTGCAAGGTAAGATCAGGCAATCCAGCAGCGACAAGTGCACGCTTATGTCCCGGAGTAGGCTCTGTGAGTTGTCCATTTGCTGCGGCAGGACTAGAAAACACCCACTCATTCCTTCGTGGAAGTAATTCTAGGATAGTAGCGACGTAGGGGGTTAAAGGAATCGTGCGTTCACCTTCAACTTTGTCGCGAATGGTGAGACTCTTCCATTGAAAATCCACGTCTTCCCAGCGCAATGCGACCAATTCGCGCCGGCGTGCGCCTGTTATAAGAAGAATTTGTAGGTAGGCAGATTGAATACTGTTTTCCATTTCTCGCACCGCCTTAAACCATGGCGCAAGCTGTTCGCGTTGTAAACTATCTCCCTCTTTGGTATTTTTGTTTGGCACTTCATCTCGTACATGCTGAGTTTTACAAGCTCCCGGCGGTACCAATCCAGCTAGTTCAGATTGAGAATCGCACCAGTTAACAAATACAGATAAAAGTCGAAACGCTAAACTGGCTTGCGTTGGTCGGTTCGAGGATTCTAATGCGAGCCATCCACCGAGTCGCTTGCCGTTCATGTCACATAAGCGAATATCTAACAATGAGGCGAGCGGCCCAGGTTCAGTTAATCCCTTGCCTCTAATTTTTTTCTCGCCCCCACGACGAGCAACGTTTTCATGATCACGGATATGCCATTCACTCCATTTGTGACGACGTGATTCAATATAGCGCGGCCAAATGTCACCCAGCGTGACCAGTTGCCGTTCTGTTTCGACACGAGTCGCATCAGCTTTGATACGCTGTTCGATTTTTTGTTGCCGTGGGTCGATCCCCTGATCGACCAGGGATTTCAATTTAGTAGCCTCGCCTTGCGCCTTACTGATCGGCCATGTCTTGAGATCGCCGATTGTTATTCTTATTGTTCGACCATGCAGGCGTGATTCGAAAATGTAGGATTTTGCATTTGCTTCTGTTGCGCGTAATCCCAAACCTGGAGTTTTTCCATCCCATAATATTGATTGTTGCTTGCCTTCAGCGCATTTAAAACTGTCGACAAGCTTTATTGTAAAATTTTCTTTGCTCATACTCTTTCGTTTCTCGTTGGTATTGTGTAGGCGTCATGTAGGCACCATGTAGGCAAATAATAGCAACAAAGAGGAATATAAGGTAATACTAAATTTTTGTAATTCTGTGCCAAACGCAGAATCCATGCGGGTTTCAAGAGGTATCGCTACAATTGGAAATGTTTGGTAATGTGAATTTTTCAGGATTGTGATTCCTGTTGTCGTGGGTTCGAGCCCCATCGTCCACCCCACCGAATTCGTTGCAAATCAAAGGCTTACAAGTTTAAACTTGTAAGCCTTTTGTTTTTTCGGAAGATGATTTTTCAACGTGTTCTCGACTTAGTCGCTTTAGCGCGTTTAATCGTACGACGGTTGTATGCCTGATGAATCATTTACTCAACTGCATGTCGATTTGCATTGATGATATTTAACTCACCACTTTCCTTTCGATCACTTACTGTCGCTGGGCGCATGTCGGTAAGTGTAAATTGAACAAAACTTACACCTTTCATTTTTTTCTTTTTCTTCGCAGTATTTCATTAGTCGAGTCCAGATTGTTGTCCATCCACTTCTTCTGTACAACTGTCTGCATACGCGCCAAAAACTAAAAATCTCAGTGTTCGTTGCAGGTCTATTGCTCGGTGATTGTGGTGCGAAGAATGGGAGGCTATTCGCGTCCCATTTAATGATGTGCAAGGCATCGTTCTGGATATATTGTTACCGTATCCGAGAGAAATTTTTGCATACGAGGATGCTTTGGCCGATTGAAAAAATCATCCGGTGTGGCGCGTTCTTGCAATTGCCCCTGATCCATGAAAAGCACGCGATCCGCCACTTCGCGCGCAAAGCCCGTCTCAAGTGTGACGCAGACGATGGTCATGCCGTCGCGCGCCAGATCTCGCATTACAAGTAACACCTCTCCGACCATCTCCGGATCAAGCGCACTGGCGGGTTCGTCAAACAACATCATCGGCGGTTGCATTGCCAGAGCTCTTGCAATTGCGACGCGTTGCTGTTGTCCGCCCGATAGTGGCGATGGGTAAGACTGCGCTTTATGCCCCATGCAACCTGCTCAAATAGATCCAATGCGAGACATAGGTGAAAAACGAATATCTAACGATTAAATGATTCGTTCTTGTTTTTCGATCGTCGATTTAATCTATAACCCTTAGAAATCAATTTAATTTTTAATGGAAACCCTTATGACAATCAAGAAACTCCTTCTCGCCGCATCTATCGCTGTCATCGGTACCGTGGGCGGCATAGTCCACGCTGCTGACATTACCTTGCTCAATGTATCTTACGATCCGACACGCGAGTTATATCAGGATGTAAATCAGGCATTTGCTAAACAATGGAAAGCCAAGAGCGGTGACAACGTCACCATCAAGCAATCACATGGTGGTTCTGGTAAGCAGGCCCGTGCTGTGATTGATGGTCTCGATGCCGATGTGGTGACACTGGCGCTGGCTTATGATACTGATGCGATTGCAGAGAAAGGTTTGCTCGATAAGGCATGGCAAAAGCGCTTGCAGCACAATGCGTCTCCTTACACCTCTACCATCGTGTTCCTGGTACGTAAGGGAAATCCAAAAGGAATTAAGGATTGGGGGGATATTTCTAAGCCTGGCGTGTCCGTGATCACGGCAAACCCTAAAACTTCGGGTGGTGCACGTTGGTCGTATCTGGCAGCGTGGGGTTATGCCTTAAATCAAAAAGGTGGGACACAGGCTACGGCAAAAGACTATGTGCAGAGGGTATTCAAGAATGTGCCAGTACTCGATTCGGGCGCACGCGGATCAACGGTGACCTTTGCAGAACGCGGTATTGGTGACGTGCTCTTGACCTGGGAAAACGAAGCCTATCTGGCGATCAAGGAATTTGGTGCCGATAAGGTCGAGATCGTGACACCGTCTATCAGTATTCTGGCGGAACCACCAGTGGCTGTGGTCGATAAAGTCGTCGACAAACACGGCACACGCAAAGTGGCTGAAGCCTACCTGAATTACCTGTATTCCGACGAGGCGCAAGAAATTATAGGCAAGAATTACTATCGTCCGACTACTGACAAGGCACAGAAGAAATACGCGGCTCAGTTTGCCAAAATCAAGTTGTTTAATATCGATGAGTCGTTTGGTGGATGGACCAAGGCGCAGAAAGATCACTTCGCTGATGGCGGTGTGTTTGATCAGATTTATCAACCGGGTAAGGAACTAAGATAAAGCAGCCGTTCAGACATTCAATCACGCTTTAGGACGAACAATCATGAGCATACTGCTGCTATCCGGAAGCCCGTCAACACCATCTCGCTCAAGTCGATTGCTTTATTATGTCGGCGATAAATTGAAGGAGTTGGGCTACCACACGGTGAGTTTAAACGTCAAAGATTTGCCTGCGCAAGCTTTGCTGCACGCAGACTTCTCTCACCCGGAACTGGTCGCTGCGAAGCACAAACTGGCGCAAGCCAAGGCGATCGTGATTGCTACTCCTATCTATAAGGCCGCCTATAGCGGTCTGCTGAAAACGTTTCTGGATATCTTGCCGCAGGATGGCTTGCGTGGAAAATTGGTCTTGCCACTGGCAACTGGGGGGAGTCAGTCGCATCTGCTGGCGCTCGATTATGCATTGCGGCCAGTGCTGGCGGCGCTCGATGCCGAGCATGTGCTCACTAGTGTGTACGCCACCGATGCGCAAGTGGAATGGACGGAACAGCTTGGCTTGCGCATCGATCCGACTATTCTAAAGCGCCTGCAAGACGGAGTTAACCATTTGGCTGCGCGTCTAATCCCTTTGCGCGAATCTGAACTGCTAGTTGCTGCAATGCCGGATCACTGTAGTGCATAAAGATGACGTAATTCTAGCCAATAAAAAAACCAATTTTCAGTAGTCGACTTAGCCGCGTATTCACGGCAGGGGGACTGCTTTTCCAAAAATTTCGAGGCCAAGCATGAGTAAAGATCAAAAACACACATCAAAACGTCGCACCCTAGGCTGGTTGTCGGCGCTGACGGCAATGACCCTGACTGGCAGTATTTCTTCTGCTTACGCACAAACTACGTTGCTAACAAAGGGCAGTCTGAATTCCAGTTTGCGGATCGGCTATCAAAAATACGGCACGCTGACCTTGTTAAAAGGCACAGGAGCGCTCGATAAGCGTCTGGCAGCCTTGGGCGTAGAGGTGAAGTGGACAGAATTCCCCGCTGGCCCTGTGCTGTTGGAAGGCTTGAATGTCGGCAGCATAGATTTTGGCACCACCGGCGAAGCACCACCGATTTTTGCCCAGGCCGCTGGTGCCGATCTGGTGTATGTCGGCAATGAGCCGCCTGCACCATCCGCCGAAGCGATACTGGTGCCGAAGAATTCGACATTGAAAACTGCGGCTGATTTGAAGGGCAAGAAAATTGCCCTCAACAAGGGCTCCAACGTACATTACCTGCTGGTCAAGGTGCTAGAAAAAGCCGGCATCGCTTACAAGGACGTCAATGTTGTCTTTTTGCCGCCAGCTGATGCACGCGCTGCCTTCGAGCGTGGCAGCGTCGATGCTTGGGTGATTTGGGATCCGTTCCAGGCCGCGGCAGAAAAACAGCTGGGTGCACGCGTGCTAGTCGATGGCAAAGGCATCGTCAGTAATCATCAGTTCTACCTGGCCTCTCGAGCATATACGCAAAAAAAACCAGAAGTGCTGCGCATTGTGCTGGAAGAATTGGTCAAGATCGATGAATGGGGTGGCAAAAATTTGAAGGAGGTGACAGCGATTTTGTCTGCTCAGATCGGTCTGGAGCCGGCTATCGTTGACATCTCTACCAATCGTTTCTCGTTCGGTGTCAGACCATTGAGTGAACAGGTTATCAAAGAGCAGCAAAATATCGCGGATACCTTCGCAGATCTAAAATTGATTCCTAAGAAAATCAATATCAGGGATGCGGTCGTCGGCATCAAGTTTTAAGGTCCTGCCATGAATACGCAAACCCTAATAACTTTTCGTCGGAAAATTCTATGGCTGTTGAGCGCCGTGACAATATTGTTGCCAGCGCTGGCAACAGCAGCAATTGCAGTCAATGACGCACCCAAAGAAATTCGCATCGGATTTCAAAAGAGCTCCGTCAACCTGACATTGTTAAAACAACGTCAGGCGCTGGAGCAGCAATTGAAAGGCGTGAAAATTAGCTGGTTTGAATTTACCGCTGGACCACAAATGTTGGAAGCTTTGTCGGTCGGTAGCGTCGACTTCGCCACCACTGGCGAGCCGCCGCCGATATTTGCACAATCTGCAGGTAGCAATCTGGTGTATGTGGGCGCCGAGCCGGCTAAGCCAGGCGTCAGCGCAATTCTCGTAAAGCCTGATTCCAGCATCAAGACATTAGCCGATCTGAAGGGTAAGAAAGTCGCGTTTCAGAAGGGCTCCAGCGCGCATTACCATGTCTTGCGTGCTGTTCAGCAAGCCGGTTTGCAATGGTCCGATATCACGCCTATCTATCTGGCTCCGGCCGATGCGCGCGCCGCGTTTGAGCGTGACAGCGTGGATGCCTGGGCAATCTGGGACCCTTATTGGGCTGCAGTCGAACAAAGTGCCAAGCCCCGGATCTTGGTGACCGGCAAAGGCCTGGTGAACAATTTGTCGCACTATTTATCGAACCGCAGTTTTGCCGACAAGTACCCGAAAGTGATACAGCTCTTGTTTGAAGAGCTGACCAAGAGCGACAACTTCGTACAGAAAAATCGCGCTGAGGCAATCGCGGAAATTGCCGCCAGCACGGGTTTGGATAAGCCCACGATTGCCGCTTTTCTGGAACGCCGCCCACGCTCGCCAGTGGTGTATCTGACGCAAAACATCGTCGATGAACAGCAACGCGTGGCCGACAATTTTTATCAGCAGAAGCTAATCCCTAAACCCGTCAATATCAAAGACGCCGTCTGGTTACCGCCTGGCAGCAAGCTTTAAAAAATATAAAGGTCATATCATGAGTCTGCAAATATTTTGGTTCATTCCTACCCATGGCGATAGCCGATATCTAGGTACCAGTCAGGGCGCAAGGGCGATTAATTACGACTATCTGCGCCAAGTGGCGGTGGCTGCCGATACCCAAGGATTTGATGGTGTCTTGCTGCCGACGGGACGCTCTTGCGAAGACGCCTGGGTGGTTGCGTCGAGCCTGATAGGGGCGACGCGCAATCTGAAGTTTTTGGTCGCTATTCGCCCGGGACTGAGCAGCCCTGGTTTGGCGGTACGTATGGCTTCCACCTTTGATCGTTTGTCCAACGGACGCCTGTTGGTCAATATCGTCACTGGTGGAGATCAAGCTGAACTGGAAGCGGACGGCGTGTTTGCCGATCATGAAAAGCGCTATGAAATAACCGATGAATTTCTGCGTGTCTGGCGTGCTTCATTGGCGGGGGAGGGCGGCGATGCCGGCTTTGACTTTGAAGGTAAGCATCTGCAAGTGAAAGGAGCGAAAACGCTGTATCCGCCGGTTCAGCAACCGCATCCTCCGCTGTATTTCGGTGGTTCCTCGGAGCCAGCGCATGAGCTGGCAGCAGAACAGGTTGATGTGTACCTGACCTGGGGCGAACCACCGGCAGCGGTAGCGGTCAAGATTGCCGACATGCGTGCCCGTGCGGCAAAACATGGCCGTACCCTGCGCTTCGGCATACGCCTGCATGTGATCGTGCGCGAGACCAATGAACAGGCGTGGCAGGCGGCCGAAGACCTGATCAAGTATGTGGACGATGATGTGATTGCTCGTGCACAGAAATCCTTTGCCAAGATGGATTCTGTCGGCCAGCAAAGAATGACTGCTTTACACGGCGGCAAACGTGACAAGCTGGAAGTGTCGCCTAATCTCTGGGCCGGTGTTGGCCTGGTACGCGGCGGAGCAGGAACAGCGCTGGTCGGCGATCCGGAAACCGTGGTGGCACGCATCAAAGAATATGCCGATTTGGGGATAGAAACCTTCATCTTCTCGGGCTATCCGCATTTGGAAGAGTCGTATCGTTTTTCCGAGCTGGTGTTTCCTTTGCTTGGCAAAGGCAATCCGGCCGTGACTAGCAGCCTGACCGGTCCGTTTGGCGAAATCATCGCCAATAGTGTCGTGCCTAAGGCCGCCTAGGCGAGGTGACTAACATGAGTCAGTTCATCACTCCATTTGTAGAAAAATCCGGCAATGCCAGCACGTTCAATGTGCTGGCAGCGAGCGACGTCGGAAGGCGCGCATCGAATCTACACCAGCCCTTGCATGATCTGCTGTACCGGCTGGCACCGTGGGCGGTACCTCTGGCACTGATACTGTTCTGGCAAATCGCCGCGCAGCTAGGTTGGTTGTCCAGCCGGATACTGCCGGAACCGCTGGCCGTGGCCAAGGCATTTTGGACCTTGACCGTCTCTGGCGAAATCTGGCTCCATGCCAAGACTAGCTTGTGGCGCGCCATATCAGGCTTCGCGGTCGGCGGTGGCCTAGGTTTGCTACTGGGCTTGTTGACGGGCAGCTTCCGGCTAGCAGAAACCCTGCTCGACACGACGCTGCAAATGATCAGGAATATTCCGGCACTGGCACTGATCCCGCTGGTGATTTTGTGGTTTGGTATTGATGAGACTGCCAAGCTGTTTCTGGTCTCGGTCGGCGTGTTTTTTCCCGTGTATCTGAACACCTTTCACGGCATCCGTTCAGTCGATAAGGGCTTGATCGAGATGGCGCAAAGTTACGGCCTGTCAGGTTGGGCCTTGTATCGCGATGTGATACTGCCTGGTGCCTTGCCATCGATACTGGTCGGTGTGCGCTTCTCGCTGGGACTGGTGTGGGTGTTGCTGATCGTCGCAGAAACCATATCAGCGCAAGCCGGTATCGGTTACATGACGATGAATGCCCGTGAATTTCTGCAAACCGATGTGGTGTTGGTCGGGATCTTGCTGTACGCCTTGTTGGGTAAGTTGGCCGACGTGCTTTCACGTGCGCTGGAACATTACTGGTTGCGCTGGCATCCGGGCTATCAAAAGAGGTCAGTATGAATCGTTTAAATAGTCTTTATCCAAGTGCTGCCGTGGCTGAGATTGCTGCGTTAAGAGACCTGCTCAGCCCTAGTTGGAATACCGAGGATGAATGGCCAGAGCCGGCTTTGCCTGCCAAGCGGCCAAGCCAGGGAAGCGCGTTCGAGATACGCATGCTGCAAAAATCGTATCAAGGCCGTCAGGTAATCAAGTCGCTCAATTTGCAAGTGAAGGCGGGCGAATTTATCGTCGTGATCGGACGTAGCGGTTGCGGCAAAAGTACGCTGTTGCGTCTGGTTGCAGGTCTGGAGCAAGCTGACAGCGGTGGCGTGCAATTTGACGATGCGTCTGGCCGACCAGAAATTCGTGTGATGTTTCAGGATTCACGATTACTTCCGTGGAAAAACGTCTTGAACAACGTCGCATTGGGATTGAAAAATGGCAAACAAGCAGCCGCTGCAGTGTTGGACAAGGTCGCGCTGTACGATCGTTCCAGCGACTGGCCATCAGTGCTCTCCGGCGGACAGCGTCAGCGCGTTGCACTGGCCAGAGCTTTGGTCCACGAGCCAGCTCTGTTGCTACTGGACGAACCACTGGGCGCGCTCGATGCATTGACGCGCATAGAGATGCAAAACCTGATCGAAAGCCTGTGGCAACAGCGCGGCTTTACGGCGCTGCTGGTAACCCATGATGTGCAGGAGGCCGTGGCGCTGGCCGATCGCGTGATACTGATCGAAGACGGCCAGATTACGCTGGATCAAACGGTTGATCTGCCAAGGCCGCGCGTTCGCGGCAATCTGGCATTTGCCGAGTTGGAAGCAAAGATATTGTCGCGGGTACTCAATCATCCAGCGGTAGCACTCGATAGCGAACTCGGTGATGTCTCACTATTACGCACAGTGAGTCAGGTTTCCTGGGCGATCTAACTTTTTCTTAAAACCATATACACCACCCAGTATTTTTCATTAGCGCTTTACATTCGTGCGTAATTGGCACATTTTTTAATATTTATAGGGGAGTATATCCCCGCACGCTCTATACAAAGGAAATCACCATGACCATTCAAGCCATCAATGTACGCAATCAATTCCGCGGAAAAATCAAGGAAATCATCGAAGGACCGGTAGTCTCGGAAGTCGATGTAGAAACGCCAGCCGGCATTGTCACCTCGGTCATCACAACCCGCTCCATCCGCGATCTGGGTCTGGTCGTCGGCACCGAAGTGGTCGCGCTGGTGAAGGCGACGGAAGTCTCCATTGCCAAGCTTTAAGGGCGTCAGAGGCTGCTGTGGAAAAGGTCGATCACGCAAAAAATAAGTACTAAAAAAAGCGGCATTCGAACTATTTGTCGAATGCCGCTTTTTGTTGAGCTATGCCGTATTCCGCGTGGCGACAGCAGTCACAAGAAATGTCTAAAATTCTTCCCAGTCGTCAGCTTGTGCGCCTTGTGTAGTTTGCTTAGCTTTTACCGTTGCTGGCTTTGCTAGCGCTGGCGTCACACTTCGCTTACTTACAGGTGCTTTGGTCACGCCTTTTTTTGCGGCTTGAATCTTGGGCGACGCATGCACACTCATGGGCTTATCGATCTGGCTTTTTGCGGCTTCGTTCAGATCCAATTTAAATACACTCACCACACGACTCAAATTGCTAGCCTGATCCTGCATAGAAGCGGCGGCAGCGGCGGCTTCTTCAACCAGCGCCGCATTTTGCTGTGTTACCTGATCCATCTGGGTGATGGCGATATTGATCTGATCTATGCCGGCACTTTGCTCCAGTCCCGCTGCGGTAATTTCGCTGATGATGTCGCTAACGCGTTTAACGCTGGCCACCACTTCTAACATGGTGCTGCCCGCCTGATCGACCAGCTTGGTGCCCTGATCGACTTTATCCACAGAGTCGTTGATCAGCTCCTTAATTTCTTTGGCGGCACTGGCAGAACGTTGCGCCAGATTGCGCACCTCGGATGCCACGACGGCAAAGCCACGGCCCTGTTCACCGGCGCGCGCCGCTTCTACTGCCGCATTTAAGGCCAGGATATTGGTTTGAAAGGCAATGCCATCGATGACCGCAATGATATCGACGATTTTCTTGGAAGAGTTATTGATGGAACCCATGGTGCTCACCACTTGCGATACCACGGCGCCACCCTTTTGTGCAACTTCGGAAGCCGACTGCACCAATTGATTCGCCTGCCTGGCATTGTCGCTGTTATGTTTGATGGTGGAGGTAATTTCTTCCATGGACGAGGCAGTTTCTTCTAACGAACTGGCCTGAGTCTCGGTGCGGGACGACAAATCCATATTGCCAACGGCAATCTGTTTGGATGCTGTCGCGATCAGATCCGTGCCGCTACGCACTTCTCCGACTACCGATAATAGACTGCTATTCATTTCCTTGAGCGCCTGCAGCAGTTCGCCAGTTTCATCCGTGGTTTTTACCTCAATCTGACTGGTCAGATCGCCAGAAGCCACAGTTTTCGCCACCCGTACCGCTTCTTGCAAAGGACGGGAAACAACGCGCGCTATAAAATATGCCAGAGTCAAACCCAGCGCGATGCTACCTAACAAAACGGCGATGATCAGGGCGCGGGAATTGGCGTAAATTTTTTCACCCAATTGATATGCCGCTACCCCGCCGTCTGAATTTATCTTCACAATTTTGTCGGCTCTGATGAGCATTTCGGCATTTAGCTTAGAAGAGTCGCCGCGCAATGTTTTACGTGCTGCGTCCATATCATTGGCACGCGCCTGCTCGGTTAATTTTCCGGCTTCAATCACATATAGATCCCAGAGTTTTAGATATTCCGCATACAATATTTTCTCTTCTGGCTCAGTGATCAGCTTGGCATAAGTTTCTTCATATTTTTTTAGTTCAGCAACGTAGTCACTCCAGCGTTTTTGATATTTATCCAGTGCCGCACTATCTCCGGCCGATAAAACTATCTGCATTTCCTGAGTGCGCAGACGCGAAATCCTTTCTTTAATCCCCATCGCTGCGTTGATGGATGGCATCCAATTCGTACCCAGATCATAGGCCGTGGTATTCACGCGTGATAGTTGATAAATTGAAAACCCACCAAGAAAACCAGTGAGCGTGAGCAGAAGGATAAAGCCCACAAATAATTTTGCGGAAATTTTGAGGTTGTAAAACTGTTTCATGGGAAAACCTTCCAATAAAAGCTAAACAATAAATGACCGTCGCAATTAGGCGCGATGAGAAGAACTCACGTAAAGAATATACTATTTGTGGACGCACATTGAAAAAGACCTGTGATACGTTTCCGATTTCAACAACACTTGGCCTTTAGAATTCGATATGAGGCCAGTAGCGACCTGTATCATGAGGTATTACCTAGTCCCTTAATGATGAAAGCTGCCCGGCAACTTGCGTGATAACTTTTGTCGTAGTCAGTTGAATTTGATTCAGGCGGTCAAGTGCATTAGCGCGGCCGCCAACAGTGTAAGAGCGCCAATTAGGAATGTTTTTCGCTTCTGGGCGTTTATCTGAGGATAGCAATGCAGGTCTAACCCAATGAAGAGAGTGCAAGGTACTCCGCAAGTTATTCCTGCTTTTTGACACACAAAAGAATGCCGGTAAAATTTTCAATACCTATCCTTAGAGTTAGGTAATTCGTTGTAAAGCAAAGGATTAAAATTTTTTTTGCAAGTCTTTTGTTTTTTTCGTCAATCAAATTTCAATTTTTGGAGGAACGTTTTCCAATTGCTTCTAATCCTGATTATAGTAAGTTGTTTTGGTGGTATTTATGTCGGCGAGCTCCTTGCTGACGGCCAGTATAAATCCAACTAAACTTACCTCTTCCATGTTTGCTTTTTCTTCTCAGACAAAGAGTCTTAAGCAAGACATTCTGTAAAAAACTAAATTCATATAGGCTGCCTTGACAATAGCTGCGTAGGCAGCTATATTCTTGCGTATGGCAAATACTCAGAAAATCATCCCCGTACCCGATTCCCGCAATGGGGAGGTGTCAGTCGCGGATCTGGCTGAGCATTTGTCTTCTGGTGAATTTTATTTTCCTGGAAATTGTAAGCCTGAAGAAACCATAGGCTACCTAGTTAAAACCTTGCATCTTTCAATGCTGAAAACGATAGATGTGGAAATGCAAGTGCATGGTTTAACTGCGATGCAATGGCGACCACTTTGGTTGATCTCGCAGGGTAAAGGTGAAACGGCGGCAGTGCTGGCAAAAGAGATGAACATGGATACCGGCGCGGTGACACGTATGCTAGACCGGCTGCAGGCCAAAGATTTGCTGGTGCGTAAACGTTGCGAGCAAGACCGTAGAGTGGTGCATCTGGAGTTAACCGAAGAGGGACTAGGTATTTGTGCGCAAATCCCAACTGGTTTGTGCGCGGCCATCAATCACCATCTGCGTGGATTTTCAAACGATGAGTTTGAAACCTTAAAACGCTTATTGCAACAGATGATAAGTAACGGACTGTCGTTGTAGTTTTTCTATCCATTTATTCCTGATTCATTATTTTATTGATTAAAAATGCATGTACTTTTTTATTTAATTGATTGCCTAGGCAATTACCGACTACGCAGCTATGTGCTGAGACGATTATTTACGGAATTAATATGAAATCTACCCGTTTGTCCCGCCTCGCTTCTGTGGTCGCGTCCGCGATGTTGGCAGCTTGCGCCAATTTCAGCGGCATCGAGCCCCAGTCCCAGAGTAAATCCGCGACCGATTTGTCACTTTCATCGACACCAATGCAGTGGCCGGATGAGCAGTGGTGGCGTGCGTATAAAGATCCAGTCCTTTCAACGTTGATTGCTCAGGCGCTGGCGAATAATCCGGGGATCAAGCTTGCTCAAGCCAGGTTGGCGCAAGTTGCTGCACTAAGTGCCAACGCAAGATCGCTTGAATCTGCTCAGCTGGGGCTTGGCATACAGTCGATACGCGAGCGTTTTACCGAGAATGGTTTAATCCCGCCTCCATTTGCAGGTGCAACCAACTCTAGCAATTCTTTCATGCTCAACGCCAGTTATGAAATCGATTTTTGGGGTAAAAACCGCGCAGCCCTCGATGCGGCCTTGAGCTCCGAAAGCGCGGCGCAGGCAGAACTGAAGTCGGCCAGGCTGTTGATTGCCGCCAGTGTCGCCAAGAGCTATTTTAGTATGGCTGGGGCCTTAGAGCAGAAGGGGAATTTACAAACGATGCTGGCGCAGCATGAGCTATTGCTGAGCTTGATCTCGCAACGTGTCGCTGCTGGCATGGACAGTCAGTTCGAATTGAATCAGGCGGAAGCGAGTATTCCCGCGATTCGCGCCGAGACTATTAGGCAGGAAGAGCATATTGCTCTTATGCGCAATGTCTTGGCTGCCTTGACTGGTAGCGGCCAGGGTTCTACCAGTGAATTGACCGCGAGCCTGCCTGTAATAGTCACTAGTAGTTTGCCCGATGCAATACCGGCTGATTTAATCGGTCGTCGTGCGGATATTGCTGCCGCCCGCTCGCGCGTTATGGTGGTAAGTAAGCAAATTGAGGTCGCTAAAGCAGAGTTCTACCCCAACGTTAACCTGACGGCGTTTGTAGGGTTTTCTAGTCTTGGATTGAGTCATTGGTTTGATGGCAGTAGTCGGGATTATGGCATTGGACCAGCACTCAGCTTGCCGATTTTTGATGGTGGTCGCTTGCGTTCGAATTTGCGCGGTAAAACAGCGGACTATGACGCCGCGCTGGAAAGTTATAACCTGACTTTACTTGAGGCGGTGCATGACGTTGCCGATCAAGTTGCTGCATTGCGGTCATTGGCGCTGCAGCAGAAGCAGCAAGTAGCCTTGCAGCAGTCTGTCGAGTCTAGCTACCAATTGGAGCAGCAGCGTGAGCGTGCCGGAATGGTGAGTAAATTAAGCACGCTTAACGCCCAAAGCGCGGTGTTGCAGCAACGTAAGTCTGCGATTGAACTCAAGGCCAGGGCATTGGATTTGAGTGTCAATCTTAATCGTGCCTTAGGTGGCGGTTTTGGTGCACCGCTTAGCGCAGACACTTTGTAAAAGCTCAAACATATAAATTATCGCCATAAGCCGTCGCACGTCGATCTAGGCTAGGACAGAACAGAAAACATGATGAATACTCAAACCACAAACAGTAAAAATGGCAATCGCAAATTGATAATGTTGTCACTGACCGGCATATTTGCCGTTGCCGCGATCGGCTACGGTGCGTATTGGTTTGTCAGTCACGGCAAACACGAAACGACGGATAACGCCTATGTTCAGGGAAATGTCGTGCAGATTACCCCTCAAATTTCAGGTACCGTCACTTCAATTGCCGTACAGGATACTGATTTTGTTCGCGCTGGACAGAGTCTTGTCAAACTGGACGCGACTGACGCGCAAGTAGTGTTAGAGCAGGCCAGCGCGCAGTTGGCACAAGCTGTCAGGGAAGTGCGTAACCTGTACGCGAACAATGACACCTTCACCGCTAACGTGATCTTGCGTGAGTCAGACATTGCAAGGGCCGACAATGAGCTGGCACGTACCCGTGACGATCTTGCGCGCCGCCAATCCTTGATTGGTACCGGTGCGGTTTCTAATGAAGAACTACAACACGCCAAGGCCAACTTGGTGACTGCTCAAAGTGCTCAATCCGCGGCGCATGCAGGTGCGCTCGCCGCGCGCGAACAATTAAACTCGAATAAAACGCTTACTGATGGCGTCAGCATAGAGCAGCATCCGAATGTACAACGTGCGGCGGCCAGATTCCGCGAAGCCTACGTTAACTTGCAGCGCACCGATCTGGTTTCTCCGGTGACCGGTTATGTGGCGAGACGCAGTATTCAATTGGGGCAGCGCATACAAGCCGGTGCGCCGATGATGGCGATCGTGCCTATGGATCAACTCTGGGTCGATGCTAATTTCAAGGAAGTGCAATTGCGTACTATGCGCATCGGCCAGCCTGTTCATCTGCAAGCCGATATGTACGGGAATAAAGTCAGTTATCACGGCACTATCGAGGGGCTAGGAATGGGGACCGGCGCCGCCTTTGCCTTGTTACCAGCGCAAAATGCGACCGGCAACTGGATCAAAGTGGTGCAGCGCGTGCCGGTACGTATTAAGTTGGATCCCAAGGACTTGGCTGCCCATCCCTTGCGGATAGGCTTGTCGATGGAGGTCGATGTTGAGGTGGCAGATCAGAGCGGCAAAGCTTTGGCTGATACGATCAAAAGCGACAATGCAGCAGAAGTATTTTTGCCAAAAAACAAAGAGGCCGATGTCGAGATAAAAAAAATTATTGCCAGTAATTTAGCATCGCATTCTGGCAAATCTCACTAACCCTGATTGGCACTGACTCACCATGTCCCAGGCTATTTCTCACGATGCCGCCAACTCGCCTAAACCGGCGATGCGGCATGTACACCATACTCCTCTCACTGGTAGCGCTTTAATCTGGGGCACATTTGCTCTGGCATTGGCTACCTTCATGATAGTGCTGGATTCATCGATCGCTAACGTCTCCATCCCCGCAATTTCTGGTGATTTGGGAGTGAGTCCTGCCCAGGGTACTTGGGTGATCACCTCATTTGCAGTAGCCAATGCGATCTCAATTCCACTCACTGGTTGGTTGACCCAAAGATTTGGTCAGGTACGTTTGTTCGTGATCAGTATCCTGCTGTTCGTAATCGCATCCTGGTTGTGCGGTTTTGCTCCGAATATAGAATCGCTAATCGCGTTTCGGGTATTGCAGGGGGCGGTTGCCGGGCCGATTATTCCATTGTCGCAGGCCTTGCTGTTGTCTAGTTATCCTAAGGCTAAAGCGGGTCATGCATTAGCTCTGTGGGCGATGACCACGATGGTCGCACCGGTGATGGGTCCTTTGCTGGGGGGCTGGATTACTGATCATATTTCATGGGCCTGGATTTTTTATATCAATGTACCTGTCGGCATTATTTCTATCGGCATCACCTGGAGCCTTTATAAGGAGCGCGATTCTATTATTCACAAGCTGCCGATTGATAAAGTTGGTTTGTTCTTGTTGGTCGTGTGGGTCGGTGCTATGCAAATCATGATGGACAAGGGTAAGGAGCTTGACTGGTTTGAATCTGGCGAAATCATCGCGCTGGCTATCGTCGCTGTAGTCGGCTTTGCTTTCTTTATCGGGTGGGAGTTGACCGACGAGCATCCTGTGGTTGATCTGCATTTATTCAGGAGCCGTAATTTCTGGACCGGTACGGTCTCATTGTCGCTCGCATATGGGGTCTTCTTTGGTAATGTGGTGTTGCTGCCGCTTTGGTTGCAGCAATACATGGGATATACCGCTACTCAGGCGGGCATTGTGCTGGCACCGGTGGGCGTGATGGCAATCTTATTGTCGCCCTTGGTCGGGAAAAATATAGGGAAGGTTGATCCACGTCTTCTTGCCTCCGTCTCATTTATCGTGTTTGCGCTGGTGCTGTGGATGCGTTCGCGATTTAATGTGCAAGCAGATATAGCGACGATACTCATTCCCACGGTCATTCAGGGTGTCGCGATGGCGTTCTTCTTTGTCCCACTGGTGTCTTTGACTTTGTCTGGCTTGACACCGGATAAGATTCCGGCGGCGTCTGGTTTATCCAATTTTGCCCGCATCACCGCCGGAGCTTTCGGCACTTCCATCGCGACCACTTTGTGGGAGAGTCGTGCGGCTATGCATCATGCGCATTTGTCGGAAAATATTAATTTGGCTAATATGACCGCCACTCAAACGCTTGATAGTATGCAAGCATCAGGCTTAAGCATGCAGCAAGCGCTGGCACAGATAAATCGCAGCATTGATCAGCAGGCTTACATGATGTCGGCGAATGATATTTTTTTCGCCTCTTCAATTGTCTTTATCCTTTTGCTTGGCATAGTTTGGCTGGCCCGCCCTGTAAAAGGGGGCGGCGCAGGGGGCGATGCGGGTGGTGCGCATTGACCTGCCGTGCAATTCTCCGCGATTTTGTCGTTGTCGATCAGTTGTAGCTGTAAGCTAAGGCATACTTGCTTACTTCAGATTCAGCGTTAGGTTTAGGGCGCTGCAATTGCCTAGCGAGGTTAGTAAGGATTTGCTATTAAGCATGCGTAGCGGTGATGACGGAGGTGATCTGCTGCTGCCACTTGGTCGAAGTCATCGTAACAAAAAATACCCGTAAGTTTGGTCTCGCGGGTAACTAATTCTAATTGGATCGCAAATAAGCTTGCCAATCCAGAGCAAGCTTTGCTATAGTTCGCCTCCCGCTGAAGAGCGGGGCGAAATGAAGAAAGTAAGGCAGGCGAAGCAGTCCCTGGTTTGAATTGAGAACTACAGTAAATTCAAGCGCTAGTAAAACAAGGGGTTGACGAGCAGAAGGAAATGCCGCATAATCTCATCTCTCTGCTGCTTACAAACAAAACGCTTTGTAGCAATCTGGCAGAAACGCAACGCAGTCGGTGCAAATCGATAGTGAAGCGAAAAATACAGAATAGTGATCTTTAACAATTAACAGTCAATAAATGTGGGCACTTGATAAAGAGCGCGGCTAATTACTTCGGTAGTTAGTTAAAC
>NZ_JBMPPB010000006.1:0-289688 GCF_049340485.1 Undibacterium sp. Ren11W
TAGCAAGTCGGTACCACCCCTTCCCATCCCGAACAGGACCGTGAAACGACTCCGCGCCAATGATAGTGCTGCAACCAGTGTGAAAGTAGGTCATCGTCAGGCTTTTATTAGAAAACCCCTCAACAGATTACTGTTGAGGGGTTTTTGCTTTGCGAGGTCCAGTCCCGATCCAACTCCCATATATTCGTCTCTTTCCCCTCACTTATCGCATTATTCCCAATACTCTCCCCCAGTATATTTTGTATCGCGCTATCTGCATGCGCAAAGGGAACATTTTCTGAAAAATTATGCAGAGTATATGAATGAGAGGACGAATGCCATCCCTAAAATTTTTTAATTCAATTCAAATCAATTCTCTTATCCTTAAAATAAAATTTGTTATATTGAAACACAATCCATTGCTACAGTTGATGAAAATGAAACAAGAGTATATTCTAAACATGTCATTTAATTACTTATTTAGGTGCTGATATGCTCGTTGTCAAATCAAATGTATCAAAACTAGTAGTTCATAAGACTGGATTTACATTGAATGAGTTACTCATAGTTATATTAATATTTTCAATTATTTTACTTATTGCAGCGCCAAGCCTACGAAATATACTGCTTGAATTTCGACTTTCTGGTCATGTTAATACATTTGTGGCTGCGCATAACTTGGCGCGATCTGAGGCTATTAAGCGCGGGAGATTAGTAACTGTGTGTCGCAGCGTTAATGCGGAAACTGGTAGTAACGTTTGTAATAAAAATACGAGCGGAGATTGGGACTCGAATGATTGGGGTGTCGGATGGATAGTATATGTGGAAGATAGCACTGCTACAGGAGTTGGTGTAGTAGGTCCTGGTGAGGAGATCATCTTACGTCAAGGTTCTCTTCCTGATAAAACATATATTCCGGCCTCTGTGCGATCTGTTACGTACAACGGCTTAGGGGCTCCGTTAGGGAGTATGGCAGGGAGTAACTTTAAATTTAACTATGACGGAAAATTTGATCGTATCGTTTGCATTGCTCGTACGGGACGAATTCGCGTAATTCGCGATATGCTTGCTTGCATTTAAACACAACAGAGTATTTCTCGGAACTGAGTTCCCATGCCGCTTATCTTTGATATTTAACGTTCCGTCGAATATGTCTTGGTCAAGTAATTGACCTGCGTTACAGTGAACTCAAGCCAGCCTAATTTGAGTTATCGCATGAATATTTCAATCTATGTACTAAAAAGTAAAATCCGGAAAATGGAGGGTTTTACGTTTGTTGAGTTGATGATCACAATCACAATTATTGCTATTTTGTTGGCAATAGCGATTCCAAGTTTGTCTGCGTTCATTAATAACAATCGCGTATCAACCTCGATTAATGAGTTTGTTGGAACTGTAGCTTTAGCACGCTCTGAGGCCATCAAGCAAGGACGGTTAGTTACCGTCTGCCGTAGTGCCAACGCTACTTCCGCAACTCCAACATGTGATTCTGGTGCGACTGATTGGGCTTCCGGATGGTTGACTTATGTAGAAAGTAGCACCACTACAAATGTTGGCACATATGAAGCTGCAGAAGTAATCCTGGCGCGTAAAGCAGCACTCCCGAATATCTTAATTCCAGCAAGTGTGGCAAGTATTACCTTCAATAGCAGTGGGCAGCCCATTAGCACAGCGACGACAACTTTTAATTTTAGCTACAAAAATTTGTATCCGAGAGAGGTTTGTATGGAAAGAACCGGGCGTGTTAAAACGATTCGTGATGGCAACTCAGGAAGCTGCTAAAGGTCATATAATGAATAATCATTTACAAACGAACCGTTCCATTTGTCGACGTCAAGCTGGGGTCGGCATGATCGAGGTGCTAGTTGCCTTAGTTATTTCAGCTTTTGCCTTACTTGGTTTGGCTGGCTTGCAGATATCCTCATTGCGTTTTCAAAAGACCGCGCACTTCCGCTCACTGGCAAGTTTTAACACCGCGGACATTGCCGATCGGATGCGTGCTAACGTGGCTGGCTCAGCTAGCTATGTAACGACAGATACTTATCTGGCGAATCCTGGGTTAACTAGCGGCGCTTGTTCCACCACCGCGGGTACTATTGCGAATGTTGCCGCTCGTGATCTTTGTGAGTGGCGACTAAATCTTAAAAATACAGTCAACGGTGGCTGGGGCGAAATTGCTGGAGATGTCGTAAATGGTTTTACGATTACGGTCTATTTCAATGAGCCAAGCAAAAACGATAAGACCACCGCAGGGGTGGCACAAGAAAATAGCTTGGACATAAACTGCAGAGCCGCCGCTCTGTCTGCAACAAATGTTGATGTTCGCTGCTTTAAAACGGTATTTCTCCCATGAATAATAATTACTTACCTCACTTTGGCTTTTCTCGACATCAAGGTTTTACTTTGATTGAATTAATGGTCTCAATCACTATCGGGTTAATTATACTTTTGTTTATTACTAGTCTTTTTGTTAATAGTAAAGCCAGCTATGACATTGGAGATGATAGTTCTCGATTGCAAGAAGATGGACGTTATGCAATGGGAGTGATCGGACGTAACATTATTCAAGCAGGTTATGGCAAGTTATTGACTGCGACGACAACCGATTTTGTAAAGGCAGATGGTAGCCCAGCGCAAGCGATGAAAGGTTGTAATAGCGGTTTTGCAGATCCTAAAGCCACATCTTTGGATCCGGTGTGTGGTACCTCTGGGAAGCCAGCATTTCAGATCAGGTATCGGGTTGATGATACTTACAATGCGAATACCGGTGTCGGCGCGGATTGTAATGGACAAAATGCAGCAATGAAAAATGCAGACGGATCGGCCAATACTACAGCAACTGATCCGGGTATCGTGACTAATCGATTCTATTTGGCGACTAAATCCGGAGAGTCAACGACTTCGCTCTATTGCAACGGAAGTGGCGCATTTACTAACCCGCAGCCAATACTCAGTAATGTGGAAGATATGCTAATTACTTATGGCGCGGATACCTCTGGGAATTTTACCCCTGATCAATATACAACGGATGCTACGGTGATCGAGGCTCTGCCGATTAGTCCAAACAATAACAAAACTAATTGGAACCAGATTATTAGCGTTAAGGTGTGCTTACAGGTCGTCAGTGCGAACAAGGTTACGACTAGCGCCCAAACTTATACCAAGTGTGACGGTAGCTCAGCCACCGCTAGCGATAAAAAATTGCGGGCTACTTTTACAAATGTTTTTACGATACGTAATAACTCGACCCCAAGTTTGAAATGACGATCAGTCGGTAAAAATATGATGAACATACAATTTAAAAATAGGCAGCTAGACAAAGGCGTTGCATTGCCAGTTGTGTTGATTTTCTTGGTGGTGATGATGTTGCTAGGAGTTACAGCAATCCGCAATGTCACACTGGGAGAGAAAATGGCAGGTAATCAGCGCAATCAGCAATTGGCATTTCAAGCCGCCGAGCAAGCTTTGCGATATTGCGAAAATATGGTTCGGACCGATTCAAAATGGGCTTCGGTGATTCAACCGGTTACCACTGGTCCGAATAATTGGGAAGTTGATGCCAACTGGAGTAATACAAAATCTGTGGATATATTGACTACCGCTAAAGCTACCGCGCAAGGTTTAGCGGCACCACCTCGTTGCATGGCTGAGAATGTGAGTAAGACTCTGGCATTAGACGTTACTGAAACGGTGAGAGACCAATCTATACGTGCCTTTCGGGTTACTGCGCGTGCTACCGGCGGTGCAGACACCGCTGTTGTAATGTTGCAGAGTTATTTGAAATTTTGATAAAAATTGGGGAAGCTTCCATGTTGCGAATTAATAATTTAAGCCGCCTAGGTAAAAGTTCATTGGCGAGGCAGTTGTCGCCAGTGTTGCTCGTGTTAATGTCTGCATATTCTGGATCGGCGTTGGCAGCGCTGGCGCAAGAGCCCTTGTTTTTGGCGCTGCCTGCGCAGCCTAACATTATGTATTCTTTGGATAATTCTGGCAGTATGCAGTGGGGCTCCGTCACTGGTTATGATGGACTGTTTGAATATACGGCAACTAGTACCAGCGGGACTTTAACTGGCCCCGTATCAAATGCGACGAGGGATAAGCGTGCGTATTATTCGAGTAGTTATAATAGTATTTGGTACAATCCCGCAACCACTTATGCACCTCCTGTTGACTATTTGGGGAGTAATTTTTCGCCAAGCTCCCCTACTGGGGCAAGGTTGGATCCCTACCCTACAGTCGCTAGTCCTTTTTCAAGCAATACTCTCGATTTAACAGCTGTATGTTATGCACCGAGTAGTACGCCTACCTTGCCAATATTTACTTATACAAAAAACGCTTCGAATATTTGGAGCATTGGGCCAAACACTACCAATTGTAAGACTATCAGCGATACAGGTAGCGGTACATATAAAACAAAAGTGTCGCGGTATGCTTTCTATTATATATGGGACGGTAACACAAATATTAAAACCGCCACTCCCTCAGATAGTGCATTCCCTACTCGAATTGATATATCTACGGGCACTACCTATAGTAAGGTAGCGGGTAAAGATAGTAGACTCGATTGCGGTACAGGCACGACCTGTAGTGGTGTCCAAGAGTTGCAAAATTTTGCGAACTGGTTCAGTTACTATAGAACGCGTATTTTAATGACCAAGAGTGCAATGGGTCTGGCGTTTTCCCCTATTGATCCGGTTGTTACTCCTAACAATACACCAAGGTTTCGGGTTGGATTTAATGCGATCAATGCGCAAGCTTCTGACGGAAGTACCACGGTTGATAATACTGGTGTCACTGACTCGGCAAGTTGGCTGACTATTCGCGCCTTTGATACAGCCCAAAAACAGGATTTTTATACCAAGCTATACGGTATCAATCCTGGCAATGGTACACCCTTGCGTGCGCAAATGGATAGGATAGGCAAGCTGTATTCGGGTACTCTCGCAAGTTTTGACTATACAAATAACGACCCCTATTTTGCGACTAATCCAAGGACGGGAACCGCGGATAAGACCCTATTAAGTTGCCGGGCCAGTTACCATATTATGTCGACCGATGGCTATTGGAATAGTGCGTACTCTGGTGTTAGCGGTGATTACGATGGCACGGCGGATGGTAAGTTTGTTACACAGGCAAGCGGCACTCTGGATGCAAAGAAAACGTCATCTACCTTGGCAGATATAGCTATGTATTACTATATGACGGATTTGCGCCCAACACTCGCGGATAAAGCAGGTACCAAGAATGATCCTTTGGCCACACAACATATGCGTACCTTCACCATAGGCCTGGGCGCAAACGGTAATTTGACGTATCAATCAAATTACGACGTAGCTACGAGTGGTGATTTTTTTGATATTAAAGCGGGCACCAAGAATTGGGGTGTTCCTAAGGATGATGACAAGGCAAACATAGACGATTTATGGCATGCAGCCGTGAATGGCCGTGGTCACTATTATAGTGCAGGTAATCCTACCGATTTGAAGGACGGGCTAGTCAAAATTCTTAAAGAAATTGGCGGTAGTGAAGGTGCAGCTGCATCGGTTGCGACAACTGGTAACAAGGCTAGCGGTGCGACTAACATCATTTATGTCCCGAGCTTCGAGTCGGGCACTTGGGCAGGGCATTTGAAAAAAATTACCTTGAAGGCCAACGGAGACGAGGATGTAATCGTGTGGGATGCTGCGACACTGATCCCTGCTTGGAATAGCCGGAACATCGTTACCTGGAACCCGGTGAGTAAATCTGCCGTGGCTTTTGATTGGCTAAATTTAACTACTGGTGTAAATAGTCAACAAGCGGCATTAGGAGATACTGATGTGCTTGAATATTTGAAAGGTAATAGAAGTAAGGAGCAAGTTTCTGAGAATTCGGCGACGGGTTATCGCTACCGCACAGCTGTCGCTGGTAGTCCTTTGGGAGATATTGTTAATTCAGCACCCAAATATGTGAGTGACGAAGATTTCGGTTATTCGGGCCTATCCAGTATTGGTGCCGCTTATGATACCTATCTCGGTACAAAAACGGCGAAAACACCGATGGTCTATGCCGGTGCAAATGACGGAATGTTACACGCATTTAATGGCACTACCGGTGTTGAAACCTTTGCGTATATCCCTAATTCTGTGTACGGCAATTTAAAGTCCTTGAGTGACAAAAATTATGGACATAGGTATTTTGTTGACGGTCATTTAACTGCCAATGATTTTCATAACGGCAGCGCATGGAAAACAGTATTGGTTGGTTCTACCGGGGCGGGTTTAACCAGCAGCATTTTTGCCTTAGACATTTCGTCGCCAGACAGCTTGGGAACCGGTAGTGTTATGTGGGAAAAAACTGCAGCAGACACGGGGCTAGCTAACTTGGGGAATGTGATGGGAGATACATCAATAGGGCGTCTCCCCAATGGTGAATCAGTCATATTGGTCGCCAACGGCCCAGACAGTGCCAGCTATAAGGCGAGCTTGTTTTTAATTAAAGTCTCCGATGGTACCGTTGTAAAAGAATTTGAAGTCGATGCGACTGCTACAGCGGCTGCACCGAATGGCTTATCTGCACCTGCTCCTTTGTTTAACCGTAACCATGAACTGGTTGGTGCTTATGCAGGTGATATTAAGGGTAATTTATGGAAATTTAGTTTTGTGAATGCGGCAAGCCCGACCACGGTGGCGTACTCATATAGCAAATTGTTCACTACTAATATGGATGCAACCGGGCTGATCAATATTCAGCCTATCGTTCAAAAACCAAATATTCAGATCCATCCCAATGGTGGTTTTTTGGTCACGGTCGGTACTGGTCGGTTTATGGTGGCCTCAGACAAGGCAAATAAAGATATTCAGAGTATTTATGGAATCTGGGATAAGGCTGGCAGCACCGCTGTAATTGACCATGCTGATCTTGTGCAGCAAACTTTGACTGACGTAAGTGAGTCCGGCAAGCTTGTGGGGCGCACCTTAACTAGCAACACCATCGACTGGACCAGCAAGAAAGGTTGGTATATTGATTTATTAGTAGCAGGCGAGCGTGTGGTGGGAGATTTGTTATTTAGCAATGCAAAAATCATAGTTGCGACAACCTTTGTTCCCGTAGCGGATCTATGTGGCTCGAACGGAGATTCCCAGCTCATGGGGTTTAACGGCTTGAGTGGCGCGGCGAATAGTACACCGTTGTTTGGCACCACTACGAATCTTAGCTCAATTGTGGTTGAGGGGACGTTAACCAACCCCACCTTGATCAATACTGGTTCGACATCGATTGCGAAAATTAATACATCGAAGGGAACGCTGGAGGATAAACCATTCAATCCTGGTGCTTCTATATTCAGAACCTGGCGTCAGATTATTTTCAAAAACTGATTTTGCGCACTAAAGGATAAGTATATGCAAACTATGAAACAGAGTAAAAGAAACGGCTTTACCTTGATAGAGGTAATGATCACTGTAGTGATTGTTGGCGTGCTCGCTTCTATCGCCTTGCCAAATTACACCGCCTATGTGAAGCGCGCAAAACGTGCGGATGCAATGGCTGTGTTACTTAAGAATGCAAACTGGATGCAGCAACAATTTACTATCGACAATAAGTTCCCGGCTAGTGCGACGGTTCTTCCGTTCGCACAATCGCCGGAAGCGGGCACTGCGAGATATAACATTAGTATCGTGGTGCCAGCAACGGCGAATACTAGTCAATACACTTTGCAAGCGGTTCCTGTCGCTGCTGACGAATGCGCTACTTTTACCCTTGATCACACAGGTTTGCGTGGGCAGAGCGGTACTGCGAGCAAATCGGCGACTGCTTGTTGGGCGGGGCAATAGTGTTGGCTTTTTGCTATTGTTTGGCCGTCAGAGCTTTACTGGGCCGATGAAAACAAAGCCTTACAGGAGGCTTAGATAGATAGAAAAACGACTTGAATATAGCTGATGTTCAGGTCGTTTTTTTTAGAATTAATAAGGATGTGCGCCTTAAAGGCCCTTATTCCAACAATGAATTTTCATTTTGCAAATGGGACTATTTTTTGATTAGCTTACGTTCGTTAGTCTCAAATTCTTCGATTACATTCTGAAACTCCGACACATCCTCAAAACTCTTATAGACCGATGCGAAACGGATGTAGGCGATTTTATCAAGGCGTTTTAATTCCCGCATGACTAGTTCACCCAGGTAGCCGGAGATGACTTCGCGTTCACCGCTGGCTAAGAGTTTTTCTTCTATGCGTTGGATGGCGGTATCGACTGCTTCTGCCGATACCGGGCGTTTTCTGAGTGCTAGCATCAGGCTGGCGCGTAGTTTCGCTGGTTCAAACTCGGTTCTGCTACCGTTCTTTTTGACGATAGACGGCATCGTCAACTCGACTCGCTCGTAGGTGGTAAAGCGCTTGTCGCATTGCGCACAGCGGCGTCGGCGGCGTATGGTGTTGCCATCTTCAGGGACGCGGGTGTCGATAACCTGGGTTTCGTCGTGATGGCAGTAAGGGCATTTCATGGCGCTGTTTCCGAAGAGGAGTGGCTGGGTCTATGTTGACAGGCTATTTTAATATACTCCCTAGGATTTAATAAGTATTCTGGTCTAGTGCGCATATTCTGTGTGCGTATCAAAAAAATACTGGTAGGGAGTATCTATGGCTGCGGGTATTTCTGGTCGGTATAAAAAAACGCCACCTAACTCAGGTGGCGTTTTATGGCTAGCTTAAGCAGCGTAGACGGGGTGGGCGTCGGTCAATTTTTTAACCTCTGCTTTGACGCGTTCTATGGTCGCTGCATCGTGCGGATTGTCCAAAACGTCAGCCAATAAATTACCTACTTTAATCGCTTCGGCTTCTTTAAAACCACGGGTAGTCATGGCTGGGCTGCCCAGACGAATACCGGAAGTGACGAATGGTTTTTCTGGATCGTTAGGGATGCCGTTTTTGTTGCAGGTAATGTGGGCAGAACCGAGGATGGCTTCGGCTTCTTTTCCAGTCAAACCTTTTGGACGCAGATCGACCAGCATCACGTGTGATTCGGTGCGACCAGAAACGATACGTAGGCCGCGCTCAGTCAAGGTAGTTGCCAATGCGGCGGCGTTCTTGATGACTTGCTCTTGGTAAGCTTTAAATTCTGGGCTCAGTGCTTCTTTGAATGCCACGGCCTTACCGGCGATCACATGCATCAAAGGACCACCCTGGATACCAGGGAAAATCGCCGAGTTGATTTTCTTAGAGATGGCTTCGTCGTTGCACAGGATGATGCCGCCGCGTGGGCCGCGCAAGCTCTTGTGGGTAGTCGAAGTAACGACATCGGCGAAAGGTACCGGATTAGGGTAGACACCGGCAGCGATCAGACCGGCATAATGCGCCATATCCACCATGAAATAAGCGCCGACTTCTTTGGCGATTTTTGCAAAGCGTTCGAAATCAATACGCAATGCAAAAGCAGACGCGCCAGCGATGATCAGTTTAGGCTTAGTTTCGCGCGCTAATTTTTCCATCGCATCGTAATCGATATCTTCTTGTGCGTTCAGGCCGTAAGACACCACGTTGAACCATTTGCCGGACATATTGAGGTGCATGCCGTGTGTCAAGTGACCACCTTCGGCCAGCGACATGCCCATGATGGTGTCACCAGGAGTCAGCAGCGCGAAAAACACGCCTTGGTTTGCTTGAGAACCAGAATTAGGTTGCACATTGGCAAAGTTGGCGCCAAACAACTGCTTGAGTCTGTCGATCGCCAGTTGCTCTACCACGTCTACGTGTTCGCAACCACCGTAGTAACGCTTGCCTGGATAGCCTTCGGCATATTTATTCGTCAGTTGTGAGCCTTGCGCTTCCATGACGGCAGGCGAGGTGTAGTTCTCAGAAGCGATTAGTTCTATGTGTTCTTGCTGGCGCAGGTTTTCTTTTTGTATCGTCGCAAAAATTTCTGGATCGATATTGGCGAGGGTATGGTTCTTGGCAAACATGGTTTTCCTGTTGAGAAAGTAACTCGTGAATGATTGTGATGATTGAGCTTAATACATGAAATGCGGGTAGCCTCAATCGAAATACCATCAGGCTTACCCAGGCGCACGGTCAGACTCGCGTGTTGTCAATACTAGTACTGCTGCGAGCCTGCAAATCTCACGCTTCCCGATGGAACTCCATCATGTACTGCAAATTTTACCAAGTGATTAAAATTTGAGTCTTTGCGCCAGTTACGTGAGACGAAATGGTGGGCAGATTCTACGATATATTAATACGTTGAGCAAGGTTTGTGATTAAAGCAATAACGGTTATTTCTATGAACCAGGTTTCTGATAGCGCGGCGACGAATGTATCGGTTTCTACTGCTTACCCCAATTCGCGATAGAGCCGGTGTCGAACCTGGTGATGCTGCCTCTGCTGAAATTCACGACGCTTGGCTCTGATCTGATCTGGCCTACGCCTAGTGTTCGAAAAACATGAAATCAGGGTGTGTCAGCGCGCATTATCCATGCGGCTTTTCAGGCTGTTGGCTTGGAAAGGCGCATGGATAGTGCGGTGTGGCAGGTGGGGCTAAAAAAACCGGGCGCATCGCGTTATTACCAATTCTCCATTCCGACGAATTGCTCCGGTTTGGGTTTAACGCGGTTTCCCGATGGATGGATTTTGGACGTTCCCAGTTGAAATCTAAAATAGCAGATACCAGCTTACTCGCTATGCTGAAAGCGCATAAGACGTTGATGCGAGTTTTCAGCTGAACTTTTTAGATTAAAAACTGATGACCGTAGAGAGCGCGAATAGATGATTACTTTGCGTGTATTTTTCGTCTGCAGTTTTGAATACATTCGCGTTGGAATAATCAAATCGGTACTCCCCCTTGATACTGACGCCGGTCATTAAGGCATAGCTGAGACCCAGCGACAGCGCGGAACGATTGCTGCCTTTGTCTGGATCACTGACTATCCAATTGCTGCCGTCGTAGCTCATACCCGAGCCAAAACCGTTGCGACCGTCCGGACAGCTGGCGTCCGCTCCGGTGCTGTCTTTGCAAACACCGTCGAAGGTCGAGCCGAACAGGCCGCCGCCGTGACGTGCATTATTGATATAGTCGAAACGGGCTGTCGCATCCAGACGAGGGCTTACTTTGTATGAGGCCAAGCCAGACAGACCGTACCAGTGCTGGCGTTCATTTAAGTATGCGTTGGCCGGCGTGGCACTTTGCCGGCCATAACTCAATTGCGCTTGAAAGTTCCAGTCCCCACGGGTTAGGCTGCCATCGATTTCGACCAGGTCCAGGCGTCCGCTATCTAGCTTGTCGTCAAAGCCGCTATGGATGCCTGAAAAGCCGACGCTGCTAAATTCATCGCGGGTATAGTCGACCCGGTAAAACAGGCCGGGCATTTGTTGTTTGGCGACGTCGACACGGGCACGGTTCATATTGCCTATCATGATTTTGCTATCCCATGCTCCGCGTAGCAGGTCGACACCGGCACCGGTATAAAAATTGGCTGCTGAAAAATCAAACAAGAGATTGTGGGTGATGAGTTTATTTTGTGGCGCGGGGATCGCTTCATAGCCGGTCCAATCGGGGAACTGGCCGGCGAGCAGACGGGTGGCCGGCTCGTACAGAGGCATGGAGATGGACGCTTCGTGCACCAGATTGCCGAAATTATTCGATGAGGCTGAGCTTTTGCTGGGCATTAAAGTGAGTTTGAATTTGGTGCCGCCATCGAGTTCTTTTTCCATATTGAACATGCCGCTACCGAAGGAGCTGTTGTCGTAGCCAAAACTCTCATCGGAACCGTTAATCGAGCTATTGTTATTGAAAAACACAAAACTCGATGTTTTGGCATTGCGGTTGTAAAGGTAAGTCGGATCGACGTAACCGGAAATTTTTAAGGCTCTGAAACCGTTGGCTTCTACCGCTTCTTCCATCGCCTCGGTTTTGACGCGGATACGATTGAATTCTGCCACGTCGACTACATTTGATTTATCTGCCTGTAGCGCCTGTTTGCTCGATTCCACGATAGACAGCACTTGGGCGCTGGTCTCTGCGGCCTGTGCGGTGCTTTGGCTATTTTGCAGCGTGATTTTCTGCATCATGGCTTGCAGTTCTTTGACTTGTTTTTTTAGTGCCTCGATTTCACTTTTTTGCGAGGGTGCAGCTTGTGCCATGCAGGCGGCCGGGAAGGCGCTAGCGATGGCGATACAGATCACGAGTTTTTTTACGGTGTACATGAATCTTCCTTCAAAGGGTGGCACGTTCATATTTTTTCTACGAGTTTTGCTGCGCGCGATCTATGCTGACGCGCGCTCCGCTCGCCGTGTCGGACACAGGCGCTGCCTGTGCCGCTCAGCAAGCTCATCCGCAGGATCAGCAGCAGGATCAAATACCGGATCAAATACCGGTTTTGAATTTGGTATAGATGCGCGTCATGGTGCGCCGTATATCGGAATTGACCATTTCAGGCGGTATCATCCTTTTCATATCCTCCTGGCTTAGATAGACGGTCTTGTTATCGGCGATGTCTTTCCTGACGAATTTAAAGGCGGCAGTATTGGGATTGGCATACAAGACTTTATTCGAGATCTGGGCATGAATTTCCGGACGTAAAATGAAATTGATCCAGGCCATGGCATTATTCGGATGCGGTGCATCGGCGGGAATCGCCATGGTGTCGAAAAATAGCGTTGGATCTTTTTTCGGGATCAGTGTCACGATATGGTTGCCGTTTTTGGCGTCGATGGCGCGCTGGCGCGCGATATTGATGTCGCCCGACCAGCCCATCGCCAGACACAGTGAGCCATTGGCTAATTCATTGATGTAACCGGAAGAGCTAAACATGGTCACGTAGGGACGGATAGACTGCAATAAGCGGGCTGCATCCTGGTAATCAGAATTGACTTTCGAGTAGGGTGATTTGCCCAGATATTGAAGGGCTGGTGGCAGTACTTCTGAGGCGGCATCGAGTAGTGACACGCCGCAGGACTTGAGCTTGGAAATATATTTAGGATCAAAGACCAGATCCCAGGCATTCTCAGGCATCGGTAAGTTGCCTAGCGCCGCCTTTACTTTTTCTTCGTTGATACCGAGTGTGTCAAAGCCCCACAACCAGATGACCAGATGTTTATTGTTAGGGTCAATTTTGCCGATTTGTGCACTCAGTACCGGATCAAGATTGGATAAATTCGGTATCTTGCTTTTGTCCAGTTGGCGGAACAGGCCGCCTTCTATCTGAATTTGTGCCCAGTTTGAAGAGGGCACCACGATGTCGTAACCGGTTTTTCCTGCCACCAGTTTGGCATGCAAGACTTCGTTGCTATCGAACAGATCGTAACGTACTTTGATGCCGGTTTCTTTCTCAAAATCTTTAATGGTATTTTCGCCTATGTAATCCGACCAGTTCGCCACATTCAAGACTTTTTCTTCTTGCGCTAGGGCTTGGTTGCCGGCCGCCAGTGCGACCAGGATCGTGAGCAAGATTTGTTGACAGGTGCGCGTGAAAGGGGTTTTTTTGTGGCGGGTAGAAATGGGAACATGCATCTTTATCTCCTGATTGCTGTGTTAGCAGGCTAATGGTTATTGACAAAAATTTGCACACTGCGCCTTAGCGCAGTGCCGTTGTGTCTTCGTGTTTTATTGGGACGGCTAGCTAGTTGCGCGCTTAGTGATCGTGTCCGCACATATCGTGGCTACGGCGCTGGCGTTTGATCGCAAGCGGCATGCCGTCGCTGCGCATGGCGCTGCTCTGCATGACTCTCTTTTGTTGCATTTTTTGCGTAGTTTGCAGCTTGCTGGCGTCATATACGATGGCGCCGCCGAACAAGGTGTACAAGACCTGAACCTTGTCGAGTTGCGCGGCTGCGGTGCTGCTCAAATCGCTGTCTAGCACTACTAGATCGGCCAATTTACCGACCTCAATGGAGCCGGTGCTGGCGTCTTGTTTTATGGCTTTGGCGGCGTTGATGGTATATGCCGCCAACATGGTGTGCAGATCTGTGCTTTCTTCTATATGCAGTATTTCGCCAAAATGGGGCGAGTCACTTTGCGCGTTTTGCCGGGTGATTGCGATTTGCATAGTGGCCAGAGGTGTGTTTGGCATCGGGTCGCCAGGAATCGCGTCTACCGGCCAGTCGCTGCCGCCTATCAAGGTCGCGCCCGCTGCTTTCAGACTAGCGGCCGGGTACATATAGCGATGGGTTTCTGGACGGATGAAGGGGGCCACCGCGTCCATCGTATATTCGTCAGGTTCGGCCCAGAATAACTGCATGTTGGCGGCCACTCCGAGTTTGGCAAAGCGAGAAAAGTCGGCAGGGTCGACGATTTGCAGATGCGAGATTTGATGGCGGTTGTCACTCACCCCGTTTTTATCGCGCGCATACTGGAAAGAATCGAGCACCGCGTGGGTAGTGAAATCGCCGATGGAATGCACGTTGAGACTAAAACCCTCTTTATCGAGTCTGGCCACATAGCGATTCAAGACCCCAGGTTCAAAATAGCGACCACCGAAATTTTCGGTGGGATTACCATTTTCATCCAGAAAAGGCGACATCATGGCCGAGGTTTGGGTCGGATATTCGATCACCCCATCCGAAAAAATTTTGACGCCGTCAGCGCGTATCAAAGAATGTCCGGCAAAATGGGCGCGGATGGCGAGCAGGCGTTGATATTCGGCTTCACTATCGACGATATCGGATTTTAAATTCACGCGTACCCGCATATTGAGCTGATTGGTTTTTTCCAGCGCTTCATATACTTCCATTACTTGCGGGCTGGCCCAGGCATCCTGGATAGAGGTAATGCCTTTAGAGCGCACCAGATCGAGTGCTTGCTGGGTCAGCGTGAGTTTCTCGCTGAATGACAGTTCCGGAATAATCGCCATCACCAATCCCTGTGCCGCATCTTTTAAGAATCCGGTGGCCTGGCCCTGGCTGTCGCGCTCTATCTGGCCACCGCTAGGATCTGGCGTGTTGACATCGATATGGGCCAAGGCCAGCGCCTTTGTATTGACCCAGGAGGTATGGCCATCGATACCGGCTAACAGTACCGGACGGCTAGTGCTGATGCGGTCGAGATCGGCGGCGCTGGCGGCAAAATTAGCCGGATTGACGTTGACGATCTGTATCCACTTGTCGGCAGCCGGATTGACTTCCTTGGGCAGGCAATCTTGCAGCGCATAGGTAATGATATCGGCCACCGATAAAGCGGCCCCATCGACGCTGCACTGCGCCAGACGCTCGGCACCACTTACTGGATGGATGTGAGTATCAATAAATCCTGGCAATAGGGTCTTGCCATTTAAATTGATGACTTGGGTATTTGGTCCAATATAGCGCGCGATTTCTTCGTCGGTCCCGACTGCAACGATGCGGTTGCCGTTGACCGCCACTGCCTGTGCCGTGCGGTTGTTGGCGTCCATCGTCATGACCTTGCCGCCCCTCAATACGATGGCGGCCGGTTTGATGATGGCCGCACCATCGCCGCCAGACATACATCCAACTAGACCCAATACCAGAATACTGGCACCCGCAAATATTTTCCAAAGCATAGTCTCATCACTTTCGTATGGTCTTATTTAGGGCTTACGCAAAACCGCCCCAGCGTCATTGCACTCGCCTTGTCGTACTAAAGTTAAAGTACTGTCTTCGGCGGTACGCCTAGCTGGAACAATTTTGCGTAAGTCCTATTATTTTTAAAAATGCCAGTAATTACTGGTGTTTTAATTATGCGATCGGAAATATAGCTGTGTCAAGCACGGCCTTGGCCGTTGTATCATTATGGTTTTTTGCTATGACCGAAGATAATCTCCTGTTCTATCGTGAGCCTAGGCAGGCTCGTTCGCGTCAGATGGTGGAGCGTCTGCTCAATGCCACGCTGGTGCTGCTGGAGCGCTCTGGAATCGCTGAGCTCTCTACCAACCATATCGCGCAAGAGGCGGGGGTAGATATCGCTTCGCTGTACCGTTATTTCGGGAGTAAAGAAGCGATTCTGTGTGTGCTGACGAATAATTGGATAGCCAAGGTGCAGGCGGTCTATGCGCGGTATGCCGATTTGAATAATCTGGATTTGCCGTTAGTGGCGATGCTGCGCCAGGTTAATGCAGAGTTGAGTGCGATCCCCGATACCGAATGGGGCTACCGCTTACTGGCAAGTTTGATGGAGTCACTGCCGTGTTTACGCGAACTGGAAAAAGCGCATGAACTCGTCACTGCCAGGTTTTGGGCGCAGGTGTTTCGTCATTATGGAGCACACTGGGACGACGAAAAATTACTGACTTTTGCACGAATGTTTTACGTCGAGGTCGATTCCGCTCTGTCGCTAGCGGGGCGCCTGCCACCGCAGCAAGCGCGTCATATTTTGCGCTGGCAGCGCAGCCAGGCTATACATTTGCTACGCCTATGCTTGCCGAAAAAACGGCGCTAAATGGGCCGAATCACTAGTTTCCTTAGCGCGCTAAATTCTGCCATTTTTTCTAAGGGTGTTAGTGCATTTTTACTCGTAATATCTGGTTCGATAGTAAGCGATAGCATTGCTATTTGATCGATGCGACAAATTTTCTTAATGCGATGTTCATCAGTTCAAGTTGCTCCTTCATTTCCGAGAAAATAATTTCGACACGTTCAAAATCCCCATTTTTACCTTTCAACTCCAATTCCTTAGCAAGATTCTCGATAGGGATCGCGACGAAATTGCTGACCAACCCCTTCATGGTATGGGCACTTCTGTGTAATAAGATTTTATCGTTTTGGGAAATCGCCAGCGCGAGTTCCTGAACTTGTTTCTCGCATCCCTCCAAGAATAGCGGCGCGATGATTTGTAGAACATCACGGTCGCCTTCTAATAAAGCCGCATCGTAATCGAAACTGGCCGAGGACACATGCGCCACGTCCGTTGCTCTGCGCTTGTGGTTGAATGCAGGTTCTGGTATGGGCGTCGCATGGGCAAGTTCGCCAGCATACGACAACAAGAGTTGACGTAATTTTTCGGCGTGGATAGGTTTGGACAGATAATGATCCATACCGGCATCCAGACAGCGTTGCTGGTCGCCAGCCATGGCGTTGGCCGTCATGGCAATAATAGGGATGTGCGTACTGCCATTTTCTAACTGACGGATCAACTGCGTTGCTTCGATGCCACCCATTTCTGGCATTTGCATATCCATCAATATGACATCATAGGCTTGCTGGATAAAACTCTGCACGGCGATCTTGCCGTTCTCTGCAACGTCGGTGCTGTGCCCCCATTTTTTCAATAATGCGAGGACTAGTTTCTGGTTGATGAGATTATCTTCTGCCAGCAAAATACGCAGTTGATTTTTTGAGGTGTAAATATTGGCCTGGCTTAGATCGGTGTAATGCAGCGCAGCGCTGGGTTTGCCCAACAATGCAGATTCTATCAGCGCCTGCAATTCTTGCTGGCTAATCGGTTTTTTCAGGTAGCCTGCGATACCCGCGTCACTGCAGCGCTGGGCATCGTCTACGCTGCCGGCGGAGGATAGCATCAGTAGTTTTGCGCCTGATAATTTCCCCTCGGCTTGCAATTGTCTGGCTACGTCAAAACCGTCCATGTCAGGCATATAGGCGTCGAGAATAATCACGTCAAACGGATTAGCCGCCGCATGTGCCTGTCTCACTTCGATTAGCGCCTCGGCACCACTGGCGGCAGCGGTAGCGTGCATTTGCCAATGGCTGAGCGTTTCCGACAAAAAATGCCGGTTGACGGCATTATCGTCGACCACCAGAACAGATAAACCCCGTAAGTCAATATCGTTGGCGTCGTCAATTAGAATATCTTCACGTTCGACCTCATGCCCTGCTCCGAAGACACCAGTAAAATAAAAAGTACTTCCCTTGCCTAGCTCACTTTGAACGTGGAGCTGCCCTTGCATACTTTCGACTAAACGGGCGGAGATGGATAGTCCTAGTCCAGTTCCACCATATTTTCTAGTGGTCGAGGCATCGGCTTGGCTAAATGGCTCAAAAATTGTGGCTTGCTTGTCTTCGGCTATTCCTATGCCGGTATCGGAGACTGAAAAATAAACCTCGACCAGCGAGCCCATTTGATGTGCCAGGCGTAGCACAAGAGTGATGCAACCCTGATCGCTAAATTTAATCGCATTCGCGATCAGGTTGGTGATGACCTGTCGTACCCGCCCGGGATCACCCTGCAAAATTTTCGGTAATCGTGGATCGATCTTATAGACTAGTTCTAAACCTTTTTGATCCGCCCTCAAAGCCATCGCTTTGAGGGTCGCCGCGATTAATTCTGCCAGCGGAAATTCAATTTTTTCTAATACTAATTTGCCAGATTCAATCTTAGAAAAATCCAAGATATCATTAATAATTCCAAGCAGGGCATGTGAGGATAACTTCACCATCTCCAGATATTCGCGTTGCTCACTGCTTAGCTGCGTGTCGAGCGCCAATTCTGTCATGCCGATAATGCCGTTCATTGGCGTTCTGATTTCATGGCTCATAGTCGCTAAAAACTCACTCTTGGCTTTGCTGGCAGATTCTGCGCCTTCTTTCGCGCGTATCATTGCCGCTTCAAAGACCTTGCGCTCTGTGATGTCACGGCATGAGCCATAAATACTGCCATCAGGTAGCAGGGCGACATTCATCTCGACGGGGACTAAGCCCTGATTTTTTGTTACTAGTTGAATTTCCCGACGTATCAATTTTTCGCGTCTGAGTTTGTCGCCAAAGCGCATTCTTGAAATTTCACGGTATTCTAGTGGCAGCAAATCATAGATAGTGCAGCCGATTAATTCATCGCGGCGAAAGCCGAGCATGCTCAGCGCCAGATCATTGACATAGATCCAGCGCTCGTCTTTGTCGGCGACAAACACGGCATCGGCAGCATTATCCAAGAGCATGCGTTGCTTGGTTTCGCTCTGGCGCAAGGCAGCATCGGCAGCATGTCTGGCCGTGACGTCTTGAAACGCCGCTACCGAGCCGACAATATTGCCGTTCTCAAAAATTGGTGAGGCCACAATAGAAACCGGAAACACGCGCCCGGATTTGTCTTTAAAATATTCGTCTTCTGAGCGGTACACCTGACCGGCATTGATGCAATTACTGATCTTGCAATCGGCTAGCGCCACATGCTTACCTTCGGCATCAATCGCGTGTATCACGTCATGTAATCGTCGACCGGTTAGTTGGGCTAAACTCCAGCCCAATATTTTTTGCGCCTCTGCATTGACGAAGTTGCATCTGCCTAAGGCATCGAGTGTATACACGCCTTCGCCCAAGGTATTCATGACATTTTCCAGCAGGGATTTACTGGCTTCGATTTCTTCCTTCAGTATATGTTGCTCGGTGACGTCGGTACGAATGGAGATATATTGGTAAGGTTTTTTTTGCGCATCTAAAAACGGCACTATTGTGGCATTGGTCCAATACACAGACTGATCTTTGGCGCGGTTTCTGATCTCGCCATGCCAGACCTCGCCGCTACTAATTGTTGCCCACAAATTTTGAAAAAATGCCAGATTGTGTAGGCCAGAGTTGACTATCCTATGATTCACGCCTATCAGCTCGTCACGCGGATATTGGCTGATTTGGCAGAACTGGTCATTGGCATAAATCAGATTGCCGGCGGCGTCGGTAATGCTGACGATGGCATGCTGGTCGAGTGCAAATTGTTGATTTTTTATCGCAGCCAGTGCCTCTTGCAGCTCGCCCCGCGTGCTGAGTAATTCTGTGACCAAGCCAGCCAGTACATGACTCAATTCTTCCAGGCTATCTTCATCGGCTAAATGTTTGCCTAATTGCGACAGCACATCGTTGGTGGTACGCCTGAGCGTGTTAAGCACTTGCTGGCGCGTCTCGGCCTCGTGGCGCAGGGTTTGGTTGGCCAGACTTAATTCATCTGAACTTAGTTCCAGACTGAGTTTTCCTAAAGCCAGATCGCGGTCGGCCTGCGTATATGCTTCATCGACTTGCGACAAATACTGACGCATGCCTTTGAGCGCTGTCTTGGCTTGCTCACTCAATTGCGCCGACTGATCCAGGCTCTCGAACTCGGCCAGCAATGCCGTTAATTGTTCTTCACCCTGGATGCCGAGTAAGCGCTTGTATTGGCGCAAAGACAGCTTGTGTGTCATTACATCGTCTCGGCCAGATAGGTAATCGTCATGGTCTGGTTATGCAGGCTACAGGCCTCTAGTTGATATCCGGGGCAGATTTCTCCGTTAGAATAAAAGCCGCACAAGACCGTGTTTTCGCCCAAAATTTCTTGCACTGCTTCGACTTCTTCATCGACTCGCCCCCCCATCACTAACTTGCGCCCCACGCAGCTGACCAATAAGCCCAGCGCCTGACCTGCGCATTGTTGGCCTGCCGCGATGCTGGCCTTGGCAGCGGTTTCTGCACCGTCGACCAGGTCATTGGTATGGGCATGCATCAGCCGCAAATAGCCATCGGGATTAATCACGCCGGCTAAAATCAAACTTCCGTCATCTTCATTCACGCCCAAGATGGTACGGATCTGCCCCAATGATTCGCGCGCATCGCTGAGCATTTCGAAAGGGAACAGCAGGCCAGAGCCAGGTAAATCTTTGGCGTATTCGCCCAAATATTTTTTATACACATCGAGTGCCGGCGCGCCATCTAGTTCATACAGAATATTGCCTACGCAGCGCGTCACTTTGCGGGTCGGTCCAAAGGCTTTCCAACCGCCGAAACTGCCGTGAGAGAAAATCAGTTTTTCACCTTCGAAGCCGACCGCCACCACACTCGAACTTGATACGCCGGCATTGGATAAAGTATAGGTTTTGACAAAGGCACCATCATCGCCAGCCAGGCCGCCGGTCACCGGCATTGCATCGCCCAATGCGCTGGCCATGCCCGCGATCAATCCGCTGCCGTTGATGTTGACGCCTTGACCTAGAACCAAGACTGCTTTTAGCTCTGGAGTGAGTAGTTTTTTTGCCAAATCAGCACCTGCATCGAAAGATTTTTCCATGCTTTCCAACGCCGCCGTTGCCACTTTAAAAGAGACGGCCTCAAAGTGCAGAGCAGTCACCACGGTGGAATGATTGACCACGCCGGTCGGAGATATTTCACCCGCGGTGGTGCAACCCACTCTTTGCGCATTCGGAAAATACGCGGCCAGACTGGCGTTTAAAGCAGGATCTGCGAAGTGCTCGGTGTAGCCAAACACTAGGATAAGCTGAGGCTCGATTGCCACCAAGCTGGATAAATTATCTAAATCGGCAGGGAGATTCTTCAATACTGTTTGGGCGATTTTCATGAGCTATCCTAGTCGAAGTGCAATTCATAGATGAAATTGAGAGGTGAAATTTAGATGCTGGTGTTACTGCAACAAAAATCAATACAAACCAAAGCTTTGATCCCGCACGGTCTCTTCCTGATAGCGGGCTTTAATCTCTAAAATCTGCGGCCAGTCGGCGACGAAGGCGGCCACGCATTGTGGATCAAAGTGGCTGCCGGCGCCTTCATGCAAGAGTGCCAGGGCCTTATCGATGTCCCAGGCAGCTTTGTAGGGACGCTCTGAAGTCAAGGCATCAAACACATCGGCAACCGCGACTATCCTAGCGAACAGAGGAATTTCTTCGCCTGCTAAACCTTGTGGGTAGCCGCTGCCGTCGTATTTTTCATGGTGCGATAAGGCGATCTCGGCACCCACCTGTAGCATCTCGGATTGGCTGTCAGCCAAAATCTGATAACCCAATAGGGCATGTTTTTTCATGATGGAAAATTCTTCTATCGTTAATTTTCCTGGTTTAAGAAGAATATGATCGGGGATGCCGACTTTGCCTATGTCATGCATAGGTGCTGCTTCGAGTATTAATTGCTGTTGCGCGGCGGATAGCCCGAGCTGCTCGGCGATCACTCTGGAATAATTCGCCATACGGATAATGTGCGCGCCGGTTTCCGGGTCGCGCGAGTCGGCCGCTTTAGAGAGTCTGAGCACGGTCTCCTGTTCGCGTTTTCGGATTTCGGCGGTGGCTTTTCTGACTTCGTCATCTAACCAGGCGGCACGATCTTCCAGATAGCGTTGGTTTTTGCGCAGTGCCAGCATGTTTTTGGTGCGTGCCAGAAATTCTATTTTATCGATGGGCTTGATCAGGAAATCATTGGCACCGGCTTCCAGCGCCTGATAGCGCAACTCGACTTCATTGTTCGCGGTAATCATCAGCACCGGAATATCCTGACAGCCATAAATGCAGCGAAAACGTCGTATAAATTCGACACCATCGATTACTGGCATCATAAAGTCGACCATCACCAGATCTGGGATATGCTCTTCACACCAGGTCAGGGCTGCTTCGGGTTCGAGGAAACTGACGGGCGTGCAGTGATCGATTTTCCCCAGTAGATGGCATTGCAGGGCCACATTCATGGGCGCATCATCGATTACCAAGATGTTCATTTCCATGGAACTGTCCCCTGAGGTTTATCTGCGATGCGCTCGCCACATTTTTTTAAGTATATTTTAATGCGGGCCGTTTGAGTGTCGTTTTTGAAGCCGAAAATAAAACAAATGTTTCTGATTGTTAATTATTATTGGCTTTTATATCTGTTCCTCTGCCAAGTAAAAGTCCCGCGCGAATGATGTGTGACTGTCCGGTGGATTTTTGAGGCAGAGATGTCAATGTGGATTTTGACGGGCGAGCTTTTTGTTCTGCATATTTAAAACATGGCTGGCCTGGTGCGCAGTATGGATGCGCCTGCTGGCGGCGTCTGCCCGCCAAGCCGCATGGCGTATGCGTCTTGGCCTAGGGGGTAGCTAATCGATCTGGTTATGCGATGAGGCAATAGATTTTTTGAGTAAGGCTTACCAGGTGTAACCTACTCCAGCGAGGAAGGTGTATTCATTGGCATGCTGCACGATAGGACTGTTGGCAATGTTTTTATCGAAATGCTCAATATTTAAGGTGACCATCGCTAACCAGTTTTTGTTGTAACGGTAAGAGCTTACCAGCGCCACCATCGGCGACCAAGTGCTGCCGGTGTCGTACTGCGGACGAGTTGGCGTGGCCTCGGCGGCCGAAATTCCGCCAAAATAATAATTGGCCAGCTTGCTATTTCGCTTCATCACTCCAAATCCTGGCATGACCAGGAGCCGGTCTTTGTGTATCGGAAAATCAGCCCACAACAGTGCCTCCTGACCATGGGTGTTGCCGGTGATGTCGCTGGCAAAACGCGTCGAAATGAGGGCGTAAGGGGTGATAATATTCGCGCCCAGACCAGCTTCAAATTGCCATTTGCGTTTGATCATACCTGCCAGTGCCGGAGCATCCGCCGGATCCAGATTGCCGGTACGCACGCGACCATAAATAAAGGTCGCCAGATGTTTATCTTTATAGAAGTAATAACGGGCGCGGTCACCCAAATACATAAAATCATTGCCAAAATAGATCGCTCCCGGGATCGGCCAGACCGCATCTTTTTGTGCCTCGTAGCGTGCGTTATACGCTAATAAAACGCCACCTACGACCAAGCCTTTAGGAATTGGGGCGGTGTCGCTATCTTGAGATAGCATCCCGACTTCCCCTAAATTGATTTCAGCCTGCACCGGCAGGCCTAAACTTAGCAGGCACGCCAGACTGATTACTTTTACTAATTGGGATGCGAATCGCATGATCAAAGCCTTTATGAAAATTCAGAAAAGGCTTTTTGAAACAGAAAAGCCCATGATTAACAAAAGATGAATTATTCGCTCGTATTATAGGGGGCGACTCTCACATTTTTATCAATGAAAGTAAGGGGAACTTCTAAAAAATCCTCAACTCCAGCACTTCGCGGCCTTAGCGATTCTCGCAATATCGGCGCAGTGTTCCGGTTTGCGTCTTGCGCAGCATCCCGATTAACGGGTATTTAGATCTTTCTTAATCAAAAATCTAAAATTAGGCTGCGAACTTTACAGAATGTTGCTGTGAGGCTTACTAGCGAATGGGTTTAACTTTAATTGGAAATATGCTGGTATCTAAGCCGATTCGGCAGGTTTGCATGCCGCCAGCGCGCAGACTCCATGGACCAGCAGCCCGGCATGCCCGCCAACCCGCATGGGATCTGCGCGAGCGGGCAGGGCTTGTTATTTTAGAGCACCTTGGTGCTGTTGATTACAGCGTGACGGCCTGTTGCTCGCCCTTGCGTTCTATCAGTTCAATTTTGTAGCTATCGGGATCTTCGACGAAGGCGATCACGGTATTGCCACCTTTTACCGGGCCGGCTTCGCGCGTGACTTTGCCGCCTTTGGCTTTGACCGCTGCGCAGGCCAGCGCAGCGTCCGGTACGGCGATGGCGATATGGCCGTAGGCGCTGCCCAACTCATAGCTTTCTACACCGTAGTTGTAAGTCAGCTCTAGCTCGGTATGCTCGGGATTGCTGCCGTAGCCGAGAAAGGCGAGGGTGTATTTATATTCTGGATTATCGGACTGGCGCAGCAGTTTCATGCCCAGTACTTCGGTGTAAAAAGCGATGGAGCGCGGCAAATTGCCTACGCGCAGCATGGTGTGAAGTATCCGCATAAATGCTCTCTATGAAATATACTCTGTAGGAGTATGGGTGGTAAAAATTAAATTGCGCACGTGGTTATTGCGCAAACCAGTGATGCATATGGATACTCCCCTAAAATGCAGGAAAATCGGTGGCCGCGTGTTGCCGTAAATGATGCCTGGCCAGTTCAAAATTGGGAAACACCGCCTGTACATGCAGCCAGAAACGCGCACTATGGTTCATTTCGTGTATGTGTGACAGTTCGTGCGCGATCACGTAGTCGATCAATTCTGGCGCAAAGTGGATCAGACGCCAGTTCAGGCGGATTTTTCCTTGCGAGGTGCAGGAGCCCCAGCGCGTGGTGGCACTGGAGAGCGACATCGAGTGATAACGCACCCCGAGTTTTTCTGCATACACAGGCATGCGGGCGGCGAATAATTGTTTCGCTTCTTGCTGCAACCAGGCCTTGAGCTTGTCTTTAATCGCCAGCTCCAGTGCCTCGCCAGTCAGCGCCAGAGCGCCAGTCTGGGGCAGCGTCAGTAGTAGTTCTTGTTGCGCCTGATCGTGTCGTATATTGCTGTGGCCGGCGTGGAAGAGTCTGAGCGTGAGTGGTTTGCCCAGATACAAAAAGCTGGCACCATCTTGCCAGCGCATCGCGGTTTTTTCGCGCTGTGCCAGACGTTCATGGCGCTCGCTGAGCTTACTCAGTATCCAACGTTGTTTCTCCTGGATCGCCAGTTCTATGTCGGCGATCGTGACCCAGCGCGGCGCGGTGACGCGCAAACCATGGTGATTGATCAGGAAGCCTATGCTGCGCCGTTTCGAGCGCAGCAGACTGTATTCCAATAGCTGATCTTTTAATTGGATCTGACGGGCATTGGTGCCGACTGTGCCAACTATTTTGCCACCAGGTGGCAGCGGTGCTAAGGGTTTCGCCCTGCGAATTTTGGGAGCGACAGGCGGCGCGCTCACTTCCGGAGCGGATCTCTCGGTGCTGAAGAGATCATTGAAAAAATCTAGTTGCAAGGCTCTTTGCAGCACTTGTCCCAGTGTTGATTTCATCGTCGACTGTCTTTGATTATGCTGTACATGCGGCTAGATATTGGGGCGCTAGCGATTATCCCAAGTAGCCAAACATCGCCAGTGAGGCGACGCTTAGCATAGACCCCAAAATAATTGCCCTTATTTTTGGATTTTTTGTAGCGACCAAGGCAAGGTTCAGAAAGATGATCGCCAATAACAGGTATTTTGCTTCCACGTCTATATTTTCACTTAGCTTACTTTTTAGTCTGTTCGTGCTGATACACCTGCGGTGAAATCACGCGCATTTCGGCCTCTATCCAGTCTTCTACTTTTTGCATTAGTTCAGGTGCCGTTAAACCCTCGGGTGAAATCGGCTTACCTACCGACACCGTGACTAAGCCCGGGCGCTTGAGGAAAGAATTTTTTGGCCAGCACTCGCCGGAGTTCAGAGCAATCGGAATCACCGGGGTATTAGTTTCTACCGCCAGGCGGGTGCCACCGCCTTTGTAATGGCCTTTTTGGCCAACCGGGATACGCGTGCCTTCCGGAAACATAATCACCCACTGACCATCGGCCAGACGGATACGCCCTTGCACTACCACCTGTGCAAAGGCGTCTTTACCCTTGCTGCGATCGATAGGGATCATACGCATCAAGGCGATGGCCCAACCGAAGAAGGGGATGTAGGTGATCGATTTTTTAAACACAAACACCAGCGGGCGTGGTGTCGCCATCAACAAGAAGATGGTTTCCCAGGCGGACTGATGTTTGGATAAAACGATCACCGGGCCATCCGGGAAATTCTCAAAACCCTTGGTCTGATAGCGTATCCCGCAGATGACTTTTGCCGCCCAGATCATGAACACGTTCCAGCGGGCAGTGGCGTAATAGCGCTGGTTATACGGAAGCGGGGCGAACAAGATGCAGATCGGCGCCCAGATCACCGTGACGATGATCATGATCGATAAGAACAGAAAAGAGCGAATAAAAAGTGTTAACTTGAGCATCGTTTGTCTAATTTAAAATTGTTATTTTTTCTTTGTGGCCGGTGTGTCCGCCACTTTAATTGCCGTAGCTTCAATCGGGAATCTGAGTGCTGACGGTACTAGCTGGGCTACTTAATAAGGCATCGACCATGGCCGCCAGATCCGGGTAAATCTGGGTGCCGGGCGGCAGGCCACCTTTGTCCAAAGTCCGTTGTCCTTTGCCGGTCAATACCAAGTGCGGTAGGCAGCCCAGCATAAAACCAGCCTGCAAATCGCGTAATGAATCACCGACACTATGCACGCCTTTTAAGTTGATTGCATAGCGACGCCCGATTTCCTGCAGCATGCCAGGCTTGGGTTTGCGGCAATCGCAATTATCATCGGCCGTATGCGGGCAGAAAAAAACCGCATCGATGCTGGCCCCCACTTGCTGTGCCGCCGCGTGCATTTTTTGATGGATGGCATTGAGTGTGGACATATCAAATAATTTGCGCGCCACGCCAGACTGATTGGTCGCCACCACCACGGTATAACCTGCTTGATTTAGGCGTGCAATCGCTTGCATGGCACCAGGCAGCGCATGCCACTCATCTGGTGATTTAATGAAGTGATCAGAATCTTGATTGATCACGCCATCGCGGTCGAGAATGATAAGTTTCATGCTGCGCCTTGTGCTTTACGCCGCCAGTTTAGAAATGTCGGCAACCTGATTGAGCATACCGTGCAACTCGGCCAGTAGAGCCAGTCGATTATTGCGCAAGGCCAGATCGTCGGCGTTCACCATTACATCATTGAAAAAGCTATCGACTTCACTGCGTAGGGCCGCCAGGGTTTTGAGTGCGCCAGTAAAGTCACCCTTAGCAAATGCGGTATCGACCAGTGGCTTGACGTCGGCCATGGCTTTCTGCAACGCCCGTTCTGCGGCTTCCTGCAATAGTGCGAGATCGACGCTGCCGGGTGCGCTGTCGGCTTTTTTCAGGATGTTGGTGATACGTTTATTCGCGGCTGCCAACGAGGCAGATTCAGGCAAGGCGGCGAAGGCTTGTACCGCTTGCAGGCGCTCGACGATGTTAGCTAAATTGTTTGGGTTTTGCGCCACCACTGCTTCGACTTCGCTTTGTGAAAAACCCTTGTCGCGCAATTGGCCGCGCAAGCGGTCGTAGCAGAAGTTCAATACATCGGCCGACGGATCTTTGAAATTAGCATTGCCAGCAAACACGCTGACCGCATCGGCCAATAAATGGTTCAGTGACAGCGGTAGACGTTTTTCTACCAACATACGCAATACGCCTAGAGCGTGACGGCGCAAGGCGAACGGATCTTTGTCGCCAGTCGGTTGCAGGCCTATGCCCCAGATGCCGACTAGGGTTTCTAATTTATCCGCCAGTGCAACGGCGGTGCCAGTGTCTGTTGCTGGCAGCGCGTCGCCGGAAAAGCGCGGTTGATAATGTTCGGATGCTGCCGCCGCCACTTCTGCGTGTTCGCCATCGTGCTGCGCGTAATAGCTACCCATGATGCCTTGCAGCTCAGGGAACTCACCGACCATATCGGTCAGCAAATCGGCCTTAGCCAGCATGGCGCCGCGTTCTGCTAGTGCCACATCGTAGCCCAGTGCCTGTGCAATTTTTCCGGACAGGCTGGTGACGCGCTGCATGCGCTCAGCCTGATTGCCCAGTTTATTGTGATACACCACATTGGCGAGCAGCGGCAGGCGTGCTGCCAGGGTTTTTTTCTTGTCTTGTTCGAAGAAAAATTTGGCATCCGACAAACGCGGACGCACCACGCGCTCGTTACCTTGAATGATGTGTTCTGGCGTAGTCGTTTCCAGATTCGAGACGATCAAAAAGCGCGAACGCAGTTTGCCATCGGAGTCCGTCAGCGCAAAATATTTCTGATTGGTCTGCATCGTCAAAATCAGACATTCTTGCGGCACCGCCAAAAATTCCGCTTCGAAATTGCACTCATAGACCACTGGCCATTCAACCAGGGCAGTCACTTCATCGAGCAGCGCTTCTGGCATCAGTACAAGGTCTGCTCCAGCCTTGGCGAGCAGGGCGCTGCGGATTTTTTCCTTACGCTCGCTGACATTGGCGATAACCTTGCCTTGTTGCGCCAGTGCGGCTGCGTAGTCATCGGCATGCGCGATACTGATCTCGCCTTCGGATAAAAAGCGATGGCCCAGCGTGCTGCGATGGCTGTTCAAGCCTAGCAGTGACAGCGCAATGATGTCGCTGCCATGCAAGGCAATAATACGATGCACAGGGCGTACAAAATGTACGGTTTCACCATCCGGGCGCTGATAACTCATGACTTTTGGAATCGGCAATTTGGCGATGGCATCTTCTACTGCGGTTTGCACGCTCGCTGCGAGTTTGCTACCGGCTGCCGTATGGCTGTAGAAAAAACTCTCGGCCTTGCCATCGACAGCACGTTCCAGATCGCTCACTTGTAAATCAGGGAAGCCAAGTGCCGCCAATTTTTTCATTAAAGGTGCGCTGGCATTGCCAGCGGCATCCAAGGCGACCGAGACTGGCAAGACTTTTTCGCGCAATAATTTATCCGGTGAAGTGGCGCGCACCTTGCTGATGCTAACTGCCAGTCGGCGCGGTGAAGCGTAGCTGGTCGCGACCGAATCGCTGTCTAAAAAATCGCGCGATTTCAAACCATTGACGATGCCTGCGGCAAACGCCTCGCCCAATTTGGCGAGCGCCTTGGGCGGTAATTCTTCGGTCAATAATTCGATTAATAATGTTTGATTCATTTTTCGTATCTCAATTTATTCTGTATGGATCTAAGTCGTCTCGGTAGGGCGCTGCGCACCAATGCTTAGCTCTATCGACGGTGGTGCGCATGGCACTCCCTACTTATTTCTTGACTTAGTCTGCTAGCGCTACTATCGGTGCCGGTTTATGTTTGTCGTCCGCGGCACACATAGGAAAGCCTAGCTTCTCGCGCGAGGTGTAATAGGCCGCCGCTACGGCACGCGACAGATTGCGGATGCGGCCTATGTACGCAGCGCGTTCGGTCACCGAAATCGCACCACGGGCGTCGAGCAGATTAAACGTATGTCCCGCTTTGAGTATCATTTCGTAAGCCGGCAATGCCAGCGAAGTCTCTGTTACTTCCAGCAGACGCTTGGCTTCGGCCTCGTAATTGCTAAAAAGCGTGAACAGGAAATCGGTATTTGAATATTCAAAATTGAAGGTCGATTGTTCGACTTCGTTCTGATGGAATACATCGCCGTACGACAGGCGTATCGTTTTGCCGTTTTCTTCGCGCTCGGTCCAGACCAGGTCGTAGACGTTTTCTACGCCTTGCAAATACATCGCCAGACGTTCTATGCCGTAAGTGATTTCACCCAGAATCGGTTTGCAATCGATACCGCCGACTTGCTGAAAATAAGTGAACTGCGTCACTTCCATGCCGTTTAGCCAGACCTCCCAACCCAGACCCCAGGCACCCAGCGTTGGGTTTTCCCAATCGTCTTCGACGAAACGGATATCGTTTTGCTGTAAATCCAGACCCAGAGCCTTGAGCGAACCGAGGTAAAGATCAAGGATATTTTCCGGTGCCGGCTTCAATACCACTTGATACTGGTAATAGTGTTGCAGGCGATTCGGGTTTTCGCCATAACGGCCATCCTTAGGGCGACGCGATGGTTGCACATAGGCGGCGCGCCAAGGCTCAGGGCCGATCGCGCGCAAGAAAGTGCCGGTATGCGAAGTGCCAGCGCCAACCTCCATGTCGTAGGGTTGCAACAAGGCGCAGCCCTGTGCGCTCCAGTATTCTTGTAGGGTCAGGATGATTTGTTGAAACGTAAGCATAATGCGGTCTGCCTTTTTCGCGAATGTTAGATGGCGAATAATAATTACTCAACCTTCGATTTTAACGGGTTTTCGGCGAGATAGGCGAATTTGCTCATGTGCGCGGAAGTAAGCTCGTTGAACTTTGATTATACTTATCTATATTGTTGCTTACTGAGAAAGAGCGCCATGCCTATCGCTAATAAACTTCAGCTCGCCTATGGCCAGCTAGCGCAGAGTATTTTTATCAGAAAAGTGTTTTTTGCGGGCCTATTACTCCTTGGCGTGCAGTGCTCGTCATACGCAGACAGCGCTGAACCAGTGTTGCGCGTGTTTGACGGTCGCCAGGAGCAGGTATTTAGCCGCGCGCAATTACTGGCGCATACCGCCACCCGCGAGCTAGTATTGAGTCTGGATGTGGCGTATCAACAGCCGCGCACGGTCAAGGCAATTCCTGTGCGCATTTTATTGCCGCATCTGGCCGAGTTGGAGTCGCTGCAGTTTGTCGCTCTCGATGGCTTTGTGGCGAATATCCCGGCCAATTTGCTGGATGGAGCAGGGCAGGCATTTGTCGCGATCGAACCGGAGAATGAGGCCTGGCCAGCCTTAAAAAAAGGCTCGGCGCCCACCGCCGGACCGTTTTATCTGGTTTGGCTGACACCAGAAAAAGCACAGATCTCCAGCGAGCAATGGCCTTACCAGATCGCCAGAATAGCGGCAGCAGCACCTTTGTCTCAGCGCTACCCGCAACTATTGCCTAAGTCGACTGGCAGCGAGCTTGCACAAGGATTGCGCGGCTTTCAGGTGTATGTCGCCAATTGCGCTGTGTGCCATCAACTTAACGCGGCTGGTGATGCTAGCATCGGTCCTGATTTGAATCGTCCTTATAGCCCGGTGGAATATTTTAATTCTGAGTATCTGCGCAAATTGATACGCGAGCCTGGCGCAGTCAGGAGCTGGAAGGCCTCCGTCATGCCTGGCTTTGGTCGGCAGGCGATTCCCGATGCCAGTCTGGATGATTTGCTGGTGTATTTCAAATTGATGGCGCAACAAAGGAAATAGGTAGACAGTAAAGTCGGCTTATTTAGGTCTTTTACTACGCATATTTTGCAAGATGGTGGCCAGATCGAGTTCCACATCTTGCCCATGCTGGCGTATCAGGCGTATGTGCAACACCATATTTTCTAACACCAGTTTGGCGGCGACGGCCAATAGTGTCAGATGACGATCTTCCTCGCTGAAATTATCTAAGGCTGCGGCCATCTGGCAAATGTGATTAGCCGTAAGCAAGCGCAAATCGTCTTCTTCAAACGGCAGGTCGGCAAAGTCGATCGGATCTTCGCTTTCGACTTCCTTCATCAGTTCTTGTAGCTGTAGTACGCTGGTCAGCATTGCTCGCTCCTGATTGCCATCATTGTCCTGGACGCTGTTGATTTGATTGTAGCTTGCGGCTAGCCACTTTGCTGGTTTTTATACTGCAGTTTTTACCGCCAAAGTCCCCAGAAGACCGTCTATTCCATGGATTTGACGTCCTGTCTCATGCCCATCGCACTGAATGTATGATGTATTTAAGATGTCATTACTGAATCAAGATTTCCTTATTCAATCACGATAGAAAGAGCGTCGCCATGAAAAACATTACCAGGAAAAATAGTTTGTTGCTGCTCATCGCCTTCATCATCGCTGGCTTGGTGGCAATGTGTTTTATGGATGCGTCGGCGCTACAAATTGATGGCGAACCGATTGGTGGCGTGCTCGCATTTGGTATAGGGACTATAGGCTTGATGATAGGGGTAATTGGGCTATTTTTTGCACTCAGCGTGACTGGTTTGCTGCTGGCAGGAGTGGCGATATTTTTGGCGCTGCTGGTGGTGTTTATCCTGGGCGCACTGGCTTTGGCCTTAACCCCCTTGTTGCTGCCGTTTTTGTTATTGGCGGGTCTGTTGATGTTAATTTCCAGACGTAAAACGGTTTAAGGATGACGGCAGTTCGCTAAGCGCAGTTTCGCCGCGCTTAGCGAACTGCCTGAAAAAACATACAAAAATAAAGCTGGACAAAGTTAAATTACTGGTTTATATTTCGTCCCGTACTTGCATCAGGTCGTAATCTCGTTGGTCCCAATTCTGCATGGCTGTTTCTTCTAGTCGTTCTGTTTTATTTCCTCTGGTTTCATCTCTTGGTTTCAAGTGCCTTCAAGGCAAGCTTGCCTATATTTAAAATTTTTAAGGAAATAACATGAGCACTCAAACAGGCATAGTCAAATGGTTCAACGACGCTAAGGGCTTCGGCTTCATCACTCCAGATGCAGGCGGTCCAGATTTGTTCGCCCATTTTCAAGACATACAATCTACAGGCTTCAAGAGTTTGTCCGAAAACCAACGCGTTTCTTTCGAACGCAGTGTTGGTCCTAAAGGCGACAAAGCCGGCAATATCCAAGTTCTTTCTTAATTGAGTGGACTTCGGCAATCACGTGTTGCCGAAAACTAGAAAGACGGAAGTAGGTTCACTTATACTCTGATTCGCCTGCCTTTTAATGGCACCCTGCAGATAGCAGGGGCTGTTAAACGCAGAGAATAGCTAAGTGAACTGAAACATTCACACATTAGAATTTGGCGCATCGCGCAATTTTCTACAGCGTAGAACAATTCTGACCGGCTGACGGCACCATGCAGATAGCATGGGTTGTTGGGAAAAGGTCTAATTGTTCAGTGATACAAATCACCAGTGACAGAGTGATTGCCATGCTTCAACGCATAGCGGGACTCTGGAGCGCGCAATTAATTCTAATCGGCCAGGCACTGACAATTACAGCGACCTAGGAAAATGATTTAATTAATTTGTGGAGCAATTAATTTGTTTGACAGCATGTTAAAACCGCAAGGAGTATGGTTAACGTGCAGATGACCAGACCGCCATAGGCACCGCGCAGATAGCACGGGTTTTTGGTGTAGTGTGACACCACACAGATAGTGTGGGTTGCCAGTCAGCCAGTGACACCACGCAGATAGCATGGGTTGCAGGCGAGTCGTCGTAAAGAATGAAGAGCCCGCCTTTGGTGGGCTTTTTTGTTTTCAGGGTAATTGTTTAGAGCGTTTTAGCAGCAAATTTTTGTACGTACATATCGCGATCGGCCACTTTTAATAGTCCCACGGCATCGTTGCCATCGTCAGGGAAATGCGAGATACCGATTGCGCCGCCCAGTTGTACCTCTGGTGTCTCGGTCAGATTGGCTAACTTCAGGGGCTGCGCCAGTGCGGCCTCGATATGTTGGCGTATCGGCACAAAGTCTTCACGCTGGGCGACGTCATCGAGCATGATGACAAATTCATCGCCTGCATAACGCGCTACCACATCGCCGGCCCGTACACTGTTGCTGAGACGACGTGCCACTTCGACTAAGGCGAAATCACCGGCATCATGGCCGTACTGATCATTGATCGCCTTGAAGCCATTGAGGTCGATGAACATGACGCCAAACGCTTGCTTTTTATCGGAGGCATGGAATTGGCCGATCTTGGCGTTGAGCCCACGTTCAAATGCATCGCGATTTTTTAAACCTGTAAGTCGATCGGTTTGTAGCCGCAGTTGCATGGTTCTAAAACTATTTGCAAGTACGCCGATTTCGTCGTTACGGATGATTTCTAGCGGCGCATCGATGGCGCCATTGCCCACTTGCACTGCGGCGTACGATAAACGTTGCAGATCCGAGGCCACCCAGGTCAAAATTTTCAGACCGATTAAGATCGCCAATAAGGCCGCGAGCGCGCTAATCAAGGCCGTGCGTTTGATGTTGGTAAGTACATCGCCCATAAAGTCCTTGCTAGGCACAGCGACCACGGTAATCCACTCTAGCCCGGTATTGTCTTTGACTTTTTGATAGGCGACGTGGATGCGCTCATCGGCAGCATCTTCAAAGCTAAAGGTTTTTGCATCACCCTTGCCCTCCTTAGCAATATCGAGCTCTAGTAGCTTGCCATAGATAGCGTTTAAAAACGGATTGCCGCTGTCTTTGGCATTGATGCGGACATTGCTGCCATCTTTAGAGTGTTGTACGTTGGGGCCGCTAGAGGCGGCGATCAGATCACCATTAGGCTCTATGATGAAAGCGAGGCCATGTTGCGACATTTTTAGATTACGCACAAAATCATTGAGCGAACGTAGCGACATATCAGTCGCTACTACGCCAGCCAGTTGGCCGTTTGCGGCTGACACTTTGCGGGCGCGGGTTGCCACTAAATCCTGGGTGCCGAAATCGATATATACCGAAGTCCAGGTGTCGTTTTTTGCATTCGCGCCAGCCGTATACCAGGGACGGCTACGTGGATCAAACAATTTTTCTTCTTTCGAATGGAATTGCAATGGGCCGTCTATGCCTTTAAAACGATAACGTGTGCGGTTTTCTTCCGGCTTAGTTTTGATGCGCAATTCACCTTCTTCTAGCGAGTGGCGATACAGGCCGATCGCCTGACCAGCGGTGTTACCGTAGTAAACGTAATTATTCGGATCTATATGCAGTGAAGTCGCAATCCAAAAACGGCTGCGCAGATTGACTAAATCTTTATCGATATCGGCTTGTGCCAGCATGCCGTTTGGGAAGGCCGCCTCTAGCGTCGCGCCAGATCCGACTAAATGACGATCGATGGCCTGACCTATACGTTCTGCAGTTTCAAGTAACAGATGATCCGATACCGTTAGTACCGCGCTATCACCAGCACGATACGAGAGCCAGCCTATGGCGCTGGCCAATACCAACACCAGGGCAACATAGGGAACGATTAAAATCGTCCTTAAAGAAAATGTATTCTTGACTGCAGAAGTGTGATTCATGTGGTCGCGTTCGGTGCTTGCTAAATATATTAACTAATTAATGACAGCTATGAGGCGCAAATGGTCGCTGATATTGTTCAGCCCAAAGAAGCAAGGCGCGAATATACCATGCGACTACAGGAATTTTTATGACAAAAAGCTATTGATTGAGAGAAATTTTCAATGATTCACACAAGCATTATTTGAAAATTAAGTTTCTGCGCTTTTTACAATACGGCACGGATAGCTACTTGTACTTGCGGGTAGCTCTATGTTCAAGCTCGGTACAAAAGCGCCGCTTGATCCTGGCTTATTCAATCGCACTTAGCTCTTGCGCCAAGAAATCAAATACCGTGCGGATTCTTTGATTTGATTTGAGTTCTCTATGGCTAGTCAACCACACTGGCAAGCTTGGTAATGTCTGCTCCGGCACCACCCTGTGTAAATCCGGATATTGGCGCGCCAGCCACTGCAGGCCTATACCTATGCCCAAACCCGCTCGCAAGGCTTGCCAATTGACTAGATGATTGTCGCAGCGAAACGCAAAAAAACTTGGCTGTATCATGATGCCGGCAGCGCGGAACCCTGCCAGTAATTGGTCCGATTGATCGTAGCCTATCCATCGGTACTCTGCCATCGTTGTCACATCGGCGTCTTCGCTAAGTGTGAGCGTTTGCTTCTGATTTTTAAAGCTGGCGCTGTTCAAGTAGGAGCTATGCGCATACATGCCTAGCGGCCAATCGCCTATGTGCCTGGTGATCAAAGCCGACTGCGTCGGTCTTAGCAGACGGATCGCGATATCGGCTTCGCGCTCTAATAGATTGCTGAGTTGATTGCTGGCCACCAGTTCTATCTGTATCTCAGGATGCAGCTCTGCCAGTTTGACCAAGATGGGTGGCAACACATAGGCCGAGGCGATTTCGCTGGCGGTGATGCGCACCGTGCCGCTTAGGCCCTTATCTTGCGAGGCACTTGCCATGCTTAGCGCCCTTGCTGCCACCATCATATGGCGCGCCGGTGCCACTAAATGATCGCCGGCCACGGTGAGCTTGAGCCCGCGAGCGACCCGTTCAAACAGGGCTGATCCTGTGACTTGCTCTAACTCGGCGATCTGGCGTGATAGGGTGGCCTGACTCAGTCCCAATTGCAGTGCCGCATTAGTCAAAGAGCCATATTCGACAACGGCCACAAAGGCGCGGATCAGGTTCCAGTCGGTCTGGGCTGCTACAAATTGTTGGCTTGCCATAGCGTGGTTCTCGTTCGTTCTTATCTATTCATATTTGCATATGAGGCATGCATGTATGCGTATTGTAATGACATTCGATACGCCTGAAAATAGCGACATCATCAATCGAAGGTCTTTTCAGGGCACAGTATCATGACAGCAAATACACTCTCCACAGCCGAAGTGAAGCAAGCAAGACCTAGCGTGCTGGTGCTGGGCGCCAAAGGCAATCTTGGGCGGGCGGCGGTGCTGGCCTTTGCCGCTGCGGGTTGGCGTGTGATCGCGGTGGCTAGATCGGCGATGGATTTCCCTGTCATGGACAACCTGGAGAATCTGCTGTGCGACGCCTTAGATACAAGCAAAATAATCGCTGCGGTCGGCCAGGTTGATGTCGTGGTGCATGCACTCAATCCTGATTACGCACGCTGGGATACTTTACTCGCACCGACTACAGCGGCCGCGATCCGAATTGCGCAAGGCACTGGCGGCCTGCTCATGGTGCCGGGTAATGTCTACAATTTTGGTACGGAGTTGCCAGCCTTACTGAGTGAAGAAACCGCGTTCGCCGCGCATGCCGGTAAGGGCCTATTGCGCATACAGATGGAGCGCAGCATCGCCGCCGCCAGCGTGCAGGGGCTGCGTAGCGTGGTGATACGGGCTGGAGATTTTTTGGGCGGCAACAGATCCTGGTTAGGTTTGGCGATCACCAAGTCCCTGCATAAAGACGTGGTAACGCGCATGGGACCAGAAGATCTGTCCCACGCCTGGGCCTATTTGCCCGATCTGGCGCAGGTGTTTGTACGAGTGGCCGAGCGCCGCAGCAGCCTGAGCGGCTATCAGGTGTTTCATTACCCCGGTCTGAGCGCCAGCGCTAAGGAAATGCATCAGGCGTTAGAGTTAATCACCGGCCGCAAGCTGCGCATTAAGGCCTTGCCGTGGTGGCTATTTAAATTGATCGCCCTGGTCTCGCCGCTGCTGCGCTCGGTGGTTCAGATGCGCTATCTGTGGCAACGTCCGCATCAACTGGTCAGTACCCGGTTAGAAAATTTTATCGGTCCGCTGCCCGCAACTTCCTTGCAACAAGCCTTAGCGGCGTCAATTCGATAAATCTAAGTTAAGGCCGGCCGGGCGCGCACACCGGACGCGCATAAGCCATGCGCCTTTCCAGCATGCCTGGCCTGCAGCCCGCATGGGATATGCGCGCTGGCAGGGGCCTACTTAAGAAATATTTACCGGCAGTTGCGCTTGCAAGTGCAGTTGCATATTTTTCGCCATGATGCTGCTGCCAGGGCGCATTGCATGCGCATCCCCTACAAAGCTAAAACCAGCGCGTTGATATAGCTTGACGGCCGGTGTATCACCGACCGCGACCCCGAGTTTTACGCAGCGCGCACTGGCCTGGCTAGCCCACACAATCGCAATCTGTAGCAAGGCTGCGCCCACACCGTGTCCACGGGCCACTGGCCGCACCCACATCTGAAAAAGCTCGACTACGTGCGGCACATCGGTGGCGAACTTGGCCCACAGCAGACCTGCTGGTTCAGCCCCGACCTCGGCCAGAAAAACGTTTTCTCTGTCCGTTGCGCAGGCTAGTTGCAGGCGCTCTTGCCAGAGTGCGTCGCTACGCAGTTGCTCAGCTTCTAGCGTACTGCCGTAAGCATGCGGCGCATCGGCCAATGCGGCCAGGCGCAGCTGTTTATGGATGCGCCATTCTTCAGCTTTGAATGTGCGGACGGTGGTGGGTAGGTGCATGGCGATGCTCGATAAAATAGGTTCAGCTGTTGTCTTAGTCGATAAGGTGGATATGGCAGCATAAACTAAATTAACGATGTCAAGCGCATCGCTGTGTGATAACCGCAATGTACTTACTTGTTTTTGATTTATGGCACAATCGTTCACCTAGAGTTTTGTGTAGATAGTCCATGCCCGTTTATCCTCGTTCAGTTGAAATTTTGTTTGATGACGCGAATCGCTGTCTGGAGCAGGGTGATTTAGTCGCGGCTGAAAAAGCCTATCTAGCAGTTTTGGCTGTAGCACCCGAGATGCCCGAGGCGCTGGCGAATCTGGCGTGGCTGGCAGAGCATGCCAGCCAGCTGGATGTGGCACAAAGTTACTACCAACAAGCGCTGGCGCTGGACCCGGATAGTCTGCAGGTGCAGCTCAATCTGGGCGTGTTGCTAACCAAGCGCAAGCGCTTTGGCGAGGCTGAGCTGGTGTACCTGCAACTCTTGGCGCTGGAGCCGGAATCAGCCGCTGCCTGGTCAAATTTTGGCGTGCTGCTGGCGTGCATGCAACGCGAAGAACAGGCCGAAGCATGCTATCGCAGTGCTTTAGAAATCGATGAAAATTACGCTAAGGCGCGTTTTAATCTGGCCTATATTTTGTTGCGTCAGGGGCGCTTTGAGGACGGCTGGCGCTGCCTGGAAGCGCGCGAGTGGTATGACGTCTGGGCGAAAAATTTTAGCTTCCCGCGTTGGCAGGGCCAGGCTTTGGCCGGCAAATCTGTGTTGATAGGGTTTGAGGCCGGGCATGGCGATATGATCCATTTTTGCCGCTATGCGCAGATCCTGAAAAGCATGGGCGCGAGCCAGATCGGCCTGATATGCCATCCTGCACTCAAGCGGCTGTTTGCCAGCTTGCCCGGCGTCGATTACCTGTTCGATTTTAATCGAGAGTTGCCCGATTCAGGCTGGGATTATTGGACCCCGCCCATGAGCCTGCCACATTATTGCCAGACCCGGCTTGAGACGATACCTGCACCGATTCCGTATCTGGCCGCTCAAGCACAGCGCATCGCAGTCTGGGCGCAGCGTTTGCCATCGGATAATTTATGCGAGCTGCGTGTTGGCCTGGCGTGGCAAGGTAATCCCCTGTTTGAAAATGATGCGGATCGCTCGCTGGCCTCAATCGCATTATTGCGCCCGCTGATGGAGGTGGCTGGCGTGCAGTTTGTCAGCTTGCAAAAAGGGCAGGGTCAGGATCAACTGCCATGTGAGGGGTTTGAGCTGCTGCCTTATGGTGCGGAGTTGGAAGATTTCGCCGACACTGCGGCGCTGATCGCCAATCTTGACCTGGTGATCAGCGTCGATACCGCGGTCGCGCATCTGGCCGGTGCTATGGGTAAAACTTGCTGGTTGCTGTTGCCAGATTACCGTGCTGACTGGCGCTGGTTGACCGATAGACAAGATACTCCCTGGTATCCAAGCATGCAGCTATTTCGCCAAAGTCGTGGTGGCGACTGGCCTGCAGTGATACAGCGAGTGGTGACGGCGCTGCAGGAGCTGGCAGGTAGAAGCTAATGCGCGCCGCGCATCTGTTAAAATGTTGCCTTTGCTGCGCTAGGGGCTGGTGTTTGAACTTGCAGCACCCTGCCTTTTTTATCTCCCCTTTTTTCTGTTTGCTCCCATGTCCGATACCAAACCTGCCGACGGCAACAATAAGCCGCTGTTTTATGATCCAACCGAACACCGCATCCGCAGTTTTGTGACGCGTGCCGGACGCTTGTCTGATGCGCAGGGCAGAGCGATAGAAACCCTGGGGCCGCGTTTTTGTATCCCGTATCAAAAAGCCGAACTCGATGTGGCGGCAGCCTTTGGCCGCAGTGCACCTACCGTGTTTGAAATCGGTTTTGGAATGGGTGAAACTAGCGCTAAAATTTCTGCGTTAATGCCTGAAAAGAATTTTATCGGCGTCGAGGTGCATACGCCGGGCGTCGGTAGTTTGCTTAAACTCACCGATGCCATGGGTTTGCAAAACCAGCGCATCATTCAGCACGATGCTTTTGAAGTCTTGACGCACATGATCGCGCCTAACTCTTTGGCCGGCGTCCACGTGTTTTTCCCTGATCCATGGCATAAAGCGCGCCACAACAAGCGCCGACTGATCCAGGGCCCGCTGGTGGCCTTGCTGGCTTCACGCATCGCACCAGGTGGTTATCTGCATTGCGCTACAGACTGGGAAGACTACGCGGTGCAGATGCTGGAAGTATTAGGTGCCGAGCCCGCTTTGGAAAACACCGCAACCGGCTACGCACCACGTCCCGATTACCGCCCGGTGACCAAGTTTGAAAACCGTGGTCTTAAATTAGGGCACGGGGTTTGGGATTTGGTCTTTACCAAAAAATAAGTTGTGGGCGTCGCCGAGTTAAATACTCAGCGGTGCCAACAAAGCCTGCAGATCGGCGGCGTCGAATTTCGGCGCCAGCGCCGCATCGCTGCCCAGCACGCCTTCTGCCAGTGCCGCCTTGCGTGCCTGCAGATCGAGGATGCGTTCTTCTATACTGCCTTGCACTACCAGCTTGTAGACAAACACCGCTTGCTCCTGCCCTATGCGATGGGCGCGCGCGGTGGCTTGCTCTTCGACCGCCGGATTCCACCACGGGTCCATGTGGATCACGGTGTCGGCTGCTGTCAGATTCAGACCCACGCCACCGGCTTTGAGGCTGATCAGCAAGATCGGCACTTGCGTATCCTGAAAACTAGCTACCAACTTGCCGCGTTGCGCGACTGGGGTTTTGCCGGTCAGTGACAAATACGGCAGTGCCAGTTGCTCTAACTGTTCGGCGATCAGCTCCAGCATCTCGGTGAACTGCGAAAAGATCAGCATGCGTCGCCCTTCCGCCACCAGACTGGGTAGCATATCACTGAGCATTTCCAGCTTGGCGCGTTCCATCGTATGCGGGGTTTGTGCGCCTTTGAGCAGATGCGGATCGCAGCAGACCTGGCGCAGTTTTAGCAGGGCATCGAGGATAGTGATTTGCGCACCGGAAAAACCCTTGCGTGTTAACAGCTTGCGCACTTGTTCGTCGGCGGCGACACGCACGCTTTCATACAGGTCGCGTTGCTGGCCTTGCAATTGCAGACGCTTGATCACTTCGGTTTTAGGTGGCAACTCGGTGGCGACATCCTCCTTACGACGGCGCAGGATAAACGGCCGGATTCTTTGTGCCAGCAGTTGCGCGCGCAGAGTCTCGCCGTTGACTTCTATGGGTTTGCGCCACAAGCGGGTAAAGCTGCGCGCATCACCGAGAAAGCCTGGCATTAAAAAATCGAACTGAGTCCACAGTTCGCCCAGATTGTTTTCCAAGGGCGTGCCGGTGATGCATAGTCTATGCCGGGCGCGGATGCGGCGCACCGCATCGGCGCTGCGGCTGGCGGCATTTTTGACGGTCTGGGCTTCATCGAGTATCAAGAGATGAAACTGCTGTTGCTCTAAAATTTCCAGGTCGCGCCAGATCAAGGGATAGGTGGTCAGCACAATATCGGCTTGCTGCATCTCAGCAAAATAGCTAGCGCGTTGCGGCCCTTGCAGGCTCAGTACACGTAAATCCGGTGCCATGCGCTGCGCTTCGGCCTGCCAGTTAAAAATCAAAGAAGTCGGCAATACGATCAGCGCCGGCCTATCGAGTCGCCCAGCCTGTTTTTCTATTAGTAGATGGGCCAGCGCCTGCGCGGTTTTGCCCAGTCCCATATCGTCGGCCAGGATGCCCGCCAGATGTTGCTCGCGCAAATATTGTAGCCAGGCCACGCCGTGTAATTGATATGGTCTTAAGGTAATTCCTAAACCCGCCGGTGCGGCGACCGCTGCGACTTCTCCTATGTGGTGCAGACGCTGGGCCAGGGTGCGCAAACCAGCTTCGCCTTGCAGTTGCCAGCCACCGTGCAAGCCAGCGCGCTGCGCTTGGCTTTCTAACAGGCTTAGGCGCAAGGCTTCCAGGCGCTGGCTATCCCAGCCCGAGATTGCTAAGGGACTGTGCTGGCGCCGCTCATCGCCCAGCAGATCAAGCATATGCCTGACGATGGCTTTGAGTGGTGCAGCCTGTGCATCGATGCGTTTGCCGCCGGGAGCGCGCAGCCGTATCATGGCCATATCGTCGATCTCGGCCAGCTTTTTGGCATTGAGCCAGCGGCTATCTCTTTGCAATAAATTCGCCAGCAGCGGCACCAGATCGATGCTCTGCCCATCGATTTCTATACCTAAACTGAGCAGCCACGAACCTTCGCGTGCCGGTAAGCCCAACCGGGTGATTGTGGGTGGGCGGCCGTGCATAGGCGAAGCCACTTCTTTGCCGAGTATTTCGCCGCTGCTTTCATCGATGATCAAGTGCCAGGCCTCGACCGTGACGCTCTCATGCGCGAAGCCTGGCGCAATCACGATGGACCAGCCCAGCGCCTGCAATAGCGGTAATTGATCGGCCCAGAAATCGGCAAAAAAATCTTCTTGCAGCAAACTCCATAGCTGCCCGGGATGACTGTAGTGACTGGCTGCGGCCTCGCTGCGCCATTGCAGTGCGCTCAGTGGCAGCGGGTGCAAATCAAGCTCCCAGACCTTATCGAGCGCATCGGCCTCAGCTCCCAAATCGCGCAGCAAGGTCACAGGCTGGTCTTGCTTATCGAGAATGATCTGGCTGGAACTTGGGCGGCGATTGAGTAAAACGCTAGGGGCTGGCGTTTGCCAGAGTAACTCTGCGCCATCCACGCTGGCGCTGTACAGCCAGTCTATCTGCACCACAGTGACGTTGCCGCCGCGCGGACCGAATACGCCGGACTTAGTCATGCCGAATAAACCGTCGCCGCGCCCTAAGGTACGCAGTGTCATTCTGGGATGGAAATGGCCTATGGCATTGCGCATGATTAGCGCCAGCTCAAGTGGGAAAGGCTTAGTACTTCTGAAGCGGGAATTTCTAAATAGCTATGCGCATATTCCATGCGCCTTGCCAGCCATTTTGGTCTGGTAAGGCGCATGGAATATGCGGCTAAGCTTTGTGGTTTCATGGTGAGACTACAGCGTATCAACTCATTTCAGCTATCAAGGCCACGATCTCGGCGCCATAGCTTTCCAGCTTCTTGGCACCGACTCCGGTGACGCCGCGCAAATCGTCCAGCGAGCGCGGTTTGGTCTTGGCAATTTCGCGCAGAGTGGCATCGGCGAAAATGATGAAGGCGGCGACGTTATGTGCCTTGGCGGTGGTGATGCGCCACCAGCGTAGTTTTTCGAAAATCGCTTGTTCGCTGGCCGAGAGATCAGTCTCGGCAAAGTCTTTGGCGGACTGGCGTTTATGCTTGGTAGCTTTTTCGGCCTTCTTGTATTGGCGCAACTGTATCTTGGTTTCACCGCGCAAGACCGCACGTGATTGCTCGGTGAGTTTGAGCGAGCTATAGTTTTCATAATCAACCGCCACCAGACCTAGCGCGATGAGTTGGCGCAGCAGGGCGCGCCATTCAGCCTCGCTCTTATCGGCACCAACGCCGAAGGTCGAGAGTTGATTATGCCGCCATTGCTGCACCCGTTCAGTATCGGTACCGCGCAAGACGTCGATCACGTGACCGGCGGCAAAACGCTGATCGACACGGTACACGGTAGAGAGAATTTTTTGCGCTGCGACGCTGCCGTCAAACGAGGTCGGCGGAATTAAACAGGTATCGCAATTGCCGCAAGGCTGCGAGCCCTGGCCGAAATACGCCAGCAATTGCATGCGTCGGCAATTGAGCGTTTCGCACAGGCTGAGCATAGCATCGAGTTTAACGCCCTGCACCCGCTTGTAAGTCTCATTCGCTTCCGATTCATCGATCATGCGGCGTTGCTGCACCACGTCTTGCAAACCGTAGGCCATCCAGGCATTGGCTGTAGCACCATCGCGTCCGGCGCGTCCGGTTTCCTGGTAATAGCCTTCTATACTTTTTGGTAAATCCAGATGCGCGACAAAGCGCACGTCGGGCTTATCGATGCCCATGCCAAAGGCGATGGTGGCGCACATCACGATGCCGTCTTCGCGCAAAAATCTGGCTTGGTTACGGCTGCGTACTGTCATCTCCATGCCAGCATGGTAGGGCAGCGAATTGATGCCGTTTTCATTTAAGAATTCGGCAGTTTCTTCCACCTTTTTGCGCGACAGGCAATATACGATGCCGGCGTCGCCGCTATGCTGGGCGTTGATAAAATCGAGCAATTGCTTGCGGCCGTTGGCCTTCTCGACGATCTGGTAACGGATGTTAGGTCTATCAAACGAAGAGACGAACTGCAAGGCCGTTTCTAGTTGCAGGCAGCGGATAATCTCGTCACGGGTTTGCTGATCGGCAGTGGCGGTCAGTGCGATGCGCGGCACGCTAGGGAAGCGCTCGTGCAGCACCGAGAGCTTGATGTATTCAGGGCGGAAATCATGGCCCCATTGCGAGACGCAATGCGCCTCGTCAATCGCAAACAGGGCGATAGGGCTAGCTTCTAACATATCGAGGCAGCGCGCAGTCATCAAGCGCTCCGGTGCGATATACACCAGATCGATCTCGCCAGTACGCAGCAGCCGTTCGACCCGCTGCGACTCCTCAAAGCTCTGGGTAGAGTTCAGAAATGCGGCGCGCACTCCGACCTCTTCCAGCGCATCGACCTGATCCTGCATCAAGGCGATTAGCGGCGAGACCACGATGCCTACGCCTTTGCGTATCATCGCCGGAATCTGATAACACAGCGATTTACCGCCGCCGGTAGGCATCAGCACCAGAGCATCGCCACCATTGACGACGTGGTCGACGATCTGCCCTTGTTGCGAACGAAAGGCCGGATAGCCGAATACTGTCTGCAATAAATGCAGGGCCTGAGTTTGCTCGCTGGTTTGCTGCGCTGGGTCTGTCATACGATAAAAATTAGTCGGCCCAAACGATAGTGCCGGTATATGCCGTGATCAGGATCATGATGCCGAAGGCGATACGATACCAGGCAAAGGCATTGAAGTTATGCGTGGCGATATAGCGCAATAACCAGCGCACGCAGAAAAATGCCGAGATAAACGCCGCGATGGTGCCCAGACCAAACATAGGGATATCAGCGGCCGATAAGTCTTCACGCGCCTTGTACAGCGAATACACGGTAGCGCCGAGTAAGGTCGGTATCGCCAGGAAAAACGAGAATTCAGTGGCCGCCTTGCGTGACAGACCAAACAACATGCCGCCGATAATCGTCGCGCCAGAACGGCTAGTGCCGGGGATCAGGGCAAAGGCTTGCGCCGCACCGATTTTGAGGGCATCTAACATCGTCATGTCGTCCACACTATGCACGCGCGCATGGCTAGGATCGTGTTCATCCACGCCCTTATGTTTACGCTCTACCCACAAAATGATGAGTCCGCCGACGATGAAGGCCAGCGCCACCGGTACCGGTGCAAACAACACCGCTTTAATCTTTTTGCTGAACAACAGGCCCAGCACTGCCGCTGGCAAAAACGCGATGATGAGATTCAAGGCAAATTTGCGCGCCTTAGGATCTCTGCCCAGGCCGCAACATACGGACGCGATTTTCTGGCGATATTCCCAGCACACGGCAAAGATCGCACCGGCCTGTATCACGATTTCAAACACCTTCATTTTCTCGCCAGTGAAATTGAGCAGGCTACCAGCCAAGATCAAATGCCCGGTGGACGAAATAGGTAAAAATTCAGTCAGGCCCTCAACGATGCCCATGATGATAATTTTTGCGGCGAGAAGAATATCCATGTTTTCTTGAAAAAAGTGGGAGAAATGCGGCGGCACGAAGCTTAACACGAGGGCATCTTGTGCGCTGCGCAAGTTTTAAGCAAAACCAGTGTGCTGAATATACTCCCCTTATTTTTAGTGAAAACACCGTCATTGCGCATATGTGTATTGCGCTATTGAAATGTACTGGGCGGGGGTATGTTAATTAGTGCGGTCAGATAAATAGTTTAGGGCACGCTAAGCTCAGCACACACTGCCCGCAACTTTTCTTTGAGTTTGGAAACTTGCCTCAGACCCGGCCGCTAAAAAAATTGGAAACGCGGTAGGGCTGCATCTACAGCCGATTCGATGAGAAATCAAGATTTCCAGCAATATTTCCACTTTAATATTAGTTACCTTGATACCATGTGAAATTATCTCATTAATAGGACTTACGCAAAATTGTTCCAGCTAGGCGCGTCGCCGAAGACAGTACTTTATTACGGCAAGGCGAGTGCAACGACGCTGGGGCGGTTTTGCGTAAGTCCAAATCAACTTACTTAGGCTTTTCATGAATACTGCTGCAGACGACCCAACTATTGAATACGCAGGTTTTTGGGTGCGGGTAGGCGCGTCTTTAATTGACACTGTGCTCATGTTGATTGTGACCACACCGTTGATCGTTGCTGTCTACGGATGGGACTCTCTTTTCACTGATACATTGCTACGCGGCCCGCTCGATTTAGTCATTAGCTGGATTTTTCCGGCGGCTGCGGTGATTTTATTTTGGATATATAAACAGGCGACCCCAGGAAAAATGGCCTTGTCGCTGCGCGTTGTCGATGCCGATAGCGGTGCGCCACTCTCAAGCCGCCAAAGCATCGTGCGTTATCTCGGATATTTCGTGGCGATGATACCGCTGGGCATAGGCCTGATATGGGTAGGCTTTAGCAGTAAAAAACAAGGCTGGCACGACCTGCTGGCAAATACCGTAGTCGTAAGAGCCAAAAACCGTGGCACCGAGCCAGTGCGGTTTCTGCAGTATAAATAGAATTCCTCGCTCCAAATCCTTGCACATTTAAAGTCTGAAAGGCGTATTGCGGCGGATGGAATGCTGGAAAGCGATGTAATACACGATGCTCACACCCTACTCGCTGAGATAGAGATGGAGTTTTACGATTTCAGAGTAAGTATGGTTGAGTGCTGGGAAATTGGGGATGTAACTCCAATAATCAAGAAAATTCAGGCGTGATCAATGATGACATTAGTAGCAGAAAAACTGAGCAAAGCGCAGCTAGAAGAGCGTAAAAAATCCTGGGAGGATATTCAATTTAGGCTCGGCTATTCTGGCCGGCATACCAAAAAAGAATTGAAAATATTTGAGGCTTATTATCTGCGCGGTACACAGCCTAAGTTGGATCCAGCCTATCCTGACCCTATCCCATTAATTTATAGACTGTACTTGTGTCCAGGTCAAAGCCTTGAGTCTTGGGAGACTGTAGTCGATACTTTGTTGGCTGGCCCGCCAGCCTGGCGTACTGATGTCCCGGTTGAAGCTTGCGCGGGGCAGGAAGGTGAGTCTTGGCGGGAGACATGCCTAGGCGAGGGCTGGGGCTGGCAAATCAAAAAAAGTTTAGAGTCTACCTTTGACATTCTCACTGAGGAGCTAAATTCTCGCTGGTATGATGGCGTCACTTCTTATGTAGGTTCGTCGCTAGTTCCGCCTCTGGGTTTTTTGGGCGGAGCTGAGCAAAGACTGGCTGAATTTTTACCGACAAATACCAAGCTTATAGAGTATTGCCGGAGTAAAAATCTCACTATATTTGATGCCTCTAAGTGGTTCACGTATCCAAACTATATGGATGTTTGTCATTGGCTAGATGGCACGCGTCGTCATAATCCCACCATGCTGGCTTATTATTTATCTGAGTATTGGTATGCAGCACTCTCGGACGATTTTTTGTCGGATTTAAAAGAAAATGTGACGGGCTTATTTTATCTGGAATGTTATCTTCAGCTGATTGCCCGCTACCCTAAGCCGCTAGCAGAGCATGAGAATTCAGAGTGCCATGTTTACGCGCAAAAAATCCGCGCTATGCTGGACCTTAGACCTATCCCACCGACCTTGACGGTCTTGTGGCTGGCCGCAAAAAACTATCAAGACCGCATCGATTTAAATGCTTTGGATTTTAGGTATCCGGATACCGATCGTCCTGAGTCTGCGCCTGAGCATTATTATGTAGGCGATTTCTAGCAAGCCTGGCACGCATATCGGTTGGGTGCTGCGCACCAGGCACACCGCATTTTTCCATTCGGGCGCGCTTTGGTGTCAGCAAATTATTCTGAAATCGATACGGATTTTGCGATTCAAAGTGGGTCTGGTTTAGTGTGAATAAATTGGGGGATTTAACCTCAACAATCAAGAAAACTTAGGCGTGATCAATGATGACATTAGTAGCAGAAAAACTGAGCAAAGTGCAGCTAGAAGAGCGTAAAAAATCCTGGGAGGATATTCAGTATAGGCTTGGGTATTCTGGCCGGCATACCAAAAAAGAGTTGAAGATATTTGAGGCTTATTATCTGCGCGGCACGCAGCCAAAACAGCATCCTCTGTACAAAGATCCTATTCCATTAGTGTATCGATTATGGTTGTGCCCAGATCAAAGTGAGGAGTCCTGGCGCGCCGTGACTGAACAATTATTGGCGGGCCCGGCGGCCTGGCACACTGATATTAGTCTGGTGCCTTTAGATGGGTACGAACAGGAGTATTGGCCTGAACCAGGCACAGGGCGTAATTGGTGGCAGATACAAACGAGCCTGAATGAGTCATCTGAAATTCTCTGGGAGCATGCCGACAGTGATCGTTACGATGGCGTCAATTCATTTGAGGAGTCTTCGCTTATTGCTCCAATTGGTTTTATGGGCGGTGCCGAGCAGCGACTAGTAGAGTTTTTAACGGCACCTAAAGAAGCCGTTAATCACTACGAGTATCAAGAAAAACCTCTGTTTAAAATTTCCCAGGGATTTTCTCATGTGTGTTACCGATACATATGTATCTGGCTGGATGGGCAGAAGCCGTATAATCCTTTTCTGGTTTCTTGCTACATGGCAGAGCCGTGGTTTTTGACTTTGTCTGATCAGTATTTTAAAGAGGTTTTTAAAAGCGAGACGCTAAGCTTTCATTTAAGCTGCTATCTGCAATTGATCGCCAGATTCCCGGAGCCCGAGGCAGCGTTGGCGTCTTCAGAGCGACATATTTACGCGCAAAAAATCCGCGCTATGTTAGACCATAGACCTATCCGTCCGGTCTTGAAGAGCTTGTGGCTTACCGCTAAAAACTACACAGGTGCTATCGATTTAAATGCTTTGGATTTCAAATATAAAAATAGTCCAGATGATCAGCCTGAGCATTATTATGTAGGCGATTTTTAGGTTTCGCTTTTTGTATACCAACGCCCCTCTTAAGTTGAAAAGTTTACTAAAGAAATATTGAATTAAGGAGTTTGTTAATGACTGCTTCAGTCCTGAATAAACTTGGCAGGGCACAGTTAGATGCGCGTAAACAGTCTTGGGATGACGTGAAACTAAGGCTGGAATATTGCGAGCTTCATACCAAGGCCGAGCTCAAGGTGTTTGAGTCTTATTATTTGCGGGGTACCGAGCCTAAGCAGCATCCCGGTCGCAAAGACCCTATTCCATTGGTGTATAGGCTATGGCTATGTCCAGATCAGAGTATAGAGTCGTGGCGTGCGGTGACCGAGCGGTTATTGGCTGGGCCTGCTGCATGGCGTACCGACATTAATATCGAGCCTATTGATGGTGACAATGGCGAATCATGGAGGGATGAATGTAGAGGGGATAACTGGGGCTGGCAAATACAAAAAAGTATCAGTGAAACTTATCATATTCTTTGGCAGCATGCTGATAGCGATGCCTATGATGGCACCACTCCGGTGTTTGGGTCTAAGTTGATTCCTCCCTTAGGTTTTATGGGCGGGGCTGAGCGAAAATTGATAGAATTTTTGGCTGCAGAAAAAAATTCGGCCAATTACTACGAATATAAAAATGAAGCGCTTTTTGATTTCTCCGGGCATTCCGGATCTAATTCATGGCGATTTTATAGAGATTTTTGTTTTTGGCTTGATGCGCGAAAACCGCACAATCCTTATATGATTACTTATTACATGTATGAGCATTGGTATGCGGCACTGTCCGACGACTATATGCGTAAGCTTGAGGGTAGTGTCGGCGGGGCATTTTATTTAAATTCTTATCTGCAGTTACTGGCAAGGTATCCCGAGCCTGAGGCAGGTTTGGCGTCTTCAGAGCGACATCTTTATGCTCAAAAAATCCGCGCTATGCTAGACCATAGACCTATTCCGTCAGCCTTGAAAGAAGTATGGCTGGCCGCAAAAAACTATCAAGGCCGTATCGATTTAAATGCTTTGGAATTTAAGTATCCGGATCCCGATCATCCTGAATATCAGCCTGAGCATTATTATGTAGGCGAGTTTTAGGTTTAGTTTTTTTGTAAACCTTCCCTTTAAAATTAGAGGCTAATGAGCATGAAACCGGACGCGTTTAAAGATTTTGATACCAGTTATTGGCAGCCGAAAAACAAGGTCTGGATGGCCGAGCGCGAGCAGCAGTGGCGCGAAATTGAAAAACTGCTGTATGGGCAGCATAAGGGTAAAAAAGCCACTGCGATTATCAAGCGCTATTTTTTCAAGGGTACGCTTCCTGATTGGGAAAAGCTCCAGGATTGGGATAACGAGGATGGACATCTTGATTTGATGCTGTTTCTGTATTTGCATCCCTGCCAGGATGAGGAAGTTTTGCGGCCCTTGCGTGATGCTTATATGAGCTCTTATCAAGTCAAGCCGCGCGATATTATGGCTGGCTTGTATAGTCTCACGAGCATTGCTTGCATCACTAGTTGCGGCGGCGGCTTCCGTGTCGCTCATTGTGAGGTGGTTGAGAAAGAAATTCCTCATCTGGCGAGTGAGTTGCGCGCATTGCCGCCTGTAGGCAAAAAGCCACCGTATATTTATTATAAAGAATTGCTGATGCATACCCAGGGTAATAATGAGCGGCTGTTCCGCTTGATGCGCCCAGACCCCAAGCAAGTGAGTTTTCACCTGCCAGGCGAGCAGCATAAAACCCGAATGCCCGCGTATAGTTACGATGATCTTTGGACCTGGAGTCAGTGGCTGACTTTGGAGCTCCCTTTGAATCTTGGTGCGCAGGATATGTTGTTTCAGTACGATCTGCCTTTGGAGACTTGGTACTGTCAATGCGTCTTAGATAGCGTCCCTACATCCTACGCATACCTTCAGTTACTGCTGATCGCCCTGTACCGCATTGCTAATTTTAAGCAGCAGGCTGAAGATGATGAGCGCCGTGCACATTTCTCCCGAAAACTCATCTGCATGTTTAATGAACGGGAATTCACACCGGCTTTTAAGACTATATGGGAGCATGTAAAGACCGGCGGTGTTGAGGTGGAAAGCCCTTGGGAACATGAATATGGTGCGGTGTCGTCGGCATTGCTGGATGCGACACGGAGGGCAGAGTAAATGGGATATCAGGCGCGTAGCGGTGCTTCCTTAATTCGCATCCGTAGCGAACGCTCTTGGTCTCTGCTCGGGGCCTTGGACTATACGCCAGATGAAGACCTGAGCCGCGAGGACAATCTGATTGACTGCCTTATCGATCTCGATTGGGCGTGCGTTGATCGATCCGCTGATGCTTTCGGCTTCAGTCATGATAGGGACGAGGCAATGGACTGGCAGGCGTTCGTGAACATGGCACCATTTCTCGAAGACGGCAGTTTTTTTGAAGAGTGGCCCGATGATTATGTCCAAGATCTTCAAGGGAATAACTGCCCGGGACTGATGCAGGCCCTGGTTGAGGGTGGCGTTTTGCAGTGCCGACTGTATGCGCTGCTCAAAGATAGCGAGGGCCAAAAAATTCGGCAATTGATGCAGGTTCTTGATCCTTCATTGTTTTAAGCCTTGGGCGGGTGAAACCCGCGCTGGCAACCCGTAAGGAGTATCGCGCCGCACGCAATGCTGAACGAGCGATGTCATACCTGATACCCACACCGCGCTAGGCGAGTGCAATGCTGTGGTGGCAGTTTTATTTCAGTCCAGCGTTTAATGAAATTGTGCGGGGGCGCCTATATTCACAGCCTTGTAGGGCGGGTGAAACCCGCGCTGACTGACGTAGATAAGCCCGTTAAAAAGAACTCGTCAGGTGGTATTTTATTTCAACAATTGCAAATTTTCATAAAACGATGCGGGTTTCACCCGCCCTATTAAACGTGTTTAATCAAAATCAAGCTAGCTAGCTTGGGCTGATAAAACTCTAGCTATGAGGGATTTGCAATCGCCTGCGAAGTGCAATCAGTGCAAGACCACTCATCACTAGGAATGCTGTTGCTGGAACCGGAATAACATTTGTATTGTCGATCGCAACCATGATTCCTGCTGCAATATTGTCGGTGTCGCTCACTCCGCGCAAAAACAGCGGAATACCCGCAGCATCGAGGGGCGTCGCAATGATGATCTGGATGATATCGTTGATTACGAAGTTGAACGCAAAGTGATTTGCAGCGTCGTTTGATGTGCCCAAGCTGATTCGTACGTCGGGATGCTCTGGATCTGGAATCGTTTCATATTGAACTGAAGCAACATTTGGACCGACCACCACAAAGTGAGTAATAGGATCTAAAAATTGAAATTCCAGTGAGGTCAAAGTGCCTGGCACCACAAAGCTTGCTAGAAAGCGATTATCAATGGATGGCTGCCCGCCTGAAAGCAAAGAAGCTTCCAAGCTTTTCATCGCATCCTTGAGCGCCTTCTTCAGGTCTGACTGGTCTTTTTTCAATGCCTTGAGTTTTTTTTCCAGATCTGGATTGGGAAGAAGCCCACTGTTCTCAATATCTTCTATGAGTGTTTGAATCGATTTGAGTACCTCCACGGATTTCTCTACCTTGCTTAATAACTTCGTCTCGGCATCGGCCCTGGTTGTCTGGGCGCTAGCGACGCTCAGTGTGCCGAATAGCAGGGCGGAAATCGTGATTGAAAAAACTATTAATCTGATCAGATTCCGAATCAGGGAGTGGAATGCACAAACGAAAATTGAAAAAATGTCATTAGGCTTCATTATTTTTCTCCTTACTGCTGCCTCGGTGATTGCGGTGCAAAATGTTCTCTTGATGGTGCTTGGGATTGGAAGATGGATAGGACGGAAGTGATCCAGACATTTACTTCATTCTGATCGCCGTTTTGATGGGAAGTTTGGCGTGTTTATTGCAGCCACAAACTCCTTAAGACGTGAAGCATAAACGATGCCAAATTAAGAATTTTTAATCTAAGTTTCTGTTTTTAATCAATATTTAATGAGGTGAGCATTAAGGCTGAAATTGCTTGGGATGGCGATTGTAAAATTTATCGACAGATTGCCAATCGGAAATAAGCCGCGATCCTCCCCCCAAAAAAAGCGGATTGTCTTACCTTACTAGCGCGGCCATCTCCTGGTATGACATCAATTGTGCAATACGAATCGAGGCGACTTGCTACTGAAGTAATGCCATTCAAATTTTCGCCAGGAAATTTTTTTATTGCTAATATAAAAATATAAAAAGTGCTTTTAATTTCCCTTTTTATATGAGAATCTTTGCGTGGCAGGGATTGTGCGTTGCATCAATTTTCCCTGTCAGATGAAGCCTGATTCTCGTTACTTTTTCCAGGAGCTTATGATGAAATTGTTTCGTATTGCAATCTTTCTCGCCCTCGCTATTGCTATCACTTCAATGGCGCAAGCCAACGGTAATGTGTCGGCGAACCTGCCAGCCTTCGGCGCTAGCGGCAAGGCTACTTCGGTCTCGGGTTTGTCGTCCGGGGCTTTTATGGCGGTGCAATATCAAGTCGCTTTTTCCAGCTCGGTCGTGGGGGCCGGTGTGGTGGCGGGCGGGCCTTATTATTGCGCGGCGGGCAGTCTGCTCAATGCGGCTGTGTGTATGGGGCTGGTGCCATTTGTACCGCCAAATCCAGCTGGCATGCTGGTGGCAGCGCAGGGCTTTGCTGCTAGCGGTCAGATCGATCCTCTGAGCGATTTGAAAAATGATCGTATCTACGTCTTTAGCGGCACCAAGGATACGGTGGTGTATCAGCAGGCGGTCGATGCGACGGTCGCTTTCTTCAAGGATATTGGTGTGCCTGATGCCAATTTACTGTATGTGAATAACATGCCGTCGGGGCATGCCCTGATTACGCCTGCCTTTGGCAATGCTTGCGATGCCAATGCTGCGCCTTACATCAGTCATTGCAGCGTCAAACACCAGGCCTATGATCAACCCGGTGCCATCTTCACGCATATTTACGGGGCTATGCTGGCCCCGGCTAAAAAGCGCAGCGGTAATCTAATTACTTTCAATCAAAGTGAATTCTCGGATGCGTCTACCGGCATGGCTGCGGATGCCTATGCCTACGTGCCACAAAATTGCAAACAAGGGGAGGCTTGCAAGGTGCATGTAGCTTTCCACGGCTGTTTGCAATCGGCGGCCGTCGTAAAAGATGATTTCTATGGCAAGAGCAGCTATAACGACTGGGCCGATACGAATAGCATCATCGTGCTGTATCCGCAGGTGAACGCGAGCACAATTCCGTATAACCCTAAGGGGTGCTGGGACTGGTTCGGTTATACCGGGCCTAATTATGCATTACAGTCTGGTTCGCAATTGAAGGCGGTGCGCGCCATGGTGCAGCGCCTGACGTCGCCGCCCGCTAAGCCGCTGGCTAGTCAGTAAAATTAGCGGAAGCAATTAATCTGGCCAATTCTTCATCAAGGAAAATGATCTCTGCCCTTATTTCTATCTCTTGATTTCGATCTCCGTATTTCGATCTCCTTAGTACGCTCAGCTTGAGCCGCAGGATTGTCAAAAATACCGGACATCATGCGTGATTTTTTAACGGTAGAAAACACGCGTGGTTTTGCGTGTCGCCCACTCATTTATCAGAGTGGTGGCGCGCTCCACGGGGCAGGCTTTGGAAGATTAGATTTGTCTGCGCCTGAGTAGGTGTTCTTTGATAGCGAGCGTAGCAAGCCTGCAGGAAAGCATAGTTTATGAGCGAGCGCGCCGGGTGAGTTGTTTAGCGTAAAGATGGCGGTTTGCTGCAAAGTTAATTCGCTAGACGCAGTTAAATTACTGCGCCGATTTCGGCCTGCACCCGCTTAGGCAAACTGCTGAGTGCCTTGGCATACGAGCCATTGATCAGTTCCTTCAGATAGGCGGGGTCCATGCTACCCACCTTGACGATGCTAATCCAATGAAAGCGTTGCATGTATCGCGCCGGCTTGATGCCCGCCTGGTCCGTTAATTCGAGAAATCGATCGGGCGTCACGCGCAGGCTGAAGCGCCATTGCTCAGGCGTGCTGGTCTTGAAATAGGCAAATTTTTTGCCTTTGACCGAGTACACCAAAATATTCGAAGGTGGTCCAAATAATTCTTCCTCAACCTGCGGCAAAGCTTGGCAATAGTTTTTTACTTCTTGAAGATTCATGGCTCTCTCAAAAATAGTGTGCGGCTTATTGTCGTGCAGCTAATCAGTATAGCGTGCGTACTTGGTACGGGGGCAACAAGCATCAAGCAAACCGTATTTACGAGTCAAGTACATATAAGCCAGACTCAAATAAGCGCAGCTCGCAAGGTCGATCCGGTTCTTACAGTTGCCGGCATGTCAGCGCGGACCTTGGTTAGCGCCGCCATTTACCCGAACCCGATATGGCTAAAGCCGCTGCCATGATGAGGGCCGCCATTGCGATAAACCACATCAGCGCATCACCCTGCGTGGCCTTCATGATGACGCCGGCCATTAAAGGGCCAGCCACGGCACTGACCGTATACAGCATAGAAAGAACGCTGACATTTTGTGCCATATCGCCAAATGCGGTGGTGGTGCTGGCGATCAGAGCCAGGGTGAGGAAGGCAGTGATGCAGCCGCCGAGCAGAAATACCGTTATCTGCATCGTCAAATAAGTGATCGGTAATGTCATCGTCACCGCCACCAGCAGTGTGCCGATTGCACAGCTGATCGCCGCCGTGCCCAGACTGCTGTGGTCGGTCAGCCACCCCACAGGGTATTGTAAGAGTAAGCCGCCTAAGCCAAACAGGGCGAGTAAATCGGTGATCTGATTTACCGTATAGCCGCGCTCTTGGGCATAAACGGCAAACAGGCCGGAGACCGCCGCTTCAGTCATGCCGCCCAGCAGAGCAATGATCACGCCTTGCTTAAACAGGCGATCACGCGGCTGGCGCAGGAAACTGAGTTTATGTTCGCCGGACGTCTGTACCGAGTTCTGGTGGGTGTTGATCGGAGCCACCTTCGCAAAAGACAGAGGGACTAAGGCCGACAACGTAAACCCCGCGCCTATCCAAAATACCGCCTTACCATGGATGCCGGCATAGGCCGCCAATACCGGTGCGATTATCGGCGCTAAGGCAATCAGGGTTTCATGAAAGCCGACCAGGCGGCCGCGCGCATGGGCCGGTGCAATCAGATACAACCAAGGCTCCAAAGCGATCCAGCGCAAGCCCAGACCAAAGCCCGCCAGTCCTCCGCCTATCAGCCAAAAGGGCCAGCCGACCAGTGCCGTGCACAGCAGTGCGAGCAGGGTCGAGAATAGTCCCGCCAAGATGACTTGTTTATCGCCAAAACGCTTGCATAACCAGGGCGCAAATCCCAGACCCGGCAACTGCCCTAGCCATAAGGAGGCGGCGAACATGCCCAACTGAGTGGCGTCCAAGCCCTGCTCTACCAGCCATACCGGCAGCACCACAAAGGCGATGCCAAATTGACCGACTTGCGCCAGCGTAGAAACCGAATTGAGCGCGACGATGGTGCGCCAGTCAAACTCAGACGGTTTACGCATGGGACAACTCTGCCACTGGCGAAAAGGGTGCGCGGGCAAGTAGGGTGGCGCAGGAGTTAGCGGATAAAGACAGCATATTTTTGTTTATTTTCTAGTCAGTAAGGATGAACTTCTGCTGTGGCGCTATAGTCCGGCAAGCACAAACAAGTCAGGCCACATTATAAGGGCGGCGTGTTGAAATGATGTTGCATTAAAAACAGTGGCGGCCTGAATTCGACGATCATTTTTGAAGGGGAAATCTGTTTTGTATGGGCAGCAATATGCCGCGATTGCGTCTTAGGGATTCCTTAAAAAGTATGTAATACGCAACGCTCTCAGTCAGCGCTTTGAATATACTCCCCAAATTCTTTAAATAAATGCCAGCTTTGCGCATGTAGTTATTGCGCAATGAAAATATACTGGATAGGAGTATGTTAATTGTAGGGGAGCGTGCGAAAAAATTCGGATTGGTATCGTCGAGGACAGGAATATTTGAGAGCGCACTTGCCGTGGTCAAAAACGTGATGGTCTTTGTGTCTGCCGCACATGTCGTTTCCAACAGCGTGTCGGTGATTCAGTCAAATTTTAAGACGTCAACGCAAAAGCCACTGACGAATCAGTGGCTTAGCGTAATACTGGTGGAGATGGTGGAATCGCGTTGTTGCGCAGGCAAGCGCAACCGCGTTCTCAGGCTCGCGGCTGAATACCCCTGCCCACCACTTCGCAGCAAGTATGCTGCTCAGATTCGTGAAGCAAAGAGCTGCACATGTGTGTTGTTCTTCGTTCGCACTTACCCTCGCCGACGCGGGTTCGATTCCTGCCGTCGCAGTAAAAAACAAAAGGCCACCCGATGAAACTGGGTGACCTTTTGTTTTCGATATTGGTGGAGACGGCGGGAATCGAACCCGCGTCCAGAAGCACTCTACAGACAGTTCTACATACTTAGTGCTGTTATTTAATTTAACCCTTACGACGCGAACGCACACGCTGCGCAAAGACGAGTTACCTATTTTTTAATCTTGAGCCAAGTAACCCGACCTAAGACGATTCCCTATGAATGACTCTACTACTGTTGCCAGCCCGCCCTAGGGAAGAGACGGTGTAGAGTTAGCAAGCGATTAAGCTGCTAATGCGTACGAGTTATCGTTTGCAGTTATATATTTCTGATTGTATTTACGAGGTAGTCAGGCCTCGGTATGCCCTGCGCTGCTTTGCAACCCCTGTCGAAGCCAGGTCGTCCCCAAAGGTTGTTCAGTATACTCCAATAAATGGGGTGCTGTCCGCTAGTTTCAAGGGCGGACGATGGCTAAATGTATAGCTCTGACCAGCTCTAACAATTCTAAAGGGGCGTCAAGAATGGCATCGGCTTTCCAGTGGGTCGGTTCAATTGCTCCACAATAACCCCAGGCGGCTGCGATCGTAGTCATGCCAGCGGCTTGACCGGCTTGGATGTCGCGTAAGTCGTCGCCTATGTACCAGCATTGCGATGCCGGTATATCCAGTCGGCGTGCGGCTTCTAGCAAGGGTTCTGGATGTGGTTTTGCATGGGGGGTGGTGTCGCCAGAAATGACGCATGCCGATTTTTCTAATTTTAATAATGGGATCAATGGCGTGGTAAATCTGCTAGCCTTATTGGTCACTATGCCCCACGGAATCCCCAGGTGCTCCAGGCCATTAAGTAAGGTCGCTACATGCTCAAACAGCTGGCTGTGTACTGCAATTGAGACTTCGTAATTGTTTAGAAATTCAATGCGCAATGCTTCGTAGTCTGCATGCTCGGGAGTGATGTCGAAGCCCGCTCCGATTAAGCCACGTGCGCCAGCAGACGCGTGCGGACGCAAACTCAGGTATGGAGATGCAGTTAATCCGCGCCTGGTTTGCATCAGATTTACTGCAGCAGCCAGATCTGGGGCGGTATCGGCAAGAGTGCCGTCAAGATCGAATAATATTGCTAATGGAGCGGGTAAATTCATGGTGTCGAAAAAAGTACGCGTCACGAAAACTGACAATCATGACGTGTAGAGTTAATTGATTACACAGGGCGGGTGCAGGCTACCAGATAATTGACGCTGGTGTCTTGATTGAGCGAATAGATTTGGCTCAAAGGGTTATAGCTCATCCCTTTAATCGCATCAACTTGCAAATTCGCGTTGCGGATCGCTTGTGAGAGCTCTGCGGGGGTGATGAATTTGGCGTAGTCATGAGTGCCCTTCGGTAGCATCTGCAATAGGTATTCTGCGCCAATTATTGCGTACAAGTAAGATTTTGCGTTGCGATTGAGGGTGGAGAAAAACACGTGGCCACCCGGTCTGACAAGTTTGGCACATGCACGGATAATCGACGCTGGATCGGGAACGTGCTCTAGCATCTCCATGCAAGTAACTACATCGTACTGCCCGGCCTCTCGCTCGGCCATGTCTTCGGCGGCGATCTTCTCATAGCGTACGCAGATGCCCGATTCTAGTCCGTGTAGGTCCGCAACTGTGAGTGCCTTATCAGACAAGTCTATGCCGGTTACTTTAGCCCCTTTTTTTGCCATTGATTCAGCCAGGATGCCGCCGCCGCAGCCTATGTCTATGACATTTTTTCCGCTTAGCGAGATGCAATTGTTGATCCACTCAAGGCGCAAGGGATTAATTTCATGCAAGGGGCGAAATTCGGAGCTTGGATCCCACCAGCGATGAGCGAGGTCGCTGAATTTTTTTATTTCTGCAGGATCGGCGTTAATGGTTGTCATATATGTGGGTAGCGTAAGGCTTGTGAGTGCAATAGATCGCTATTTTATGCCACTTTTACAAATTTGCTGTTTGAATTCGCTATATGGAATGCGTAGAGACAGTGTTGCAATGGTCATGCGATGTTTTCTTGGGCAATAAAAAACCCCGCCGTAGCGGGGTTTCGCTTAAATACGCCTAGGCGTATTTAATTATTTTGCTACTGCACGTGTACCAACAACTTCGATTTCTACGCGACGGTTTTTAGTGCGGCCATCTGCAGTTTTGTTGTCAGCAACAGGTTGTTTTTTGCCTTTGCCTTCAGTGTATACACGGCTAGCTTCAATACCGCCGTTGCTTACTAAGTACGCTTTTACAGCTTCAGCACGCTTGATAGATAATTTTTGGTTGTAAGCATCAGAGCCAACAGAGTCAGTATGACCAACAGCGATCACAACTTCAAGGTTGATACCTTTCAGTTTAGAAGCCATATCATCCAATTTTGATTTCGCTTCTGGTTTCAGAACCGCTTTGTCGAAGTCAAAGAACGCATCAGCTGCGAACGTTACTTTTTCAGATGTAGGAGCAACTGGAACAACTTTAGCTGGAGCAACTGGAGCAACAACTGGAGCAACAACTGCAGCTACAGGAGCAACTTTCTCAACGACACCATCGCAACCTACAACTGCATCTGAATCAGCAGGTGTCCAATAGCCAGTTCTCCAGCACAGACCGAAAGGATCGCGAGCGATAACACCACGAGCATCTTGAACATAAGCGCTGTGTGGAGTTCTTGCTTTGATATCAGTGATTGTTTGTGCGGATGCGGAAAAAGCGGCGACTGCGGACGCTGCAATAACGAGTTTGACTAAAATTTTCATATTTCTCTTCTCGAGTGAGATTACCGCAGATTAACTGCGCAAAAAGACTGCATAAAATCGGATATTACCACGTGCTTGATGACAATACTGTGTCATGTCGTTAAACAAATATTCAATTAGTATCGTACTTGTGCAGCATTCTGACATAAAAAACGAGCTCATGCTAGTGCTTGAAGTTGGTAAAGTAACATTTTGCAAGTAATGTCGTATTTTTACTACGGAAAATACAAGAATTTTTTTGATCGATTTGAGTGGTTTTTTTTAGAGTGTATTTTTAGAGTTGCGCTATGAAATTGCGATTCAATTGCAATGATTTTTGTGGAGAGATGTACTTGTTTTTTTGTTGTTGGTTATGAGTTGCTTTTCTGGTGATTTAAGCCATAAGTGGCAGATCAAAGTGACGTGGATAGTTCGATTACGATGTTGTATTTGCAAATGTCTTGTTGTTTTTTTCTGTGATTTAGAGTGTTTCGACAAGTTTTTTTACTAATTTTTTTCTTGCTTGAATTATTTGTGCGTTTGCAGCAAATTGAGGTGATCTGTTCGTGTGTCTATGTTTATTTTCGCGTTCGTTGAGGTCTTAAATAGCTTGAGTTTGGAATTTTGCGTATCGATTTTGTGTTGGCCGAGGAAGATGCTAATTGGTTTCTGCTAATTGCCTTAACATGCCATGTCTTAGGATGAATTTCAGTGCGTTAACTTTTTAATGGTCTCGCTTGTCTTGATGTAGAAAAGTTAGTGCGTCTAGAGCATTCGCGAATAATTGGCACTTGACGGATTTTTGCGGTGTGTAAAAACGATGTTGTCACTGTATAGACATGTTAGAATCAGAAGTTCAGCGCCAAACTATGCTAGTCGCCGAATTCATTTAGATTGATGCAATTCAAAGACATATTTTTTGGACTCGAAGTCAAGCTGCGCCAGTCGTAGGCTTGCTTCGTTATTATCAACCAAGCTCTAAATCTGCCGGCCCGCCAATGGATCAATTCGCAAAAGAAACACTCCCGATTTCCCTTGAAGAAGAAATGCGCAAGAGCTACCTCGATTACGCCATGAGCGTAATCGTTGGTCGAGCTTTGCCAGATGTTCGTGACGGTTTGAAACCTGTGCACAGACGCGTATTGTTCGCGATGCACGAGATGAATAATGTGTACAATCGCCCATTTGTTAAGTGCGCCCGTGTGGTCGGTGAGACCATGGGTAAGTACCATCCCCATGGCGATGCCTCAATTTATGATACTTTGGTGCGGATGGCGCAGGATTTTTCTCTGCGTTATACCTTGGTCGATGGTCAAGGTAATTTCGGTTCTGTCGATGGCGATAATGCCGCGGCGATGCGTTACACCGAGTGTCGACTAGATAAGATCGCCAATGAAATTTTGGCCGATATCGATAAGGAAACGGTAGATTTCGTTCCCAACTATGACGGTAAAGAAAAAGAGCCATCGGTATTGCCGACCCGTATACCTAATCTCTTGATCAATGGCGCCTCCGGTATTGCGGTTGGTATGGCGACCAATATTCCTCCGCACAATATTACTGAAGTCATCAACGGTGCTCTGCACGTGTTGCGCAATCAGGATTGCACGATAGATGAACTGATCGAGATCATTCCTGCTCCCGATTTCCCGACTGCCGGTATTATTTACGGCGTTTCGGGTGTGCGTGACGGTTATCGTACTGGCCGCGGCCGTGTAGTGATGCGCGCCAAGACCCATTTTGAAGAGTACGGTAGAGAAGGCCGCACCGCCATCATCGTTGATGAATTGCCTTATCAGGTGAATAAGAAATCCTTGCTGGAGCGTATCGCTGAGAATGTACGCGATAAGAAACTGGAAGGTATTTCCGATATTCGCGATGAATCGGATAAGTCCGGTATGCGCGTAGTGATTGAACTGAAACGCGGTGAAGTACCAGAAGTTGTCTTGAATAATCTGTATAAACAGACTCAGTTGCAAGACACCTTCGGTATGAATATGGTGGCGCTGGTGAACGGTCAGCCGAAGTTGCTGAATCTTAAGCAGATGCTGGAATGCTTCTTGTCGCATCGCCGCGAAGTCGTGACACGTCGTACCGTATTTGAACTGCGCAAAGCACGCGAACGCGGCCATGTATTAGAAGGTCTGGCGGTTGCACTAGCCAATATCGACGATTTTATCGCCATCATCAAGGCCGCGCCTACGCCACCTTTGGCGAAACTCGAGTTGATGAATCGTGCCTGGGATAGCTCTATGGTGCGCGAGATGTTGACGCGTACTGCTGCGGATAATCCTGCCGGTATCGAAGCTTTCCGTCCTGAGAGCCTGCCTAAGCATTACGGTATCCAAACTGACGGTCTGTATAAATTGTCAGACGATCAGGCGCAAGAAATTTTGCAAATGCGTTTGCAACGCTTGACTGGTTTGGAACAAGACAAGATCGTCAATGAATACAAAGATGTGATGTCTGAAATCGCCGACTTGCTGGATATTTTGTCCAAGCCTGAGCGCGTTACCGTCATCATTACTGACGAATTGACTGCCTGCATGAACGAATACGGTGCCGGTAACAAGGATGTTCGTCGCTCCGAAATCGTGCACAACGCGACCGATTTGGAAACGGAAGATTTAATCACACCGCTAGATATGGTCGTGACGTTGTCGCACACCGGATATATGAAATCGCAACCGGTGTCCGAATACCGTGCACAAAAGCGCGGCGGTCGCGGTAAGCAGGCGATGGCAACGAAGGATGATGACTGGATAGAGCAATTGTTCGTCGCCAATACCCATGATTACATTTTGTGCTTCAGTAATCGCGGTCGCCTGTACTGGTTAAAAGTGTGGGAAGTGCCACAAGGCTCGCGCAATTCACGCGGCAAGCCTATCGTGAATATGTTCCCGCTCTTGGATGGCGAAAAAATTACCGTGATTTTGCCTTTGTCTGGCGCGAATCGTAGTTTCCCTGAAGATCATTACATCTTCATGGCGACCAGTCTCGGAACGGTGAAGAAATCGCCTCTGAATGATTTTAGTAATCCACGCAAGGCCGGCATTATTGCGGTGGCGCTGGATGAAGGCGATTTCTTGATCGGTGCAGCGCTGACCGATGGCAAGCATGACGTGATGTTGTTCTCCGATTCCGGCAAGGCGGTACGCTTCGACGAAAACGATGTCCGTCCTATGGGCCGTACCGCACGTGGTGTGCGTGGTATGAATCTGGAAGAAGGTCAGCAAGTGATCGCCTTACTGGTGGCTGAAAACGAACAGCAGTCGGTCTTGACGGCGACTGAAAATGGTTACGGCAAACGTACGCCAATCGCAGAGTACACGCGCCATGGTCGCGGCACAAAAGGCATGATCGCAATCCAGACTTCTGAGCGTAACGGCAAAGTGGTAGCCGCTACTTTGGTCGATACTAACGATGAAATCATGTTGATTACTACCGGTGGTGTCTTGATACGCACCCGTGTTGCCGAGATCCGTGAAATGGGTCGCGCAACGCAAGGCGTGACCTTGATCGCGGTGGAAGACGGAACTAAGTTGTCCGGTCTGCAGCGTATCGTTGAAACTGATGTGGATACCGATGTCGCAGAGTCTGCAGACTCTACTGTGGATGCTGATGCGGATACCACGTCCAACGATGATCAAGAGAGCGGCGCAGCTGAGTAATCCTTTGAGTAATAGCGCTATGTAGGGCGGCTAATAACCGGCCGTTTTTAATTGAACTGATGGCGGCTTACAAGCCGCCCTACACAAAGATATGATGAGCACGATTTATAACTTCTCCGCTGGCCCTGCTGTGCTACCCAAAGAAGTATTGCAGCAGGCTGCTGCCGAAATGCTGGACTGGCATGGCAGTGGCATGTCGGTCATGGAAATGAGTCATCGTGGTCCCGAGTTCATGTCCATCATGGCAGCAGCGCAAAGTGATTTGCGCGAGTTGCTGGCAGTGCCGGCCAACTATAAAATCTTGTTTCTGCAAGGTGGTGGTTTGGGTGAGAATGCCATCGTCCCTATGAATTTGATGGGACGCAAGCCGCAACCGGCGACGGCTGATTTTATCCATACCGGCTCATGGACTGCAAAGTCGATCAAAGAAGCACGCAAATATGGCAACGTAAATATTGCTGCCTCAGCCGAAGCGAGTGGTTTTACCGTCGTGCCAGCGCGTGCCAGTTGGAATTTATCCAAGGATGCCGCCTACGTCCACATCTGCAGTAACGAAACCATCGATGGCGTTGAGTACCACTTCGCGCCTGAGGTTGGAGGCGATACGGGCGAGGCGCCTATCGTTGCCGATATGTCGTCGCAGATCTTGTCGCGCGTGATCGATGTCTCTAAATACGGCGTGATTTTTGGCGGTGCGCAAAAAAATATAGGTCCGGCCGGTTTAACCATCGTCATTGTGCGTGACGATTTGTTGGGGCATGCCTTGCCATGTTGCCCATCGGCGTTTGACTGGAAAATCGTCGCCGACAACGATTCCATGTACAACACGCCGCCCACTTACGCGATCTATATTGCCGGCTTGGTGTTTCAGTGGTTGAAACGTCAGGGCGGTGTTGCCGCAATCGAACAAAAAAATATTGCGAAAGCCAAGCTGCTTTACGATTTTCTCGATGCCTCTGATTTTTACCTCAATCGCATTGAAAAGGATTGCCGTTCACGCATGAATGTGCCTTTCTTTTTGCGTGATGAGACGCATAATACAGCTTTTCTGGCAGCAGCCAAAGAGCGCGGCTTATTGCAATTAAAAGGACATAAGTCAGTAGGCGGCATGCGCGCTTCTATCTATAACGCCATGCCCATCGAGGGTGTGCAGGCATTGGTGAACTTCATGCGGGAATTTGCCAGTAGCCACGCTTAAGTGCTTTGTGCTAAGTGTGTAGACTGGACTCGAAAAATCCAGTCTCTGGCTTCAGATGTAAAATTTAGTCTCCTCTCTTCGTTAGCCCTTTCTTTGCATGGAATCATCCATCACCTGGAAACCGTGGCGCTGACGAACCAAGTCAAAAGCTTGGCGGGAGCAGGTAAGATGTCCAGCGTTAACTGAGATTGTTGTTAGCGGCCTTGTGATACAAAACGGTTTTTAGGTTACTTATGAGCGACAATAAATTACTCCCCTTGCGTCATCAGATAGACGCGATCGATGCCCAGATCCTTGATTTACTGAACCAGCGCGCCCGTGTAGCGGAAGCGGTTGGCCATCTGAAGGCAGAGACGAATGCGCCGGTGTTTCGGCCCGAGCGCGAGGCACAGGTCTTGCGCGGGGTGGCCGAGCGCAACCCCGGTCCTTTGAATAGCGACGATGTGCAATTGATTTTTCGTGAAATTATGTCGGCCTGCCGCGCATTGGAACGTCGCGTGGTGGTGGCATTTTTGGGGCCGGTCGGCACCTTCACTGAGCAAGCTGTGTATCAACAATTCGGCCATGCGATTCAGGCTCTCTCTTGTGTCTCAATTGATGAAGTGTTTCGTGCCACCGAGGCGGGTACTGCAGATTTTGGTGTGGTGCCTATAGAGAATTCCTCCGAGGGCGCGGTCAACCGTACCCTTGATCTACTATTGCAAACCAGTCTGAATATTAGCGGCGAATTGGCTATACCGGTACAGCATAGCTTGATGAGTAAGTCTGGCAATATGGAAGGCATCACCCGTATTTGCGCCCATTCGCAAGCCTTGGCGCAATGTCAGGCTTGGCTCAACCAGCATTATCCGCACGTAGAGCGGCAGGCGGTTACCTCGAATGCCGAGGCGGCGCGTATGGCCAGCGGTGACTTTAGTGTGGCCGCGATCGCCAGTGAAATCGCTGGGCTGCAATATCATCTGGGCATAGTTAGTGCCCACATACAAGACGATCCGCATAACCGTACCCGTTTTGCCGTGATCGGCCGTTTACGTACCACACCGAGCGGCAAGGATCAGACTTCATTAGTATTGGCGGTACCGAACAAGGCCGGTGCGGTGTACGACTTATTGGCACCGCTGGCCAAACATAGTGTCTCCATGACGCGCTTTGAATCGCGCCCAGCGCGTACCGGCAATTGGGAATACTATTTCTATGTCGATGTTGAAGGGCACGTGATGGATGCCAAGGTCGCAGCAGCGATGGCTGAGCTCAATGATAATGCCGCCTTCTTTAAAGTCCTGGGCTCTTATCCTTGTACCTAAGGATGTCTGTAGCTCAATTTAGTATGCGCATTATCCATGCGGCTTTCCAGCCATTTTCGTGCCAGAAGGTCCATGGATAGTGCGTAATAGTTTTTGGAAATTTCTAAAAAACCTATACTCGGGCGCATCGCGGCGTTGCAAATCCTCGCAATACCGACGTATTGCTCCGGTTTGCGCCGTGCGCTGCATCCCGATTAAAGGGTTTTTAGAAGTTCCCTTTTTAAAATCGAAAAAGTGAATGGCCTAGCGATGGGAAATAATAGCAATCCGGCTTCGCATGTATTTAAACGCATCGCCATCTTCGGGGTCGGTTTGATTGGTGGCTCTTTTGCCCTAGCCTTGAAAAAAGCCGGTACGGTGCAGCAGGTGGTCGGTGTTGGCCGTAGCCTGGCTTCACTACAGCGCGCGCAAGAGTTAGGCATTATCGATCAGATCGCGACATCAGTTGAGGATGCGGTGCGTGGCGCTGATCTGATTTTGATCGCCGCCCCTGTGGCACAGACTGCCACCATTTTGTCAGCGATACAGCCTTACTTGCAAGCAGGCACAGTAGTGACCGATGCAGGTAGCACCAAGGCCGATGTGGTGGCTGCCGCGCAACAGATCATGGGTGAAAAATTAGCGCAATTTGTGCCAGCCCATCCGATTGCTGGTCGTGAGTTAAATGGCCCCGAGGCCGCCTTGAGCGACCTGTATGTGGGTAAAAAAGTCGTCATCACGCGCTTGCCCGAAAATTCTGTAGAAGATGTCAATTTGGTGGCCTACGCGTGGCAGCAATGCGGTGCCATCATCCATCATTTAAGCCCGGCAGAGCATGATGGCGTATTCGCCTCGGTTAGCCATTTGCCACATTTGCTGGCGTATGCACTGGTCGATGATATCGCCAGAAAACCGCATGCCGAGCGCTTGTTTCAATATGCGGCTAGCGGCTTTCGAGATTTCACTCGCATCGCAGGATCCTCTCCAGAAATGTGGCGCGACATTAGCCTGGCGAACCGTGATGCCATGCTGCAGGAACTCGATTCCTATACCGCGCAACTGGCACGTTTGCGCGCCCATCTGCAAGCTGATGACGGCGCGGCTATCGAGGCGATTTATACTAACGCGCAGTTGGCAAGGCATAATTGGATCACTGCCATAGAATCGGCAGAGAAACAGCGCAAGGATGGCGGCGATTGAGTTTTCGAATAAACTTAGGACTTACGCAAAACCGCCCCAGCGTCGTTGTATCCGCCTTGCCGTACTCAAGTACTGTCTTCGGCGGCACGCCTAGCTGGGACAATTTTGCGTAAACCCTAAAACTAACAACTTGCTGTGGCTGCGCTTGGTCTGCTTTTTTTTTGCAAAAAGCGCAGAAAAATATCGATTCAAAAAAAGCTAGAGAATAAGCATGACACAAGAAATTAAGCATTATCCGCACTATATCGATTTGCATCCGGCCATGGAGGTAGAGGGCGTGGTGCGCTTGCCTGGCTCGAAAAGTATCTCGAATCGTATTTTATTACTGGCGGCATTGGCCAAAGGTGAAACTCGGATCATGGATTTGCTGGCATCCGACGATACTCTGGTAATGCTCAATGCTCTGCATGCGCTAGGCGTCCACTGGACTCAGGACGAAACTAGCCAAAATTACACAGTGCAGGGTGCCGATGGTGCATTCCCCAAGCATCAGGCCGATCTGTTTATGGGCAATGCCGGTACTGCGATCCGGCCTCTGGTGGCGGCCTTGGCAGTCTTGGGCGGCGACTATACGGTGCATGGCGTGCCACGTATGCATGAAAGGCCGATCGGCGATTTGGTCGACGCTCTCAACGCAGTTGGCGCACAAATTACCTACACCGGCAATCCTGGCTTTCCGCCTTTGCATATACAGCGTGGTCACTTGCATGCGCAGCGCATGCAAGTGAAGGGCAATGTCTCTAGCCAGTTTTTAACCGCGGTCTTGATGTCAGCGCCCTTGATGGCGCAGCAGCATGAGGTGGTGATAGAAGTGGTGGGCGAGCTGATCTCCAAGCCATACATAGAAATCACCTTAAACCTGATGCAGCGTTTTGGTGTTGAGGTTGAGCGCAATGGCTGGCAAGCATTCACCATTAAGGCCGGGCAGCAGTATGTTTCGCCGGGTGTGATTCATGTCGAGGGCGACGCATCCTCTGCTTCGTATTTTCTGGCGGCCGGGGCGATTGCCGGCGGCCCTATCCGGGTTGAAGGCGTAGGCTTAAATAGCATACAGGGCGATGTACGTTTTGCCGAGGCCCTAGAAAAAATGGGCGCGACCATCACCCGTGGCGATAACTGGATAGAAGCTAAATCGAATGGCGTCTTGCAAGCTATCGATATGGATTTCAATCATATTCCCGACGCTGCCATGACGATTGCGATCGCCGCCTTGTATGCCAATGGCACTACCGTCTTGCGCAATATTGCCAGTTGGCGCGTCAAGGAAACCGATAGAATCGCTGCGATGGCAACGGAGTTGCGTAAGCTCGGTGCTGTGGTCGAGGAGGGGGCTGACTATATGACCGTAACACCGCCGGCGCAGATACTAGCGGCAACCATAGACACCTACGACGACCATAGAATGGCAATGTGTTTTTCACTCGCAACGCTGGATGGTAAAGCGCGCCGCGGTGCGGCTATGCGTATCAATGATCCAAAATGTGTGGCGAAGACTTTTCCTGATTATTTTGAAGCCTTTGCCAAGATTAATCATAAGGAGTTATTTTGACTGTTCCCGTAATTACAATAGATGGGCCTACCGCTTCTGGTAAAGGAACTGTGGCACATAGAGTTGCCAAACATTTGGGCTTTCATTACCTCGATTCTGGCGCCTTGTATCGATTGACGGCGCTGTCCGCCGCGCAACAAGGCATTTCCCTTGAGGATGAGGTTGCCTTGGCAGACTTGGCACGCGTTTTGCCATGTCAGTTTGTTAAGGGACATGTCTTACTTGATGGCGAGGATGTTACCGATGCTGTGCGTGCTGAGTCTATCGGCGTGGCGGCCTCTAAGATAGCCGTATTGCCAAAATTACGTCAGGCCTTGTTCGATTTACAAGTGGCGTTTCGTTTTGCCCCTGGCTTGGTGGCCGATGGACGTGATATGGGAACCGTGATTTTCCCGGATGCACTACAAAAGGTGTACTTAACTGCAAGTGTCGAGGCGCGTGCCGGCAGACGTTATAAGCAATTGAAAGAAAAGGGAATTTCTGCTACTATGGAAGACTTGGTAAAAGATTTGGCTGAGCGTGATGCGAGGGATATTGCCCGAACTGCCGCTCCGCTTAAGCCAGCGCCAGGTGCTGTAATTCTAGATACCTCAGAGTTGTCCGTCGATGAGTCGGTACATGCGGTGCTCGAATTATATGCAAATGCAGTAAAGCTTTCTAATGTGTGAATTAAATCATCCATATTATGAAAGTTGCCGTGCCCTTATATGAAAATGATAAGGGATTGTTTAATCTAACCCGGTAAATAGCGCCTTTGCACTATTCCGGCTCACTCGTGAATATTATGTCTACTGTTTTCATGTCTCAAGGTTTCGATACCGGCGCAGATAGTTTTGCTGCTTTGTTTGAAGAATCGCTGTCTCGTCAAGATATGCGTTCTGGCGAAGTCATTTCTGCTGAAGTCGTTCGTATCGACCACAATTTCGTGATCGTAAATGCTGGCCTCAAGTCTGAAGCATTTATCCCTGTTGAAGAATTCAAAAACGACCAAGGCGAATTGGAAGTTAACATCGGCGATTTCGTTTCCGTAGCGATTGATTCGCTGGAAAACGGTTTCGGCGACACTATCTTGTCCCGCGACAAAGCAAAACGTTTGGCCTCATGGCTTGCGCTTGAAAAAGCGTTGGAGTCTGGTGAAATCGTTATTGGTACTGTCAATGGTAAAGTTAAAGGTGGTTTGACTGTTCTGACCAACGGCATCCGCGCTTTCTTGCCAGGTTCATTGGTCGATACTCGTCCAGTAAAAGACACTACCCCTTACGAAGGTAAAACCTTGGAATTCAAGGTTATCAAACTCGATCGTAAGCGTAACAACGTTGTTCTGTCCCGCCGCGCTGTAGTAGAAGCATCGATGGGCGAAGAGCGTCAAAAACTGATGGAAACACTGAAAGAAGGCACAGTGGTCGTCGGTATCGTAAAAAATATCACTGACTACGGCGCATTCGTGGATCTGGGCGGTATCGATGGTCTGTTGCATATCACTGATCTGGCATGGCGTCGTGTACGTCATCCTTCAGAAGTATTGACAGTCGGTCAAGAGATCACTGCTAAGATTCTGAAGTTTGATCAAGAGAAAAACCGTGTTTCTCTGGGTGTAAAACAATTGGGCGACGATCCTTGGACTGGCCTGTCACGTCGTTACCCACAACACACCCGTTTGTTCGGTAAAGTAACGAACCTGACTGACTACGGCGCATTCGTTGAAGTCGAGCAGGGTATCGAAGGTTTGGTACACGTTTCTGAAATGGACTGGACTAACAAAAACGTTGCACCAAATAAAGTTGTTCAATTGGGCGATGAAGTTGAAGTCATGGTTCTGGAAATCGACGAAGACCGTCGTCGTATCAGCTTAGGTATGAAACAGTGCAAAGCTAATCCTTGGGATGATTTCGCGATCAACCACAAGAAGGGCGATAAGCTCCGCGGCGCAATCAAATCTATCACTGATTTCGGCGTATTTATCGGCTTGTCCGGTAACATCGACGGTTTGGTGCATTTGTCTGATCTGTCTTGGAACGAAACCGGCGAAGAAGCCGTACGTCGCTTCAAGAAAGGTGACGAGTTGGAAGCCATTATTCTGGCGATCGACGTTGAGCGTGAACGTGTTTCCCTGGGTGTTAAACAACTCGAAGGCGACCCATTCAACAACTATTGCGCTATGAATGACAAAGGTGCCATCGTTACTGGTACTGTTAAGTCAGTCGAAGCTAAAGGTGCTGTAATTCAATTGGCTGACGAAGTCGAAGGCTACTTGCGCGCTTCCGAAATCTCCCGCGACCGCGTGGAAGATGCTGGTACTCACCTGAAAGTTGGCGATACTGTCGAAACTCTGGTATTGAACATCGATCGTAAAGCACGTGGTATCCAATTGTCTATCAAGGCAAAAGATTCTGCTGAAACACAAGAAGCAATGCAAAAGATGTCTACTGACACTAATTCTAATGCAGCTTCCGGTACAACTAGCCTTGGCGCGTTGTTGAAGGCAAAGTTCGATAATAAGAACTAAGCATCAACAGTGTCATTGAGGCTTTTGATGTTTCAAAAACTATGACGAAGTCGGAGCTAATCGCTCGGCTGGCAGAGCGATATCCGCAGCTGATTGCAAAAGATGTGGATGTCGCGGTCAAAGCCATACTCGATGCGATGGCCGATTCATTATCTAGTGCTCAGCGTATCGAGATTCGTGGTTTTGGTAGCTTTTCACTGAATAGCCGACCGCCACGTATTGGTCGTAATCCTAAATCTGGCGATAAGGTGATGGTCCCCGAAAAACGGGTGCCGCACTTTAAACCAGGTAAAGAATTACGCGAGAGAGTCGATGCAATGGTGGGGCAACCCATCCTTGATGATTGAGTGGTAGCTGGCATCTAAAGCAACAAAATTGAAAACGGCATAGCGGATTTCCGATATGCCGTTTTTTTTCACGTACAATTTCATCTCTACATTTAAATTCTTTACGCGCACGCGGCGTATAGCGCGACGCACGGTCTTACTTCTTTAGTTAAGGTATAGGTATGAAATTTATTTCAAGAGTAATAGCAGTGGTTTTGTTCATCTTGTTTTTCGGATTTGCTTTAAAGAATGATCAGATAATAACTCTACAATTTTTCTGGGGTTACGCACAATCGGCTCCTTTAGCCATTTTGTTACTTGCATTTTTTGTATCGGGCGCCATCCTCGGTATCCTAGCGATGGTCCCTATCGTATTTCATCATCGTAAGGACATTTCTAAGCACAAAAAAACCATTGCAGAAATTGAGGCTGAGCGCGCTGCTGAACAACGCGCTAGTATGCAGGCACCTCAGATCGACAGCGTTCGAAACACCTGATTCATCAGTAAAATATAAACGAATATAAAAATATGGAATTAGAAATCTGGTGGTTACTCGGTATCCCCTTGTTTTTCTCCCTAGGCTGGGTTGCCGCAAGGGTAGATATACGGCAATTGCTCGCAGAGTCACGCAGTCTGCCTAATGGTTACTTCAAAGGCCTGAACTATTTGCTCAACGATCAACATGATAAGGCGATCGATGCCTTTATCGATATCGTCAAACTCGATCCAGAAGCGGTAGAGTTGCACTTTGCGCTAGGTAACTTGTTTCGCCGTCGTGGTGAAACAGAACGCGCGATTCGCGTCCATCAAAATCTTTTATCCCGCCCCGATTTACCGATAGAGCAGCAAACCCAGGCGATGTTTGAATTGGGCCAGGATTACTTGAAAGCTGGCTTACTCGACCGTGCCGAAGAAACATTCAATCAACTGGTAGCAGGAACTTACGCGATACAAGCACGGCGCTCCTTGCTTGAAATTTACCAACGCGAAAAAGAATGGGCGCGTGCGATTGATGCTGCGCATGCTTTGCAGGAGTCGGGTGCAGGCGGCCGACAAAAAGAGATTGCTCAGTTTTATTGTGAATTGGCACAGGACGAATTGGTCCACACTAATTCGGACGCGGCTCTGGCCATGTTAGACAAGGCTCTGGCGACAGATAGACATAATGTACGCGCCGCGATTTTATTGGGCGATGTCCAGCTGAGTAAAGGCGATACTGAAAATGCCTTGTTGTCATGGCGCAGGGTAGAGCAGCAAAGTGTGCCGCACGTTGCCTTGGTTGCACAGCGACTGATGGATGGCTACCGTTCGCTTGATAGGCCGCAAGAAGGCTTGAATCTATTAAAAGGCTATCTCGCGGAGGCTCCCTCTATTGATTTGTTGGAAGTGGTGTTTAAAGCGACGCTAGAACTTGATACTGTGGAATTGGCTAATCAGTTGGTCAGCGATGAATTGCGTCGTACCCCAACTTTGCTGGCATTAGATAAGCTTTTGGACGCACGTTTGATGGTGGCGCAGCCAGAGGTTAGGCCTGAACTATCAGTGGTGAAAAATTTAGTGCATGGCTATGCGCAAAAACTGGCACGTTATCAATGCTCGCATTGCGGGTTTAAAGCACGTCAATTTTATTGGCAGTGCCCGGGATGCAGTCGATGGGAAACCTATCCACCTCGACGCACCGAAGAATTGAGTGTCATGAATTAAGCCTGGAATTATTTCAATGGCGTGTAGTAGAAAATTATCTTTGAACGTGAATAAGACATGAAAATTACAATTATTGGTACCGGCTATGTCGGTTTGGTTACAGGTGCTTGCCTTGCGGAGTTGGGCAACGATGTATTTTGTCTTGATCTTGATAAGCAAAAAATTGATATTTTGAATGGCGGTGGCATCCCTATTCATGAGCCGGGCTTGGAAGAAATTGTCGCGCGCAATCGTAGTGCCGGACGATTGGTATTTTCGACGGATATCGCGGCCAGTGTCGCGCACGGTGATGTGCAATTCATCGCGGTCGGCACGCCTCCGGATGAGGATGGATCGGCTGACTTACAATATGTGTTGGCCGCGGCACGCAATATCGGTAAACACATGCAAGGCTTTAAGGTCATCGTTGATAAGTCGACGGTTCCGGTAGGAACGGCGGAGCGCGTTGCCAATGCCATCGACGCTGAGTTGAAACAACGTGGTTCGAACGCCACGTATTCTGTAGTATCGAATCCTGAGTTTCTGAAGGAGGGCGCAGCGGTTGAGGATTTCATGCGCCCTGATCGTATCGTCATAGGGTGTGATGATAATTCGCTAGGCAATTTAGCCAGAGCGCATATGAAAAAATTGTACACGCCCTTTAATCGTAACCACGAGCGCACCTATTGGATGGATGTGCGCTCGGCGGAGTTCACCAAGTACGCGGCGAACGCCATGTTGGCGACGCGTATTTCATTTATGAATGAATTGGCAAATCTTGCGGATAGAGTTGGTGTTGATATCGAAGCTGTGCGGCATGGAATAGGCTCAGATCCGCGTATTGGACATAGTTTTTTGTACGCCGGCTGTGGTTATGGCGGATCTTGCTTTCCTAAGGATGTTCAGGCTCTGGAGCGTACCGCGCAAGATTATGGACAGGATTTGTTGATATTACATGCCGTTGAGGCGGTCAATGCCAAGCAAAAACAAGTCTTAGGTGCAAAAATTATGGCGCGCTTTGGCGCCGATTTGAGTGGCAAGCATTTTGCCGTATGGGGACTCGCATTTAAGCCAAATACCGACGACATGCGGGCTGCATCCTCGCGCGTGCTATTGGGTGAACTGTTGCGTGCTGGTGCCACGGTTTCGGTTTATGATCCAGTTGCTGTACCTGAGGCCAAACGTGTGTTTGCGCTGGATTTCGCAGAAAATCCGGAGTTACTCGAAAATATTCATTATGCCACCACGCCGATGGGCGCTTTAGATCAGGCCGATGCCTTGGCGATAGTGACGGAATGGAAGGCATTCCGTAGCCCCGATTTTGAACAGGTTAAAGCAAGATTGAAGCATGCCGTTATTTTTGATGGACGTAATCTATTTGAGCCTGCACTGATGACCGATTTAGGACTGGAATATCATGGTATTGGTCGCTCTGTTTTGACACGTAGTTGAAAATCCCTATGCAATCGATAATAACTCAAGCGAAACGCATGTTGGTGGTGGGCGATGTCATGCTGGATCGCTATTGGTTTGGTGAAGTTAATCGTATCTCGCCTGAGGCCCCTGTGCCTATTGTTCGGGTTGAGCGGCGTGAGGAGCGGCTCGGAGGAGCTGCCAACGTAGCGCGCAATGCGGTGGCTCTGGGTTTGTCCGCAGGCTTGCTGGGTGTGATTGGCCAGGACGAGGCAGGAAATATCGTTGAGGAGCTATTGCAAGAATCCGGAATTGAAAGTTATCTGAATCGGGATCAAGCGATTTCTACGATTATCAAATTGCGCGTGATTGGTCGGCAGCAACAATTACTGCGCATAGACTTTGAAGAAAAACCTAGCGCAAGGGTGTTGCAAGACAAGTTATCTCGTTTTAATGCGCTCATTGCTGATTATGATGTCATCGTCATGTCCGATTACGCTAAGGGTAGCCTGGTAAATATTGCGACGATGATCGCCGCTGCGAAGCAATTAGGCAAGCTGGTGCTGGTCGATCCAAAAGGAAGTGATTTTTCACGCTATACGGGCGCAAGCATGCTGACGCCAAACAAGTCAGAGATGCGCCAAATTATTGGTGACTGGGATAGTGAAGTTGAGTTAACCGAGAAAGCGCAAGCGCTAAGAGTTAAATTGGATTTGCAAGCCTTATTGTTGACTCGCTCAGAAGAGGGGATGACGCTTTACTCCGATACAGAGGTCATACATGTGCCAGCGATGGCACGTGAAGTTTATGACGTTTCTGGTGCCGGGGACACCGTCATTGCAACAATGGCGGCCATGCTGGCCGAAGGTAAAACTATGCGTGAGGCAGTGATGCTCGCTAATCAGGCGGGGGGGATTGTTGTGGGGAAATTAGGAACAGCAACGGCGTCCAGAGAGGAATTGTTTGCAAATATGTAAATAATTGTTATTTTTATGGTATTTTCTTTTATCTGTCAACCGTCACACAAAATCAGCGTTATCCTTAGTGGGCGTACAGATGAGGCGCTCAATTTGGAATGACTGCCGGATACAAATGTTTTGTCATAAGCAGAAAATCGAAGAATTTATCATTCAACACTTTTGGAGTATTTACATGTTCAAGAAACTATTTCTAGCATTGGCTGCTTTGATTGCCACTATGGGTTTTGCGTTTGCTGCTGTAGATGTCAATAAGGGGGATCAGGCGGCTTTAGATGGTATCAAGGGCATAGGCCCGGCAACATCGAAAGCGATTATTGATGAGCGTAGTAAAGGCGGTAATTTCAAAGACTGGGCCGATTTCGAAGCCCGTGTGAAAGGTGTCGGCGAAAAAAATGCAGTTAAATTTTCTGAGGCTGGATTGACGGTGAATGGTCAAGCCAAGGCGGGAGCCGCGGTCGCGGTAACGCCAGCGGCGGCTACAACTAAAGCCCCGACAGCTGTTGCGCCAAAAGTGGCAGACAAACCAATAGCCGCGAGCGCTGCAACTACAGAAAAAACAAAAGCGGAAATCAAAGCAGAAAAAAAGGCCGCGAAAGCTGAAGCTAAAGCCAATAAAGCGGCCGAGGACAAGGCCGCCAAGGATGCTAAATCTAGCACAGCAAAACCCGTTTCCGACGCGCCTGCAGCGTCTACTAAAGCAACTACCGCTTCCAAGTCTGCAACAACTAAGTAACTCGATACCTATTCAGCAATCCTGAATAGACGATAAAAACTCCTCTCATTTATGATGAGAGGAGTTTTTTTTCTATTTTCTTCGTCTTATCTTTTGATAGCACTCAAGCATGAAAATGCCTCAGCGTTTAGAATGATGCTCTGATCCCTATTCTCACTAGACCCTTATGCCTTACCTGACTATCGAAGACACCATAGGAAATACTCCTTTGGTTAGATTGCAACGACTTCCGGGCGAAGACGCTAAGCGTAGAAATAATATCATTTTAGGAAAACTGGAAGGAAATAATCCCGCCGGTTCTGTCAAGGACAGACCAGCATTGTCTATGATTAAGCGGGCCGAAGAACGCGGACGTATCAAGCCAGGCGACACCTTAATCGAAGCTACTAGCGGCAATACAGGGATCGCGCTGGCGATGGCTGCGGCGATGCGTGGATACAAAATGCTGCTCTTGATGCCAGAAAATCTAAGTATAGAGCGCCGCCAAAGTATGGCCGCCTATGGTGCTCAGATTATCTTAACCCCAAAGACAGGCGGTATGGAGTATGCGCGAGATTTGGCTGAGCAAATGCAAAAAGAGGGAAAGGGAACGATTCTTGATCAGTTTGCAAACCCAGATAATCCCTTAGCCCATTACGAAACCACTGGTCCAGAGATTTGGCGTGATACGAAAGGGCAGATTACGCATTTCGTCAGTGCGATGGGGACTACTGGAACCATTATGGGCGTTTCGGCTTATCTAAAAGAGCAAAATCCATTGATACAGATCGTTGGTGCACAACCAGAAGATGGTTCACAGATTCCAGGCATTCGTAAATGGCCAGAGGCTTATATGCCGAAAATATTTGATAAATCCAAAGTTGATCAGGTTGCCTCCGTCAGCCAATCAGAGGCCGAACACATGGCACGAAGACTCGCCGTGGAAGAGGGGATTTTTTGTGGTATTTCGGCCGCCGGCGCCTGTGAAATAGCCTTGCGATTGTCCCAAAAAGTAGAGAACGCTACTATCGTATTTATTGTTTGTGACCGCGGTGACCGTTATCTTTCTACTGGAGTGTTTCCCGCTTAAATATCGCTGAGTTATTTGTGGAAATTTTAAAGACGGATAGCTCAAATTTTTCAGTGCTTTCTTTTTCACTGGGCAATCTTGTGTTTTAGCTGTCGTGTATATAAGCTCAGTGTCTCTTGCGGCTGTAATCCCTTTTGGCTTTCACAAAGTTCATTTTTTAAAATGTTTTGAGTTTGCTTGACTGGATTACTGAAGGAAATATTTTTCTTTGTGGTTTAATTCACTCAAGTAACAAATTTTTCAAAAAATCGTTACCATTCTTACTAATATCACCTATAGTAAAATCGTAACGTGCTGGAACATTAAAGATTCTGGCATGTGCAAAATAGTTTTGGCATGTGGTTTTGATTATCGCTTTCAAAGGAGATCAGGATGAAAATCTTTGACAATTATGCAGCACGTTATGAACGCACTCGCGAGGAGGAATATTCTCTTTCAGAGTTCCTAGAGTTGTGTAAAAAAGAACCTCTGGCTTACGCAACTGCAGCTGAGCGCATGTTGGCTGCGATAGGCGCGCCAGAGCAAATCGATACTCGTCACGACTCGCGACGATCACGAATATTCTCCAATAAAGTCATCAAAATCTATCCTGCGTTCCGTGAGTTTTACGGCATGGAGGAAGTGATAGAGCAGGTCGTCTCTTACTTCCGGCATGCCGCGCAAGGCTTGGAGGAGCGCAAGCAAATACTCTATTTATTGGGGCCAGTAGGCGGCGGTAAATCATCCATTGCTGAGCGCCTAAAGTATCTGATGGAGAAAATCCCGTTCTATTGCATTAAAGGTTCACCTATTAATGAGTCACCTCTTGGATTGTTTAGTGAGGAAGAGGATGGTGCCATCCTTGAAGAGGATTTCGGCATCCCTCGTCGTTATTTGCGAGGTATTCCTAGCCCTTGGGCAGTCAAGCGCTTACACGAGTTTAATGGCGACATTAATCAATTCCGCGTAGTGCGACGTTACCCTTCGGTGTTGAAACAGGTGGCAGTTTCAAAAACTGAACCTGGTGATGAAAATAATCAAGACATTTCATCCTTGGTGGGTAAGGTCGATATCCGTAAATTAGAGGATTATGGACAGGACGATCCTGATGCCTACAGTTTCTCTGGCGGACTCTGTTTGTCGAATCAAGGTTTGATGGAATTTGTGGAAATGTTCAAAGCACCCATCAAAGTTTTACATCCACTTTTGACCGCCACTCAGGAAGGTAATTTTAAAGGGACGGAAGGCTTTGGCGCGATTCCTTTTGAAGGAATTATTTTGGCTCACTCCAATGAATCGGAGTGGAAGACATTTAAAAACAATAAAAATAACGAAGCGTTTCTGGATAGGATTTATATCGTCAAAGTGCCATATTGCCTAAGAGTTTCCGACGAAATAAAAATATATGAAAAGCTGATACGTACATCATCGTTGGCCGAGGCACCTTGTGCTCCCGGCACTTTAAAAATGATGTCGCAATTTGCAGTGCTCTCCAGACTTAAGGAGCCAGAAAATTCTAGTATTTACAGCAAAATGTTGGTGTACGACGGTGAAAATTTAAAGGATACCGATCCAAAAGCAAAATCTCGTCAAGAATATTCTGACTATGCTGGAGTTGACGAGGGCATGAATGGCCTATCAACTCGTTTTGCCTTCAAAATTTTATCCAAAGTATTTAACTTCGACAATACCGAGGTCGCGGCCAACCCTGTACATCTATTGTATGTTTTGGAGCAGCAGATAGAGCGGGAGCAGTTTTCAGCAGAATTGGAACAGAAGTACTTTTCGTATATTAAAGAGTATTTGGCACAACGTTATGCAGAGTTTATCGGTAAAGAAATTCAGACTGCTTATCTAGAAAGCTATTCTGAATACGGCCAAAATATTTTTGATCGTTACGTTACTTTTGCTGATTTTTGGATACAAGATCAAGAGTTTCGTGATCCTGATACCGGTGAGAGTTTTAACCGGGATGCTTTAAACAATGAGTTGGAAAAGGTCGAGAAACCTGCTGGAATTTCCAATCCTAAAGATTTCCGCAATGAGATTGTCAACTTTGTATTGCGTGCCAGGGCGCAGAACGCCGGGAAAAATCCTACCTGGACAAGTTACGAGAAGTTAAGAACGGTGATAGAGAAAAAAATGTTTTCTAATACCGAAGAACTATTACCTGTCATTTCATTTAATGCAAAAGCCAGTGCCGACGATGTCAACAAGCATCAGGAATTTGTAGATAGGATGGTTGCCAAAGGATACACCGCGAAACAGGTCAGGTTGTTGTGCGAATGGTATTTACGAGTCAGAAAGTCGTCCTAGTACAGCGCAGCGCTGGTTGGTTCATGCTACGAAGGTTTGCGCGGGCTTTGAAAGGGAGACCATTTTGGTACACTTAATTGACAGACGAGTTCAAGGGAAAAATAAATCCGCACCGAATCGCGAGCGTTTTTTACGTCGGTATAAAGGACAGATCAAGGAAGCAGTCGCGCGCGCTATTAAAGGACGTTCTATTACCGATATAGAAAGTGGCGAGAAGATCACGATACCAGTCAAAGATGTCAATGAACCGACATTTGGTCATGCGCATGGAGGGGTTTGGGAAACCGTCCAGCCCGGTAATCAGGAATACCTAAAGGGCGATCAGATACAACGACCGAAAGGAGGATCTGCTTCAGGAAAGGGCCAGGCTGGCAATAGTGATGATCTGACTGAAGATGAATTTGGTTTTCAGCTGAGCCGTGAGGAGTTTCTCAATTATTTTTTTGAGGACTTAGAATTGCCAAATTTAGTCAAAACCCAGCTTGCCGCAACCACTGATTTCAAGAGCCAGAGGGCTGGATATACAACATCGGGTACTGCTTCTAGCTTGCACGTATTACGCTCACTACGTGGTGCGCTGGGGCGACGTATTGCCGTTGGCGGAAAATCTGCGCGACGTCTTAAAGAAGCCGAAACAGAAATGACCGCGTTGCTCGATTCTGGCTTAGATATGACGGATCTGCGCGTCCTTGCATTGAAGCAGGAAATACACCATTTACGCACTCGTTTGTTGGCTATTCCTTTCATTGATCCTTTTGATCTACGTTACAACAATCGTATCAAAGTGCCTAAACCATCCACCAAGGCTGTCATGTTTTGCTTACTGGATGTCTCTGGGTCTATGGATGAACAGAAAAAAGATATGGCCAAGCGCTTTTTTATTCTGCTGTATCTTTTTCTGACCAAGGCCTACGACAAGATTGAGGTGGTGTTCATCCGGCACCATACCGCAGCCGCAGAAGTTGATGAAAACGATTTTTTTCATTCACGTGAATCGGGCGGTACTATCGTTTCATCAGCCCTACATTTATTGACTAAGATCATAAAAGAGCGCTATCCAGGTTCTGATTGGAATGCTTATGTGGCGCAGGCATCAGATGGTGATAATTGGGACAATGATTCTGTCGCTTGCCGCGATTTGTTGATTAATACCATCATGCCCCTTGTTCAATATTATGCCTACGTTGAAATTACGGAGGGAGAACCACAAAATCTGTGGGAGGAATATACACAGGTGCCTGCCCATCACGGGCATTTTGCGATGCAAAGGATAAGGACACAGGCAGATATTTACCCAGTGTTTAGAGAGTTGTTCAAGAAACAAAGTAAATGAGGTGAGTCATGAACAGCCCTGAAGGTATCGCTAAAAAAGTCAATCCGAATCGGTTGCAGGAACAATCTGAGTGGACCTTTGAATTGATTGAGCAGGCACATGAGGAAATTCGTCGGGTGGCGCAAAATTTCGGTTTGGATACCTATCCAAATCAGCTTGAAGTCATCACAGCAGAGCAAATGATGGATGCCTATGCATCGGTCGGTATGCCTGTGTCTTATCATCATTGGTCCTTCGGCAAACATTTTGTCGCGACCGAAAAAAGTTATAAACGCGGGCAGATGGGTTTGGCATACGAGATTGTCATCAACTCAAATCCATGTATTGCCTATTTGATGGAAGAAAATAGCCTGACCATGCAAGCTCTGGTGATTGCGCATGCGGCATATGGTCACAATTCCTTTTTCAAAGGAAACTACCTTTTTCGCACATGGACCGATGCCGACGCGATTATCGATTACATGGTGTTTGCCAAAAACTATGTCAGTGAGTGCGAGCAACGCCACGGTGTAGAAGCGGTGGAATTGTTGCTCGACTCTTGCCATGCGCTACAAAATTACGGGGTAGACCGCTACAAGCGCCCAGCTAAATTATCTTTGGCCGAAGAACGTGAAAAGCAAGAAGAGCGTGAGCGTTATATGCAGTCTCAGATCAATGATCTTTGGCGTACTTTGCCACGTAGAGAGGATGCCGAAATCAGCCAGGTGGAAAAGCGATTTCCACCTGAGCCACAGGAAAATATTTTGTATTTCATCGAAAAATATTCTCCTCTTTTGCAGCCATGGCAGCGTGAATTAGTTCGCATTACCCGAAAAATTTCACAATATTTCTATCCGCAACGTCAGACTCAGGTGATGAACGAAGGCTGGGCCACTTTCTGGCATTACACCATCTTGTACCAGTTGTATGAGGAGGGAATCGTCGGCGATGGTTTTATGATGGAATTTTTACAAAGTCATACAAATGTGGTGTACCAGCCACCAGTGACCAGCCGTTACTTTAACGGGATTAACCCCTACGCTCTGGGTTTTGCCATGATGCGTGATATCCGTCGTATCTGTGAAAATCCTACTGATGAGGATAGAGCCTGGTTTCCAGATATTGCCGGATCAGACTGGCTTAAAACTTTAAACTTTGCGATGCGCAATTTTAAAGATGAAAGCTTTATTGCTCAGTTTTTATCACCCAAACTAATCCGTGATTTTCATTTTTTTTCGGTTCTTGATGACGATAGTAAGGAACAGCTGAGTATCTCAGCAATTCATGATGAAAGTGGTTATCAAGCAATCCGTCAGCAATTGGCAGGGCAATATAATTTGGGGAATCGCGAGCCGAATATACAGGTGTGGGCAGTTGATATGCAGGGTGATAGAGCATTGACCTTGCGGCATAATCAATATCTGCGCCGCCCCTTAAATGCACAAAGTAGCGATATGCTAAAGCATGTGGCGAGGCTCTGGGGCTTTGATGTTTATCTGGAAATCGTTGATGAGAATAGCCGTGTCTTGAGTACCCAAGAGTGCAAATGGGAAAAACGTAGCCGGATACGCTAGTGCGGTTTATTCGAAACACCAAGCCTGCTAATGTTGGCTGTTGCCGAACAGATCAGATAGAATGAAGTAAATCGACTAGACGGAGAACGAAGATGTATCTGGATCATGCAAAAATTTCTGCGACACATAGCGAAACAGAGCCAGATCGCTTAGAGCGCTTGTTCCGTGTTTATGGATATGCGATTGCGATGGCAGATGTCGACGGGAATGCCGAGTGCATCGTCAAGTTGGCCAAGTTACATGATCACAAAGGCACCTTGATGGCGATCTGGCACGTGGCGCCGACCGAAAGAGAGAAAACCTATTTTCTCAAGGCATGGAAGAGTAAAGTCGGAGACGAATCTAGCCATGTCGAACATGCCTTGATGCTTCAAGACTCAGATGATGCTGAGTCGCTTGAATCCTGATAGCGCAGTAAACGCAAGCCATTTAAGACCACTAATAAGCTGGTGCCAGTATCGGCGAATACCGCCATCCACATACTGGAGTGACCGCTTAGCGTTAGTGCAAAAAACAGAATTTTGATACTAATGGCGAAACTAATGTTTTGCCACAAAACTCTGGCAGTCTGTTTTGAAATGCGTATGAATTCTGGCAGTTTGCGTAAATCGTCTTGCATCAATGCCACATCAGCCGTTTCTAATGCCGTATCTGACCCAGCAGCTCCCATCGCAAAGCCTATATGGGCACGCGCTAAAGCCGGTGCATCGTTGATGCCGTCGCCTACCATGCCGGTACACAGGGTTTCGCTGAAGTGTGTAATGGCCGCTAATTTTTCTTCAGGAAGCAATTGGCTGCGAACTTCGGAAATGCCAGCTTGCTCAGCGATCGCCTTAGCTGTCTGCGCATTGTCTCCGGTGAGCATGACCAGATTGATACCCATCGCCTGTAATTCACGAACTGCAGTTTGACTGCTGGCGCGCAGACTATCGGCGACCGCAAGCAGGGCCAGCGCTTGACAAGTATCAGCAAGTATCAAGACGGTTTTGTTTTGCTGCTCCAGTTGAGTCAGATGCTCACGGAATATTTTTAATGCCTCAGGCGCTAACGATAAATTCAGAGTCTCGAACATGCGTAGATTCCCTAAAGAATAGCGCAACCCCTCTATCTCGCCATTGACACCGCTGGCGGTAATGGACGAAAAATGGTCGACCTGCATCAATTTTTCGCCTGATTCAGCGTGACTCGATAATATGGCATGTGCAACCGGATGTTGTGACCCGGCTTCAAGGCTAGCGGCTATGCGCAAAATTTCAGATTGACTAAGATGTGCCAGCGTAACGACATCGGTCAGGCGTGGTTTTCCCTCGGTTAGCGTGCCGGTTTTATCTAGTGCAATGAGCTGCAAGTTCTTACCTTGCTCAAGATATAGACCTCCCTTGATTAAAATTCCACGCTTGGCAGCTAATGCCAATCCGCATACCACGGTAACCGGCGTCGATATAACCAAGGCGCAAGGACAGGCGATTACGAGTAATACCAAGGCTTGGTACAGACTGTCGTGCCATGAAGTGCTTCCTAGTATTGGCGGCAATATAGCAATCAGGATCGCAATGATAAAAACTATCGGGGTATAGTAGGCAGCAAACTGATCGACCAGACTCTGGGTTGGTGCACGCTGACTTTGCGCTTGCTGCACCGAGCGGGCAATTCGAGACAACATGGTATCGCCCTGGAGCGAGCCAACCCGTATCTGTAAAGTGCCTGATTGATTTAGCGTACCTGCGTAGACTTGATCGCCAACTCGCTTTTCTACCGGCATGCTTTCTCCGGTGATGGCGGCCTGATCAACGCTGGAGTGGCCGCTGTCTACTAAGCCATCAAGCGCAATGCGCTCACCGGCGCGCGCTCGTATCAGTTGACCGAGAATGATTTCGTTTACGGGTTTATCTTGCCATTGGCCATCAGCTTGTAAAGTATTCGCTGTCTCCGGGGCATGTGCCATTAAGCCGGCAATCGCATTGCGGGCGCGATCGAGGCTGGTGGCTTCTATCATCTCGGCAATGCCAAACAAGACGATGACGACCGCTGCTTCTGGCCACTGGCCGATGGCGATGGCGCCGATGACGGCAGTCGTCATGAGTAGATAAATGTTTAAACTCAAGTGACGTAAGGCAATCCAACCTTTTTTCAAGGTCGGAATTCCGCCCGCAAATACCGCAATCAAGGCCAGCAGTATGACCGCCAGCGAGTCGTTGGCAGCTCCCCGCCAGACTAGTAACTCGGATGAAAAAGCCGCCAGCGCAGCGAAGCTCATGATGACGATTTGGCGGCGTGAGATAGCGGATGCTTGGGCGTGGTTTTCTGCTGATATCGCTTGAGTGTCGGACAAGGGCAGAGCTGACATTCCTATCTCATTGAGCTTACTAAATACGATGTCGGTATTCGAGAGCGTGTGATGCACCGTCAGTATGCGATTGAGCAGATCAAAATCGAGAGCAAGCACTTCCTTCACAGACTTCAAACTTAGTCGTATGAGTTTTTCTTCGGTCGGACAATCCATGTTTTGGATTTTGAGCGCTAATCTTTGTGTATCGAGGCCGCTAGCGGGGGAATTGGAGGGCTGATCTATAGATTCGGTAGACACGCTGCTGCTTGCATCCAGAGGGGCATGCTCGCAACTACAGGACGCTTTTTCTGACATGAATTTCTCGCTTTTCGTAACAATGAAGCCAGTGTAGACTCTGTAGCGACTACAGAGTCAAGTGCAATTAGTTTGTGGTTTTTTAAGTATAGTTGTTATTCGGGAGGGACAGATGATGCGTATCAGTGAATTAGCAAACGCTACCGGCGTCGAGATTGAAACCATACGTTACTACGAGAAGCAAGGTTTAATGGCGGAGCCTGAGCGTCAGCCCAACGGCTATCGTAGTTATGCGATAGCGCATTTGGAGAGACTATCTTTTATACGGCATTGTCGCGCCTTGGATATGCCTTTGGCCGAAGTACGCGCTTTGTTGGTGTTTATCGATAAGCCCGTTGCCGACTGTGCCGAGGTCAATCAGCTGATCGATGCGCAACTGGCCCGTGTGCGAGCGCGCCTAAAAAGCATGAAAGCTTTGGAAAAACAACTGGGGCAGCTACGCAAACAATGCACGCATAATGATGCCGGACAAGTTTGCGGTATCTTGCAAGAACTGGTCGCTGCTGCTCACGGAGAAGCATGCGCCTGCCATGCTAAGGTGTAAGCCGATTGAAATTTCAATGAAACTTTAATTCCTCGATCAGGGCAGATAAACCCGTCCAGCCTATTTCTATTCCTATGCAAAGTAAGATAAAGGCCGACAAGCGTAACAGCACGGTCGCCCCTACTGTGCCCAGGAAACGCTCTAGATTGCGCGCATAGCGATAGCATAAGTAAATGCTCACGGTCGTGAGTAAAACCCCTAAGACGGAGGCAAAACCCGTGAGTAACCAATCGATCGGTTTGGTGGGGAGTTCGGTGCCTATCGTGATTGATGCCGCTATTGTGCCTGGACCTACCGTCAATGGAAAACTGAAAGGATAAAAGCTGTGCTGTCGTAATTCGACTTTGCTCCAGGTATTGGCTGATGCTTCTACCGAGGAATGCAATTTATCCTGGCCATTGTCATTGAGCAGACGCCAGCCAGCCATCGCTACCACAATGCCGCCCGCCACGCGCACGATAGGTAGGGAAATACCAAAAAAATCCAACACGTGCGAGCCGATAAACAAGGCACCCATCAGCAAGAAAAAGCAGTTAATCGCAATACGCTTTGCCAGTCGGGTCGCTACTGCCTGCTCCAGAGGCCCAGTCATCGATAAGAAAATCGGCGCAATCGCAATGGGATTTAAGATCGGCAACAGTGTGATCGGTACCACGATCAAGGCTTTGCTAAAGGCAATTAATTCTATGCTCATGAAAGGCTTTCAAAATCGTAAGCATTGATTATGCAATAATTTTGCGGAGGTATGAATGAAAAGTATGCGTTTGCTTTCACTTCTCGTTCTGGAATCGCAAGAGCATGTCGCACACGCTAGGTTTTGCATAGAGGTAACCAGCTTCCAAAAAAATAATCGAAGCACCGCGGAGACGCATATTCCATGCGGCTTAGCGGGCATGTGTGCTTGAAGAAGCGCATGGAATATGCGCAGTGGCGTGCTCGGTTTTTAAATAACGGAGCAGCTGGTATCGTGTTTGTCTGGGATGTAGGTCAAGCTTGGGGGCGGCATTGTACCACTGTCTGCCCGCTTATCAAGTGCACGCGTGGCAGGCGTTAAAATTTCGTTCCGCTGATGCCAATACCAGTGATTTTGCAGATATTATTACGCTTTTTGATGGCTTAAGCCTCTCTATCAGCAGGCATACTCGTCAATAGAATCTGCAGGCTTACGCGCCCGCCTAATTACAATATGAAGAGGAATTCTCTTGAGACAAGCAACATTCTTACAGCGCCTGATCCGTACCAAGCCGGTAGACAACGCAGATCAAGCCACGTCAGCCGGGCAGGCCCATAGTCTGCATCGCTCTTTGGGTTTATTTCCGCTGACCATGATAGGGGTTGGTTCGACCATCGGTACCGGGATATTCTTCACTATGGTAGAGGCGGTGCCTAAAGCCGGTCCATCGGTGATACTGGCGTTCTTATTGGCGGCGCTCACCGCGGGTCTGACGGCTCTGTGTTATACCGAATTATCGGCGAGAATTCCATCATCCGGATCTTCTTATTCGTTTGCCTATGCCACCGTCGGTGAGTTTTCTGCCTTTATCGTGGCCGCTTGCTTGTTGCTTGAATATGGCTTGGCCGCCAGTGCTACCGCGATAGGTTGGTCCTCCTATCTGAATCATTTTCTTAGCAATACCGTAGGCTGGCAGATCCCCGAGATGTTGCGTTCACCTATGTTGGTAGCTGGTATTAAAGGCATGGAAGTGCATGCGGGGCAATTTAATTTGCCGCCCGTCATCCTGGTGGCGATTTGTGGCTTTTTATTGTTACGCGGCACTAAAGAATCTGCCACCGTGAATGCGATTATGGTGTTGGTCAAACTGGTGATTTTGACGTTTTTTGTGGTGATCGCGTTTTCTGGATTTAATGCAGAACACTTCACGCCATTTTTTAATCAAGATAATAGTAAGGGACTCGGCGGCATGGCTGGGGTGACTGCCGCCGCCGGAACCGTGTTCTTTTCATTTATTGGACTTGATGCCGTCGCTACTGCTGGAGCCGAGGTGAAAAATCCGCAACGTAATGTGCCGTTGGGCATTTTGGCTGCACTCATCATCGTCACAGTATTCTACTTGTTGGTATCAGTCGCTGCAGTAGGAGCCCAGCCTGCGAGTATGTTTGCCGGGCAAGAAGCTGGTCTGGCGGTGATTTTGCAAAATGTCACAGGTAAAGCCTGGCCCGCATTAGTCTTGTCGGCAGGTGCCGTGATTTCGGTATTTAGTGTGACGCTGGTGACGATCTATGGACAAAGCCGGATCTTGTATGCGATCAGCAAAGATGGTTTGATCCCCTCTTCATTCCAAACCGTGCATCCGCGCACCAAGTCGCCAGTCAGCAATACCGTGATTGTCTGTTTGTTGGTGGGTATCGTGGCAGGCTTGGTGGATTCCGGCTTTTTATGGGATATGGTGAGTATGGGTACCTTAGTCGCCTTCATCGTGGTGTCGATCGCGGTGCCGGTGATGCGCCACAAGGGTATAGGAGCAGATCGCGCTGGTTTTCGGGTGCCATTTGGCCCTTACCTGGTGCCCGGCCTGAGTATTGCTGCCTGCTTGTATATCTTGAAGGATTTATCGGCTGCGACTTACCATATCTTCTTCATCTGGATGGCAGTGGCAGTCGTGGTGTATTTTGCTTACAGCATGCGCAATTCAAGTTTGAACCAAGATCAAGCAAAATGACTAAATTTAAATTAGCCATTTTTTTGATGGGCAGCCTGTTTTCTGGCTGGGCTGCCAGCGAAACCATAGGTAGCGTCGATACTGCTTTTATCTTGTTAGGCCCGGACCATAAAGTGGTGGTGGATGCGTATGATGATCCCAAGGTGCGTGGCATCACTTGCTATGTGTCGCGCGCCAAGACTGGCGGTATTCAAGGTGGATTGGGCTTGGCGGAAGACAAGGCCGAAGCCTCTATCGCATGCCGCCAGGTCGGGCCTATCAGCTTTGTCAAACCGCTGAAACAACAGGAAGAGGTTTTCAATCAAAGCCTGTCCGTACTATTTAAAAAATTACGGGTAGTGCGCATGGTGGATAAGCAAAGGAATACGCTGGTCTACCTGACGTATTCCGATAAACTGGTGGACGGTTCTCCGAAGAACGGCATCACAGCGGTGCCGGTAGATCGTGCTAACACCATACCGCTGCAATAGCCCTAGTAAATGCAGAGGTCTGCATGGCACGTTTTTTTGCAATAACGCTGGCGGTGACGGCAGCCAGCTTGCTGGCTTTAGCAGCAATGCTGAGCTATCTGGATCGAGCACCCGCCGAATTGGCCAACTACCTGCAAGCTAGCTTAGAGGGTAGTGCTCCCTTTACCCGCCAGCTTGGTCTGGCCGTGGCACGCCATCTATATGCTATCGACAGGGCTGCAGCACTCAGGGCTCAGTTACCAGAACTGAAAATAGGCGCACAGACTACAGCGTCGAACCTAGCATCGTCCGCCCATTTGCTCACGGTCAGCTCTGTGGCGCAGGCACGCGCAGCAATCGCGCAAGCGCAAGCCGGTGATGTGATTAACTTCTTACCTGGCACCTATGTTTTCTCGGGAGAAAACATTTTACTCAATCGGGCCGGGCGCAAAGACGCCCGAATAACTTTGCGCGCAGCGCAAGCAGGATCGGTGCAGCTGGAATTTTCTATCAGTGAAGGTTTTCGGGTGTCGGAGGCCTATTGGCTTATTGAAAATTTACAGATACGCGGTAACTGTGTGCCGCAAGAACTGTGCGAACATGCGATTCACGTGGTCGGCAAGGCCCAGCATTTTATCGCCCGTAATAATACGATGATTGATTTTAATTCCGCGATTAAGATCAATTCGGAACAGGGGCAAATGCCCGATGAGGGTGAACTAGATCACAATAGCTTAAGCAATCACAGCAGCCGTAATACCGCACGCGCGGTCACGGTGATCGATCTGGTGGCGGCCAGCGGCTGGCACATTCACCACAATCTCATTACGGATTTCATCAAGATGCGGGCAGATCAAACCAGCTACGGCGTGTTTGTAAAAGGGGGCGGTGCGAATAATCGCATCACGCAAAATATCGTTATTTGCGAACATACTTTAAGAAACCGCGCCGGACATAGGGTAGGTTTATCCTTGGGTGGCGGTGGCACGGATGCTGCCTATTGCCGCGACCAGCAGTGTCGCGCTGAGCAAACAGCTAGCGTGATCGCGAATAATCTGGTGATAGCTTGCTCCGATGAGGGTATCTATTTAAATAAAGCGAGCGCCAGCCGTATCAGCCAGAATACCTTAATCGATACGCTGGGGATAGGTCTGCGCTTTCCTGAAACTAGTGCCGTCATTACGGGCAATCTTGTTGACGGAGAGATCCGTGCGCACGATACAGCCGTGATGGAGTTACAGCAGAATGAAGACAGCAAGCGCTTAGGGCGCCTTGCTCGTTTCGTCGGCTACCATCCGCAGCGTGACCGCTTCCGAGATCTGTCCGTGTTCGATTTAGCTTGGCGCAACCCGCCCGCAATTCTGAAATCGCCATTCGTCGCTGGCCCCGATCTGTGCGGAACGATCCGGAGCGAAACAGCAATGGCCGGTGCCTTTGATGATTTCTCCGATTGCCTGCTAACGAAGACACTAGCGCGCTAATGCCAGACTAAAGTTAAGCATACAGTTGAACATCCACTATCCATCTATTCAGATACAAACTTGTAGTGTGATGCGCTGCTATGTTTTGTTTTACTACGCAGTCTTCTCTTGCTTAGACTCGCGGCAGGGAATATCCGCATTGCCAATAGCATGCCCATAACGATGACGGCAACTGCCGATGTGTAGAGTAGGCACCAGCGCATGAATAGCGAAAATTCAGAGATGAGCGCTGTGCGATTTTCGCCCAGGATGAATTGTATGCCAGAGAAAACCAGACCGTCTTTGACGATCAAGGTGTCGATCCCCTGATTGAGCAAATACCAACTAACTGGCAATATGGCTAAGCTAATCAGGCCAGGCTTTATGTAAGTGCGGGCGCGATACAGATGTTCGGTCAGCAGACTGGCGTGGAGCGCTAGCAAGGCAATTATGGCGGCTAGAAATACAATGCCATTTGGCGCAATCAACTCTACCAGGTTGTCGGTAATGGCATGCTCGATCACCACTAATTTTGCGGCATACCAGAACGGCGCCAGGAACAGGCTATAGCCCATTAGACGTGCCAGTCGCTTGGAATTGGGCAAAGCCAAAACCGCTAATGTCAGCGGAATCATGAAAAGTGAGTAGAGAGCGCAATAGCGCAGGCTAGTTTCTAATGTTTCTATCAATGCCACCGGCATTACCGAAAAACGTAGTCGCCAGGCTTCACCCCAGTAGTTTTCAGTGACAACGCGCCGATACAGATCTGGCGCCCCGATAATTTTATTCAACATGATCTCGGGTGTTGAAAAATACAGCAGGCCCAGACTAATTAAGGCCATCGCTAGCAATGCCAGCGGAGTCCAGAGCAAGATGTGGCGTTTTTGTGCATTGCGTCGGATGATGGTTTGCGCCAGCCACCAGGGGCCGATACCCAACCATAGCAGTACCAACGAAAAAATACTCGAGCCTAACAACATCTGCTCACCGAAAATTTTTCTGAGGTTATAAGGAATACCGGGTAGATGTAGCAAAATCCAAAACGCCGCAGTCAAGGTAAGACTGGCGCCAAGCAGCCAGCGCCAGTGTGAGGCGGCAGTAACTGAGCTGACGGGAGCAGGGGGCGCCACACTCAAAGCCGAGTCCGATGTCTGGCCCGACCGAATCAACTGTGAAGTATCATTTTCTTGCTCAGCGTGCACTGCCGATGCAAACCCGCTGACCTCAACGTCATCCATTCTAGCCATGGTGCTTGCGCTAATCGCAAATGGACTCAAGACGAGTGCTACGATCAAAGGGGTGGTATCGCCATGGTAGCCGACAAAAAACACCCTCAATACTTCCAACAGGCTCAGTAGCGCCAAGATACAGACTACCCAGATAGATAAAAAAGCTTGCTTGCGTCCAGCTCGCAAACTGCCCGACCACATCATGATACCGATCGCCAGTGTCTCAAAGGCGACCGGCGGGATGTCTTTGGTGATGCCATGCCATAGTAAATTAGAGAAGGGAGTAAAGGTAAAGCTCGCGTCCCAAGGCTGCGCCCGGTAGGGCGTAAAAATCGTGAGTAGGTACGTGCCCAGCGCCAGCCAGAAAATCGCATGACGCGTTTGGCTCTTTAAGCTCATTTCTAAACCATACGCGCTGCACAGACCTAGGCCTATACCGAGCAAGGTCTCTCTGCGCAAACTGCCATAGGCGACGAACACCTCCATAAAAATTGCCGCGGCGCCTATTACCAATAGATTGAGTCGGCGTGGTCGTAAGCAATGGACTTTCAGCACTGCGCAGCCAGCCAGCGTGGCGGCCAGCCAGTGTTGCGTTAGTCGCATTAATTCAAATGGTGGCGCAAATACTGCAGACTTCACATGGTCGCGTAGCAGACCTATATCCAAGGTCGGCACAAACGGAAAAGATTCATAGAAAAACCAACATAGGACCAGCAGCATAGGGAAATAATCGTGCTGGGGTGCAGCTGTATCGGCGTGTATTAAGCGTTTTTGCAGGGCGCGCCAGACTCTGGCAGCAATCAGCAAACCTACACCCATGCCCACCGTGTTCCAAAAAGCATCCGACAGTGAGGCGGTGCGACTGGGCAAATACAGTTGAACTATCTGTATCCCAAACGCTAAGATCAATATAGAAAAAAAACTGGCGACGATGCGTGCGCCTTGGCTCTTAAAGCTGGCGTGTAGCGCAATTCCTAATGGAACGAAGAGTAAAAAATTATCCAGAACATCGGGAATATTTTGAAACAGATGCCACTCTTCCAAAAAGCGATCAAAAGGCATAGGCGTCGCCTGAAAATCAAAAGGAAACAACGAGCCATAAATTATAAAGACCACCACTGCGCAAAAAAATACCCAGGCCGGGAGTCGGGATGCAGGCGTTTTTTCTCTGAGCACGCCGATATTTTCTTGTGCTGAAGGATGGTTGCTAGGCATAGGCTTGGCTTTTTATTGATTTTATGGAGATTGCGTCTGAACGTGTGCATTTGTGTGGAAGAGCCGATACTGGAGTAAGCCCAGCCATTCGTGCATCGCATAGTGCGATCGTCGCAGACCTTCTACACCAGGGATAAAACTGAGCAGCCCGAAATCACTGCTGGAAAAAAATAGAGTCGGTGCCGGTATCACCACTAAACCAGTTTGATCGAAGGCAAACTTGGCGCGCCGCATATGCATGGCATCGGTGACTAACAGAACGCGGTTAATCCCTGCCTGCCGCAAGATGCGCGCAGAAAATTGCGCATTCTCGTAAGTATTACTTGCCTGGTCTTCTTGCCACCGTACCGGGATCGCAAACTCATACTGCAAAGCGTTCGCCATGGCGCTGGCGAGCGAGTCTCTGGCGGGAGCTTTGCTTCCAAAACCGCCCGTCACCAGGATAGGCAGAGCCGTATCTCGATAAAGTTTGGCGGCGTAGCGCATGCGGCCTAAACCTATGTAGTCGGGAATCGCTTTACCGCCATATTCAGGGCTATGCTCGAGTGACCCTGCGGTCAGGATCACGATAGCCTGCGCACCGGTATTTTTGGTGTCAAGTAAAGCTTGCTCCAGATGCTCTAGCGGATACACCAAGAGCCAGGCACCGGCATTGGTACTGATCACCACAAAAATGAAGAGTACGCTAAGGCTTAACTTCTTCGCCAAGCGAGGGTATTTACTTTTGAGTGCGTAAGCGATGCCAAACAACAGCAGCAAGCTTAGAGGCGGCGTGATGAAACTACGAAAAACGGCAATCAGCGTGCCACTGGCCATGAAAACTCTTTCTTGGTGAAGTCCTCAAGCTACGAGTATTGTTTGATTTTATGCAATTATATCTTAGTAAATTTGCCCTAAACTGTGCTGTGTGCATTTGTCGCTATGCTTTTGCATTTGAAATTTTCCTTACTGTTATTTGATTTTGCCTGAGAAGTGCGGTCTAATTACCTTGGTCTAAAAAATTTCCATGTGGAAAATATATTTAAATTGCAATGAATAAAAATATTAAAGCTGCTGCGAGCTTAGAATTATCGATGGATGCTCTGGTCAAGACCATACGCATTCCTGCCCGTCCCAGTTTGTTACTCGATATCCAGACTGAATTGGCGCAGGCAGAGCCTAATCCTAAAAAACTGGCGGGAGTAATTGCCAATGATGTCGCACTGTCTGCCTCTTTATTGAAACTGACTAATTCGTCTTTTTTTGGCTTGCGCTTAAAGGCCAAGTCTATCGAACACGCTGTGAATTTACTCGGCCTTGAGCAAAGTGCAATGCTGGTGATGGGTATTCTGGCGCGCCAGGCAGTGAATGCGCCGAATACCGCGCATGAAAAATTTTGGGATTTTTCTAGTAAGCGCGCTCAGGCCATGACTTATCTGGCACGGCATATCCCGATATGTTCCAGCGACACGGCGCATACCTTTGGCCTGTTTTGTGATATCGGCATACCGCTGCTATCCGAACGCTTTCCTGATTACCCCAGAACTTTAAGACTTGCCAATGCAGAGTTTGAGCGCAGTTTTACTGAAGTAGAAGATCAACAGCATAGTACCAATCACGCAGCAATAGGGGCCTTGATGGCGCGTACCTGGGGTCTGCCGGAGGAGGTAGCCACCGCGATACTCTTGCATCACGCGTATATCGAGATGGACGATGTCGCTACCGATGAAACGGTCAGGGGCTTGATCGCTTTGGCTCTAATGGCAGAGTATGCAATACAAAAATATCACGGTCAGGAATTGTTTGCCGAATGGGAAAAAGGCGGTGAGTTAGCTTGCCAGTTCCTTGGCATTACGGCCGACGATGCAGCGGATAGGTTTGACGAATTGCAAGAACTATTCAATCACAGTTAGGGACTGGAAATCCGTTCCGGCACAGCTACATCCTAGGTTTTTCCGCGTAATAAGCGTGCCGGTAACATGATCACGGCACGGAATAATTCAAGTACACCATCTACCGCAATTCCAAGTAATCTAAATGGTAGCAACAGCAGCCAAAACAGCGGATACAGACAGAGTGCCAGCAATGCCAAAGGCCAGCATATGCTCAGTAAAATTAAGAACAGAAGCAAGCTCAACATGGCAAGCTCAGTTCAGCACTTGTATTAGCAAATGATTGCTAAGGAATATGCTAATCGACGCAGCGATGACCAGGCCTATCGTTGCGATCAGCAGTCCATCCATGTTTTTACTCAATACCATGATCTTCTCCTTAAACCATTGTTAGTTTTCCTAGCCAATCTAGCCGCTCACAAGCGATCAGATATTGCTACTTTAGGCTGGTGCAAAAACAAATTCCAAGGCTTTGCGACGAGCTGTCAATTCTTGGGTCTAATCAGAAATGTAGCCGGATAAACGGTGTGCCTATTTAGATTGCGGCAAGCTTGCAGCAGCTTGTTCAGTTCAGGCGGAAGCTAGTCCGCGCAGTTTCTTGTCCTACGCGGTTAATCCTGGTAACCAACACTTCCTTGAGCGCGCCATGCCGGCTATCGTCAGCCAGGCTGATGCTCGGTATTGAGATTGACTGGCTAGAGAATACCCAGCCACTTTCGTAACGTTTCCAGATCGCCAGCATACTAAAAGCCGTTGTGGCGGCAGGCTCAACGCTGAGTGATTTCTGAGTAAGATCAGCCACCAATACCGGTGCCGCCATTGCTTCGTGCGTGAGCCAGGGGCTAGCCGGTACCAGCGCCTGGCTTTGATATTTTTCTGCGCTTAAAGCTTGCCGGATATTCTTGCGGTTTTGCGTCAGGGCCGTGATGCTGAAATGCACATGCCCCTTGCTCTGCGTGTGTAAGCCTGGCTCGCGGCTTGCCTCTATTTGTTTCAAAATTTCTTCGACTGGCCAGGATTTATCTTTATGCTCGAGATTATTGGTAAATAAGCCAGGCCAGATATGTCGTCCATGAGGATTCTGCGCATGCCAATAGTCACGCAAAACAGTAAAACTTTGCGCTGTTTGCGCCATAGGCCAATACAGTTGCGGCGCCAGATAATCGATCCAGCCGCGCTCTAGCCACAGCTCAACATCGGCGTACAGCTGATCATATTGGCTAAAGCCCTTGATCCCCGCTGGCATGCGGCCAGGTCTGCCTATGCCAAATGGACTGATGCCAAATTTTACCCAGCTTTTTTCTTGCCTGACGCGCTGCTGCAGCGCCTGCACCAATTGATTGACATTCTCACGTCGCCAATCGGCGCGCGATAATTTTCCAGCTTGTTGCTGATAACGGCCCCAGGAAGCATCATCCGGGAAAGGCAGCTCTTTGCCTTTGGCGTTATTTAGTGGATAGGGGTAGAAATAATCGTCCAGTTGTATGCCATCGACGTCATAGCGTTTCACGACGTCGCTGATGACCGCCAAAGTATGCTGCATCGCTACTGGCTCACCTGGATCTAGCCACCATAGATCGCCATAGCGTTTGATCGGATTGGCCGCGAACTGCTTGAAATGTGCCTCGGTGGCGGGCGCTTTACCAATCGCGGTTTTCGCACGATAGGGGTTAAACCAGGCATGCAACTCCAGACCACGGGCGTGCGCTTGCTGTATCCAAAACAGCAAAGGATCATAGTAAGGCTTGGGCGCTTTGCCTTGTTCGCCAGTGAGAAATTCTGACCAAGGTTCTAACTCAGAGGCGTACAGCGCATCGGAACTGGGGCGCACTTGCAAGACGATGGCATTGAGTTTGAGTTGCACCGCTGTGTCTAAAATAGCGATGATTTCGGCTTGTTGCTGGGCGCTGCTCAGGTTTTTTCGGCTGGGCCAGTCGAGATTGGAAACCGTTGAAACCCAGGCCGCCCGAAATTCGCGCGGTGCGGGAGGGGGCAGCGCATCGTTACTCGCGGGTGTCAGCCCCTGCATCGCACCAGAGGTAGTTGTTGCGGGAAATGTTGCAATCCCTGGCGAGACGTTAACGGAGCTGGCTTTTGTGCTTGATGTGCTAGTGCAGGCGCTGATTGACAGCAACAAGCAAACGGTAATGAGTAGTGACAGTCGGCGCACAAATAATGGCTCGCTGGCCTGCGTGTTCTGAGTCAGGTCGAAACAACTTGAGAGTAAACGCATGCACCGATTTCGTTGTTAAATAAAAGAAGCTAGATGCTACTGCATAGGGCCGCATCACACCAGAGTTTCCCGTCAGTCGGCGCTGACTGAGGCAGCAAGTGCGTATGGCTGACAGTCAACATAAAAACCATAAAAACGGGCATGGCTGCACACGCAATCGCCATGCGGCTTGCAGAGCAGGCAGGCTGGAAACCCGCGTGGATATTGCGCACTGGGCTAGGCTCCTGCGCAGTTGGCGTTGTAGGTTTTCCAGGTTTGTTCCTGAATTTTTCGGATACTGCCATCTTTCTCCATTTTTTTTAATACTGCGCTCAAGCGTGGTATCAAGTCTTGATGTCGTGCGCTGAGCCAGTGATAGCCGAGTATTTTATCCAGCGCAGGCTCTAGCATGATGATCTGGTCGAGACCAAGTTTTTTCACACGGCAATAACTGCCGCGCGATTCAATCACGGTATCGGTACGTCCCGCCGCGAGTTTTTTAAATAATGAATCCATACTTGGCGCAGTCTCTATCCGCATACCCTGTAAATTGTCGTCCAGTACTTTGGATCCAGCCCGGTAGCCGTTCAGGTAGGGAGTGAGACTGGAGTAGCCCGCTACGGTGAAATTTTTTTGGACCGTGAAGACCGCGAATTCTTCATAGGTAAGCGCGGGAGTGATTTTTTGCAGGTCATAAAGGGGGCTGTCGGCTAGTCTGTACACCATGCCGTCTATGCTCTGATTCTCTAGCATGGCCTTAATTCTGGAATTTGGTAACTCAAGAATTTTAATTTCTATCGCAAGCTGCGCGTAGGCCTGAAGCAAAATTTGCCGCGCCATTAAAGACGGCGGTAATTGATCGGCGATATCGGCCAAGACTAACTGTGTGGCGGCCGTTGCCGTGCTAGAACAGACTAAACAGATTATCAGGCTAATGCAGAACCGGTAAAGTGATGAGAGAGGCTGAGTGAGAAATTTTGGTAAAAAAGTCATGAACGGCGGTATAACGTTTGCTTGGAAGATGTTTAGACGAATAAGCTAATGAATGCATTGCACGTTTCGCTAGTTAGCACATGCCCTGATGCAGTTCTGCCGTAATCTGGTAAGAACGCAAGCGCGCCGCATGCTCAAAAATTTGTGAAGTGATCATCAGTTCATCGGCGCCGGTATGGGCGATAAAGGCCTGCAATTGACGCGCTACCGTCTCTGGCGAGCCTATCGCCGAGCATGACAGAACTTGATCGAGCAGGGCGTGTTCTTGCGGACCTAGGCGACTCAAATAGTCAGCCTGAGGCGGTGGCAGGCGTTTCGGATGACCGCTGCGTAAATTGACAAAGGCTTGTTGCATAGACGTTGCCAGTAATTGCGCCTGGGCATCGGTGTCGGCCGCAAAAACATTAAAACCCAACATCACATACGGTTTTTGTAATTGCGCGGATGGCTTGAAAGTGGCGCGATACAGCTCGATTGCCTGCATCATCTGGGCTGGTGCAAAATGCGAGGCAAACGCATACGGTAAGCCCAATGCTGCCGCTAATTGCGCGCCAAACAGGCTAGAACCTAAAATCCAGATCGGGACATTCAGGCCAGCCCCCGGAACGGCCAATAAGCCACGCCCGGCGCGCTTAGGTTCAGACGAGAGATAATCCATCAGCTCGACCACGTCTTGCGGAAATTGATCGGCGTCGGTGGCCAGATTACGGCGCAGCGCGCGTGCGGTGAGCTGGTCTGAGCCCGGTGCCCGCCCCAAGCCTAGATCGATACGTCCAGGGAATAGGGATTCCAGAGTGCCAAATTGTTCGGCGATGACTAAAGGCGAGTGATTCGGCAACATGATGCCGCCGGCACCCACCCGTATGCGCGAGGTACCCGCTGCGACGTGGCCGATCAGGACTGCTGTGGCAGCACTGGCGATGCCGGGCATGCCATGATGCTCCGCCAGCCAGTAGCGCTGGTAACCCCAACGTTCGCCATGCTGGGCTAAATCCAGGCTGTTCTTAAATGACTGGGCGGCATCACTGCCCTCGGTGATAGGCGAAAGATCGAGAATGGAAAGAGGTTTCATCGTTTGCAGATTAGGGCAGTGTGCTGAAACGCAAGCCTTATTCGTCTAGCATTATTCGCCAAGCCGCATCGCCACACCTGGTCGTTTTGCGCTTATCGATCCAAAGGCATGATGTTGGTGATGATTATCGTGGCTTTTTCCAGCCCCTTGTTTTGCTTTTGTATATATTGCTGGATTTGATTGATGCCTTCTTCAGTCTTGGTTTGCTGGCTATCACCGCAAAAATAATTTGCACCGTTGCTGCTGATGCCTTTGGTGCTGAGGGCCAGATAGGCGACATAATATTTTTTTTGACCTATTGGGCAATCGAGCGCATAGGCAGAGGAGAGCGTAAGCAGTGCTAGTAGTGACACCAATGATTTTAGCAGCGTAGCAGTTTTCATCTTAAGCCTCGGTAAGTACTGAAGTGAATATTCGGACTTAGGCAAAACCGCCCCAAGGTCCTGGTATCGGCCCTATCGTACAAGCAGTGCTGACGTAGGCGGCGGTTGGTCAAGCTGGAACAACTTTGCGTAAGGCCTAAGTGTAATCTGCTTTTGCCGAAAAGCGTGTATCTTTTGACTATTTTCATCCTAAGACTGAGATCGTCTTCGTGCGCTTGCCGACATTGCTGTCATCTTGCCGGCGACCGTTACTGCATCGACGGCCTTGGCGTTTGCGGGTGTCGAGGAAAGTCGCATGTTTTTGTTCTCGTCTATCGCTGGCACGCCGTTCTTCTCTGTAGCGGCGTTCAACTTCTGGCAAGCTGCGTTCGGCTACCTGGTCGGGTTCGCTTGCGCTGGAGGTCAGGCGCTGGCGCTGTGGAACCGGGGAGTTAGGAAGTTTGGGGGCGGCTTGTTCAAAAAAACGTAGTGCCTGGAGTGAAAACATGGAATAACTACATAATTGTATAAAAGATAGTTCTGTAACGGCAGATGCTCAGATAACTTGAAATAAATGCAAACTTTTAGTGTGATTTATCAAGGTTTACTATGGTTTTGGATAATTTTAGGCACTCAGGCTGTCTCGCTGAGGCTGGGCGTGCTGCTGCTGTCGGTCACGCTTAAGCCGTTGGCTGCGTAGGCCATGCTGGTATTTTCCTGCATGAGTGACATCGTCGTTGTTTTAAACGCGTCATCCATTTCTTTTGTCGCCGCTTGCGCTTTTTTATCGTCCTCGGCTTTTTTGCTTTCTATCGCGATAAGTAACTTGATCTTTCCCATCAAGATTTTCGCTTCCGCCAGAAAAGCACGATCTTGCGGACTCAAGCCGGCGGTGTTCACTTGCGCCAATGCCGCCAAGGAGTTGCTAGCTTTACTGGATACTGTCTCGTCGTTGTTCTGTTCGGTCTGAGTGAAATTTTTTGCCTCGCTTACCAGCGCTGCTGCTTGCTTAATTTGTGCTGCGGCTGAGTTTTGTTCTGAGTCTTGTATTGAGTCTAACGTTGAATTTTGAGCCGTCTCTTTGCTTGAAGGGATGCTCGAGTCGCTCGCCACTTGCGCATTCGCAGTCACTTGCGCTGCCAGGCTTGCAGCTGTGCTGGCTTCGCTTGCAGTGCTGGCAGACGTCGTCGCGTCTGCCGTGTTTGCTGGCGCATCGGCGACTCCCGCCTCGCTAGTGTTCTCCGTTTGTGGTGCAATGTTGAGTGTTGCTTGCGGCGCTGCGGGGGCGGAATCGCTGCCGCCATATTCACGTACCGCCGCAGCCAGCTCTTTTGCCAGGCGTATCGCCTCACGAGGGTTACCTGCGACACCGGCAAATCTCATCAAGCCCTCTAACTGCATTTTTATCCAGGCAATTTTTTGTCTGGCGGCATCTTTATGAGACGTAAATTGCATGGCCCCGTTACTGAACGAGGCTGCGGCCACGGTATTCTTCGCTTTTAGCGGACTCAGGCTCACGCTCACATTCGTGCTGCTAACTGCTGGCGTTAGCGTTTTGGTGCTCTCCTTGTCTGCGCTGCTTTTAACTTGCGGCACTTGTTGTGAGGCGAGAGATAGATATTTGCTGATGTTGAGCACTGGAGTTTTTCCGCAGAAAATAATTTTTGATGAGCTGATACTGAGGTAACGGTGAAATCGGCAAAAAATGAAGCGTTCAAAGTGAGAAACATGTCCGAAATACAAATTTAATGCTAATCTGCTGGCTAGCCGGGGCCACAAGGCTAGCCCGGATTAACCCTCACGCTGCCTATTGAATGACTGAAAACCAAGAAAAGAAGTGCCACGCCATTATCCATGCGCATGCCGTTGCCGCCGCCGCGGGGAATGCGGTGCCGGTGCCCGGTCTGGGTGTGGCCACCGATATGCTGTGCATGACGGCGATGGCGATGAGTTTATGTGCCGTATTCGGCGGAAGTATCACGCAAGAAGCAGCGAAGGTACTTGCCATTGCTAGCCTGAAAAACAGCATGCTCAAGCAACCCATCAAAGTTTTGAGTAAAGAACTATCCAAGTTCATTCCGTTGCTCGGGCAAGTCGTCGCGCCTGGTATCTCGGTGGTAATGATAGAAGCCGCTGGCTGGACCCTGGCCAAAGAGCTGGAAGCGAAAGCGCGGCAAGTCGCTGCTAATGATTAGGCGAGGTATAAGTGAACGATGCTCTGGATGCCAAGAATAGGCTGAGCGCTAGCTGCCACTGCGGCCGTATTCAAATCAAGGTGCCAGCACCGAGCGCATTTTTAATCGATTGCAATTGCTCTATCTGCCGTCGTTATGGCGCACTGTGGGCTTGCTATAGTTTGAAGCAGGTTGAAATAATTGGGCATCCTGAGCATAGCGTCGCTTATCTGTGGGGCAAGCAAAGCATACAGACCATGCACTGCGTGGTGTGCGGCTGTGTCACGCATTGGGAAGCACTAACAAACGAACCGGACCGGAAAATGGCGGTCAACGCAAGAAATTTTGAGCCCGGAGTATTCGATGGTGTTCCTATCCGGCATTTTGATGGTGCCGATAGCTGGACTTTTCTCGACTAATATAGGTCGCAATGCATCATTGAGCGCTCATGTCTTACGCAAAAAACCACCTTGTGGAGCGATTCTGCCAGGGTGATTTAGTAGAAATCCAATTTAAATGAAAGCAACCAGGATGAACACGACCGAACAAGAAATCCGCACGCTGGAAGAACAGCTACGCCTGGCCATGTTAACTGGCGATGTCGCCAAATTGGATCAGCTCATTTGTGCCGATATTATCTTCACCAATCATCTGGGGCAGCTATTTACGAAGGAGGATGATCTGGCCCTGCATCGCTCCGGAGTGTTGAAATTTATTGGCATGCAGCTGTTAGAGCAGCATATAAAAATCCAGCAAAACACGGCCGTGGTATCGGCCCGTATGCTGCTCTCTGGTACCTACGCCGATGCCCCATTTGACGGCGATTTGCGCTACACCAGAGTCTGGCAGCAGAGTGATACGGGGAGCTGGCACATCATCGCCGGCCATATCAGCGCAATCAGTGTTTAAAACAAATCCCCTCAGAGCAGCGTACGAAGCTGCGGACAATTCGGCGGACTATTCCGCGGACAATTCATGACTCAGGCATTTGCCCACATCCTCAGTACTAGGGTACAGCACAGGGTGCGTACCAGTATGGTGCGCGACGACATGCTCGGCTATATCGTCTCTGGCAGTAAGCGCTTATTGCGCCCTGGTGTGAGCGCGCAATACAAAACTGGCGAGTTCTTCCTGATTGCGCGCGGCACACTATGGGATATGGTGAACGACACTGCGCCACAAGGGGCCTATGTGGCGCATGTTATCTTGTTGACGCCTGCACTAATCGAGCTTTTTCACGAAGGTTTTGCACAGTTTTCTGTACTTGAACCCGTGCAGGCCTGCGCCAAAATTGCGCAAGATACTTCACTGCAAGAAGCCTACGCGCGTGCCTTTGAGTCCCTGAGAAATCCGGATATTTCAAGCGCGCTGAGCCAGCATCGCTTGCTAGAATTGTTGCTGATGCTGGCCGAACAGGGCCTGGTTTTTTCACCTGCGTCTGGTCTAAGCTGGGCCGATCGCGTGCGTCGTATGGTAGCGCAGCGTCCGCACGATGCATGGACCGTTAATCAGCTGGCGACTAGTTTTAATCTCAGCGCCAGCACCTTACGGCGTCGCCTCGATAGCGAAGGCAGTACCGTCAGTGACTGCGTGCGCGAAGTGAGGCTAGAGACGGCACTGTTACTGCTGCAGACCACCATGCTGCCGGTGTCCGATATTGCCTACCGCTCTGGCTATGCCTCGCACAGCCGCTTTTCCGCCGCGTTCCGAGAACGCTTTGGATTTACGCCCTCACATTTGCGCCCAGCCATGAACTCTGGCGCACAGCATTTGGCGTAATCGGGCTAGTGGGGCGGCGACAATAATGCGATGATTCAAGTCCCTTCAATTATCCAAGGATATCCCATGAAAACTCAGCTTCTTAAGACCGTCTTCAGCAGCGCAGCGCTATTGGCTGCCGTCAATCTGGCGCACGCCGCCGATTTCCATCTGAGTAGTAGCGAGATCAAGGCAGGCGCTTTGATGGATAAAAAATTCGAATTTAACAGTTTTGGTTGTTCTGGCGAGAACAAGTCGCCCGCCTTGCAATGGAAAGGTGCACCGAAAGACGCAAAAAGTTTTGCCGTCACCGTCTACGATCCGGATGCGCCTACCGGCTCTGGCTGGTGGCACTGGTCAGTGATCAACATCCCGGCTAGCGTGACAGAATTAAAAGCCGATGCCGGCGCCGTCGGCGGTGCTAATCTGCCAGCCGGCGCCGCGCAAGTGCGGATCGATTATGGCGTCGCAGCCTGGGGCGGAGCCTGCCCGCCAGTTGGCGATAAAGCACATCGCTATATCTTCACCGTGCATGCACTCAAAGTCGAAAAATTAGAGATCCCGGCCGACGCCACTGCGGCATTGGCAGGCTATATGATCAACGCCAACAGCATCAAAAAAGCCAGCTTCACGGCTAAATATGGTCGTAGCAAATAGGTAGAAAAGAAGTAAAAAATAAGCAGAAAAAAGCAGCTAGCGCCATCTCTGGCTTTATCTAGGGATGGCGCAATGACCGCAATAAATTTTTTAAGCACCTAGCCGCTCGCGCATATCCCATGCGGGTCTCCAGCATGCATGGCCTGCAAGCCGCATGGGATATGCGTGGTGGCCGGGGGGGATGAAGAAATGCCGTGCGGTGCAATCCGCCGGTGACGTTTGACTTGCTTAGTGTGGGTTATGGCCATATAGACCATTAACAATTGAGATGAAGTTTTCTTGTTCTTAAATACGACGCGATGCTGAAGGCAAAAAATCCGCTACCCATAATTACCATGAACCATTCAGGATTTCTGTTTTCCGTTAAAGGATAAAGCCCAAATCCAGCGAAAATAAACGCAAAAAACATAGAAAATAATATACCAGTGGATGGCATCCTGGATTTACTTCCAATGCTGTAAAGTTGTTTGGCTCTGTCATTGAGCTCATTAATGATTAAAATTTCGTTTGCGCACCGGTCACCACAAACTAGACCTCGCCCAGTATCTTTGACGCAGGCCTGACAGACTGCCTTAGCGCAATATTTGCATATTCCAATTGCGTCATTCTCTTGATGTTGGTAACAATGCATAACTATCCTTAGTTGTTATATTTGATTCTATTTTATCAATAAAGTTAACAAAATCGAAAAGTATTTATTAAAAATCTTATCTGTACTAGCGATCAAAACATTGCTTAAGATATAATTTTTCTCGTCTATGTTTATGTTTGCTGTGTAGGTATTTCGCCGTGAATCGTCATTAGCACTTGCTTCGCCCTAGTTGGGCGCTTACTCTGCAGCATGGATTTTTTCTAGCTGCGTCTTTTGACGCTTTGCTTAACGATGGCTGCCACAATATTTTTATGACTTTTACTTCGTCTCCGAACGCAGCGCAATGGAGCGCCGATATTTTGCCGGGCTTTGAACAACTGAGCCTGAACGTGGCGTCGGGCGAGATGGACGAAGCGCTGGAAATTACCCTGGTGCGCCGTCTGTGCAGTAGCCAGACCGAGGCTGGCAAAGCGGCGGTGTTATACATCCACGGTTTCGTCGATTACTTTTTTCAGACCGAGCTGGCTGATTTTTATCATGCGCAAGGAATGGATTTTTATGCGCTCGATTTACGTCGTCACGGCCGATCTTTGCGGCCGGGGCATTTGCCGAATTTTACGGTGGATGTGAATGATTATCTGCAAGATGTGGATGCCGCAATTAGCTTGCTACGCCAAAACGAGCATGTGACTTGGTTGATGCTCAATGGCCATTCTACCGGCGGTTTGGTGGCAGCACTGTATGCGCATCGAGGTGCGCAAAAGGAGCAGGTCAAGGCGCTGTTTTTGAATAGTCCGTTTCTGGATATGAATCTGCCGGCCTGGCAAGAGAAGTATGCCGAACCAGTGCTGGCCTGGCTGGGCAAGTTTTTCCCTTACTGGCGTCTGCCAGGTTTGCCGACCATGTACGGTCGCAGCCTGCATGTGAAGCATCAAGGGCAGTGGGATTACCGTACCGATTGGAAACCGATCGCCGGTTTCCCTGTGTATGCGGGCTGGTTTCGCGCCATCCATCTGGCGCATGAGGAGGTGGCGCGGGGCTTGCAGATCGCTTGCCCTTGTCTATTGCTGCACGCCGGACATAGCTTGCGCCCTAAGGTCTGGAGTGAGGCTGCGATGAGCGCCGATATCGTGCTCGATGTGGCTGATATGCAGCGTCTGGCACCTGGTTTAGGCTCGCAGCTAGAGTGCCATGCAATACCTGATGGCATCCACGATCTGGTGTTGTCGCGCCCGGCGGCGCGCGCGCAAGTCTGGCAATTGCTGGGGGCATGGCTGAACCGGGTCAGGACAGATAGCGCAAGATGACCCTGCCAGAGGCGCATATTCCATGCGCCCTGCAGGCCATGCAGGCTGGAAACCCGCATGGAATATGCGCCTCTGGCCTGCCATCGTGAAATATGATCAGCAGAAAAAACTTTGCCTGCGAATAATAAAATTCTCGCCATGGTGACTATGCATGGCGCTAATCCGCTATCATCTTGCCTATGACCTCTGAAGAAATCCTCCTGCTGCCCTCGTATCCCGGTATCCCCTTTGACAATATCTGCCTGGTGCGTTCCGAGTCGGACACCGAGCGCGCTTATGCCGCCATGAGTGCGGCCGATGTGCTCGGTTTTGATACCGAATCGAAGCCGATATTTTTCAAGGGCCAGCAATCGGATGGCCCGCATCTGATACAACTGGCTACCGACACCGAGGTCTTTTTATTTCCGGTGTTGCAGCCTACCCAGATACCGGCGGTGCAGGCGGTATTGGAATCTAAGCTGATACTCAAGGTTGGTTTTGGTTTGAGCGATGATAATAAACGTCTGCATGCCAAGTTCGGCATCGTCCCCGCCAATGTGCTCGACCTGTCGCGCCTGATGCGCGAGAGTAAGCACCGCGACATGGGCGCCAAGGCCGCAGTCGCTAAGTACTTCGGCATGAAACTGCAAAAATCCAAGAAGACCTCGACCTCAAACTGGGCCGCCGCCGCACTCAGCGAGCGCCAATTGCAATACGCTGCCGATGACGCGCAGGTGGCCTTGCTGGTCTACCGCAAATGGCTGGCGCTGAAAATTTGTGGTGTCTGAGTGGTTGAATAAGTTGTTAAGCTCAGCTGACTAATTTTTTAGGACTTACGCAAAATTGTTCCAGCTAGGCGGTCCGCCGAAGACAGTACTTTAGTACGGCAAGGCGGATACAACGACGCTGGAGCGGTTTTGCGTAAGTCCCATTTTTAAATCATACGCATGCGGGGTTCGCCCACATGCAGAATACCCTCCGCTATGACACCTAGATCTGCGATGAAAAACTCTTGCGTTTTGCCCTCACGTTTGCCTTCTTTTAGTGTGATAGCTATGTTGGCGCTCGCTGCGCTCTGTGGCCCGGTCTGGCCAGCGCTGGCGCAAAGCCCGGCTGGTAAGGTCGCCGCGGCAGAGCATTTACTGCCTGCGACTAGCGCGAAAAAAGCGATCAGCCACGATGTGTATGCTAACTGGCGCAGTATCGCCGGCAGCGTCCTGAGCCGAGATGGCAAGTGGGCCGCCTACGCTTTGCTGGCGCAAGAAGGCGATGGCGAAGTAGTCGTTAAAAATCTCATCGACGGTCGCGAATGGCGCTCGCCACGCGGCACGGCACCAGCCTTTAACGCAGACGGCAGTTATCTGGCCTTTGCCATCGCGCCGACCAGAGTCGAACTGGATCAGGCTAAGAAAGATAAAAAGAAGGGTGAGGACCTACCTAAAGCGGGCCTGGGCATCATGGAGTTGGCCAGCGGCAAAGTCGAGAGCATGCCGCGCGTGAAGCGCTTTGCCTGGCCGGAACAGGGCGGCCAAGTGCTGGCAGTATTGTTGGAGGCTAGCCCAGATGGCAAGAAAACTGCAAGTAAAGAGGACGACAAAAAAGACGATAAAAAAGACGCCGCCAAGAAAAAACAGCCAGGCACAGAACTGCTTTTAATCGACACGGCCAAGGCCAGGCGCGACAGTTTTAAGGACGTTGCCGATTTTTCCTGGGATAAGTCTGGCGCGCATCTGGCATTTACGGTGTCGCTCAAAGATGCGATCGCTGCTACGGCCAAAGCCGACGCAACGCCAGCCGAAAATAAGCCAGAAAAAAACAATGACGCTGAACGTGAAGGCGTGTACCTCTACAGCACGGCCGACGGCAACGCGCAAGCTTTACTCAGTGGTGCCGGTCATTATAAAAATTTGAGTTTTGATGAACAGGGCAGGCAATTGGCGTTTGTCACGAATCGCGATGATCTGGCAAAAAAACCTCAGGCCGAGCCAGCCCGGTTAGCGTCGAATGACGCGCCAAATTCAGAACAGAAAGATCAGGCCAAAGACAAAACCAAAGAAGTCAGCAGCTTTAGCCTGTTTTACTGGAGCATCGGGGAGCAGTCTGCCAGCGCCATCGTGGCCGCAGATACGCTAGGTATGACGGCAGGCTGGAGCGTCAGCGAATTTGCCGAGCTCAGTTTTAGCAAAGATGGGCAGCGCCTGTTTTTTGCTAATGCAGAGTTAGCCAAGCCTGAAGCCAAGGATGCGCCGGAAGCGATCAAGGTCGATCTTTGGCACTGGAAAGATCCTGAGCTGCAATCTATGCAGAAGGTAAAAGCTGAGCAAGAGAAGCAACGTAGTTATAGCGCGGTCTGGCATGTCGCGCAAAGACGCATGCTGCAATTAGCCAGCAAGAGTATGCCTAGCATCGTGGTCAACGAAAATAGCCAGATCGCCATGGGTATCAGCGAGCTGCCTTACCGTATGCTGCAATCCTGGGACAGCCTGTATTACGACGCTTATGCCGTCGATTTGCAAACCGGTGCGGCGCGTCTGCTGGCTAGAAAATTGCGCTTTGCTCCGACGTTGTCGCCAGCCGGCAAATATCTGTTGGCCTTCGACGCCGATAGCAGCAACTGGTTTAGCTGGTCTACGCTAGACGGCAGCCAGCGCAATCTTAGCGCCAAACTGAAGGTGCATTTTGAGGACCGCAGTAAAGATACGCCGGAACCACGCTCGGCCTATGGCTTTGCCGGCTGGACTAAGGATGACGCTAGTGTCGTGCTATACGATCAGTATGACTTGTGGCAGATCTACCCTGAGACCTTAGTTAGCCGCAATCTGACGCAAGCCTACGGCCGCAAGAATAAGTTGGAAATGCGTTTTGTGAAGCTCGATATCGATCCTAAACATGAAAAGAAAATGCAGGCAGCACCGGCCGGTGAGCCGCTCTTGCTGCCAGAAAGCAAGCCGCTGCCAGATCAATTACTACTGAGCGCAACCCAGGAAGAGAGCCGTGCCAGCGCTTATTATCAAGTAGCGCTAGAGGGCGGTGAACCTAAGCAACTGCTATATGCGGACAAAATGTTGGGCTGCATGATCAAGGCCAAACTGGCCGATACCCTGCTGTTTACCCAGCAGAGTTTTACCGAGTTTCCGGATTTGTGGAGCGGCGATCTGGCGCTGCAGTCGCTACAAAAAATCAGTGCGGCCAATCCCCAGCAAGGCAACTATCTGTGGGGTAGTCAGCAGATCATCCATTACACCAGCGCCGACGGTAAAAAACTCAAGGCCTTGCTGGCCTTACCGGAAAATTTTGATCCGGCTAAAAAATATCCGCTGATGGTCTACATCTACGAAAACATGTCGGACAATCTGCACAAACATATCGTGCCGGCACCGGCGCAAAACATCAACGTCACACGCTATGTCAGTAATGGCTATGTGGTGCTGCGCCCCGACATCGTGTATCAGACTGGCTCGCCAGGTAAAAGCGCGATGAATACGGTATTGCCAGCGATACGACAGTTGATCGCCAAAGGCTATATCGACCCCAAGCGGATCGGTATACAGGGCCATAGCTGGGGCGCGTATCAGATCAATTATCTGTTGACCAAAACCACCATGTTTCGTGCCGCAGAAGCCGGCGCCTCGATGGCGAATATGGTCAGCGGCTACGGTGGTATACGCTGGGGTACCGGTATGAGCCGCGCTTTTCAATACGAAAAACAACAAAGCCGCATAGGCGGCACGCCATGGAATGCTACCGCCAAATTTATTGAGAATTCACCGATTTTTTCTGTCGATAAAATTAGCACGCCTTACCTGACCGTGCATAACGACGATGATGATGCGGTGCCCTGGTATCAGGCCATAGAGTTTTTCACGGCCTTGCGCAGGCTCGATAAAGAAGCCTATTGGTTTAACTATAACGGCGAAAAGCACGGACTCAAAGAGCGCGACAACCTCAAACATTTTACGGTGCATATGAGCGAATTTTTCGATCACTATCTGCAAGACAAGGCGCGCCCGGAATGGATGGATAAGCCGGTACCGTATCTGGAAAAAGGCAAACGTGATGTGATGGGACAGTTCAAACCGCTGCTGCCGTAAGCTCAGCGCAACCCGAGTCAGCGCAAGCTGGAGGCTTGCTTCTAATCTTGCGTGAGACTAAACGTGTAAAATTTACAAAAAATTAAGTTTGTATAGTAAAAAGCAAGGCAGGCCAGAGACGCATATCCCATGCGGCTTTCCAGCCTGCCTGCTCTGTAGGCCGCATGGGATATGCGCGCCGGGCTTGTCGCTATTTTTTTTGTCGGTAGCCAGGCTGCAGATAGATGGCGCTTTCGCCAGAATAACAACACCTAAGCAAAAAGTGAGCATATGCGAAAATTAATCCCCGGTCTGATCTTGGCATTGAGTCTGAGCTTGAGTTTGAGCGGCTGCGTTGGCGTCGAAAATAAACTCTCTAGCTGGGCCATAAACGGCGAGCGTGCACTGGCCAGTGTGCAGAAAAAACAAGTAGTGGTAGGCGATTTTACTGTGCCGTATCTGGAGGGTGGTCAGGGTGAAACGATTTTTTTAATCCATGGTTTTCAGTCGAATAAAGACATCTGGATCAGATTGGCAGCCCAACTGACTAAGCATTATCATGTCATCGCCATCGATCTGCCGGCGCACGGCGACAGCAATATTCTGATGGAGCAGAGTTACACCATCCCCGCGCAAGCGCAGCGTGTGGTGGCGATCATGGATGCGCTGCATCTGATGCAGCCGGCACATTTGATGGGACATTCCATGGGCGGTGCAATTGCCTACCATGTCGCGCTGCTGGCACCGCAACACGTCAAGAGTCTGGCCTTGATGAACGCAGCCGGGGTGATGTCGGCACAGCCTAGCGAACTGTTCCTGCTCAATCAACAAGGTGAAAATCCGCTGATCGTGCGTAATCCGCAGGAGTATAAAAATATGCTGGCCTTTACCATGACAGATCCGCCGTATCTGCCTTCGCTCTTGATCGCCTCGCTGACCCGCGAAGCGATCGCGCGCGAGCCGATAGCCCGCAAAATTTATCAGGATATACAGCTGCAGTATTCGCTGGATATAGAAAGCAGCTTACCAAAAATCAAAGTGCCGACCTTGATTATCTGGGGCGATAAAGACCGCGTATTAGATGTCTCCAGTACCGAGGTGTTTAAACGACTGATCCCACAGGCGCAGCTAGTCATTTTCAAAGACGTAGGCCATGCGCCGCAACTGGAACGCACCAAAGAAACCGCCATCGCGTATCAGACGTTTTTGGCGGGGGTAAAACCAAACTGAGCGCAGCTTAGGGGAAATGATCTAGCCTGGACCAAAGCTTCATCGGTTCTGAATCATTGATCGAATAGACGGTCAGATTTCCTGCTCTGCGCGGAGCAGAGTTATGGTATTTCACAGTGCGCCGTCGCCAGCAGGCGGGCAGCGGCGAGAAAGTTATCTTTACTCACGCCCGGCGCCTTCCAATTGCCCGCAACCGGAAGCTCTCGTTTGTGGGCAATCACCATGCGGTTTTTAGGAATTATCAGTAGGTACTGCCCCTGCAGACCCCAAGCCATATAGGCTCCGTTCAGGGGCGAAGCTGTCGGCTCTTCCAGCACCCACCACATATAGCCATAAGCAACATGGCGTGCTGCGGTACTGGCAGGATGCATTTCTGATGAGGGCGTAAAGCTAGCAGTGGTCTTTGCTAACCAGGCGGTGGGCACTATTTGTTGATTTTTCCATTTGCCGTTGGTGAGTGCCAGGTAACCGATACGAGCCATGTCCCGGGTCGACAGGAAAAAGTGATAGGGCAAATACCGTGATTTATTTTTGTCACCAAATTTGTGCTGTTCTTTTAATCGAAAATCCTGCAGTTGCAAAGGCTGCGCGATATCTTCTTCAAACGTGCGGTAGATATCGCGCTTGGTAAGACGTTCAAATATTTCGCCTGCAAGATTGAAGTCCCAGTTGTTATACAGAAAATAGCTTCCTGCCGCTTGCGAACCTCTTTCCGGAGCCTGCTTGAGATCGTCGCCAGCATTGGCGGCCAAATGAAATACTCCGGAACGTGCCGTTAACAAATCTTGCACTGTGGCTTGCTTCTCCTGCGCTAGCAAACCACCTATATCGTCGACGCCAATTTCTTCCAGTGTCTTATTCAAATCAATGCTGCCGTTCTCTACATAGTTACCGTATAACATGGAGAGCAGACTTTTTCGGGCTGACTCGATAATACTAACTTTGTCGGTTTGACCGTAGCTAAATAATATGCGCCCGTCTTGGACCGCGATGACGGAACTAGTCGCCAGCGTCTGAAATAGTGTGCGCGCTTCAGACAGCTGGTTTTTGCATGCTGGCGTCAGTGTTGATGTCTGAATTGTTTCCCACTCTCGCCCCGGATAGTGAAATTCTTCCTTGTTCAGTTCGGTGGCTAATCCCAACTGTATACCTAAGCTAAAACCGAGCACAACGATGCAAAGGGATAGGTATAGTCGAAACGGAGATCTGCGCAATATGGGCATTATATTTTTGCTGTGCTTAATCATCAGTAAGTAGGCCGGCTTAAGCTTCATCAACTCAGCATTTGAAGCAGAATACCTTGCCGGTCTGCTTAATTCAAACGGTGAATTCAAAATCAGCCAGTTTGTATTTCGTCGTAGTCTAGCGTGTTTGGGTACCCCCTGTCTGCGAGTCATCGCAAATTGCTTAACTCACCTTCCGCCTTGATTTATTCTCACCCCGTACTTTTAGCCTTTGCCCGTAAGGTGGCGCAATGCCATAGCGTCATATCGCCACCAGCTTGCGGGCAATCATGTTTTACCAATGCATGTGGAAAAAACTATTTAGGAGTGAGTAAAATGAATCAAGTTTCGGTGTTTCGTCTCTACGTGCTACGCGCCTTGTATCTATTGGTTTTCATTGGTCTTGGCGTCCAAATATGGCCCACTATTATTCGCCATGCGACGCCATGGGAATTTATGCACGGCGTTGAACTTTGTATGTTGGCCGCTTTTTCTTTACTGTGTGGACTAGGCATACGCTATCCCTTGCAGATGCTACCGGTACTGATGTGGGAATTGATCTGGAAAACGATCTGGCTCGCTATTGTCGCCTTGCCGCTCTGGCTATCAGGTAATTTAGAAGAAAAAATGCTGCCTAATGTGTTTGCTATTTCTTTAGTCGTGCTGGTGTACCTCGCTATTCCCTGGCCTTACGTTTATAGTCATTACGTGAAAAAACCTGGTGATAAATGGAGCAAGACCCAGCATCAAGCATAATTTTCTGTCGTCTTCAGAAGCAATTGAAGTAGCGATTGAAGTAGCGATTGAAGTGGCGTGTTTTATGCAAAATGAGACTGTGGCAGCGGAACAAGATTAAATAATAAGAGTACATTAGGAGAGAACTATCATGAAAAACTACAGTCTTGAGACTTCCCCGCAATGGTATGCACGCGCCGCTGGCGCGCTGTATCTGGCAGTAATTGCCCTCGGTATTTTTGCCGAGGCCTATGTGCTCAATCATTTTCGTGCTTCGGCTGACGTCGCAAGCTTAGCCCAGAATATCCTTGCAGAGCCCATCCTCTGGAATCTGGGCGCATTCGCCAATTTACTACTGGTGTTGTGCGCTATTGCTCTATCGTGGTTGCTGTACCTATTACTGCGGCCAGTCAACCGCAATCTGATGTTGCTCGCTGCGTTCTTTAATATCGTCTCACTGGCGGTTGAAACCATCAGCAAGCTGTTTCAGCTTATGCTTAAACCTATCTTGACCAGCACTAGTATGGCGAAAGCCTTTGAACCTGGGCAATTACACGCTTTGGCAAATTTTGCTTTAAGGTCGCATGATATCGCCTTCAATGTGGCGCTGATTTTTTTTGGTGTTGCCTGCATCCTGTATGGTCAGCTAATTTTTAAATCAGGCTATTTGCCGAAGTTTGTTGGCGTGTTAATGCAAATTGGCGGGGTCAGTTATTTGATCGCCTGTTTTGCTGCACTATTTGCTCCAGCGTTCTCGAATATGATTAACCCGGCCATTTTGATACTGCCGCTGCTTGGCGAAGCTTCACTGTGTCTTTGGCTGCTAGTGAAGGGCGTTAATCTGAGCAAGTGGAATTATCAACTCGTCGCACAGTCTTAATCGAAAATAGGCAAAAAATGCGTCTCATCATGAAAAAATTCTTCACTTTTCTGCGTTTCTGTTTTTATGGCTTACTCGGTCTCATTGCACTGGGCGCTGCGCTGTTCTGGTATTTTATTTATTCGCCTGACCCCGAAATGCCACAACTGTCTGGCACGGTGACCAAGGCTAGTATCGAGGTGGACGGACTGACGCGTAGTTATCGAAGCTATCTTCCTAAAGGGCTTGCGAAAGGCGCGCCTTTAGTCATGGTGATGCATGGCTCTGGCCAAAATGGTGCGCAAATCCGACTCGAGACTGGCTATGGATTTGAGCGTCTTGCCGACCAATATGGCTTTGCCGTGGTTTATCCGGATGCCCGCAGTTTCGATTGGAACGACTGTAGTAAAGTGGGCGACTACACTTTTGAAGGTCGCGCGGTCGACGATGTTAATTTTTTAGACGTGCTGGCCGACAAACTTATTGCCGACATCGGCATCGACAGCCACCGCGTATTTGCGACCGGGGTTTCGTCTGGCGGCTTTATGGCTATCCGGCTGGCGCTGGAGGCACCCACAAAATTTCGTGCGGTGGCAGCGGTATCGGCAAACTTGCCTAGCGCAGAGAACTTTAAATGCAAGCCCGCAGCGCAAGGCACTTCGGTCATGTTCATGAACGGCACCAAAGATCCTCTGGTGCCTTACGCGGGGGGCGAGTCTAGCCTGTTTGGCTTGTTCTTTAAGAGCGGCATGTTGCATTCATCACGTGAGTCGGCGGATTACTTTGCTAAAAAAAATGGAAACTCGGGCGTACCTACTATGACGCCGTTAGCCGTGCCGGGCGACGCTCAGGTCGAACGTCAGGTCAAACAAAAGGTCGAACGTGCAGTGTGGCGTGACGACAGCAAACTGGAAGTAGAACTGGTTAGCATACACGACGGTGGCCATGGTCTGCCACAAGCCTACTGGCGTCGCCCTAGACTATTGGGTCCATCACCCATGACGCCAGATGGACCTGCATTGATCTGGGAATTTTTTGCACGCCAAAAACCATGAGTGACCAACCAGCAAACTGAGCGGCAGAGTAATTGGGGTTGTGCCGCTTAAAAATAGTAGCGCAGCAGCGCCTGCCAGCTGTATTTTTGCAAAGCGGCACCGTAGGTGCTGCTGAGTTCTCCACTGTTGCGCTGCCATTGCAGGGCGAGGTCCACGTGCTCCAGATGGTAGCGCGCTTCTAGCCACGACAGGCGACTGTGGTCGGCCAGATTGAGTTTTTGCATGGCGCTTAGATCGAGATGCTGGAGCATGGCATCTGGCCAGCTGGCATACAAAAATACTTCCTCTCTGGTGGCCAGTTCTTGTTGGTTTTGCTGCCACTGCCGGTATTGCAGATAGGGTAGCGCGGCGCCATGCTTGATGCCGTTTCGCAAGGCACTCCAGCCCTGATCGTTGAGGGCGCTGCCGTTGTATTCATATTCCAGCGTCAGCGACAGCTTGCTGGCTGTGGTGTAGGTGAGGCCGCTTGCCAGGCGATTGCGAAACGCACTATCGTCTTTGCCATGCAAAGCTTGCGACAGCATGGAACGGCTGCGGCCGCCCGAATATTCCAGGTACGCTACTGTAGCGTCGTTGAGCAGGGTGGTCAGGTTCATCCCGATTTGGGGCGCAGCCTGGGCCGCTCCATGGATTATCCATTGCGGAGTGATATCGCCCACAATACCGTCAGGCAGTTTTTGGCTGAGCGCGATCAGCCAGCGATCTTGCGAATTGGTCGCGCCCAGATCGGGATTAAAGCTGCCGGAATTGGGCTGCTGCGCTAATTGGGGCGAGTACAGGGCGGTGACGGAGCCGCTATCCCACAGATGTTGGCCGCGCAGCATGACGCTGCCCATACGGTTCTTTTTCAGGCTGGCGGGATCGACCGAGACTACCGAGCGCACCGCATTGCCGCGAAAAAAATCAGTTGGGTTATAGCCGCTGGCGACCCCGTAGGGGACGTTGATGCGCCCCAGATCGGCTAACTGCTGCGGCTGTGGCTGCCAGCTCAGATAGGCTTCTCTCACCGTGTTGACGTCGTTGGCAAGCGACTCATGAGCTTGTTGCTGTTGCCGGTTGAGATCGAGGCGGTCGGAGAAGACGGCACGCCAGCCGGGTGCAAAGCGCTGCTCAAATTGTAGGTCTAGCGAGATGCGTCGATTGCTGTTGTGCTTGCCCTGGCGTGGCTGGCTTTGCCCAAGCGCGCCTTCGATAAAGCTGTGCCAGTCGCTGACCGCAGCGGGGGCCTTATCGGCCGCGCTATCGGCTAATGTCAGGGCATCAAGATCATCAGGGGCTTGCGCCAGCGCCGTTGAAAAAAACGCCGACAAAAACGTAGAAAAAAACGTAGGAAAAAACGCAAAAAGACGGAACTTAAGCATGGCTTAATCGGGCTTGAAGCGTGACAGATAATCGCGTTGTAACCAGGCTTCCGGCACTTCGCGTTTGGCGTAGTCGGACAGGCGCAGTAGCGTGACCCATTGCGGATCGAGGCCGTCTATGATCACGGTTTCGGTAGGGCGCTCTTGTCCCAGCTGTTTTTGGTAATGGCGGAAATACGCCGTTTTCAAGAGCCGTGCGCTTTCTGTGTAATAGCGTGCCTTGATCGGGTGGTTGTTACTGGTGTCTATCCACAACTCGATGTGATGGTAGGTGACGTCTGGTGTGATGGCCGCCAGCGCCAGTTTGTAGCAGTGGCGGGTCTGGCGCTCGCCGTCTTGGGTATCTTCTTCGGCAGCCAGGCTGGCCTGATAATCCTTGGCCAGATTGACGGTGACAACGTCGCCGTTGGCGGCTTGCCCGAGTAGTCTTTGTTGCGGTGAGATCCGTATGCTGGCCTTGTTGGCAGGGTCGTAAAACCACAAGTCATTGCCGTTTTTCAGCATCAGTTTATTCGCGTCACGCGCCGGTGCCACAAAGCGTATCAGGTTGCGAAATTGTCCGCTCTTGGTATCAGCCCTGGAATATACCGCCAGCGTACTGCTATCGGTTTGTTTGCCGTTGCGATATTCGATCAGGGTAGTGGTCAGTCCAAACGGAAAATCGGGATTGCGCACTGCATCGCTGGCCGCTAGTATGCTTTGCGCATCCGGGGGCGCGGCGATGGCCGGGCTTAGTGTCAGACCCAGTGTCAAACTTATTGTCAGACTTATTGGCAGACTCAAGCTCAGGCTAGCCAGCGCCGATTTACTGAATAAATTTTTCATCATGATCTCTTTCTATACGTGGCGTAAGGCGTCAACGATCATCATTTTGGCGGCGCGATTGGCGGGCCACAAGGCTGAGATCACTGCCACCAGAAACAGGCCGCTGGCGCTGCCAAAGATCAAGCCCAGATCGCCCCAGATCCTGACCTTGAGCGGATAAGCGTACACATAGCCGGGTGGGGTCCAGGTTAAGCCGGCATGGTTGATCAGATAGGCGATCAACAAGGCCGCCAAGACACCCAGAACGGCACCTATCACGCCCAGCAACATGCCTTCGCAGACAAATAGACGGCGGATGCCGCCGCGCCTTTGGCCGATGGCACGCAGGGTGCCGATTTCTGTGGTGCGCTCGACGACCGCCATGCTCATGGTATTACCCACCGTGAACAGCACTATCACGCCTATCAGGGTGGCGATGAAGCCAAATACTGAATCAAAAAATTGTATGGTCTGGCCATAAATCGGTGCCAGCTCGGCAAAGCCCAGTAGCTCCATGGGGGCCGCGCTCTGTTTCAATAGTTCTGCCAGACGTGCTTTAGCGAGGGGCATCTGTGCCGTATGCTGCAGCTGTATTTGTATTGCGGTTACTTGCGGTGCATCGGCACCAAAGATCAGCCTTTGTGCCTGCGCTAAATGCATGACCATGTAGCTGTCATCGAATTCCTTCAGCCCCCAGTTCTCGGCCTTGATCACATTTAAGCTGGCGACATTCGGTGCGCCATGCAGATTGGCTGCCAGCATCTCTATGCTGGTGGCACCCTTGTGTTGTTCCTGATTGGTTTCCAGCTTTGAAAGCGCGGCGATGTCATCTGGCAGTGCCGCATTGGTAGATGCTGCTGCTGTGCTTGATGTAGTAGCGGTCTGGCTGCAATTGCTGACCTTGAGCGGGCCACACAGTTGCAGCATACGCGCCACGCCAGTGCCTATCACGACCGCGTCCTGGGCTGTGCCTGCCAGTGCTATCTGCGGCGTGTAGCTAGCGCTACCGTAATCGTCCCACAGGCGCATCTTATTTTGATCGTCTACCAAGACACCGCTGGCGATCACGTTCTTCGAGACCCCGGCGGAAAAATTGCCGGCGATGCCGCCCAGTTGCAGCTTGGGCGTGACCATGGTCAGCATCGGTGCCAGCACCGGGTCTTTTTTTACCTTATCCATCATGTTCTGATAATCGGCGATACCATACGCGGCCGGGTTACCGCTGCCATACAGAAAATAATCCTTGTGTTGAATTTGTAGATGGCCGTGCAATTGCACATAGCCGGTTTGCATTGCAAAGATCACGTTACGACTATAGCCGCCAAATACCAGAATGGTGACCAGGCCGATGATCATGGCAAGTAAAGTGGTCAGAGAGCGACGGCGGTTACGCAGCAAATTACGCAGGGCTAGCGATAGGGTCTTCATGCGGATACTCCGGCGGCGGCAACAACTGGCTTACGCTGTTCTATGTGGGTAATGCGGCCGTCGCGGATAAAGATGGCATCGTCGGCTTCGGCCTGCACTTGTGGGTCATGCGAAGAAAACACAAACGAGACCTGATGCTCACGCTGCATCTGGCGCATCAGCGCGATGATGGCGGCACCGGTCTGGCTGTCCAGATTGGCAGTAGGCTCGTCGGCTAACACCAGTCTCGGTGAAGTTGCCAGGGCCCGCGCAATTGCCACGCGCTGGCGCTGGCCGCCAGACAATTGGCCGGGACGGTTTTGCGCCCGATCCGACAAACCTACCGCGTCCAGCAGTGTCAGCACGCGTTGCTTGCGCTCGGCCGCTGGCATCTTACTCAGTAGCAGCGGGTACTCGATATTCTCATAGGTACTCAGCACAGGCAGTAAGTTGAAGTTCTGAAAGATGAAGCCCAGATGCTGGGCACGGAAATCCGATAAAGCGTCGTCGCTCATGCTGTTGATGTTTTGCCCTGCGACGATGACTTCGCCCTGATCTGGCCGGTCTATGCAGCCTATCAGATTGAGCAGACTGGTCTTACCACTGCCTGATGGACCGGAAATAACGGTGAAGCAATTGGGACGGATTTCCAGGTTGATGTCAGTCAGGGCCGGCACTGCAACGGCATCCAGATGGTAGATCTTGCTGACGTTTTTAAGAACTACGGGATTCATCATGCTCTCCAAAATATAAAAATTCTATTGCGATCAATAGTGCGGATTCTAGAGAGACTGTTGCGTAATTACTTGTATGGATCTGTCAAATTTGTACCGACCCGACATCAGACCGGTAAAAAAAGTTTCCTGGTATCTTGCTCGCTGAGGCGGTACAGCCAGTAGGCGGGATCGTCGCTGGCAATTTTTTGCAAGAGGGCGATCGGCGAGATGCCAGCCAGTTCCAGATATTCTTTATGCATATGGGCTTGATCGTAATAACCGGAGTCGTGTGCAATACGGGTCAGGTCACCCCAGCCTACCGGCATGCCTATGATGCGCAACAAAGACCAGCCAAAGCGCACCACTCTGCGGGTATCGCGCAAATTGACGCCGAAGGCTTCGCGCACACGGCGCTCCAGTTGCCGCTCGCCTATGCCGAAGGTCAGAGACAGGTCGATTAAAGGGGAAAACATTTTCTGATGCGCCGCCAAAAAACTGGCACCCATGCTGGGCTTTTTCTGGTGGTCCAACGTCTCCAGCAAAAAATCCTGAAACAGTGCGACATAGTCTGCGATCTCGCGCGCCTCATCAATGGCAGCTAGCAAGCGGCCGACTCGCAGGGGATCAGTCACTTCTTGCATAGGCAGATAACTCGATAGCACCGTGGCCGGCAGTATGCCGGTGGCCTGATGCAGCATGCCCGGCCGCAGCCCTACCGAAATCGACAGGGTCTTGGGTGCAGAAAATGAATGTACGACCCGATCGAAGGGCCCGCGCAAAATACAGCGTGGAACAGTCAGCAGGCTGCCGTCCGCTTGTTCCACTTGTACGCTGCCGCGTATCAGTAGCATTACCGACGGCGACAAACTGGCCGGGATAGATGATTCGCAGGCATCCAGTTCCAGCACCAGAATATGCATGAGTAGTTTGGCCAGTTTCGGGTGCGGCGGAAAAACGTGGAGTGTCATGGAGTCAGGGTGGGCCGGGCCAGAGTTGGTGCATGGAATGAATGGGCCTATTTTACCTAAGCGACGCGGCCAGCGATAGCTAGTCTGCGCAATGCTTGATAGCCAGGGGTAGAGCGGCGCTTGCAGGCCAGTTTTTGGCAGGTAAGATCAAGCTTCTTCTGGCTGCTCGGCACTTAAGGAGCGAGCCAGGCGTATCCCGCTCATTTGCCAGCGCGTCGTGGCCGGGAAAAAATTTCTGTAGGTGGCACGCGTGTGATGTGCTGGCGTTAAGGCCGAGGAGCCGCGCAATACATATTGGTTGACCATGAATTTGCCGTTGTACTCGCCTATCGCGCCGGCCGGTATCTGATAGCCGGGGTAGGGCGCGTAGCTGCTGCTGGTCCATTGCCAGCAATGATCGAATAATTGCTGTGGCGGCTTGGCTTGCTGCGCCGCGTATTCCCATTCGGCTTCGGTGGCCAGACGCGCCCCAGCCCAGTGCGCATAGGCGGCCGCTTCGAAATAACTGAGATGACAGACTGGCTTATGCAGATCCAGATCTTGTAGCCCGTGCAAACCAAATTCTTGCCATTGCGGCCCGTGTAAGTGCCAGTAAAGCGGATGGCGCACTTGTTCGGATTTGATACTGTCCCATCCTTCGGCCAGCCATAGCGCGGGATTTTGATAGCCACCCGCTTCTATAAAGGCTAGATATTCGCCATTATTTACCAGCCGGGTCGCTATTTCAAAGCCTTCGACAAATTGGCGATGGCGTGGGATCTCATTGTCAAAGCAAAAGTTCTTGCCACTGTGGCCTATCTCCAACAAGCTCGCCTGATAGCTTTGCCAGGTGAAAGGACTGGCCCAGTGCGGCTCCGGTAAAGCTGTGACAAACAGCCCCGGCAGCAGCGGGTTGCACGAGAACAGATGTTTGATATCGCTTAACATTAACTCCTGGTGTTGTTGTTCGTGCTGCAAACCCAGTTCCAGCAAATCGGCCCAAGGTGTTGACGTCTGTTGTTGCCACAGCGCTTGCAGGCGAGCATCTACATCATGCCGATACGCGATCACTTGCTCCAGGCTGGGGCGCGTCAATAAGCCGCGTTGTGCGCGTACTTGCTTTTCGCCGACCGCATCGTAGTAAGAGTTAAACAGCATACGAAATGCCGGATGAAAAGGCTTAAATCCAGGTTCCAGTGTTTCCAGAATAAAGGTTTCAAAAAACCAGGTGGTATGCGCCAAATGCCATTTGACCGGACTCGCTTCGGGCATAGATTGCGCCTGGCAATCTTCGGCTGACAAAGTCTCGGCGATGGCAAGTGAGCGGGCCCTGACTTGCTGCCAGCGCTTGAATAATTGCGTGTCCTGATTCATGTTTTGCTCGCTTAAAAAGCCTGAGCGTAGAACACGGCAAACCAGCCTGCAGGGTCGCACCAGTAACGCGCCCTGCCAAAGCCGGCCTGCTCTAATAAGTGTAGGAAAGAAGGGATGCTGTATTTATAGCTGTTTTCGGTATGGATGCGCTGTCCTTGCGCAAAATGGCGCTCTGCACCTGGCCAGCGTACTGTCACCTCTGAGCGCGCTTCCAGATACATTTCTATACGCGCCTGATCAGGATTAAAAAAGGCCACATGCTGCCAATCGCTGACCTTAAAATCGCTGGCTAACACGCGGTTCACATGACGCAGTAAATTCAAATTGAAGGCGGCGGTGACACCGAGCGCATCATCATAGGCGGCATCGAGTAGCTTGTGGTTTTTAATCAAATCCACGCCTATCAGTATACCTCCATCGACAACCGACCCATTGCCAGCAGTGTCAGTGACTTGGCAGGCGGCGTGCATCTGGCGTAAAAATGCGAGTGCCTGATCCTGGTCGAAATTACCTATCGACGAGCCCGGATAAAAGAACAGACGCTTATCGGGACGCACTTCATCCGGCAAGGCCCAGGGCGTAGAAAAATCTAGCCCTAAGGCGGTCATTTCTATATGTGGAAAACGCTGTTGCAGACGCTTGACCGATTCTTGTAAATGATCGACAGAAATATCGATAGGAACATATTGCTGAGGATGCAGTTGCGGAAACAGGCGTGCCGCTTTAGCGCAATTGCCCGCTCCCATATCAATGAGGGTGGTGCCGCTACCGATGACATGCGCCATTTCTGATAAGTGGCGGCTAAAAATATCGGCCTCGGTGCGGGTGGGATAATATTCCGGCAATTCGCAGATGGCCTCGAACAAGACCGATCCCACATTGTCGTAAAAATATTTTGGCGAGGTATGCGCCTTTGCTGCCAGCAAACCTGCTTGCAATTCTCGCTGTACGGAGCTGGCTGGCGACAAAGTGGCGGTGCTTGGTGGAGAAGCATGTTCTGGCGATGAGAAATGGTTCATAAATTAATCCTAAAGTAGAACTAAAGAAACCAGCTTAATTAACGCCCTGCCCATAATCAGCATGTAAAACGCGCATCAGGCAGGCTGCAAACTGCATCCAAGCGCCTATAATACATGGCAATTAGCTACTTGGTTTTTTTGCTACAAATTATCAGCTAGCTGCCACTACCTGCCTCCGCCTTGCTGATGCTAATTTCTAAGTTGCGCTGCTTTGCGCTAGCGCGTTGTCAGATGGTAATCTGCAGCGCGTAAAATACCCTTGCATGAATTTTTAATTATTTTTTTTACCTGTGTGCTATTGCCGGCTTAGAAAGTGAAAGTATGACGCTGTATGTATCTGATCTTGATGGAACCTTGCTGGACAGGGATGGTAAGCTCTCGGCACGTAGCCGCGCGGGGCTGACTAGCTTACTGCAGCAGGGTTTGTTGTTTACTGTGGCCAGTGCGCGCCATGTCTCGTCTATCCGCAGCATACTGGGCGATCTGCCTTTGTCCTTGCCTGTCATCTCGGGCAATGGCGCGTATATCGGGAATATGGACAGTGAGCGGCATGAACTAGTGCATGCAATGGAGCCAGCGCTGGCACAGGCTATTTTTGCGTTGATACGGCGCTTAGGGATGATGCCGTTTTTCGCCACCCACAACGGCGTGCGTGATCAATTGTTTTATCAGGTGGCGCAAAATCAGGGCCAGCAAGGCTTTGTCGACGAGCGTCTGCGTAATGCCGATCCGCGCCTGCGCCATACCGCGCGCTTGCAGGATCACTTGCACGATCCGGTGGTCACTTTCGTCATCATAGACCGTGAGCCAGCCTTGCTGGCGCTGCAAGCCGAGATCGTCGCCTTATGCGGCGATGCGGTCGAGACCCATGTGGCCGACGATCTGTATCTGCCCGGTTGGCCCTGGCTTACAGTGCACGATAAACGTGCCAGCAAAGATCAGGCGATACAAACGCTGGCGCAGCGCTATGGTTTGGCCGAGCGTGAGATTGTGGTGTTTGGCGACCATGTCAACGACGTCAGCATGCTGCGCGCCGCCCACCGTGGCATCGCTATGGAAAACGCGATCGCCGCCGTCAAACAAGAGGCACACACCGTAATCGGGCCACACTACGAAGACAGTGTGCTGAGCTTCATCGAAAGCGACTGGCGACGCTAGTTCTTGCACATATTTAGAAAAATAAAACAGGGTACGGCCAGCGCGCATATTCCATGCGCTTCTTCATACATGCCGCCAGCAGGCGCATGGGATATGCGCGTTGGGCCATGCCCATTTTCAAAATACCGGCAATCTGCTGGGCTTGCTTACTAACAGGGTATAAAAGTTAACTATTCTTTAAATTTTATTGGTGAAAGTGATACGTTTACTGGTATAACACGGCTCTAGCCCTAACAGCGATGGCCTAAGGCTATGCCCGGGTTTACTTTAAAAACTACTTTTAACTATGATGAAAAAATCGATACGCGTGTTTTCCGTGGCTGCTGCTTGCCTTTTGGCCTTATCCCTGATGCAAGGCTGCGCTACCAAAGTCAAAGCCAGCACTGCGACCAACCCAGCCCCTAGCGAGGCGTTTTCTTCCTATAGTCGGATTACTGTTAAACCAGCCGTGTTTAAAGCCGGCTACAAAGGTAGCGCTGCTGGCCTGGAAAAAATCCAGGCAAATCTGGCAAAAGATTTAGCACCATCTTTGGAAAGCTGGAACCAAAAGGCAGACAACGGACGCAGTCTGACCATAGAGCCTATCGTTGAAGAGCTGGAATTTACCCGTGGTGCTACGCGCGTATTCCTGGGACCGTTGGCAGGAAGTTCAGGCGTGCTGATGCGCGTCAAAATTACCGATGCGGATGGAAAAATAGTGGCGATACCAGAATTTTTTCAACGTGCAGATGCCATGGCTGCAGGCTTCCTGTTTGGCGTGCATGACAATCTGATGCTGACTCGCGTCGCGAACTTGGCCAGTGCCTATATCGTCACCAATTATGGTCGCGCCCAAGGTGGCCCGACTGGCGCTGATGATAAAGCGATCGCGCTGAAGTAAAAAATAGGTTCATTTGCTGGCGCCACTCTTTATCGACTATTGATGAATCAGTGTCTCCAGCAAAGCATTTGTCATAACTATTCCTGCTTACAATATTGATTTTCCATTTTCATTTATCCACCTATGCCCGCATTAACGATACAGCCGCCCACGCTCGCTGACATTGAAGCATTGTATGCATTCGAGCTAAGTAACCGGAGTTACTTTGAAACCTGGATCAACGCCCGACCGGCTGACTATTATTCCCTATCTGGCGTGGCGCAAGCCATAGAGAGCGCGCAGCACGATGCTGCCAAGGACCTCGCTTATCAGTTTTTGGTAAGAGAAAATGGTGTTCTACTAGCCAGAGTCAACCTGACGCAAGTTAAACGCCCGCATTTGCAGCAGGCCGCTTTGGGTTACCGGGTCGGCCAGGAGCATCAAGGCCGTGGTGTAGCCAAAGGAGCGGTGCGCCTGGCTTTGCAACAGGCATTTTCTGAGCTGGGCTTGTGGCGTGTAGAAGCGACTTCCAGGCCAGAGAATCCGGCTTCCGTCAAAGTACTGTTAGCGAATGGCTTTACGCAATTTGGTCATGCCAAACGCTGCTTTCAGTTGGGCACATGCTGGTATGATCTTTTGCATTTTGAAGCACACGCGGAACACTGAGTCAGCTTAACTTGTTGTAGTTAATCGGGATATGAAACTTCGTTTTTTTCAATTGTAATTTTAAGGAGAAATGAATCATGAGCGTGATCAATACCAGAGTCGTCAACATCGACGAATTGGAGCTGGAGCATTTTCAAAAGGGCGATATGTTCGAATGCAACGCCGTCCGTATCGGGCCGCAACTGGGTGCGAAAGAGCTGGGTTACTCCTATGATGTTGTGCCACCTGGAAAACGCTCATGTCCTTTTCACAGCCATAGAGCGGAAGAGGAGATGTTCTTCATCGTGAAGGGCAGTGGCTTGCTACGGTATGGTGAGGAGACACGAAAAATCCGCGCCGGTGACGTCATATGCTGCCCGACCGGAGGGCCGGAAACGGCGCATCAGATTATCAATGACTCGGCCGAAGAATTGGCCTATATGTCAGTCAGCACCATGCTGCCGGCCGAAGTCTGCGAATACCCTGATTCGAAGAAGATAGGTGCGTTCGGAGGCGGACTACGTCACATGACACGCACCGATAGCGATCTGGACTACTGGACCGATGAAGTTCCTTTGCTTCGATAATTACACTAAATGACAAGCGAGTTTTAAGAGTTTTCTCTTGAAATATTCTGCAAGCAAGGTCCAATTCGCCAAGCACGGTGGCGGACATTTCTAGGTATCGGAGATTCACAGTGGCACTTCCAGCGTCTTCTACAACTTTTTTGACTATCGGTATCGGCGCGCTCGTTGTCTGGCGTATTTACTCTCGCATTCGCCGCATGCTAGGTCGTCAAAAATTCTCGGGTGTGCGAGCCTGGATCACGATTGCTTTATTTCCTAGCTTGCTCGTGTTCTTACTTTTTTCTTCGCTGTCTGATCCCGTCAATGCCCTAGTCTTGCTATTGGGCGCAGTAGTCGGCGCAGCCTTGGGCCTATACGGTCTTCGACTAACAGTGTTCGAAGACCAGCCCGCTGGTAAGTTCTACACGCCGAATGCTCACCTTGGTATTGCGCTCTCTGTTTTATTGTTTGGCCGTATCGCCTATCGTCTGGTGCAACAGTACGGCCTTATGGCGTCGAGCGCAGCAATGCCTGAAGACTTCTTGAGGAGCCCAATCACTTTGTTGATCTTCGGTACTTTGGCCGCTTACTATGTCAGCTACGCCATTGGTCTGCTGCGTTGGCAATGTAGCTTGAGAGTCAGGGATTCCTCACCGTCCCAGCTACATTCATGAAATGCTCGCTCAGTTTATTTCTGAGTTAAAGCACGACGGAAAGAAAAAGGGCCAGTGATTTTCACTGGCCCTTTTCACACTTCAATCGACATTAGTTTGCAGTGGAATTAACCGCAAGCACCTACATAGCCGCAAGAAACGCAACGGCTGCAGCCGTCGATTTTTTGCAAGGCGTAGGCACCGCAATCCGGGCATTTTTTACCGGTTGCTGTATAGGTGATGGGTGCCGCATCTGCTTCGTAGGCAAGGTCGTCCATGCCGTAGGCTAAGGTTTTGTTTTTGAATTTGTCTGCCAGGACGGTGATCGGTACCTGGTTGCCAGCTGCATCCAAAAAGCCGCGTTTCATCAAGATGCGTTGCAGCGAGTAGCCGATGGCGGCTACTTCGGACTCATGGAACATTGGCGCTTGTGATCCGTCTTCTTTGGTGATCATGCCGCAACGTACCGTGCCCTTGTCCCATACCACTTCACGCATGTCGGCCAGCGCTTTGGCGATCGAGCCACCCGAACGGGCAGCCATCGACAATAGACGCATACTGGCCGAGATCCATTGCTGGCCATCATTCTTCTGACCAGCTGGCATGAAGAACTCGAAAGGCCTTTCGATAGTGGCGCGTTCACCGCCTACCATGCCCTGGATGTGGATGAAGCTGACCGTCAGATAGACCGTTTTCTTGCCTTCGTAAGTCATGTACTGCACTTTAGAGGTGACTGATTCTAGGTCGCCGAACGGGCGTCCATCGAATTGCTTGCGCAGCAAATCATCATCCGGCACGGTATTGACGACCGCTGCTGGCGTTGCCGACGCGACTGACAAGACGCTACCTAAAATACTGTTAGGGCGGTAGGTGGCGAGGCCTTTCAGACCTGCACGCCAGGCGTCCATGTACAGATCTTGGAAGTCTGCATAAGGGTAATCAGCCGGCACGTTGACGGTTTTTGAAATCGCTGAATCGATAAAGGGTTGCACCACTTCCAGCATCTTCATGTGATCGCTGGCCGACATATTGAGGGCAGTGACAAATTGATGCGGCAACTTACTGTCATCGCTAACGTCGTTACCCAAGTGGCGATACAGGCGCCAGGCGTGATCGGCGACTTCATAGATTTTGCTGTCGCCAACGGCCATACGTTTCTTACGGTTGTAGACCCATGAGAAAGCTGGTTCTATACCGTTCGAGGCATTGTCGGCGAAGGCCAAGGTGATGGTGCCGGTAGGCGCGATAGACAGCAGATGCGAATTGCGCAGACCGTGTTTGGACATGGCGCTACGGATAGCTTTTGGCAGACGCTTGGCGAAAACGCCAGCCAAGTATTTAGTGCTGTTAAACAGTGGGAACGCGCCTTTTTCTTTGGCCAGTTCTATCGATGCCAGATACGACGTGTCGCGCATGACCTCTGAGATTTTTTGTGCTAGGGCGCGGCCTTCGTCAGAGTCGTAACGCAGACCCATCATCACCAGCGTGCTGCCCAGACCCAAAAAACCCAGGCCGATACGGCGTTTCGACATGGCTTCGGCTTTTTGCTGTGGCAATGGCCATGCAGTGGCTTCCAGCACATTGTCCAACATGCGAATCGCCAACGTGACGACTTCTTTAAATGTTTCAAAGTCAAAGCTGGCAGTATTCCCGAATGCCGCTTTGACGAAACGCGTCAGATTGACCGAGCCGAGGCAGCAGCAGCCATAATCGGGCAAAGGCTGCTCGGCGCAAGGGTTGGTCGCTTCTATGGTTTCGCAGTAGTACAGATTGTTTTCTGCATTCATGCGCGACAAGAACAAGATACCTGGCTCTGCGTGATCGTAAGTCGACTTCATGACTTCGTCCCACAGATCGCGTGCTCTGACGGTCTGGTGTACCCACAGGCCATCTTCACGCAGATAGGCACCGGTTTCTTTTTTCTCGTCGCCAGGTTCTGCTTTGTGCACCAGACAGAAATCGGTGTCGTTGGCGACGGCGTTCATGAACTCGTCGGTAACGCCGATGGAGATATTAAAATTAGTCAGGCCGCCCTGGTCTTTGGAACGGATGAATTCAAGAATATCAGGATGGTCGCCACGCAACACGCCCATTTGCGCACCACGGCGCGCACCGGCCGACTCTACCGTGGAGCAGGATGCGTTAAAGACTTGCATGAAAGAGACCGGGCCGGAGGCGCGTGAGCGGGTGCCGCGAACCAAGGCGTCTTTTGGACGTATGGTGGAGAAATCGTAACCGACACCGCCGCCGCGACGCATGGTTTCTGCCGCATCGGACAAGGCGGTATAAATGCCAGGCTTGCCATTGGTGGTGGACGAGACCGAATCGCCTACCGGTTGTACGAAGCAGTTGATCAGGGTGGCGTGCAAATCCATACCCGCGGCGGAATTAATCCGGCCAGCTGGGACGAAACCATTTTTTTGTGCCCACAAGAATTTTTCTTCGTAGTAAGCCTGGAAATCGGGCTGCTCTACACTGGCTAAGGCGCTGGCAACGCGCGCTTGTACGTCCTGGATACTGCTTTCTTCGCCTTTGGCATATTTTTCGATTAATACATCGAGAGAGATTTCTTGTGGCGACATTTCTGTCAGTCCTAGCATTTTTTCGTTGGCGTTCATCTGGATGGAGTGGTAATGGTAAGTAGGGCGCTGTAATCTTAGTTGAATAGCGGGCAATTAACTTGTTACTGTGTAAATAGCAAAGGAAAATCTATGTATATCTTGCGGATGATCAATAAATAATAATGAACAAATAAGAGATAAATAATTTAAAAGTAACAAATAAAAACAGGTAAAAAGCGAAAAAATACCGGAAAAATAGTTCGGTATTTTATTTAATGTCGTGATTGTTTTGATTGAGTATTTAAGAGCATGTATTTAGGGCAATTGCCGCAAAACAAAGCTTGTTAAATTGCTTATTTTGAAGCCCGCTCGCGTCTGGCATTATAACCCTAGGCCCCCGCTTTTCCTTGATAGACCTCAAGAAATTCTGGGTACTTGGTATGCCGGAAAGATAAGTTAGCGTAAGCTTATTCTATGAAAAATTTGAATTAACACTAGGAAGAACATCGTGGAAATTAGCAGTTTTACCGATCTATTAGACGCCGCCAAAGCGCAATCGCAGCCGCAAAGACTGTTGTTTATGTTTGCCAAAGCCGAGCTGCCACCGGGGCTTAATGCGGAAGAAAAACAAGCGTTTGAAAACCGTCAGGGGGGCGCACTCACTGCCGTCATGTGTGTCGATAAATTGACGACTGAATTGCGCGATTTTGCCCATCTGGCAGCCGAGTCTGCACATACTGGCAAGCCTTGGGATATCGTCTTTGTGACGACGATGTCAGGCAAAAATGGACTTGCACCGAGCACGGAAGAAGCGAATCGTCCACTGGACATGATGGTGCAGTCTCTACGTAATGGCAATATCAGCCAGTATCTGGCTTTCAATCAGGCCGGTGAACTGGTGCAACTGTCTTAGATCCTTGTCATTTGTCAGGCGTAACTGTTCAGTCGGCTTATAAATTATTTTTGATGAAGTTCCATCTGGCTTTTTGCAGTGACCAGGTCTCCCAATCACCACGCACGCTGTGATCGCTATTGGGGTAGAGCTGCAACTCGTAGTCTTTACCATTTTTGATCAATGCATCGATCAGCATGATGGAATTTTGCGGGTGTACATTGTCATCCATGGTGCCGTGCATAATGAGTAGCTTGCCGCTCAGGTCTTTGGCGGCCTTCAATACGCTGGCCTGATCGTAGCCTTCGGCATTGTCTTTCGGCAGACCCATATAGCGCTCGGTGTAGATGCTGTCGTACAGACGGAAATCGGTGACTGGTGCACCAGCCAGACCGATCTTCCAGGCCTGGCTATGCGTCATGGCATACGAGGTGAAATAGCCGCCATAGCTCCAGCCATTGAGGGCGATACGTTCCATATCGGCCCAGCCCTGGCTCGCTAACCATGCCAACCCATCGAGTTGATCTTGCAGCTCTAGCTGGCCGAGTTTTTTGTGGATGGGCCAGGCGCTGGCAACGCCCTTATTGCTGGCGCTGCGGTTGTCGAGTATCCAGACTATATAGTCTTGTTGAGCTAAAAAGTGATGCCACAGATTGCTAGTCCAGCGATCGATTACTTGCGGCGCCATCGGTCCGGCATACAGATGCTGATACACCGGATATTTTTTTCTCGGGTCAAAATTGGGCGGTAGAAATAACAGGCTTTCCAGTAAGTGGCCATCGCGCGCCTTGATTTGCTGCTGCTTGACCGTGGCCAGTTTTAGTCCTCGCATGTTTTCAGGGATACCCTGATCGTCGACCAATTTGAGTAATGCACCGTTGTCGCTAAATAAGGCTTGTTTAGGCGTTTGCCTGAGGCCGCTCCAGCTATCGAGGTACTGGGTGTAGGTAGCGTTCCAGCGCACTTTATGCACGCCCCCTTCGGTGCTTAATCTTTGCGGATCGCCACCTTGCAGATTGACGGCGTATAGATCAACGCCGATAGGATTATGCGCGTTGGCGGAGAATAAGACTTTGCCCTTGCTTTGGTCTATGCCGTAGACCTGGCGCACATCCCAGTCGCCCTCTGTGATGGCTGCTTGCAAGGTGTATTTGCCTTGATCTAATCGATAGCGATACAGATGACGATGGCCAGTGCGATCCGATTCCCAGATAAAACTGCCGTCCTTGAGAAAGTGCGGCAATGGCAGGCGCTCGGTCCAGGCGGGGCTGGTTTCGCGCAGGATCAGCTTACTGTGATCGTTGAGCGTATTGATGCGCAAATCCAACCAGGTTTGTACGCGATCTTGCCAGGCGCTGATTAGTTTGCCATCGGGTGTCCAGCCGACCTGAACGATTAGACTTTCCTGGTCTGGATAGGGATCTGCGAGCCAGCTTACTCTGGCTTGCAGATCGACCACGCCTAGTTTGGCCAGCGGATTTGGATCGCCCGCTTTGGGATAGCGAGTGAGATTAGTTTTGAGTGGTTGTGCATGCTCGCCCGCCAGTGTGTAGAGCGGCACCTTAGTTTCGTCTAAGCTCAGAAAGGCGATGCGTTGCGAATCCGGCGACCAGTAGAAGGCGCGGAAAGAGCCGCGTCCGTAAACCTCTTCCTGATAGACCCAGTCTAGCCTTCCATTAAACACGGTCTCGCTGCCACCCGTAGTCAGGCGGGTTTCCTGGCCGCTGGCCAGATCGGTAACATATAGATCATTGCCTTTCAGGTAGGCGACAGTCTTCAAGTCGGGCGAGAGTAAGGGCTCATCTTCCGCTACCTCCGGAGTGCTAGTTAAGGCGCGAGCTTGCTGATTTTTTAGGTCGAGCAGCCAGATGTCGTTCCTGTAATTGAAAATGTAGACGTTGATTTCCGGGCTAATCTGTGGTGCGAGTTTTTCTGTAATTTTGAGCGCCTGTTTCTCTTCGATAGCGGCGCTCTTGAGTAGGTGCAATAAATTACCATCCAGAGGCAGTGCCTGTTTTTCCCAGGTCTGAGTATCGATCACGAATAACTGTAAGGCACCATCCCTTACTTGTGACTCTATCAGACGGTCTTGCTTATCCCAGGATAATTGCGTCAACGCAGCCATCTCGAAGCTGAGTTTTTTGGTGGGGTGATACAAGTTCTCCAAACTGAGCATGCCTTGCTTGATAGCGGTCTGCACAGGCGCTTTACTCGGTTCAGCGTCGCTGGCAATACTACTTGAAGTTGCGCAACTAAGTAGACACAATAGCGCGCTCATTGCGCTGCGTTTAATTGAAAAGCGTAGTGACATGCTTGGTAATCCAAAAATTGTTAAGCTGAGTTTAAGCTCAGTTCGAGGACGCGAATTTTACGCCTGCCCTGGCCATAGCTCTAGGATTTTATGTCTTGCTGTGCGATTGGCGGCGCTAAGTCATCAGAAAGTCTTGGAAGCACGGATCGACTTAAATGATATTAATTCTCATTTACACTTCAGTTAGACTTCGTTACAATACTAAAAATCGCAGCACCTTCCCGCCAGCCAACGAAGTATCAACGCCTGTCATTCGTCAGGCGTCGTATGTGAATAGCCAGCTACTCTTTTAACATTTTCAGAGAGATTTCATGGCTTTCATTACCAGTCGCAAGCACGCAACTAACACTCCCAAACAAAAAATTTCGGTACAGATGAGTAGCGCAGTAGCGCTGATGCTACTGCCTTTAGCGGCGCAAACAGCGCTGGCCGCCGATGTGCTTGCTAGCCCCGCAGCGACAAAAAACGAGAGAAGTACGCAGAGCCTGAAAGAGATCAGTGTCTCTGGCGAAAGAAGCAAAGCGGGGGTGAATGATTTCAAAGCCGATAAGGCTGCCTCGGTCAAGTACACCGAAGCGCTGGTCGATACTCCGCAAACCATCACCGTCATCAAGCGCGAGCTGATAGAGCAGCAAGGTGCAGTAACCTTGACCGATGCGCTGCGCAATACGCCTGGCGTGGGTACGTTTTTCTTGGGTGAAAATGGCAGTACCAGTACTGGTGACGCGGTCTACATGCGTGGCTTTGATACCTCGGGCAGTATTTATGTCGATGGTGTGCGCGATCTCGGTTCGATCTCGCGCGACATGTTTAATATTGAGCAGATCGATGTCTTGAAAGGCCCGGCAGGTACCGATAGTGGACGTGGTTCGCCAACTGGGTCTATCAATTTAAGTTCAAAACAGCCGACACTGGAAGATGCTTTTTACTCGCTGCTCACCGCCGGTAGCGGCAGTAATAAACGCGTTACGGCGGATTGGAATAAAGTCATTAACGCCGAGACCGGCACCGCCTTTCGCCTCAATCTGATGGATCAGGATAGTGGCAATCCAGCGCGTGACGAAGTGAAAAACAAGCGTTGGGCCATTGCTCCTAGTCTAGCCTTTGGTTTAAATGGCGCGACCCGCGTGAATCTGAATTATCTGCAAGTGAAGCAAGATAATTTACCCGATGGCGGTGTGCCTACCATAGGCTTGCCTGGTTACGCTAGTCCGGACCCTAAACGCCCGTTCATCGCCGCTGCACCTAAGGTCGACCCTAAGAATTTTTACGGAAGCTTGACTGATTTTAATAATGTCACTGCCGATATGGCGACGGTACGCGTAGAGCATGATTTTTCAGCTACTAGCAAATTGCAAAATACTAGCCGCTACGGTAAGACCAGTCAGAATTATTTACTCACTTCTTATCTGGCACGTGCCGACACTGTATTGACGCCATCTGCCACTAATTTGGCTAGCTGGGCCCTGATACGCACCATTCCTACCGTGAAAGATCAGATCAACGAAATACTCGCCAATCAGACCACGCTGAGCACACAATTTATCACTGGTGCCATTGCGCACTCCTTGGTGACAGGCCTGGAATTTATCAACGAGAAGCAAATAAATTATTCGTATAGCGGATTAGGAACTTTAGCGACGGTCAATTTGTATCACCCTGACCCCAGTGCTCCGGTTGCCGGTCTGAAGCTGCAGCGCAACGGCGCTCGCAGTGATGGCAGCACCAGTACCCAAAGTGCCTATGTGTTTGATACGTTGAAGCTGGGTGAACAGTGGCAATTTAATCTAGGCCTGCGCGCCGATCATTACAGCACTACTTATACCAGTATCACGGCTTTGACTGGCACTGGGATCCCAGCAGGCACCATGAGCGCGCTGGCAATCGACACCAGCGGTACTTTGATCAACGGCAAGTTGGCTGCTTTGTATAAACCAACTGCCGACAGCAGCGTATATGCGATGGTGGCGACTTCGAAACTGCCACCGGGCGGGAATAGTTTTGCCTTGAGTGCGCAAGCTAATAGTGCCGCAAATCCTAAGTTTGATCCGCAAGAAACCATCACCAAAGAGATCGGTACCAAATGGGATTTCTTGCAGCAAAAACTGGCATTCACGGCGGCGCTTTACCAAACTGAAGTGAAGAACGAAGTTGAGCAAGATCCGCTCGATTTGACCTATCGCCAGACCGGTAAAAAACGTGTGCAAGGGTTGGAGTTAGGCGTCACTGGAGAGGTGTTCCGTAATTGGCTGATCAGTGCCGGCTACGCGTATATGGATACCAGTGTGGAAGCGGGTAGTGTGGTCACCGCCAGTGGTGTAAATAATCTCAATTACACACCTAAGCAGACCTTTACCGCCTGGACCTCGTACACATTGCCTATGGGCTTGAAGCTGGGCGGTGGCGCACGCTTTGTAGATCAGCTAACGCGTGGTAAAGACGGCGCCGTTGGCACTCCTGTCAATACCGAAGCGTATTGGGTGTTTGATGCAATGGCCTCTTATCGCGTGACTAAAAATCTCGATTTGCAACTGAATCTATATAACCTTGCCGATAAAGAATACGTGGCATCTATCAATAAGAGCGGCTATCGCTACACACCGGGTGCGCCGCGCTCTTTTAGTGTGACGGCCAATGTCGCGTTCTAATCGAGCCTGAGCTACATCTATAGTGAGACGTAATTACTGCCCCAACGATGTGTCGTTTTCATTGTTGGGGCTTTTTGGTTTTTCAAGGAAATTTTTATGATGTTACATATCCCTCAGGTCTTGAGTGCCGAGCAGGTGGCGGCAATCCGTAGCAAGCTTGCGAATGCGGATTGGACCGATGGCCGCGCCACTGTGGGCGCGCAGGGGGCGCAAGTGAAGCAGAACCGGCAGTTGCCTGAACACTCGCCATTGAGTCTGGAATTAGGTCAGATCGTACTGGCAGCGCTGGCAAAAAATCCCCTGTTTTTCGCTGCCGCCTTGCCACGCACCACGATACCGCCGCTCTTTAACAGTTACGAAGGTGGTCAACATTACGGTTTGCACGTTGATGGCGCGGTGCGCAAATTGCCCGGTAGCGGCGTGAGCTTACGTACCGATGTATCATCCACGCTTTTCTTGAGTGAGCCGGACGAGTATGAGGGTGGCGAACTGGTGGTGGTCGATACCTATGGCACGCATGAGGTGAAGCTGCCCGCCGGCGATCTGATCGTGTATCCATCGACCAGCTTGCATCAGGTTTTTCCGGTGACGCGCGGGGCGCGGGTTTGTTCCTTTTTCTGGACCCAAAGCATGGTGCGCGACGATGCGCAGCGAACAATGTTGTTTGAGCTAGACCAGAATATTCACAAGCTCAGAGCCCGTTTGGGTGATTGCGCAGAGGTGATCGCTTTGACTGGGCATTATCACAATCTCTTGCGACTATGGGCCGAGCTGTAAGTACTTTTCTTGTTTGAAAACAGGCCGACCTGTTGCGCATATTCCATGCGCCTTGCAGGCCAATATGCCTTGGAAAGCCGCATGGAATATGCGAGTTGGCAGGGATGCTTTTGAAAAAATAATTCAGCGAAATTTACAGAAACTGTTCCAGCATCTGCATAGTTCTTGCAGTCGCACCCTGATGTTGCAGGAAGAAGGCGTGGGCATTATTCCCCATCGCATTACGCTTGTTCTGGTCGGCGATCAGTTGCTGTGCCAGTGCCATGAGCTCAGTAGCATCGGCGGCGCGCAGTGCGGCCTTGGCGGCGATCGCTTGCTCGGTGATTTCAGAAAAATTAAAGGTGTAGGGACCGGTGAGTACCGGTTTGCCCATGGCGCAGGCTTCAATCAAATTATGTCCACCTAGATTGACCAGACTGCCGCCGACGAAGGCGACATCGGCCGCTGCATAATACATATACATCTCACCCATGCTGTCGCCGAGGACGACGTCGATGGTATCCGCCAGCGCGCCTGGTGCTTGTTCCAACGCAAGTGCGGAGCGCCGCAGATAAGTGAGCTGATGTGCTGTCAGCATGGCCGCAACCTGATCGAAGCGCTGTGGGTGACGCGGCGTCAGTATCAGTAGCGGGCGAGGTTGAGCTAGTGCGACGAAGGCCTTGAGTATTAGTTCTTCTTCGCCGTCGCGCGTGCTGGCGCAGATAAACACCGGGCGCGTCCCTAATTGCTGGCGCAAGCGAGCGCCACGTTCTGCCATCTGCGGTGGCGGGCTTACATCAAACTTCATATTTCCAGTGACGCAGAGTCTTTGTACGTCGAGCTTGAGTAGTCGTTCTGCATCCGGTCCGGATTGCGCGGCGACGTAATGGATAGCTCTGGCTGCTGGCAAGATGAGGGAGGCAAGCTTGATCGCTTTTTTTAGAGATTTTTCCGAGAGGCGGGCATTCACCAGAGTCACCGGCAATCTGGCACGCTGGCATTGCGCCACCAGATTGGGCCAGACTTCTGTCTCTATCAGTATGCATAGCCGTGGCGAAAAATGGCGTAAAAAACGCCGTATCATAGAGTCGATGTCGTAGGGTAGAAAGACCGGCGTGATGCGCCCGGCGACATCGCTAAACAGGCTGATGCCAGTGGCGCGACCGGTTGGGGTCATGTGACTGAGTAAAATACGGTGATCCGGATAGCGCTGCAATAAGGCGCGTATCAGCGGCTCGGCAGCGCGGGTTTCGCCCGCCGATACCGCATGGACCCAGATCGTCTTGGTGTTGCGATCTGGTTTTCCAGAATAAAACCCGAGGCGTTCAAAGATGTGCTGGCGGTAGCCGGGTTCCTGGCGGCCGCGCAGCCACAGACGCAGTAAGACTATCGGTAATGCCAGCCACCAGACGAGAGAGTAAATAAGACGCATAGGGGAAACAGGTGGTGTCAATTTTTAAGAAGTAAGGCTGAAAGACGATACTTCCTTATAAGAAATTCTCGTGAAGCGTGGAATATACCCTAAAAGCAACTGCTTGTTGCGATTGTAGTCCGGCTTGCGCGGCGCCTTCGAAAAGCTGTACCAATGCCCGCCAGATCTGTCCTATTATAGCTGCTGTAATACTGCGTAAGCTATCCACATTTTCCGTAGAGCATTGCTCCTAAGTACGCCTATTTGGGGGCGATTCGCTTGCCAGTAGTGCAGTTTGTCTTTATCCTAGATTTAAAAAATAATACGTCCGTTCGTTTTTTAATGTTTGGCCTATTCTTGGGGGTAGTATGAAATTTGGGATTTGTATCAATCGTCGCTTGGCACAGTTATTCGCTGTATGCGCATTGGCCGTTGCCGTTCCGGCAGGCGCGCTGGAGTTGGCAGGTGTCAAGATCGAAGACTCGGCTCAGGTCGGCACGCAGCAACTCAAGCTCAATGGTGCAGGCATCCGCTATAAAGTGATTTTCAAGGTATACACGGCAGCGCTGTATATGACAGAAAAGAAAACCACGACGGCTGAGGTGCTGGCTTTACCGGGCGCAAAACGGGTGTCACTGGTCATCCTCCGGGATCTGAGTAGCGATGATCTTGGTCAGCGTTTTATGGATGGCATACGCAAGAATGCGGAAGTGGCTGAAAGAGCGAAATTGGTGAATGCCATGCTCAGCTTTGGACAGATGTTTGCCACTATTCCTGAGATGAAAAAAGGCGATGTCTTGACGGTAGACTGGCTACCCGGTACCGGCGTGGTGAGTCAGTACAACGGCAAAAAAATCGGCGACACCATACAAGATCCGAATTTTTATAACGCCTTGCTGAAAATCTGGTTAGGCGTCAGTCCGGCCGACGACAAACTTAAACATGCTCTTCTGGGTGAAGAGTCAAAATAAATAGAACCTACGCAAAACCGCTCCAGCGTCGTTGCATCCGCCTTGCCGTACTAATGTACTGTCTTCGGCGGTACGCCTAGCCGGAGCAATTTAGCGTAAGTTCTAATAAACCCAAGGCTACACGAATAAAAACGCGCTCGGAAGAGCGCGTTTTATTTTATTCAGACTTCTATTTAGCCTGGTATTTGGGTCGGGATTAAGCGTTGGATGGCACGTTCAACTTCTCCTACGCTGGCCGGTTTGCCCTGGTCGCCTAGATTGATAATCTTAGGCGACCAATTGCCCTCAGTTTTCCAGCGTGGCGAGTCGCAATAAATTTCTATGGTCGGGGTCTCGTAGGCCGCCGCGATATGTGTCAAACCGGTATCGACGCCTATCGCCAGGGCGGCGCGTTGCGCTAATACAGTCGCTTCTTGCATAGTTAATTGCGGCAAGACGCTGGCGTTCGGCATCTGTGCCGCCATCTGCTCGGCCTCGGCTTTTTCCGCCGGATTACCCCACGGTAGCAAGATGGGCATGCCAGTTTGCTTCAGTGTTTGAGCGATACTGATCCAATTGCTACGTGCCCATTTTTTAGAGGCACCAGCGGTGCCATGAAAAAACACCGCGTACGGTTTATCTGGCATCCATGCAGGATGCAGTGCTGAACCACGCAAACCGAAACTGGCCGGCGTAGTGACGCGGTAGCCGCAAGCTTGCGCCGCTACCAGGCGGCCACGCAAGACGGCGTGCGTGCGGCTATTCACTTTCACACTCTCGGTATGAAAAACACGCGAGATGGCTTCATAACCTGAGCCTTCGGTACCATTGGCCAAGCCGACTTTTTTGCCACCGGCTTTGATGCGCGCCAGGCCCATGATCAGACCGGTCTTCAGTAAACCTTGCGTCTCCAGTACCAGATCGTATTCTTCGCGGCGTAAATCCTTAAAGAAATTTTGTAGCTCTTGCTTGCCCAGTGCATCACCCAGATTTTTACGCCAGCGCCGCAAGGCAAACGGAAACACTTTGCGCACGCCGGGGTTGAGTTTGACCAGGTTGACATAGGCTTCCTCGACCACCCAATCGATCTGAGCCTCTGGGTAGTGCTGCAACAGGTCATCCACGATGGGCATATTGTGGAGGACATCGCCTAAGGACGAGACGCGAACAAGTAGAATTTTCACTATATGGTGGCTGAAAAAATGCTAGGAATTTACATATACTCCCCCGAAAATATTTAAAATCTAGTTGAATGCGCACGTATCTAGTGCGCATTCAAAAAATACCTGGGGGGAGTATGTTGTTTACACGTGCTGACTAGTTAGTATGGGAAGGCTGCATCGGGTTTCACCGCCAGCACCGCTTGCTTGATGGCTGCTTGTATGCGCGCCAGCGCTGCTGGTGTTTCGGCTTCAAAACGCATCACGATCACCGGTGTGGTATTGGACGAGCGGGCCAGCCCGAAACCATCCGGATACTCGACTCGCAAACCATCGATGGTAATGACTTCATCGGCACCTGGGAAATTGGCATTGGCTTGCATCTGCGCGATGATGGCAAAATTTTCACCTTCGCTTAATTGCAATTGTAGTTCTGGGGTACTGGCAGATTGCGGCAAGTTATTGAGGGTAGCAGTCATGTCGCTTACTTTGCTCAAAATTTCCATCAGGCGCGCGCCTGCGTACATGCCATCGTCAAAACCATACCAGCGGTCTTTGAAGAAAATGTGGCCGCTCATCTCACCGCCCAGTGGTGAACCGGTTTCGCGCAACTTGGCTTTCACCAGTGAGTGACCGGTTTTCCACATTAGGGGCACACCGCCGCGCGCCTTAACCCAGGCCGAGATATGGCGTGTGCATTTAACGTCGTACAAAATCTGCGCACCAGGATTGCGGCTTAACACATCTTCGGCAAACAGCATTAATTGACGATCCGGATAAATGATCTGGCCGTCTTTAGTCACTACGCCGAGACGGTCGCCGTCACCATCAAAGGCCAGACCGATTTCAGCGTCGCCATTTTGCAGGCAGCGTATCAGGTCTTGCAGGTTTTCAGGATGCGCCGGATCAGGATGGTGATTCGGGAAAGTGCCGTCGACTTCGCAAAACAATTCTGTCACTTCGCAACCCATGGCGCGATACATCTCGCCGGCGAAAGCACCTGCCACGCCATTGCCGCAATCAATTGCGATCTTCAAAGGACGCGCCAGTTTGACGTCATCTACGATGCGTGCCAGGTAGGCGGCCTTGATATCGTGCGTGCGGTAGCTACCGCTGCCAGTAACGACGTCGTTATGCAAGATGCGCTGATACAGCGCCAGTATCGCATCGCCATAGATCGCTTCACCGGCCAACACCATCTTGAAACCATTGTAGTCGGGAGGATTGTGGCTGCCGGTCACCATGATGCCGGAGGCCGCACCGAGTATATGCGTACCGAAATACACCATAGGCGTTGCGACGATACCCAGATCAATCACATCCACACCGGTCGATTGCAAACCTTGCGCCAGCGCGGCAGTCAGTTCCGGGCCGGAAAGACGACCGTCACGACCTATGACCACGGTTGGTTCGCCTTTTGCCAGGGCGGCCGAGCCGAAGGCCTGGCCGATTTGATAGGCGACTTTGGCATCGAGGGTTTTGCCGATAATGCCGCGGATATCGTAGGCCTTAAAAATACTAGGGGAGAGCAGGGACATAGTGGTTTACCAAGGGTTGAATTTTAGGTTGAATTTTAGGTTGAAATAATATTGGTGTTCTGAGAGCGAGCTAGTGGGGCCTCAATGCAGAAGGGCACTAGCGAGCGCCTGTTCGGCCGGTGCCAATTTGGCCTGCCAGATGAAATCTTCTATGCCGCATTGTGGCTCGTACTCGAGTACTAATTGTTGCAATAGCGCGCGTACTTGCTGGTGATCAAAGGCGCCGCAAGCCGCGTCTAGCTGTTGCAAAGATTGCTGTAACAGATCCCAGGGGATTTCTGATTCTTGGGCGCGCATGATGAGCGGGTGGCTGGTGCCTTCGACGTCGTCACCAATCAGCAATTCTTCATACAGTTTTTCACCGGGGCGCAGACCGACATGATTGATTTCTATGCTGCCTTCTGGGGTGCTTTCTGATTTTACTTCCAGTCCGCACAGATGCACCATGCGGCGCGCCAGATCGATGATGCGCACCGGTTCGCCCATGTCGAGCACAAACACGTCGCCGCCTTCACCCATGGCACCAGCTTGTAGCACTAATTGTGCCGCTTCCGGAATGGTCATGAAGTAACGTGTGATTTCCGGGTGGGTCAGAGTGATCGGTCCGCCTTGCATAATCTGCTTGCGAAACAGCGGCACTACCGAGCCGGAAGAACCGAGTACATTGCCGAACCTGACCATGCAAAAACGGGTGGCACTCTGACGCCGCGCGCAGGCCTGTAATATCAGTTCAGCCAGACGCTTGGTGGCACCCATCACATTGGTTGGGCGCACCGCCTTATCAGTAGAAATTAAAACGAAATGATTGACCTGCGCCGCCATCGCAGCCTGTGCCAGGCGCAAAGTGCCAAACACATTATTGCGTATGCCTTCGATCGGGTTATGCTCCACCAGAGGCACATGTTTATAGGCGGCTGCATGGTACAGGGTATTGATGTTATAAGTTCGGAAAATTTTGTCTAGTTTGGCGGCATCATGAATATTGCCAAGAAAGGGAATAATCTCGCAATTGATCTGGGTACTTTGGCGTAATGCGCTCAGTTCTTGTTCTATCGCATACAAGGCAAACTCTGACATCTCCAGCAGCACCAATTGGGCTGGGCGCTGGGCTAAAATCTGGCGACATAGCTCAGATCCAATAGAGCCTCCGGCACCGGTCACCATCACGTTCTTGCCTGTGATGCAGGCAGCTAGCAAGCGTGCATCGGGCTCTACCGTATCGCGGCCAAGCAAATCTTCTATCTCTACATCGCGTATATCTTGTACGCGTAATTCACCGTTGACCAGACTCTTGATGGAGGGGGTAACTTTGATACGAATTTTGTAGGCTTCCAAATGATCCAATACCTGTTTTTGGCGGGCTTTGGAAATGGTCGGCATGGCGAGTAATACTTCCTTGATATTTAAACGTGTGATCAGTTCACCAAGCTTATCGGGAGAGTGAATCGTGATGCCTGCAATTAAGGATCCATGCAAATTTTTATTGTCATCGATGAAGGCGACGCAGGTATAGGCACCGCTGCTGCGTAGTGCGGTGGCCAAATGCGCACCGGCTTGACCAGCGCCATAAATAGCGATTTTGACGGTATCTTCATTGCGGTCGACACCTACCAGATAAGCGCGCGCCAGAAAACGGCTAGCACCGACATACAGTAAGGCCCCAGCCCAATAAATCCCGAATACGGCACGCGAAGGCGCGATGATATGGGTCATGATGCCGATGAAGGCCAAGCCAAGTACCGACAGGGTGACGCCTAGCAATACCACACCGATGATTTTTTGATCGATATAGCGGATGACGGCACGGTAGAGTCCGATACGGATAAAAATCGGAACTGTCACCAGAGGCACCGCTGCGATCAGCCAAAAATACTGAGAGAATAAAACGAGATTGAAGCTGTCGTAGCGCAACCAGATCGCCAGAATAAAGGTAATGGGCAGACAGATGGCATCTACCATGGCAGTGATGAGCTGCTTTTTAAAGCGCGGTAGTACGAGAAGAAATTCCATGTGTTAGGTGTCCGAGTGCTGCAATAATCATATTGCCTTAATTATACGTGTGCTGCGTGACATACAGGTGTCTTTGCCGGTTAATCATCGATTAAGCCGCGACAAATGCGTATCAATGTGTAACACCATCGCGTTTGATTACTTTGAAAAACGTCAAGAGCAAGATGCGCAGATCCAGCCAGAAAGACTGATGCTCAAGATAGTAGGCATCCAGCAAGACTTTTTCCGGGATAGGCAGTTCATCGCGACCGTTGATTTGAGCCCAACCGGTTAGGCCGGGAACGATCAGGTGCACCTGCTTTTCTGTACGCAAGGCGATCAGATCGTCCTGATTATAGAGCGCGGGCCTGGGACCGACCAGACTCATGTCGCCCTTGAGTATGCTCCATAACTGGGGCAGTTCATCTAGACTCGATTTTCTGAGGAAAGATCCTATAGGCGTCAGATACTGATCCGGATTGCCTAATAAATGGGTGGCGACAGCGGGAGTATCGATGCGCATGCTGCGAAATTTTGGCATGCGGAATATGGCGTTGTTACGACCGACGCGGTCTGACCAATATACGGCAGGGCCGCGCGATGTCAGTTTTACGCATAACGCCACCAATAATATGGGTAACAGTAGCAGGCTGCAAGCGAGCAGGGCGATGATCAGGTCAAATAGTCGTTTTAAGTTCATGATGTCTTTATATTTTTTACTGTAGCCAATAAACCTTGCGCTACCGTGTAAGGCGGCACCCAGTCTAAGACCTGTTTGGTTTTACTGATATCAACTTGTAAGGACTGGCAAAGCCGATCGGCCATGGATTTTTTTCCGATTAAGCTGGCGGCGAGGCTCAGTAGCTTGGCTGGGAACGGGATTAAGCGGGATGGCACGTCCAGTGCTGTTGCACAAGCTTGCAGTAGTTCTGTGGTGGAAAGATCATGACCATCCGATGCCAGAAATATCTGGTTGTTTGCCTTGGGATTATCCAGGCAGCACAATACCAGGCTCACCAAATTATCGAGATAGATGAAACTGCGTTGGTTATGAATACTCGCCAAAGGCAATGGTATCCCGCGCCTGACACTTTGCAGTAAGCTCAAAAAGTTGGCACGCACGCCAGGCCCATAGACTAAAGGCGGACGGATTATCGTGATCGCCATGCCGGTATTTCGCCCTAATTCTAGCAAGGCAAGTTCGGCCTCATATTTGGAAATGCCATAGGCATCCTCAGGCTGGGGACTGCACTCTTCAGTGTAAGGCTGCCCAGGCGTGGTTTGCTCGCCATTCACCTTCACCGAGCTAATGAAAATAAATTGACGCACACCTGCTAACGTCGCCTGCCGTGCCAAGTTTAAGGTAGCAGCTACATTTACTCGCCGAAACAGAGTAAGTGGATCTGCACTTGTTTCTTCCATCACGTGTACGCGTGCAGCGCAATGAATTACGGTACTGATGCCGGATAAGGCGGCACTCCAATCGGTATCGGGTGCCAGTTCAGGCATGAGGATATTACGCATATTTCCGGTCGTGCCTGAGATCATTTGCATCGCCTTGCGGCTGACGCAGCATACATCTATTGATTGCAGTAGGGCTTGTTTGAGTATGCCTTGCCCGACAAAACCAGTGGCACCTGTCAATAAAATGGACGCATTTTGCTTAGATGTATTCATGCTCGTTTATCGAATTGCAGCACGTGCCGCATGTCTGGAATAGACGAAATATCTACGAGTTAAAAACGTCAAAAAACTCTGTATAAACCAAGATGCGTGGGGCGAGAATAAATTTCTACTCTGACGCGCTGCCAAATGCGTAGCTTTAAATTGAGGGTAGTAACGCACCCCTGAGTTAAATAATTTTTTGGAACGGTAACAAAGATCGACGTCTTCAAAGTACATAAAATAGTGCGTATCAAAGCCGCCTAATCTGGCGTAATGCTCAGCATCAAAGGCCAGCAAGGCACCAGATGCCCAGTCAACTTCACAGGCGCTGGTGATCTGCCTCTTGTCATAGGTTTGAGTCAGGGAGCGACTAAGGAGCATGCGAAAGGCAGAGCAAATATCAGGAAAGCGCCGTATATTGAGGTCTGGGTTTTCGTGCTCAGGATCTCGAAACAGATTGATGCTGGCAAGTAGTACATGGTCTTGCCGCATTTGTGCAATCAGCGTCGATATAGTTTCTGCTGCTATCGTGATGTCAGGGTTCATGACGACAAAAGCGTCGCCTGATTGAAAGCCCTGTTCTTGTTTGACATGATCGAACAAGTAATTGTTATTCTCACCAAATCCCAAGCCGGGGCACTTGTCGGTATAGGTAACGCCATGCTGCTGGCAATAGGCTTTTAGTTTTGCTGACGGCTTATTGTCCTTGACCCACACGCGAACTGGTTGCGGTGCATTCTGCAAGCCACCAAGTTGACTGGAAATTAACAAGTCTTCATGGCCGTGACTAATAATTGCGACGTGGATCATACTAAATCTGCTCTGGCATAGTGGGTGATGTGACTGCTGCTTGTTTTTGCGTTGTACGCAAGCTATGTTGCGTTGTTTCTGTTTAGCCAGTAGCCGATAAACAATCGCAGTAGAAGAATATTCGGGAGGGTGTGAACTGGCATGCTAAACAGTTTTTGATTACGCCAAATTTTTTCATAAAATTGAGTATCTATAGCGGCTGGATTGTCCCATAAGGTTCGAGCTTCCAGTTCTGTTGCACTCGCTGCGATCGCTACTCTAGCCGCCACTTTATCAGTATCGTGCGCTTGGTAAACCTGCTCCATCACCTCATCGAGATTGATGCCGGGGCGTTCCTGCGTAGCCAAAAAGTGCAAAAGCTCATCGGACAGTTTTTGCATGTTTGCTGACTTCAGTCTGTCTGCCGGTGTGTAGCCATGCGCGCCAGTTAATACGCCAAAACAGGGTACGCCGAGACTGAGAATTTCTGGAAAAGCAGTGCCACCTGTCATAGGAAAACTGTCGATATAAGCACTGGCATTACTCAGGTAGCTCACATATTTTTCATGCGACATTTTATTTGCAAATTGCAACCTAGGTTTGGGTTTAAATTTTTCTTGAAAAAAAATTGACCACCACCAAGGGCTATTCCAGGGATCTGCTCCAATTAAGATAAACGGTAGCTGGATTTTTTCAATCAGGCTAGCTACAAAATTCGGGAAGGAATAACCTTGCCCAGGTTTGAATTTATAGGCGGAACCGGCACTGGCAATATAGGCATCGCTTTCCGGTATTTTAGAGACCGTCGATTTCTTTGGAAGTGCCAGCGGTATACCGGTAAATGTGGACTTATTTTCCGACTCGCGTTTGTGACGTAAGGCCCAGCCAAAGTGACTAAGTTCGAGAGTCCTGTCGGCCACTCCATGACCAAAGGAAAAAACATGGTCGGCATGGTTGTAAAACAATACGCGAATGTTGAATTTTTTTTTCGCAATTGCTACTGCAATCGTCGTTTCAATATCGTGTGGATGTAAATGTAAAATTGCGACCTGACACTTCGCCAATTCATGAATAATCGCTTGGATTTTTAGCTGGCTATTGCCCTGTTTTTCAAGTCTGATACAGCCGTGTTTTGCATTAGAGAGTTTTTTTAAGGCACGTGGATCTACGCTCTCGGTCACTAGAATGGCAGAAGATTTCAAGGCATCCGAGTGTATTAGACGCTCGACAATGCGAGTATGCCCACCAGTCTCATAGGCTTTGGTGAGGAGGTGCAGGTAAGTGCTGCGATTCTCTATTTTGAAATCAGTGTCAAATAAATGGGCATATTTCTCTACGAGCGCATTTTCTAAGCTCGTTAGATGGTATTGCCCAAGATTATTTTTCCACAAAAGCTCACCAAAAAAACGTGCCATCTTGATGGCAGCGTTGAAATTTTTGGCTTGAAGTATCAGGGCCTGCGATTTTTCTATGTATGTTGTTAGCATGCCCTATTACCGATAATCTGTTTTATTTAAGATGATGGCGATACTGAGCCAATAAAGTACATAGTTGATGAAAAAAGCGATGACCGTGGCTTTCAATCCAAACCATGGTGTCAAGGCATAAGTAATAACGACTAATGTAATGCTGAAAATGATTTCCGTCAGAATATAAGCTTTTGTCATGGCTCTCGCTAGCATAACGAAACCCAAGACCCAACTGCCGATTTTGATTACGTCACCGGCTAGTTGCCACGCGAGTAAATCGAGCATGGGCAAAAAATCAGGCGTGAATAAAAATGAAATTAACCAATTTCGCAGCAAGTATACTGCAATTGCTCCGATGATCGTGATCGGTAAAATAAAGCGATAAACTTTGGCAATCTCTTGTCTTAATTGACCACGATCTTCTATCTCAGAAAGCCGCGGTAAGTAATACACAGTTAACGTGGTGGTGATCAGCATTAAGTACATATCACTTAATTTGGTGACCGCCTGCCAAAGGCCGGCATTGTCCCAACCAAATGCAAACACCAGATGGTTGCGTATCAATACCTGGCTTAATGGAATGGCAATTGCCGTGACAATTGCCATTAAGGCATAACTGGCTAGCTTGCGGGCTATTTCTATATCGATACGTCCAAATAGATGCTGCACTCGGAACCAGTCGCTACGTAGACAGAGAGATAGTGTAATAAAAAATACTATGGATTGGTTGATCGCTAATGCTACCAAAGCACCATACAAACCCCAAGCACGGGCTAAAGCCCAGGTCGCTAGGAGAGTTACGATACTGGTGCTGATATTGGCAATGATGTACAGGCTTACTTCTTTTTTTCCATTAAGAATTGCCATTAACAGCGCATTTAAAACGAACAACAAAAGTGTTGCAGAGAACCATAGAAAAACACCGCTCTGTTCCGCATCTTTTAAAACAATCAATGCTAATTGTTGATGGAATACTGCGATGATTGCGGATGCAATCGTTGCGCAAAGAATAGAGATGGTTCCCGCGGTGCGCCACACATTTTGCTGGGCGGTGATGTCAGCATGATATTCCGCAGTATATTTGGTGACGCCCGTGTTGATCGCGCCGCTGGCAAAGGACGTGATCATGGTAACGGCATTTTGAAACTGCCCTATTGCTGCATATCCAGCCGGACCGACATACAGTGCCAATAATTTGTTTAATCCCAGCATTGCCAGCATACGTATAGCAACGGCAATCGCATTGAGAAAACTCGTGTGTAACAGTGACATCAATACATCGGTCAGGCGTGGAACTGACGCACAGCTGTAATCACGCTAGTGACATCCTCTGTCGATAAATACGGATCTAGTGGCAAACTAATCACTTCAGCATGAATTTTTTCAGAGATCGGTAAAGAACCAGGACCCAGATTGAGTTCTGAGTACGCGCCTTGCAGATGCGGCGCAATCGGATAGTGGATGACGGTGCCTATGCCATGCGCGTGCAAATACTGTTGGAGTTCATCACGTCGCGTACTGCGAACTACGTATAGATGCCACACCGGATCGGCCCACTCTGGTACAAATGGCAGTGTTAGCGATGCGATGCCCTGCAATTCTCGCTGATAAATGGCTGCCAGTGTTTTACGTCGTTGATTCCAAAGTGTGAGTTTATGTAATTTAACTCTGAGAAACGCAGCTTGCATTTCATCTAGTCTAGAGTTAAATCCCTTCAGCTCATTTTTATACTTAACTTGAGATCCATAGTTGCGCAACATGCGCAGCTTGTCCGCCAAGGCATCATCGTTCGTTGTAATGGCTCCACCATCACCGAGTGCGCCGAGGTTTTTCCCTGGATAGAAGCTATGTCCTGCTGCGTCACCAAGCCCTCCGGACAAACGGCCCTTGTACAATGATCCTTGCGACTGTGCCGCATCTTCAATAACTTTTAGACCGTATTTGTTAGCAATATTATTGATCGCATCCATGTCAGCCACTTGGCCGTATAGATGAACCGCAATGATTGCCTTGGTGTTCGGAGTAATCGCTGCTTCTATTCGTTCCGCTGAAATGTTGTAGGTTGTCAGATCTGGTTCCACCGGAACCGGAGTAGCACCAGCATAAGATGCGGCAAGCCAGGTCGCAATATAGGTATTCGATGGAACAATGACCTCGTCACCAGCACCAATATCGTAGGCGCGTAAGATCAAATGCAGGGCATCCAAGCCATTGCCAACACCTACGCAATGTTTTGTGTTGCAATAAATTGCATATTCTTGTTCGAATAGAGCAAGTTGATCACCTTGAATGAACCAGCCCTTATCAAGAACCTCGGTGAAGGCCTGAGTCAATTCAATTTTAAGGTCTTGATGTTGTGTTTTTAGGTCAAGAAATGGGATAGTCATTTTAAAAGCTTATTTTTTGTGCTGCGGGCGGGATTGCCGACAACAATAGTGTTATCGGCAACATTTTTGGTCACCACGCTTCCAGCGCCTATCATTGCGTTAATCCCAATTGTAATGCCAGGAAGAATTGTTGCGTTAGCTCCGATGGAAGCGCCTTTCGAGATCCTAGTTTTTGAATATGACTCAGGGTAAACCTTAGATCTTGGAAAAATATCATTTGTAAAACTTACATTCGGTCCTACAAAAACATCATCCTCTATTGTCACGCCATCCCAAATTTGAACGCCACTTTTAATGGTTACTCTATCACCTATAACAACGTCATTTTCTATCAGGCAGTGAGAACAAATATTGCAGTCCTGTCCAATCGTCGCGCCGGGTAAAACGATGACGTATTGCCAGATTCGTGTGCGATCGCCAATTTTTGTGCTTTGTACGTCACTGTTTGGGTGTATCACTTAAAAGCTCCAAAAAATCGGAATAATTGCGAATGTAATCGCTTTCGATGTAATGTTGATCTGCAAATACTAACAATACGCAGTCTTCAGTAAAATTTTTCATAAAGTGCCAGAGCATGGTGCCAATATATAGGCCTTGGGTCGGATTGTTCAATTGAACTTCGACTTTTTCTACTCCATTATCCAGTACCATAGTGCATGACCCGCGCACCGCAACAGCAACTTGTTGTAAATTTTTATGCGCATGAAAACCTCGTTCTACACCCTCTTTTGTGCCAAAGATGTAATAGACGCGCTGAAGTTCAAATGGTAGGTCTTGATGTGTTTCTACCGCGACAAGACTGCCTCTATCGTCACCCATCATACGTAAAGGAATGATTTTTGGTTTCAATTAATTAGATTTCCAGATTGCATTTTATTTTGAATTGCACGTAGGCAATTTAACATGAATTTTGGCTAAATAGCGAGCAGTTCAGCATTAATGAAGTTGTACTCGATCGTTAGAGGAGACGGCTACTCAATTCAATTAACTCGGAATTTATATAAATTTGAAATTCACGCGAATCAAAATTAACAAAGTAACCCGTAATTTTACGCCAGAACTTGATAATTCCAGCGTGTCAATCCAACATATTATCGATTTATTGGAGGCGCAGCAGAGAGTAAATGCCAAAAGCTCTTAGAAATTTTCAAGAATTTCTCGGCTAGCCCTTGAAATGACATGAATATCCCCCCATTTCTGCCTCAATGTTTTTAATTTTGGAGATTGTTGATGCAAGAGCAAGAAAATCCGGTGGAAAACACCAATCCAGTTGAAGCTATCGTGGCTGACGTAGAAATCATGGCTGACGTTTTAGAAGTGTCAAAGGACACTTTGGCCCAGTTGGAGGCTAAGGTGTTGGAATTGCAAGATGCTTTCATGCGAGCTAAGGCCGAAGGTGAAAATATCCGACGCCGGGCACAAGAAGATATTTCTAAAGCGCATAAGTTTGCGATTGAGAGTTTTGCCGAAGCTATGGTTCCTGTGAAAGATAGTCTGGAAATGGCATTGAAAGTTGAAACTCCGTCTCTGGAATCAATTAAGGAAGGCGTCGAAATGACGCTGAAGCAACTTATTTCCGCTTTTGAAAAAAACCGATTAATAGAAATTAACCCGACTCAGGGCGAGAAACTTGATCCTAGCAAGCATCAGGCTGTTTCCATGGTTCCTGCGGAGCAAGACGCGAATACGGTAGTAGTAGTTTTGCAAAAAGGTTACACCATCGCAGATAGATTGTTGCGCCCCGCCTTAGTCACTGTCGCGCAAGCAAAATAATAAGAAGCTCGAAAAAATAGGCAAAATTATCTTGAAAAAGGGTGGTCTTGCCTAATATTAGAAATAAGCGGGTTCCAGTGACTCAGCAAAAATTCAAAAATAATATTAAATTTATAGGGAAATATCATGGGAAAAATGATCGGTATCGATTTAGGTACAACTAATTCTTGCGTAGCTGTCATGGAAAATGGCAAGCCTAAAGTAATCGAAAATGCTGAAGGCGCACGTACTACGCCATCAATTATCGCCTATCAAGAAGATGGCGAGATTTTGGTCGGCGCATCTGCCAAGCGCCAGGCAGTTACCAATCCTAAAAACACCTTGTACGCAGTGAAGCGTTTGATAGGTCGTAAATTCGACGAAAAAGAAGTACAAAAAGACATAGGCATGATGCCTTACGCAATTTCTAAAGCAGACAATGGTGATGCATGGGTGAGTGTGCGCGATAAGCGTTTAGCGCCTCCTCAGATCTCGGCTGAAGTTTTGCGTAAGATGAAAAAAACTGCAGAAGACTACTTGGGTGAAGAAGTGACCGAAGCCGTTATCACGGTTCCAGCTTACTTTAATGATGCGCAACGCCAAGCAACAAAAGATGCAGGTCGCATCGCTGGCTTGGACGTAAAACGTATTATTAATGAGCCTACTGCAGCGGCATTGGCTTTTGGTCTCGATAAAAAAGAAAAAGGTGATCGTAAGATTGCTGTTTATGACTTAGGTGGCGGTACATTCGACGTATCTATCATCGAGATTGCTGACGTTGATGGTGAAATGCAGTTTGAAGTATTGTCTACAAATGGCGATACATTCTTAGGCGGTGAAGATTTTGATCAGCGCATCATTGATTACATCATTGACGAATTCAAAAAGATTAATGGTTTGGACTTATCCAAAGATCCTATCGCTTTGCAACGTATCAAGGCGTCTGCTGAACGCGCGAAGATCGAATTGTCTAGTGCACAGCAAACAGAAATCAATGAGCCGTATATTGCGATGGCCAATGGCGCGCCGGTACATTTGAATTTAAAAGTTACCCGTGCCAAGTTAGAGGCTTTGGTAGAAGAATTGATCAAAAAGACCATAGAACCTTGTCGTATGGCAATTAAAGATGCAGGCGTTAAGACATCCGATATCGATGACATCATTCTGGTCGGTGGCATGACCCGTATGCCTAAAGTGCAAGAATTGGTAAAAGAGTTTTTCGGTAAAGAGCCGCGTAAAGACGTTAATCCAGATGAAGCGGTTGCTGTCGGTGCTGCAATTCAAGGTTCTGTATTGTCTGGTGACCGTAAAGATCTGCTGTTGTTGGATGTGACGCCTTTATCTTTGGGGATAGAAACTCAAGGTGGTGTGATGACCAAAATGATACAGAAAAATACCACGATCCCAACGAAGTTTAGCCAGGTATTCTCAACCGCAGATGACAATCAGCCTGCCGTCACTATTAAGGTTTTCCAAGGCGAGCGCGAAATCGCTGCAGGCAACAAGGGCTTGGGTGAGTTTAATCTGGAAGGAATTCCTCCAGCAGCACGTGGTACACCACAGATTGAAGTGACTTTTGATATTGATGCCAACGGTATCTTGCATGTGGGCGCGAAAGATAAGGCCACAGGTAAAGAAAATAAAATCACCATTAAGGCAAACTCAGGTTTGACTGAAGAAGAAATTCAAAATATGGTGAAAGACGCTGAGTTGAATGCGGAAGAAGATAAAAAAGCCAAGGAATTGGCTGAGTCCCGCAATCAAGGCGACGCTTTGATACATTCGACCAAAAAAGCATTGGCTGAACATGGTGAAAAGCTCGATGCTGGCGAGAAGGAAAAAATCGAAGCGGCAATTAAAGACGTAGAAGACGTTTTGAAATCGGGCGATAAGGTTGAAATCGATACAAAATTGGCTGCCTTATCTACTGCGTCACAAAAATTAGGTGAGAAAGTCTATGCTGATATGCAGGCGCAGCAAGCTGCGGCGGGTGCTTCTGGCGCCTCAGGTGCTGGCGCAACTGAGGCGCAAGCCAAGGATGATGATGTAGTTGATGCTGACTTCAAAGAAGTTAAAGACGCTAAATAATTTGTCCGGCGGCTTAGTCCCGCTATGACTCGCCGGGTAGTGTGATCGTGAATTCGACACTCTACTCGGCGTTTTTGCTTAATTTATGCAAGAGATAACAGGGTGTAATTGAGATGGCGAAGCGTGATTTTTACGAGATTCTGGGAGTAGCCAAGAATGCCTCAGAAGATGAGATAAAAAAATCTTATCGTAAGTTGGCGATGAAATACCATCCGGATCGTAATCCAGATAGCAAGACCTCAGAAGATAAGTTTAAAGAGGTCAAAGAAGCATATGAGATGCTTTCCGATCCGCAAAAACGTGATGCCTATGATCGCTATGGTCATGCTGGTGTAGATCCAAATATGGGCGGCGGAGGTGGCGGCGGCGGAGCTGGATTTGCTGATGCTTTCGGCGATATTTTTGGCGATATTTTTGGTGGTGGTCGCGGTCGTAGTTCGGGACCTCAAGTATTTCGAGGCGCGGATTTGCGCTATAACTTAGAAATATCCCTAGAGCAGGCGGCTAACGGTTTTGATACCACAATTCGTGTCCCTAGCTGGGATACTTGTGAGCCTTGTCATGGCTCTGGCGCCAAGCCTGGGACCTCCCCGGTCACTTGTACGACTTGCGGTGGGCACGGCCAGGTACGTATGCAACAAGGTTTGTTTAGTATTCAACAGGCCTGTCCGAAATGTCACGGCACTGGAAAAATGATCGCCGAGCCTTGCACCAGTTGTTCTGGTGTTGGCCGGATTAAGCGCAACAAGACATTGGAAGTGAAAATACCAGCTGGTATCGATAATGGCATGCGTATCCGTTCTTCTGGAAATGGTGAACCTGGCGTCAACGGCGGACCTCCTGGTGATTTGTATGTGGAAATTCACATTAAGCAGCACACTGTATTCCAGCGCGAAGGTGATGATCTGCACTGCGAAATACCAATTTCTTTTGTTAAGGCGGCACTTGGTGGTGACATTGAAGTACCAACTTTAAGTGGTAAAGCATCTTTTACGATACCGGAAGGAACGCAATCTGGAAAAACCTTCCGCTTGCGGAGCAAGGGTGTCAAGGGAGTGCGTTCTGGATATGCTGGCGATCTATTTTGTCACGTAGTCATAGAAACACCAGTCAAGTTGACAGAGAAACAGAAGGATTTATTGCGTAATTTCGAAACCTTGACGGTGGAAGGTGGCGCTAAGCATAATCCGCAAAGTAAGAGCTGGATGGATAAGGTCAAAACTTTTTTTGAGTAATTGGCGCTAATTATAGTTTAGCGTTATTCCTTATTTTCTTGCAAAATGCCTCGTCACTCTTTAAGTGAGGAGGCATTTTTATTTATGAATGAAAATTGTAATTTCGTCTGTTTTTCTCGCTTTATTTTGCAACTTGATCGCAGGAGAAATGAGTATTTCGAATGCGTTAAAACGCCTACATTTCGCAAGGCTATCCCTGTTTTTCGGCATAATTGCGCTAGACTAACAGCACTTTAACGGAGAATTGCATGAGTGCTACATTAGAAGATATCAAAGCCGCCTTATCCCTGGTCATAGATCCAAATACGAATAAAGATTTGATTTCATCCAAGTCAGCTAAAAACATTAAACTTGATGGTGCTGATGTGGCGCTCGATGTGGAGTTGGCTTATCCCGCCAAGAGTCAGTTTGATTTAATACGTAAGAGTGTGATTTCTGCTTTACGTACTTTGCCTGGAATGGGCAACGTCAGTGTCAATGTGAGTTCGAAAATCGTTGCACATGCTGTCCAGCGCGGCATTAAGTTGATGCCTAACGTAAAAAATATTATTGCGGTCGCATCCGGCAAAGGTGGTGTGGGTAAATCCACCACTGCTGTGAATCTGGCGCTGGCGTTGGCCGCCGAAGGTGCTGCGGTAGGTATTTTGGATGCAGATATTTATGGACCTTCTCAACCAATGATGATGGGTATTTCCGGGCGTCCGGAAACCATCGATGGCAAGACTATGGAGCCTTTGGAAAATCATGGCCTACAAGTATCTTCTATTGGTTTTATGATTGATCCGGACGAGCCTATGGTATGGCGTGGCCCTATCGTCACTCAGGCTTTGCAGCAATTGCTGGAGCAGACCAATTGGCGCGATCTTGATTACCTGATCGTCGATATGCCACCGGGCACCGGTGACGTGCAGTTGACCTTGTCGCAAAAAGTACCTGTGACTGGCGCTGTGATCGTCACCACACCTCAAGATATCGCCCTGCTGGATGCGCGTAAGGGTTTGAAAATGTTTGAAAAAGTTGGTATCCCTATTTTGGGTATAGTCGAAAATATGAGCACCCATATTTGTTCCAATTGCGGACATGCCGAAGCTATTTTTGGAGAGGGTGGCGGCGAAAAAATGTGCGCAGAATATGGTGTCGATTTTCTTGGTGGGTTGCCGCTTACGATGGAAATTCGTCAGCAGGCCGATTCCGGAAAACCTACTGTAGTCGCCGATCCTGATGGAAAAATTGCGTTGATTTATAAAGAAATTGCGCGCAAATTGGCGATCAAAGTAGCTGAGAAGGCTAAGGACATGACAAGTAAGTTTCCGAATATTACGATACAAAATACTTAATGGTGAGAGTGGCGAGTGTGATGATGGCGGTGACGGATGTTGAGGCGGATCTTGGATTCATGCAGAGGGCATTGGAACTCGCTTCCCGTGCCACGATGGCCACATCTCCGAACCCCAAAGTCGGCTGCGTTCTGGTCAAAGATAAGGTAGTCATTGGCGAAGGGTGGACGCAAGCCCTTGGTCAGGCGCATGCTGAGGTACAAGCTATGCGTGATGCTGCTCGGCGCGGTATCGATGTGCGTGGGGCCACTGTCTATGTGACGCTAGAGCCTTGCAGTCATTTTGGACGCACTCCACCTTGCGCGAATGCCTTAATTGATGCCGGAGTCCGACGCGTTGTTGCGGCTATTCAAGACGCCAATCCACAAGTTGCGGGCCGTGGTTTTTCTTTATTGCGCGATGCTGGAATATTGGTTGAGTCTGGCTTATTAGGCGACCAAGCCAGAGAGTTGAATATTGGTTTTTTCAAGCGTATGGAGACTGGGCGGCCTTGGGTGCGAATGAAAGTTGCAGCAAGCTTAGACGGACGCACTGCATTGCCAAATGGACATAGCCAATGGATTACCGCTCCTGAAGCGCGTCAGGATGGGCATTTCTGGCGCGCCCGAGCAGATGCAATCTTGACCGGTATAGGCACTGTGTTGGCAGATGATCCACAAATGAATGTGCGGGCGGTAACTAACTCGCATCAGCCTAAGAAAATTGTCGTGGATAGTAATTTACGCATTTGTCCATCCTCGAAAATGTTTCAAGACGGTGGTGCGACGGTGGTCTATGCCAATGAGGATGTGGGAAAGCGTGCTGTGCTGCAAAGTGTCGGGGCTGAGCTCTTAATGTTGGGAAATCAATCGGGTCAGGTTGATCTTAAAGAATTAATGCTAGAGCTTGGTCGGCGGCAAATCAATGAGTTGCATGTTGAAGCGGGCGCAAAACTAAATGGCGCTTTAATAGAGCAGGGTTGCGTAGATGAGCTGCTGATCTACCTTGCGCCAAAAATACTTGGTGATGGCGCAGGTCTCTTTGACTTGCCAGAAATGAGCACCTTAGATCAAGCCAAAAAAGTAACGTTCCATCAAGTTAGTACTGTGGGTGAGACAATCCGGATCGTGGCTAGATTTGTGGTGTGAATGCGCAATGCTGAATTAACTAGCGCGGATGTCGATAGATATGCAAATAAGAAAAAAGGATAGTAGAGAATTAACTCGACTATCCTTTTTATTTGGTCGGAGTACAAGGATTCGAACCTTGGACCCCCTGGTCCCAAACCAGGTGCGCTACCGGACTGCGCCACACTCCGAAACTGATGCGAAACTTGTTTAAAAACAAATTTCTGAAATTTTGTAAATTAAAAAGGATCACCAAGTTTTATCTCGATGATCCTTAAAATTTGGTCGGAGTACAAGGATTCGAACCTTGGACCCCCTGGTCCCAAACCAGGTGCGCTACCGGACTGCGCCACACTCCGAAGAGCAAGATATTACTCTGGCTGTTCAGTACTGTCAATAGATTTGTCGCTGGCCATGCATCTGCTGTGGCCACTTATGCTGTGATTACAGACTTTGTTGGCTTTCGAAGTGGCGTATTTCAGCGTTAATCGGATCGGTAAAAGAAATGGACTTTGCTAGTAGTTTTAACGGTCTAGAGAAGTCATCGCCTTTGCAGGGGAGCGCTATGGGATAAAAGCTATCGTTGACTATGGGGGCACCTAAGCTGGCTAAATGGACGCGTAACTGATGTTTTTTTCCTGTGCTTGGGTGTAGTCGATAGAGGCTTAATTCACCGCGACGTTCTATGATATCGATCTCGGTTTCAGAATTTGTGTTTCCTATGCCTTCCTGCATGACAAAAAATTGTTCGCTTTCCAGCATATGGCTGCGATAGATTAGTGGGAAGTGCAGGTTGGGCAAGTGCGGGGCCAGAGCGTGGTAGGTTTTTTGGATAGCGCGCTGTTGAAATAAGCGCTGATAAATTCCACGGCTTGTTGGCTCACATGAAAACAGGATGACGCCGGCGGTTTCTCTATCCAGCCTATGGATGGGAGTCAGATGTTCCAGTTTAAGTGTTTTCTTTAGGCGAACGAGTAGCGTTTCGTGCAAAAAACGACCGCCTGGTGTTACGGGTAAAAAATGTGGTTTGTCGACTACTAGTAGGTGTTTATCTTGGTGAATGATACGTGCTTCAAAAGGAATGGCTGTTTCGGCCTGCAATTCACGGTAGTAAAAAATACACATTCCACGTTTTGCCACGCTGTTTGCTTGTAACGTATTCCCCTGAGCGTCCAGAAGTTCATTTTTTTCCATGCGCAGACGCCAGGTGGATTCCTGTACATCAGGAAATTGCGCTAGCAAAAATTCCAGCATATTGTTCCAGCGTCCTTCCGGAAGCCATAGATAACTCGCTGCAACGCCATCGCGGATGGGGAGGGGGGATTTAAATTGCATAGGTGATTTTAATTCTCTGGACTAAACTTTCTGTACTCTGCAATACTAGCAGCTATGGATAAAAATACCTCGCTTCCTTTTGCTGTCAGCATCGTGATGCAGCGTGAAATTTTGCAAAATCGCTGGCAATCTTTTCAATGGAAGTTGATGGAGATACTACCGATCACATCGATTGCTCTTGAGCTTGAAAATGTTAATGTAGCGAGTCTGCAATTTGATATGCAAACCGGTCGTTGTGTGTCGTCGGGTTTTTCCGTTGAGCTCTTTGTCGACGAAACTCCTGGCTACTTCTTAAATCTCAGCGCGGATATGCCCTGTTGGTTTGTGATGTGGAGAATGGAGCCGGTGGGCGGTGAGGAATTGGCCGTTCCTAAGGCCATCACGCTCTCCTATAATGAGGCAGCGCGCTGGATGGACGCTGGGGAGCAAGTCGAAACTCTGGAACTTTCCGAGGAAATCGCGTCATGGTTGGCTGCATATACTCAGGAATATTTTCAGCCAGAAATTAAGAAAAAACGCAAACGCCCTTCATTTGAAGGTGGTGCTGGTGTAGATAAAATGGCACGCGCTGAAATGGATCGGGGTTAGGTATGGCTGCGGAGGAGTTCTTCAATCGCTGGTCTAAAGCGAAAAATAAAGCAGAATGCAAGACTACGGACCCGCTAGCCAGTCCACAGTTAGCTGTAGACAATGGTACAAAAGAGGCGCAGGTCGCAGAATCGCCGCCCTTGCCGCAAATGCATGATGTGGAGCAGCTCCATGCAGAGTCAGACTTTTCAGTGTTCATGCGTGATGGCGTGGATGAATCGGTGCGGCGTTCCGCGATGAAAAAACTATTTACCAATCCGCATTTTAATGTCATGGATGGTTTGGATATTTACGTTGCTGATTACAGTCAACCTGATCCGCTCCCGGAAGGAATGTTAGGTAGTTTGCGTCATGCAGAGATGTTGTTGAATCCATTGCGACAACTGGCCCAGCCTCTGCAGAGCTTATTGCAGCGTGTAGTAGAGCCTTCTGAACCTTCAGAATCGTCAAATGAGACTGTTAATCTCGATTTAATTGCCTTACCGGATATAGCTTCAACCCCGGTAGCGTTGCAGAACGTTGAGCTTGAGGACGAACTTAAAACAAAGGTCGATGCAACGTATTTAGCCAACTATAACGATAAAGACCCGATTCAGGTATGAGTACCCAATTTAAAATTTGTAGTTGCAATAAAACGATGCCACTTGATGCGGGCTCCGCCATTGAGTTGAAACAGTTTTTGGGTACAGAGGCAGTCACTGTCAGTGACGCTCTTTGTAGACGTGAAACTGGGGTCTATCTGGATGCGATCAAGGGCGCAGATGATGTCGTGGTTGGCTGCAGTCAGGAGCGAGCCCTATTCTCGGAATTGGCCCAGCACTCGGTGGCACCGCTACGCTTTGTGAATATTCGAGAAACTGCTGGGTGGTCTAAACAATCTAACTTGGCGCTGCCAAAAATGGCTGCATTGCTAGCGGCCGCTGCTTTGCCAGATCCAGAGCCGGTTCCAACTGTAAGTTATCGCTCGGGCGGTAATCTATTAATCATAGGCGGGGCGCAACAGGCCTTGGCATGGGCGAAACGTCTGGCGACACAGTTGGATGTGAACGTGTTACTGACTGATGGCGTAAGCGGTAATGAACGTTTGAATGCTAGAAGTTTCCCGGTGTTTTCAGGAGCCCAAATTGCTATCTCTGGCTATCTGGGTGCTTTTAAGGTGAAGTGGCAACAAGCCAACCCTATCGATCTGGAAAGCTGCACCCGATGCAATGCTTGCATAGAAGTATGTCCAGAAAGCGCAATCGATTTTTCTTATCAAATTGATTTGAATAAATGCAGTAATCACCTTGATTGCGTCAAAGCCTGTGGCGCTATTGGTGCCATCGATTTTAACCGCACACAAATTGCAAGAAGTTCCGAATTTGATTTGATTTTGGATTTATCAGCTCAGCCTTTGCTGCGCATGTCGCAGTCCCCGCAAGGCTACTTTGCTCCGGGCAAGGATTTGGATGAGCAATTTGATGCGGTTTTACGCATGACGCAAATGGTGGGTGAGTTTGAGAAACCAAAATTTTTCACCTACAAAGAAAAGTTATGCGCGCACAGCCGTAGCGCAAAAACTGGCTGTAATGCCTGCATCGATGTCTGCTCAACGGCAGCGATCAGTTCCAAGGGCGATAAGGTTTTGGTTGATCCTAATCTTTGCGCCGGTTGTGGTGCATGCACTACGGTGTGTCCGACGGGCGCTATGAGTTATGCGTATTTGCGTCCAGTAGATCAAGGTTTGCGACTAAAAACTTTGCTTTCTACTTATGCTAAAGCTGGCGGTAAAGCGCCAGCGCTATTGTTTCATAGCAAGCAGCAGGGCGCTGAGTTGTTGCTGCAAACTGGGCAAAATGCCGCGAAAAAAGGAAGAGGCTTGCCAGCGCATGTGATACCTGTGGATTTACATCATACGGCCTCGCTTGGTATTGACTTGTGGATGGCAGCGATAGCCTTTGGTGCTAGCAATATCGCCGTGCTAATGACTGACGAAGAAGCTCAAGAGTACCGACAAGCCGTGCAAAATCAGATGGAAGTGGCGCAAACTATTTTGACTGGTTTGGGCTACGTGGGTCAGCATTTTCATCTAATTCAAGCAGAAAGCGTGGCGCAATTAGATCAGGCCTTATTTGGCATGCAGCAAGCTCAGACTCCTGCAGTCACAGCGCTATTTAATGTCGCGGCTGAAAAACGGGGAACTCTCGATTTTGCGCTTGAGCATTTGTATAAGCATGCGCCCGTTAAAGCGGAAGAAATTGCTTTGCCAAAAGGCAAGGGTGCTATGTACGGGGAAGTGAAGATCAATAAGGACGCCTGTACGCTTTGCATGTCCTGTGTCGGCGCATGCCCGTCCTCGGCCTTGATGGATAATGCAAATGCACCGCAATTGCGCTTTATTGAGCGTAATTGCGTCCAGTGTGGTCTTTGTGAGAAAACTTGCCCCGAGAATGCGATTCAATTGCTGCCGCGATTATTGCTCACTGATGTCGCCAGTGAGGCGCGCGTATTGAACGAGGCGCAAGCCTTCCATTGTATAAAGTGCCAGACTCCGTTTGCCACAGCGAAAATGATGGAGACTATGTTACTCAAACTCGCTGGGCACGGTGCTTTTTCCGGCAATCTTGATAGGCTAAAAATGTGTTCGGATTGCCGCGTGATCGATATGATGCAGACTAAGGAATTAAGTCGGCCGCATTAATTACCTGATTATTTCTAGGAATTTAGTTGAGAAAAAAAGAAAGCTTCAATGACATCTGCACACGCTATTAAATTTGAAACTCAGGATCACGGCGAAGAAACAGCGAGGGCCGATCTATATGGTTTGCTAGCGACTTTGTTTTATGCGCCACCATCGAGCGCATTATTGGCGACATTGTCTTCTGCGCAGACCAATGGAGAGGGAGTGCTTGGTGCCGCATGGGCCGTATTGGTGGAGGCTGCGCGCATTGCTAATGCCGAAGCACTGAGAGAGGAGTATGAGCAGCTTTTTATTGGTGTCGGCAAACCTGAAGTGATGTTGTATGGCTCCTATTACCTGAGCGGTTTTTTGATGGAGAAACCTCTAGCGGCTTTACGCACCGATCTGGCACAAATGGGTTTACAAAGAGCCGACGCTATTACTGAAAGCGAGGATCACATTGCCTCACTATGTGAGGTGATGCGCTACCTGATCGCCTCGGATGATGTTTTACAAGCGAATGTGCTGAATCAAAAAAAATTCTTTGGCACACATATGCAAACTTGGATTTTGAATCTGTGCGATGCGATTAGCAGTCATCCAAATGCAAAATTTTATGCAGCGTTGGCTGGATTGAGTAAGGTATTTTTTGAAGTGGAGATGCAGGCCTTTGATATGGACTGAGATCTTGCCCTGAAATTTTCGATCGAATGAAAGCCAATAGTAAGTATTTTTAGTTATGGTGTTGCGGAGATGAAAAGGTTTCATTGTAAATTAATGTTCGTTGGGCAATTTCTTGTAATATGATGCAAGTAAGCTATATTTAGAAAATGTTGTTTAACCTGCTCAAAAATTTGTACAGTAAGGTGCCCAATAAGCACAGAGTGACGCGGAGGCACGGTATGCAGTATGCAAACCCTATCAGTCAGTTTTTGACGATCTGCCTCTAACCTTATTATCGCGCTAGAAAGAGATAAAAATGGAACAGAAAATCAAACGACGTGGTCTGTTAGTTGGATTAGGTGCGGCGGCCGCAGCAATCGTGGCGGTAAAAGTCACGGCAAGCCCGCAAAAATCAATGAATGACGTAATTGTTGCCAGTGAGCCTGAAGGCGATGGTTATCGCCTGACCGAGCATGTCAAAAAATACTACCGCACTACAACCATCTGACCAACGGGGTAAGCCATGTTGTTATCTCGCAAGGGTGACGCCGGATCGCGCGCACAAAATCGTTTTTCATCTAGTCTCGCAGACACTTTGTCGCGTGCCTTACCGACCATGGACAGACGCGGTTTTTTGAAGCGCTCGGGTATTGGTGTGGGGGCTGGTATTGCCGCCTCACAGTTGGGCTTGATACAAAAAGCTAAGGCTGCCGTTGGTGCAAAGGACGCTGGCAGTAAGATAGAAGTGCGGCGTACCGTCTGCACACATTGCTCGGTTGGTTGCGCGGTAGACGCGGTGGTGGAAAATGGGGTATGGGTAAGGCAGGAGCCAGTATTTGATTCGCCGATTAATCTCGGTGCACACTGTGCCAAAGGTGCCGCATTGCGTGAGCACGGGCACGGCGAATACAGGCTGAAGTACCCGATGAAACTGATCAATGGCAAATATCAGCGCATTAGCTGGGATCAGGCCTTATCAGAAATTTCTGCAAAATTATTAGATATTAAGAAAGTCTCCGGTCCGGATTCGGCTTTCTTCGTTGGCTCTTCCAAGCACAATAATGAACAAGCTGCTTTGCTGCGTAAATTTGTCTCGTTTTATGGAACCAATAATACCGATCATCAAGCGCGTATCTGTCACTCGACGACAGTAGCCGGGGTATCAAATACCTGGGGCTATGGGGCGATGACGAATAGTTACAACGACATGCAAAATTCCAAGGCCGCGATGTATATAGGCTCGAATGCGGCAGAAGCGCATCCGGTCTCTATGCTGCACATGCTGCACGCCAAAGAAAATGGCTGCAAGATGATCGTGGTCGATCCTCGTTATACACGTACCGCCGCCAAGTCCGACCAATATGTGCGGATACGTTCAGGCTCTGATATTCCCTACCTGTACGGCATGTTGTATCACATTTTTAAAAATGGCTGGGAAGATAAGCAGTACATCAATGACCGTGTGTATGGGATGGAAAAGGTCAAAGAAGAAGTCATGAAGTGGACGCCGGAAAAAGTCGAAGAGGCTTGTGGTGTGCCGGAAGCCGAAGTTTTCAAAGCGGCCGAAACCATGGCGAAAAATCGCCCATCTACGGTAGTCTGGTGCATGGGGCAAACCCAACACAGTATTGGTAACGCCATCGTCCGGGCCTCCTGCCTGTTACAACTTGCCTTAGGAAATGTCGGAAAATCCGGTGGCGGCACGAACATTTTCCGAGGTCACGATAACGTTCAGGGTGCCACCGACGTTGGCCCGAATCCTGATTCTTTGCCTGGCTACTATGGTTTGGCAACTGGTGCCTGGAAACATTGGTGCAATGTTTGGGGTGTCGACTATGAATGGGTGAAGAAGCAATATCCTTCGCAAGCCATGATGGAAAAATCCGGCACGACAGTGTCGCGCTGGATCGACGCGGTACTCGAAAAAAGCGAACTGATCGATCAGGAAAACAGTGTCAAGGCGATGGTGTTCTGGGGCCATTCTCCAAACTCACAAACCCGTGGTCTGGAGATGAAAAAAGCCTTTGATAAGCTAGATTTACTGGTGGTAATCGACCCGTACCCGTCCGCGACTGCTGCGATGGCGGCGATGACGACTGAAGGCCAGGAATTAAATATCAATAGACAAGTGTATTTATTGCCAGCAGCTACCCAATTTGAAACTTCGGGTTCGGTCACCGCCTCGAATCGCTCAATACAATGGCGCGAGCAAGTCATAGAACCCTTGTTCGAGTCGCGTACCGATCACATGATCATGTATCAGTTGGCGGAAAAACTCGGCTTTGGAAAAGAGCTGGTGGCCAAACTCAAATTGGTGCCAGGAAAAGGCGGCATGATGGAGCCTGAACCTGAATCGATGCTGCAAGAAATTAATCGCGGTACCTGGACTATCGGTTACACCGGGCAATCACCGGATCGCATCAAGTCGCATATGCGCAATATGCATTTGTTTGATGTGAAAACCCTCAAATGCAAGGGCGGTAAGGATGCCATCACTGGTTACGATATGACTGGTGATTATTTTGGACTGCCTTGGCCTTGTTATGGCACACCTGAGTTGAAACATCCAGGCACACCGAATCTTTACGATACCTCCAAGCACGTAATGGATGGCGGCGGTAATTTCCGCGCCAACTTTGGGGTAGAGCGCGAAGGTGTCAGTTTGCTGGCTGAAGATGGCTCCCATTCTTTGGGTTCTGACATCACAACTGGCTATCCCGAGTTTGATCACGTGCTATTGAAAAAATTAGGGTGGTGGAGTGACTTGACCGAAGCCGAGCAAAAAGCGGCGGAAGGAAAAAATTGGAAAACTGATATGTCAGGCGGTATTCAACGTGTGGTAATGAAGGTGCATGGTTGCTATCCTTTTGGGAACGCCAAGGCGCGAGCGGTGGTCTGGAACTTCCCTGATCCGGTGCCGTTGCATCGCGAACCTTTGTTCGGGACTCGTCCTGATCTGGTGGCGAAATACCCTACGCATGACGATAAAAAATCTTTCTGGCGTTTGCCTACCTTGTACAAATCGGTGCAGCAGAAGAATGTTGAGACCAAGATGCATGAGAAATTCCCTATCGTGCTGACCTCGGGTCGTTTGGTCGAATATGAGGGCGGCGGTGAAGAGACGCGATCTAATCCTTGGCTGGCTGAATTGCAGCAAGAAAATTTCGTTGAGATAAATCCTAAAGCAGCGGCCGATCGTGGCATCCGTGATGGCGAGTTCGTGATTGTGTCGACCCCGACTGGCGCGCGTATCAAGGTCAAAGCCCTGGTTACGCCGCGGGTAGATGCCGGTACTGCGTTTATTCCCTTCCATTTTTCCGGCTGGTGGCAAGGTAAGGATATGAAAGAATTTTATCCTGAAGGGGCAATGCCTATCGTACGAGGTGAAGCGGTGAATACGGCAACCACCTATGGTTACGATTCCGTCACCATGATGCAGGAAACCAAGACGACGATCTGCAACATCGAAAAATTCACGGCTTAATCGGACCGGGACAGGAGAATAAAATGGCAAGAATGAAGTTTATCTGCGACTCAGAGCGTTGCATCGAATGTAATGGCTGCGTAACCGCCTGTAAGAATGAAAATGAAGTGCCTTGGGGCGTGAATCGTCGTCGTGTCGTGACTGTCAACGACGGCGTGATAGGACAAGAAAAATCGATGTCGGTGGCCTGTATGCACTGTTCGGATGCGCCGTGTATGGCAGTGTGTCCGGTCGACTGTTTTTATCGCACCGACGAAGGCGTGGTTTTGCATAATAAGGATATCTGCATAGGTTGTGGTTATTGCTCTTATGCCTGCCCGTTTGGCGCGCCGCAATTCCCTTCGAATGGCGCTTTCGGTTTGCGCGGCAAGATGGATAAATGTACTTTCTGTTCCGGCGGGCCCGAAGAAGATGGTTCGCAAGCTGAATTTGAAAAGTATGGCCGTAATCGCTTGTCTGAAGGTAAATTACCTCTGTGCGCAGAAATGTGTTCTACCAAGGCCTTGTTGGGTGGCGACGGCGATGTGATCTCGGATATTTTCCGTAATCGCGTGGTGCGACGCGGTAAAGGCAGTGAGGTGTGGGGTTGGGGCACAGCCTACGGCAAAGCACCAAATTCCGACGCCAAGCCGGAGCTTGTATCTACCGAGAAAAAATTATGAAAACCGTGAAGAGTCTGAAAGGGCTGGCGGGGGTGACGACTATGGGCTTAGTTTTGTTGCTGAGCCTGACTGCTTGTGGTGAACGCAATCAAGCATTGAGTAATAAGACCGGCTCGCGCGGTGAAAAGGCGTGGGCTGGAGCGAAAAACGAGTATGTGGTTGCAGGTTGGACGGCAGGCAATGAAGAGAGTTGGCGAGCGCAAATTCGTAGTCGCGGGCAGAACCAAAACGAGTATCTCAAGACCAACTAGGATGGAATTTAATTGCGAGTTGACATGAAAACTTTATTTGCCGTTTTGAGCCTTGTGTGGGCCAGCACTACTGCCAGTTTGGCCGTCGCGCAGAACGCCGCTGTCAGCGCCCCGTCCGCAAGTGCCAGTGCCGTGGTCGCGTCCGGCAATTTGGGGGCGGTCGACTCTATTGATATTCTTAAGCAAAATCAAGCCGAACGTAGTCGCGATCAACCGGGTAATGCGGCGCCTACTTTTCGACTCGTCAACGACGGCACAAAACACTACTCCAGTTTGCCGGCATTAGAGGCGGGTGTTTTGATACAGGGTAAAACGCAATTTCCCGGGCAGGCGAGGGCGACCACTGCGGGCGAAGCATGGCGTCAATATCGCAATGGCCCTTTGACTATGATAGGTGGCTGGATATTGCTGATCGTTGCCACAATGATCGCGGGCTTTTATTTCTGGCGTGGCGAGATTAAGTTGCAGACTGCGCTCACTGGTCGCTTGATCGAACGCTTCACGCCGGGCGAGCGAACTTTGCATTGGAGTATGGCGCTGAGTTTTGCCTCGCTTGCTGTAACAGGCATCATCATTTTATTTGGCAAACACGTGTTACTGCCTGTGTTTGGATTAACTCTGTTTGGCTGGTTGGCTTTTTTGTGTAAAAACATACACAATTTTGTTGGGCCGATATTTAGCATTTCCATCATCTTATTCTTTATTAAATTCGTCAAAGATAATTTACCGAATGCCACGGATCTGCCATGGCTAGCAAAATTTGGCGGCTTGATCAGTGGCGAGCATGTCAGTTCTGGGCGCTTCAATGCCGGCGAAAAAATCTTATTCTGGGGCGCAGTGGTCGGTCTTGGTTTAGTCGTGAGTGCATCCGGTTTGGTGCTCGATATGCTGGTGCCTGCTTTGGAATATAGCCGTGCCAATATGCAAATCGCCAATATCGTTCACGTCGTCGCTGCGATTTTGGCGGCATCTATGGTGATGGGGCATATCTATCTCGGTACGCTAGGTATGGAGGGGGCCTACGCCTCTATGCGTACTGGTTATGTGGATGACGCTTGGGCTAAGGAGCATCATGAAGCCTGGTATGCCGATATAGAAAATGGCAAGATCGCACGCATTCGAAGCGAGCAAGCTACTGGGCAAAGCGAGGTAAGCGCTAATGCTCAAACTACCAATGTGAGCTCTTTGAGCGCTTGATGGAATCAACATGAAAAAAATAATTTTGTTCGTCGGTTTTTGTATTGCCAGTTTAGGCCTCGCCACTAGCAGCTTTGCCAAATTAGCGGCGCCTAGCGAAGAGGCCAAGTTAAAAGCCGCAGAGACTAAAGCTAAGACTGCCTGGTCGGATAAAGTGAGTGCGTATCAGTTGTGTAAGGCCCAGGATAAAGTGGCCGCAGGTTATTTGAAAGCCAAGGGCAGTGCGGCACCTACACCTCTAGCGATGCCAGCTTGTGCCGATCCTGGGCCGTATGTTGCCGCTCCTACAGTGCCTGCGCTAGTTGCAGCTGCGACGCCTGCATCCGCAGCGATGGTTACGGCTAGCCCTGCGGCTAACTCGCTGAAGAAATAAGTGTTTTAATCTGAATAATGTTTCTCTTAGGCCGTGCTCAGGAATTATAAATAATAGGGCTTTATATATACCCCCCTTAAATATTTTTTAATTCTGTCATTTGCGCATGATGTACGTGCGTGTTGAAATAATACTGGGGGTGAGTATCTGCTGTGCTTACTTTATTCTCTTTCTTAAGTGACTTATGCCAACCTTGCCTAGCCTGACGCAATCCCAGACGGCACTGACCAAAGAGGTAACGGTGCTCGATGAGCGCGGCCGCTCCTCGATCATTTCGATTCCTTGTGAGCGTGCCCTTACCGTGTATTTGGATAAGCGCGAGTTACTCACTTTGATGACGATAGGCGCGAATCCAGAAGCCTTAATCCTCGGATATTTGCGCAATCAACGCCTGATACGCTCGCTTATTGAGATCGCCGCGGTGCAGGTCGACTGGGAGGTGAATGCGGTAGCGGTAACTACGCATCAAGGTGTCAGCGACATAGAAGAGCGCACTGCCAAACGGGTGGTGACCACGGGTTGCGGGCAGGGCACGGTGTTTGGTGGCTTGATGGATGAAGTCGATCAAATCCATTTGCCGCTCGATGCCAAAATCACCCAATCTGCGTTGTACCGTGTGATTGACTGCATACGCACCCATCCTTCGATTTATAAAAAAGCCGGCTCTGTGCATGCCTGCGCCCTGTTTTCCGCTAAGGGTGATTTACTGTATTTTGTCGAAGATGTCGGCCGCCATAATGCGGTCGATGCGATTGCCGGCAAGATGTGGCTAGATAATATGCAGGGTGGCGATAAAATTTTTTACACCACCGGTCGGCTCACCTCTGAGATGGTGATTAAAGGGGCTCAAATGGGTATACCGGTTTTGTTATCGCGCTCCGGCACCACCGAGATGGGGCTGCAAGTGGCTGAACAGGTCGGGATGAGCTTGTTTTCACGCTGCACCGGACGCCATTTTTTACTCCTGACGCATCCACAGCGACTCGAGTTTGAATTAGAGGCGCCATCAGCTGCGCTTAATCCAGATTTGTTTAAAGTCTGAGGTGCTTGCGTCCACACGCAGGTGTCGGACGCAAGGCTTCACAGTGCAATTGTTCTACTGCCTAGGCCGGCTGCGCCTATCATCTGCTCTCCGAAAACGGTAAAATGGCGCTTTTAACTTTTACCGTCTTGCTCGCGCCTTTGATCTCTGTACTTGCCCAAGTATTTGATTATCGCCTTGCTAGCGCACCATCCCATGACTGCAGCCATCCCAACTACTCCCGTTCGCACCCGTTTCGCGCCTAGCCCGACGGGCTATTTGCATGTGGGTGGCGCACGTACCGCCTTGTTTAGCTGGGCCTACGCGCGTCACTTTGGCGGTACTTTTGTCTTGCGGATAGAAGATACCGATCTGGAACGTTCCACCCCCGAGGCGGTGCAGGCAATTTTGGATGGTATGAGTTGGCTCGGTTTGCAGCACGATGAAGGCCCGTTTTATCAAATGAAACGCATGGAGCGTTACCGCGAAGTGCTGGCCAAGATGTTAGCGGATGGCACTGCCTACCATTGCTATTCCTCGCCAGACGAAGTCGAAGCGATGCGTGAACGTCAGCGTATCGCAGGCGATAAGCCGCGCTACGATGGCACCTGGCGTCCTGAGGCTGGCAAGGTCCTGCCACAGGTACCAGCCGATCGTAAGCCCGTCATTCGTTTTAAAAATCCACTGGACGGTGATGTCAGCTGGCTCGATGTGGTTAAAGGTCAGATTACGATCAGCAACCGTGAACTCGATGATCTAGTGATTGCGCGCCCTGATGGCACGCCTACCTATAATTTTTGCGTTGCGGTCGATGATAATGACATGCAAATCACCCACGTGATACGCGGTGATGACCACGTCAACAACACCCCGCGTCAGATTAATATTCTGTTGGCGATAGGCGCTAAGCTGCCGCATTATGGCCATGTACCGATGATACTTGGTACTGATGGTCAGAAGTTATCTAAGCGTCGTGATGCGGTCAGTGTCATGGATTATCTCGATAAGGGTTACTTGCCTGAGTCTATGCTCAATTACCTGGCACGTCTGGGTTGGAGTCATGGCGATGACGAGGTGTTTTCTATAGAGCAGATGTGCAACTGGTTTGATCTTAGTCACTTGTCGGGATCTGCGGCGCAATTCAATCCAGAGAAGCTGGCGTGGCTGAATAATCATTACATCAAGGCTGCCGATAATCAAAGACTGGCAGAGTTGATCCGCCAACAGATGTTGGGTTTGGGAGCTGAATTTGAGAATGCCCCGGATCTTGCCGCGGTGGTCGGTTTAATGAAAGAGCGTGCCAACACCACCTTGGAGTTGGGCCTGGCTGCCATGCTGTTCTACCGCCAGCCACAAGCTGACGCTGCTTTGCGCGAGCAGCACATCAATGCCGCTGTTTTACCCGCCTTGCTTGAGTATGCGCAGGCCTGCCAAACGGTAGAGTGGAATAAAGCTGCCTTGGCTATCATGATGAAAGAAATTCTGGCCAAGTTTGCACTCAAGATGCCGCAATTGGCGATGCCTTTGCGCTTGCTGTTGACGGGGCAATTGCAGACCCCGTCTATCGATGCGGTCGTTGAGTTGTTCGGGCGCGAAGTGGTTCTGGCGCGTTTGAGTAAAATCGCCGAATAGTTCGAGATAAGCGCGACTAAGCCTTTACAAAACGAGAGAAATATTGGTATACTCTCGTTTCTGTTTTGCGCTGGGGGTGTAGCTCAGTTGGTAGAGCGCTTGCATGGCATGCAAGAGGTCAGCGGTTCGATTCCGCTCACCTCCACCAGTTCAAAGCAGAGTTTCATGCCTCTAGTTAAATGCAAGTAGTTTGCTAGTATCAAGAAAAGTGGTATATAATATTGCTCTTGCTTGTTTCAGTGCAGAGCAAGTTGTAAAAGGTCAGTAACACGGACAGATTATTGTCCCCATCGTCTAGAGGCCTAGGACATCACCCTTTCACGGTGAGTACAGGGGTTCGAATCCCCTTGGGGACGCCAAATTACTTTGATTTTTTAAATCAAAGTTTAAAAAAGCCCTGTTAGGTCGGGGCTTTTTTTATTTATGTCGACATGGCATAAATTGCTAAATAATATTTAGCTTGCAGCAAACAGGTCAGTAATACGGACAGATCATTGTCCCCATCGTCTAGAGGCCTAGGACATCACCCTTTCACGGTGAGTACAGGGGTTCGAATCCCCTTGGGGACGCCAAATTACTCTGGTTGAAGGTTGCATCAGAGTGTAAAAAAGCCTTGAGAAATCAAGGCTTTTTTATTTTCAATTTCATTTTTTTCGTCAAATTAAAGCCAAACCCATCGCCGACTAGTTTCTCGCTGAGACTACCGCCAGCGCGTTAACAGATGCGAAAAAAATATCCAAACGCATTCCTGCACTCTTGTTACACTTAGAACTTACACAAAATTGTACCAGCTAGGAGTACGCTTAAGTATGACATGGCGCTAGCAACAACCCTGCCCAACAAACGTTCAGAGATATGAAATTAATTTCGATAGTAGTTGCCACTAGCTTAGCTTTGGCTTATCCAAGTTTTGCTGCAGATCCGATCTCTGCAAAGTCTGAAAGCGCTGTGCACGCAGACATAGAATGGCGCAAAGATAATGATGTCGATGCTGCGTTTGCTTTCGCAAAGGCCAATAACAAGCCCCTGTTTTTATATTGGGGCGCGGTTTGGTGTCCGCCGTGTAATCAGGTCAAAGCGACTATCTTTAATCGCGCGGATTTCATCGATAAGTCGCGTCATTTCGTACCGGTTTATCTCGATGGCGATAGTCCTGGCGCGCAAAAGCTGGCGGCGCGTTTTAAGGTGCGCGGCTATCCTACGATGATTTTATTTAAGCCTGATGGTAGCGAAATCACACGTTTGCCGGGCGAGGTAGACGCCGAGCGCTACGTGCAGGTGCTGACGCGCGCCATGAGCGCTAGTCTATCGGTGTCCGATACCTTGAAGCTGGCCTTGGCAGGTAGCAAAAAACTCAATGTCGAGGATTGGAGTTTATTAGCCGATTATTCTTGGGATGATCCTGAGCAAAAACTCATTAGTAGTAAAGATTTAGCGTCTAGTTTGCTGCGCCTGTCTGACGCCTGCCCAGACAAGGCCAGTGCCACGCGCCTGTATCTGAAGGCACTGGTGCTTAGCGCTAGTGTTAAACCTGTTGAATCTGCGCCAGCGATCGATAAGCCGCAAGCGCTTGCCAAAGTGATTAAAGCGCTCTCCGAGAGTCGGGTTGCCAGAGAAAATATCGATCTTTTTACTGCGGCACCTGGCGAGGTCATAGTATTTCTCACAGCCGTCAATACCGAACCGCGTCGTAAATTAAGTCAGACATGGAATCTCGCTTTGATTAAATTGGCCGACGATACCAGCCTATCTAAAACCGATCGCTTAGGTGCGATCAGCGGGCAGATTGTTATTGCGACCTTAGCCAGCGCGCGCCCTGAGCTGTCTCTGCAAAAGAGTGTAGAAAAACGTGTAAATCAGATAGAGCGGGCCACCACCGATAGCTATGAACGTCAGTCGGTCGTCAACGCTGCCGCGCATGCTTTAGCGGATGCCGATTTACTCGATGCTTCCGACGTCTTGTTGAAGGCAGAGTTGAGTCGCTCACATTCGCCCTATTATTTCATGTCGAGTTTGGGTGCCAACGCCAAAAAACGCGGGGATAATTCGACTGCTCTTAATTGGTATGAGCAAGCCTACAACGCGGCTAAAGGGCCAGCGACACGCTTGCAGTGGGGTGTCAGCTATGTCAATGGCATTATCGAGTTGAGTCCGATGGACGAGGCCAGAATAGAAAAGACCGCGCAACAAGTCCTGGCAGAAGTGGCGACCACAGAAAATGCCTTCTTCGAACGCAATCGGACTGCCATGGAGCGAATGAGCAAAAAAATAGTCGAATGGAGTAAGGATGGAAAGCATCAGGCTACGCTGCAAAAATTGCGTAATCAACTCGATGGTATTTGTTCTAAATTACCAGCCAATGACAGTCAGCGCACTAGTTGTATGTCGTTGATGCAGAAGTCCTGATGAGCCTGCGTTAAAGAAAAAATCAGAAAAAAATCGAGTGAGTTGAATGTAAAAAAATAGCGGGGGACTATGGTTTTTTTTCAATGGACCGATGACATGAGAGTGGGAAATGGCTTGATTGATCAAGACCATTTGGAACTGGTGACGCTGGTCAATGAACTGTATGAGGCGGCCCGGGCGGGCAAGAGTGAAAGTCAGATAGCGATTACTTTGCAAAAGCTGTTTACCTATACGCAAGAGCATTTTCAGCGAGAAGAGTTATTGATGGAGCATATTCACTACTCTGAAATTGCAGAGCATAAAGAGCAACATCAGAAATTAATCGATCAAGTCTTGGTGCTGCAAAATGCCTTATCACGGGGCCGCGGTGAAGTCGCAAGCAGTACCGCTGAATTATTGCGTTACTGGTTGTTACATCATATACAGCGTACCGATAAAAAGTTAGCTACCGCGATCCAGCTTGCTGGATTGCCGGATTTGTAAAGCGCAGCTGACTAGATCACTGTTCGGCTAGCCTGGCTGTTTAGCGCACAGAATCAACACCGCGATTCGCGAGCTGATCGGCACGTTCATTGCCGGGATGACCAGAATGCCCTTTTACCCATTTCCAGTCTATCTTGTGGGTATTTCTTGCCTGATCCAGGGCTTGCCATAAATCGACATTTTTAACCGGCGTTCTGGCAGCTGTTTTCCAGCCCTTTGCCTTCCAACCTTGTATCCATTCGGTAATACCTTTGAGCACATACTGGCTATCGGTATGCAAAGTGATCTCGCAAGGACGTTTTAAAACTGTCAGTGCCTGTATGACTGCCATTAATTCCATACGGTTATTTGTACTGTCTTTTTCGCCGCCAAATAATTCTTTTTCTTTTTCTCCTGCGATCAATAGCGCCCCCCAACCACCGACTCCGGGATTACCTTTGCATGCGCCATCGGTGTAAATACTAATTTTATCCATCCTTAAAGCATCCTTTGTTCGTGTTCTGGTTTGTCAGTGCTTACTCAAAGCTACACCGCTGCAGGCAGTTTTTGAGACCTGCTATTTAGGTGTAAATTTATTCGCTTCGTTTGTTTTATTGGTCGCTGGTAATGCGCGCCCCCGCGGGAAGCGCTGAGTTTTCCATGCCGGGCCAATTAAGTGCATGCCTTTAACTCTTTTAATTGCCTGCATCATATACACAGAACCTAAATACGGCCACCACCGTGCGCCGAGATTTTCCATGAAGTTGAAGCGCTGCAGCCATAGTTCGGTTTGGAAAGGTGGTACATAGCATCCAAATTGGGCTGGCATGACCTCCATATTGAGTAGTTTTAGCCAATCCTTCATACGCAATGCGCTGATGAATTCGCCCTCTTTCGGCAAAAAATGATGACCCGTCATACGCCCCGTCAGTTGCCTGGCACCCCACAGGCTGGTGCGACTAAAGCCGCTAATAATTACGCGGCCCTCGGGTATGAGTATGCGCTCAACCTCGCGTAGGACTTGATGTGGTTCCGCGGCAAACTCGAGGACATGCGGCAATACCACCAGATCGATGCTTTGCGAGGCAAAGGGGAGTTCAGCAAAGTCGAGCAATAGGTCGCTCGTGGTAATGTTTTGCATGCTGGTGGTGGTGGCTAACCATTTGTTTGGCATGCGGCTGGCCGCGAGCGCTGCAATCTGTGGTTGCCCTATCTGTAGTGCGTTGTAGCCAAAAATGTCGGCGGTCAATTGATCCAGTCGCGCTTGTTCCCAAGCGCGGATATAGCTACCTGCTGGCTGCGCTAACCAAGTGCCTAAGTCTATAATGGGATGATTCACAGTTTCCAATATTGATAAGACCGTCTATGAAGAGTTCCCTCAGCATCTTAACCGTCCCTGCATTTGACGACAACTACCTATGGATTATCCATGATGGTCAACATGCTGTCGTAGTCGATCCGGGTGATGCGACTCCGATCTTAGCAGCATTGGCGCAGCATCGCTTGCAGCTCAGCGCTATTTTACTGACGCATCACCATGCAGACCATATCGGTGGTGTGCCAGAATTATTGCGACACGCTAAAGTGCCGGTGTACGGACCTAAAAATGACAAGATCGCTGTTGTTACCCATGCTTTAGTGCAGGACGATAGCGTCAGAATAGAGGACTTGGGTTTAGTTTTTAGAGTGCTTGATGTGCCAGGCCATACCGCCGGGCACATCGCTTATTTCGCGCCTGAGCAGCACTGGCTGTTTTGTGGTGACACCTTGTTTGCCGGTGGCTGTGGCCGCCTGTTTGAAGGCACGCCCAAGCAGATGCTGGCATCTTTGGATAAACTGGCGGCCTTGCCAGACGATACTTTGGTGCATTGCGCGCACGAATACACCTTATCCAATTTGCGCTTTGCGCTCGCGCTTGAACCTGGGAATGTCGCCTTGCAACAGCGCATGCTAAGCGCACAGACCATGCGTCAGCATGGCATCGCTACCGTGCCAAGTTTATTGGCATTGGAAAAACAAACTAATCCTTTTTTACGCAGTAGAGAAGTATCCATCGTCGCTGGCTTACTGGCTGCAGGGAAAATTCCCGCTATCCAGGATGAGCTTAGTCATTTTGCCGCCATACGCGAATGGAAGAACAATTTCGCGTAAGTTAAGAAACCCATCCTAATGAATATTCTTAGGCCAACGGCAAATAAAAAACCTTATCAGTTTCATCAAAAATGCATTTAGAAAAAGATACAACAAAATCCCTGGCGCTATTTTGTAAAGTCGTTGATAACTATGGCGACATCGGAATTTGCTGGCGTTTTGCCAGACAGTTGCAGCAGGAGCATGGCATCGTCGTGAGTTTATGGGTGGACGATTTAGTCAGTTTTCAACGCATTTGCCCGCAAGTCGCTATCGACCTCGAACAGCAAGTGATTGCTGAGGTACTGGTCAGGCATTGGCGCGATCAGGATGGGCGGTTTACGGTAGCTGATGTGCCGGATATCGTGATCGAGTTTTTTGCCTGCGATATTCCGCTGGGCTTAATTAGTGCCATGGCTGAGCGTACACCGCGTCCGGTCTGGCTCAATCTGGAGGGTTTGACGGCTGAAGAGTGGGTAGAAGGCTGCCATACTCTGTCGTCGCCGCATCCGCGCTTAGCGCTCACAAAATATTTTTTCTTCCCTGGTTTTACTGCAAAAACCGGGGGCGTGTTGCTGGAATCCGGCTTGCAGCAGGAGCGTCAGCAATTTCAGTCCGATCCAGTGGCTATGCATGCATTTTTGGCACAATTTGGTGTCACTGCGGCGCAGATGGAGAGTTTTAAGATCGCTTTGTTTTGCTATCCGCAGGCACCTGTCGCCGCTTTATTCGAGGCCTGGCAAACTGGTAATCGCCCGATTACTTGCCTGGTGCCGCAAGGTGTTGCGGTGGCGGCGGTGCAAGCCTTCTTGGGTGGTGAAGCGAGCGTGGGAGCCAGTGCCACGCGCGGCGCACTCAGTCTGCATGTGTTGCCGTTTATTCCCCAGACCGATTACGACAAGTTACTGTGGGCCTGCGATCTTAATTTTGTGCGGGGCGAAGACTCTTTCGTGCGTGCCCAGTTGGCTGCTAAGCCCTTTATCTGGCATATTTATCCGCAAGACGAAAACTTGCATCATATTAAATTACGCGCTTTCTTAGGTCGTTATGCGCTGGACGCCGAGCACTTATGCGCTCTGTCCTTAGCCTGGAATGCTGCCTCAACTGCAGACGCCAGCACCCTGGAGTGGTCGGACTTATGGCAACAATTCCTGGACGATATGCCAAAAATGAATGTGATGGCACTAAATTGGCAGCGCCAACTAGCCGCAAATGGTGATATGACCTCAAATTTACTAGACTTTGTCGACACACTTAAATTAGCTGGCGCGCAAAAATGAGGTAAAATGTGCGGTTAAATTTTAACGTATTTTAAAATTCAATCAAACGTGAGCTTGCGGTGTTGTTACCAGTAGGCGACAGATGATTTTTACGCAACCTACTTTTTACGTATATTTATTATGAAACCTGCAAAAGAAATTCGTGTTGGCAACATTATTATGGTCGATAGCAAGCCTATGATCGTGCTGCGTTCTGACGTCAATGGTTCAAGCCGCACGGGCTTCACCTACAAGTGGAAGATGAAGAGTCTGTTGACCAATAGTCCACAAGAAAACGTGTTCCGCGGTGATGACAAGTTTGATGTCGTGGTACTCGACAAAAAGCCAGTAACGTATTCTTATTTCGCTGATCCTTTGTACGTTTTCATGGATGCGGACTACGAACAGTTCGAAATCGAAGAAGAGAATTTGGGCGATGCACTGCATTACCTGAAAGATGGCATGGAATGCGAAGCGATTTTTTATGATGGCAAAGCAATTTCTGTTGAATTGCCAACTACTATTGTGCGCCAGATTATTTACTCTGAGCCTGCAGTCAAAGGTAATACTTCAGGCAACGTCTTGAAAGACGCGAAGATTGAAAATGCGGTTGAAGCGCATTGCCATAATGTTCAAGTGCCATTGTTCGTGAGCCAGGACGATATGATTGAAATTGATACTCGCACTAACGAGTACAAGCGCGTGATCCGCAACTAATTTTTTGCATTAAAAAACGCTGCCTATCCTTGCGATAGGCAGCGTTTTTTTTCGTCCGTCGCTTTCTGGCGGGGTAGGCGAATCTGGATATACTCCCCAACTTTTTTATGTAGATATCGTGGATGCGCATATCCTTTGCGCGCATTCAAAATATACTGGGTGGGAGTATTGCGGAGTAGGGGGTGATGCGCGACTGTAGCAAAGTAAAGGCTGATCGGACGAATTTAGCGGTAATGGCAGTTAACTTGAACATTCGCAAGAACTCTTCTATGCTGAATCTAGGCATTCCTCCGATCGCATTAGATTCAAAATAAGGGTGAGCATCATGGCAATCTCAGGCATTCAGGCAGCGTCAGCGCCACCTCCTGTCAAATCAGTTAGCACCACCGATATACAAAAAGCGGCGGCCGCCAAAGTCAATGCTCAGGTCAAACCGCCTGAGTCTACCCAAGCACCGGCAAAGCAAGCAGCGCCTGCTGCCAAGGCCGAACAAGTAAATAATCAGCCAGCGCCTAAACCGCCTGTGCCTTCTGTGAATACCAGCGGCCAAGTCACAGGGACCCGCATCAATACAACCGCATAAGCGCACTCTCAGCACTCTCCAGTGGTACCAGCAGGCATGCCGAATTAGCATCGCCTGTTTTTTTGTGTGCCTATGTTGGCTTGTGTGCGCTTATGAAAGCTTAAATTTAGGCTTCGGTATCCAGTGTCATCCATTCTTTCAGCCCATTTACCCAATACGGCGCCGGCAATTTGTAATTGACACGGATAATCGCGGCACGCTGGTAAAGGATAGTAAAGTCGATCGCTGGCGCACGTTTGAAGGCCAGCACCACAACATTGGCATCGTGTACTTCCGGCAACCATACTACTGCATCAAAGGCCGACTCCATCGCTGCCAGATTTTTAATGCGGTTCTTGGCACTGGAAAATAAATTCACCGTCATCATGCCGTCTTCGCTGAGACAATCGGCGCAGGCCTGATAAAACTCGGGGCTATCTAACACCGGGCCTTGTGCCTCAGCATCATACAGATCGACTTGCAGGATATCGAGCTTGCCATGGCGCGCCGGATTCATCACAAAATCGAGGGCGTTGGCTTCGATTACCTGCAGACGCGCATCGTTTTCGGGTAATTGAAATTGTTCATGGCAGATGGCGATCACATGCGGGTTGAGCTCAATCGCGCTTACTTTCGCTTCTGGAAAATAGCGGTAGCAAAACTTGGTCAGCGCCGCTGCGCCCAGACCGAGTTGCACGATGTGCGCCGGATTTTCTGCAAATAACATCCACATCATCATTTGCTGCACGTATTCCAGTTCTATCTGTTCGGGTACCGCCATGCGCATCGAGCCTTGGATAGCGGCATATGCGGTATCGCCGCTAAAATCATCGTTCAGGTGCAGCGAGCGTACGCCCCGAAATTCTGAGATGGACACTTCCGGATGGGTGGGATGTAATTCTGTTTTAGTACGAGATTTGCTGGACATGAGGTCTATCGAAGGCTGTCAATGGGGATACCGGGCGTATCCGCTGAAAGCGTAATTATCCCGTAAATTAAGGGATTCTAAAAAATATCGCACACATGGTGTTAAAAAGTTAATCAGTGTAAAATTCCTTCGCCAATTCACCTCCTTAATGATAGAAGCTGACATCCCATGACTGCGACTCCATCTGCGCCACCTTCGGCATTAAAGCAATTAAAAATCGACCGCGCTGGCAATGGGCCGGTCAAGAAACGCGCTTGGGGACGCTGGATAGCTCTGGCGCTAGTGTTGCTGGCGGCGGCAGGTTTTGTCCTCAAGCCGTCCAAGAATGAGGTGCAGGTGACTTCGGTAGTGACCACTTATCCCTCGCAGCAATATGCGCAATTAACCGCTTCCGGCTATGTCGTGGCGCAGCGCCGTGCAGCTGTTGCAAGTAAGGCAACCGGACGCTTAGTCATGCTCAATGTGCGTGAAGGCAGCCAGGTCAAACAGGGCGAGGTGCTGGCACGTCTGGATGCCAGCGATGTGCAGGCTGCTATCGCGCAAGCGCAGGCCGGCATCCGTCAGAGCGAGGCCGCAGTCGCGCAAGCCAATGTTGAACTGCTCAATGCTGAATCAGAGTTAAAACGTGCCATGGGTTTAAAAGCGCAAGGTTTCGTCTCGCCGCAAGCCTTGGATAGTGCGAACAATCGCGTCAATGCGAGTAGAGCGGCAGTGCGATTGAGTCAGTCTGCGGTGGCGGTGGCACAGGCGCAGCTTAAGGTGCAGCAGGTCAATCAGGATTTTACCGAGATTCGCGCCCCTTTTGATGGCGTAGTGCTTATCAAGAACGCCAATGTGGGCGACATTATCACGCCCTTTTCCAGCGCAGCCGGCAGTCAGGGCGCGGTCGTCACGATGGCCGATATGAGTACCCTGGAAGTCGAGGCCGATGTCTCGGAAAGCAATCTGGCCAAGGCCAAGATAGGCCAGCCGGTAGAAATTACTTTAGATGCCTTACCCGATACACGTTTTCGCGGCAGCATCGTCGGTATCGTGCCCACCGTGGATAGAGCCAAAGCGACTGTCATGACCAAGATCCGCTTTGAAAAACTGGACGCCCGTATCCTGCCTGAAATGAGCGCCAAGGTCACTATCCTGTCGCAAGCGGTAAGCGACGCCGATCAGCAAGCTTTGCTGGCGCTGAATCCCAAGGCGGTAGTCGAGCGCGATGGCAAAAAATGGGTGTTTCGCATCAAGGACGATAGCGTAGAAGCGGTTGCGGTGAGCTTGGGGCGTAAGATCGGTGACAATAGTGAAGTGACAGGTGCGCTCAAATCCGGTGATAAGCTCGTGCTGTCGCCCTCAGAAAAAATCAAGACCGGTGCAAAAATCGTGGTGGGGAGTAAATGAGCGCCAGTAGCGTCAACAGCGCCGACGCGCTGATCCGCATCCACCAACTCAATAAATCCTATGTGCGCGGCGGACAAGTCATTCCTGTGCTGGAGGGAGTCGACTTGGAGGTGCAGTCCGGCGAGTTTATCGCTCTGATGGGGCCTAGCGGCTCAGGTAAAAGCACCTTGCTCAATCTGATCGCCGGCATCGACAAGCCCACTAGCGGCAGCATACTAATCGGCGGCGTGAATATCGCCAATTTAAGCGAAGGCCAGTTGGCCGACTGGCGCGCCGCCAACGTCGGTTTTATCTTTCAATTCTACAATCTGATGCCAGTGTTGACCGCATTTGAAAACGTCGAACTGCCTTTGTTACTCACCAGTCTGTCACGCGCGCAGCGCAAGGAGCATGTCGAGGCGGCATTGGGGATGGTGAGTTTGACCGATCGCATGGATCACTATCCGAATGAACTTTCAGGCGGCCAGCAGCAAAGGGTGGCAATCGCGCGTGCGCTAGTCACTGACCCCACCCTGATCGTAGCCGATGAACCGACTGGCGATCTGGATAGGGTCACGGCGGGTGAAGTCTTGGATTTGCTGGAGGAGTTGCATAGCGATTTGGGTAAGACCATCGTCATGGTGACCCATGATCCTAAGGCGGCGGCACGCGCCAAACGCTTGATTCATCTGGAAAAAGGCGTCCTGGTGCCGGATGAAGCGGCCGTATCTGCGCACTAACGAAGCCGACCATGTTTATTTTTCGTCTGCTGCTCAAAAACGCTTTCCGGCATAAGCTGCGTACCTTGCTCACCATGCTGGGTCTGATCGTGGCGATCTGCGCGTTTGGCTTGCTGCGCACCATTATCGATGCCTGGTATGCCGGTGTGGACGGCACCTCAAGTACGCGCCTGATTACCCGCAATGCGATTTCGCTGACGTTTCCGCTGCCGCTCAATTATGCTGAGCGTTTAAAAACCGTTGAGGGCGTCACTGGCATCAGCTGGTCTAACTGGTTTGGTGGTATTTACATTACCGAGCGCAATTTCTTTCCGCAGTTTGCGGTCGAACCGGCCAGTTATCTGGCGCTGTATCCTGAATACGTGCTCAATGAGGACGAAAAAAAAGCCTTCATACTAGACCGTCAGGGCGCGATCGTCGGGCGCAAACTGGCCAATCAATATGGCTGGAAAATCGGCGATCAAATCCCGCTGCGCGGTACGATTTTCCCCGGCACCTGGACCTTTACCTTGCGCGGTATCTGGGATGGGGTAGACGCTAAAACCGACGAATCGCAGTTTCTGTTTCACTGGCAGTTTTTGGCGGAATCGGTACGCAAACGCAGCGCTAAAGGGGCAGATTATGTCGGTGTCTATGTAGTGCGCATCAATGAACCGAATAACGCGCCACTGATCTCAGAGCGTATCGATGCGCAATTTAAGAATTCGCTGGCAGAGACCTTGACCGAAACCGAGAAAGCGTTTCAGTTAGGTTTTGTTTCCATGAGCGAAGCCATCCTGGTGGCGATTAACGCCGTTAGTTTTGTGATCGTCATCATCATCATGGCCGTCATGGCCAATACCATGACGATGACGGCGCGTGAGCGCCTGGCTGAATACGCAACGCTCAAGGCGCTGGGGTTTTCACCTGGATTTGTGGTGAAACTCTTGTTTGGCGAGAGTCTGGTGATCGCCCTGATGGGCGGCGGGCTAGGCATGCTATTGACTTTGCCTATCGCTGCCGCTTTTGCTAAAGCCGTTGGTACTTTGTTTCCTAGTTTCGTGGTCTCGGAGACGACCATGGCACTGCAATTACTTGCCAGCGCGATAGTCGGCGTGGTGGCTGCCGCCTGGCCTGCCTGGAAAATGAGCCGCATCGATATCGTCAACGGCTTACGGCACGTTGCCTGAGGTCTTGCGCATGAACACGATATGAAAGCGACATGAAAACGACATGAAACAAATTCCTATCTCTTACATCGCTCGCAACCTCTGGGTACGCCGCGTAACTACGTTATTGACCGCTGGCGGCATGGCGTTGGTAGTGTTTGTGTTTGCCACGGTGCTGATGATGAGCGAGGGCATACGCGCCACCTTAGTGGCAACTGGTCAGGTCGATAATGTGCTGGTGCTGCGCAAGGGCGCAGGTGCCGAGATCAATAGCGGCATAGACCGGGGCCAAGCCGCCATCATCGAAAGCTTGCCCGGTATCGCGACCAACGGCAATGGTCTGCGCCTGCTCAGCAAGGAGCCGGTGGTGCTAAATAATCTGCCCAAGCGCAGCAATGGCAAACCGAGCAATGTGACGGTGCGCGGCACCTCGGCGCTGGCACTAGAATTGCGTCCGCAAGTGCAGCTAAAGCAAGGCCGTATGTTTCGGCCAGGCAGCTCGGAGATCATTGCGGGCCAAGCGATAGCTAGTGGTTTTCGTGGCGCGGGTTTGGGCGAGACTCTGCACTTCGCACAACGCGATTGGCTGGTGGTGGGTATTTTTGACTCAGGCAAGACTGGCTTCGACAGCGAGATCTGGGGCGATTCCGAGCAAATGATGGCAGCGTTCAGACGCAACGCTTACTCCACCATCGTGTTCCGTTTGGCCGATCAGTCTGCCTTCGATCACCTCAAAAGCGCGATCGAAGCCGACCAGCGTTTGCAAATCGAAGCTAAGCCAGAAATACAGTTTTATGCCGAGCAAAGCGAAGCGCTGGCCACCTTCATCCGCATCCTCGGGCTGAGTCTGTCGGTGATCTTTTCTATCGGTGCCGTGGTCGGTGCCATGATCACCATGTTTGCCGCCGTAGCGCAAAGAGTGGGCGAGATCGGGACTTTGCGCGCCCTGGGATTTCGGCGTACTGCCGTGTTATTGGCGTTTTTACTGGAATCTTTATTGCTGTCGCTGGTCGGTGGCCTGATCGGCTTGTTTGCCGCATCCTGGATGCAAACGGTCGATATCTCCACGACCAATTTCCAGACCTTTAGCGAGCTGGCATTTCAATTTAAGCTGACGCCGGAAATCGCCTTGAAAACTTTACTGTTCTCGCTATTCATGGGGTTTGTCGGCGGCTTCATCCCGTCCTGGCAAGCCGCCAGAATGAAGATCGTCGATTGCCTGCGCGCCAGCTGAAACCAGATAAGGTTTTACCAAGTGCCTGGCCGCACGCGCAATAAGCATGCGGGTTTCCAGCCAGTCTGGCTCGCAGGCCGCATGTGGTATGCGCGTTGGCGGTGGCTGCCTGCAAACCCGTATGGACGATGCGCACTGAGCCTATCCATAATTCGTTATCGCATAAAAAAAGCGCCGAAACATCCGGCGCTTTTTTTTATACAGTGAATGCTTAGAAATTCACTTTAAACTGCACGCCGTAGCTGCGCGGCTCGTTCAAAATACCGGTCAGATTATTGAAATCAATCGCCGCGATGACTTGCTGTTGATTGGTGATATTGCGGCCATAAGCAGCCACTTCGTATTTGCCATCAGCCCATTTATAACCTACGCGTAAACCACCTTCCAATAAGGATTTGGCAGTGTATTCCTTGGCTTCATACAAGAACATATTGTAGCTATCCTTGTAGGACCAGTCGGTGTAGGCATAGATCTCACCATCGCCCAAAGGTGCGTTGTAACGCAGCGTGAAGTTACCCACCCATTGCGGTGCGCGTGGTAACGGATTGCCACCGATTAGTACGGTACCCGCAACCGGTCCAGCTGGATTGGTCACGGTACAGCCGTTACCACAAGGAGCGACAAACAACTTGCCATCCTTGATCTCAGTATCGTTATAGCTCAGGCCAACGGTAGTCTTGAAGTAGCGGTTCAGGTTGGCTTGCAATTCTAATTCAAAGCCCTGGCCGCTGGCTTTTTCGGCATTCACCAATTTGTTTTGATTCACTGCGCCGCTGCCTGCCGTTAATTGCAGATCCTTGACATCGTAGTGAAATACCGTGGCGCTGATACGGGCGGTATTGTCGAATAAATCTTGCTTGATACCTGCCTCAAACGACATATTTTTCTCGGAATTGGCAACCGAAATATTGTCGCCAAACAGTACCCGACCTTGGATACTAGGAGCGCGATAACCGGTCGCTATACGACCATACACACTGGTGGCTTTGTTGACCGTGTAGTTGGCGCCCAGATCCCAGCTGACATTGGTGGATTCTGGATTTGCCGTCAATAATGGCGTGTTCTTGCCACCGAAAGGTGTCATGGTGCGTTGCGCATCAAAGTCTTTTTTGTCGCTGGTGTAACGAACGCCACCGCGCAGTTTTAGACTGTCTGTTAAAGCGTAGTTTAAGGAACCGAAAGTGGCCCAAGATTTAGCATTTTGATGCTGAAAAGCATAACCATCTTGTACATTACCGCCCAAAGAATTGAAGTCAAAACTGTCGACTTGTATTTTCTCGCTGAAGTAATACAGGCCCGCGATCCATTGCAAGGCATCTTTGGTATTTGACTCTAAGCGGAACTCTTGAGTCATTTGTTTCAGGTCCGGTAAGCCATCGGCGGTTTCTGCTGGGAACGGAATGAAACCAGGGCCCATGGTCGGCGCAAATGACGCGCCATATCCACCATCGACGTCAGCACGGCTATAAAATTTCGCCTTGTCGTAAGCGGTAATCGAATGCAACGACATGCCATCGAGATCCCAGCGCAGACGCATGCTGACGCCGCTAGAAGTCAGGGTCTGGGTATTGATACCGTCAGTAGGGTAACTGGCGTAATCGAAACCTGGTACCAGATCATTCGTGCCTTTTTTAATGATATTGGCGCGGAACAGAGTGGCGCTGCCGTCCATGTCACGTCCATGGGCATTGAAAAGAGCGCTGAAATTGCTGGTTTTGTACTGAAATTGCAGACGGGCCGCGTTATCGTGGTAACCCTCGAAATTTTTGGTGCCGGTGCTAAGTGGGTTGGTTACTCTATCATTGCGACTTTGTGCCTGGCCAGAAAAGCGCATGGCCCATTCTTTGTTCAATGGGACGTTGATGGCGCCTTCCAGGTTCACCGCCTTGTCATTGCCGTAACCGATGTTGGCATAGCCTTCAAAACGATTGCTCGGCTTGGCTGAGTCAAATTTAATCACACCAGCTGGCGAGTTGCGCCCAAACAGCGTGCCCTGTGGACCGCGCAAGACTTCGATCTGGTCTACGTCAAAGATAGGGAAGCCTTTTAGCATAGGACTTTCCTGCACCACGTCATCGTAGATCAGACCGACTGGTTGCGAAGCATTCAGATCGAAATCGGTATTGCCCAGACCACGGATGTAAAAACGCGGGAAGGAACGACCGAAATCGGATTCGACGTTCAGACTAGGAACGCGACTAGCCAGAAAACGGATGTCTTGACCGCTGGCGTTGTAAGTGTCCAGCGCTTCGCCTTTGATAGCGGAAATCGACAAAGGCACATCTTTCAGATTTTCTGAGCGACGTTGACCAGTAACGATCACTGTTTCCAGTTGTGTTGCCTGGTCTGAATCTGATTTCGCGCTTTGCGCAAAAGCTGCTGAAACTGGGAAGGCAGTGGCGAGCGCGATCGTGAGTAAAGTAAGCGTATGCTTCGTTGATCGAGGTGTGCTGCCGTCTGGGTGTGGCAAGCTAGGACTGGTATTACGCATGGGGTCAAACTCCGGTGGTGTGAATGACAAACATCTAAATGAGTGGGTGCGCCATTTTGGGGCGATTTATTAAGGTGCTCTAATGCTTAATTGGTGATTTATTAACAGCTAGCAATCCTTTGCGCAAACGTTTGCGTAGCCGATAAGTGTTTATCTCTTCTTGCTTGAGTCAAGTCAAGAATTTTCCTATGTGACGTTGATTTTTTTTAAGCGCAGACTTAATTCGTTGCGAATTGAAGACAATTTATGGTTGATTGATTATGTTTTCTCGGTGTGCAGCGATGCCAGCATTCGGAAATTTGTGCAAGCGCGCCTCTAAAGTGACGCACTGTTTTGTAGCAATTGTCATGTTCAATCGTAGCAATTAGTTGAGGTCATCCATTTTTACATTCACTTACAAAGTTGCCAATTTTAGGTCAACTCTTTACTGCATTGCAGCGTTTATTCAGGCATGCTGCACCCATTCATTTTTTTCAGGATTTACCATGACAGAGAACGCTACTTCTAAACGCATACACCCACTGGTCGCTGGTGCCGCCGTTTCCGTTATTTTAGTGAGCATGGTCGGCGTGGCAGCCATTACTGGTCTGCTTCCTAGTTCTAGCAGCACGCCCGCAGCTAATTTGCCTTTGGCCGCCTCGCTAGGGCCTAATGCGCAGCAGGGTGTGCCGGAATCTCAGTTGGCGTCAGCTGCAGAGCGTGAGACACAGCCCCAAGTTGCGCATGACGCAAATACAGAAAGCAAAAAAAATGCCAATCATGCAAGCAGCAAGCCTGTAAATCAACACGCGGCTAAGCCGGCTTATCAGTCTGACAATGGCTATGCAGCGAATTCAGCGCCAGTCCAGCAAATTTGCGAGTCTTGTGGCGTAGTTGAATCGGTGCGCGCAGTCGAGCACCAGGCAGAGCAGGGCAGTGGTCTAGGTGCTGTTGCCGGTGCGGTTTTAGGTGGCGTGCTAGGTAATCAGGTCGGCGGCGGAAATGGTCGTACCCTGGCAACAGTCGCTGGTGCTGTGGGCGGTGGTTATGCAGGGAATACAATAGAAAAACGCACTCACACTACGACCACTTATGAAGTCCGTGTCAAAATGGAAAATGGCAATACCCGCACCTTTACTCCGTCAACTCAGCCTGAATGGCATGCTGGTGACCGTGTCAGGGTGAATGACGGACGCTTGATTTCGCGCGGTTAATAATCTCAATGTAAGCGAAGCGCCGGCAGTGAGTTGGCGTTTCGCGCCGCCGGGCGACACTTTAAGTTCGGTAACTTCGCTTTGGTCGCAATTTACTCGCATCGACCAACCGCTGCAGGCAAACTGGGCTCCTTCATTCACTTCTAGGGACCACATCATGCTTGCTCAAATTCTCGCCAATACACCACGCTGGGTCTGGATTTTACTGATCGCTTTGTTGTACCTGGGGCTAAGCCAAACCCGCAATCGCAGCGTGTCCTTGAGAAAAATCACGATCATGCCGCTAGCCATGCTAGGTTTTTCATTATTCGGTATTTACAGCGCTTTCGGTAGTGGCTCCATGATTTTGCTGGCGTGGTTGGCTGCCGGCATTATCGTGTTTACCTCGATATTGAGTGTGCCCTTATCCGACGATGTCCGTTACGACGCCCAAACCAAGAAATTTGATCTGCCAGGAAGTTGGGTTCCGATGGCGCTTATTCTCGGAATTTTCTTTACGAAATACCTAGTCGGTGCGATCGCATCTAGTCATGCTGCGCTACTACATGAGTTGGGTTTTAGCCTGAGTTTCTCTGCGTTGTACGGGGCTTTCAGTGGCGCTTTTCTGGCGCGGGCTGCACGCTTTTGGCGCCTCGCCATGCAATCGCCAGATCTAAGCAGCGCACAAGCTGTCGTATCGTCATAATTTTCCAGTACCCTCGCCAGTGCGCATATTCCATGCGGCTTTCCGGCCTGCCTGCCCTGCAGCCCACATCCTGATTGCGTGTGCGGGCAGCCTGTTTTTTTATTGGAATTAGCTTGCTAGTAAGACGTAGGTACGAGTCGGCAAAGCTGAATCAGCTACAATCACGCCTGAATTCTATTTGAAGAAAAGCAGGCGATGACTAAGTTGGATACCAAGCTGGACAATAAGTTGGACAATAAGCATCATTACGATGTCGCAGTAGTTGGCGCCGGTGCTGCTGGAATGATGTGCGCGGCAGTGGCGGGCCAGCGCGGCTTGCGCGTGCTAGTGATCGATCACGCCAGTAAGTTGGCCGAAAAGATACGCATCTCTGGCGGCGGGCGCTGCAACTTCACCAATATAAATGCCGGACCGAATAATTTCATTTCTGAAAATCCGCATTTCTGCAAAAGCGCTTTATCGCGTTACACCGCGCAGGATTTTTTGAATTTGGTGAAGCGCTATAAAATTGCTTTTCACGAAAAACATAAAGGCCAATTGTTTTGTGATGAGAGTGCCGAAGACATTATTCGTATGCTCAAAACCGAATGCGATGTTGGTAAAGTCAACTGGCGTATGCCATGTAAAGTAATGCAAGTGCGCCAGGACGCTGCGGGCTTTGTTTTGGAAACCGAGCAAGGCGAGATACATGCTACCAAAGTGGTGATTGCCACCGGCGGTCTGTCCATCCCTAAAATTGGCGCTACCGATTTCTCATATAAAGTGGCGCAACAGTTCAATCTGAAAATCGTCGCACCACGCCCAGCCTTAGTGCCTCTGACTTTTGATGCGATAAGCTGGGAAGCCTTCGTTCCTCTATCTGGTATTTCGTTAGAGGTGGATATAGAGACTGGCGAAAAAAAGAACAAAGTGGTGTTTCGTGAGGATTTGTTGTTCACGCATCGCGGTTTATCTGGACCGGGCGTTTTGCAAATATCGAGCTTTTGGCAGGAGGGGCAGAGCATAAGGGTAAATTTATTGCCCGAAGTTGATCTCGCTCAGGATTTGATCGATGCTAAAACCACCAGCAAAAAAAATCTGGCAAATTTTTTATCCGCTTATCTGCCGGCGCGCTTGGTGGACGGTTTATTGCTGGCGCATGGCTTTGCTGGCGATTTGAAAATTGCGGATATGCAAGATAAACGACTGCGCCTGCTGGGTGAAAAAATCAACCGATGGGAGTTACTGCCGAATGGCTCTGAGGGGTATCGTAAGGCCGAAGTGACCAGAGGCGGTGTCGATACGCTGGAATTATCGCAGCAAAGCATGATGGTAAATAAAGTCCACGGCTTATACTTTATCGGTGAAGCGGTTGATGTCACCGGTTGGTTGGGAGGGTATAACTTTCAGTGGGCCTGGGCCTCAGGGGTTGCTGCCGGCCTGGCAATTTAGTGAATGACATGCTCTGGGTGGGCCCAGGAGAATAATTATTTTCGTTCTTCTGGCGCTATATCCTAGAGTGATTTTTCGGATTTTCGATGTGGGGTATTTGAGTAAGATTTAATCAATCTACTTCCCTATTTTAGAATTTACTGCTATTATCTCTTTCTTCCTATAATTTTTCATTGGTTCGAACTTACATGACCACAATTCGCCTTAAAGAAAACGAGCCGTTCGAAGTCGCAATGCGTCGCTTCAAGCGTACCATCGAAAAGACCGGTCTGTTGACCGAATTGCGTGCGCGCGAGTTCTACGAAAAGCCAACTGCAGAGCGCAAGCGCAAGCTGGCTGCCGCAGTTAAGCGTCACTACAAACGTATTCGTAGTCAGCAATTGCCTAAGAAGATGTATTAATTCAGAATTGCTACCAAGGTTTTCCTTGGCGCTTTTCATGTCTTAGTCTTCATTAGACTTGCATGCCCGCTCCGGTTTACCGCAGCGGGCATTATCATTTATATTTACTATTTTTGTTCGCTTACCTCGTGATTGGCTGAGGCGGCGGGGCTAAAAAAATACTTTTTCAGAGGATACTATGAGCTTAAAAGATCAGATCACCGAAGACATGAAATCAGCTATGCGCGCCAAGGAAGCAGTGAAATTAGGCACGATACGCCTGATTACTGCAGCCATGAAGCAAAAAGAGGTCGATGAGCGCATAGAGTTGACCGATGCCTTGGTATTGGCAATTATTGAAAAAATGATCAAACAGCGCAAAGATTCAATTAGTCAGTTTGAGGCTGGCGGTCGCCAGGATTTGGCGGATATAGAAAAAGCTGAATTAGCGATTTTGTCTGCGTATATGCCAGCCGGTTTGAGCGAGGCCGAAATGCAAGCGGCGGTGATTGCGGCGGTGCAGGAAACTGGCGCAACGGGCCCGCAGGATATGGGTAAATTGATGGCAGCACTCAAGCCTAAACTCGCTGGGCGCGCCGATATGGCGGTGGTTTCAGCGCTGGTGAAGGCTGCGTTGGCAGCGCGTTGATTTTGCTATTAGAGAGACCTTAGTTTGATTCCTCAAACTTTCATTCAGGATTTGCTGGCGCGCGTCGACATCGTTGATGTGGTGGGTAAATATGTGCAGCTCAAAAAAAGCGGCGCAAACTTCATGGGTTTGTGTCCCTTTCATAATGAAAAATCTCCCAGTTTTACGGTGAGTCCGACTAAGCAGTTTTATCACTGCTTTGGTTGTGGTGCGCATGGCACTTCGATCGGCTTCCTGATGGAGTATTCAGGAATGAATTTCGTTGATGCCGTAAAGGATTTAGCGCAAAACAATGGCATGATTGTCCCTGAGGATGATCGTATGCTGCCCGCGCAACGCGCCGAAGTCAATGCAAAGAGCCTGGCTTTAAGCGATGTTATGACTCGGGCTTGTGAGTTTTATCGCCAGGCTTTGCGAGGCGCTGAACCAGCGGTTGCCTATCTAAAACGGCGCGGTTTGACGGGTGAAATCGCGGCTCGTTTTGGTATGGGTTATGCACCCGATGGTTGGGATAGCTTGCGTAGCGTATTTCCGGATTATGCCTCTCCAGCATTGGTTGAGGCGGGTTTGGTTATTGATAAAAGCGATGAAGATAATTCCAATCGCAAGCGTTACGATCGCTTTCGCGAACGCATTATGTTTCCGATTCGCAATACTAAAGGCCAGGTTATAGGATTTGGTGGTCGTATCCTGGATCAGGGTGAACCTAAATATCTGAATTCGCCCGAGACGCCTCTGTTTCAAAAAGGCTATGAGCTGTACGGTCTGTTTGAGGCGCGACAAGCGATACGTGATGCCGGATATGTCCTGGTTACTGAAGGATATATGGATGTTGTGGCATTGGCGCAGTTAGGGTTTCCGCAAGTGGTGGCGACTCTGGGTACGGCTTGTACGCCAACTCATGTGCAAAAGTTATTACGTCAAACTGATCACGTCATTTTTAGTTTTGATGGCGATAAGGCCGGGCGGCGTGCAGCGCGCCGGGCCTTGGATGCTTGCTTGCCGCACGTGAATGACAATAAGGTGATTAAATTTCTATTCTTGCCTACTGAGCATGATCCGGATAGTTATGTGCGTCAGTTTGGTACTGACGCCTTTGAGGCTCAGGTGCAAGATGCGATGCCTTTGTCGGAATTTTTTATTAAAGAAGTTGTCGGTGACAGTGATTTGGCAACGGCAGAGGGGCGGGCTAGGGCGCAATTTGACGCGAAACCCCTTTTGCAGCAAATGGCTGCATCTAGTTTGCGCTTGCAGATGGTGCGCAGTTTAGCGCAGATGACGCAGACCACACCGGCGGAAGTGGAGGCATTGTTTGAGTTGGTGCAACCGGTGGCGCGCGCGAAACTGGCTCCGCCCAAAAATAAGCGTAGTGCACCTGTGGGTTTGGAGCGTCAGGTCATGCGCATTTTGGTGGCGCATCCTTCGTTGGCGAGCATGTTGACTGATGCAACCCTTGCGGATGCTGCAATGTTAGCGCCGGATGGAGCTGAAATGTTGATGCAGTTGGTTGGGGTGGCGCAGCAGATGGGCGAGCAAGCCAATTTTGCCGCATTGGCAGAGAATTTACGAACTACGGGTTCGGACTATGATCAATTGATTGCTGAAATCGCGGAGCAAACTGAAACTGAATTTGATGTAGTGAAGTTGGAGTTGGCCGGGGCTTTGCGTCAAATTAGCCATCAAGTATTGAAAAAAGAAAGTGAACAATTGGCCGCCTCAGGTCTGGCGGATCCTGTGCGCGCAGCTCGTTACCGCGAGATAATTCAATTGCAAAGTGCCATCCGGAGAGAGGCTGAGGCCGAAACGGCGCGTTAATCATGCTCAAGTACTTATGTTAAAAAGCGTTTAGTTAGATAGGATTTATTGTTTTTTAGTTAGTGTTTTACCTTAGTTGCGGCTCGGGGCTAGAGAAAATTTCCACCACGTGCTACAATTAAAGGCTTTCGATTCAAGGTCTTAGGTTGTTTTCGTTCTGCACGTGACCTTTCGGGTCATCGTTTGGGATGTGTTGTTTAGGTGAGCATGTGCTCCTCCGAGTAACCCAAAACACTGGCGCTGAGACTCTGGTAGTCTGACATTGAAAAATTTATTGCGCTGTACTGCAGGTCGCCAGACCTGAAGGCAGTGCATTATTTTTTATGCTGCGGGCTAAATCTCGGTTCCTGTTGGTTTGATTCAATGGCTAACGCAATGAAGAAACCCGCAAAAAAACTGGCATCTTTAACTGCACCGACTACAGAAAAAGTTGCTGCTATCAAGCCTGCAAGCAAGATGACTCCGAAATCTGCCGCAGCTGCGGCGGTTGACAAGCTCGTCCCAAAAAAGATGCCGGCAACAGGCGCAGTGAAGTCGTCCCCGCTTAAATTAGCTGCTAAAAAAGAACTTGCGAAAGATGTTAAAGCGCCTAAAGTGATAAAGACAGCAGTGGCGCGGTCGGTGGCTAAAGTCGCAAGTGATGTGGTTAAGACGGCAAGTAATATCAGTCAAGAACCAAAACCAGTTTCCAAAGTAGTCAAGCCAACTGGCAAGGAAATACAAGGCAAGAATGCAAAGCCAGCGGCGAAGCAAGCGCAAGAGCTTATAGCTCATACTTCAGGCAGGCAAACAGGTAAAAATGCAGACAAGCCACAAACTGCACCATTGAAAGCTTCTGTGACAATTAACAAAACCGACTCAAAGACCGTGATCAAGCCAACCAAGAGTTCAGCTAAGACTGAAAAAACACCAGAAGTGCAAGAGATTAAGACTGGTTCAGCTCCAACTGTAAGCCAGACTACCGATGCCGCTGTGTTGGCTGCTATTGATACTTCCGGCTATATTTTGCCTGGTGTTAAAGTGCCTGGTCGCCGTGGTCGTAAGCCTAAAGAATATCAGCCTGAGAATGAAGAGATGGCCGCGCTGAATGCTGTTGAGCGCGCAGAGATGAAGGCCATCGATAAAGCAAAAGCGAAAGATCGCAAAGCCAAAGAGAAAGCCTTGCTTAAAGATGCATTTTCAGCCGATCCAGAGACCACTGAAGAAGAATTAGAGCGTCGCCGTCAAAAACTCAAAACCCTGATTAAATTAGGGAAAGATCGTGGCTATCTGACGTTTGCCGAAATCAACGATCATTTACCTGAAAACGTTTTTGATCCGGAAGCGATCGAAGGGATTATCGGTACTTTCAATGATATGGGTGTCGCGGTGTATGAGCGCGCACCAGATGCTGAGGCTCTACTCTTATCCGATAATGTCGTTACTGTTACCAGTGATGATGATGAAGTTGAAGCAGCTGCCGAAGCGGCTTTGTCCACAGTCGATTCTGATTTTGGTCGCACCACTGATCCTGTGCGCATGTATATGCGTGAAATGGGCACAGTAGAGTTGCTGACGCGCGAAGGCGAGATCGTTATCGCGAAGAAAATTGAAGAAGGTCTGAAGGACATGATACAGGCGATCTCTGCCTGTCCTACTACCATTGCTGAAATCCTGACTGCTGCCGAACGTATTGCTAACGACGAAATCAAAATTGACGATATCGTCGATGGTTTAGTTGATCCGAATGCGGTCGAAGAAGTAGTCGTTAAGCCTGTCGTCGTAGTCGCTGAGGTCAGTGAAGAGGACGAAGAGGAAGAGGAAGAAGAAGAGGAAGAAGACGATGAGGGTGTCGAAGATGCTGCTGGCGTCTCAGCGGAGCAATTAGCTCAAATGCGACGCGATGCCCTTGCGAAATTCGATATTATTTCTGTTAATTTCGATAAAATGCGTAAAGCCTTTGAAAAAGAAGGCTATAACTCGAAAACTTATGTCAAGGCACAAGAAGCGATTTCCAATGAACTTCTGGGGATACGTTTTACGGCCAAAGTCGTAGAAAAATTATGCGATACCTTGCGCGGTCAAGTAGATGAAGTGCGTCACGTAGAGAAACAAATACTCGATGTTGCAGTGAATCGTTGCAATATGCCACGCGCTCATTTTATCAAGGTCTTTCCTGGGAATGAAACTAATCTGAATTGGGTCGTTGCTGAAGTCAATGCCGGGCACTCTTATAGTGCGATACTTGGGCGCAATGTGCCAACTGTGCAGCAATTGCAGCAAAAACTCATAGATTTGCAAGTACGTGTGGTCTTGCCTTTGCCTGATCTGCGCAGCATCAATAAAAAGATGTCGGCCGGTGAAATGAAGGCGCGCCGAGCCAAGCGTGAAATGACCGAGGCCAATTTACGTCTGGTTATTTCTATCGCGAAAAAATATACCAACCGTGGTTTGCAATTTCTTGATTTGATTCAAGAAGGTAATATCGGTTTGATGAAGGCGGTCGATAAATTTGAATATCGCCGCGGCTACAAATTTTCTACCTATGCCACGTGGTGGATACGTCAGGCGATCACGCGTTCGATTGCGGATCAGGCGCGTACCATACGTATTCCAGTGCATATGATAGAGACCATTAATAAGATGAATCGTATCTCTCGGCAAATTTTGCAGGAAACCGGCGCTGAGCCTGATCCTGCAACTTTGGCGATCAAGATGGAAATGCCTGAAGAGAAAATACGTAAGATCATGAAGATCGCCAAAGAGCCGATCTCCATGGAAACGCCTATCGGTGACGACGACGATTCTCATTTGGGTGACTTCATTGAAGACAATCATACGTTGGCACCAGCGGACGCGGCATTGCACGCTTCCATGCGTAATGTTGTGAAAGATGTTTTGGATTCCCTGACACCACGCGAAGCGAAAGTATTGCGTATGCGCTTCGGCGTTGAAATGTCTACCGATCACACTTTAGAAGAAGTCGGTAAACAGTTTGATGTGACGCGTGAGCGTATACGTCAAATAGAAGCAAAGGCCTTACGTAAGCTGCGTCATCCTTCACGTTCGGATAAGCTCAAGAGCTTCCTCGAAGGTAATTAACGCGACTGAATTTTCATTGCTTGGTGCTGCCAAGGTCCTATTCGTGCGGCACCAGTTTACGCGGTTTATCTCCCGCTATGTCAGCTCAGGGCTTGTGCTGATGCTATGAAATGTAATACAATGAGGGCTGAATTTTTTATAGCTTCAATTCGTTTTCTCTACTAAATCATTTAGTTCAAATTAAGTAAAAAACAGCTAAAAAAAATGGGCCTCTAGCTCATGTTGGTTAGAGCAGCGGACTCATAATCCGTTGGTACCGTGTTCGACTCACGGGAGGCCCACCAGAATATGTAGTAAAAACAAAGGGTTGCAGAGATGCACCCCTTTGTCATTTCTGCTCTTGTGACGAAATTGTGCCATAGAGTAGAGAGCCAACCACATCAGCGTGTTTCGACATTTGCGCTGGGGCTAAATGTGCGTACCTCCGCACCATTTCCGTGGACTTCCAACCGCCCATTTCCTGCAAGTCATACATAGGCGTGCCATTTTGCACTAGCCAACTTGCCCATGTATGCCGCAGGTCATGCCACCGAAAATTTTCAATCCCAGCACGTTTCAATGCTTCACGCCACGTTGTCGTGTTGATGTAGTTGATTGGCTTCCCAGCGTAGGTAAATACGCGTTCTTCATGCTTACCTAGCTGCCGTTGTAGTAGCTCAACTCCGAATTTACTCAATGAGATGTGAAGGTCTTCGTTTCCTTTCGCTTTATCGGCAGGTATCCATGCTGTATGCCTGAGTAAGTCAACTTGTTCCCAAGTCAGTCCCAGAATATTGGCTTGTCTTAATCCTGTCGATAGTGCAAAAAGTGTCGTATCTCGTTGATGCTGTGGAAGCTCTTGGCGCAATAAATTAACTTGCTCTGGAGTGATCCACCTCACGCGTCGTTTTGTTTCTTTGTATAGCCTTACCTTGGGTGCTTTTTCAATCCACTCCCACTCATAGCAGGCTTTACGAAGAATGGCCCTGATCAACGCTAAAAAACGATTTGCAGTTGCGCCACTTGATGCCAGTCTCTTTTTTTCACCAATTGCCGCAATTTCTTCACGTCCAATTTCTGCAAGAACACGACCTCTAAGAAATTGTTGAAGCCAAACCAATTTTCTAGCGTCTTCTAAATGCGTTTTTTTATGGCTCGTTTCGATTAACCATTGGCGTCCAGCGTCATCCCATAAGTATTTGCGCTTGTCGCCAAGTTTTTCAACTCGCCATGTCTCAGCCTTTAGCTTGTCGTGTAATTCTTGTGCTTGGATTTTGTTACTTGTTCCAGCAGAACGTCTAATGCGCTCGCCTGCTGGCGTGGTGAAATCGACCCACCACGTGTTACCGCGTTTGATAAGTGACATGATTGTTGCTCCTTTCGTGGAGTCACTTGCAACGCTTGCCGAGGTACAGCATATAACGAACGTACATACTCGGCAAGATCGTCCTCAAGAAAGATCCATGATTTCCCCGGTTTCGCACCAGGGAGTAGGCCCAATTTGGCGCGACGACGCACTTCCTCTGGGTGCATCTTGAGGAATGAAGCCGCTTCAATTAGGTCAAATGTGCGCATAGTGAGTGATAGATTGGCTTGTTTTTACTAGATTTCCAAGCCATGCGATTGAACATCTAATGCTGCTTCATTTTCTATTTCTCGACTCATTGCAAACGGCAATAGGTCGCGGTCGTCGGTATATATTTGTGCTTGATTTCGAGCGCGACTGATAGCAACATAGAATGTGTTTTCATTCGCAGTCAAGCTATGTGCATCTGCTTCAATCAATACTCTATTGCAGGTTTGCCCCTGACTGGCATACACCGTTGAACAGTACCCATGATCCAGTGCCAAAGGCCGTCGACCATCAAGTACCACCGTGCGCCCATCATCAAATTGCAAGGTCAACGTTTGCCTTTCCGCTGCGATGTCGCTCACTCGCGCCAGGTCGCCGTTGACCAGGCCGCGCGTGCGGTCGTTGGCGGTAACGCGCACCAGGTCACCAACTGCCAGCGAGCGCTTCACCGGCACATATCCGGTCAGCTTAGTGGTCAGCGCCGGCTTCCATGAAACACGTGAACCATCGCCTCGTTCGAGCATGATGCAGTGATCCAGCCGCTCCACCACAGCAGCCGTCTCGCCGCGCTTCATTCCCAACGAGGGGTAATCCATTTCCGCCAGCACCAGGTCGGCCGCCTCATAGCTAAGAATCGAACGCGCCTGCTGCGCCGTCAGGTCCTTACGATCTAGCAGTACGAAATCGTGGCCTTGCTCCGTCATGCCCAGCTTGGCCTGGATGCAGCGGTTAATCTCGGCACGTGCGTAACGCGTGCCGGCAATAACACGGGTCGCTGCACGTTCCGATTCTGACAAAGTTACATAATCGCTGGCAATGCGCTCGAAACGGTCTGACGCTTTGATGATCTCAATGATGTGTTTGTCCAACACTTCAATGGCCATAGAGGTCTGGCCGTCCACTGCCAATTCGACCGCGTGTTTCAGTAGTTGATTTTTCTGGCGCTGGATCTGGCTGACGGCAGCGGTGTGCATGCCGTGTGCCTGCAACTGCGCAAACGGCTTGCCAGCTTCCACCGACTGTAACTGCGCCGTGTCTCCGACCAAGACGACCCGGCAACCAGCGGCTGCGGCTTCACTGAGAATCGCGTGCATCTGACGGCTGGAGGCCATACCGGCTTCATCAACAATGAGTAGCGTGCGGGCGTCGAGCTTCTTTGCTTCCCGATGGCTGAATGCTGCAATCGTTTCCGCATCGATACCAGCACCGGCCAACTCACGCGCAGCACTGGCGCTCGGAGCCAGTCCCTTGACGATATAGCCGCACGCGCCCGCCTGCTCGGCTGCAATTTTAAGCAAGGTCGTTTTTCCGACGCCGGCGCGCCCCTGGATACCGATGATCTGGTTAGCCGTCAGCAGGACGCCCAGCGCGGCATCACGCTGCCCATCGGACAAGCCTGCCATTTGTTCAACCAACGTCGTGCGCTCGCCCTGGTAGATGGGGCTTAATGTCGCTCTCCCTCTTTTTTCAATGTTCAGGATATCGCGCTCTAGTTGCTGTGCTTCTGGTGTGGTGTAGCGCTCGCCTTCCCGCACCACCTGACCAGATCGGATCGCATCCTTTAGTGCCTTCTCAATGTCGCTTAAGGTTGCAACGCCCACGCCGCGCTCCAACGCAGTTTGGACGATGCCCTGTTGGCTAAACACGGATTGCCGCTCACTGACATGCGCGAGCGCTTGAACCAATATCGCTTTGGCATCCGGTTCAATGTTCAGGCTAGCGGCTGGTACCGGCACACTGTAGTCGATGCCTTGCGCTGCGCTCAAGTTATTCCACTCCTGGCGCAGGTCAGCTCGAGCCACAGCAGTTTTTTTTTCACGTGTGCGCACGGCCACCATTTTCTTGTCCCACGCGCTGGCCTCACTGCGCGCCAAACCATGATGCGTTTTCAAATACGCCTCGATGGCGGCGCTGCGCTGGCTGAAGGCTTTCACCTGGCGCTCGTTGATGTGACCAAGCTCGAAGCGCCCGTCAATGTGGGTCAGGCGCACCGTATAGCCAAGCACTTGCAGTTCACGCGCCAGCTCGGCGCGGTACAGTGCACCGAGCAGCATCTTGTGGCGGTAGATCGCCTCGTTATTGCTCGCCCGCCACTGCCCATCGGCGCGCCGTGTCGCGTTGATCATCACGCAATGCGTATGCAGTTGCGGGTCGCAAGCGCGGCTCAAGTCGTGATTGAAACGTGCCACCACCAGATTGCCGGTACGCTCGCTGCGCGTGATACCGTTCTCGGTAACGCGGCAGGCGACCAGGGTTTCAGCATAAGCCAGCGCCCGGTCTACGGCCAGACGATGCGCCTCAATGATGCGCCGGTCGCCACCGACCAACGCTTGGAGACTGACCGACTTTGGCGCACTAAAAGTGCCATCAGTAGCACCTCGCCTGCCCGCTGCAGCGTGGTGCAGAGTTCCTCCATTGGGTAGCCGACCATCGAGTAGTGCGGCGAATTCGCCCGAGCTCACTGCGCCTTGCAATCCCAGGTTGGTAGCACCAATTCCCCACCATTCACTCGGGCCATGGTCGCCCGTGTAGTAATCGTCGGCCGCTTCGTAGTAGCTGGCGGCCGTGCCGCCGTTTCCGACATTCGATAGACTCAACATATCAACGCTCCACGAATGGTTTGGCGTGCACAGGGTAGTCCTGATGCACCAGACGGATTTTGCCAATCGGGTAGTCACCGGCAAACTTCAGGAAACCATGCAGCGAGGGCAAGGACATCAGCTCGGCAGGCAACACGGCCGGTTCGACACTGTGCTGCTTGCTCGTCGAGCTGGTACTGCCATTTTTTTTATCGCTATAGGTTGTTTGGATGCGCTCGATTTCGCGCTGCCCCAAGCCATCCGAGATCTCCTTAGCTGTGTGCGGATCAGCATTCGAGCAGCCCAATGCAAGTAGATTTCGGAAGCAACTGCGCAAGGTTTTGGCATTGTGCGCGCCATACAATGTATCGAGTTGTGAGACTGATTGCAGGCCAGCCACCACGCGCAGGCCATGCTTGCGGCCCTTGGTCAATCCGGCCTCCAAACTGGTCAAGCGCTCAAGGCTGGCCAGCTCGTCCAACACCAGCCACAGCGGGCGCGAATGATCATCTGGCAAGGTCAAGATGGACGCAATCAGGATATCGGCCCATGCGCTCACCAGCGGGCGCAGCGTGGCCAGCATGTCTTCGCGCCAGGTGATAAATAGATTGCCTTTCCCTGATTCGAGCCAGGTGCGCAAGCTGAAGTCGCCAGGCTGCAAATATTGGAATGCTCCAACGTGATGCGACAAGATGAACCTGGTACTTGCCAGCGCCTTTTCTGCACCAGGCTCGAACAGGCCGCTGGCGGCAGAACCGGCCAGCAATACCTTCAGCTCTTCGGCCGGTGCTTGCGTTAGCCAATACAGCAGACGCTCTGTGTTTGTTTCACCGGTTTGCGTTAAGGCACGCGCCGTTTCTGCGAACAACTGCTGCGCATACCCATGCCATTGTTGTGCGCTCGAATCACCACTATCCGGGATCACGCTTTTAGCGAAGCGCTCTACGTCATACGGTTTGCGCAGCTCGTTGAAGATCGACCAGCCTGGTGCGCGTTTGTCGAAGGGATTTAGTACCACATCTCCCTTGCGCCCGAACCTCGCCAACGCATGCCCATTCGGGTCGATCACGATGGCACGGTCGCCACGCAGCAATGCAAAGTGCAGCAGTTCATTAATAGCCGTGCTCTTGCCTGTGTTCGTGCTCCCGGCCAGCAGCAGGTGATTCGGTTCGCAAGCCAGCGGCATCGCCACGCCGGCGATCTCGATTTGCGCCTGGCGTGGCTTGACCCTGGTCTTACGCGCCAATTCTTTGTCGCTGATGATGCGTGCGCCGCGTATCACGCGCACACTACGGCCGGTGTCGTCCAGCGCCTTGACTACATACAGAAAAGCAAACGCCGACCCGAATCCCTTGAGTAGCGACCATAGGGCCACAGGGAGCAGATTAGGATTGTTGAACGTGTGGACCAAGCTAACCGGCAATGAATGCCACCATGGATCAGGCACGGCAAAGGTATGGGTGACTGTCCAAGTCCAGCAACCCAGGGAAATGAGCAGACCGGCCAACAGAGCCAGGCCGATTAGAGGAAGTGTAATTTTCATACGAGTGCTCCTGGTTGTTGGCTTGCGAGTCTGGCGCGCACTTGCGCGACCAGTTGGGGGTTGAGGTGGGCGGCTGTGGCACGGCTGAGCAACAGGATTTCATCGAGTGCCGGCGATTGCGTTGTACTGACCAGTAGAGCTGCCATCAAACGGTTGAGTATGGCTAACAGCTCAATGCGCAAATTGGAAATTTGCGCGGCGTCGTGCTCCTGTTCGATCAGGCGGCGCACGTGTGCGGAAACGGGTACGCCCAGTTCGGCAGCGTTGGTGCACAGCTCGGAATACATCGGCACCGGGATGCGAATGGTAAGAATTTTGGTCGTCATCCTTAACTCCTTTATTTGGTTAATGTTTCGCTTTGTATGCTCCTCGCAATAGTTGCTATCAAGCTGCACGCTATACGGGCTGTAGCTTTACTCCGATTCAGCCAATTGCGTCCGGTGTGGAGTATTCACGAAATTTTTTTTGATTTAGATCTATTCTCAGAGTGGATTTACATAGACTCTATGCCGAATGCGCTAGCCACCATTTCAAAGTCTTGTGCGTTGATTAGACTTGAATATTCATGTCGAAATGACTGCTTCTTAGCATGAAAAAATAGAAACCGAGTTGGATTGAAAAATGTTGAAAATACCCATTCGTAAATTTCGGTTGGTTTACCTGGGCATGATTTTGGTAAATAAAAATAGCGAATTCTATCTTTCCGTAGTCCATTGAATTTATGGCTCATCAAGCTATTGATAATAAAATCAGGAATCCACAATGTATCGGTATTAGTTCCTTTTTCCGACTGATGAATTAAAATCAGCAATAACGGATTGAAGTCCGAGGGGGATGTCTGGATCGCAGTTTCGTAAACCGTACTGCAAGGGAGGTGGCAAATACCAGGATAAAAAATTTTTTCCATTTCATTCTCCACAAAAAATATCGATCCCGGAACTAGCGTTTGTTAATCCCGTCGATAGATTGGAGAATAAAAAATTATTTAAATTGGGTCTGGATACTTCTAATTATTTAGCCCAGAGATATTTTTTAATTAGAAAGGTTATTTCTATGAGTAGCACTTCCACTAGAGTGAAACTCTTCAAGGAAAGCTCCAATGATTCGAATGCCAACAGCGCCAGTGAGGAAGATGTTTACGATTGGCAAATTGAGTTAATTGAAAAAAATTGGAAAGAAATTGAAAAGGGTGACCGAAGAGCTTTGCTGGATCCGATAAATAACGAAAAACAGATGGATGATTTAATTTCGAGAACACTAATATCAGATTCGAATGAAATGCCTGATTGCTATTCTGATTGGTGTGATACGCACGATCGGTTAAAAGAAGTCAAACGAGAAATTAAAGTCCTAAATCATGAGCAAGTACTATTGGAACGAGAAATTAGATCTATATTGAAGCATTTGAAATTTGTAAAAACTAAGCATGATGGTCCAGGGAAACCAAAGCCGACAAAGGAAAAGGATCAATTTCTGAGAGCATGCACAAGATTATGGGCACATCAAATTATGATAGGACTAGAAGCTGAAAACCCAAATCAGTTATATTTAAAATATTCTGAGCTGCATCAACAGCACACAGTTAAGTTAATCGCAAAAAATGATTCAACTAGCAAAGAGCCGATTCCTGCAAGCAGATGGAGGGGGTATTGGAATGGCAAAGTTAAGGTGAGCGAGACAACCATGAGAGAAGTTGACGAAGTACTGGCATTGAGCTTACCTCTTGATAAACTTGCTGCCATTAGGAGGGTTGCAGTGATCATCTGAATAAGCTGAATTCTCATATATTTAGCCTAATATTTTTACTGATATCCGATTTTCACCCATTAACTGGGGATGTTTTTCTTGGCGTGATTACGTGGCTATCCGCTGATTTGTCGATTCTATATGCGCAAATAGCACCCTTCTTTTGCCATGTGTTTGCGCGCATGTTTCCAGTTATATCGACAATGGTCCTAATATTATCTAAATTGAAGTATTTTTCCGAGCAGATCGAAATACCGGATCCCCGAATGGCCGATCCTTATCACGCGATGATAAAATACAACGAATTCAAACTGAGTCTCAATTAATCCTATGAATCGTTGCCTAGTTGGTATTCGCCATTCAAATCAAGATACGTTTTGTAGTGCAGATAAAAATGCACCAACCGTCTGGTTTACTTCAATGGCGTCCTTAGCTGCAGTCTTATCTGAAGATAACCGCGCCTTGCTTCGCACTATTCGCGAGACGAAACCACGTTCACTGACAGAACTTGCCGAACTCACTGGCCGCAAGGTACCCAATCTTTCGCGCACGGTGAAGACCATGGCAAATCATGGCCTACTCGATCTGATGCGAGATAAAGGTGGGGTTAGACCTGTCGCCCTAGCGACCGAATTCACAATTATATTGGATTGAATCAGTCCCTGTACTCAATAACAATAGCCAATAATAATCAAGGAAACACCCATTAATGTCCGTCGCCAAACTTACTCTTGCAAAGCTAGAAAATCTGCTACTCACCGCCTGCGATGATCTTCGTGGCAGTATGGATGCAAGTGAATACAAGGAATACATCTTCGGCATGTTGTTCCTAAAGCGCGCCAGTGATTTATTTGATCAGCGCCGTGAGGAAATAAAACAGCAAGGAAAAACACAGGGTTTAAGCAGTGCTGACATCGCCACTCAGTTAGATGATCATGACCAATACTCAGGAAAATATTTTTTTGTACCTCCCCGCGCACGCTGGAGTGAAGCCTGGACTGATGAAAACGGAGCACAACAACCGGCACTTAAGCACACCAAAGAGAACGTGGGCTCTATGCTTAATAAGGCACTTGAAGAGCTGGAAGACTGTAACGTCGATGCATTGCAAGATGTATTGAAGGGGACGATCAACTTCAACCGCAAGATTGGTCAAAATACGCTTGACGACGATACGCTATCCAACTTCATTCAAAACTTTGACAAAATTCCCCTTAGAGATGATGACTTTGAATTTCCCGATTTGCTCGGTGCTGCGTATGAATGGCTGATTAAACATTTCGCCGATTCTGCCGGTAAAAAAGCGGGTGAGTTCTATACTCCGGCTGAAGTCGTACGTGTTTGTGTAGAGATCTGTGACCCACAAAATGATATGCGCGTTTATGATCCGACAGTCGGGTCGGGCGGCATGTTAATTCAGGTACGTGACTATGTACGTGAAAAAGGCCAGGACGCCACCAAAGTCTCGCTGTACGGCCAAGAAAAGATAGGTACTACCTGGTCCATCTGCAAGATGAACATGCTGCTGCATGGCATTCCAGACGCGAATATTCGCCAGCAAGATACCCTGCGGGAGCCGCAACATCAAGCAGAAGATGGTCAGCTAAGACGTTTTGATCGCGTACTCGCCAATCCCCCGTTCAGCCAAAATTACATTAAAAAAGACATTAAATTTCCCGGTCGCTTTCCGGTCTGGATGCCAGAAAAAGGCAAAAAAGCTGACCTCATGTTTGTACAGCACATGCTCGCAGTGCTCAAAGCGGATGGCCGCATGGCGACGGTCATGCCGCATGGTGTGTTATTTCGCGGCGGTGAAGAACGCGAAGCGCGGCAATATTTTATCGACAAAGGTTATCTGGAAGCGGTTATTGGCTTACCGAGTAACTTGTTCTATGGCACCGGCATCCCGGCTTGTATTTTGGTACTCAACAAAGCAGGCAGCCAGGAACGCAATTCGGTTTTATTTATCAATGCCGACCGCGAATACCGAGAAGGTAAAGCACAAAATCATTTACGCCCAGAAGACATAGACAAAATCGTCCATGCTTACCGTGCAGGGCACGACATACCAGCCTACGCACGCCGGGTAGCGATTAGCGAAATCAAGGCAGAAGAATACAACTGTAATATCCGACGTTACGTCGACAATGCCCCGCCGCCAGAACCACACGACGTACGTGCCCATCTGCATGGTGGTGTGCCGGTCAGCGAGATTGATAGCCTTGCACACTTTTGGCAAAACTATCCTGGCTTGCGAGAAAGCTGCTTTGTTCCCCGCTCCGCGCCAGCGGCAAATAGTACCCACGCTCACTTCGCAGACTTTGCTGAAAACGTGCAAGATAAACGTGCTATCGCTGAACATGTCAGCCAACACACCGGCATGACGCAACGTCAAACACAATTCATGGCTGAATTGCAGACTTGGTGGCAGCAACACTTACCACTGATAGAAGCTTTAGCGCCGGATGCAGATAATCAACATGCCACAACCCGCAATGTCTATGCGGTACGTGCCGCATTACTCGCCAGCATAGAACATCAATTTGCGGGTCAGCATTTACTGAATCGTTATCAGGTGCGCGGTGCGTTTGCCAACTACTATAAATTATTAGCATCCGATCTAAAATCGATTGCAGCCAGTGGCTGGGGGCCAGAACTAATTCCCGACGACGATATTCTGCAAAGTCAGTTCCCAGTGGTGCTGGTTGAATTAGAAGAAAAGCATAATCGTCTTGCAGAGTTGCAATCCCTGTTCGCGGCAGCGAGTGAAGAAGACTTTGAAGACACCGATGAAATCGGCGTGCTTCCTGCAGATCAGGTAAAGACGCTGAAGGATGAATTAAAAGAAAGTACCGGAATTTGGAAGGCACAACTGAAGTTGCTCAAAGGTGCAGCGACTGATTTATTTACTGAAATCAAGGTGGCAGGTAAGCTCGATAAGACCACGAATAAAACCTATTACTGCACTGATGGGTTCAATTTAAAAGAAGCCTTATTCGCAAACGGACAACGTGTACTGGAACTTGCTAAATCAGTAAAGCATAGTTCAACGTTCACCCCTATCGTTCAACAAGCGATAGAAAGCGGACAATTGGCGCGCAGTGCGGCATTGCAGATTGAAACAAAATTAGCTAAACATAAAGCCTTAGAAGACGAAGTAAAAACGATTAAAACGGCAATTAAATCGACAGAAACCAAGAAAGATGAATTGGTAGAGCAAGCACGCCTAAATATCAGCAAAGATGAAGCACGTGTAGTTATCGTAGAGCGGCTGGGACTAGTCCTATTTAACAGTTACCACCAATACCTTCGCGCCGATCAACGTGCCAGTGTCGCAGCGATTGAGAACCTTTGGAACAAGTACGCCGTAACTGCGAAGCAGATTGAAACTGAGCGCGATCACGCTGCTCAAGAATTGCAGGCGTTTTTGGTGGAGTTGGGATATGAGTGAGTTCAATGAAATTCCTGTTGGCACTTATCTTAAACTGACAAGTGGATTTCCCTTTGCATCCGAAAAGTTTTCCGATGAGGGTTTTCCTCTAATTCGTATTCGTGATGTTCTTACATCAAAAACGGAAACTTATTTTAACGGTCCATTTCCTCCGGGGTACGTCATAAAAAAAGGAGATATTCTTATTGGCATGGACGGCGATTTTCATGTCGTCAAATGGTTTGGTTGTGATGCGCTTCTAAACCAGCGAGTGTTAAAAGTGAATGTTTTCAACGAGTCCAATGTGATCTTAGATTATGTATTTCACTGGCTTAAGCCCTTTATAAAAAAGATCAATGACATCACTGCGGCGACTACCGTCAAACATTTATCGGTCAAAGATATTTTCAAGGCAAAAGCAAAATTCCCATCGGTTTCTGTGCAGCAACGTATCGCAATAGTTTTGACGAATATCGATACAGTGATCGAAAAAACAGAAGCGTTGATTGATAAATACCAGCAGATCAAAACAGGGTTGATGCACGACCTGTTTACCCGTGGCGTACTTCCTAACGGCAAACTTCGCCCGCAACGTGATCAAGCTCCAGAAATGTATCAGGAAACTTCAATTGGTTGGGTTCCTAGTGATTGGGATATTCAAACAATTGGGAAAACTCTAGAATCAATTTCCGATGGGCCATTTGGCTCAAATTTAAAAACTGAGCACTATGTAGTCGATCCTGGAGTAAGAGTTGTTCGCCTTCAAAATGTTGCAGAATACGTATATAGCGATCGTGATAAAGCATATATATCGGATCGACATGCGAGATTTTTATTGAGAAATAAAATAATTGGTGGTGACGTGTTGATTGCAGGCTTGGGTGAAGAGCGATATCCGGTGGGTCGGGCTTGTATATACCCCCTTGATCTTCCTCCTGCAATTAACAAAGCAGACTGCTTCCGTGCCCGATGCAATCCGGCGACGATGAAAAATAAGTTTTTCATGCTATTTCTTAATAGCGAAATGGCGCGTAGGCAAATACGTCGTTATGAACAAGGTGTTACTAGACCTAGAATCAATACCGGCAATATGAAGCGGCTCTCAGTTTGCATACCAAGTATTGATGAGCAAGTTCGTATTATTGAAAAATTTGAATCAATTCAGTTAAAAATTAGCATTCAGCATACGAACGTCAATAAGTTAAATCAACAAAAACACGGTCTTATGCAAGACCTATTGACTGGCAAAGTCTCCGTCAAAGTTGAAAAGCAAATCGCGGAGAGCGTAGATGGCTAACCCCTATCCAAGCCTAAATCCAGAAAAAGCCTTAATCTGGCGCATCGTTCATCGCGATAACTTGCCTTGGATTTTGGATAAAGGTTTGCATAGTGCTAATGCTCGCATACAGGCGCCCAACTACGTCAATATCGGCAATGTTGAATTGATTGATAAACGTAGGCACCGCGTCGTACCAATTGCGCCAGGCGGATGTTTAGCGGATTACGTGCCGTTTTATTTCACGCCATTTTCGGTAATGATGAAGAATATTCATTCTGGACGCGGTGTTCTTCAGCGTAAAAATGAAGAAATTGTTATTTTAGTATCAAGTCTGCCAAAATTAAGCAAACTCAACATTCCATTTGTTTTTACTGACGCGCATGCTTATACAGATTGGACTGATTATTATTCTGAGTTAAGTGATTTGCAAACGATCGATTGGGGTTTATTGCAACGCAGAGATTTTAAACGCGATGATGAAGATCCTCGTAAGATGGAACGTTATCAGGCAGAAGCTTTAGTGCATCAACACCTCCCCATTCTTGGACTACTTGGTATAGTTTGCTACACTGAGGCATTACAACAAAATATTGAACAGCAAGTGCAAGCTCGCGGCTTGACTTTGCCCGTTCATGCCCGACCAGGCTGGTACTTCTGATGATGAAATTTATACAAGGCAACTTGCTCGAATCTGACGCTCAAGCGTTAGTCAACACCGTTAACACAGTTGGTGTCATGGGCAAAGGCATTGCTTTGATGTTTAAAGAGCGTTTTCCAACTAATTTCAAACGCTACGCTGCTGCGTGCAAGGCTAAGGAAGTTCAGACCGGGCAGATGTATGTTACCGAAGTCAACGAATTGGATGGCCCACGTTGGATAGTTAATTTTCCGACCAAACAGCATTGGCGCGCAGCTTCTCAGATGACTTGGATCGTGCAGGGTCTGCAAGACTTACGCCGATTTTTAGTCGACAATAAGGTTAAGTCTATCGCCATTCCTCCCCTTGGGGCTGGCAACGGTGGCTTAGACTGGCCAGCAGTGCGCGAACAGATCGAATTGTCCTTGAGCGATTTGCCGGATATCGACATCATCGTATTTGAACCAACGCAACAATACCAAAACGTCGCTAAGCGAGCGGGCGTAGAGAAGCTCACCCCTGCGCGCGCATTAATTGCAGAACTCGTACGCAGGTACTGGGTACTAGGTATGGAATGCAGTTTCTTAGAAATTCAAAAATTAGCTTGGTTTTTGGAGCGTTCTATTGAGCACTTTGGGCTTGAGAACCCACTGGACCTACAATTTAATGCGCATAAGTTTGGCCCTTATGCTAATCGCTTGAATCATTTACTCAACAACTTGGATGGTAGTTACCTGCATTGCGACAAGCGAATTAGCGACGCCGACCCTTTGGATGTAATTTGGTTTGACGATGATCGCAAATTATTCTTGGACGCCTATATTAAAAGCGAAGCTAAACCTTACGCTGAAGCCTTGGAATATACGGCAAAATTGATCGATGGTTTTGAATCACCCTTTGGTATGGAGTTGTTAGCTACGGTTGACTGGCTACTATCAAAAGAAGGTGTTCCTGCCACGGTACAAGGTGTACAAGAAGGACTTAAAAATTGGCCCGCAGTTGGGGCTGCCGAGCGCAAAACACGTTTGTTTGATGCACGGGCAATTGGTATCGCACTCGATAGGCTAACTCAAAATGACAACCATGCCGTTGCCGCTTGAAATAGCACATGTCAGAATATACTGAAGTTGAACTCCCATTTCTTAAGCAACTTGCCGAGCAGGGCTGGACAATTGTCGACCTTGGCAATGGTGTGCCGCAAGATGCTTCTCTTAGCTTGCGCAATAATTTTCGCCAGTGGCTGCTTCCTGAAGTATTTGATGCGTCTGTACGTAGGATTAACCGCATTAATGATGGCTCAAATTCAGACAAGGAATGGCTGCTAGATCGGCAGCTTGAAGACTTACGCAATCAACTGCTACGCCAGCCTAATCGCACACTACTCGAAGCAAACGAAGCCATACAAGCACTACTATTTAAGGCGCAAGTTGATGTCAATGAGTTGACTGGCGAGAGCGATCCAGTGGTGCGTCTGATCGATTTTCATCATCCTGAAAACAATCAATTTCATGCGATTAATCAATTTCGCATCGACACGCCGGGCTGTGTAAAAAGCTTTATCATTCCTGACATCGTACTGTTTGTGAATGGCATTCCGCTATGTGTGGTCGAGTGTAAAAAAGGATCAGAAACCTGCGCTAACCCCATGCAAGAGGGCTTTATCCAATTGCAGCGCTATATGCGGAAGCGTAAAGAAACAGAGCTTGCAGGATTAAAAGAAGGTGAGCCTGGGCTTTTCCATACCAACATGGTGTTGATCCGAAGCAGCGGCAATGAGGCTGACTACGGCACGATCACTTCAGGTGATGAGCATTTTTACGCATGGCAAACACTTTACCCGCAAGATGATGTCGCTCTAGAGGGTAAAAATGCACAGCAGCGCCTCATCGCAGGCATGCTTACCAAACATAATTTATTGCAAATTCTACGCACCAGTGCGGTCTTTATGGATACCGATGGTGGCCCGCGAATTAAGGTGGTGTGCCGCTATCAGCAGTTTCGTGCTGCGAACAAAATTATGCAACGCTTGCGCACCGGCGAATCTGCCTTGGAGCGTGGAGGCGTGGTCTGGCACACTCAGGGTTCTGGTAAATCACTGACGATGGTCTTCTTGGCGCGGATGCTGCGCACCAGCCGCGATCTGAATGACTACAAAATTATATTGGTCAACGACAGGCAAGATCTAGAGGAGCAATTAGGTGCTACCGCAACTCTCATTGGCGGCAGAGTTAATGTTATTGAAAGTCGCCAGGAATTGCGCGACCATCTAGCGACCGATAGCTCTGACATCAATATGGTGATGGTGCATAAATTTTTGGAACGCAAAGAAGTATTAACCAATGCAGTGGCTGAGGCTTTGGGTACTTATCTTGCAATACCGTCCGGTAAAACATTTGGGGTCGTCAATACTTCCGATCGAATTATCTTGATGATTGATGAAGCGCATCGCACACAAAGCTCTGACCTTGGCGACAATCTATTTGAAGCTTTCCCCAATGCGACCCGGGTGGCGTTTACAGGCACGCCCCTTATCACAGAGCGCCACGGCGAAAAGAAAACCAATAAACGTTTCGGCGAATACATTGATACTTACCGGTTAATGGATGCAGTCAACGATGGTGCGACGCTGCAGATCCTTTACGAAGGAAAGACTGCAGACAGCGCTCTCAATGAGAAACATGCATTCGATGAAGCGTTTGAAGATTTGTTCAAAGACCGTAGCGAAGAAGACCTGCTAGCGATCAAAAAGAAGTACGGCGCTACTGGCGATATTTTAGAAGCAGAAAATAGAATCAACGCGATCGCCCGCGATATGGTGAATCACTATATCGATAATATCTTGCCCAATGGTTTTAAGGCTCAGGTCGTTTGCCATTCCAAGTTAGCCTGCGTGCGTTATCAAGTAGGAATCAAGGCAGCTCTTGCAGAACGAATTGAACAAGAAAACAATAAAGCTTCACTTGATCTTGATTTGATCAAACGTTTAACGTTCTTAAAGACCGCTGTCGTGATTTCATCAGATGGTACCAATGAAGCTGCTTTTATCACCTACGCGCGCAAGGAAGCTTCGCGTATGAACGCGGTCGATAATTTCTGTAGAAATTTCGATTTTGATGATGCGGATAAGGATAATACCGGCATTGCTTTTCTGATTGTCTGCGATATGTTATTGACGGGCTTCGATGCACCAATTGAACAGGTGATGTACATCGACAAAAAGCTGCGCGAGCATACTTTATTGCAAGCGATTGCCAGAACCAACAGGGTTAAAAAAGGCAAGAAACGCGGCTACATTGTGGACTACATAGGTTTGTCGAATCACCTAACGGATGCATTGACGCTGTATGCTGCCAGCGATGAGTTAGAGGAATTGCATAGCGGATTGAAAAACATTACATCCGAATTGCCCATTCTGGAAGAGCGTTATCAACGCTTGCTGCAGCAATTTGATGATCTTGGTGTGAAACAGATTAAGGCTTTTGTTACTGGTGCATTGCCAAGTCTGGAAGCGGATGCAGCGGTGGTACACGCTGCAGTAACTGTGCTTAAAGATGAAAAACACCGCGCCGACTTTGATGTTTATCTAAAAAAATTCCTGATGAGTATGGATATCATCCTTCCTCACCAAGCAGCGCAACCATATCGAGTACCGGCTAGTCGTTTCGGTTATATTTTGCAGGTAGCAAAGGAACGCTACAAAGACACGAGTCTCGACTTGGGAAGTGCTGGAGAAAAAGTTAAGGCGCTGATCAATGAGCATTTAATCAGTCTGGGGATCAATCCAAAGATTGCCCCAGTTGAGTTATTTGCGGCAGATTTTCTTGAAAAATTATCGGCACATGCAGGCAAAAACACAGAAGCAAAAGCGAGCGAGATGGAACATGCTATTCGCAAGCATTGCACCGTGCATCACGATGAAGATCCTGCATTTTTCAAAAGTTTATCCGCTAAAGTGGACGCACTGATCGAAAAACACCATGATGAATGGGACTTGCTTGCTGAAAAATTAACCGAGTTGCGAGGTATCGCGATAGCGGGTCGTCAAAAAGGTGAAGATGGCATGAGCAAGGAAGCGACAACCTTCTTCGATCATATCGTCCAGGTTGGTTTTACTGGTGGTGTAATAAGGAATGAGATCAAACCACAATTCAAAGAACTGATGGAAAATGTGGTGGACATTCTGCAGGAAACAATCGGCAGTATTGATTTTTGGGATAATACGGATAAACAAAAACGTGTTCGTGGCCTGATTAAGAACGAGATCAGCAAGACCAATATTGATGAGTTAAAAGAGAACCGCGAACGGGTTGCGATTGAGGTGATGAAGCTTGCCAAAAATCGCCATAATGAACTGATGCGCCCAGGTCATGCGGGAGGGACATAAATGCAACTACGTCAAATAAGAGACATTAAATATCAATTACTGCCAGGCGCTGATCGGCAAACGACGGATATTGTGATTGAGCGAGATGGATTAATTAGTGTACGCCCACCATTGCGAATGACCCCAGAGCAGGTGGACGAAACTGTATTTAGTAAGCGCATGTGGATATATCGCAATCTGGCCGAGTGGCGCGATTTGAATGCAACGCACGTCATCCGCGAATGGGTCAATGGTGAGTCTTTTCGATATTTAGGTAGTAGCTATCGCTTATTGTTTGTTAACGATCAAGACGAACCGTTGAAGCTGAAGGATGGGCGATTTCAACTGCAACGCTCTATCATTGAATCCGGCGGCAAAGATGCTGCACACCAATCGTTTATTTCCTTCTACAAGGAAAAAGGCTTAAGCCGATTAACGAAGCGAGTTTCGTACTTCGCTAGTAAAGTTGGAGTGATTCCCGGTTCTGTAACAATCAAAGATTTGGGTTACCGTTGGGCTTCATGCTTAAAAGGTGGGGATCTGCATTTCCACTGGAAATGTCTGATGGCACCCCTGTCGATTATTGACTACATCATTGTGCATGAGTTATGCCATCTACATCACCGTGATCATTCGGATGCATTTTGGAACGAGGTTGATAAAGTCATCCCAGATTACAGGGAGCGCAAAGAGTGGTTGCGGATTCGGGGAGTGGAACTGGATCTTTAATTTAAGTAAATAAACGTGAATCGCAATCAAACGCAATTTATTGTAATTTAATTAAATACAAGTTTTTAAGCCCCATTTACTCGTTTAAATTGTATTTCTAACTATTTTTTGAAGTTGCTTTTAAGGACATTTACGAAGGCGGTTGTTGAATTTAAATTGAACAGGCGCTGAATATAAGTTGAAATAGGTTTGAACACTGATGTGCCGTATTTGTGCCGGGAGAAGTTTGTCTTTGGTTCTGTCGTCCTTGGGTGATATTTGAAATGACGCTTGGCAAGCGATGTAAGTGATTGATTAATTTAAGTAAATTTTAAAGTATTTCTGACTCATAATCCGTTGGTACCGTGTTCGACTCACGGGAGGCCCACCAGAATTTAATGGCTTAGCGTTCGCGCTAAGCCTTTTTTATTTTCGAGAAATTATTTACATCATTAAAGTCATTTAACTTATTAATGCCGGAATGATTTTTTTGCGCGGCGCCGGCATGTTCTTGACTTCACTTTCCCCTGCTTTTATCGATAAAATAGGGCTGAGATACCGACATTATTCGGGTATTTTTTATGTGATGGTATAATATAAGGCTATTGTATTACTTCTACGCCTATACCTCTTGCGAGGCAAAAATAAAGGAAAGTTTTTCTATTCCCGTTTTATGCTTTGTTAGACCTACGAAAGGCTCACCCTGCAGACCATGACCGATACCACGCCGCATCCCGAGCAAATTTCTGAAATAACTCCTGACCCTGTCCGCTTTGATTCTTTCGGCTTGTCTCCCGATATCCTGCGTGCTCTGAATGATCAGGGTTATGTCCATCCTACCCCGATCCAGGCCGAGGCGATTCCTATCGTCTTGCAAGGGCGTGATGTGATGGGGGCAGCGCAAACTGGTACCGGTAAAACGGCTGGTTTCTCTTTGCCTATCATTCAACTTTTATTGGCGCATGCCAATACAAGCGCTTCGCCGGCGCGTCATCCGGTACGCGCCCTGATTTTAACGCCTACCCGCGAGTTGGCTGATCAGGTTGCTGAAAACGTCAAAGCTTATTCCCGTCACACGCCTTTGCGCGCCACTGTGGTGTTTGGCGGTGTCGATATGGGGCCGCAAAAAGATGCCTTGCGGTCAGGTATAGAGATTGTGATTGCGACCCCAGGGCGTTTATTGGATCACGTGCAGCAAAAAACGATTAATTTGTCGCAAACGCAGATTCTGGTGATGGATGAAGCAGATCGCATGCTCGATATGGGTTTCCTGCCCGATCTGCAACGCATCATTAATCTGTTGCCGGCGAAGCGACAAAATCTAATGTTCTCTGCGACTTTCTCGCAAGAAATTAAGAAATTGGCTGCCAGCTTTTTGACTAATCCAGTGACGATAGAAGTTGCGCGTAGCAATGCAACTGCAGAAAACGTCACACAGATTTTGTATAAAGTGGCGGAAGAAGAAAAGCGCGATGCCGTGTCCTTCATCATCCGTGAACGTGGCCTGAAGCAGGTCATTGTGTTTTCCAATACTAAAATTGGCGCTTCCCGTTTGGCTGTGCATTTGGTTAAGCAAGGCGTTAAAGCGTCTGCGATTCACGGTGATAAATCACAGGCTGAGCGCATGGGCGCGCTCGAGGCTTTTAAGCGCGGTGAGGTCGAAGTGCTGGTCGCGACTGACGTGGCGGCCCGTGGCTTGGATATCTCAGAAATGCCTTGTGTGATTAACTTCGATTTGCCGTATAACGCCGAAGACTATGTGCATAGGATAGGCCGTACCGGGCGCGCCGGTGCTAAAGGTGATGCGATTTCTTTGCATACAGATAAAGATGAACGTCTCTTAGTCGACATAGAAAAACTTATTAAGCAAAAAATCACGCGTGTGCAATTGGCGGGCTTTGTAGCGGCGTCATTGATGCCTGCGGTACGCAAACCGCGCGCGGCTGAGCCTGAAAAGAGCAAGCCCTACGAGCGTCCAACCCGTAGTTACGCGCCGCCGCGAGAGAAAGTTGATCCTTGGTTCTTGAAGCCTTACGAACCTAGTGTCAGCGCAGCGAGTTCGAATGCGACAAATGCTGCTACTGCCTCGAGTTTGAGCGCAAAGCCGCAAAAGAAAGCTTTCTTGTTGGGCGGGGCTCACAAGTAATATTATTCTTTAGGCTAGACTTGCACTACAATTTTAGTGTCAGCTAACTTGTCGGGGCTCTTGTCAGTTCGCTTGTCAGCTCACTATAAAAATCCATCAATACGTATTTGTTTGATGGATTTTTTTTGTCTTAGTCGCACTGTCCCAAACCGCTTGTTCAACAACATTATTTTTAAGGTGACAATATGCTGATCCTACGTAAATCTGAAGACCGCGGTTATGCCAATCATGGCTGGCTGGAGTCTTATCATAGCTTTTCTTTTGCTGATTATTATGACCCGGCTCACATGGGTTTTGGTCCTTTGCGCGTCATCAATGATGATTGGATAGATGCCGCTATGGGTTTTGGTACGCACGGGCATAAGGATATGGAGATCATTACCTATGTGCTGGAAGGTGAGATCGCGCATAAAGACAGTATGGGCAACGGCAGCACGATACGTCCTGGCGATGTGCAGCGCATGAGCGCTGGAACCGGCGTTCGGCACTCAGAGTTTAATCCTTCAAAAGAGCATAAAACCCATCTGCTGCAGATTTGGATACAGCCTGCAAAGATAGGGAATGCTCCCGGTTACGAAGAGAAAAATTTTAGTCGTGAGCAAAAAAATGGACGCTTATGCCTGGTCGCTTCGCCCGATGCCGCCGCAGGCTCGGTGCAAATTCATCAAGATGCGCGCGTGTATGTGGGTTTGTTTGATGCGGCCCAAACAGCAGGGTTGAGCCTGGCTAAAAATCGTCTGGCCTACGTGCATCTGGCGCGCGGTGCTCTGACGGTGAATGGACAGAGCTTGCAAGCTGGGGACGCCTTGATGCTGCATGACGAAGCGCAGCTTGATATTACCGATGGCGTCGCCGCAGAGGTGCTGGTATTTGACCTGCCTCAATAGGGCTAAGAGGGGAGTATAGGTAGGTGTCGGGTGTTTGCGCACGTGCTGATTGCGTAATCAGCTAGCGTTTACCGATACTGCGGGAGAGTATCCTGTAGCCGCCCGGTCTGGATAGGGGCTACAGGACGGGCGGGCCAGGTTTAGACTTGGGCTTCGACGGCATTTTTTTCTACCGACATTTTTTGACAATGCGGGCAGGATTTACCTTCTACGTACCAAGGTGAAATTTGTTCGCGTGGCGTGACGACAGCGCGGCAGGCGTAGCACTGGGTGGTATCGGTGGCTTGCAGTTGTGGATTGAGTGCGGTGCGATAATCAAACACAAAGCAATCGCCATGATAATGTGCGCCGCCGACTTCTTCGAAGTACTTCAGGATGCCGCCTTCGAGTTGGTAGACGCTCTCGTAGCCGACATTTTGCATGTGGATCGCAGCCTTCTCGCAGCGTATCCCGCCAGTACAAAATGTGACGACGGTTTTGTCATTCAAGGCATCGCGATTGGCTGCTATGACTGCCGGAAACTCGGTAAATTTAGTAATCCGATAATCTATCGTGTTATCGAAACTGCCGACATCGACTTCAAAATCATTGCGCGTATCCACCATCACCACCGTTTTGCCATTGTCGTCATGACCCTGGTCTAACCAGCGTTTTAAAGTGTGGGCATCGACCGATGGTGCGCGGCCATCTTCTGGTTTGATCAAAGGCATGCGCATGGTGATGATTTCGGCTTTGAGCTTGATCAGCAACTTGGTAAACGGCTGGTGATCTGACAGACTTTCCTTCGCGACCACATCGGCGAAACGCGGATCGGTATGCAGCCATGCCATATACGCATCGATCTCGTGGCGTAAGCCAGCCAGAAACATATTGATACCTTCAGGGGTCAGCAAGACCGTGCCTTTGAGGTTCAGTTCTTCACACTTGGCAATAAATTCAGGACGTTTTTCGGCGGTATCGTCGAAGGTGATGAATTTATAGGCGGAGATATTGACGTAATTATTCTCGCGTTTAGGTGTTGCAAGATCAGCGGAAGTAAGGGCAGAGGAGGGCATGTGAAATTCGGTAAGGTGTATAAGTCTTTGATTCGACAGCATTATAAGCCAAAACCCTAGCTCTGCGCCAGAGCCAGCAGCAAGCACGAAGTAGTGGATTTTTCGCTGCCAGGAATAAATTAATTTTTAAGACGCAAGTCCTTGCCAACGACAGAGCAAAAATACCTGGATGTCAAAACACTTTTTGCGGTGCGCAAACATGCAGACAGGCGCTAAATTTCGACTCAACACGGTAAAATAGCGGGATGAACACAGAACTCACACTTTCTAGCAATCCGGCTGTTGCCAGCGCCGTAGCAATAGTAAAAAAATCGCCGCAATTCGTCCACCTGCGTTTGCACTCCGAATATTCTATCGTCGATGGTTTGGTACGTATCGATGACGTCGTCAAGGCCGCCGCCAAAGACATGCAAGTCGCCTTAGCCATGACGGATCTGGCAAATTTGTTTGGTTTGATTAAATTTTATAGAGCGGCGCGTGGCAAGGGCATTAAGGCGATTGCCGGTTGCGATGTCTGGATCACCAACGAGATTGATAGAGATAAGCCTAGCCGTTTATTATTACTGGTAAAAAACCGTGCCGGTTATTTGCAGCTATGTGAATTGCTGGCTCAGGCTTGGTTAGAGAATCAACATCGCGGCCGCGCCGAACTGAAGTTCGAATGGCTACAGGCGATTTTTGAAAAAGGCGCGGAGCCTGGCCTGATCGTTTTGTCAGGCGCGCATTTTGGCGATGTCGGTATTGCTATCGATAACGGCAATCTGGAATTGGCCGAGTCGCATGCGCAGCGCTGGGCCAGCATCTTCCCCGGACATTTTTATATAGAGATACAACGCGCCGGTCAGCCGAATATGGAGGCGCATGTGCGGCAAGCGGTGACACTGGCGCATAAGCTGGGCTTGCCGGTCGTCGCCACTCACCCGATACAATTTATTCACAAAGAAGATTTTACGGCGCATGAAGCGCGCACCTGTATTTCGGAAGGCGAGATGCTGGCCAATGGACGACGCGTGCGGCGTTTCAATGATCAGCAATGCTTCAAGACCCAGGATGAAATGGCGGCCTTATTTAGCGATTTGCCAGGCGCTTTGCAAAACGCGGTCGAGATTGCCAAACGCTGCAATCTGACCCTGGTGTTGGGTAAACCTCAGTTACCGGATTTCCCTACGCCAGACGGCATGAGTATTAACGATTTTCTGGTGGCAGAGTCGAAAAAAGGTCTGGAATACCGGCTCTCGCAGATTTTTTTGAATGAAGAAAAGCGCGAGCAAGTTCGGCCGCGTTACGAAGCCAGGCTCAAGTTTGAGACCGACACCATTATTAAAATGGGCTTTCCCGGTTACTTTTTGATCGTTGCCGATTTTATTCAATGGGCTAAAAATAACGGCGTGCCGGTAGGCCCAGGACGCGGATCTGGAGCTGGTTCGCTGGTCGCGTACTCGCTGTTGATTACCGATCTCGATCCGCTCCAATACAATTTACTGTTTGAGCGTTTCCTTAATCCTGAACGCGTCTCTATGCCCGATTTCGATATCGATTTTTGTCAGGAAGGGCGCGATAGAGTCATCCAATACGTAAAAGATCGCTACGGCAAGCAAGCGGTGTCGCAGATTGCCACTTTCGGTACCATGGCTGCCAAGGGCGCGATCCGCGACGTCGGGCGTGTGCTCGATTTTGGTTATATGTTTTGCGATGGCGTCTCCAAGCTGATCCCTTTTAAACCGGGTAAGCCTGTGACGATTGCCGAGGCCATCATCGAAGAGCCTTTGCTGGCCGAGCGTCAGGAAAACGAAGAAGAAGTAAAAACCTTACTCGATCTGGCGCAGCAGGTAGAAGGCATTACCCGCAATATTGGTATGCATGCCGGTGGCGTGATTATCGCACCGGGTAAGCTCACCGATTTTTGCCCTCTGTACACTCAGGGCGGCGATTCCGGCGTGGTCTCGCAATACGATAAGGATGATGTGGAGGCCGTGGGCCTGGTGAAGTTCGACTTTTTGGGACTGACCACACTGACCATTCTTGATAGAGCGGTGCGCTATATCAAGATGCTCGATCCAGCGCAGGCCGATTTCGATCTGGCGAAATTGCCGCTTGATGATAGAGGCTCGTATGAACTGCTGACCAAGGCGAAAACAGTCGCTGTGTTTCAGCTGGAAAGCCGCGGCATGCAGGGCATGCTAAAAGATGCGCGCCCCGATCGATTCGAAGACATTATTGCGCTGGTAGCTTTGTATCGCCCGGGTCCTATGGATTTGATCCCAGATTTTTGCAAACGTAAGCACGGCGAAAAGTTCGATTACCCCGATCCTCGTACCGAAGGCATTTTGTCTGAAACCTACGGCATCATGGTGTATCAGGAACAGGTTATGCAGATGGCGCAGGTGGTGGGTGGTTACTCACTCGGTGGTGCCGATATGCTACGCCGTGCCATGGGTAAGAAAAAAGCCGAAGAGATGGCCGAGCATAGACAGATTTTCCGTGATGGTGCCGCCAAAGATGGATTGGGCGAGCAAAAGGCCGACGAAATTTTCGATTTGATGGAAAAATTCGCCGGCTACGGCTTTAATAAATCGCATGCCGCCGCCTATGCCTTATTGTCGTATCACACCGCGTATCTCAAGGCGCATCATCCGGCCGCGTTTATGGCAGCGAATATGTCGCTGGCGATGGACGATACCGAAAAAGTCAAAATTTTAGTCGAAGATGCGATCGATATCTGCAAGCTGAAAATGCTGGCGCCTGACATCAATGAATCGGAATACCGGTTTATCCCGGTCGGCGAAATCGGCAAGAAAGCCACGCAGATCCGTTACGGGATGGGCGCAGTTAAGGGATCAGGACAAAATGCGATAGAAAGCATAGTCGCAGCGCGTAAGGCCGATGGCCCATTTAAGGATTTGTTTGATTTCTGTAAGCGCGTCGACAAGCGCCAGGTGAATCGTCGCACCATAGAATCCTTGATACGGGCCGGTGCCATGGATTGTCTCAAGCAAGACCGCGCGGTGTTATTGGCAACCGTTAATTACGCGCTGGAAGCGGCAGTGCAGTTTGATGCGGCGGCCAACCAGGTCAGCCTGTTTGGCGACGACGACGACATGATACCGCCGCCCGAATACATCAAGGCCGAGGTCTGGTCTGATCGCCAGCGCTTGCTGGAAGAAAAATTAGCGCTGGGCTTTTATTTTTCCGGCCATCTGTTTGATGCGTATGCGCCGGAGGTAAGGCAATTCGTCAAGACCACCCTAGCCAAGCTCGATCCCTCGCGCGATTTGCGTTTGCTGGGCGGTGTGATTTCTGGCGTGCGTACCCAGATGACGCAGCGCGGCAAGATCTTGATCGTGACTTTGGATGACGGCACCGCCACGGTCGATGTGACGGTGTATAGCGAATTGGCGGACGAGTACAAGAAAATTTTTAAGGAAGACGAATTTCTGGCGGTGCTGGGCAAGGTCTCGGAAGACCGCTTCTCGGGCGGCTTGCGGATTACTGCCGAAAAAGTCATGGATATAGGTCGCGCCAGGGTGCAGTTCTCGCAAGGTCTACGCGTGACGTTGACTGATAATGCCGAGCCGGTAAAACTGGCCGAGGTGCTCAAACCGCATTTGAATCAGGATGGCTGCCCAGTCTTGATACGCTACCAAAATCTGGATGCCAGTGCCGAGTTGTATTTGTCGGATCAGTGGCGGGTGAATCCGGATGATGAGCTCAGACTCAAACTGGGGCAGTGGCTGGGACGTCAAAATGTACAGATAGAATATACCTGATGATGACTACCGCAAATAATCAAAATCAACTGCGGACTCAGTCGTCCTGGCGGGCCGCTTTGCCGCAACAGGTGCTTAGCTGGCTACCCCTGAGTTTGTTTTTTCCGGTTGGCGTTATGTATGCTGGCGTCTTGCTATTCGCACTGAGCCTGCTGATCTCAGGAGATTACGCGCACAAATGGCAGCGCATCAAAGCCAGCCCCATGCTGTTGCCGGTGCTGGCTTTGAGTGCGGTGACTATCGTGGTGGCGTTGTTTCAAACCAGACCAGTTGGCGAATTTTGGTCAGCGTTTTGGCATTATCAGACCTACTTGTTTTTACTGCCGTTTTTGGCAGTGGGCACCGGTGTCGTGGATGGGAAAGCCGGATGGCAGTCACGCGCCCAATTGGTATTCTTTGGCGGCGCGATTTATGCCGCTACGTTATTTTATCTGGGCGCTGCCGGCTTATTGCCACCGACTACTCTGTTCCGTAGTTATGTGGTGTACGAAGGGAATAAATCGATCTTGTTGGGGATCTTGCTGGCGATCAGCGCTGGCTGGATGCTGCATGCATGGCGCTGGCATAAGGATCATCAACTATTGCGCTTGTTGGCGCTGGCCTATGTGGTGCTTGCCTTGCTGTTGTTCGCTAAAACCCGTACCGCCAGCCTGATTTTTGTTTTGCTTTGCGCTCTCATCTTGTTGCGTAATCTGCGACTTAGCTGGCGCAGTATGCTGGCCATCGCTGGGTTGGGCTTACTGCTGGCCGCGGCCGTCCGTTATGTCGCTAGTTTGCCGCCACCGGCCACCTGCATCACCAAGCTCATGGTAAGCGAACAGCACCTCAATCCCGGCTCAATTTTGCTGCAAAGGGGCATCTGTACCGTGCATCAAATTCGCGATTTTAATCAAGGCAAAAAAATCGCTGAAGATGGCATGCGATTGGAAATTTACCAAGTCACCGCCGCTATCATTGCAGAAAAACCCTGGACAGGTCACGGTATAGCCAACTGGTTACTGATCTATAGGGAGCGTGCCAAAGGCATGATGAGTGAGGCCATGACCACGCCGCATAATGACTATCTACTGTATAGCACCGAACTGGGTGTGTTTGGCTTGCTGGCATTGGTATGGATTTTAAGTCAGCAATTGTGGGTGGCTAAGCAAATGGAACATAGCGAGCATCCCGAGCGCGCCATGTTATTGGCGATGTTGGGCGTAACGATGATCGTTGGCGCGATGTTTAACGCCATACTGCGCGATGGCGTGTTCGGCATGGCCTTCATGATCTTGCTGGCGATACCCTTGGCGGGTGTGGGTAAGAAACTCAAGTAGTAGACGTTCCCAAAAGTGATTGCGCAGTATCCATGCGGCCTGCAGGCCTAAAATGGCTGGAAAGCCGCATGGATACTGCGCAATAGAATTTAAAATGTGTACGTGCGCGCTGTATCCTGCGAAGGGTTGACAGCTGGCAATCTCAAGTAATCTCAAGTATTAACAACGGAAGCAATGAATAAACTTACTCTAGCCATCTTTCAGCGCCTGTGGCTCTCGATGCGTCAGCATCAACAAAAATTGTGGATCAGTTTGATCACCATGCTTGGTACCGCCCTGACCGAAGTCATGTTCCCTCGGGTGCTGGGCTATTTGCTTGATCATGGATTTAAAGGCGAACATACCACACTGGCCTTATGGAAAATCCCGGCCGCTATCATCGGCATATTTTTATTCCGCGGTATCTGCACCTTTACTACTAGTTATATGATGAGCTGGACCTCGACCCGCCTCCTGAATGATTTGCGGGCGCAGATTTTCGCCAAAATACTCAGCGTGCCAGTGCAGTTTTATCAGTCCGAATCGAGTGGGCGCATCATCAATACCATCATGACCGAAGCGCAGCAAATCGTCGACATGGTGAAAGTGTCGATCACGACCTTGATTCGTGATTCTCTGACCGTCATTGCCTTGCTGAGCTTTTTGCTCTGGCGTAACTGGCGCCTGACGCTGGTCACGCTAGTCTTGATACCAGCGATGGCTTACCTGGTGCGTAGCGTCAGCAAGCGTTTACGCAGGCTGAATAAGGATCAGCTCGATGTCAATGGCGAACTGACGCAAGTGATAGAAGAGGCAACCCGCGCGCATCAGGTGATACGCATCTTTGGTGGCCAGGACTACGAGCAACAACGTTTTGACGCCAAGAATGAGAAGCTGCGCGGCTTCACCATGAAGACCACGGTCGCGGTTTCCTCCACCACGCCGGCGACACAACTGTTAGCCGCCATTGCGGTGGCGATCGTGATTATGCTGGCGGTGGTGCAGGCCAAGTCAGGTGCGACCACGGTCGGTAATTTCGTTGAATTTATTACCGCCATGATGATGCTACTGACGCCGTTGAAACATCTGGCGGATTTGAACGGACCTATGCAACGCGGTCTGGCGGCGGCCGATTCGGTGTTCGGCATGATCGATGCACAAGGCGAGCAAGATAGCGGTCAGGCTTTGCAAGCCCGCGCACTAGGCAAACTGGAGTTCGTGCACACGCGTTTTACGTATCCGCAGCAAGAACAAGCGGCCTTGTCGGATATTAATCTGTGCATACAACCGGGAGAAACCATCGCCCTGGTCGGCATGTCGGGTGGCGGCAAGACTTCGCTGGTGAATCTGGTACCGCGTTTTTATAGTCCGGACTCCGGCGCTGTGCTGCTCGATGGCGTCTCGCTGCAAGATATTTCTTTGGCCAGTCTGCGCGAGCAGATCGCCATGGTGGGGCAGAACGTCATTTTGTTTGACGACACTATTAGCGCGAACATCGCTTATGGCGATGCCCAGCCTGACCCGGCCCGTGTTGAAGCCGCGGTACAGGCAGCGCACTTGAGCGAGGTGGTGCGCGATCTACCGGAGGGCCTGGCGACCACGATAGGCGATAACGGCATGCGCCTCTCCGGCGGCCAGCGTCAACGTCTCGCCATCGCCAGAGCAATCTATAAAAATGCGCCTATCCTGATACTCGATGAAGCCACTTCGGCGCTCGATAGCGAATCTGAACGCGCCGTGCAAGAGGCGCTCGATGAATTGATGTTAGGTCGCACCACCTTAGTCATCGCACATAGGCTCTCGACTATCGAGCGCGCTAGCCGCATCGTGGTGCTGGTCGACGGTGCCATCGTCGAGATCGGTAGTCATACAGAATTGTTAGCCAAAGAGGGCGTGTACGCCAATCTGTATCGTTTGCAGTTTGCCGGATGAGCCTCAAGCTCAATACGGATCTGATCGCTATGAAAAAAACCAAAGCTTTGCTGGAAACTGCGGCCGGCGTCGCCTTACCCGAATGGCAGACATTGCAAGCGTCGTTTCAGCTGCAGGCGTTTAGTAAAGGCGAGGACGTGTTCGCGCCCGGTGAATGGCAGCCGTATCTGTATGTGGTGCGCAGTGGCATCGTCAAGCTGACCTACCTGAGCGAAGACGGTCAGGAGTGGATTAAATCTTTCATCGGCGAGGGCGATTTTTTTGCCTGCCCGAATGTCCTGATTGCCGGATTAAAAACCGATTATTTCGCCACCGCTGTGGAAGACTGCTGGCTAGAGCAGGTTGATTACGCGCAACTCAAGCAATTGATGTTGCGTTACCCGGACTGGCAGAAAGCCACCCATCAGTTGCTGGAGTGGCATATCGTGCGTAAGGAGCAGCGTGAACGTGAGCTATTGACGATGTCACCGGAACAGCGCTATCAGTCTTTTTTAAAAACCTATCCGCTGTTGTCAGAGCGCATACAATTGCGCGATGTGGCGCATTATCTGGGGGTGACGCCGGAAGCGCTAAGCCGGATACGCAAGCGCTTACGGGCTGAAAAAAATTAAGCACTCTGCCAGCACGCAATCTACATGCGGCTCGCAGCAGTGATAGGCTGAAAAGCCGCATTCAAACAGCACTGTGTTACTGTAAATGGCCGAGCGCGGAGCTGGTTGAAAGATGTGTTCGGCACGTGCCTGGGACAATCCCGGCAGTATCGAAGTAGGCACTAAGTATCTGGCTCACATCCTGAAGAATAAGCCGTTCTCGAAAAATAAACCCTTGAGACGTTTGCGAAATAAGGCGATGGCAGCAGCTAGCATTACGACAATCAGATTAAAGCCAAAGATTTTTCTGCCACCAAGATCGACAAAGGGAGTGGCATTGGACGGCATGGTGGCCGCGTTCATGCCGTGATCGTATCGTGCGCCTATCACTTGTCCGGCGTCGTTAATCGCATTGGTCAGGTACAGACTTTTCCCAGCCGGGTGCAGAGCCATTTTATTATCCCGCCAGACGAAGCTTAAACGCATATCTGCACTATCAACCACCCCGACCACGTGGCCTTCGTTATTGATGCCCGTGGCGTAGCTGTTGCCAAAACCGATTTTGTTGCCCAGATCTATCATCTGGGTTCCGTCATGAACAAAGGCATGCAAGCGTCTGTCTTTCGTTTCCGAAGAGCCAACTACCACACCCTGGTCATTAATTGCAGTCGCCGAACTGTAGCGCCCACCCAGGGTGCCAAGGTCTGCCATGCCTGTGGTCTCGTCGTATAAAAAGGCGTGACGCGAACCATCGCTGGTTGTCGCCGTTCCAACCACTTTCCCTAGATTATTAATGCCGCTAGCGTAGCTGACTTTGCCACCCAAGGTGCCCAGATCTTTCAGTGGCTCACCAGGCGTGTATAGGAAAGCATGCCAGTCACGATTGGCGGTATCAGAAAATCCTACCGCCACGCCAGCGTTGTTGAGTGCCATACCATAACTATTGGGCCCCCCTAATGTGCCGAGGTCTTGCATGCCACGGCCACGAATGAAAGCTCGCCAAGTCTGGCCTGTTTTGGAAGAGCCGACAACCTCACCTTTGTTATTGATATGATTGGCTTCGCTTTCGGTTTCGCCCGGTATTTCAAGCTTAATCAGTTTGCCGTTTTCAAAAAACACGGCATGTGGCGTCCCATCCTTTTCCTTGATTACCGCTGCCACCTGCCCTGCCACATTCATATCGTAGGCGATAGATTCGCCATATTGTTTCGACTCTATACCCAGTAAATGACTCGTCGCAGCAGCATTGTTACCAATTAGAACAAGCAGAGAGAAACAATTACGCAAAGCATTATGCATACAAGTATTCTTTCGATAGGAGTTTTTTCGTTGAAAATTTCTAACGAATATACAGGATGCTTAATTATCAATAAAGATAAATTGTTGTTAATGTAGTTATTGTTGTTGTGTAATATCAACTACCCGTTTTGTACGCACGAGCATGATTATCTATTTGATTTATAAGGGTAAATGATTTTATTGCGGCGACGGATGGAATAACGGGGTTAAGTTCTAAAATTCCAATATCTTTAAATTACATTTTCGCAGCGTGTACTGCATGATTTAGCGTCAAGGAAACGGCTAATGTGGGGCTGCTTGCATATTACCTGGATTGGACGGTCATCTAGCTCCGCCTAGCTGAACACGCATATTCCATGCGGCTCGCAGCAGTGATAGGCTGGAAACCCGCATGGAATATGCGCGCTGGGCTAGGCGATACTTATTGCTGTGATCTAAAAACGCTGCAGTTCAGGGCTCCAGCACATAGCTGCCTGGTGCTATGCCTAATTCAGTATGTTCTTGCGGGTAGCGGGCTTTGATTTGCTTGGTTGATGAATGTTGAGCCAGCCATTGCTGCCAGTGAATCCACCATGAGCCCGGTTCGGTTGTGGCCGCCCTTAGCCATGCCTCCGGCGCGCTGTAATTCTTGCTGCGCGCCTCTGCTGGCAGATACTGATAACTGCGGCGCGCGTGACCTGGTTCTGAGACGATGCCGGCATTATGGCCACCGGAAGCGAGCACAAACTCTATCGGTGCATCGCTGAGTAAATTGATTTTATACACAGAGCGCCATGGCGATACATGGTCACGCGCCGTACCCACCACAAACATCGGCACGCGCAGATCGTTGAGTGCGATGGCCGCGCCATTGACTTCGTAACGTCCCTCGGCCAAGTCGTTATGCAAGAACAGATGTTTGAGATATTCGCTATGCATGCGATACGGCATGCGGGTCGTATCGGCATTCCATGACATGAGATCGTTGGCTGCAGTGCGGCTGCCTAACTGATATTCGCGCATGATCTTAGACCAGACCAAATCTCGCGAATTAAGAATCTGAAACGAGCCCGTCATCTGGTCGCCATCCAGATAGCCTTTTTCCCACATTTGGGCGTCTAACATGGCTAACTGACTTTCGTCGATAAACAGGCCTAGCTCACCGGGCTCACTAAAATCAGTCTGGGCGGCCAGTAAGCTGACGCTTTTGATGCTGGCACGACTAGGTTTTTGTGCCGGACTGGCTTCTTTCGCGAGTGCCGCAGCCCCCATCGCGAGTAGCGTGCCACCCAGACAATAACCAACAGTATGTATTTCTTTATGCGTCAGTTCGGCTACTTCGGCAAGCGCAGCGAACAGGCCGCTACTGAGGTAATCCTGCATGCCAAGGTCGCGTGCTTCTTTGCCTGGATTTTTCCAGGAAATCATGAACACGGTATGGCCTTGCGCCACCAGAAAACGCACCATGGAATTATGCGGAGACAGATCAAGGATGTAATACTTCATGATCCAGGATGGCACGATCAGTATTGGTTCTGCGTACACCTTATTGGTTTGCGGTGAATACTGTATGAGTTCGATCAGATGATTGCGAAACACCACTTTGCCAGGTGTGATGGCGACATCACGGCCAACTTGATACGCCAATTTTTTGGTTCCGGCATGGCCGCTGGCGTCTGTCGTCGCGTTCAACTCCAGGCCCTGATCTTGCAGCCAATGCGAGGCTCCGGATAGTAGATTTTTGCCACCCGTTTCTACGGTGGTCTGCAGCACTTCCGGATTTAACCATGGCAAATTCGAGGGCGAAAACATATCGAGCATTTGTCGCGAAATAAAATTCACGACATATTCGTGATGCGCCGACATGCCGCGCACACCGGTAGTGGCGGTCTGCCAAAATTGCTGATTTTTTAAAAAGCTGCCGCTGATGAGGTTGTAGGGCCAATTGTTCCAGCTAGTATGGGCGAAGCGTGTGTCGGCATCGGCTCCTGATTCCGAACTGGCAGGCGGGGTAGCAGGCAGGCTGAGCGTACTTGGTTTTTGCAGTAAAGCGAGCAATTCCATTTGTTTGCCAGGTGAGGCTGCCAGATGCATGACCCAATCGACAAATGCCAGAGTCACGCTGGTGGGCGAGACGCCAGCGGTGAATTTAGCGATCTGATTGTGCAGCAACATATCCAGAGGATTAGGCTCGGCTTCGTCGCCACTGAGGTAGCAGATGTGATGCGCAGGCACCGCATTGTGTGCATGCACTTCGACTGCGCTGCTTGGTGGCGTCATGGTTTTGCTGTTCATCTGCGATTCCTCATTGATTATTCTTCATTGTGGCGAACAAGTCATGCATACGGATTGATCCGGATCAATTCAATTGTGCAATTGCAGCAATACACTCAGTGTACCTATTTTTGTCTGACCATGATGAATCCTCTACTTACTTACTTTGGCGCTCATTTTGATGCTCATATTGATGTGTCTGCTCACGCACGTCGTGTTTTCTTTCATCGCTTGTTACGTAAACGGTGCCAGCATTCAGCTATATTTTCAGTGAAAAACACTCACTTACTCAAGAAAATAAGACGAAATGCAGTAAGTTTGATTTGCATCAATCTTTTTTGTTGGCCGCAAGTTTCTATCGCATCCGAGACCCTTGAACAAGCTTGGGTGATCGCGCTGCAACGCGATCATACGCTCGCTGCAGCACAGCAAAAAGAACGTGGCGCAGCACATCAAGTTGCTGCGGCACAAGCCAATTATTTACCGAAACTGGCCTTGGATGCTGGTTATCTCAGAACCGAGTCGGAACCTGCCGCCAAAGTGAATATCCCAGCCTTGCCTTTCTTAAAAGGCGCGGTGCTGCCATTCGCCCAAGATGGCGCGTATTTCGGCGGGGTGTCAGTGTCCGCTCCGCTGTATACCGGAGGCAAAATATCGTCCGGGGTAGGAGCAGCACAGGCACAGGCTGAAGCGGTGCAGGCGCGTAGCCAACTCAGTAAAAGTGAGCTCAAGCTGGCGCTGGCACATGCGTATATCATGGTCTTAAGAGCCGAGCACGCTGTCACTGTCGCGAATAGTCATGTCGCGGCGGTAGCCAGGCACGTGAGCGATGTGCAAGCTTTGTTCAATCAGGGCTACGTGGCGCGCCACGACTTATTGGCATCGCAGGTAGCGCTGGCAAATGCCCAGCAACTTGCTCTTCAAACCGACAATGGACTTGCCATGGCGCGCGCCGCGTATAACCGCTGGCTAGGCCGGCCGCAAGACGGTATGGTCGATATTCTCGATATCGGTGTCAGCAGCCAGCAAGCCGCGAGCGGCGATCTGGCCAGCTTGCTGAGTGCCGCCGATAGCCAACGCAAAGAATTGCAGGAACTAGATCAGCAAAGTCTGGCGTATAAAAAACAGGCGGCCAGTGTGGCGGCCGGCCATTTGCCACAAATTGGCATCAGTGCTGGCTGGAGTAAATTGGAAAACCGTTATCTGGCCGAAGACAAAGGTTGGTGGGTCGGCGTGGTGATGAAGTGGGAATTGTTTGATGGAGGCCTGATACGTCATCAGGCGGCGCAATTGAGTGCCACCTCGCAGGCGATACAGGAAATGCAGGAGGACACCAGAGAACGTATTGCCTTGCAAGTGCGGCAGTCGTGGCTGGCGCAGCAGGAGGCGCAAGCGCGTATGGCGCTGGTCGGCAAGGCCAGCGAGCAAGCCGACGAAACCCTGCTGCTGGCGCGTGAACGTTATCGCTCGGGTCTGGCGCCGAACAGCGAGGTACTGGATGCCGAAACCCGGCGTTTGCAGGCTTATTCAAATCGCGACAATGCTATTTACGACCGAGAGTTGGCACGTCTGCAGTTGCAGTATGCCAGCGGCCAACTATAATATTTTTCGAGAAATATAATGCAAACAAACATACAAGACAAACGTAAATGGTTAGGCCCTGGCCTGTTGGGGTTGGCCTTGGTAGTCATCGTGGGCGGATTTTTTTATTATCTGGCTCAGAGTAAAAAATTACCAGAAGGCCTGATCGCTGCCAGCGGCCGCATAGAGGGCGAGCGTATCGTGGCTGCCGCCAAATATCCGGGGCGAGTCGTGACCATTATGGCTAAGGAAGGCGAGACTGTCCGTGCCGGCGCGGTAGTGGCGCAACTGGAAGATACGACGTTTCAGTCCAGAGTGGAGCAGGCCAGGCAGGCGCTGAACGGCAGTGAAGCGCAATTGCGTGGCGCGCAGGCGGCACTCGACGTTACTCAAAAAGAAGTGCCGATGGCGATCAATGGAGCGCAGGCGGCGGTGAGTCAGGCGCGGGCTATGTCCGGCAAGGCTAGTGCGGTAGAGTTGCAGGCACGCCGCGATGCGCAAAGACATAAAGACTTATTTGAGCGTGGGGTGATAGAGCGCCATCGTTACGAACAAGCTGATCTTGCCTGGCAAGTGGCGCAAGCCGATCTGAAAGCGGCACAGGAAAGCGTTAGCCGGGCACAGCAAGGCGCTTTGCAGGCCGGTCTTGGCGGTGATAAAGTCAAAGCCAAACAACAGGAAATCGGCGCCTTGCAGGCGCAGCGAGAACGTGCGGTTGCCGCCGTAGCTGAGGCCAATGCGATCTTGGGCGATCTGGTAATCAAGGCACCCGCTACCGGTGTGGTGCTGGCGCGTTTGCGCGAGCCCGGTGAGGTCGTCATGCCTGGTAGCGCGATTCTCGATATGGTTGATCTGGATGCCCTGCATCTGAAAGTGTATGTGCCTGAATCGAAAATCGGCCAGCTGCGTCTGGGTTTACCGGTGCGCATTTACATCGATGCGCAGCCCGATCAATTTTATACCGCAAAAGTCAGTTTTATCGCTTCGCGTGCCGAATTTACCCCGAAAGAAGTACAGACTACGGATGAAAGGGTCAAGCTGGTGTATGCAGTGAAGCTGGCGATAGATAAAAATCCGGATCACAAGCTGACACCGGGTTTACCAGCTGATGCGGTAATACGCTGGAAGGACGATGCCGTCTGGCAAAAGCCTAGCTGGAAATGAGCTGGTTTTTACCTCCGCTGAAAGCCGCGCTGGCGTTGCCGCCTACCGACTTGGAGAACGGCCTTGATTTGGTGGTGGACGCGCAGGGTTTGTTCAAGCGCTACGGTGCCAGTCTGGCGATGGATGGCATCAATTTGCAAGTGCATTCCGGTGAAATTTATGGCTTGATCGGCCCCGATGGCGCAGGTAAGAGTAGCCTGCTGAAAGCGGTGGCCGGAGTATTGGCGCACGATGACGGTGATTTGAGGGTGTTCGGCTGTTTGCTCGACACTGAACGCGCCTGTGAACAGGTCAAGGACAGGATAGGTCTGATGCCGCAAGGTCTTGGGCAAAATCTGTATGGTGATTTGTCGGTAGAAGAAAATATCGATTACTTCGGTGGCTTGCGTCTGCTGACGGACGAACAGCTGAGTAGCCGTAAGGAAGCCTTGTTGCGTAGTACCAGGCTGGAGCGTTTTCGCGATCGTCCCATGAAAAATCTGTCGGGCGGTATGAAACAAAAACTTGGGCTGGTCTGCACCCTGATCCACGAGCCCAAGTTAGTGATCCTTGATGAACCCACTACCGGAGTTGATCCGGTATCGCGTCGCGAATTCTGGAGCATTCTGGCGCGTCTGCTTAAGGAAAAAGGCATCACGGCCCTGGTCTCTACGGCCTATATGGACGAGGCCAGTCGCTTTCATAGTGTGTCACTGATGCATGCCGGTAAGATACTCGCCTCCGGCGATCCTGAGCAGATCAAGACCATGGCCAGTGGTTGCATCGTCAGCACCGTGTGCCAGGACGCAGCGCAACAAGTAGAGGCGGTAAGGCGTCTGTCTGCGCAATTTCCGCAGATGGAAGTGTTGGGGCAAGACCTGAGAGTTTTTGTCGATGATGCTGATGCAGCTAAGGCACAGGCCGCGGTGCAGGTTTGCCTGCAAGGACTAGCACAAAGCGCGACCGAGGTGCTAGAACCGGAACTGGAAGACGTGTTTATCGCCTTACTGCGGCAACGCAAGCTTAGCGAGAGCAATACAGATGCCGAGCCAGTTGCGCTCAATGATAGCGCCTTGCACCGCCATGCCGATAACGGCGCGGCGATCGAGGCGGAAAATCTGAGTCGTACATTTGGCGAGTTTAAAGCGGTCGATCAGGTCAGCTTTAGCGTGCCGCAAGGCGAAATTTTTGGCTTGCTGGGGGCGAATGGTGCAGGTAAGAGTACCGTGATTAAAATGCTGACGGGAATCCTCAGCCAGACTGAGGGTAAAGGTCGGGTTGCCGGTGCAGATATGCGCACTGCCGGCCGTCAGATACGCGAGCGTATCGGCTATATGTCACAGGCATTTTCGCTGTATCTCGATTTGACGGTGCTGGAAAACATACGCCTGTACGCCGGCATCTACGGTCTGACGCGTCAGCAAACCGCAGAGCGTATGGACTGGATACTCGACATGGCAGGGCTGCGTCCTTTCGGTAAGGCGCTGGCGGCGAGCTTGCCTATGGGCTTGAGGCAAAGGCTGGCGCTGGGTTGCGCCCTGATACATAGACCCCAGGTCTTGTTTCTCGATGAGCCTACTTCCGGTGTTGATCCTTTAGGGCGACGCGCGTTTTGGGACGTACTATTTCGTTTGTCCCGCGAAGAAAACGTGACTATTCTGGTGACCACCCATTACATGTCGGAAGCCGAACATTGCGATCATATCGCCCTGATGTATGCCGGTCGCGTGGTAGCCGACGCATCGCCGGATCAGCTCAAGCTGGATGTGGAACAAGAGGCTGGAAAATTGTATGAGGTGCATGTAGCGCAGGCGGCGCTGGCACCGCAGGTGGTCGAGAAGCTGCAGGGCGCGGGTTTTGGCTCTGCCGCCTTGTTCGGCGCGCGCGTGCATGTTTTGTTGCTAGACCCTGAGCAAGAGTTGCCACGGGTTCATGCTGCTCTGCAGGATTTGCAGATACAGAAAATTTTGCCTAAACGGCTATCGATGGAAGATGTCTTTGTCCACATCGTTACCAAGCTAGAAGCGGCCGACGCCAAGGCCAGAGGAGAGCAAACATGAACTTACGCCGGATACGGGTAGTTGCTTACAAAGAGTGGCGCGAGATCGTACGCGATCGCTTATTTTTCGCTTTGGCGTTTGTGGTGCCGTCTTTGCTGATGCTATTGTTCGGCTATGGTTTGTCGCTGGACGTGGAAAATATACCTTTGGCCATTGTCGACTACGATCAGTCCGTGCAATCGCGTGACTACGCCCACAAATTTACCGATTCGCGTTATTTCTCTTTTCAGGGTTACGCGCAACGTGAACAGGAATTAGAAAAGCTGGTGATCGACAATAGCCTGCGTGCGGTGATTATCATCCCGCCGCGTTTCGGCGAAGATCTGCGTGCCGGGCGTTCGACCTCGGTGCAAACTTGGATAGACGGTACCTTTCCGTTTCGCGCCCTGACTGCCAAAGGCTATGTCACGGCGATCAATGCGGCGATCAACCTGGATGCCTTATCCGCGCATTTTTCCGCCTTGACGGGAGCTAGCCGCGACAGCATACGCGCTGCCTTACAACCGGTGCGTATGGAAACCCGCTACCTGTATAACCAGGAAGTGAAGAGTATCTGGTCGATCGCGCCTAAGCTGATCATGGTGATCCTGATGCTGTCGCCGCCGTTTCTGACCGCGCTGGGAGTGGTGCGCGAAAAGGAGTCCGGTGCAATTTATAACGTGTACTCCTCGACCTTGTCGCGTGGTGAATATCTGATCGGCAAGCTGCTGCCGTATGTCGCGATCTCGGTAGTGAACGCTTGTGCCCTGACGGCGTTTGCTTTGCTACTGTTTGGCGCGCCTTTTAAGGGCGATCCCTTGTTCTTTTTGTTGTCTACCATCCTGTATGTAGTGTGTACTACAGGCATAGGTTTGCTGGTGTCTGTGATGGTGAATACCCAGGTGGCGGCGATGGTGGGAACGGCGATAGTGACGGTGGTACCGGCGGTGCTGTATTCGGGCATGATCATACCGATTCCGTCCTTGTCTGCCGTGGCTAGTGTGATCGCCCATTTGTTACCAGGCATGTATTACGCGGAGATTGCTATGGGCAGTTTTCTCAAAGGCGTGGGCTTTGCATCGCTATGGCTAGACCTGCTGATACTGGCGCTGTATGCCACTGCTTTGTTTACGGCAGGCTTTCTGGCGTTTCATAAACGTCCTAACACTTGATGCTTGCGGAAGCTAGGAAAGGACCATATGGGATTTATCGTTGACCGGATTTGGTGGAGCCGCCTGCAGGCCATGATCTGGAAAGAGTTATTGCAGTTGTTGCGTGATCCGATATTGCTGGTGTTTGTCATGTATGCGTTTTCTGCCGATATCTACAATGCGGCTTCGGGGGTCTCGTTTCAGCTCAATAATGCGGCGCTGGTGTTGCTGGACATGGATAGGAGTGCCGCTTCGCGTGAGTTGGCGGGGCGTTTCATGCCGCCGGAATTTCACTGGTCGGGCGCGATACAACACGCTACGCAAGGACAGAAATTACTCGACGATGGCAAGGCCATGGCGGTGCTGGATATCCCGCCTGGCTTCGGTGCGGCTTTGGCGCGTGGCGAGGGCAGTGCAGTCCAGTTGCAGATAGACGCCTCCAATTCCGTCCAGGGCTTTTTAACCTCGGTCGATGCAACCCAAATCGTTGCCAGATTTGGTCTGGAACAGGCAGCAAAACGGCTAGGCGTCGGTCTTGGTGATACCGGTTCTATTGATGCGCCCATCATCAATAATCAATCACGCGTCTGGTTTAACCCAAATCAGAACGATGCCTGGTTCATGGGTATCTCAGAATTGCTTAATGTGATCACCTTATTTGCGATGTTGCTTCCAGCCGCTGCTATGGTCAGGGAAAAAGAGCGTGGCACCATAGAGCAATTGCTGGTATCACCCCTTTCCCCCTTGCAGATCATGATGCCTAAAATTATCGCGATGGTGGCGGTGATTTTAGGTGGAACCGCACTGGGCCTGTTTGGTATCCTGGTGCCGTTATTTGCTATTCCTATACAGGGTAGTCTGTTGCTGTTTTTTGCGCTTACCACGCTGTATACCTGCACGCTGGCTGGCATCGGTATCCTGATTGCGACGATGACTCGCAATATGGCGCAGGCTGGCATGATGGTAATCCTGATTCTGGCACCGATGATGTTTCTGTCCGGTGCCTGGACTCCGCCGGAAGCTATGCCAACCGTAATGCGCTGGGGGATGTATGTTTCACCCCTGTATTACTATATCAACGCCAGTTACGGCATTCTGATGAAGGGTGCGGGCCTGGCAGTACTATGGCCTATGATGTCTGGCATATTCTTGATCGCCGTATTGGTCAGTAGCGCCACCATCATGCGCTTTAAAAAACAGTTTGGCTAATGCTGAAAGTGACGATGTTAGATAATAATTGTGCATACCTCAATGAGCTTACCGACCAAGCTGGCGATCCGTCTAGAATCTGCGGTAAATTTTAGACAGTCTAGAAATTAAATAGTTAAATAATTACATAAGGAATACTCCATGAACGATGAAAAAAAATCTGATGGCATAAGCTCGAATGAGTCACAGAATCTGATCGTTAATGTGATCTATGACGATATTTATCTGGGACAGACAGCGACCCAAAGTCGCACCTTGAGCCAAACGGATATTCAGGCATTTGCGACGGTTTCCGGCGATGTTAATCCGGCTCATCTGGATGCCGAATACGCCAATCAGACCCTGTTTCATGGGGTGATTGCGCATGGAATGTGGGGCGGCGCTCTGATTTCGACCGTGCTGGGCACGCAATTGCCCGGGCCGGGAACTATTTACCTCGAACAAAATCTGCATTTTGTGAAACCGGTCAGGATAGGCGATACCCTGACTATTTCGGCAACCGTTACCGCCAAAGATGATGCAAAAAAACGGGTCACCTTAGATTGCCAGATCGTTAATCAACATGGTGAGCAAGTGGTATTTGGAAACGCGCTGGTGATCGCGCCGACCGAGCGTGTAAGCCGCTCGCGTACCCATCTGCCCACCATGACCATGTTCGATCTGGGCGCACGTCAGGCGGCTTTGTTAGCTAGCGTACGACAACTGGAAGCAGTGCGCTGCGCGGTGGTTCACCCATGTGATGCAGACTCACTGCAAGGTGCCCTCGATGCCGCCAGACAGGGTTTGATTATTCCTGTGCTGGTGGCGCCACTGGCAAAGCTGGTTGCAGTAGCGCAGGAGGCACAACTCGATATCAGCGGTTTTGAGCAGGTCGATGTCGCACATAGCCACGCGTCAGCCGATATGGCGGTTGCCATGGCGGCTGACGGTCGAGTCGAGGCACTCATGAAGGGCAGTCTGCACACCGATGAGCTGATGCGCGCTGTCGTAAATTGCGCCGCCTTGCGCACCAAACGCAGGTTATCCCATGTGTTTCATCTGGACGTGCCGATGTATCACAAGGTTTTGCTATTGACCGATGCTGCGTTAAACATCACACCGAATTTATTGGAAAAGGCCGATATTCTGCAAAATGTGATCGATCTGGCGCATGTCCTTAACATCAATGAACCTAAAGTGGCAATTTTATCGGCGGTAGAAACCATTACCCCGCAAATTGCCTCGACGATCGACGCTGCGGCCTTGTGCAAGATGGTACAACGCAAGCAGATTACCGGGGCTATTGTCGACGGTCCGCTGGCTTTTGATAACGCAATTTCTGTTGAGGCGGCGCGTATCAAGGGTATCGATTCTCCGGTTGCCGGTCATGCAGATATCTTGATGGTCCCTGATCTGGAATCGGGCAATATGCTCGCCAAGCAACTCGATTATCTGGCCGGTGCATCGAGTTGCGGCGTAGTACTGGGGGCAAGGGTGCCAATAGCGCTGACTAGTCGTGCCGATGGCGCCGCGTCTCGGGTGGCGTCAGCTGCCTTGGTAAAGCTGCTGGCGCATCATTACCGTAAGCTGGCACCGTAAGCCTATTTGCCTCCGGCTACTGTACAGATAAGGTGGAATATAGTGCTTGCTCTTGATTTCTGAATTACAAATAAAAAAACCGGTTCCCTTGAAAGTGAATCCGGTTCTTAGCGATAAGTACTTTTCAGACTTACATCAGAATAATGTCGTACTGTTCTTGATGGAATACATTTTCGACCTGCAGAGAAATCGGTTTTCCTATGAAATCGCCGAGCATCGCCAGATGTTGCGATTCTTCTTCCAGAAACATATCAACCACCACTTGTGACGCCATGATGCGAAATTCACGTGGGTTGAATTGTTTCGCTTCGCGCAGTAATTCTCTTAAGATTTCATAACAAATCGTACGTGCAGTTTTGACTTGGCCTTTGCCGACGCAGGCAGGGCAGGTCTCGCAGAGCACATGGGCCAGCGATTCGCGGGTACGCTTGCGGGTGACTTCAACCAGCCCTAATGCAGAAAAGCCCGAAATCGATAGTTTGGTACGGTCACGCGACAGTGCCTTATTTAACTCTGCTAACACGGCAGTTTTATGCTCTTCATTCTCCATGTCGATGATGTCGAGAATGATGATGCCACCTAAATTACGCAGGCGTAGTTGACGTGCAATTGCGTGTGCTGCTTCCAGATTTGTCTTAAAGATGGTGTCGTCAAAATTGCGTCCGGCCACAAAACTACCGGTGTTGACGTCTATCGTCGTCATTGCTTCAGTTTGATCGATGATCAGATATCCGCCTGATTTCAGATTGACCCGGCGACCCAGTGCCTTTTCAATTTCTTCTTCTACGCCATACAAATCAAATAGAGGTCGTTCGCCTGTGTAGTGCTGCAATTTGGGTAGCACTGAAGGTGTATAGGTTTTACCAAATTCGACCAGCATCAAATGGTTTTCTCTGGAGTCGACCTGGATGCTGTCAGTCTCTTCATTGACGAAGTCACGCAAGACGCGTTGCGCCAGATTTAGATCTTGATGCAGTAAGCTCGATGGTGGCCGAGTCTTGGCCAATTGCGTAATGGTGGACCAGGTACGGCGTAAATATTCGACGTCGGATTTCAGATCTTGGTCGGATGCGTCTTCCGCCATGGTACGTACGATGAAGCCACCTTTTTCATCTGGTTGCTGTAAAGCTTTTACTTTGTTGCGCAGGGCTTCGCGCTCAGCCTCATTTTCGATTCTTTGTGAAATGCCTATGTGGGAATCTTGTGGCAAATACACTAGCATACGTCCTGCGATCGATACTTGGGTCGAAAGCCGCGCACCTTTAGTGCCGATAGGATCCTTCACTACTTGTACCGTGACCGATTGCCCATCGTAGAGTAGTTTTTCTATCGGTGTCAGCGGTGTATTGCTGCCGTTGCCGTCTTGTGAACGTGCATCCCAGATGTCTGCAACATGTAAAAAGGCAGCGCGTTCCAAGCCTATGTCGATAAATGCCGATTGCATACCCGGTAGTACCCGTACTACTTTGCCCAGGTAGACATTGCCCACCAGACCACGCGATAGAGTACGTTCTATATGGAGTTCTTGTACTGCGCCTTGAAAAATGAGGGCGACACGGGTTTCTTGCGGAGTGATGTTGATGAGGAGATTTTCGCTCATAAATTAAAGAATTAGGGGAGTCGGATACCTGCCTGTCGTAACAAAGCAGTCGTCTCAAATAGAGGTAAGCCCATGATGCCAGAATAACTACCGCTAATGTGAGAAATATAACGAGCGGCTATCCCCTGTATGCCGTAGCCACCGGCTTTATCGTAGGGTTCTTGAGTTGCGCAATATGCCTGCAATTGTTCTTCGGATAAAGTCGCAAACGTGACTTCAGATGCCTGCGTGCAGTGTAAATTTTGGTCTTGATAATGTACCGCCAGGCTAGTGAGTACCTGGTGGGTTTGCCCCGAAAGTTGTCTAAGCATGGCGAGAGCCTCTGCTTGGGTAGCAGGTTTTCCGAGTATCTGTTGACCCAGCACTACTGTGGTATCTGCTGCCAGTACGGGGCGCAGTGGTAGGTGCCGCATTTGCAGGATATTCCATGCGGTGCTGGCTTTTTCCTGGGTGACTCTGGCAACGTAGATTTCCGGTAATTCGCCAGGCAAGACTAGTTCGGTGACATCCGGTCCGCGTGGTAGAGTATCGCGTAACAGTAGCAATTCAAAATCTATGCCAACCTGACGGAGCAATTCACGTCGACGAGGGCTTTTCGAGGCCAGATAAATTTTATTTGGGGCGGGAAACATATGCCCTCCTGCAAAATATACTGATAGTTAAGATCATACTCTATGATAGGGATGATTTTGTGTGATAGACCAGGCACGATACAGCTGTTCCGCCAGCAAGACTCTGACCATTCCATGTGGCAAGGTCAGGCTGGAGATGCGTATTAGCATATCCGCTTTGGCTTTGAATTGAGGATCTAAGCCATCGGCACCACCGATCACAAAGACGACGTCACGTCCGTCTTGCTGCCAAGACGTCAAATGCTGTGATAAAGCCATAGAGGTAAGGTCTTTACCATGCTCGTCTAAGGCGATGATGCGGGCATTCTTGGGAATCACCGCTTCGATTTTGGTGCTCTCCAAAGCCATCACGGTCTCTGCTGTTTTGCTGCCAGAGCGCTCTATAGGTTTGATTTCTTTGATATGGACACGGCATTCTGCGGGCATACGTTTGACGTATTCCTGATAACCGGTTTCTATCCAGGAAGGCATTTTGTGACCAACGGCGGCGATAATAAGCTGCATGGCGTGAAAAAAGAGTGAGGGGAGTGATTATGCTAAGGCTGGCTAAGCAAACAGGGAATAAAGCAGCGATGGACTACCTGCATCATTAAAACAGCAGCATCTACGCGGGATTTAATGGACGCCGACCGAGGGTCGGCGTCCGGCATCATTAGCCTGCTGTTTTGCTGCGTGTTGTAGCGCGCTTGGTAGCGGCTTGTTTGGCGGATGCTGTTGCTGTTTTAGTCGATGCCACTTTAACGCGGGCACCGGCTGGTGTTTTTACGCGTGGTTTTTTTACTGCTGGAGCAACGCTGGAGCTAGTTGTGCCAGCTAATTTTCCGGTGGCGGTTTTACGTGCTGGTTTAACCGGAGTCACATCGCTGGCGGCTTTCACTGCACGCGGTTTACGAACCGGTTTTTTGACATCGTCATCCAACGTGGTCTGGATTGCCATCATGTCTGGTGTGACTTCTACAGGTGCAGCCTTGCTGCGGCTAGCGCGTTTAGGTTTTGCATCAGCATCTTCAGTGTCGTCAGAGGCTTTGGCTAGACCCTTAGTAACGCGCTTAGCTGCGCCCAATTTAACTTCTTTATCGCCCCAAAGTTCTTCCAGTCGATAGTAAGCACGGATCGCAGGTTGCATGATATGGACCACGATGTCGCCCAAATCTACCAATACCCATTCACCGGTCACTTCGCCTTCGATGCCGACAATTTCGCCACCGTTTTCTTTAACTTTATCGCGCACCGAAGCGGCTAATGCCTTGGTTTGACGGTTCGATGTACCAGACGCGATCGCGACACGATCAAACAGGCTGGTCAGGTGCATCGTGTCGAATACTTGTATATCTTGGGCTTTGACGTCTTCGAGAGCGTCAACAACTAAGGCTTGTAATTTTTTGATGTCCATATTTTTCATGCTTATCTGTATAAATGATGTTGTTGAATGTAGTCTAACACCTCGGGCGGTATTAGCGATGTTGTTTGTTGAGTCTGCGGAGTTTGCGAAGTCCGTTTTAACTCATTTCGGATACTGGTTGCCGATACGTCCCACGAAAGATCTTGCGAAAAATACGATTTGCCCGATGGAGAATTCCGTATTTCTTGCAACGACCCTGCTCTTTGATTCCATTCCTGGGCTACTTCAAGGTTTAATCCAGCTTGGTCTAGTGAAAACCCTGGTCTGGAGGCAGCACAAATATGTGCTACATCAAACAATTGCCGCCACTGTCTCCAACTAGACAGGTTTTGCAATTGATCGGCACCAATCAAAAAAACGATGGAAGTATCGTCCCCCAATTCCTTGCGCAGATTTTCCAAGGTATCGATAGTAAAACTTGCTTCATGTTGTACAGCGCGTTTGATTTCCTGCTGGTCTATCACTACCGGCAGCTTAAAGCCAGTTTCGAAGGCTAGCTTTAACATTTGCACACGTTGCTCCGCATCTGCGATGAGGCGGGTTTTTTGCCAGGGTTGCCCGGCAGGCACAAGACGCAACTCTTGTGCCTGTAATAAATTCACATAGTGCTGAGCCAGAGCGACATGACCACCGTGTACGGGATCAAAACTACCGCCGAGTACCAGCACACAAGGGGCTGGGTTTATACCCATTCCTTATGCACCAAAAAATCTGTCGCCAGTTTCGCTTCTGCGCTACCGGCGTCTGGTTTCCAGTCGTAACGCCACTTCACTATCGGCGGCATGGACATTAGTATTGATTCCGTCCTGCCGCCTGATTGCAGCCCAAATAAAGTGCCGCGATCAAAGACTAAATTAAATTCTACATAGCGGCCACGACGATATGCCTGAAAATCACGCTCGCGTTCACCATAGGCGATATCTTTACGTTTTTCAAGGATAGCGGCATAGGCAGGGACAAATGCATCTCCCACGCTTTGCGTCATGGCGAAGCTAGTTGCAAAATCTAACTCGTTAAAGTCGTCAAAAAATATGCCACCTACACCGCGTGCTTCTTTGCGATGTTTCAGGTAAAAATACTCGTCACACCATTTTTTAAAACGTGGGTGCAAATCCTCACCGTAAGGCCTTAAGGCATTTCTGCAGGTCTGATGGAAATGCTGCGCATCCTCTTCGAAACCATAATAGGGCGTTAAATCCATGCCGCCGCCAAACCACCATATTGCGGGGCTACCCTCAGCATAGGTGGTGAAAAAACGGACGTTCATATGCACGGTGGGTGCGTAGGGATTGCGTGGGTGCAGTACCAATGATACTCCCATTGCCTCCCATTTTCTTCCCGCCAGTTCTGGCCGACTTGCCGCGGCAGAAGGTGGCAGATTATTCCCCATCACATGTGAGAAGTTCACACCACCACGTTCGAATACTTTGCCTTCTTCGATGACGCGCGAAACTCCGCCACCACCTTCAGGTCGTTCCCAACTATCGGTCAGGAAAGCCTGGCCGTCTATCGCTTCCATCGCAGCCACGATGTTTGCTTGCAAAGCAAGCAGGTATTTTTTTACGGATGCGGAGTCGGTCATTGTCTATATGAATGCTTATTTAATACTTACTTAGTGCTTTTTATTCAGTGCACGCCAGCCGATATCGCGGCGGTATTGTGCACCCTGAAAGCGGATTTTTTCTACCGTATCGTAGGCATGTTTTTGCGCTAGTTTGACAGTGTCACCCAAGCCAACCACGCATAAGACACGACCACCGTTACTGAGCAATTGCTTATCCATGATCGTGGTACCGGCATGGAAGGTGATGCAGTCTGGCGTTTCGTCCGGAATGCCAGAAATGACATCGCCTTTGCGCGGATCATCCGGATAGCCAGCGGCCGCCATAACAACGCCCATCGCAGTTCGCCTATCCCATTCCAGTTCGACCGCGTCTAAGGTGCCATTGACGGCATGTTCCATCACGTTGACCAGATCGGTTTTTAAACGCGCCATGATAGGCTGGGTCTCAGGATCGCCCATACGGCAGTTAAATTCTAAAGTCTTAGGATTGCCGTGTTCATCGATCATTAAACCAGCGTACAAAAAGCCAGTGAAGACTATGCCATCCTTGGCCATGCCTTGTACCGTAGGCTGGATGATTTCGCGCATCACACGTGCATGCAATTGCGGTGTCACGATAGGTGCAGGTGAGTAAGCCCCCATGCCGCCGGTATTCGGACCCTGATCATCATCTAGCAGACGCTTGTGATCCTGGCTGGTGGCCAGCGGCAAAATATTTTTGCCATCGACCATGACGATGAAACTGGCTTCTTCGCCCACCAAAAACTCTTCGATGACGACGCGTGCACCAGCGTCGCCTAGCTTATTATCCGACAACATCATATCGACTGCCGCATGTGCTTCGTCTAACGACATTGCCACCACAACGCCTTTACCGGCGGCCAGGCCATCGGCTTTGATGACGATAGGCGCACCTTTTGCGCTGATGTAGGCGTGTGCCGCCTGCAAGTCGGAGAATGTTTGATATTCTGCAGTTGGTATTGCATGTCTTTGCATGAAAGATTTAGCGAAATCTTTCGAACTTTCCAGTTGCGCCGCTTCCTTGCTAGGTCCAAAAATCTTTAAGCCCTTATCGCGGAAAATATTTACGATGCCAGCGGCCAACGGTACTTCTGGTCCAACTACGGTGATCCCTATCTGTTCTTGGATCACAAACTCAGCCAAAGCGACCGGGTCAGTGAGAGGGATGTTGATCAGGTAAGGATTGAGTTCTGTGCCACCATTGCCAGGCGCGACAAAGACGCTCTGAACGCGTTCAGATTGCGTCAATTTCCAAGCTAGTGCATGTTCACGACCACCGGAGCCGACTACCAGAATTTTCATATTGTGCTCTTGTTTTATCTTAAAAATTTCTAAAAATTGCCTACTGAATTGAAGACCAATTTTTTGATTAATCTTCGATGATGACGTTGGTATACACTTCCTGAACATCGTCCAGATTTTCCAGTGCATCGATCAGTTTTTGCATCTTTATTGCATCGTCACCGTTCACGATCGTTTCAGTTTGCGGCTTCATCGTTACTTCTGCCACTTCCGATTTGAAACCAGCTTTGGTCAATGCATCTTTGATCGCCGACAAATCGTGCGGTGGCGTGAGTACTTCGATACCGCCTTCTTCGTCGCTCGTAATATCGTCGGCGCCAGCTTCCAAGGCAGCTTCCATCAGCGCATCTTCATTGGTGCCTGGCGCAAAATACATTTGTCCGCAATGCGTGAACATGAAAGCTACTGAGCCTTCATTGCCCATATTGCCGCCATTTTTATTGAAGGCATTGCGTACTTCTGCCACGGTGCGCACCCGGTTGTCAGTCATGCAGTCAACAATGATGGCGGCGCCACCAATACCGTAACCTTCATAACGTACTTCTTCATAGTTCGCGCCTTCGAGCAGCCCGGCACCGCGCTGTATCGCACGTGTGACGTTTTCTTTCGGCATGTTCGCATCTGCTGCCTTATCCACCGACAGACGTAAGCGCGGATTGGTGGCGATGTCGTCACCGCCCATACGCGCGGCAACCGTAATTTCTTTAATTAAGCGCGTCCAGACTTTGCCTCGTTTGGCGTCTGTCGCTGCTTTTTTATGCTTGATGTTGGCCCATTTGCTATGTCCTGCCATGATCACTCTCTCTGGTTTTGCAATAGTTCACCGTAGCCTACCACCAGTTGTGGCAATTTTTCTAAGCTTTGGTTTTATAATGAAGGGCGCTATTCTAACATATTGATTTTATTCGAATTCCATAATAGAACTTTTAATACCATGTCAAAACCATTATATATAGCAAAATCTGTTGCGAAAAATCAAACTAGTGAACTAAATTTGCTGTCCGATTGGGCTAATCGACATGGTTGCATCACTGGTGCCACTGGTACCGGCAAGACCGTGACCTTGCAAGTGATGGCGCAGGCTTTTTCTGATATCGGTGTGCCGGTCTTTATGGCGGATGTCAAAGGCGATCTTTCTGGCATGGCGGGAGCCGGACAAATGTCGACGAAAATGCAGCAACGTTTAGACCAGTTGGAGCTGCCGGTGCCGCAATGGCAGGCATGCCCGGTCACTTTTTGGGATGTGTTTGGCCAGCAAGGGCATCCGGTACGTGCCACGATTTCAGATTTGGGTCCGCTTTTATTGGGCCGCATGCTCAACTTGAATGAAACGCAAGCTGGCGTTATGCAATTGGCCTTCAAAATTGCCGATGACCACGGCCTGCTATTACTCGACACCAAAGATTTGCGCGCCATGTTGCAACATCTAGGCGAAAACGCCAGTGAGTACCAAACCGAATACGGAAATATCTCGGCGGCCAGCATAGGTGCAATACAACGTGGATTGCTGGCAGTGAGCGAGCAGGGCGGCGATCAGTTTTTTGGTGAGCCCATGCTCAATCTTGACGATATGCTGCAAACCGATGCCAATGGCAAGGGCGTGGTGAATATCCTGGCGGCCGATAAACTGTTGCAATCACCGCGTCTGTACTCGACCTTCTTGCTGTGGATGCTGTCTGAACTGTACGAACATTTGCCCGAAGTGGGCGATCTGGATCAGCCTAAGATGGTGTTTTTCTTTGATGAGGCGCATCTCTTGTTTGATGAGGCGCCCAAGGTTTTACTGCAAAAAATCGAACAAGTGGTGCGCCTGATCCGATCTAAAGGCGTAGGCATCTATTTTGTCACGCAAAACCCGCTGGATATTCCCGATACGGTGCTGGGGCAATTGGGCAATCGCGTGCAGCATGCATTGCGCGCGTATACGCCACGCGATCAAAAAGCAGTGCAAGCGGCAGCCGCAACCTTTCGCCCCAATCCTGAACTCGATACTGCTCAGGTGATTGGTGAGCTGGCTGTCGGTGAAGCATTGATTTCTTTTCTTGATGAGAAGGGGCGACCGAACATTGTGCAGCGTGGCTTTGTGTTACCACCGGCTTCGCAGATAGGCCCGCTCACTGCAGAGCAAAGACAGAGCATTATCGCCAATTCGATGGTCGCCGGGATCTATGAAAAAGCGGTTGACCGGGTATCTGCCTACGAGAAATTAAAAGGTCGGGTGGCCGGAACGGCTGCGGATAGTCGCGCTACGACACCAGGCACAACGGGTAGCTTGAGTGACGGCTGGGGCAATTCTGGTGGCGCGCCTGCTCGCGATAGTGCTAACCCCGCTGCGGGCCAGCCGCGGACCTTACCAACGCCGACGGCAAGCAATCCTGAGCAAGGTGGGATAGGAGATGCCTTCAATTCCATGTTCGGCAATCTGTTTGGCGGCGACGATAGCGTACGTCGTAAGGATAATGTGGCGGAAACTATGCTGAAGTCGGCCGTGCGCACCATGGGCTCGCAGGTGGGACGAGAAATCATACGCGGCGTGTTAGGTTCGATTTTAAAAAAGCGCTAGGACGGCAGGCAGCACTTTAAATCAGACGGACCTGCAGCGCGAGTGAAGTAGCAGATTTGAAACGACCATGCCCAGCACGCATATTCCATGCGCTTCTGCGGGCATGCCGGCCTGAAAGCCGCATGGAATATGCGCGCCAGGCCGGCCTTGATTTGAATTTCATCATTCATCATACTAGATAGACCGCGCCCAGGCGTTAGCCTTTACAATGTGGGCTATGAGTTCACCCCTTTCCCCAACGCATGACCGGCGGCAATATCTGATCGGTCTGGCAATCGCGATTTCTGGCGCTATCCTGTTTTCCACCAAGGCCATCGTCGCCAAGCTGATTTATCGTTATCCAGTGGATGCGGTGACCCTAATCGCGTTTCGTATGCTATTTTCTCTGCCGATTTTCGCCCTGATCGCGCTATGGCAGGCACGTCAAGGACCACGTTTATCTAATGCCGATCGCTGGCGTCTGGTAGCTTTAGGTCTGGTTGGCTATTATTTATCCAGCTTTCTCGATTTTATGGGTTTGCAATATATTACTGCCGGATTGGAAAGACTGATATTGTTCCTGACCCCTAGCTTTGTGCTGTTGATTTCCGCGGTATTTTTGAAGCGTAAAGTACGGGCTATAGAATGGGCTGCGTTGAGCCTGTCGTACATGGGAATCGTGCTGGTTTTTGTACATGATTTGAAATTCGGTGGAGATCAAGTCTTGTTTGGCTCGGCTCTGGTACTTGGTGCGGCACTATCTTATTCCTTGTATCTGATACAGTCGGGGCAATTAGTCATGCGGCTAGGCTCGTTACGACTGGTGTCGTATGCGATGTGCGTCTCTAGCGTGGCCTGTATCGCGCAATTTTTTGCTTTGCGTCCGGCCAGTATGCTAATTCAACCGGCTCAGGTGTATTGGCTGTCGCTGATCAACGCGATTTTTTGTACCGTGTTGCCCGTGTTCCTCACTATGTTTGCTGTGCAAAGAATAGGCGCCGCGACCGCGTCGCAGGCGGGGATGATAGGGCCGGTGTCAACGCTGTTTCTGGGCGCGATATTCTTAAATGAGGCGGTCACCAGTTGGCAATTGGCCGGTACCGTTTTGGTTATTGGCGGCATGTATTTACTAAGTAAAAAATAGTGCGCGATCAGGTCGTCGCACCTGGCGGCTATATCGAAATACACGAAAAACAACAGCATGCTGTTGTTTCGTTCTGTAAATCAATAGTTTTTTTCCAGAGCTTTGCTCTGGTCTGTTAACATCCTCCGATTGAAATACCGAGACAGCAGATATAAAATGAATCAAACATCAGGATCAAAAGAGAGTAATAATTCAGCTTCAGTTCCAGTATCTGCCGAAGCGCAACAAGCCGCATTAGAGCCAGACGCTAGCCCTAAATTTGGTCGTTTGTTGGCGGTACTGTTTTTTGCGGTGATGCTCATTGTTGTGATTACCTTCGCCACAGAAGCGTATTATTCAAATTGATCTAGGCCTTTTACTTCCATCCCTTGGGTGAATCATGGATAACATACCGCTATCAAGCACGGTAAAAAAAGGCGAAGCTTCTAACTCCAGTCGCTTATTGATTTTGCAGGCCTTGGTGCCTATCGCAACGCATTTAGTGTCATCTCAATTAGAGGCATTTTCCGCGCGTCTGACTGATGCGCTTTTTAAACTTTCAGATCAAACCATACGACCGGAAGAAGCGAGCGCCAGTTTTCAGGCTTTTCAACTCTTAAAGCGAAACAATACTGCGTTTTATCGACTGGTGGTTGGTCAAATCAATGCTGCACTCACCAAAGAAGTTAGCACCATCAATGCCAAGAAAAAACCGGTGAAAAAGGAAGCGCAAGATTTTTCACTGGTGTCATTTGATGAGATGGAGAGTAAGCTCTTAATCCGAAATTTAAGCCAGGCCCTGGAAGTAAATAATGCGGATATTCTGGTCGCACTCAATATCCGCATTGGAAATGTGCTAAGACGCACACCGATCAATATTTCGCAAAATCCATTTCGTCCCGATGTTTTTGTACATGCGGTGTACCAGGCTTGGAAAGAATTTGATGCAACCCCAGACTCGCATCATTTAGTGTTGCGTTTACTACAGCCAAATATATTTTTGCAGTTGAAACCTATTTTGAATGAAATTAATGAAGGCTTAATCGCGCGTGGCATCATGCCCGATATTAGCGACGTTTATCGCAGTAAAAATAAAAATTCTGATCCGAATAGTGCGGACGAGATCGATGATAGAGATCCCTATTTGCATAATAAACTGAGAAGCATTTTCTCTGGACAGCCAATTTCTGGCGCTGGGAAAAGAACTGCAGGATCACTGGAGTGGAGCGGAACCGGCGGTGGTTTTTCGGGAGCGGGCAGCGGCGTGAGCAATGGTGCCCACGGAAATGCCGATACAGTCACGATAGACCGGCAGTTTTTCAATTACCTCACTAGCATACAAAAGAGCGGTCCGCTAAGCGAACAAGACATGGATCACGATGCTAGTGTTCAACCTGGTAGCCGAGGTGAGTCACCTCTGCGTCAGTTGTCGCGGCAAGCTCCGGCGGACAGTCTGACCGATGTTGATCAGAGCACGATAGAGCTGCTGGCCAGGATTTTTGATTTCGTCTTCAATGATCCGACCATCCCAGAAGATATCAAAAACCTGATTGGGCAATTACAGATTCCAACCCTAAAAGTGGCCTTGCTGGATAAAGATTTCTTTTTTAAAGAAACCCATCCGGCACGGGTCTTGATCGATACTTTAGCTAAGTCGGGTGCTTTACTCGATGCTGATGCCACCAGTGAAGACCCCTTGTACCACATGATAGAAGGTGTGGTAGAGCGCGTGCAAACCGAGTTCGATGAGCAAATTGATTTGTTCTCGGATGTGGTAGCGGACCTTGAGGCTTTCCTGCAAGAGGAAGAAGATAAAACCGAAGAGGCCATTACTCTACCGGTAGAGACAGCACTAAAGCAGGAAAAAATGCGACTGGCGCGCGAGTTTGCCGAGCATGATGTGGCGATTCGGGTAGAGACCGGCGAAGTAGCAGGTTTTCTTGAAACCTTTTTGCTGGAGCAATGGATACGCATCCTGACGATAGCTCATAGCGTTAAAGATAAGAAACCGCATGCGCTTGAGAATGCACTCAAGACCATGGATGACTTAATCTGGAGTCTGAAATCAAAAAACAGCGCGGAAGAACGTAAAGAACTGGTCAGCAAACTGCCCTCTATGCTGTCTTTGCTCAATGCCTGGCTCAATGCGATTAAGTGGGACGAGCCAGATCGAGTTTTCTTTTTCTCTAAATTAGCCGAGCGGCATGCTGCAATCGCCCGCGCCCCTTTGGAGTTGTCACCTAGACGGCAAGTCGAAATCGCGGTGAATATCGCACAAAGAGCCAGCGAACGTCGCCTTAACCGGCATGTGCAAAATCAGATTGATAAGCATCCAGACGAGTGGTCGCAGCAGGTCGAAATACTTAATCGTGGTGTCTGGCTTAATTTCGTTCAGCAAAATGATGCTCAGGCACGTTATAAGCTGGCATGGGTTAGCCCTAAGCGAACCCGCTATATCTTCACCAATCGTCAGGGGCACGACGCTTTTTCTATCTCAGGCGAAGAGCTGGTAGCAAAGTTTCGCTCTGGAACAGTGACGCAGATTGTTTCCGACTCCGTGGTCGACCGGGCCTTGATCGACGCCTTAAAAGACCCTATCGAATAAGGCTCGCCAATCAGCCCCCTGGGGACTTCTAAAAAACCTTAATCGAGATGCAGCGCAAGGCGCAAACCGGAGCTAGACGTCAGTATTGCGAGGATTTGCAACGCCGCGATGCGCTCGGGTATGGGGTTTTTAGAAGCTCAGTCCTGCCAATGCGCACTATTTATGCGCCTGTTGGCAGGTTTTCGGGCTGCAGGCCGCATAGGGATTGCGTACTGGCCTGTCTATTAGAATGTTTCAGAAGAATTCGCCTGTGCGCTTTTGGCTAACGGCTTTCTTGCTCTCACAAGTCCACCTAAGTCCACCCAAGGTCACTTCGGGTTTGACTTATCAGCCTCGGCTCTAAAATCAGTCAGCCGTAGGCTTATTTTTCCTAAGAGTTCAGAAATTGGTGTAAATACCAAATATTCTTTGCTTATGCGATATTCCTGTCATGTAGCCACGCTGGGCTTGGTAAAATAGTCGGCTAAGCAAAGCTTTGTTGAAACTTGAGTAAAACTTTGACTCTCATCTGACATTTACGAGAATATTCCCCATGCGCACAGACATCGCCAGCCAACCCCTTACTATTTTTCGCAAAGACTATGTTGCCCCAGGTTTTTGGGTCGATACGGTAGAAATGGGGTTTGATCTTGATCCGGTTGCTACCCACGTTGCTACCCGGATGACCATGCGTCGTAATCACGATAGTAGCGAGAAAAATCTGGTTTTATTCGGTGAGACGATCAAGCTCTTACAGTTACGCATGAATGGCGTGAACCTGAAAAAAAGCGCTTACAGCATCGCGGATGGCAAGCTGACTATCGTCAACGCGCCCGATGTGGTGACGCTGGAAATCGAGACGGTGATTGCGGCAGGTAAAAATACTTCGATGTCGGGCTTGTACGTCTCGAACGGTAATTTCTTTACCCAATGTGAGGCCGAAGGCTTCCGTAAAATTACTTATTACCCTGATCGTCCGGACGTCATGGGAACGTTCACCATCATGTTGCGCGGCGACAAGAAAAAATATCCGGTCTTGCTGTCAAACGGCAATCTGATCGCTGAAGGCGACTTGGGCGACGGCCGTCATTTTGCCAAATGGGAAGACCCATTTAAAAAACCTTCTTATCTATTCGCCTTAGTCGCCGGTAAATTGGTCTGTCAGGAAGAAAAATATAAGCTGAAATCTGGCCGCAAGGTCTTGTTGCAGGTGTGGGTAGAGGCCGGTAATCTGGATAAGACCCAGCATGCCATGGATTCTCTGAAAAACAGCATACGCTGGGACGAAGAGCGCTTTGGCCTTGAGCTCGATTTGGATCGTTTCATGATCGTTGCGACCAGCGATTTTAATATGGGCGCGATGGAAAATAAGGGTTTGAATATTTTCAATACCAAGTATGTCCTGGCCAATCCTAGTATTGCTACCGACGTCGATTACGCGGGCATAGAATCGGTAGTCGGTCATGAATACTTCCATAACTGGACCGGTAACCGTGTCACTTGTCGCGATTGGTTTCAGTTGTCGTTGAAAGAAGGTTTGACGGTATTTCGCGATCAGGAATTTTCCGCTGATCTGGTCGGTACAGAAACTGGCAGGGCGGTCAAGCGTATTGAAGATGTGCGCGTGCTGCGTCAGGTACAGTTTTCTGAAGATGCCGGCCCGATGGCGCATCCTGTGCGTCCGGATTCTTTCGTTGAAATTAATAATTTTTATACGGTCACGATTTACGAAAAAGGCGCGGAAGTGGTGCGCATGTATTACACCTTGCTGGGCCATGATGGCTTCCGCAAAGGCATGGATCTTTACTTTAAGCGCCACGATGGTCAGGCCGTCGCCTGCGATGATTTCCGTGCTGCCATGGCAGACTCCAGCGGTTGCGACCTGACACAGTTTGAGCGTTGGTATAGCCAGGCCGGTACGCCGCGCGTCAAGGCAGAAACCAGTTATGACGCTGACGCAAAAGTCTATCGAATAACTTTGAGTCAAACTTGCCCCGACACGCCAGGGCAAAGCAAGAAACTGCCTTTCCATATCCCGGTTGCGATCGGCTTGTTAGGTGCGGATGGTAAAGACCTCAAGCTGCAATTAGACGGGCAGGCTGCGACCAGTAACAGCACACTGGTACTGGAGCTGACGGCAGAGAGCCAGACTTTCCGCTTCAGTGGCGTCATGCAAAAACCTACACCTTCGATCTTACGCAATTTCTCCGCGCCGGTGGTGCTTGAGTACGCTTATACAGACGAAGAATTGGGGCATTTGTTGGCTAACGACAGCGACCCGTTCAATCGATGGGAGGCTGGTCAGCGCTTGGCAACGCGTCGTTTGGTGAAGCTAACTATTGCCGTGCAAAAAGGTGAGGAGCTGGAACTCGACGCGATGTTCATAGAGGCCTTACGTGCCACATTAAACGATAAGACTTTAGATCCTTCTTTCCGCGAAGTGGTGCTGACCTTGCCGTCTGAAGCAATGATCGCCGAAGAATTCGCCGTGGTTGATCCGCAGAGCATACATACGGCACGCCAATTTGTTCGCGCAAGCTTAGCGCAACATCTGAAATCGGATCTACTGAGTGCTTATGAAGATAATCTGACACCGGGTAAATATAGCCCGGATGCGGTTTCTGCGGCAAAACGTGGTTTGAAGAATGTCGCCCTTGCGTATTTATTGGCATGGCCGGATGATGCGACCTTTATGCTGGCCAAGACCCAGTTTGATGAAGCACAGAATATGACAGATAGACTGGCTGCATTGAGCGGCTTGACTAATTTTTCAGGCTCAGCCAAAAATGCCAAAGCCGCCGCGCAGTCTCTGCAGAAATTCTATAAAGACTTCAAGAACGAAGCTCTGGTAATCGACAAGTGGTTTATGCTGCAGGCCAGTGCTTACACTTGCGATGTCCCTAAGGTCAGAGAATTAATGAAGCATCCAGCCTTCACTTTGAGTAATCCGAATCGTGCGCGTAGTCTGATCTTTAATTTCTGCAATGCCAATCCAGCCCGCTTCCACGCGGCCGACGGCAGTGGTTACGTCTTATGGGCAGAAATGGTCATCGCATTGAATAAACTCAATCCGCAAGTTGCGGCACGCTTGGCCCGTAGCCTGGATAGATGGAAAAAATATCCACAAAATCTGCAAACGCATATGAAAGCGGCATTGCAAAAAGTGGCAGAGACTAAAAAACTCTCGAAAGACGTACTGGAAGTCGTTAGCAAAGCATTGGCGTCCTGATTTAATAGTAGAAATTCAAAGGAAAAACATGAAACGAGTAAGTCTGACGCAGCATCTGGTCGAAGAACAACGTTTAAACAATACGATACCGGCCGAGTTACGGCTCTTGATCGAAGTCGTCGCACGCGCCTGTAAAACTATTAGCCATGCGGTCGGCAAGGGTGCCTTGGGAGAAGTGCTGGGCACTGCCGACACCGAAAATGTGCAGGGCGAAGTGCAAAAAAAATTAGATATACTTTCCAATGAAATTTTACTCGAGGCCAATGAGTGGGGCGGCCATTTAGCCGCGATGGCATCAGAAGAGATGGAAAGCATACATCCGATCCCAAATCGTTATCCTATGGGCGAATACATGCTCTTGTTTGATCCACTCGATGGCTCTAGCAATATCGATGTGAATGTCTCTATTGGCACTATTTTTTCTGTACTCAAAGCGCCAGAAGGCATGGGCACGCCGACGGAGCAAGATTTCATGCAAGCCGGTAGTAAGCAGGTGGCGGCGGGCTATGCCGTGTATGGCCCACAAACCATGCTGGTCTTGACCACTGGACATGGCGTGAACTGTTTTACTCTGGATAGAGAAATGGGTTCCTGGGTGCTCACCGAGCGCAATATGCAGATCCCGGAAGACACTCAGGAGTTTGCCATTAATGCTTCAAATACGCGTCACTGGTTTCCTCCAGTCACCCGTTATGTTAATGAAATGATGGCGGGTAAGACCGGCCCTCTGGGCAAGGACTACAATATGCGTTGGGTTGCCTCGATGGTGGCGGATGTGCATAGAATTTTGAATCGCGGCGGTATCTTTATGTATCCAGCCGATGCGCGCGATGCCGACAAGCCTGGCAAATTACGCTTAATGTACGAGGCCAATCCTATGTCCATGATCGTCGAACAAGCTGGTGGCGCGTCCACAGACGGTAAGCAGCGTATGCTCGATATCGTACCGACTAAGTTACATCAGCGTGTACCAGTATTCCTGGGTTCGAAAAACGAAGTAGAGCGCGTGACGAAATATCATCAAGAGTAAGATCAAGCTTAAGATCAAGCTTAAGATCGAGATCGAGATCAAGATCAAGATCAAGATCAAGATCAAGATCAAGATCAAGAAGGACTGAGCTAGCTCTCCACTGCGTGGGCGTGGCGTAAAAAAAGCGGAGTTAGGATGCTCCGTTTTTTTATTGCTTATTCATATGAAAAACGTCTTAATGGCCTCAATAATTGCTATTTGACATATTGGTCTTGGCAGGGCAAGCTGTACTCATCACGACTAAGTCTAATTTTTGGAGAGTAAGCATGCCTGTATATCGTTCACGCACCACCACCCACGGCCGCAATATGGCTGGCGCCCGCGCGCTTTGGCGTGCCACCGGCATGAAAGACGGCGATTTTGATAAGCCTATCGTCGCCGTCGTCAACTCATTTACCCAATTTGTGCCCGGACATGTGCACCTCAAGGATCTCGGCCAGATGGTGGCACGTGAGATTGAGGCTGCTGGCGGTGTGGCTAAAGAATTTAATACCATAGCAGTCGATGACGGTATCGCCATGGGTCATGGCGGCATGTTGTATTCGCTGCCTTCGCGTGAATTGATTGCCGATTCAGTCGAGTACATGGTCAATGCGCATTGCGCCGATGCCATGGTGTGTATCTCGAATTGCGACAAGATTACCCCAGGCATGTTGATGGCGGCGATGCGTCTGAATATCCCGGTAGTGTTTGTTTCGGGCGGCCCTATGGAAGCCGGTAAGGTGCTAGAAACGCTACATCCTAAGCAAAACGGCGTACAAAAAATCATGAAGATTGATCTGGTCGATGCCATGATCAAGGCTGGCGACAGCAGTGTCTCGGATGAAGAAATTGGACGTATCGAGCGCTCGGCGTGCCCGACTTGCGGTTCCTGCTCAGGGATGTTTACGGCAAATTCCATGAACTGCCTGACCGAAGCTTTGGGCCTCTCTTTGCCGGGCAACGGCACTATCCTGGCCACGCATGCAGACCGTAAAGAGTTATTTTTACGCGCTGGTCGCGTGATCGTTGATTTGGCGAAACGCCATTATGAACAGGATGACTATACCGTCTTGCCGCGTTCGATCGCGACCAAGGCAGCGTTTGAAAATGCGATGGCGCTTGATGTCGCGATGGGCGGATCCACCAATACCGTTTTGCACATGCTGGCAACCGCCCACGAAGCTGGGGTCGATTTCAAGATGGCCGACATCGACAGGATTTCGCGTAAAGTACCATGCCTGTGCAAAGTAGCACCGATGACGGATAAATATCATATCGAAGACGTGCATAGAGCCGGTGGCATTTTTGCGATTTTGGGTGAGCTGGCACGCGCTGGTTTGCTCGATACTTCACTGCCTACCGTGCATAGCGAGACGATGGCGGCGGCGATTGCCCACAACGACATCATGGTCAGTAATCATGCGGCGGTACGCAAATTATTTAGTGCCGCACCGGGCGGTATCCCTACCCAAACCGCTTTCTCACAAGAACAGCGTTTCGACAGTCTGGATATGGACAGAGCAGAAGGCTGCATACGCGATAAGGCGCATGCCTATTCGCAAGACGGTGGTCTGGCGGTTCTGTACGGTAACTTGGCAGAAAAAGGCTGTATCGTTAAAACTGCGGGTGTGGATGAAAGTATTTTGAAATTCACCGGCAAAGCGCGCGTGTTCGAGAGTCAGGATGATGCGGTGGAGGCGATCTTGGGCGATACCGTGCATGAAGGCGATGTCGTCATCATCCGTTATGAAGGGCCAAAAGGCGGTCCGGGCATGCAAGAGATGCTGTACCCGACCTCGTATATCAAATCCAAAGGCCTGGGCAAGGCTTGTGCTTTGTTCACTGATGGCCGCTTCTCTGGTGGCTCCTCTGGATTGGTCATCGGCCATGCCTCACCGGAAGCCGCAGAAGGTGGCGCAATTGGTCTGGTAGAAGAGGGCGATATCATAGAAATTGATATTCCCGGACGTAGCATGCATCTGAAAATCAGCGATGCCGATCTGGCCGCCCGCCGGCTTGCCATGGAAGCCAAAGGCGATCTGGCATGGAAGCCTGTGAGCCGAGAACGTTATGTTTCGCAAGCTTTGCAAGCCTATGCGGCGCTGGCTACTTCGGCTGATCGTGGTGCGGTCAGAGATATTTCGCAGTTAAAGCGATAAAAAATAGTTGTATCAGTTAGCTGGGCACAGGATGGCGCGAATACGCTTTTCCTGTGCTTTTTTGTTGAACTTGTAATTTTGAATAATGCCCATAAATAACTTTAGCTAGTAGAAAAAATAGGACGACCGTTCGACTGACTTTAGTCAGGCTGCCGCTTTCGTTTATACTGTGAAGGTAAAACAAAATGGTTTGGTTTATTTCATTTTGTTTTGTTCGATGCAATTAATATAAGTTTTAAATAAGCTTTAACCCTCAAAAAGAATCCGTGAGAATTGTTATGCCTAGTAAGGACCTGTCTGTCAGTAGCCAAGATCAAACATTGGAATACGTCACGTCCTGCCAATTGCCAACGACCTGGGCAACTTTTCAGATGCATGCGTTTGTGGAAGTCGCTACCGGTAAAGAACATATTGCCCTCACTTTAGGCGATGTTGCAGATGGCAAGCCTGTGTTGGCGCGTCTGCACTCAGAATGCCTGACAGGCGATGCTTTATTTAGCCAGCGTTGTGATTGCGGTCCGCAGCTTGAGATGGCGATGCAAAAAATTGCCAAAGAAGGTCGTGGTGCCTTGCTGTATCTGAGGCAAGAAGGGCGTGGCATAGGCTTATTAAACAAAGTGCATGCCTATCGTTTACAAGATCAGGGCGCTGATACGGTAGAAGCGAATCAACAACTCGGTTTTGCAGCGGATTTGCGTAGCTATAGCTTGTGCGAGCCTATGTTGAGGCATCTAGGGATCGGTTCTTTACGGTTGATGACGAATAACCCTCGCAAGATTTCGGCGATGGAGGGGATGCAGATACGGGTTGAAGAACATATCCCCTTAATCATAGAACGCAATCAGTACAATGAGCGCTATTTAAGTACCAAGGTTAGTAAGCTTGGTCATTTGATGCAGCCGGATCTTTAATTTACTCAAACTCCGGATTAAGTAGCGAATGGTATTCCAGATCGATGTAATGATCGTGTCTCCATTCGCATTGCCTGCGTCGGCCCTCGAAGTGGAATCCGAGCTTGCCTAATAAAGCTACGCTGGCAAAATTTTCTGGCTCTACTTCTGCCTCAACTCGGTGCAAGTTCATTCCTGAAAATGCATACGCTAGTATGGTTGATAGACACTCGGACATTATCCCTTGCCCCCAACACTCCTCGTGTAGCCAATAACCCATATCGGTATTTCGATTATCTTTGTCGTAGTGATAAAAACCGCAAGTTCCCAATAGTTCAGTCGGATTTTCGGCGTGACAGATTGCCCACCAAATTCCAGTTCGCTCTTTTAGTATGCGGCGATACCATTTCATTTGGCTTTGTGTGGCACGTTTACTCGTGTAAGAAATTCCATACCAGGCGCTTACGCGAGGATTTGATAAGCCCTTGAAAATACTATCAATATCGCTACGTCGTATTTTTCGAAGGCGGTAGCTTTGTGTCTGTAGCACTGGGAAAGACTTCAGTCTGGACTTGAACATATTTTGATGCGGAATTTGTTCGCTTGCAAAAAAAGCGCCTGAAGCGGCGCGGTTTGCTGATTTAGCGATTAACGAATGTGGTGTCCCATGTAGTGCCGCGTGGTGTCGATATCTGTAAAAATCTTTCATTCTCGCCCTGGATATCGGTGATTTCCTTAATCACTTCTGCGGGAAATCCAGCGCGCTCTACGCCCCGGTCTTGCAAGAAGAGCGAGGCAAGGTATTTCTTGAGATGCTTGGGCTCGGTACTAAATAGACAAATACGCTGCCAGACGTGCGGGTAACGTGTTTTAAGATGTCCGTTTGGCGCAAGCTTTTCAAGTGCCGCTACCGACAAACCCATGATGTTACTTGGTTCAGGATCGGACTGATACATGACCTGTACTGTGTCTAAAGTCTTAGGCGCTTCCACATAAGAAGTTTTGATGATGGTGCTGGCTGCAATGTCTGGTTTCGGTGAAGCCAGGGAGGAAAATGGCGCCAGCGTTCTCAAAATCTGATCCGACGAGGGGAGTGGATTTTGGTTCCAGCGTATGCTTTTAATTCCCGCGCTTTTTAAAAATTCAGTGTTCGAGAGGTGATTATCCTCAGAATCGGCTTGTGTACTTAGCTCAATTACACACAGCAGGCCTAGACTAGCATCAAAAATTGCGTAGTCAACCTTGCGGCCTTTGAGTAGCTCAAGTTCGGCCACTCTTTGTTTCTCGCTCATGCTAATGGGTTCCATTAACGCGGATAACTCAACTTTTGGAAAGATATAGCAATTTGGCAATGCTCGCCGTAAGCGACCATAGAAAATTTCGTCTTCGTGACGAAAAAATCGTTTTTCTTCGTATGCAGGGGTGCTAGATTTATTTTTCTTCAGAAGGCGCGAAAACATGGAGAAGCTCAAATTGGGTTAAATAGCAAAAATTGGCCTCGTACTTTTCCGAATGGTAATGAAAAGCGAGTAACGCAAGTGTGTATTTATTTAGTTTCAAAAGCAAGACTAACTCTAAAACTGTTGTTATAAGAACTAACAATATTGTCTTTTTGAGAACTTAACCCGATATTTCATCTCTAAAACAGGAAAATATAAGAAATGACCTAAATTATTTAAATTTCGGTCATTACTTATATCCGTAGTGCTAAATTAATTCCTCAAAAATTAATATTGCCCCATGTAGTCACGTTTGCCGAGTTCTACACCATGATGCCTTAGGATGCCGTAAGCGGTCGCGACGTGGAAGAAAAACTGTGGTAAGCCATAGCTTAAGAGGTAGGCTGAACCGATTAAGGTCTTTTCTTTTGGCGTTCCCGGGCGCAATGTAATTTCGCGTGATTCAGCTCCTTCAAACTGGGCAGGAGTTAAATTTTCGATAAAGGCCAAAGTCTTGGCGATGCGCCCACGTAAGTCGGCGAAGCTGGCTTCATCATCGGCAAATTCTGGCAGTTCTGCACCGGCTAAACGTCCGGCTACACCTTTGGCAAAATCAGCTGCAATTTGCACTTGTCGTGTCAGCGAAAACATATCCGGGCTAAGACGTGCCTGTAAAAACACATTGGCATCGATGTTTTTTGCTGCTGCATGCTCTTCAGCTTTGCTCAAGATCACTTGCAGGCTATTTAGCATTTGCTTAAAGACAGGGATAGAGCTGGTGTACATCGCTTGATTCATAATTCTCTTTCAGTGGAAGGTAGAAGAATTATAAGAGTGTTTGCGATTTGCGTTTTTTTATGCGGGTTTTTACATAATAGTGTTAGCTGTTATTCTCACAATTTACTCGAAAATAGCTGATAAGATAGCTGAAAATAGTGCAAATTTACATAGGCTGCGCGCTTTTTGTGATGTCATATTTCAAACAATTAATCGAAATATAGAAGGACGCTTGAAATGATTTTTTTTAGATGTTGTTTATTTCTGTGCTTGATGTGTTGCGCGTTAAGCAGCAATGCCGTCGATAAAGCGCTCGTTGACGCGCAGAATACACAAAATACGCAGAGCAAAGAGAAGGAGGCCAGTCTTAGTATTTTTAATCGTGACATTCTGAGTTTCCGTGCATCCGTGCTAGGGATAGAGCCGGCTGATAGGGTCGCGCGCGCTCAACGCCGGATAAAGCAACAACTCAGTCCGAATGGCAATCACAAGGTGACGGCCTTGCCGATGCCACCAGGTATCCTGATACAAATTGATGGCGCGGGCAGTTTTTATATCGCACCAGATGACATCGATCAATTTCAACAGGAGACGCTGGAGGGAGTCGCTAAAGATGTGGTCGCAAAACTCAGTGCGGTAGTTGCGGAAACTCAGGAAAGCCGTAGCGTGGAAAATATGCTGCGTGCTGCTGCCTACGTTTTAATTGCCAGTATTATTTTCATCGTCTTGGTCTGGGGCGTACAGCGCCTACGACGCCTGATAGAAGCACGCATCTTGTCGTTCGCTAGTGCCAAATTGGATGACTTGGATTTAGTGCATGCAAAACTAATCAATCGCGAGCGTACCCTGTGGATTTTGCATCGTTTGTTTCAACTATTGTTATGGGTAATTGTTTTTTTACTGACTTACCAATGGCTCAGTTTAGTGATGTCGCAGTTTCCGTTCACCCGTCCTTGGGGCGAACATTTAAACGACTTCTTATTTAATTTGATTGCAAATATTGGCACCTCGATCCTTAAAGCGATACCGGATATATTTACTGCTCTGGTTATTTTCTTTTTGGCCAAGCTGGTCAATCAAGGACTGAGCGGCATTTTTGACAGCATACAAAACGGCGTGCTTCGCGTTTCATGGCTGGATGCCGATTTGGTTCGCCCTACGCGGCGGATCGCGACGACTGCCGTTTGGTTGTTTGCACTGGCTATGGCTTATCCATATTTACCTGGTGCCGGAACCGAGGCGTTCAAAGGTGTGTCGGTCTTGGTTGGCTTGATGATTTCTTTGGGGGCATCTAGTTTGATCGGTCAGGCGGCGAGCGGCTTGATTTTGACCTATTCACGGGTTTACCGTAAAGGTGAATTCATCCATGTGATGGAGCATGAAGGTACGATTAGTGAAATGGGGATGTTTACCACCAGAATTCGCAACGGCATGGGGGTGGAGTTGACCATACCGAATTCTCTGGTACTGGGCAATGTGACTAAAAATTATTCCCGGGTGGTGCAGGGCCAGGGTTTTGTGGTCGATACCAAGGTGACCATAGGCTACGACACACCATGGCGGCAGGTGCATGCGATGTTGATACAAGCGGCCTTACGTACTCCTGGCGTGTTAATAGAGCCGACTCCTAAAGTGTTTCAGACCGCCTTGTCGGATTTTTACCCAGAGTACTTGCTGATCTGTCAGGCCGTCCCTAGCGAGCCACGTCCCAGGGCTGAAGTGATGAATTTGCTGCATGCAAATATTCAGGATGTTTTTAATGAATATGGCGTACAGATCATGTCTCCGCATTATCTGGGTGATCCGGCGCAAGAAAAGCTAGTGGCCAAAGAGAATTGGAATCGTGCTCCTGCTGCTGCAAAATAAAATCGGGGGCTGGAAGAATACTCTTCCAGCCCCCGATTTAATGGTATTTGCGCGGACTAAAAAGCGGGAAATTGATAGCCTTCTACTTTTGCTGCTGCCAACAATTTTGCCAGATAGGCGTGGGTGGCTTTGCGACCGGCCATGTCAGTCAAAAATTCTTGCAGTCTTTCTTTGACATCGTCGTAGCTGACAGCTTCGCCGCCTTCACGCTCTGTGACTTGAATGATGTGATAACCGAACTGAGTTTCGACCAAACCAGGAGCGATCGCGCCGGGGGCGGTGCTAAACACCGCAGTCTCGAATTCAGGAACCATCTGGCCACGGCCAAACTTGCCTAAGGCACCGCCTTCTTTACCAGACGGGCAAGTGGAATGCTCGCGCGCCAGACTGGCAAAGTGACTAGGATTGGCCTGTACTTGCTCCAACACACCTTCAGCTTTTGCTTTGACTAAGCCAGCGCTGGCATCGTCATTGATCGCGAATAAAATGTGGCTAGCAGCAGCCATTTCGCCTTGTTGGAAATTGGAGGGGTTTTGATCGTAAAAGGCGCGGCATGTGGCATCGTCCGCATCTTCAAAATCAACTTCTTGATCCAACAGGGTGCCAACTGTTTCTTCATCGCTGGCAGCGCTGATGCCCAGGCGCGCTGCTTCATCGAGCATGAGCTTGCGCAAAATAAGTTCCTGGATGGCGCCATCGCGCAGCTCATCGCCCTCAGGTTGGCCGGCTGCGACCGCTTGGGCGATTTCTGTGGCGATATTGGCTTCGCTGATTTCAGTGCCGTTGACGCTAATTACCATGGGAAGTTTCCTATCTATGAATGAGGTTAGTGTGAGTGTGGGACATATTTAATTTTTACTAATTTTGCCAATTGCATGAAACAAAGTGGGTAAATCATGAAAATCTCGCATCCAATTATGGGCGAAAACGAAATTTTCAAGAGTAGGACTTACGCAAAACCACCCCGGCGTTGTTGCACTCGCCTTGCCGTACTAGCGTACTGTCTTCGGCAGTGCGCCTAGTTGGAGCGATTTTGCGTAAGTCCTAAAGAGTTCAGCGCAATTTGCCTCACTCACTTTAAGCGCTAATTTACGCCGCTTCGCGTGCGGCTTTGAGTGCCAAAGTTAATTCTGCTACCTGGGCTTTGAGTGATGTATTTTCCGCTACCAGAGAGGCCATTTTTTCATCCGCTGCACTGAGTGGTGCTGCTGGTTTTTCTTCACGTGGTTTGCTGCTTTGATTTGCCGCGCGCATTTCGCGTACTTGCTTGGCCGCTTGTTGCAATTCTTTTCTGCCACCGGCAACGGCGGCTACTTGTTGTTCGCTAGGCAGGGAGGCAACAGTGGCGGCCGCATTGATGGAGATGGTGCCGGAGCGCACCGCTGCGACTAATTCTGGGGTTGCGGTGCGCTGAATTTTTTCTATCTGGTTGATGGCGTTGCTACTGATGCCAGCGATTTTTGCCACCTCTTCGCGCGTCTGTTTAGGCGCAACTTCGACTGCCGGACTCTCGGCCGAAGCAGGCACTTCGTTCTGCTTGAGGCGGGCTGCGACGATTTCCTTTTTTCGCAAAGCCAGTACGCCGCGTTGAAAGTCGGAGACGCTACGGCGAGCCAGGTGATTATCTATCATCCAGAGCATCACATCTTCTATGCTGGTGAAGCGGGTATTTTGTACCGTTTTAAATTCTATACCGTGTTTTTGGCATATCGCATAACGGTTATGTCCGTCGATTAATACTTCGCCCCAGAGTACCAGTGCATCACGGCAACCTTCGGTCTGTATGCTGCGCTCCAAGGCCTGATACTCGTTGAACGTTAAGGGATCGATGTAAGCGCGTAGCTCTTCGTTGATGATGATAGTCATGGTTTTCTATGGTGGCTTGCGATGGCAGTGCTGATAGCTGCGAGTATACCGCTGATGCAAATTCGAGAGACGCTATCCTAACGAGGCTGGTAGGTTGATGCAAGCGCTTTACAGACGGGGCAGCGATTTTCTCAATTATTTTAGAGGCAAGCCCAGCGCGCATATCCCATGCGGGTTTCTAGCCTGCCTGGCCTGCAGCCCGCATGGGATATGCGCGCTGGGGCAGGTGCTAATATTTTTGGAAGTTCTTTTTTGGCTGGTTTAGTCAAAATACGACAAAAATCGCTGGATCGCGCTGTCAGGGATGAATATTTATCACTTATGCCATTTGCCACGGAGTAAAGCAGCGATTTGCTAGTAAACTAGAATGCATGCTCGGTATGATCTGCTGGCCGTTTTTTGCTGCTGACAGAACGGAATAGCCCAAGCTATTAAATCGATTTAAATAAAACTGTTTACACGGCTAGGCCAGAAGATTACCCCCATGCGTATTTTGCTCGCGGAAGACGATAGTGTACTTGCAGATGGTTTGACCCGTTCACTGAGGCAATCTGGTTATGCTACCGATTGTGTCAACAATGGACAAGAAGCCGATACCGCGCTGTCTACGCAAGATTTTGATTTGCTGATACTCGATCTGGGCCTGCCTAAGCTGAGCGGGCTAGAAGTTTTGCGCCGCTTGCGGGCCCGTAATTCACATTTGCCGGTGTTGATCTTGACGGCCGCCGATTCGGTTGAGCAGCGCGTCAAGGGCCTTGATTTGGGGGCCGACGATTACATGGCCAAACCTTTTGCCTTGTCCGAGTTGGAAGCGCGCGTACGAGCGCTGACACGGCGCGGTGCTGGCGGCGGTCCGGCTCTGATCACACATGGCCCGCTCACCTATGATCAGGTCGGGCGTATCGCCTACATCAACGATCAAATGCTGGATTTGTCGGCGCGCGAGCTCGGCTTACTGGAGGTTTTGCTGCAAAGAACCGGTCGCTTAGTCTCGAAGGAACAACTGGTCGATCATCTGTGCGAGTGGGGTGATGAGGTCAGTAATAATGCGATCGAAGTGTATGTGCATCGCTTAAGAAAAAAAATCGAAGTCGATGGAGTGCGTATCGCGACTGTCCGTGGTCTCGGTTATTGTCTGGAGAAAATCTTCACGCCAACGCTCACGACGACTCCGACTGCCGTGCCGCCTGCTAGCACTAATGAAACTTCATGACGAACAGCAGTCGCCTGGACGCCTCGCTTAATGGGGCGCATGCAGCATCTGCTTCCGAGTTAGGCTTGACGTCAGTTAGCGCTCACGAGCCAGACATAGATAACAGCGAGCATCCCGAAAATCAGCACGGGCAGCCGGCCGAAAAAATCCAGCGTTCGCTGTTTGGTGAGATCTTGGATTGGATGCTGGTGCCACTGCTGCTGCTGTGGCCGATGAGTATCGCCATTACCTATCTGGTCGCCAAGGCGATCGCGAATCAACCTTTTGACCGGGCACTGGAAGATAAGGTGCTAGTCTTGTCGCAACAAGTGCGGCAGGTCGACGCCAAAGTGGTGGTGCAATTATCCAGTCCCGCAAGCGATATTCTCAGGGCTGACGATCTTGATAATGTGTATTATCAAATCAAAGGCTACCAGGGCGAACTGATAGACGGCGACCGCGAACTGTCCTTGCCGGTGGATGAGGATAGACCGAATCCCGGCAATATTTTGTTTCGCAACGATAAACTGCATGGCATCGAGATCCGGGTCGCGTATAGCTATATTGACCTCAATCGCGCCAGCCCTGGCAATCCTGTGACGAGCAATTTTGAACCGCGTCTGGCGCTCATACAGGTGGGCGAAACGCTGGAAAAACGCGCCGTGCTGGCCAACGAAATCATCAAGGGTGTGATTTTGCCGCAGTTTATTATTTTGCCGGTGGCGCTGGCGCTGGTCTGGTTTGCTCTGAGCCGTGGACTGTCTCCGCTGGCAGAGTTGCAGCAACGCATACGTGCCAGAAAACCGGACGATCTCAGTCCTATCGATTCGCATCAGGTACCGGAAGAAATTACCCCGCTGGTACGCTCATTAAATGAGATGCTGGCGCGGCTCTCATTGACGATCGCGATACAGAAGCGCTTTATCGCCGACGCCGCGCATCAGATGAAGACGCCGCTGGCCGGTATGCGTATGCAATCAGAATTAGCCTTACGCCAGACCGATCAGCAAGAAATTCATCGATCCTTGCTGCAATTGTCTAAGAGTTCAGAAGCTGCTACCCGCCTCATTAATCAATTATTGAGTCTGGCACGTGCCGAAAATGCCGCTCCCGCCACCCAGCCTCTGGAATTGATCGCGCTTTCCGATCTGGCGCGCAGTACCGTGCAAGACTGGATACCCGCCTCATTTTCTAACCGTATCGATCTCGGGTTTGAACAGGCTGATGAAGCGATACAGATCTTTGGTAATGCGGTGATGCTGCGTGAACTCTTGAGTAATTTGATCGATAACGCGATCCGCTATACGCCGCAGGGGCATAGCGTGACCGTCAGAACGGCGCTCAATAAAGATCAGGCGTTGGCGATCCTGGAAGTGGAAGACAACGGCCCTGGCATACCGGAGAGCGAACGCGAACATGTGTTTGATCGTTTCTATCGCATCCTCGGTAGCAATGTTCAGGGCAGTGGCTTAGGTTTGTCGATAGTGCGTGAGATTGCCCAGCAACACTATGCGCAGATAGAGATAGTCAGTAATCCTCACAATCAAGATCCGCAATTTCCAGGATGTATTTTCAGAGTGTCGTTTCAGTTAAACCCACATGACAGTCTGATAGACGATGTGACTTAACAGTGTCATTTGCTCGCGTAATTTAGTAACGTAAATTAGTAACGTAAATTAGCAGTGTAATTTTGCAAGGTATAGACGTGAATAAAGAACCTAGTGCGTATTGGCGGCAAACACGGCGCTTGACTATGAGCCTCTTGCTCAGCTGGTTGCTATTGAGTTTCGGCATCTTGTTTTTTGCACGTGAGTTGAGTGGCTTGAGATTCTTCGGGTGGTCGTTTTCTTTTTACATGGCGGCGCAGGGTCTGACCTTGATATATGTGTTGATACTGGCGATTTTCTCCTTGAAGTCCCACCGCATCGCGGCCAGACAAAAAAATATGACGCTGCTTGCCGCCATGGAAAATCAACATGAGTGAGCGCGCATTTACCAAGCGGCTGGCGATTTATTATGGTTGGTACACCCTGCTGTTCGTCACCTTTCTCATTAGTTTGGCGGTGTTAGAAAAAGAAGGCGTACCACGTGCCTGGATAGGTTACCTGTTCATGTTCGCCACCATTATTTTGTATGCTGGTATTGGCGTGATGAGCCGCACTTCAGATATCTCGGAATATTATGTGGCGGGTCGACGCGTGCCTGCCATCTTTAATGGCATGGCGACTGCCGCCGATTGGATGTCGGCTGCCAGTTTTTTGAGCCTGGCTGGAGGCTTGTATTTACAAGGTTTTGATGGTCTGGCCTACATCATAGGCTGGACCGGCGGTTTCTGTCTGGTGGCGCTGCTGATCGCGCCCTATATACGCAAATTTGGCCAATACAGTATTCCAGATTTTTTAGGCACGCGTTTTGCTGGCCCTCACGGCAGCAATGTGGTGCGGGTACTAGCCGTGATTGCCACCGTGATTATTTCTTTTACGTATGTCGTGGCACAAATTTATGGAGTGGGCTTGATCACATCCCGGTTTACCGGTGTGGATTTTTCCGTGGGTATATTTTTAGGTCTCGCCAGTATTTTGGTCTGTTCTTTTTTGGGTGGCATGCGCGCCGTGACCTGGACTCAAGTCGCGCAATATATTGTCATCATTATCGCCTACATGATTCCGGTCACCTGGCTTTCTATCAAGCATACCCAGGTGCCGGTACCGCAAGTGGCGTATGGCGAGATAGTACCTAAGTTAGAATTTTTTGAAAAAATTTTTGCCCAGGAGCCCAAAGAGCAAGAAGTTAGACGAATATTTAAACAGCGCGCCGAGTCGTATCAAGTCCGAATTAATCAGTTGCCTGCCTCGTGGGAAACCGGGCGCTTCGAGTTACGTCAGCATTTAGATGAGCTCAAGTCGGGCAATGCTACGCTGATACAAATCAAGGCTGCCAGTAAGGCACTCGCCAATTACCCCAAGTCGCCCCAGGAGGCGCAAGCGGTTTGGCTGGAAGCGAAAAATGCTAATCTGGCGCGTGCTGAGCCGGTCGAGTCCAATTACACGCCATATGCAGCAAAAACAGCGGCAGAGTCGGATATCAAACGGAATAATTTCATGGCGCTGGTATTTTGCCTGATGGTGGGGACTGCCGCATTGCCGCATATTTTGGTGCGCTATTACACCACGCCATCGGTGAGCGAGAGTCGTGACTCGGTATTTTGGTCATTGTTTTTCATCATGCTGCTGTATATCAGTATCCCTGCATTGGCGATTTTGGTGAAGTACGATATTTATACTTCGTTGGTGGGCATGGATTTTAACAAACTGCCTTCATGGGTCACCTATTGGGCGAGTATCGATAAAAGCAATCCGCTGGTAAATATCGTCGATATTAATCATGACGGCATTGTACAACTGGCCGAAATCGCGCTCGACGCTGATATCGTGGTGTTGGCTACGCCCGAGATTGCAGGTTTGCCGTATGTGATTTCCGGTCTGGTGGCGGCCGGTGGCTTAGCCGCCGCGCTGTCGACGGCGGATGGTTTGTTGCTGACGATTTCCAATTCGCTCTCGCACGATATTTATTACAAGATGGTCGATCCCAGTGCATCGACCCAGAAGCGGGTCACCATCTCTAAATTATTATTATTGGTGGTGGCCTTGGTGGCGGCATATGTGGCGTCTCTTAAACCGGCCGATATTTTGTCACTTGTTGGTGCAGCTTTTTCCTTGGCGGCGTCCACACTTTTTCCTGCACTAGTTTTGGGCATTTTTTGGAAACGCGCCAATCAACCGGGTGCCATCGTGGGCATCATCACTGGTTTTGCGGTATGCGTGTTCTATATGCTCAGTACCCACCCCTTATTTGGTGGCAATGCGAATAATCAATGGTGGCATATAGCGGCGATCTCGGCAGGCGTGTTCGGCGTGCCTTGCGGTTTTATCACGATGTTTGCGGTGAGTTTGCTGACTCCGCCACCTGATGCCAGAACGATAGCTCTGATCGATTACCTTCGAGAACCCTAGTGTGCTGGTGCTGGATTTTTAAACTTGTAGGACTTACGCAAAGCCGCCCCAGCGGCCTTGTACTCGCCTTGTCGTACTAAAGTACTGTCTTCGGCGTTACGCCTAGCGGGAACAATTTTGAGTAAGTCCTAACTTGGCTTGCTTCTTGCTAGTAAAGTGTGAAACAACAGCGATCACACATCATGGCAAAATTCTTCAATGAAATGACGGCGGATGGCACTGGCTTCTCTGCCTTGACGGCGGCAGCGACGCGTGAACATTATCGTGAGTTCGCAAGCTGGCTCAGTGAACAAGCGCCCGAAACCATACAGCGTCAGCGTGCCGAGGCCGACATCTTGTTTCGCCGGGTCGGTATTACTTTTGCGGTGTATGGAGACGATGCCGGCACCGAGCGCCTGATCCCGTTTGATATCGTTCCGCGCATTATTCCGGCGACCGAATGGGCGCATCTGCAGGCTGGATTGGTGCAACGGGTAAAAGCCTTGAATATGTTCATTCATGATATTTATCACGATCAGAACATCATCAAGGCCGGCATTATCCCGGCCGAACAAATCTACAAGAACGCGCAATACCGGCCAGAGATGCACGGCATCTCGGTGGCGTCTGATATTTATGCGCATATCGCCGGCGTCGATATCGTGCGTGCCGGGCAAGGCGAATTCTACGTGCTGGAAGACAATCTACGTGTGCCCTCCGGGGTCTCGTATATGCTGGAAGACCGCAAGATGATGATGCGGTTGTTCCCTGAATTATTTGCCCGCAATAAAATTGCGCCGGTCGATCACTATCCCGATTTGCTACTCGATAATCTGCGTTCGGTGGCCCCGATGGGGGTAGAAAATCCTACCGTCGTGGTGATGACGCCTGGCATGTATAACTCTGCCTATTTTGAGCATGCCTTCCTGGCGCAGCAGATGGGGGTGGAGCTGGTCGAGGGTAAAGATTTATTCGTCAACGACAATGCCGTGTACATGCGCACCACGCGCGGGCCGAAGCGGGTCGATGTGATTTATCGTCGCATCGATGATGACTTTATGGATCCGCTAGCGTTTCGCGCTGATTCCAGCATCGGCGTACCAGGATTGTTGTCGGTGTATCGCGCTGGCCGGGTCACATTGACCAATGCGATCGGTACCGGGGTGGCGGACGATAAATCGATTTATCCCTTCGTGCCGGACATGATTAAATTTTATCTGTCGGAGCAAGCCATACTCAATAATGTCCCGACTTATCAATGTCGTAAGCCCGAGGATCTGGCCTACACGCTGGCGCATTTGCCAGAGTTAGTGGTGAAAGAAGTCCACGGTGCCGGTGGTTATGGCATGTTGGTCGGACCTGCTTCCAGCAAACAACAAATAGAGGATTTCCGGCAACGCCTGATCGCCAAACCAGATGCTTATATCGCCCAGCCGACCTTGGCCTTATCCGCTTGCCCTACCTATGTCGATAGCGGCATCGCACCACGTCACATCGACTTGCGTCCCTTCGTTCTGTCCGGCAAGAACATTACGATGGTACCTGGCGGCCTGACACGGGTCGCGCTGGAAGAAGGCTCGCTGGTGGTGAATTCATCACAAGGCGGCGGCACTAAAGACACTTGGATATTGGAGAATTAAGATGCTTAGTCGCACCGCAGATCATTTATTCTGGATGGCACGCTACACCGAACGTGCCGAAAATACCGCGCGTATGCTAGACGTGAATTTACAGACTTCGCTGTTGCCGCAATCGGCTGAGGATGCCGAAAAAGGCTGGCGTGCGATGCTGGGGATTTCTGAGTTACAAGCCGCCTATGACTATAAATATCCGCTGCTCAATGCCAAAGATGTACTCAATTTTATGGTGCGCGATCCTGACAATCCTTCCTCGATTGCTGCTTGCCTGACGGCGGCGCGCGAAAATGCGCGGGCTGTGCGCGGCACCCTCACCACCGAGGTGTGGGAGACCCAAAATGCAACCTGGCTGGATATGCAAAAGCGTCTGGATGGCGGCCTGCTAGAGCGCGACCCCAGTCAATTTTTTGAATGGGTCAAGTATCGCTCGCACCTGTCGCGTGGTGTCACCATAGGCACGATGTTAAAAGACGAGGCGATACATTTTATTCGCCTCGGCACTTTCTTAGAGCGCGCTGACAATACCGCGCGCATACTCGATGTGAAGTTTCATGCCGCCAAAGACAACGGACAAAGCGAAGAAATGACGCCGAGAGATTTCTATTATTGGGCGGCGCTGTTACGTTCAGTTTCGGCCTTCGAGATTTATCGTAAGGTCTATCGTGATGTGATTACGCCAGAACGGGTGGCTGAATTACTCATCTTGCGGGGCGATATGCCGCGCTCGCTGTTGGCGTGTATGGACGAAGTGGTGAGTAATTTACGCGAAGTGAGAAACGACGCTTCTGCCGATACCGAGCGTCTGGCTGGAAAACTGCAGGCCGACTTACAGTTTTCGCATATCGAAGAAGTCCTGGCGCATGGTTTGCATGACACCTTGAGCCAATTTTTAGAGCGTATTTTTGAACTTGGAAAGCGCATCAGCCGGGATTTTCTTGTGCCTATCGCGGTTTAACCGGAGCATTACTCCCTTATGCAGCTATCGATCAAACATCAGACTAACTATCGGTATACCGCGCCGCTGGCCTATACCATACAGCAGTTGCGCCTGACGCCACGCCTGGAGTCGCATCAACGGGTATTGTCCTGGCATATGCACACTTCTGGCCACCGGCATGGATACACCGATGCTTACGGCAATCTCTGCCATACCCTGACCATCAACGGTGTACACAAGGAAGTTGCTATCGTGGTGCAAGGCCTGGTCGAGACCACGCGCCCGCATCTAGGCCGCCTGATGGATGCCGAAACCCTGCCGCCACTAGTATTTACGGTGGCAACCCGACTGACCGAACCGAGCCCCACCATACGTGAATTTGTTGCCAAAGCCTTGCCTGATGCGAGCTCTTTTCATACCAGAGAATTACTCGCTCTGGCCGAGCAGATCTGTGCCGCCGTGGCGTATCGCAGCGGCTCCACCATCGTCACCACCAGTGCCGACGATGCCTTGCAACTGGGCTCGGGGGTCTGCCAGGATCATGCCCATTTATTTATCGCCTGTTGCCATGCACGTGGGATTCCGGCACGCTATGTGTCTGGTTATATAGATCCGGGTAACACCGAGCATGCCGCTAGCCACGCCTGGGTTGATGTCTGGGTCTGCGAAAAACTCTTCGCTGGCTGGGTCAGTATCGATGTCACCCATGCCCGCCTGATGAGTGATGCCTATTGCCGCCTGGCGGTGGGCCGTGATTATGATGCTGCAGCTCCGGTGCGAGGGGTCAGACACGGTGGTGGTAATGAGATGTTAAGTGTGCAAGTACAGATCGCCGCAGTGAGTAACGGCCACTCCCTGGTGTAAAATTGCGCCATTCACTCAACCAAGGATAGGCGAATTCTTCCGGCGCATAGTATCCAAGACCGTACGCCGGGCTCGTCTCATTCCGTAAACACTGACTATCATGACTTACTGTGTTGGCATGCGGCTGGACCATGGCCTGGTTTTTCTTTCCGATTCACGTACCAACGCCGGGGTTGATCAGGTCGGCAGCTTCCGCAAAATGAGCGTGTTTGAAAACCCTGGCGATCGCATGATGGTCTTGATGACAGCCGGCAATCTATCGATCTCGCAATCGATACGCGAGCTGGTGTCCGAGCATGTAAGCGAGGATGGCCGTAGCATTTGGAATGCCCCGAATATGTATGAAGCCGCCCGTATTCTAGGCGAAGCGGTGCGCAGCATCCATCAGCGCGATGCCAAAGCGTTGGCCGATTTTGGCATTGATTTTAATGTCAGCATGATTTTTGGCGGACAAATCAAGGGCGAGCGTTGCCGCTTGTTTCAGATTTATTCGGCCGGCAATTTTATCGAGTCGCATAACGAAAACACCTATTTCCAGATTGGCGAAGCCAAGTATGGCAAACCCATCCTCGATCGCGTAGTCACGCCCGCCACGACGCTGGACGAAGCCGCCAAATGTGCCTTGATCTCTATGGATTCCACTTTACGCTCTAACGTCTCGGTAGGTCTGCCGCTCGATTTGCTGGTGTATCAAAATAATAGTCTGGCAGTGAGCCGCTTCGTCACCATCGATGAGAAAAATCAATATTTTCAAATGATACGCAGCAGTTGGGGGCAGCAGCTCAAAACCATCTTTGAGGGAATCGCTGATCCGGTCTGGAATGCCCAACCCGAGGCCGGCGATAATGTGCTGTCCAGCGCAAATCGGCAGAGTGCGCCGGTACGTGTGGCCTTGCCAGAAAACCTTAGCGCTTCCGTCAACCTCGATGCCGCGCCACTGCAATCGCTGGCGCAACAATTCACTCACGCACAACATTGATAGCCATGCGCAGCCCCTCATGCAGGCTTGCTTGCGTATTTTTCACCTCGCCAAGGCGCATATCCCATGCCGCTTGCAGGCCAGGCAGGCTGGAAACCCGCATGGGCTATGCGCGCTGGGCTAGTGCCTAGTTTGAAAACCAGGTCCAGGCTTAAATCTTACTATTTTCTACAGTTTTCACCCACTGCCGCTACGGCTGCCTGGCGCATTGGAGTATAGTGAGTAAGTGTTTTTACTCGTTCGCGGTGGTTTTGTGCGACCATGGGTATAGTGCTCAACAGAATTAATGGCGATGTTTTCTATGCCTACTCCAGAGTCCCCACCAAGTATGCCGCTATGACAGCCATCGTCGATAGACTGAGTATCTTTTTTCGCTTGCGCCGGATCGGGGTGCGGCTGGCGCTGAGCTATGCCTTGCTGTTGGGGATTTTTGTGGTAGTGGCCAGTATCAGCGTGGCGCAGATACACAAGATGGCTGACCTGAGTGAAAAATTTGCCCGCAACGATATGCAGCGCCTGCTTAATGTGCAGGCGCTGAGCCTCTCCACCGAGGGCGCCAGCAATGCTTTATTGCTGTTATTGACGGCAGCGCGGACCCAGCGTGAGTCTGAATACGCAGCGGTCGATGAAAAAAATCGCCAGATCGATACCTTGATTACGGCACTCGCCAAGTCTTTTGAGGATGAGCAGCAAAAGCAAACCCTGCAAGCCTTGGTGCAATGCCGCGCGCAATATCAACGCGGTTTTTTTACTACGGTAGATCAATTAGAAGATGAGGGCCCGGAAGCTGCTAAACGTACTTTTGTCAAAGACGTGCAGCCGGCATTGTCGGCTTTACTGGCGGAGTCGAATTCTTTGCTGGCTCGTGAGCGTGACAGCATACAGGCGCATCAGCTGCAAGCGCAGCAAGATCTTGAACGTACCGGCCGCATCATCAGTTTGTTGGCGCTGTTGGCAGTGCTGGTCGCCGCTGTGCTGGCCTGGCTGACTACGCGCAGTGTGGTGCGCCCCCTAGCGCGCATGGAGAGCAGCGCCTTGCAAATTGCCGGTGGCGATTATGCAGCCAGAGTGCCGCCCACTAAAACCGAAGAAGTCGCACGTGTCGGCCTCGCCTTAAACACCATGGCCATTGCGATTGCCGCCAGAGAGCGCGAGATAGCGCATCTGGCGTATTACGATGCATTAACCGATTTACCTAATCGCACCCAATTGGTGAGTCAGTCTGAGCAGGACGCTTTTCCGCATAAATCGCTGATACTGATGGATCTGGCGCGCCTCAAGACGGTTAATGAGACCCTGGGTTTTGATACCGGCGATACCGTCATCAAGCAGACCGGTTTGCGTATCGCAGAGGTCTTAAGTAAAGATACTGCGCTGAGCAGCGCCCACGCAAGTTTGTATCGATTATCCGGGAATTGTTTTGCGATTTTGAGTAGCGGGCCGGATCGGCCAAAGATAGAAAATTTTAAAGAGTCGGTACAGGCAGCGCTGGTCGAACCTATTCGTTGCGGCCCACACACGGTCGATGTCAGCCTGGTGTTTGGGATTGCCGCTTCCGGCGAAGTGGCCTTGCCAGTGGTGGCCTTATTACGCAATGCCGAGATCGCCCTGTACGCGGCCAAACGTAGTGGTAACAGCACGGCCTGGTATAGCGATGCACAAGAAGCGTCTCGTCTGAGCCATTTAAGTCTCTTGTCCGATTTGCGTTCGGCCGTCAAGGCATCAGAATTGCAGATGTGGTTGCAACCGAAATTTACACTCGCTAGTGGCGAGGCGTATGGCTTTGAGGCACTGGTACGCTGGCAACATCCGCAGCGCGGTTTTATTTCGCCTGTCGAGTTTATTCCGTTTGCTGAGAGCACCGGCTACATAGGCATGATTACGCAATGGATGCTGGAGAGCGCCTTACTCACTTTGGCATCATGGAAAACCAGTCATCCTGCATTGAGCATCGCAGTCAATGTCAGCACTCATGATTTACGCGATCCACATTTTGCCGAACGCCTTAGCGCACTGATGCAGCAGTTTGGGGTCAAGCCCGCCTTATTAAAACTGGAGATCACCGAGAGCGGAATTATGGAAGATCCTAGCGCAGCGATCGCCTTGTTGCATCGCCTGCGTGCTACCGGCATCGGCTTGTCGATAGACGATTTCGGCACCGGTTATTCGTCGCTGTCTTATCTACAAAGACTACCGGTCAGCGAGCTTAAGATAGACCGCAGTTTTGTGATCGACATCGATCAACATCCGGCTACCCAGCGGCTGGTAAAAACCATAATAGAACTGGGACACGGCTTGGATTTAAGCGTGATTGCCGAAGGCATAGAAACCCAGGCCGAGCGCGACACCTTGCTCGCACTTGGCTGTGATGCCATGCAAGGCTATTTCGCCAGCCGTCCGCTGCACGGGCAGGGTTTGCAAAGCTGGTTAGATCAGCTTAATACCTAATTATTTTGCCAGTCCCAGCATGGCTGAATGTTTTTTAATGCTCCTCAATTAAACTCGCGAAATTAAACTTGTGACTTTAAACTGCTGCTTTGCGCTTGACTTAGAGTGCACTCTAACAAATACACTGTTTGCTATGACCACTTCTCTGACGATACAACAAGCGGCAGCCGCTACTGGCCTGCCTGTCCACACGCTACGCTATTACGAGCGGATAGGTTTGATCGATGCAGTGCCGCGTCAGGACAATAGCCACAGACGCTACCGCGAGGAAGATATTCTGTGGATAGAGTTTTTGCTGAAAATGCGCTCTACCGGTTTGCCGGTTAAGCAAATGTTGCGCTACGCCGAACTGCGCAGGCTAGGCAATCATCAGGAAAGTGTGTCTGAGCGCAAGGCGATGCTGGAGCAGCATACCTTGTCATTGGAAGTGAGGCTGGCAGAACTGCAGGGCAATTTGCATGTGATGTATAAAAAAATTGCCATGTATGCTGCTATGGAGGCCGATTTTAAATCTCAGCCCGAATAGCTTGCGAAGCCCACTTCATCTTTTGAGTGATTTTATCGAAGAAGGATGATGAGCATGAATACGAACATGAGCACGATCAATACCAGCAATACCAGCAATACCAGTAACATCAGCAATTCTGACAAGGACGTTACGGCTAGCGCAGCCATGCCACAACGCCAATTGGGGCGCAACGGCCCCATGGTGTCAGCCATAGGTTTAGGCTGCATGGGCATGAGTGACTTTTATGAAAACCGTGACGATGCCGAATCGCTCGCCACCATAGCTAGGGCGCTAGAGTTGGGCATCAATCTGCTCGACACGGCCGATATGTATGGCCCCTACGCCAATGAAGAGTTAATCGCCAAAGCCATCAAGGGCAAGCGCAGCCAAGTCTTTATCGCGACTAAATTTGGTATCGTGCGTAACAGTGCCGATCCGCATGCGCGTGGTGTGGATGGCAGCCCTAAGTATGTGCGTCTAGCGGTCGAAGGCAGTCTGCAAAGGTTGGGAATAGAGACCATCGATCTGTATTATCAACACAGAATAGACCCGCAAACACCGATAGAAGACACCGTAGGCGCGCTGGCCGATCTGGTTGCCGCAGGCAAGATCCGCTACATCGGCCTGTCCGAAGCGTCGTCGCACACCCTGGAGCGTGCGCATCAGGTGCATCCCATCACGGCCTTGCAAAGTGAATACTCTCTGTGGAGCCGCGATCCCGAGCAAGATGTATTGGCGACTTGCCGCCGCTTAGGCGTAGGCTTTGTGCCTTACAGTCCATTAGGTCGCGGCTTTTTAACCGGCGCGATACAGAGTCCCGAGCAATTTTCTGCCGATGATTTTCGCCGGCATAACCCAAGGTTTCAGGGAGAGAATTTTTTCAGCAATCTGGCGCTGGTAGAAAAAGTGGCAGAATTAGCCGCCCGCAAAGGCTGCACCCGCGGGCAACTGGCATTGGCCTGGGTGCTGGCGCAAGGCGACGATATCGTGCCTATCCCCGGCACCAAACGGCGCAGCTATTTGGAAGAAAATGTAGCGGCGCTGCAAGTGCGCTTAAGCGTTGCTGAGCTAGCCGAACTGGAAAATATTTTCCCGCTAGGCGCTGCCAGTGGTACCCGCTACGCCGAAGCCAGCATGCAGATGCTAAATCGTTGAACTTGCTTGGACCTTGGTTTGAACTTGCAAGAAGGCGGGCGGCCTGGTTTGCCAAGGCCGCCCGCGTAGGCGCGATTGCCCTTGGGTAAGCTGCTGCAGCTGATGATGGAATAAATAGTCATCCGCATCCGCAAACGCAGGACGCGGCAACCTACCAGTTCTGCCAAGCACCCCCGCCAGCGCGCATATTCCATGCGGGTTTCAAGGCAATGTGCTTGAAGAAGCGCATGGAATATGCGCGGTAGCCGTGCCTGGTTTTTAGAAAATTAATTCGCAGCGAGATTTAGATGTTGCTGCTTTTTTGGGGCTGCATACGGCGCGATGGATGAAGGTCATTGTGCCTTGCCGTATTGAGGTTTAACGTTTTATGTAAAGGGCGGCTCGCTTGCGGGACGGCCAGCGGAGGCCAAGGGCCGTAGCGGCTTTGACCGTAATGTTATGCGACATTTTTTGAGATGAACTCATCTAGTTTGTGCAACAAGCGCTCGCGATGGCGTTTGACTACAACATGCTTGGGAAGCCTACTAAGAAAGTAACGGTAGAGGCCGTCTTGCAAACACAGTTGCCGTTCAAAAACGCGGTCTCCGGCAACCTTGGCGCGAAGCACGAGCAGATATTTTTCGTTCCAAGCCCAAACACTACCGCCAGCGATTTCAGTTTGAAAATAAGCGTCTGTTGGCCACGAGATTTGCGAGGTTTGGTGCGCACATTTTGAACAGGCGCCTTTGCCTTGGATTTGAGTGTTGATTGGCTGCTTTATAACGGAATAGCCTCCGGATATTGGGTCTTTGACGTAGTTCTCGGGAGTGACCGCGTTGAATTCGATGCGACTGCGGCATTTTGGGCATTTTGCAACTATGTTTGTAGGCCACGAGTAATACTCATAGCGGTAGTCAATTGGGTGCCAGAAGCGATGCTGCCCTCGGCGCCTCAGGTCTAAATTAGGTGTGTTCATGGCGAAGGCTTTGTCGCATAACGTTAAGCTACCCGGGTCAACGGATTCATCGTTGATTCCGAGTTGAGCGGCAAGTTAGGCCGTGGCACGCTGTACACCGCAATGATCCTATAAGGACCTGGCTCCCCTGCGTTCTCAAATTTTTTCGTTTCAATTGCTGATTTAGCTTCTTCAAAGGTATCGAACAAGCAGTGTTTATTCGTCGGTATGCTTTCGGCCAGCGAGTTACACGATAGAGGCGAGCATTCTGGAGAGGTATGTGCCGTGAAGTTCGTAACGTCAAAACCTTCCAGCTGACATTCGCTAGGCTTGCGGACGTCCGTCTCGAATGAATTTTCTGGTTCATAGGGTACCCATTGATCAATTCTGTCGTCGAATTCTTCCTCGGACCCCTCGTAGTAGAACAAGCTCATTCCTTCGAGTGAAAAGGAATGCTCCTGGACTAAGGACTCAATGATCTCTGGTGAATTGAAGAGCCAGTAGCCGTTATGCTTCCAGTAAATTATATAGTCAGCAAAGTTTTCGGAAATGCATCCGCTCAAAGCATAAACGTCCTCTACTCGATCAGCCTTCAGCCAATCAGGTCGCTTTGCAACGCTTTTGTATAAATATCCTAGCGGGCGCATTCGTAATGCCTAACGTGTTTTAATTTTCATTTTGCAAAGATAACCTGCAAGAAGAAAATAGCTGATCGGTTTCTTTCTTCTGGAAAGCCTTATGGCGTCTAGCTCAAATCGTATATGCCCTGAAAATAGATGGAATAAACAAATCGACAAAACGTTCACTTTGACTAATTGCATCATGCTAACACACTAGATTAAGTGGAAACATCTCTTAACTCGCTAAGGCGTAATCAGCTTCATCTATTGCGCCGGCGGCAATCTCAAAACAGGCAGCGCCACTGCGCATATTCCATGCGCCTCTTCAAGCATGTTGGCCTGCGAGCCGCATGGGATATGCGTGCTGGCGGCATGCTGTTTTTGGTTTGCTGTGGCCTGGCCTTGTTTTTACTTCTTTCGTTTATGTAAGAACGCCGACCGGGGGTAGCCCGGTAGCTACTTACTTTTCTTGCTTCGCCAAGAAGAGTAAGCAAAAGAAGGCGACGCAAAGTCGCTGCCCTGCGGGTGCCCAATTATGCAGGTCGTAAAATGGGAAATGAAGCAAACTCGCTGCGCTCAGACAGCTTCACTTCTGATCCATTTTCCGCCCAGCACAATTGGCAGCGCCACATGCGAATTCGAGTCAAGAGCAGAGTCAAAATCCAGGTCAAAAGCCAAGTCAAAAGCCAAGTCAAAAGCCAAGTCAAAAGCCAAGTCAAAAGCCAAGTCAAAAGCCAAGTCAAAAGCCAAGTCAAAAGCCAAGTCAAAAGCCAAGTCAAAAGCCGCACCGGATTGCCGTAGTTCGATGTGCTTGGGCATCGCGTGTGTGAGAGAGGGCCGTCGCACGACGGATGTGTTGACCTTGGCCTTTCGCATGTGGCGCTGCCGCTTGTGCATGGCAGAAAATGGATTAGAAAGGTTCGTGTTTGAGCGTAGCGAGTTTCGAACTTTTCCCATTTTTTGACCTGCACAGGCGGGAACCCGTAGGGCAGCGACTTTGCGGCGCCTTCTTTTGCTTCCTTTTCTTGGCGAAGCAAGAAAAGGGAGTAGCCGCCGGTCTACCACCGGCCAGCAATCGCACAACAACGACCGAATTAAAAACAAGACCAGAACAACAGCACACAAAAACGCCACCAAGCCATCACGCATATTCCATGCGACTCGCAGCCCGGATACTTGAAGAAGCGCATGGAATATGCGCTGTGGCAGGGCGGGGTGGCGGCAAATAGAATTCCATTTAGCGCAGCATGCGGTCGATTACGCTGCGCTAATCGTAGCTACGTGGGCTATTTCCTTCGCGTCCATACAAGGCTGTTAGTCGTTAAATTATCACGGTAAATTCGATTTGTTGTGTGCGCTCGAAGACCTGGGCCTGTCATATAGACCTAGCCAGATACTCATACTCGTCATGCCGAAACATGCCAATAGAAACGTAAAATTGCTCAGCGCATTCGCGCCCTGAAAAATAATGAATGCGGCGAACAGCGTCAAGAAAAAGTAACTCAGGCTGGCAGCGAGAGCGCAGATCATAGCGAGGGTTTGCCAGAGTCGGGCTAGAGAAATGGCGCTTTTACTGTTGGTTTGCGTATGCAATCGCCCTTCGAAATACTTCAGCATCACGATTAAGAAGCCGAAGCCCAGAGTAAACATACTGAAGCCCAAATTAAAATCGGCGAGCAATATCATCAAGCCAAAAAAGCTTAGCAGCATGCTTAGTTTTAAACGCGTCATAGGTATTTAGAGAAGACACTGAACTGCCGCTTAGCTAGGTAATCATAAAACCTATGCATCACGGCAGAATTTGAGATAGTTGCTTCATTAGGCCAATATCGTAATCTGAATAGCGATAGTAATCGAAAAGTGGCTGGAGTCCTGTGAGAATACACTAAGCCTATAGCACTATTTTAAGCACCCCCGCCAACGCGCATATCCCATGCGGCTCCCAGGCCAGCATGCCTGAAGAAGCGCATGGAATATGCGCGCTGGGCTTGCCTGCTTTTGAAAATGCAAGACCAGCTAGACCAGGCTATCTACAACTTCAATGCTGCAAACCGCGTGGTATCGCTTTGAGTAGGGTCTTGGTGTAGGCGTGTTGCGGATTGCGATACAGTTCATCCGAGTTAGCCAGTTCTACCACTTTGCCCTGATTCATCACCATGACCTGGTCGGCGATGTATTTGACCACGGCCAGATCATGCGAGATGAAGATATACGAGAGCCCAAATTCTTCCTGTAAATCTTGCAGCAGATTGAGTACCTGGGCCTGCACCGAAACGTCCAGCGCCGATACCGATTCATCGCAAATCAATACTTCGGGTTGCATGGTCAGGCAGCGCGCAATCGCGATACGCTGGCGCTGGCCGCCGGAGAACTCATGCGGATAACGCTTGAAGGCAGCGGCCGGTAAATTCACCTTGTCTAACAGCGCATAGGCCAGCTTGGCACGCTCGCCATCGTTACTGCCTATGCGGTGGATTTGCATAGGTTCCATCAGGATCTGGCCCACCGTAAAGCGTGGATTCAGTGAGGCGTAGGGGTTTTGAAAAATGATTTGTATGCGGCGTTTGTAGGGTAGAAAATCTTTATTCGACATAGATAAAATATCCCGGCCTTCAAAGATCGCTTGTCCGCTGCTGGCTTGATGCAGGCGCATCAGGGTCAGGCCTACCGTGGTTTTTCCCGAGCCCGATTCGCCGACTACTCCCAGCGTTTTACCGCGTGCCAGTTTGAACGAGACGTTTTCTACCGCACGAAATTCTTTCTTGCCGAATAAGCCGACCCGGCTGAAAAAGCTTTTGCCCAAATTATTTACTTCCAGCACAGTTTCTTCATTGCCTTGCAGGCCGCGCGGCCTTTGTTTTTGCCCTACATCGGTCGCTTGCCCTCGCATGAAATCATCGATGACCGGCAAGCGCCACGGGCGGCTATCTAAACTCGGACGGCAATGCAGCAGGGCTTGGGTGTAACTGTCTTTTGGCTGCTCAAATATTAGTCTGACCGCACCAGCTTCGCGGATCTCGCCATGCCGCATGACGATGACCTGATCGGCGATTTCACCCACTAGTGCCAGATCGTGGGTGATGAATAGCACCGACATTTTGTGCTTGATACGTAGCGCTTCTATCAAGTCGATAATCTGTTTTTGTATGGTGACGTCGAGCGCGGTGGTGGGCTCGTCAGCGATCAGTAATTTTGGTTCGCAGGCGATTGCCATCGCGATCATCACACGCTGCTGTTGGCCGCCCGACATCTGGCTGGGATAGGCGTCGATCTTGCTGGCGGGGTCGGGGATGCCGACTTCTTCCAGCAAGGCCAGGCTGCGCGCACGCGCCTGTTTGGCGTTCATGCCCATGTGCAGGCGTAACACTTCGGAGATCTGAAAGCCCACGGTAAATACCGGATTGAGCGAACTCATGGGTTCCTGAAAAATCATGGAAATGTCTTTGCCGCATAGCTGACGTCTTTGCTCCATACTCATCGCCAGCAAACTCTTGCCTTCAAACAGGATCTGGCTGTCGGCCGCGATGCTGGAGGTATCGGCCGGCAATAATCCCATGATGGCTAAGGAGCTGACCGACTTGCCGCTGCCCGATTCGCCCACCAGTGCCACGGTGCTGTTATAGGGAATCTCAAACGAGATCCCTTTGACTGTCTCTATGCTGTCCTTTTTATTGATGCGGAAAGACACGCGCAGATTCTCTACCTTTAATAATGCATCTGTTGTCATGATCTGTCCTTATTTCAGCTTAGGGTCGAGCGCATCGCGCAGCGCATCGGTAAATAGCGAGAAGGCAGTCACCAGCACCGCCATGGCACCGGTGGCCGCCGCCAGTTGCCACCATTTTCCGAGGATTAATTCGTTCTGCGCCTCGTTGAGCATACTGCCCCATGAGACTACGCCCACCGGCACACCAAAACCTAAGAAGCTTAAGATCACCTCAGACTTAATAAAGCCGACTACCAAGATAGAAACCTGCACCAGCGCCACATGGCTGATGTTAGGGAAAATATGGATGAACATCTTGCGGAAATGGCTGGCACCGATGGCGTCGGCGGCCCACACATATTCGCGCGATTTGTGCTTCATGTATTCGGCGCGTATCAGACGGAAAGGCCCGGTCCAGCCGGTGAAGGCCAGGATTAGGATAATCGTTGTGATGCCTTTTTGTTGCAACACCGCAGCGACCGACAAGATCAATAACAAGTAAGGAATGGAGGTGAAGATACTGTAAAACCAATTGAAAAAATCATCGACACGGCCGCCGAAATAACCCGAGAACGCACCGAACAGCGTGCCCAGCAAAGTCGCCAGAAATGCCGCGACTAAACCCACCACGATCGAGGTTTCTGCGCCCTTGATGGTTTTTTTGATGATGTCGTGTCCCCATTTGTCAGCACCGAAGGGCAGGGTGCTGAGGCGCTCGGTCACGCTGGCTTTACCGGTCTTGGCTAATTCAGTATAAATTTCAGCCATCTCTTTGGCCAGCGGATCGGTGATGCCGTAGTCATCAACCAGCACCGGGATCTCGGTATTGGCGGTCTTACGCAATTGGCGCAGAATATCGCCTAAAGGGTCGAGCGGATTCTCTGGTAAGGGTGCTGCGGCTTGCGCTTTGACTGCGTTGCTGGCATCGGCACCGACAAAGCCCGGAGGCGCGTAACTGAGGCCGGTTTCCTGTTCCCAGTCGGCGGCGATCAAACCGGTTGCGGACAGTAGCAGTATCAGCATGAAGGAGCTGACGATAGCTAAGGCGAACATCGCCACTTTATCGGCACGTAGCCGACGCCATGCCAATGCCCACAGGCCAGGTGAAACGCTGTTATCTGAAGATGAATTCATTGCTGAGCCTTATTTTAAAGTGACGCGCGGATCAACGGCCTGATACATCAGATCAGTCAACAAGTTGAACAACATGGTAGCTGCGGCGACGTATACGGTAATGGCTTTAATCACAGGAAAGTCGCTACGCTCCACCGCCAAAATGACTTCTCTGCCTATGCCCGGTATAGAGAAAAATCGCTCGATCAGGAAGGCACCTATCAGCAGCGAGGGCAGGTTGGACATGACATGGGTGATGATAGGTATGGCTGCGTTGCGCAAGACATGCACCCATTTCACTCTATGCTCGGAGACGCCCTTGGCGCGCGCGGTACGCACATAATCCTGATTCACTTCGTCTAATATAAAGGTGCGGAATAGGCGTAGGTTGGGGGCGACGCCGACCGCCATCGCGATCAGTATCGGCAGCGCCGAATACTTGAACAGATTCTCTGTAAAATTATTCCCCCAGCCTTGCACAGGAAACAGGCCGAGTTTATACGCAAAGAAATATTGACCGACGATAATGTAGACCAAAATACTGATGGACATGCCAACAGTGCAGGCGATCATCACGCCGCGATCGCTGAAGCTGCCGCGCTTGAAGGCAATTGCCAGTGCCAGCGCAATCGCCACCGCAGTTTCTATGATGGTCAAAGGTATCAATACTGTCAGCGAAGGACCGAGGCGGCTGCCTATAATGGACGAAACCGCTTCGCCGGTGCTCCAGCTATTGCCGAAATCAAACGTCATTATTTGCTTAATGAAGATCCACAGTTGCACGTAATACGGCTGGTCTATTCCCAACTGGCTACGGATATTGGCGATCTGTTCGGCGTTCGACATCTTGCCGGCCAGGATATAGGCCGGATCACCGCCCACCCAATTAAACAGGAAAAATACTAGCAAGATAACGCCCAGCATAGTAGGAGCCATTTGCCATAAGCGGCGCAAGATATAGGCGATCATGAGGGGCTCTTTAAGTCGGTGATTAATGTGATTTTTTGTTTGAGTTGACGGCTCAACTTCTGGCTTAACTTCTGGCTGAACTTCCCGCTTAACTCGTGACTAAATGCAGCGCTCATTGTTTATCCTTGGCGACGTCGAAGTACATCCATTCGCCGTAAATGATGGGATGCTTCTTGTAGCCTATGACTTTGGCTTGCGAGAGCATATTTTTGTAGCGCGAAAATCCGACTCTTTGGGCCGCGTTGAACTCCATGATGCGTGCCATTTTGCGATATAAAACATCGCGTTCGGCACCCGCCGGCATGGTTTGGGTTTTGACGTAAAGCGCATCAAATTCCGGGATGCGTACGCAGCCATTATTGTTCGCGCCTATATTGCCGCCGTAAAACAATTGCATAAAATTGTCGCCATCCGGGTAGTCGGCGATCCAGGGCGCGTTGCGGGTCTGTAGCTGACAACTTTTTTCTGCTTTCAGTAGTTCCGAAAACTGCAGCAGATCCTCTTTCATTTTTATGCCGATAGAGTCATAGGTTTTTTTCCAGACCTCGGTTTGCATTTTTCCTACCGGGCCTGAGCGGGCCGTATAGCGTATCTCTAAGGGTTTGCCATCGGGCAGGCTGCGCCAACCGTCCTTGCCTCGGGCGTAGCCAAATTTATCCAGTAGGGCATTGGCTGCTGCCGGGTTATAGTGAATGCTGCTCTTGTAGTTGGGATCGTGTCCGACTACGCCAGGGGGAATGGGAAAGTCTAGGGCCAGGGCATTACCGTTGTAGACCAGTGCAATCTCTTCTTCGACGTTATGCGCCATCGCCACGGCGCGTCGCAAGGCGATTTTTTCTTTGCTGAGACCGCCCCAGACTGGGTCTTGCATGTTCCAGTAATAGGTAGTGACTTCAGGTTCGGTGATGCGCGACAGTTGTATGCCTTTCTTTTCCAAGGCAGGTTTTAACTTGTCTTTATCCAGGGCTTGCGGAGCCAGCGGTCCTTCAAGTTCGAACATGTCGACCTCACCGTTCTGAAAGGCCAACCAGCGCGACTGGTCTTCTATCATTACGCTGATTTCTATCCTGCCGATTTGCGGCATGCGCTTGCCCTTCATCGCGGCCATGATTTTTTGATCCTCAGTGCTGTTACTGCCTTGATGATTCCAGATGTCGCCACGGTAATCAGGGTTGGCCAGCAAGACAATTTTTGAACCGCGCACCCATTCGTTCAAGGCCAGCATGTAAGCACCGGTACCGACAGGATTCGACATTACTTGGCCTTGCGTGTCCTGATATTTTTCTATCACTTCGCGAGCGACCGCTCCGGTAGGGTTGTGTGCCAGGATCAGGCCCAGATTAAAATCTGGCTCATTCAGGTGTATGCGCAGCGTGTATTTATCGACCAGTTCCAGTCCCGCGATTTTTGTGTCGTAATCGAATTTATTGGTTTTTTTTGCCTGCTCCGCGAGCTTGTCGAGCCCGACAATTTTCCCTGCGAACAGCCACGAATGTGAGGACGCCAGACGCGGGTCTAACAGGCGCTTGAAGGTGTAGATATAGTCTGCCATCGTCAGCTCACGCGGTTTGCCTTTGAAGGCTGCGTCGGGCGTGAAGTAAATCCCCTTTTTGAGCTTGATGGTGTAAGTCTTATGGTCGGCCGAGACCTCGGGTAAGGCTTCTGCCGTCCTGGTCACCAGTTTGGCCGGGTTGGCCAGGTAGTCGTAGCTGTAAAGCGCTTCAAAAATCGCGTAATTGATGCCGTTAGAATATTGGTCGCGCGCCGCGCCCGGATCAAAGCCGGTTTCCGCTACGTTAAATACCCATTTGAGTACCTTATCTGGATCGGCCGGGCTACTTGCATAGGCCGGGACTAGTCGCACGCTGAGGGCGAGGGCGAGCCAGATAAAGAGCTTGCCTGTCTTCAATTTTGACTTCATGTTGTAGATGCTTTCGGACAAATTCAGGAAACCGCAAGAGCGGTGATTTACAGATGCGCTGCAAGGGTAAATCGCTAGGTCTAATGTTTCTCGACGTCGATATAGGCCCAGTCGGAATGGAGTATTGGGTGTTTCTTGTAGCCCTTGACCCATGGACGTATCAGCCAACTGCGTATCCGCGAACTGTGTAAGGCCCAGGGCGTATCGGCTTCCATCTGTCGGTTCATTTGGGCGTACACTTTATTGCGCTCTTCACCCAACGGTAGCGCGATGGCTTTTCTATATAGAGCGTCATAAGCGGCAGATTCATAACAGGCATGGTTGCCCTGGCCGGCTTTCGGGCCGTATAGCAATTGCAGGAAATTTTCGCCATCCGGAAAATCCGCCATCCAGGCGCCGCCCCAGACGGATAATTTGCAGCCTGAGGCAGCTTTCAGATTGTCGGCAAAATTGCCCGTTACAAATTCTATCTGCACGCCTAGTTGATCCATGCCGCGCTTGAGTATCTCGGCTTGCACTTTTCTATCGGTAGTCGGTTCTATGGTTTTTTTGATCAAGAGCGGGGAGCCGTCAGGCAGGCTGCGATAGCCATCTGCGCCACGTTGATAACCAAAATGATCGAGTAGTTTGTTCGCCAGTTGGATATCGTAGCCTATACTGCTGCGATAGTTATTATCATGACCGACTACTCCGTCCGGTATCATCGATTCTGCCTTGACTGCTTGCCCTAAGCGCATTTGCGAGATTTCGTCGGCATTGTTATAGACCATTACGATGGCACGTCGCAGGGCGATTTTCTCTTTGCTATAACCACCTATGACTGGGTCGCGCATATTGAACATGGTGTAGGTGATGCCAGCGTCGGTGACCCTATCCATCTTGATGCCCTGCGCGACAAAACTAGGTTTTAATTTGTCGCCATCGAGTACAGTGGGGGCGGCGATCTGCGGCATCTTATCGATGTCGAGCTGTTGATCCTGAAACGCCAGCCAGCGTGACTGCTCTTCTTCGATAATACTAATTTCTATCCTGCCCACCTGAGGCATCTTCTTACCCTTCATGTCTTTTACCACTTGATCATCCCAAGCTGTTCCCGATGACTTAAAGTCCCAGATATAACCGCGGTACTCGGGATTTGCTGTCATCACAATTTTGTGACGTGGTGCATAGCTCTCTATCATGTAGGGCCCAGTCCCCACCGGATGTAGACCACTCTGATCGCCATAGGCTTCGATGACTTCCTGTGCCACGGCGGCAAAGGCACCGTAAGCCACGACATACAGGAAGTTATAGTCAGTCGCTTTCAGTTCTATTCTTAAGGTGTATTTGTCGGGCGCAGTCAGGCCGGCAACAGGCAGTTTGTAATCGAATTTCCCCATTTTTTTAGCATTGAGCTGTAGCGCGTCCATGCCCAAAATTTTGCCATCGATAAAGCTAGCATTCGGCGAGCGATTTAGCGGGTCGAGCAGACGTTTAAAGCTGTATACATAGTCTTCGGCCAGCAATTCACGTTTGCGACCCTTGAAGGCGGGATCGGGAGAAAAATAGATACCGGGGGTGATCTTGAAGATGAAAACTTTGCCATCTGCACTCACCTCTGGCATTGCATTCGCCGTTTTGGGTATCAGTTTGGCCGGTCTGGCCAGATAGTCGTAGCTGAGTAGGGTTTCACTAATTGCCTCACTAACCCAGCCAGAGTAAAAATTTTGAGTCTTGGCCATATCGAAGCCGTCGTCGGAGGCTTCAAAAGCCTGACGAACGAGTTTATTTGGGTCGGCGGGATTTGCTGCCAGCACAGTGACACTAGTAAATAGAGCAACAGCGATCATGTTTGCGATGAGGCTAAACGGCCTTGGTATTTTGGGATGTTTCATTTTTCAATTTGTTATTGTCGGATTTTGGGAACCCTAAAAGAGCTATAACCATAGCGTAAGGTGATTATGCTGTGAATATATTTAATAGTTAGTTTCTATTTTTCGCACTGTTTTTGTGCGATATGTAGTTTTTACTGAAAATAAAACTATCAATTTAATTCCTAATCGTTTTTTTTATGTGAATGCGCAACAAATATTCAGATCGGATAGACGCAACTATTGGCCGCTTGTGGAAGCTTTTTTACATAAAAATTAAATTTATTCCGGTGTTTTGGCTCGAAGGCAAAATAAAAATAGCTTTCTTCAGAATTGATGTGTTTTATTTAATTTTTTTGCTGCTGCGCACCATTAGATTAGCCCTTCCATTAAGTAGAGGACTTGTGTCAAAATGAATGTTGTTTTTATGCAGGATAAAAAAAGCCTGCGTTGACTTTTACAAGTAAGAATAAATTTATTTAGATCAATAAAAAATTTGACACACTCATTTTCATTTGTAGTTAAAATACAGCCCTAATTACAAAAAAGATGGTGTTTAATCTGCGTTGTGATTCACGGCAAATTTTTAAGACCTTAAGGTTATTGAAGTTACAGACCCTGAGTAAATAATAATTTGTCTTGCACTATGCGACGTAGTTTGAAATAAGTAATGTAAAAATTGGCAATGCTTCTTAAATTTGCTTATTGTTTTGTTGTTTTATTGATTTGTGTATTGTTGATTTATTTTTTGATGTGTCTTTGACGCATTTTGCTGTTTGGATGGATGTGCTCTAAAAAGTAACGTCTATGGATAAATTTTTGCGTGTTTGACAAAAATAAGTAAAACATTGTGGTATTGGAGGGAGCAAGTATGGATTTTTCAGGACGCGAGGCCGAGCCGGGTAAGAAATTTACCGGTATAGGACTTGTTATATTATTTCACGTGGTCTTGGTCTGGGGTTTGATCAATGGCGGCGCAGCAAAAATCAAAGCTGTGATGCAAAAGCCGCTCGAGACCAAAATAGTAGAAGAGGTCAAGCCACCGCCGCCGCCACCTGATACGCCACCGCCGCCGCCACCAAAACTGGCTGCGCCGCCGCCACCGTTTGTGCCGCCGCCAGAAGTACAAGTGCAGCAGCAAGTGGTACCGACCAACGCGATTGCTGCGGTATCGAACGTCAAACCTGACTCGAATGCCAAACCAACCAGCGTACAACAGCCGGTGGCAGAAGCAAAATCGGTAGCACCAGCGACCGTTGCACCAGTGATCGATTTTAAGCAAGCTGGTTGCAAACCTGAGTATCCACGTGCTTCATTGCGTAATGAAGAAACAGGGACAGTCTTGCTGGCAGTTCTGGTGGGTGTCGATGGTTCTGTTTCCGACGTCAAGATAGAAAAGTCTAGTGGTTTCCGTGGGCTAGATAATGCAGTGCGTACCCATTTGTTAGCGGGCGCCTGCAAACACAAACCAGGTACTGTCGATGGCAAGCCACAACAGATCTGGACTAAAGTGAACTACGTATGGAGTCTTGAATAAAACACAGCCAATAAGTAATTAAAGCCAGAGACACCTATTTTATTCAACATATCCGTATTAACACCGAGCATTAATTAATTCTTTAAGGAAGTATCTACATGAAAACCAGCGCTAAGACTTTCAGCACATTCCTGGCATC
>NZ_JBMPPB010000007.1:0-274926 GCF_049340485.1 Undibacterium sp. Ren11W
CCCGAACAGGACCGTGAAACGACTCCGCGCCAATGATAGTGCTGCAACCAGTGTGAAAGTAGGTCATCGTCAGGCTTTTATTAGAAAACCCCTCAACAGATTACTGTTGAGGGGTTTTTGCTTTGCGGCTTCCAATTCACTGCGATTCTGATTTGCTCGCCTCTTCCCCCCTCATTGCTTCATCCCTGCTACCGGCCGGGGCGAACTGCACTTGCATAGCCATCGCAAAGATACTCCGCCATGTATATTTACAATACGCACGTCGTCCATGCGCAATTGGGTTGTTTCAGGGAAATATTGAGGGGGTATATGCTTAGCAGGTATGATTTCTGATGAGAATCGGCCATATTCTGCGTTACGCGTAATACATATCTGTCACAATGTTTGATTTTTCAAACACTATTCCTACTCAATTCCAGTCCAAATATACTTAGCGTTGCTGGGGGGGGTCTATGCAGCGAAAAAATTTTCCACGCATAATGGCTTCATAAAAAATCGAAAATGGATAATCAAGCAAGAGTTAAAAAGATAGCGTTTCTGGGTATTGGCTTGATGGGCGCGCCTATGGCCAGGCGGTTGCTTGCCGCAGGCTACGACGTCAGTGTTTGGAATCGAACTCAGTCCAAGGCACAAGAGTTGGCCGTGGATGGTGCTCTCGTTGCCGACAGTCCTAGTGCTGCAGTCACCAGCAAAGGAAAAACGGCAGACGTCATTTTTACTATGCTTGAGGCGGGCGGTGCGGTAAGGCAAGTAATACTAAATATTTTACCGGTGCTTGCAGAGCGTTCTATTGTGATTGATATGAGTTCCACGCAGCAATCTGAGGCGCAAGAATTTGAACGATTGCTTAGAGAGCATAATGTTGGTTTTATCGACGCGCCGGTGTCAGGCGGTGTCTTGGGAGCGGAATCTGGCAGCTTAGCAATTATGGCCGGTGCCCACGTATCCGACTATCGACAGGTTGAGGGACTCTTGAGCGTGTTCGGTAGATCAACACTTGTTGGACTACCTGGCTGCGGTCAATTAGCGAAACTTTGTAATCAATTGATAGTCGGAGGAACGATTGGGATCGTCGCTGAAGCTTTGTTATTAGCACAGTGCGGTGGTGCGGATCCCGCCGCTGTGCGAAATGCGATCCGTGGTGGTTTTGCCGAGAGCCGTATTTTAGAGGTACATGGGCAGCGTATGTTAGACAGAAATTTCATACCGGGCGGCCAGATTAAGAGTCAGGCTAAGGATATGGAAAATATTTTGTTGGCTGCCAAATTATCGGGTCTGGAGTTGCCACTGGCAGAGATGGTCGCTGCCGCATTTCGCTCTTTGGTGGCCACAATACCTTTGGCAGATCATTCCGCATCATTATTGGAGTTGGAGCATCGCAATCCTGGCGCAAGGCTGGGAAACTCAGAGAATATTCTGCCAAAGTAAGGTATTGCGGTTGCCGCGCGCGAGCAATTTTTTGAGTATTCTCGGGATGGAAGCCGGAACCTCCTCCCGCCAGAACATCAATACAGTTTTGATATTTTACTGGGCCGTAGCCAGTAGTCATACATTGAATGAGAGATTGAAAATATGAGTACCAATATAGTAAGGGCGGTATGCCCTCACGATTGCCCAGACACTTGCGCGCTACTGGTCACCGTTAAGGATGGTGTAGCAACCGAGGTTCGCGGTGATCCTGATCATCCGACCACGGCCGGGGTCTTATGCACTAAGGTCTCTCGGTATACAGAAAGAACTTATCATGCTGAGCGATTGCTGTATCCGCAGAAACGGGTTGGAAAAAAAGGTGAAGGGAGATTCGTCCGGATTAGTTGGGACGAGGCTTTAGACATGATTGCTAAGCGCTTAAAGAGTATCGCTGCAAAAGATCCTTTAGCGATACTCCCTTACAGTTACGCCGGAACTATGGGTTTGGTGCAGGGTGACAGTATGTCGCAACGATTTTTTCATCGCATAGGCGCGTCGTTTTTAGACAGAACGATTTGCGCCACCGCCGGCGGTGTTGGATATAAGTACACGATAGGTGCACGTATTGGCACTGACATAGAGCAGACGCAAAACGCTAAGCTGATCATTATCTGGGGTGGCAATCCGATCGCATCGAGTCTGCATTTTTGGATGCGGGCGCAAGAGGCGAAACGCAATGGCGCCAAACTTATCGCGATCGATCCGTATCGATCTTTGACTGCAGAAAAATGTCACCAGCATATCGCCTTATTGCCGGGCACAGATTCGGCACTAGCTTTAGGCATCATGCATGTGTTGATCAACGAAGATTTGTTAGACCACGACTATATCACTCGGTACACCTTGGGCTTTGATCAACTGGCAAATCAGGTGCGGGAATGGCCCCCCGAGCGGGTTGCAGAAGTTTGCGGAATTACCGCTGCGGAGGTGATAGATCTGGCTCGTCAATATGGCACATCTGCGCAGCGTGGCGAGCCTAGTATGATACGCATGAATTACGGCGTACAACGGGTACATGGTGGTGGCATGGCGGTGCGAAATATAGCCTGTCTGCCAGCTTTGGTCGGTGCCTGGCGTCATGCTGCCGGTGGCGTCCAATTGTCCCTATCTGATTCCTTTCCCAAGAATATGGCGGCCTTGCAAAGACCGGATTTATTCCCAGTGGACGCTAATCAGCGAACCATCAATATGAGTACCATAGGAGATGATTTATTGCGAGAAAGTAGCGAGACATTTGGACCAAAGATAGACGCTCTGATCGTCTACAACTCAAATCCTGTCGCTATCGCTCCAGAGTCTAGTGTGGTTGCGCAAGGCTTTGCTAGAGAGGATTTGTTTACTGTCGTGCTGGAGCATTTTCAGACAGATACTGCCGATTATGCGGATATATTATTGCCAGCCACAACACAGCTGGAACACGTAGATGCGCATAGTGCATACGGCCATCTGTATATGATGGCGAACACTGCCGCGATTGCACCTATGGGGGAAGCTAAGCCGAATACCGAGATATTTCGTCTACTCGCTGAACGTATGGGTTTGCATGATGCCTGCTTCCAGGAGTCAGACGATGAAATTGCTGCACAGGCTTTCAAAATGAGCGATGCACGCGCGCGACATACTGATTGGGCTACGTTAAAGAAAAATGGCTGGAGCAAACTGCGGGTCGATGCGGCACCTTTTGCGTTAGGACGTTTTCCTACCCCTTCAGGTAAATGTGAGTTCTATAGTGAAACCATGTTGCAACATGGTTTTGACCCCTTACCTAGCTATATACCGCCCTATGAATCGCTAGCAAGCAACCCTGACTGCGCCGCGAAATACCCGCTCGCCATGATCTCTCCTCCAGCGAGAAATTTTCTCAATTCTAGTTTCGTTAATGTCAAAAGTTTGCGCGATACTGAGGGCGAACCTCATTTGGATATACACCCTGAGGATGCTTTGCTGCGCAATATCAGTACCGGCGACATGGTCCGTATTTATAATGACCGTGGTTCTTTCGTGGCCCTGGCGCGCGTCACCGAAAAAGCCAGAACTGGCTTGGTGGTGGGGCTTTCGATTTGGTGGAAAAAATTCGCATCGGACAAAAAAAATGCGAATGAAGTCACCAGTCAGAACTTAACCGATATGGGAAGCGGCCCAACGTTTTATGATGTATTGGTGCAAGTCGAAAAGGCCGAAATTGTCGGAAGTTGACATTAAATGTAACGACCGTGCTTTTTTGTAACACTATGTAAAACTAAATGCAAACCCTGTTTTAATTATCTTTTCATGTTGTCGTATTTTGCTAGAGGATGTACTCGGCTTGAATGCAAAAGACTTGCCTAGGCTTATTGAAGTAGATAGCATCAAGTTATGACATGGTGTATTGTCGATCACATAGCTTGCGTTATGAGCTGTGATACGAACGTGTACAAACAAATATAAAATCAGAGACGAGGTAATGAGTATGGATAAGTTTTGGCTGAAGTCGTACCCGGAAGGCGTTCCCGCAGAAATCGATGTATCGCAATACAAATCGTTAGTGCAGCTCCTGGAGGAGTCGTTTCAGAAGTTTTCTGCGCGTAACGCCTATGTGTGTATGGACAAATTTCTGACCTACGGCGAACTCGATACTCTCTCAAAAAAAATCGGAGCATGGCTGCAAAGTAGAGGACTGAAAAAAGGCGCTCGGGTTGCCATTATGATGCCCAATGTCTTGCAATATCCAGTTGTTATGGCCGCTATATTGCGTGCTGGTTTTGTTGTTGTGAACGTCAACCCTTTGTACACACCACGGGAGTTAGAGCACCAGTTAAAAGACTCCGGTGCTGAGGCGATTTTCATTTTAGAAAACTTTGCTACTACCTTGGAAAAAGTCATCGCTAAGACCGCAGTAAAGCATGTCGTGGTGGCCAGCATGGGAGATATGTTAGGAGCACTTAAGGGGACGATAGTTAATTTTGTCGTGCGTAACGTTAAGAAAATGGTTCCTGCTTTTTCCTTGCCGAACGCAATCCGCTTTAAGCAGGTGCTTGCAGAATCTGCGCAAATGCAAATTCAGCCAGTGAGTTTGGGTCATGACGATATCGCATTTTTGCAATATACCGGTGGCACTACCGGGGTATCCAAAGGTGCAACGCTGAGTCATAAAAATGTCGTCGCCAATGTGTTACAGAATGACGCCTGGCTAATGCCCGGCATGCAAGGCCAGCATGGTAAAGAACAAAAAATTATCGTGTGCGCGTTACCGCTCTATCATATTTTTGCCTTGACAGTATGTAGCTTACTAGGAACACGAATAGGTGCATTAAATCTGCTGATTCCTAATCCTCGTGATATGCCCGGGTTTATCAAGGAGTTAGCAAAGTACAAGGTGAATGTTTTCCCAGCGGTGAATACTTTGTATAACGGCTTGTTAAATAATCCTGAGTTCGCAAAGCTGGATTTTTCTGGCTATGAAATTTGCAGTGGTGGCGGTATGGCAGTACAAAAAGCCGTGGCTGATAAATGGTTAAAGGTTACCGGCTGCGCGATTGCTGAAGGTTATGGCCTATCCGAAACTTCACCGGTGGCGACTGCCAATCCTGCGACCACTAAAGAATTCTCGGGAACGATAGGAATGCCTATACCTTCGACCGAAGTGGTGATTTTAGATGACGACGGTAATCATCTTCCGCTGGGACAACCTGGAGAAATCGCAATTCGAGGACCGCAAGTCATGGTTGGTTACTGGAATCGTCCGGACGAGACCGCAAACTCGATGACGGCCGACGGCTTTTTCAAAACAGGTGACGTGGGAATTATGGATTTTCGTGGCTACACGACCATAGTTGATCGTAAAAAAGACATGATTTTGGTCTCCGGATTCAATGTATATCCGACAGAGATTGAAGGTGTGGTAGCGATGCATCCTGGCGTTTTAGAGTGCGCCTGTGTTGGCGTAGCAGATGACAACTCAGGTGAAGCCGTTAAGTTGTTTGTGGTCCGTAAAGATCCAGCGTTGACTGCTGAGCAGTTGATGGACTATTGCAAGGAGCAGTTCACGGCCTACAAAAAACCAAAATACATAGAATTCCGAAATGATTTGCCCAAAACAAATGTGGGAAAAATACTGAGACGAGAATTACGCGACGAGAAAAAAGCCGCCTAAGTTTTTTTTAGAAATTTCTATTTGTTTAGATTCGTGAATTGTTTTTTGATGCGTTATCTTGAATTAGGAGTGTGATTAAACTGCATGACGTAATTTCGTTAGGACTATTCACTATTTCACAAAAAGAGGAAGGCCGATGCCTTCCTCTTTTTTAGTCAAATTCGATGAATTTGACAGGGCGACAATGGAAGCCGCATTGTCGTCACAGTATACTTATTAGCAACTAGGAAAAAAGCATGGACAAATTTTGGTTAAAATCGTATCCGCAAGGCGTGCCTGCAGAGATTGATGTTTCGCAATACAAATCGCTGGTTCATTTGCTGGAAGACTCATTTCAAAAATACGCGTCTCGAAATGCCTATGTTTGCATGGACAAATTTTTGACCTATGCTGAACTCGATGTTTTGTCAAAAAAAATCGCAGCTTGGTTACAAAGTAAGGGACTGAGTAAAGGCGCTCGGGTTGCAATCATGATGCCGAATATTCTTCAATATCCGGTTGTCATTGCCGCAGTCTTGCGCGCAGGGTATACCGTAGTGAATGTCAACCCTCTCTATACTCCGCGTGAACTAGAGCACCAGCTTAAAGATTCCGGCGCCGAAGCGGTCTTCATATTAGAAAATTTTGCCATCACCTTGCAACAGATCGTCGCGAAGACAAATGTTAAGCATATTATTGTTGCTAGCATGGGCGATTTGTTAGGCAGCATAAAGGGTAGGCTGGTTAATTTTGTAGTTCGTAAGGTAAAAAAGATAGTTCCTGCTTACGCACTTCCTAGTTCTGTCAGCTTTAAACAGGTCCTTGCAGAGGCGGCTGTATTGCCGTTTCAGCCCGTCAGTCTTGAGCATGATGACATCGCTTTCTTGCAATATACTGGCGGTACAACCGGGGTCTCCAAAGGAGCTGTTTTAAGCCATAGAAACATTGTGGCAAATGTCTTGCAAAACGATGCCTGGCTGATGACTGGTGCCGATGGTCAACGTGCGACAGATCAGAAAATTATGGTCTGTGCTTTACCGCTGTATCATATCTTCGCCCTTACCGTTTGTAGCCTGGTTGGTACTCGTATCGGTGCGCTGACTTTACTGATACCAAATCCGCGCGACATGCCAGGTTTTGTCAAAGAATTGGCAAAGTTTAAAGTGAACATCTTCCCGGCAGTCAACACCTTGTATAACGGATTATTGAATAATCCCGACTTCGCCAAACTGGATTTTTCAGGTTATCAAATTTGTGTCGGCGGCGGTATGGCAGTGCAAAAAGCGGTTGCTGACAAGTGGCTTAAGGTCACTGGATGTGCCATCCTGGAAGGTTATGGCCTTTCCGAAACTTCGCCAGTCGCCACCGCTAATCCGGCTACCACCAAAGAGTTTTCAGGCACCATAGGCTTACCTTTGCCGTCTACTGAAATTGCTATTTTAGATGATGATGGTAATCGTTTACCCTTGGGGCATTCAGGGGAAATTGCTATTCGTGGTCCGCAAGTGATGATGGGATATTGGAATCGTCCTGAAGAGACCTCAAATTCTATGACTGCTGATGGTTACTTTAAAACTGGCGATGTCGGTATTATGGATTTTCGCGGTTATACCACCATCGTTGATCGTAAAAAAGACATGGTTTTGGTGTCTGGATTCAATGTCTATCCAAATGAAATAGAAGGCGTGTTAGCTTTACATCCCGGAGTTTTGGAATGCGCTTGCGTTGGCGTACCTGATGTCAATTCAGGTGAGGCGGTGAAACTATTTGTGGTTCGCAAAGATCCTAACTTAACCGTTGAACAGTTAATGGATTATTGCAAAGAGCAATTTACCGGATATAAAAAGCCCAAGTACATAGAATTTCGTACGGATTTACCTAAAACAAATGTCGGTAAAATTTTACGCCGCGAACTGCGCGACGAGAAAAAAGCCGCGTAATTTGTGACTTGTACATGGGATGCATCTCTGTCAGCAGAGTTGCATTTATCCTAAGCGATCAGGACAGGCGTCGGTGCCGTACTAACACTTGTTCTGATTTTTTGAAGTAGGCCGCCAGTTTTTCCACCATAAAAACTGAGCGATGTTGTCCGCCCGTGCAGCCTATTCCTATCGTCAAATAACTGCGGTTGTCGCGCTTAAAGGCGGGCATCCATTTTTCTATGAAATGACGTATATCTTCGTATAATTCCTGCGCCATACTTTGTTCATCGAGAAAATCCACTACCGCTTTGTCGCGCCCAGTCAATGGACGTAGATTGATGTCATAGTAGGGGTTGGGCAGCATACGGACGTCAAAAACAAAATCCGTATCCAGCGGCACGCCTATTTTGAACGCGAATGATTCGAACATCAGCGTTAAAGGTGCATGTTCAATTTGAATTACATCTTTCACCCAGTCCCGCAAAGTGTTTGCGCTCAAGCTCGATGTGTCGACTACATGTGCAAGAAACTGTAACGTTGCTAGCATCTCCCTTTCTTCCTCTATGCACTCAGTCAGGCTTAGCCTATCCCCAATTGCCTGGGTTTTTTGCAATCTGTGGGAAAGCGGATGACTGCGGCGCGTTTCGGAAAATCGAGCCACCAATGATTCAGTGCTAGCTGTCAGGAATAAGATAATAACTTCATGCCCAATTAGTCTTAACTTTTCGATAGTGTCAGGCAGGCCAGTTAGCAAATGCGCACTGCGTGAATCTATCGCCATCGCGGCTTTTTGTATGCCTTCGTTCGTTAACGTGGTGATAAGCTCTGGCAAGAGGCTAGGTGGAAGATTATCTACGCAATAGTAGCCAGCATCCTCCACGACATTAAGTGCAACCGATTTTCCTGAGCCGGAAATACCTGAAATAAGCAAGATGCGCATAAGTGGTGGCGATAAAGAGTGAGAACTTACTATTCGTTATCTTCGTTCATGGCACGTCTTTGTCGCTCCATGAATTCTTCTAAGGTGTTAATTCCGCGTAGCTGAAGAATCGTGTTGCGAACCGCAGCCTCTAGCAAAACTGCAATATTTCGACCTGCAGCAACTGGAATGACTACCTTCTTGATTGGCAAGCCCAACACTTCTTCTGTGACCGAATCGATAGGCAAACGTTCATAGTTTTCTTCTAAGGTACTACGTCTAATCAGATGAACGATCAATTTCAAACGCATTTTACGACGTACCGCCGTTTCACCAAAAATAGTCTTGATATCGAGTAGGCCCAAGCCTCGCACTTCCAATAAGTTCTGCAATAGATCGGGGCAACGTCCTTCTATCATATTCGGCGCAATGCGCGAAAATTCAACCGCGTCGTCTGCCACCAGACCGTGACTACGTGAGATCAATTCCAATCCTAATTCACTCTTGCCTAAGCCAGACTCGCCAGTAATCAGCACCCCAACGCCTAGTACATCCATAAACACGCCATGCATGGTAATCCGTTGCGCCAGTTTTTTGGATAAGTAGACCCGCAGATAATCAATTACCTGGGCTGCAGGTAAGGGAGTGGAGAACAGGGGAATACTATTGTCATCGCAGGTCGTCAGGAAGGGCGCTGGCGATTCCAAGCCTTGTGCGACGATCAGCGCAGGTGGTGCGCCAGCGACTAATTCTTTAATTAGATTGCCACGTGAAAGTGGTGATAGCCTATGGTAGTAAGCAAGTTCTTGATGACCTAAGACCTGGATACGGCCAGGATGTATCAAGTTAAGATGGCCCACCTGATCGGCCGAGGATGTTGCATCACCCGTAATTTGTTTTTCTCCACCAGAAAAACCAGCGAACCATCCTAGTTGTAAAGCGTCACGATTGTCATCATAGATTTTTTGTACGGTCAATTCAGTGAGTATTGGCATAGTAGCTGCTTAATGATAGATCGTCGTACGCATAAGGATGAATTACAGAGGGCAATTAGGAAATAGATTGTAAATCGGGCTTCCAGGTTGTAATTTTCTCGTAAATCGCATGAGCATCCGTTTCTGTACTCAATGATACTCGGAAAGCTTCACTTGAGAGCATTTCAGCAATTTCTGAAAGAATTTCCAAATGCTGTTGTGTCACATGATCTGGCATCAATAAAAATATCAGCAGATTCACTGCTTGCCCGTCCGGTGACTCGAAAGGAATCGGCTCCGCTAAGCGCACAAAGGCAGCAATAGGAGCTTTTAAACCCTTGATTCTCCCATGGGGCACGGCAACACCATGTCCTAAACCAGTCGATCCAAGGCGTTCTCGCGCAAACAAATTATCCGAGACGATGGAGCGAGCAATGCTGCAATTATTCTCAAATAAGAGACCAGCTTGCTCAAAAGCACGTTTTTTGCTGGAGACTTCGAGATCTAGCAGCACATTAGCGAGAGGGAGTATTTTTGCGATATTCGTCATGATGCAAAATCAGTGATGGTGCTCATTGGTAAGGCGTGGACAGTCCGCGCGCGCCAAATTATAGACTTCTTTTTTACACTACGCGCAAATCATCACTTGGGAGTGTGATTAATAAGTAAATTTTCAAAATCATTTGCGGATAATGGCTTACTGAAAAGAAAACCTTGCATTTCTTGGCAACCAGAGTCGGTTAAAAAGCGTAATTGCTCGGTTTTTTCCACACCTTCGGCAGTGACGCTTAAACCTAGCGCATTCGCCATAGCGATAATCGCACGTGTCAGCACCACCGAGTCTTGTTTTTCCGGAATGTCACGAATGAAGGATCGGTCTATCTTTAAATTGTCGATAGGAAAGCGTTGCAAATAGGACAAAGACGAAAAGCCTGTACCAAAATCATCTAGAGAAATGCTGACGCCTAATTTTTTTATGGCATTAAATACGGGGAGTAGTAGATCTAACTCGCCCATGAGTAAGCCCTCCGTAATTTCCAGTTGCAAGCCTTGTCCAGGTAACTTAGTCTCATTTAAGACTTGTTGAATGAAGTTAAACAAGCCAGGGTCTTGAAACTGCTTAGGTGAAATATTCACGCTGATCACGAAATCGGGAGAGAATTTGTCTCTCCATAATTTTGCCTGCAAACAGGCTTGCTCCAGGATCCAGCGACCGATAGGCAGTATCAAGCCTATTTCCTCAGAAATAGGAATAAACTCATCAGGAGGAATAATGCCAACATCGGGCATCTGCCAGCGAATTAATGCCTCGGCACCCACGATGCAGGACGTTTTCAGGCAGACCTTAGGCTGATAAAAAACCAGAAACTCTTGCTCAGACAGGGCCCGGCGCAGATTTTTTTCTAATGCATAGCGATGCTGAGCTCTTACATTGAGTTCCGTCGTGAAGAATTGGTAGTTATTGCGGCCAGATTCTTTGGCTAGGTACATCGCCGAATCGGCGCAACGTAACAAGGTAGAGCCATCCGCTGCATCATGCGGATAGACGCTAATCCCTATCGACGTGCCGAGATGGTATTCATTTCCATCAATCAGAAAGGGTTCTCGCATACGCGCCAAAACACGTTCTGCCAGATCTTTCAAGTGCAAAGCACTATCAAATTCCTCTGCCACGATGACAAACTCATCCCCGCCTAAACGTGCCAACATGTCTGAGGTACGTATGCAGGAACTGAGGCGCGTGGCTACATCGCATAAAAGCGTGTCGCCGGCGGCATGTCCGGCAGTATCGTTAACGTTTTTAAAACGATCCAGGTCTAAAAAAAGAAGGGCGATTTTTTTCTGTTGATGCTGTGCATTTGCCAGTGCCTGCGCCAATCTTTGACTTAATTGATGGCGGTTGGGTAAGCCAGTCAATGCGTCATGAGCAGCGATGTATTGCAGTTGTCGCTGCGTTTCTCTGACCTCGGTGGTATCTGTAAAAGAAATGAGAACTGCGCTAGTGAGGCTACTATTGGCCTCATTGATCGGTAGTACATTGACCAACAACCACACTACGGTATGGTCTTCTAACTCCAATCCTATCGATAAATTGAAGATAGGGTGGCCGCTGCGAAATACCAGGGAAGCCGGGTCGTTGCGAATATCAATTGTCGCACCATCTTCACTGATGATACGTTTAAAGTAGCGATGTCTGCGTCCCACCGCATTGCAGTCGGAAATTTTTAAAATGCGTTGCGCACTAGGATTGCAGGTCAAAATTTGACCCTGCGACGCCAGCACCATGATGCCTTCGGTTAAGTTAGTGACGACCGCTCGATAGCGTTCTTCGCTCTCTTCCAGACTGCGCTCCATGTTTTTTTTGTCGATTGCCAGAGCAACCAGCGCACTGACATCGATCATTAAGGCTTGTTCGTCCTTGCTGGGAGTGTGCGGTGTACGGTGGTAGACATCGATGGTGCCGAGTATGGTGTTAAACGCGGTCTTAATCGGCAGCGACCAGCATGACAGGAGATCATGACTTAACGCCAGTTCGCGGCAATTTCCCCAGAGCGGATTACTGGCAATATCTTCGACTATGCTGAGCTGTTTGCTGGCCATTGCCTCACCGCAAGAACCTGAATGCAAGCCTTTGCCTTGTTTTTCTAACTCTTGGAAATATTCTTCGGGCAGCGAGGGCGCGGCACCCAAATTTAAGCTTCCTTTGTCCGCATCATATAAAATAATAGCGCACAGACTGCCATTGTCCAGCAGGCGTTCCATGCGATCACACACATCTTCAAGTATATGCACCAGCGGCTTGTCTTGAGCGATCATCTCAAGAATTTCCCGCTCATGATGCAAGGCCTCATTAGCCTGACCAAACACGTTTTGAGTAATGATCTTCGCTTCTGGCTTGAGCTTGGCCGTTGCAGAAAAAGGATGGAAATTCAGATCCCGCACAGTGAGATGCATGATGCTGCGTGCATTGTCAATAAAACCCTGGCTGCGTACTTCAACCTCTATTAATTGCTCGTCCAGAGTTCGGCATAAGCAGTAGAGAGGGCCTGCGCCGAGCAGATCTTTGACTAATCTTTTCTGGAATAGTTGTTGATCGTTCAGCGTAGGATCTTGCAAAAATGCCGAGGGCATCATGCCAAGTAGCTGCTGAGATTCGTCGGCCCTAAGCAAACGCAAGGCCGCCAGATTGCTGTGAACAATCAGTCCATCGAGCAAGAAAAAACTGGCATCTTGCTCGTGTTTTAAGCGCAAGTTCTGCCAAAAAACATCGTCATCGACGGGTTTCGGTCTTGTGGATAATGGGGCTAATTGACTCACTGCAGGGTCTGCTTTTGCTTATAATAAAATTGACAGCTACTGTAGCGTAAGCAACGCGCGCTCACAACTACAATTACAATTCATGCCATTCCTGTCAATGGCGATTAATTCAGGTCTAAGCGCAAAAATAAGAGCAGCACGTCGCCGTTCCCTTTGTTTTGCGATAGACGAGGTATATACGCCGCCATCAGTTTACTGCTACGAGTACCGATAGAAGCGACCGGTAACACTCCTGGAAATGGTATGCCAGAAAAATAATCGGTACGGCTAATTAAAAGGGCAGTGTAACCAACACCCGCTTCGAAATTACCACCTATCGGTTGCATCCATTGATGCATATAGCCGGCCATAAATTGCGGCTTGAAATGCGAGTCGGAAATGGCCAGACCATACAGGGAGTCTTCATTATCCTTTTTATTCCGGACGGCCTTGCTAAACCCCAAGCCCCAGGCTTTTTCATTGAGTTCTGCGATGCGTTCAGCGGTATAAGTATTGCGACCATGTCTGGCGTAGCCAGATAGCACGATGGAGAGCGCACCGTGGTCGACGATGTTCATAGTCCCGGCCTTGGTTTGATCCCACCAGCCAGCTTCTGTGCTCGCGGTAGTTGCGCTGGTGACTGTTGCTTCGGTGGTGTTTGGCGTTTCTTGTGCCCAGCTGGTGCTGCTTAGACTTAATAAGAATGTCGTGAGTGCCAGTACAGGGATGAGTTTTCGAAAATTAAATAGTGACATAGGATATGCTTAAATTAAAGGACTTAAATCTAGAATGTGTACGCTGATTATTGGCGCGCATTACGGGCATTGGGAGGTTTTTGGGAACTACTAAAATTGCTGCGCCATGGATTGATATCGAGTCCGCCGCGCCTGGTGTAACGGGCATACACAGAGAGTTTTTGTGGCGTGCATTGCTGCATGATGTCGGTAAAAATACGCTCGACACATTGCTCATGAAATTCATTGTGTTCGCGAAAACCGATTAAGTATTTCAACAGACTTTCCTGATCGATAGGCGCACCGATATAACGTATCTGTACGCTACCCCAGTCTGGTTGTCCGGTCACCAGACAATTCGATTTGAGTAAATGCGAGACCAGGGTTTCTTCTACCGGTGCGACCAGATTATCGCTCTTGAGTAAGGCTGGATTTGGGACATAGCTATCGACTTCTATATCTAGTCGGTCGAGCAGAATGCCGTCCAGTTCCTGCATGGATAGTTTGCAGAAATCTTCTTGCGTGACCAGCGTCACATGAACTGCCGCACCAAAGCCTGCTGACAGATCAGTGCGCAGCAGATTGAGTAGTGCATCAGCGTCCGCCAATTTGGTCTGATTGAAGGAATTCAGATACAGCTTAAAAGATTTCGATTCTATGATATTGGCGGAATCGGCTGGCGCCATAATCGTGGCAATCGCCACTTGCGGCTTGCCGCGCAGATTTAGCCAGGATACCTCATAGGCGTTCCAGATATCCATGCCGAAGAAGGGCAAACTACTGGTGATGCCTATTTCCTGGCGCTTGTCGGCTCTAGGTATAGGGAAAAGCAACGAGGCGTCATACTGTGCTGTATAGCTCGCGGCTTTGCCTAGCTCCGATTGCTCGGGGCTATTGTGTTTTTCTGTGATGGTCATGGGGCAATTACTAAAGGGCTTAACCTAAAAAAAGTTGGTAGACAGGGTTATTGCTTTCGTCCCAGTAGCGATAGCCAAGTGTGTTCAAAAATTCTTTGAAGGCTTTCATTTCTTTTTTCGGGACCTGCAAACCAACCAAAGTCCTACCGTAATCTGCGCCGTGATTGCGGTAGTGGAACAGGCTGATATTCCAGTTCGGTGCCATGCTATTTAAAAAACGCATCAAGGCACCCGGACGCTCGGGGAACTCAAAGCGATACAGCAACTCATTTTCCGCCAAAGCACTCTTGCCGCCAACCAAATGGCGTATGTGCAGTTTGGCCAGTTCATCATTGGTCAAATCTAAAGTCGGAAAACCATTTTTAATGAAATTTTTCGCGATCTTCTCAGATTCGCCACGATTCGTCACTTGGATGCCGACAAAGATGTGCGCCGCTTTTTGATCGCTGATACGGTAATTAAATTCGGTGATGTTGCGGGCACCTATGGTTTCGCAGAAGCGCCGGAAACTACCGCGTTCTTCCGGTATCGTAACGGCGAACACGGCTTCCCGGGCTTCACCAATTTCTGCGCGTTCCGCAACGAAACGCAAGCGGTCGAAGTTCATGTTGGCACCGCAGGCGATGGTCACCATGTTCTCGTTTTTTAGCGGTTTTTTATTTGCTTTGGCGCGTTCGATGTAGGCCTTGCAACCGGCAATTGCCAAGGCTCCGGCGGGCTCCAAAATGCTGCGGGTATCCTGAAACACATCTTTAATCGCAGCGCATACGGCGTCGGTATCGACCAGTATGACTTCGTCTACGTATTGCTTTGCAAGGCGGAAAGTTTCCTCTCCTACCAATTTTACCGCCGTGCCATCCGAGAACAAGCCCACATCGGCCAGCGCCACGCGTTTTCCGGCTTTGAGGCTGCGTGCCATTGCGTCGGAATCGATACTTTGCACGCCAATGATTTTGATGTCAGGACGCACCGCCTTGACATAGGCAGATACGCCTGCGATCAGACCACCGCCACCGATGGCGACAAATATTGCATGTATCGGCGCTGCGTGTTGACGCAAAATTTCCATGCCTACCGTGCCTTGGCCTGCGATCACATCCGGATCGTCAAACGGGTGAACGAAGGTCAGCTTGTGCTTTTTCTCAAGAGTCAAAGCATGCTCATACGAATCGCTATATGAATCGCCGTGCAGCACGATCTCAACAAACTCGCCACCATGCGTGCGTACCGCGTCAATTTTTACCGCCGGTGTGGTGGTCGGCATCACAATCACGGCTTTACATTTGACGCGCGCTGCGCTCAGTGCCACGCCTTGCGCATGGTTACCAGCCGAGGCGCAGATCACTCCACGTTTGAGCTGTGCCGCGGTCAGATGGGCAATTTTATTGTAGGCACCACGCAGTTTAAAGCTGAACACACTCTGCATGTCTTCACGTTTAAAGTGAATCCGGTTTTCCATGCGCGCTGATAGGCTAGGAGCAAACTCCAGCGGAGTCTCTATGGCGACGTCGTAGACGCGCGCCGTAAGGATTTTTTTCAGGTAATCAGTTGTCATGAATGGGCCACATGTTGAAAGTTCAAAGCGATTAAATTTGCGTCATTATAATGTATGGTTTTTATAAAGGCTCAGGATCACGATGATCGTTGCTGCGGTTTACTGGTTATTGGGAGTGCTGGCGTTGCCGCAAGTCGGCTTGAGCGCGGTTTTTTTGATCAGCTTTATCGCCGCCACTTTGTTGCCTTTAGGTTCAGAACCGACCGTGTTTGCGGTCATTAGCGCCAATCCCTCTTTGTACTGGGCGGTGATTGCAGTGGCCACTTTGGGTAACTCACTCGGTGGGGTGGTCGACTATTGGATGGGCTATTATGCCAAGCAGACTTTTGCGGCGGAGCGGAGTAGTCGCTGGTTTGCTTACTTGAGTCGGTTTGGGGCCAAAACTATGTTACTGGCTTGGCTGCCGGTGATCGGAGACCCTATGTGCACCTTGGCGGGTTGGCTCAAATTACCTTTTTGGCCTAGCGTGATGTACATGACGATAGGGAAATTTTTGCGCTACATCAGCATGACCTGGATCTTGCTCAGTCTGCCTGATGGCTTTTGGAGAACTTTGGGAGAGTGGTTTTTTTGAAAAACCGCTCTAATACCAATTTTAATACCAGTTTGCTTGATAAACTCGGTAGTAAACATATACTGGTAGGGGGTATATTTTATATCCGCCGTCATATGTGCGTAATGAGCATCGTTTTAGCATATACCCCCATAGTAGTGAGAAACACTGGCCTAACCACTTGCCGAATATTCTTAGGCGAAAATCCGATTTTTCCCCATTAAATACTTTGTTAAGGCGTAGCGACTGTAGGGCTGTTCGCTCATGGTGCATCGCAATACGCTAGAATGGCTTAATTCTGTCTTTACGCTTTTAAATCGCTTTTTAAATTTCCTTACTCATATCGTCGGTCGAGTTACGGTTCGCCATCCTCAGCCTTCAGTCTAAAAGATCCCACTGATGAATGCTCCAGCACAAATCCAGGCCTTACTCTCTGATGCTCCTAAGCCCGCCAACACTGCTGGCAGCAGCCGCGTGCGCGAAATTCCGTATAACTACACTTCTTTTTCCGATCGTGAAATCGTCATACGCTTATTAGGTGACGATGCCTGGCAATTGCTCGATCAGTTACGCGGCAAACGCCAGACCGGGCGTTCGGCGCGCATGTTGTACGAAGTCTTGGGTGATATCTGGGTGGTGCGGCGCAATCCCTATCTGCAAGACGATATGCTGGATAATCCCAAGCGCCGGCAAGAGCTGATCGATGCACTTAACCACCGTCTGGCAGAAGTTGAAAAACGCCGCCTGAGTACCGCCAGCGATGCCGATGCCGAGCGCAGCAATAGCGTAGAGATACTGGTGCTGGCCGCGCGTAAAGCGGTTGCGGCTTTTTCGCAAGAGTTTCGCGATACCTATGATTTGCGCAAAAAAGCGAATAAATTACTCGCCAAATACACGGCCAAAGACAATATCAAGTTCGACGGCTTAAGCCGGGTTTCGCACGTAACCGATGCCACCGATTGGCGCGTCGAATATCCTTTCGTGGTCTTGACACCGGATACCGAAGACGAAATGGCCGGCCTGGTGAAAAGCTGTATCACACTAGGTTTGACCATCATCCCGCGTGGCGGCGGAACCGGTTACACCGGCGGTGCGATTCCATTGACGCCGTTTTCGGCCGTCATCAATACCGAAAAACTAGAGCTGTTGGGCGCGGTTGAAATGACCATGTTGCCTGGCGTAGACCGCGAATACGCGACGATTTACTCGGGTGCCGGGGTTGTCACCAAACGTGTTTCCGATGCTGCCGATAAGGCCGGTTTCGTGTTTGCGGTCGATCCGACTTCGGCTGAAGCGTCTTGCGTAGGTGGTAATGTCGCTATGAATGCCGGCGGTAAAAAGGCCGTGTTGTGGGGCACCGCGCTGGATAATCTAGCGTCCTGGAAAATGGTCGACCCGAACGGCGACTGGCTGGAAGTGACGCGTTTAGAGCACAATCTGGGCAAGATCCATGATGCGCCTATGGCCAAGTTCAAATTGGAATGGCGTCATCCGGGTGAAAGCAAGGTGTTCAAATCTGAGCAGCTCGATATCCCTGGTCGCAGCTTCCGCAAAGAAGGCTTGGGCAAAGACGTTACCGATAAATTTTTGTCCGGTTTGCCTGGCGTGCAAAAAGAAGGTTGCGATGGTCTGATCACCTCGGCGCGCTGGATTTTGCATAAGATGCCTAAGTTCACGCGCACCGTTTGTCTGGAGTTTTTCGGTCAGGCACGCGATGCGATTCCTAGCATCGTCGAGATCAAGGATTACCTCGATGGCCTTCCAGTAAAAGGCGGTGCCGGGTTTGCGTCAATTAGATTGGCCGGTCTGGAGCATCTGGATGAGCGCTATCTGCGTGCGGTCGGCTACACCACTAAATCCAAGCGCGGTGTCTTGCCCAAGATGGCTTTGTTCGGCGACATCGTCGGTGATGATGAAAACGCGGTAGCGCAAGCCGCATCGGAAGTGATACGCATCGCCAACACCCGCGTTGGCGAAGGCTTTGTGGCCGTTAGCCCGGAAGCGCGCAAAAAATTCTGGCTCGATCGCGCTAAAACCGCGGCGATCTCCAAGCATACCAATGCCTTCAAAATTAACGAAGACGTGGTCATCCCGCTCAATCGCATGGGTGAATACACCGATGGCATAGAGCGTATCAATATCGAACTCTCGATACAGAATAAGCTGGCGCTGGTGGCCGAGCTGAAAAACTTCTTTGCCCGGGATCATCTGCCGCTAGGAAAGAGTGAAGATGCCGATGGTGATGATATTCCAGCCGCCGAATTACTCGAAGATCGCGTTAATCAAGCCGATAGCCTGTTGCAAGCGGCCGAGGCACGCTGGACCTATCTACTCAATAATCTGGACAAGCCACTGAGCGATGCCAAGAGCGAGATGCTGGCGCTGGGGCTAGACAAGCTGGACTTTGTATTCGATCAGCGACTCTTAAGTCAACCAGATGCCACCGTGTTTTCTATCGTTCAGGATCGCACCGTGCGTATCTCGTGGAAGGCGGAGATACGCGCAGTTCTGCGTCAAATTTTCAATGGTGCCGCATTCAAATTGATACTCGACGAATGTACTGCCCTGCACCAATCGGTCTTGCGTAGCCGCGTGTTCGTCGCTCTGCACATGCATGCTGGTGACGGCAATGTGCATACGAATATCCCAGTCAACTCGGATAACTATGAAATGCTGCAGGTCGCGCATCACGCGGTAGCGCGCATTATGCTGCTGGCTCGTTCACTCAATGGCGTGATTTCGGGTGAACACGGTATCGGTATCACCAAACTAGAATATTTGACCGAAGACGAGATCAAGGATTTCCGTGCATACAAATTGCGCATAGATCCGGAAGGGCGTTTCAATAAGGGGAAGCTGCTTAATCTGCCTGAATTTGCGGCCGATCTGCGCAATGCTTACACCCCATCGTTTGGTCTGATGGGACATGAATCTCTGATCATGCAGCAAAGCGATATCGGCGCGATTGCCAATAGCGTCAAGGATTGCTTGCGTTGCGGCAAATGCAAGCCGGTCTGCGCCACCCATGTGCCGCGCGCCAATTTGCTGTATTCACCACGGAATAAAATTCTCGCCACTTCGCTGTTGGTAGAAGCCTTTTTGTACGAAGAGCAGACCCGGCGCGGGATCTCGATCAAGCACTGGGAAGAATTTGAAGACGTGGCCGATCATTGCACGGTTTGCCATAAATGTCTGACACCTTGCCCGGTCGATATCGATTTCGGTGATGTCTCTATGAATATGCGCAATTTGCTGCGTAAGATGGATAAAAAATCCTTCAATCCCGGCACCGCCAGCGCCATGTTTTTCCTCAATGCGAAAGACCCGGCCACCATCAAGGCGGCGCGCCAGGTGATTTTCGGCTGGGGCGTGACGGCGCAAAGATTGGGCAATACCGTCTTGAAAAAACTGGCGAAAAAACAGACCAAGGCACCGCCGGCCAGTTTAGGTAAGCCAGCGATGCGCGAGCAGGTGATTCACTTCATCAATAAAAAAATGCCGGGTAATTTACCCAAGAAAACTGCGCGCGCTTTGCTCGATATCGAAGACGATAAGATGGTGCCTATCATCCGCGATCCGCAAACCACTACGGCCGATACCGAAGCGGTGTTTTACTTCCCCGGTTGTGGTTCCGAGCGCCTGTTTTCGCAAGTCGGATTAGCGACCCAGGCCATGCTCTGGAATGTCGGGGTGCAAACCGTGCTGCCGCCGGGTTATCTGTGCTGCGGTTATCCGCAACGCAGTGCCGGTCAGTACGATAAAGCCGAGAAGATGATTACCGATAATCGCGTACTGTTTCATCGCATGGCAAATACCCTGAATTATCTCGACATTAAGACCGTGGTGGTCTCTTGTGGTACTTGTTATGACCAGATCCAGGGCTATGAATTCGATAAGATTTTTCCAGGTTCGCGCATTATCGATATTCACGAATATTTACTGGAAAAGAACGTCAAACTGGCAGCGGTCAACGGTACCCGGTATATGTACCACGACCCTTGCCATACGCCGATGAAACTGCAAGATCCTTTAAAAACCGTGAATGCGCTCATCACGACGATAGACGACGTCAAAATCGAGAAAAATGAACGCTGCTGCGGCGAGGCCGGTACTTTGGCGGTATCGCGTCCGGATATTTCTACCCAGATCCGTTTCCGTAAAGAAGAGGAAATGACTAAGGGTGCCGATAAATTACGGGCCGATGGCTTTACGGGCGAGGTCAAAATTCTGACTTCTTGCCCGGCTTGCCTGCAAGGCTTGACACGTTTCGATGAAGACTCAGACACCAGCGCCGACTATATCGTGGTGGAAATGGCGAAACATATTTTGGGGCCAAACTGGATGCCAGAGTACGTCGCCAAAGCGAATAACGGCGGTATTGAAAGGGTCCTGGTCTGATGTCTAGTTGCGAACTCTGCGTAAGCGTAGCGGGCGGTTCTGATTTGCTACACGCGACTGAAAAGTGGCGCGTAGTCTTGGTGGATGATGCCAATTACCCGGGTTTTTGCCGGGTAATCTGGAATGCGCACGTCAAAGAAATGAGCGATTTGTCAGAATCTGAGCGTAATGAGATGATGGCCGTGGTCTGGATCGTCGAACAAACGATCCGCGATGTCATGGCGCCGCACAAGATCAATCTGGCCAGCCTGGGGAATGTGGTGCCGCATTTGCATTGGCATATCATTCCACGCTATCAGGACGATGCGCATTTTCCCAATCCGGTATGGGCGGTCGCTAAGCCTATCTTGCCCGACGTCAGTGTACGCATGGCTTTATTGCCCAGCTTGCGCGAAGAATTGCTAAAGCGCCTAAAATAAGCGATATTAATTGCCGCTAGCATCAGTATTTATTATTGGATGTGGCGGCCAACAGTATCAACAGGAGCAATAAAATCAACATGAACGCGCCCAAAAAACTTATCCCTACGCCAGCACCCACCGCGCTCAATGTCCGTACCCAGTCACGCGTGCTGGAAATCAATTTTGACGACGGCAAAGAGTTTTCTTTACCGTTCGAATTATTGCGCGTGTATTCGCCCTCGGCCGAAGTGCGCGGCCACGGCATCGGTCAGGAAACCCTGCAAACCGGCAAACGCGAGGTTGGCATGACAGGTTTGGAACCAGTTGGTAATTACGCGGTCAAACCTTTGTTCTCGGACGGTCACGAATCCGGGATATTTTCCTGGGATTACCTGTATTGGTTAGGCGACAATCAGGGTAGTCTGTGGCTAGATTACATGGAAAGACTGCATGCGGCCGGGCATCCGGATGATACTGGCCGCGATCTGACGGTGCAGATCAAGTCCGGTGGCTCTTGTGGGCACAAGCATTAGACGCAAGCTAGAGTGGCGGCGCTAGCTCGGGGATCGGGCTTGCCCTATAATGCCCGCAATTCCCGCGCCTGCAACGCGCACCTATCATAAGGGCCACATCATGAGCAATACCACCCATTTCGGTTACGCCACCGTAGAAGAAGATCAAAAAGTCCATGAAGTGGCTAAGGTCTTCCACTCAGTCGCGGCCAAATACGATGTTATGAACGACCTGATGTCGGCTGGCTTGCATAGAGTCTGGAAAATCTTCACGATCGCACAAGCAGGGGTGCGTCCGGGGTTTAAAGTTCTCGATATCGCTGGTGGCACTGGCGATCTGGCCAAGGAGTTTGTCAAGCAAGCCGGCAAGAGCGGCGAGGTCTGGCATACAGATATCAATGAGTCCATGTTAAGAGTAGGGCGCGATAGGCTCTTGAATAAAGGTCTGATCACCCCCACCTTACTTTGTGATGCAGAGAAACTACCATTCCCTGATAATTACTTTGACCGTGTCAGCGTGGCCTTTGGTTTGCGCAATATGACGCACAAGGATAGAGCTCTGGCGGAAATGCGCAGGGTCTTGAAGCCGGGCGGGAAATTGCTAGTACTGGAATTTTCCAAAGTGCCGGAGATCATACAAAAACCTTATGATCTGTACTCTTTCAAGGTCTTGCCTTGGTTGGGGCAAAAAATCGCTAATGACGCCGAGAGTTATCGTTATCTGGCAGAATCGATACGCATGCATCCGGATCAAGAGACTTTAAAAGGGATGATGCAAGAGGCCGGTTTGGAAAGAGTGGAGTATTTTAATTTAACCGCCGGTGTAGCTGCGCTGCATGTCGGTATTAAGTTTTGAATTTTAAGTTTTAAGCAAAATTTTAGGAGCAAAGAATGAAAAAATTTCTGTTTGCAATGATGTTAATGGCGGGTGCCTTAACCATGACAGTAGGCGATGCCGAAGCCAAGCGCATGGGCGGTGGCGGATCTATCGGCCGTCAGTCAAGCAACGTCTCGCGGCAAGCTGCCCCCGCTGCGCCTAATCAGGCTAAGCCTGCTGCGGCTCCAGCTGCGGCACCCGGTGCGACTCCACCGAAACCGGCTAGTCCTTGGAAGGGTATCGTTGGTGGTCTGGTTGGTGGTGCCTTGTTAGGCGCGATGTTCTCGCATTTTGGTATGGGTGCCGGTTTGGCTGGTGCTTTAGGTTCTATCTTGCCGATGTTGCTGTTGGCTGGTGCTGCCTTCTTCCTGTATCGCTTGTATCAAAACCGTAAAGGCGGCGGCGCTGCGCCTTCCGCATTTTCTCAGCCTGCCTACGCTGGTGCCTCATCGACGGCCTTGCCTGAAATCGGTTCACGCATAGAACCGCAGGCTTTCCTGTCGAACTCATCGAGCTTCGGTTCCGCAGCTGCCACTAGTAATGCGGCAGACCAGGGTACTTGGAGCATTCCTGCAGATTTCGATGTGCCTGCCTTCCTGCGCAATGCCAAGACCTATTTTATTCGTCTGCAAGCAGCATGGGATAAAGCCGATATCAACGATATTCGGGAGTTCACCACGGCCGAAATGTATGCAGAGATTAAACTGCAAATTCAAGAGCGCGGCGCTTCTGCCAATGTCACCGATGTGGTGACTGTGGATGCCGAGTTGCTTGGTCTTGATACTGTCGGCAATGAGTATCTGGCCAGCGTCAAGTTCAGCGGCATGATCAAAGAAGATCCAAACGCCCCGGCAGAAGCCTTCAAAGAAGTCTGGAATCTGACTAAAGCTTTGAATGGTCAAGGCGGCTGGACCTTAGCTGGCATACAGCAGCTATAGTTTTCGCTGGCACAAGCTGCTTTATGTAGCTGTGCACGCCAAGTTTGATCAATCACAGGCTCCCTTCGCGGGATAAACTGTTAAACTTGAAACCGCTCATGATTTTCATGGGCGGTTTTTTTATTTCATTATGATTCCTCTCTCTCCGCCCTTCGCCCTGTTCGTCAATCATTTGCTGGCTCAAGAATCCTGGGCCAGAAGCAAATTGCAAAAGCACGCAGGAAAAGTCGCCTGCATCGATCTGCAAATGTTTTCCTTGAGACTACAAATTACCGGCGATGGCATGCTGCAAGCGGCTGCTGGCGAGGCTGCTCCTGATGTCACAATACGCCTGAAAGCGGCAGACCTGCCCTTGATCGCACAACACCGGGAACACGCTTTTTCTTACGTGAAAATCGAGGGCGATGCCGATTTTGCTAACAGCATTTCGCATCTGAGCCAACACCTGCGCTGGGAAGCGGAAGAAGACCTGAGTAAGCTGTTCGGTGACGTGGCGGCAGTACGCATAGTGACAAGCGCTAAATCGCTGCTAGACACCGTCAAGCAAACGCATCAAAACATCCAGGAAAACCTGGCAGAATATTTTCTGGAAGAGCAGCCCATGCTGGTGCGTCCGGCGGCGGTGCAGGCTTTTGGCAGTGAAGTCAATAAAATACGCGATGATGTCGAACGACTCATGAAGCGCGTCGCCAAATTAGAAAGGTTGTCGTAGATGGGCTTGAAATTTTTAAGGTTGTTTAAAATCATACGGGTGGCAGTGCGCTACGGTATCGATGAAATCGCCATGTCCGGTTTGCCGGTGCCGCGTACCGCGCGTTTTATAGAGGCGCTCTTGTTCTGGCGCGATTTGTCTGCTCCGCGTGGCGAGCGCTTACGTAAGGCACTAGAAGATCTCGGCCCTATCTTCGTCAAGTTCGGTCAGGTCTTGTCGACCCGCCGTGATCTGATGCCGCCCGATATCGCCGATGAGCTAGCCCGCTTGCAAGACCGCGTGCCGGCCTTCGATACAGATCTGGCGATCGCTCAGATCGTCAAATCCTTAGGCGCGCATCCGGATCAATTGTTTGCCAGTTTTGATCGCGTACCGGTGGCCTCGGCGTCCATCGCGCAAGTCCACTTCGCCACCCTCAAAGATGGACGGGAAGCGGCGGTTAAGGTGCTGCGCCCGGGTATGAAAGGCGCGATCGACAACGATGTGGCTCTGATGCAGATCGCGGCTGGCTGGCTGGAGTTTTTATGGGCCGACGGCAAACGTCTGAAACCCAAAGAAGTGGTGGCTGAGTTCGATAAATATCTGCATGACGAGTTAGATCTGATGCGCGAGGCCGCCAATGGTAGCCAGTTGCGTCGCAATTTTGCTGATTCCGATTTGCTGCTGGTGCCAGAGATGTACTGGGATTATTGCTCGCCTTCGGTGATCGTGATGCAGCGCATGAAAGGTATTCCGATTTCACAACTAGACAAGTTGCGCGAGGCCGGCATCGATCTGCAAAAACTCTCACGCGATGGTGTCACCATCTTTTTTACGCAGATCTTCCGTGACGGTTTTTTTCACGCCGATATGCATCCGGGTAACATCCTGGTCTCTACCGAGCCTGCCACTTTTGGGCGCTATATCGCGCTCGATTTCGGTATCGTCGGCACCCTCAATGATTTCGATAAAGACTATCTGTCACAAAATTTTTTGGCCTTTTTTCAGCGCGATTACAAGCGCGTGGCCGAGGCGCATATAGAATCAGGCTGGGCCCCGAAAGAAACGCGCGTCGATGAATTAGAAGCGGCCGTGCGCGCCTGTTGCGAACCTATTTTCGATAGACCCTTAAAGGATATTTCTTTCGGTCAGATCTTGCTCAGACTGTTTCAAACTTCGCGCCGTTTCAATGTGGAAGTACAGCCACAACTGGTCTTGTTGCAAAAAACTTTGTTGAATATTGAGGGCTTGGGGCGTCAACTTGACCCAGAACTCGATCTCTGGAAAACCGCTAAACCTTATCTGGAGCGCTGGATGAGCGAGCAAATCGGCTGGCGCGGCTTGTTTGAAAAGCTCAAAGCCGAAGCGCCGCGCTACAGCCATATTTTTCCGCAATTGCCACGACTAGCGCATCAAGCCCTGATGCGTGCTGCTGATCCACCGCAAAACGATGCCATGCTGGCTGCTTTGCTGAACGAGCAGCGCGCTACCAATCGTCTACTGCGTACTATTATTTACTTCGCCGGCGGGATGTTTGCCGGAGTTTTGCTGGCGCAGTTCCTGTTCCACTTTGTCGAGTATTGAGATGAGCACGTTGCCGACGTTTCCCGGTAAAGACCCGACGCAAGCCGAGTTCTGGAATCAGCGTTTTGCGGCGCAATTTATGCCCTGGGATAAGGGCGGAGTGCCGCAGGATTTGCAAGAATTTGTGCGCCTGGCAAAGCAGCCTATGGCGACTCTGATACCCGGTTGCGGTATTGGTTACGAAGCGGCTTTTCTGGCGCAATCTGGCTGGGATGTGACGGCCATCGATTTCTCCCCAGCCGCAGTGGCCAGTGCCAGGGCTGCGATAGGTGAGTGGGGCAAGCACGTGATCGAAGCCGATTTTTTTCAATACCAGCCAGCGCAGAGGCTGGACTTGATCTACGAACGCGCTTTCCTGTGCGCCTTACCGCCAGCGATGCGGTCAGCCATCGCCAGACGTTGGGCCGCATTATTGCCGGCCGGTGGCATCTTGGCAGGTTTTTTCTTTCTCGATGAGTGTGCCGAACGTAGTCTGAAGGGCCCGCCCTTTAGCATCACTGCCGCCGATTTGCAGGCGCTGTTATTACCGTATTTTGAATTGCAAGAACAGCGTGCCGCCAGCGATTCTATCCCCGTGTTTGTCGGCAAAGAAAGCTGGCAAGTATGGCGACGGCGCAGTGATTAGCAAGTAACGAGTAGCGATTAACGAGCAGTAAGTAAATTCGCTAGATTTCTAAATTTAAAAATGCATGCCGCCCTTGCGCATATCCCATGCGGGTTTGCGGACAGGCAGGCTGGAAACCCGCATGGGATATGCGCGCTGGGCTAGGCAGCTTTTAAAACTGCTAGTCAGAGCAGCGCCGCTACAATAAATAGGCTGCCATGATAAAAACCGATGCGCCCCGTTTCGTTCCCAAGGGCTTAATCCCTACCGCCGAACAAGTGGCAATCCAGCTGGCCAAAAATAAGACGGTCATCATCAAGGCCAATGCCGGTGCCGCTAAAACCACCACGCTGGCGCTGCGAATCGGCGAGGCGATTGCGCGCAAGTTAGAGCCTGAGAATATTCTGGCGCTGGTGTTTACGCCCGAAGCTAAAGAGGTCTTAAAAAAACGCCTGCTGGAAATCGGCATACCGGCCACCACCGCCGCCCGCCTGCACGTCGCCAGCTTTAATGACTTTGCCAGCGAGATACTCGAGAAGATAGAGTTGCGCAAGGTGCCATATCTGGCGCAGAGTAAAGACCTGAAAGACTATGTGATCGCGGCGATGGAAAATCTCAGCGACAAGTGCAGTGAACAATACCGCGACCAGGTCGAATTTTTAGAGATCAGCACGCATAGTCTGGCGATTAGCCAATTCATCAATGCGCAATTGGCGATGAAGGCCAAAATGTCGCTGCAAGGCGATTTTGAGTCTATGGAGCTGGAAGAAGTCAGTACTCTGCTCGGGGTACAACTGGCCGAATATCTGACAGCCATCGAGTATGAGCTGATTCGCCTTGGCAATGATGACAGGGTGCTGTTTCGCGGCCCGTTTGATGCCAGCTACGATCTGGCCAGAATACTTGATGCCGAGCCGTATACTAAAAATCTGCTACCACGCTATCGCCTGATTTTATGCGATGAGCTACACGATCTGAACGAAGCATCGTTCCGCATCTTGCTGCATTTGATCGATCCTAGTTATACCTATTTTGTCGGTGCCGGTGATAAGGATCAGGTCATCCATTCCAAGCTCGGCGCCAGCGACGAATACATCAATAGTCGCTTCAAAATGAGCTTCCCTGCGATGGTCAGCTACCCGCTCACCAACTGCTACCGGCATGGTCCGCATCTGGCCTACGCCATGGAGGCGTTTAAAAATAAGCCTATAGAGTCACCGCTGGCGCTGCGCACCGAGATCAGTCAGCTCACTTACGACATGCAAGAAAATGGCGACAACAGTGCCTGTGCGGCACAGGTGATAAGCGCCATACAGCGCTGGCACAAGGCCAAACATGCTATTAGTGCTTGCGCGATTCTGGTACGCGAAAGGCATCAGTCTATCGCCATAGAAAACGCCCTGATGCAAGCCGATATCGCCTACCACACGCTGGAGATGAAGAGCTATTTACAACGCGAAGAGATTTTGTTTTTGCGCGGTGTGATTGCGATTGCACTGAAAAATTTTGGCAGCGTTAAGTCAAAAAAAATCCGTGGCGAGATCTTTGATTCGCTCTTGATTTTTGCCGAAATCAGTCTGGCAGAAGGCGAGAATATAGAAGACTTCCGCGCCAGTGCGATCGATACCGAACATACGCCAGAAGCGCTCAGCTGGTTCTTCGCTGGCCGTCTGAGTCAGGATGGCAGCAAGGAGCTCAGGCAGCTTCTGCACACCCTGCTGGAGCAGTTGCAAGCTAGCGCAAAAACGCAGAGCGCCGAGCTGGTCTTGGGCCAGCTCAATAGCGCGTTGGCGGGGTTACTCGACTATGTGCGTGCGGCCGTAGTGCATGGCCTAGAGTCGCAGGTGTTTGGCGAGGTCGAAGACAAACTGCAAGAAATTAGCGCCTACCTGCAGCGCAGTATTTTGGCCTCAGAAGCGGAGTTGCTATTGCGCGAATTACGCAATAGCCTGCTCAGTCTGCAAAACAGCCTGGATCGCAGCGTAGAGCAGGGCGTCAAGAATCGTATGGCGGTGGTGGTGGCGTATGTCGCCAGTCTGGATGCCGATACGCCGGCCGACGCAGTGTTGCGCGAGATCTGCCGGCTGATCGATATACAAGCGCTGGCCAAGCGCCTGTATGTGCATGCTTACGACGCCATGGTGGTGAGTAAATCGGTGCAAGGTTTTATCGCGGCCGCGGCGCAAACAAAAATGAATCTGCGCGATTTTTCGGTTTGGATAGGTGCCGCCGACGAGTTTATTTCGGCCCGTAAAACCAAGCAATCTGTACTGCTAGAATGCGCCGCCAACGCCAAAGGCAAAGAGTTCGATCACGTGATCTTGCCTTATCTTGAGAAGACCGAATTCCCTTTCGCCGGACAGACTTCGACCGAAGAAGAGAATCTGTTTTATGTCGCCGCCACCCGCGCCAAATTATGCCTGACCCTGATCAGCCCAAAAGAGGAAGCGCAGCGCAGCCCCTACATCGCGCGCATGAAAATCAGCGGCAGCAAAGCCCGCGCCGATGCCGCAGTCGACAAAAACGACGAGCAACTTAGCGGCCCGAACAACAATACGCGCATAGAATTTAAAGCCAATGGCGATGATTGGGCACTGGCAAAATCGCTAGGTGCTCATTGGGATTTCGCCCGTAAAGTGTTCTACCTAAAAGAAGACCAAGACCCCATGCCCTTCGTCAAGTGGCTGCGCAGTATGGATAGGTTTTAGATTTATTGGGCTAACTGCTTCACCAGAATTTGCAAGCGCAATCCAGATGCGGCCGCTGGCACGATATTGGACTGGAAGGCGCAAGGGATATGCGGGTGGGGTTTTGAATTTCGCATGAATAAGACGAGCGTTTGAAAATTATAGAAATGAGCAGCCCGATCATTACCCCCGAATTGATAGAAAAAATTTTTAAGCTGATTGAAGCGGAAACTAGCTTTCCAAGAAATTCAATTTGGTATGAAATACAAGACGATTTTCAATGCATATTAATTTTGATCTCGATTGACGAATTTGATGAGGAGGATCTTAATCCAGCATTTCGGCTTGTCGCGGATATATTGAATCGGACGGTGCCTGGAAGAGATGACGATCTATCTTGGTTGGTCGCTTTTATGAAAAATGACAAGAGGATTGAGGCATATTTTGGTGGCAATTTGAGCGCTCCAAAGATGGGGCTTCCATAAAAATAGCCGGGCGGGTGTAACCTGGATTGATCATGCGGTGCTCTTGATTATTGGCTGATTTATCGCGCTAGTTGTATGCGCCCTACATGGCTAAATCACCTTATATATTTTAATAAAATAGCCGGTAGGTGCGATTAGCTAGGCGTAATCGCACGCATATCGATGTACCGTAAGGTATTTAAAAGCCGACCCTGCCATCACGCATATCCCATGCGTTTCTTCAGGCATGTTGGCCTGCGAGCCGCATGGGATATGCGCAGTGGCAGGGGGCTTGGTTTACTTCTGTCGTTGTTGTTCGATTGCCAGTCTACCACCGGCCAGCAATCGCACATAAACGACGGAAGTAAAAACACGACCTGGCCACAGCAAACCAAAAGCACCAGAAAACCAAAAACACCAGCAAGCCACTGCGCATATCCCATGCGGCTGCTGGCACGATATTGGTCTGGAAGGCGCATGGAATATGCGTGTAGCATTTTTAAAATTCACTGTTCAGAGCAATCTGCTTCATACCAGCAGCTGTTTCTTATGAGATAGTTGAGTTTTTAGCACTTTTTCAATAAAAGCCCTTACAATGCGACCCTGTCGTTTTAATCGAAACGATATGCTGTTTGTCTTTATATCCCTGCATTTTAAAATTATCTAACGTGGATTGTTCTATGCGATATCGCTATTTGGCTTCAATAGGTTTTTGTCTGCTGGCGCTTAGCGCTTGTGGTGGTGGTGGTGGTGGTGGTAGCTCTAGTCCGGTTACCGCGGTGGCATCGGTCGCTCTAAGTTTGATGGCTGACGATGCCAGCGTTTCTTGGAATAAACCTAGCAGTATTCCTGTCTTGCAAAATGATAGCGCAAGTCGCGGTAGCCTCACTCTAAGCGCAGTCGGTGCGCCGGCGCACGGTAGTGCAAAGTTGCTTGGCAATGCCATAGAATACACTCCCAACGCGGGCTATTTCGGCCCCGATACGCTGAGCTACACGGCAGAAGGGGAAGGCGGAGTCCAGGCCAGTGCCAGCGTTAATATCAAGGTCAGTGCCGATATAAAAATTAGCGGCGTGGTAAGCGATGGCCCGATTGCCAATGCGCAGTTGAGCGTCACTCTGGGTGCCCAGACTGTTAATACGGTCGCGGCAGCCGATGGCAGTTATAGTCTGACGCTTAAACTGGATAAACCCGAGGATATGATTAGCATTGTCGCTACTGGTGTCGGTGCGCAGAGTAAGGTCAAGCTGCAGAGTTTGATTGGCGACGCCGCCACTCTGGCGAAGTTGGCGAATAACCAGGGTGAGGTTAGTGCCGCCGCGACGTCATCATTAAATGTCAGTCATTTGAGTACCGCTTCAGCCATGCTGGCTATACAGGGCAACGGTAAACAAATGCCGAAGTCACAGCTGGAATTGAACTCGGCAGTCTCGAGCTTGCATATTGAAGATCAAATAGAAATTGCGACGGCGATCAAGCTGATTGTTGATAAAGGGGTTGCCTTACCAGCAGGTATTGCCGATACCTTAGTTTTTGCTAGTAATCCGGTATATTCAAGCCAATTGTATTCTTTTGTTGAAGATCAAAAAATCACTAATAACGCTCTTTTTAATGAAACCTATGGCGAAGTATTGAGAGCTATTTCAACTGATGTGCGCCCAGTATTCGCCCCGACCAAGACACTAAGTTTGGTCTATCTTAACGGAAAAACATCGGAAACTGACGGGATGGCTGTTGATTATCAACCTGATGGTAATGCTAGCGTACATACTGTTTACGGTAGCCGCCCTGCCACTTGGTCGCTTGATGCCGGTCGGCTGAATATTAAGTTGAGCACTCCCTATTTAATTGATGACTTCGACAGTTCTACGCACGATCGAACAGTCTTTGAAGTTGATGCCTTTAGCTTCGTATTGGTAGCCGGTCGTGCCGATTCCGGCACTGTAAATATTTATCGCAGTGGAAAAATTACTTTATTAGAGGGACCGAACGTCGGAAAAGTGACGGTGTTTGATAGTGGCGCAAATGGAACTTTTAATAAAGTGATGGATCGTGCAAAATCAACGCCTCTTAGCGCCGCTGATTTTAGCGTAGGTTCAAAATGGGCTGGTATTGAGAGTAACTTAAATTTGTTTGATAGCGGTCTTATAAAAGAAACCGATATTTTTGAAGTCACCGGTAGTAATAGCGGACGCATGTTACGCGGTGGCCTATCCGTCACGTGGTCGTTTTCAATTGATACATTAACCTTAGCGGGCGGCACGAAGGTGGTGAGGTTTTCTCGCTTAATCCGGGATGAAAAGAGTGGTACTGAAATATGGCTGATGAACGATGGTGAAAAAATCAATTTAAAGACAGTCGCTAAAGTTGAGCCGAATCGCCGTTTTGTACGTGATGGTTCGTTTTATCGGCAGTGGCAGGTAAATACAAACAGCGCTCTTATTAGTTCTGTTTTCTCAGATGGTAAGGGTATCGATAATAGTCAAGGACCAACAATATGGGTGCTGGATGATCAAGGTGTTTTAACCCAAACCGAACAATTCAATACTGACTATCCAGTGAAACGTGTTTGGTACCTATTGAGCGTCAAAGAAAATTTCTATACTGTGATGGAGCATAGATATATTCTTGCGAGCGGATACAGCCAGTGGTTCGTCAAAGTAATTAAAGACGTAGGTCCCGCAAGCAAATAGCAATTGATACGGTGATCTTATACGCTTTAAATAACACCCTGATTTGTGGAATTCCAGGTCAAAATTCAAGTCAGACGTAGAGTAAGAAGCAGCACCTGATTAGCTTTACTCAAAATGTTGGAATATTTGCCGTTCGGAGAAGAGGAGGTCACAATCGGGATGATTGGTTTTGATTTTCAACTTGCACAAGCGGTTAGTTCACTATACGGTCGTTTTTTTTGCGAAGGGCTTCGCCAAGAAAAGTAAGCAAAAGAAGGCGACGCAAAGTCGCTGCCCTTCGGGTGCCCAATTATGCAGGTCGTAAAATGGGAAATGAAGCAAACTCGCTGCGCTCAGACAGCTTCACTTCTGATCCATTTTCCGCCCCGCACAATTGGCAGCGCCACATGCGAATTCGATTCAAAAGCAGAGTCAAAAGCCAGGTCAAAAACAAAGTCAAAAACCAAGTCAAAAACCAAGTCAAAAACCAAGTCAACAGCAGCAGATTGCCGTAGCTCGATGTGTTTGGGCGTTGCCTGTTCAGTTGAACGGCGGCAGCACCACGGATGTGTTGACGTTTGCCTTTCGCATGTGGCGCTGCCGCTTGTGCATGGCAGAAAATGGATTAGAAATGAAGCTGTCTGAGCCGCAGGCGAGTTTGCTTCATTTCCCATTTTTTGACCTGCACAGGCGGGCACCCGAAGGGCAGCGACTTTGCGGCGCCTTCTTTTGCTTCCTTTTCTTGGCGAAGCAAGAAAAGGAAGTAGCCGCCGGTCTACCACCGGCCAGCAATCGCACAACAACGAAAGAAGTAAAAACACGACCTGGTCACAGCAAACCAAAAGCACCAGAAAACCAAAAACACCAGCAAGCCACTGCGCATATCCCATGCTGCTTCTGGCACGATATTGGTCTGGAAGGCGCATGGAATATGCGTGTAGCGTTTTCAAATTCACTGTTTAGTGCAATCTACCTCATATCTCCAGTTGTTTTTTTTATGAAATAGTTGAATTTTTGGCAGTTTATTCACTAAAGCCCTTACAATTCTGCGCTATTAGTCGCTATAGCGTGTCTTGCGAATTCCGCTGTGCCTGCCATTCTTGGATAGCAATAGCTCTCTTTACGAAAGAAAACCATGATGCCATTTTCGACTTTCTTCGCCTCTCGCTACAGCTCGACTGCGATGCTGGTTTTTGCTTTGCTCAGTGCCACAGCGCCGCTTACGCTTAATGCTCAGCCTGCTGAGAACCCTGTCTTGCCAAAGACCGCTGCCGATTGGCGGCATGCAGCGATTATTGATATCGATGCTGCGTATCAATTGAGCATGGAAAACCATCCCGGCGTTTACGATACGGCTAATCCTGATTTCTTAAAGAATCTGCAGGCGGCTAAAGCGTCTGGCTTGGCTTTGGCGGTTAGGGTGGAGGATGCGGCTGGGTATGTGGCCGCGACTCAGGGGTTTAATGTGCGGATACACGATGGTCATGCCGGTATGTCTCACAACCTGGATGTGAGTCAGTTGCCTGCAGAACGCTGGCCTGGCTTTATTACCGTGTGGCGCGGCGATGCTCTGTATGTGTATGCTGCCGAGATGGGTGGGCCATCTGTGGGGGCCGAAGTGTTGGCCTGCGATGGTAAGCCTATCAAGCAAATTATCAGTACGAATGTGTTCGGCTTTCAAGGCCGTAGTGATGAGGCTGGCCACTGGTGGGTGCGGGCACCGCGGGTATTTTTAGATAGAGGAAATCCTTTTCTGGCGTTGCCTAGGCGCTGCCAGTTTAGTTTGAATGGCAAGAGCTCGCAGCATAGTTTAGTCTGGAAAGCGTTGAGCGAACAAGCGAGCAAATGGAGGACGGAAAGTTATAACGGCGAGCAGCTTGAGGTCGGCATGAGTGAGCCGCGCAAAAAAATATTATGGTTGGCCATGCCCACATTTGCGCCGGATGAAAAACAGCGCGAGGCCTATCGCCTGATGCTAAAAGGTCTGGCTGAGCATAGAAAAAATTTCCTCGAGGCCGATGCTGTTGTGATCGATTTGCGTCAAAACCAGGGTGGCTCGTCTGAATGGAGTCAGCTTTTTGCCGAAGCTCTGTGGGGTAAGGGCAGGGTCGATAGGCGTGTGGCTGCATATGGTGCCAAGACTGAAGTCTGGTGGCGTGCGTCGCTAGGGAATACCGATTATGTTGCGGGTTTGGTCGAGGTGCTGACGCAGCAAAAACAAATCGAAGGCGCGCAATGGGCCAGAATCCAAAGTGAAGGCATGCAGGCGGCCTTAGCGCGTGGTGACAAATTTTTTGTCGAGGCTGAACAAAAAGCGTTAAAGCAATCGACTCAAGAGGCAAATGCCGATGTGTTTGGCGATCCGCCTGCATTTAAGGTGCCGCTGTATGTGATTGTGCCCGGCCAATGCGCCAGCGCTTGTCTCGATGCGATCGACGTTTTTTCTCTATTTTCTAATACCAAACTGATAGGCGCGCCTAGTTCTGCCGACTCCACTTATATGGATGTGCGTACCCAAAGACTGGCCTCAGGACTGGCCGATGTGATCATCCCTAACAAGGTTTATGTCAATCGTCCTAGAAAGAATGGCCAGGTGTATTTACCAGCGATCTATGTGAAAGATCTGCAGTGGTCAAACGCCAATTTATTGAAGGCGGTGGAGGCCGACTTAATGCAAACAAAACTGCAAACAAAACAGCAAAAAAATCAGTGAACTTGCTTAGCCAAGCTTAGGCAATATCATCGCTTTGCAGCATGAAGTTCGCTGGTAAATAAGTGAGGCACATGTTATTTTTTACTTCTTGCAGACTATCCTAATCGTATGAGTATCCTGTCCTCAGACACCATGTCGTTCTATTTGCTGGGCGAGAGCGCTGCCGTGATACAGACCTGCGCGCCAGTCAGTCTGTTTTGTCAGCGCCGCCTGTGGTCGCTGGCGCAGCAGTTGCGCGCTATCGGTAGCTACCGCGAGGTGGTGCCTGGCATGAATAATCTGACACTGGTGTTTGATCCTGATCTCACTAGCGGGGCGGAGCAACTGGCACTGTTGGCCGACTTATGGGAGCGTAGCGAGGCGCAGGATTTTAGCTCGCGATCGGTGCAGATCGCGGTGACTTATGGCGGCGAGTTTGGTCCCGATCTGGAGTTAGTCGCCGAACACACCGGGCTGAGCCCCGAACAAGTGATTGTTGAACATACGGCGGCCGACTACATGGTGTATTTTTTAGGTTTTCAGCCCGGCTTCGCTTATTTGGGTGGCTTGCCGCCAGCGTTGGCGACGCCGCGCCGCGCAGTGCCGCGCTTGTCGGTGCCAGCCGGATCTGTGGGTATAGGCGGCATGCAGACCGGCATCTATCCGGCGGCAAGTCCAGGCGGCTGGCAGTTGATAGGACGCAGCTCCATGTCGCTGTTTAATCCAGAGCTGGCTCAGCCTAGTTTGCTGCAGCCTGGCGATTTGGTACGGTTTGTCGCGGTATGACAATCGCTAAATCTACTCAGTCCACTTTAGAGGTGGTACGCGCTGGGATACAGTCTACGGTGCAGGATCAGGGCCGTGGCGGCTACCGGCATCTAGGCGTCGCACAGAGCGGCGCTTTGGATGCGCCGGCGCTGCTGTTGGCGAATCGTCTGGTGAATAATCCTGCGCATTTTGCCGGTCTGGAACTCGTGGTAGGGCCGATCGCATTGCGCTTTTCATCTGCCAGCTGGTTTGTTATCTGCGGCGCTGATTTTGAAGCAGAGCTCGATGGCGACCCAGTACGCAGCGGTTGGCGTAGTTACGCTGCGGCCGGGCAGTTGCTCACTTTGCGTGGTGCCAAACAGGGGATGCGGGCTTATCTGGCCGTGGCGGGCGGGATTGCCGTGCCGCAGATCTTGGGCTCGCGCAGCACCGATATCGCGGCGCAGTTTGGCGGATTTTTTGGACGCGCTTTACAAAACGGCGATCGTTTGCCAATTGGCGTAGTGGCGGCCGGGGCGGAGTGCGATCGGCCCGCCGGTTGTTTGCAAAGGCTGTGGACGCCGGAATTAAGGGTCTTGCCCGGGCCGGAATATCAAGAGTTTGGGGACGCCGCTCAGCAGGCATTCTGGCAGCAGGCCTGGGGTGTTAGTCATCAGAGTAATCGCATGGGCTATCGGCTAGAAGGCACGCCTTTGCTGCGCGCAACGCCCGGCGATTTGTTGTCGCATGCGGTGCTGCCGGGGGTGATACAAGTGCCGCCGAATGGCTTGCCGATAGTCTTGCTGGCCGATGCACAGGCCACCGGTGGGTATCCGCGCATAGGGGTGGTGATACAGGCGGATTTGTGGAAATTGGCGCAGGCACGGCCGGGTACGCGTTTTTGCTTTATCCAGAGCGATCTGGCACAGGCAAGGGCAGCCCAAAAAAAATGGCAACAGGAACAATATCGTTTGGAATGGAGTTTGTATGGGACATGATTTTGGGCACGCGGTGCCGGCCACTGAGCTAGGTATTACCAGCATCGATTTAAATGCCGATCTGGGCGAGGGCGCGGACTGCGATGCGGCGATCTTGGCCTGCGTCAGTTCGGCCAATATCGCGTGTGGCGGCCATGCCGGTGATGCGGACAGTATGCGTACGGCAGTGCGTCTGGCGCTGCAGCATGGGGTGGCGATAGGCGCGCACCCTAGCTTTGTCGATAGAGAAAATTTTGGCCGCAGCGAGATGCATTTGCCGCTAGATCAAGTGGCTGAAATGCTAGACGGGCAGATCCGCGCGTTACGCACGATAGTGTTGGAACAGGGTGCTCAGCTAACGCATGTGAAACCGCATGGTGCACTGTATAACCAGGCCGCGCGTGATCCGGCATTGGCGCAGCGTATCGTACAGACGGTGGCGGCGATCGATCCTGGTTTGCGTATCTTTGGTTTGTCTGGTGGCGCACTAATCAGCGCGGCACAACAGGCCGGTTTGGCGGTGGCGGCAGAGGTGTTTGCCGATAGGCGCTATCAGTCCGATGGCGCGCTGGCATCGCGCAGTTTGCCGCGCGCCACCATAGACGATGTGCAACTGGCGCTGGCGCAAGCCCTGTGCCTGATACGGCAGGGCAAAGTGCTGGCGCTGGACGGTCATTACTTGAGTCTGCAGGTCGATACTGTTTGTCTGCATGGCGATGGTGCCCATGCTCTGGAGTTAGCGCAATTGTTAAGGCATACCCTGACCCAGCAAGGTATCGCGGTGCGCGCATTTGGGCAAGCGCAATAGGCTTAGCGACAAGCTCAAAAAATATATTTTTAATTTAGGAGTTTGCATGGATCTTAGCCTTTGGCTGCCCTTGATTGGTATCCCCATCGTGGTGATGGGATTTGCCTTGCGTTTTAATCCGCTGATGGTGGTGACGGTGGCTGGTTTGGCGACCGGTTTGGCGGTCGGCATGGATACGCTGAGCCTGCTTGAAACCTTCGGCGAAAAGTTTATGAGTAGCCGCCAGTTGGCCAGTGCTTTATTGATTTTGCCGGTGATAGGTTTGCTGGAGCGCTATGGTTTAAAGCAGCGTGCGCAAACTTGGGTGGCGAGCATACGTAGTGCCACCACCGGGCGTATTCTGATGCTGTATTTTGTGGTGAGAGAGGCCAGCGCGGCCCTGGGTTTGTTGAGCCTGGGCGGACAGGCGCAGACGGTGCGACCCTTGTTGGCACCGATGGCAGAAGCGGCCGCCAGTAATTTGCATGGCGATTTGCCGCAGCCACTCCGTGATCGCATCGCTGCCCACGCGGCGGCTTGCGATAACGTCGCACTGTTTTTTGGCGAAGATATTTTTATTGCCTTCGGCGCGGTGTTGTTGATGACCGCCTTCCTGAAAGAAAACGGCATCAGCGGAGTGGAGCCACTGATGATAGGTTTGTGGGCAATCCCTACCGCCTTGTGCGCTTTGGTGATCCATTTATTTCGGTTGTCGCGTCTGGATGCGCGCATCGCCCGTGACATGCAGGCCTGGCGTTTGGCACAAAGCGCGCTTGCCGTTTCCGCCAAAGCCGAGGTGGTGGCATGAGCGGCATAGACAGCATTATCAGTATCAATCTGGTGTTCTATCTGATCGGTGCGATCGCCATGCTGGTTGCTGGCCTGAGCTGGCGCGATGCCAGCAATCCTAAGCGCTATAGCACCGCTCTGTTCTGGTTTTTATTTGGTGTTAGTTTCTTGTTCGGCGACCTGATGCTGAGTCTGCTGGGCAAGCAGCTCACTTACCGGCTGGTTGGTGTGATCGTATTGCTGATCGCTGCGCTGGCCGGTGCCAATCTCTTGGGCGTCGGCGTGCCGCCGCCTGAGGATGAGGCAGAGCATCAGCGCTCAGCCAAGACCTTAGGCAATCGTCTGTTTTTACCGGCGCTGGCGATACCCGTAATCACCGTGTTGTTGACCTTGTTTGCCAAAGAACTCAAGTTTGGCCACTGGTTTTTACTCGACCAAAAGAATTTGACTCTGGCCTCGCTGACCATCGCTTGCCTGGCCGCGCTGCTACTTGGCAGCAAGCTCACCGGCGGCTCTCCCTTGCTGGCGGTACGCGAATCGCGCCGCCTGGTCGATGCGATGGGGTGGGCGCTGTTGTTGCCGCAGATGCTGGCGATGCTGGGCGGGGTGTTTGTGGCGGCGCAGACCGGGCGCTCGATACAGGCTATCGTTACGCTGTTCGTCGAGCCGGAAAATCGTCTGGCGCTGGTGGCGATTTACTGTGTTGGCATGGCCTTGTTTACCATGATTATGGGGAATGCCTTTGCCGCTTTTCCGGTGATGACGGCTGGTATCGCTTTACCGTTTTTAATCCTCGGGCATCATGCTAATCCGGCTCCGCTGGTGGCGATAGGCATGTTCTCCGGTTATTGCGGAACCTTAATGACACCGATGGCGGCCAATTTTAATATTGTGCCGGCGGCTTTGCTGGAGCTGAAAGATAAATATCAAGTCATCAAGATACAAATCCCGACCGCCCTGGCGGTGCTGGCCTGCAATATACTGTTAATGTATTTTCTGGTTTTTCCTTAAAGGTAGGGACGCATGAAGACTATTTTACTCACCGGTTTTGAGCCCTTCGGCGGCGAGCATAACAATCCCTCCTGGGAAGCGGTGCGGCGTCTGGACGGCAAACATTTACACGATGGTAGCCGCATTGTGGCGGCGCTGTTGCCGTGCGCCTTCGGTGCTGCGCTCGATACCCTGGCCGTCAAAATCCGGCTAGTCGCGCCTGATGTGGTGGTCTGTGTCGGGCAGGCCGGCGGCCGCGCCGATCTGACGATAGAGCGGGTTGCAATCAATGTCGATGACGCACCGATGGCCGATAATGCGGGCCAGCAACCGATCGACGCCCCTATTGTGGCCAATGGCCCGGTCGGCTATTTCGCTACTCTGCCGATCAAAGCCATCGTTCAGGCCTTGCATGCCAAAGGGATACCGGCGTCGGTCTCGCAAACGGCCGGCACCTATGTCTGCAACCATGTGTTTTACGGCCTGATGCATATGGCAAGTAGCCGCCATGCGATACAACATGCCGGATTCGTCCACATCCCTTATCTGCCTGAGCAAGCGGCGGCACATCGTGGCGCGCCCAGTATGTCGCTCGCTATGATGATGGACGCTCTGATGATTTTGCTGGAAACCACCATCAGTGTGAAGCACGATAGCCACGTCAGCGGCGGCAGCACCCATTAGTAGATACCCCTCTCTAGTATATTTTTATCGCGCTCTATCTATATGCGCAAAACGCTAGTTTTATTCGAAAATGGGGGGAGTATGCTTATATCTTGGCCTATTCTCGGGTGATTTATAGAGCTGCACGCTGGTCAGTGCCGGTATTTTAAAAGTCGATCAGCCAAGGCTAACGATCTGCGCTATTCTTTACCTTATTGTGGTATTTCAGCTTTTCACCAGGAGGCAAACATGCCGGCAGCACCGCTAGAGGATGGCAATGCCGAAGACGGTGCCAACTTCGCACTACTCGAGCGTTGTCGCGAATTATGTCTGGACGAAAATTTCCAGGCCCTGGCGCTGCAGATGCAGACTTTGCGGCAAAAAACTTTGAGCCCATTGCACGCATTTCTGGCTGATTTGCTGCAACTGTATCCGGGCGTGCTGCCCGAAGAACTGCCGAATACCCTGCTATTGCAACGCGCTACCGCCCAGCTAGAAAACACCGTTGCGCTAGAATTTCCGCTGGCGCAGGCGTGGATCTGGGAGCTCATGCAATCTTTGCAAATTTCCATCAATCTGTATCACCCAGCGTTGCACAGCACCGCCATGGCCGCTGATTTGTATGCGCGTTGCGGTCGCGATAAGGACGTTGCCAGCATGCGCGCCAGCCGCTGCCGCGTCATGATGCTGTGTGAGATGTATCCGGCAGTGGTGCAACTGAGCGATGCTATTTTGGCGCATAGAGAGCACCTAAGCGCTACCCGGCTCTGTGGCGTGCTGAGTAATGCCGCCTCGTCGCGCTATTTTCTGGCGTTGGAAGCCGGGGTGTCTTTGGGCGCGCAACCATGGGAGGCGGCGCTGGTATTGCATCAAGAGTGTCTACAAGTAGCGCAGGCTGCGGGCCTGACCAAAATGCTGTTTTATAGCAATGCCAATATCGCCATCCTGAGTGCCTTACTGGGGCGACCTGACAACGTGCACCGTCATATGCAGGCATTGGAGCAAATTCCTTTTGCGAATAGCCATACGTCCTGGCCGTATTGGGCGCGTTTGTGTGAGGCGTTGTTGTTGTGCCAAAGTGCAGAAAGAGAGCGGGGCTGGGTCGCCTTGTTGCGCTTGGCTCAGGATTTGGCTGAAATGAACACGGAGGTGCACGCCGATCATTTACCAGTACAAGAAGCGGTATTGCGCATGATCGTCCTGATCGGGCGGCAGGCTGGCCGATTTGAAGCTGCTTTGCTGGCCAGCGAACTCCATATCAGCCTGCAACAAAGGCAAAGACGCATGCTCTCCAAACAATTGGGTGAAAGTGTCGATGGCGTACTGGCCTTGCCACAGTTGCAAAGCAAAAATAAGCAACTCACTGCCCACGGTGAGTTACTGGAACATTCGCTGCAGCAGCGCAATAGCGAGTTGCGCAACGCTCTTGATAGTTTGCAAGCTGAGGCCAAGGTGAGACTGGCAGCAGAAGTCGCTCTACAACAAGCGCATGACGAGTTGGAGCATAAGGTCAGAGTCCGTACCGCTGAGCTGGAGCAGGCCATGAGTTTAGTCATGCGTCAGGAAAAACAGCTGGCGCTGGGGCGCATGGTGGTCGGCATCGCGCATGAGATGAATACTCCGCTAGGCAATGCCCGTATGGCCGCCAGTACCATTTATGATCAATGTCAGCAACTGATTGCCGATTTGCTGGCGGCCAATCTGCGCCGCAGTGAATTGCTGACATCCCTGGAAGGCTTGGCGCAATGTGGCAATATCGTCGATCGCTCGCTGGTGCGCGCTTCTGATCTGGTGCAACGCTTTAAGGCGCTGGCGATAGGTCAGCACACCGAGACCAGTGTGGAGTTTGATGTGGTGGCGCTGATACATCAGTTGGTCGAGAGTTGGCAAACCCGACTCGCGCTGGAGCGTGTGCAATTGGTGCTGCAGATACCTGAGCATTTGTGCGTGATTGCTTACCCGAATGCCTTGTTTCAGGTATTGGATCAACTGTTTGAAAATAGTCTGGCGCATGGTTTTCTCAATGCCGAACAGGGCCAGATTAGTCTAGACATACTAGCGCAGGAAGAACAATTGACGATACAGCTGCGCGACAATGGCTGCGGCATCAGTGACGCCAATTTACCGCATGTATTCGAACCGTTTTTCACTACCCAAATGGGGCAGAGCGGTGCCGGATTGGGCCTGAGTATTGTCAGTAGTCTAGTCTGCGATCTGATGGGTGGACGTGTGCAGATAGAGAGTAAGCCAGCATCGGGTACTTTGATACGCCTGAATTTCCCGGTTCAGCATCTGGCACGTTTGAGTTAATTTCCTTGCACGATAACGGCGTGGTGTATTTTTTGCCGTTGATGCTAGTCTATATCCTGACGATACTTCGCTATAATGCCCGCAATAAATTGTCAGGCGAATTTTTCGCTTTTCCTAGAATATTGTTGGCTTTTGCATGAATACCTTACTTTGGTTTGTCGTTTTATATTGGGCAATTTCGGTCGGTATCGGCCTGTACGCCGCCCGCTATGTCAAAAATTCTAAAGACTTTGCGCTGGCCGGGCGCTCTTTACCTATGTCCGTGGTGACTGCCACTGTGTTTGCTACCTGGTTTGGCTCGGAAGCGGTGCTGGGAATTTCGTCCACCTTCGTCAAGGAAGGTTTGCGTGGCGTAGTGGCTGATCCCTTCGGCTCATCGCTGTGCCTGGTCTTGGTCGGCATCTTTTTTGCGCGCCCGCTGTACCGTATGAACCTGCTAACCATAGGCGATTATTATAAAAATAAGTTCGGACGCACGGTCGAAGTGCTGGTCAGCCTGTGTATCGTGGTCTCTTACTTAGGCTGGGTGGCTGCGCAGATCAAGGCGCTAGGCCTGGTGTTTAATGTGGTATCCGGTGGTTATCTGTCTATGGAGATAGGCATGATGATAGGAGCTGCCAGCGTCTTGATCTATACCCTGATGGGCGGTATGTGGTCGGTGGCGATTACCGACTTTTTACAGATGATTATCATCGTGCTCGGTATGTTTTATATAGGTTGGGAAGTGTCCGGTATGGTGGGAGGCGCTGCGGCTGTGATTACGCATGCCTCAGACGCCGGCAAACTGGCGTTCTGGCCGGCACCGACCGCGCGCGAGTCGCTCTGGTTCTTCGCCGCCTGGATCACCATGATGCTAGGCTCAATTCCGCAGCAAGATGTGTTTCAGAGGGTGGCCGCGTCTAAAAACGAAAATATCGCACGCAACGCCTCGATCTTGGGAGGGCTAATGTATTTTTGCTTTGCCTTCATTCCCATGTTTCTGGCGTATTCGGCCACTTTGATTGATCCTGCCATGGTGGCAAATTTGATCGATAAGGATCCGCAAATGATCTTGCCTACCCTAATCATGACCAAGGTGCCTATGCTGGCGCAGGTGATGTTTTTCGGCGCCTTGCTGTCGGCGATCAAGAGCTGTGCCAGCGCGACCCTACTGGCGCCTTCGATTACTTTTTCCGAAAATATACTCAGACCTATGTTGCCTGCGCATAGTGACCGCCAATTTTTGATGCTGATGCGGGTGGTGGTATTGGGCTTTACTGCCATTGTGACGGTATTTGCCATGCATACCGAGGCCAGTATTTATAAGATGGTAGAGAATGCCTACAAGGTGACTTTGGTGGCCGCTTTCGTGCCGCTGGCATTCGGTTTGTACTGGAAACGTGCCAGCACCCAGGGTGCCTTGCTGTCGATATTCTTAGGCTTGTCTTCCTGGATCTTATTAGAATATCAAGCTCCCGAAGGACTATGGCCGCCGCAATTGGTCGGCGTATTAATGAGCATGACGGGCATGTTGTTAGGTTCCTGGCTGCCGCAGAGAGGGGAAAAACAGTTAATGGCCAGTAATTGAGGCGTAATTGAGGTGTAATTGAGCTAGACAGCCAGTGGGCAGTACCAGGGTAGCTGTGAAAAGCACTAAAAAAGCTTTATAATTCAGGGTTTTACAAGATTTTTTTCGGATTGATAAAATGCCTATTTATGCTTACCGCTGCGAAGAATGTGGATTTGCCAAGGACGTATTGCAAAAAATGTCCGACGAGCCTTTGAGCGTTTGTCTGTCCTGTGGCAAGCCTAGTTTTAAAAAGCAAGTGACCGCTGCCGGTTTCCAATTGAAGGGATCGGGTTGGTATGTCACTGATTTTAGAGACGCAAAAGGTGGAGCTCCGGCTGCAACTGGTGGTGCGGTGGCAGCGACTGGTGAGACCTCGTCCGCCAGCGACGCACCGGCAAGTTCAGGCACGACTGACGCAGCGCCAACTGCCAGCACAGCGCCGGCAGCCAGTGCTCCTGCAAGTAGCGGCGGCGAGAATAAAGCGGCTTGACGTGCATGCCAACTCCAAACCAGGGCGAATAAAAAATCATGCGTAAATATTTTATTACCGGACTACTGATTTTAGTGCCATTGGCGATCACGCTTTGGGTACTGCATTCTGTCATCAGCACTATGGATCAATCCTTGTTGCTGCTACCTGCACAATGGCAGCCTGAGCAATTGTTTGGTTTTAAAGTGTTGGGTATTGGTACTATCTTGACGCTGTTGATTGTGTTTGTGACCGGCTTACTGGCACAAAATTTTATCGGCAATTATGTGGTCGAGGCCTGGGAGGCTTTGCTTAAACGCATCCCTATCGTCAACTCCATCTACTCTAGCGTTAAGCAGGTGTCAGATACCTTGTTTTCATCGAGCGGCAATGCCTTTAGCAAGGCCTTGCTGGTGCAGTATCCGCGTGAAGGCAGTTGGACTATCGCCTTCCTGACCGGGGTGCCTGGCGGCGCAGTGGCTAGCCATTTAATGGGCGAGTACATCAGCATCTACGTACCGACCACGCCGAATCCTACCTCTGGTTTTTTTCTGATGGTGCCCAAGGCGGACACGATAGAACTCGATATGTCGGTCGATGCAGCGCTGAAGTATGTGGTGTCTATGGGTGTGGTGGCGCCGGATGCCTTACCGCAAGTGAAAAATAAGTAATAAAAAATTAGTAAGACTGAATAAGTAAGACAGAATAAGTATAGGACTTACGCAAAATTGTTCCAGCAAGGCGAGTGCAACAACGCTGGGGCGGTTTTTCTTAAGTCTTAAAGTAAATAAGCAGCACGTAACATCTAATTCCATATTTAAATAAAGACAGGTAGAAACTATGTCCATGCGTACCAATTACTGTGGCCTCACCAATGAGGAATTACTCGGTCAAACCGTTAGCCTGTGCGGCTGGGTACATCGTCGCCGCGACCATGGCGGTGTAATTTTTATCGACTTGCGCGACCGTGAAGGTCTGGTGCAGGTCGTCTGCAATCCAGATGCAGTGGAAGTGTTCAAGGCGGCCGAATCGGTACGTAATGAATTCTGTCTGCGCGTGACCGGTGTAGTACGCCCGCGCCCAGATGGCACAGTCAATAACAATCTGAAATCGGGCAAGATAGAAGTAGTCTGCGATATGCTGGAAGTGCTGAATGCTTCGGTCACGCCGCCGTTCCAGTTGGATGACGATAACCTGTCCGAAACCACACGCCTGACGCATCGCGTACTCGATTTGCGCCGTCCGCAAATGCAAAATAATTTGCGTCTGCGTTACAAGGTAACAATGGAAGTGCGTAAGTTCTTGGACGCTAACGGTTTCATCGATATCGAAACCCCTATGCTGACCAAATCGACGCCAGAAGGCGCGCGCGATTATCTGGTGCCTTCGCGTGTCAACGCTGGTGAATTTTTCGCTTTGCCGCAATCGCCGCAATTGTTCAAGCAACTGCTGATGGTGGCTAACTTCGACCGTTACTACCAGATCGTTAAATGCTTCCGCGATGAAGATCTGCGTGCTGACCGTCAGCCAGAATTTACCCAGATCGATTGCGAAACTTCTTTCATGTCCGAGCAAGAAATCCGCGACATGTTTGAAAACATGATGCGCCTGATTTTCAAGAATACGCTAGACATCGATTTGCCAAATCCTTTCCCTGTCATGGATTACTTCGAAGCCATGGGTCTGTATGGTTCGGATAAGCCAGACATGCGCGTCAAGCTGCAATTTACCGACTTGACCGCAGTCATGAAAGACGTCGATTTCAAGGTCTTCAGCGGTGCTGCGAATATGCCAAATGGCCGCGTGGTTGGCTTACGTGTACCAGGTGGCGCCAACATGCCACGTTCCGAGATCGATGCTTACACCCAGTTCGTGGCGATCTACGGCGCTAAGGGTCTGGCTTACATCAAGGTCAATGAAGTGGCCAAAGGTCGCGATGGTTTGCAATCGCCTATCGTCAAGAATCTGCACGATGCAGCACTGGCACAAGTGCTGGCATTGACCGGCGCGCAAGACGGCGATCTGATTTTCTTCGGTGCTGATAAGGCCAAGATTGTCAATGACGCTATCGGTGCTCTGCGTGTCAAAGTCGGACACAGCGAATTCGGCAAAAACAACGGCTTGTTCGAGAATGTCTGGAAGCCATTGTGGGTAATCGACTTCCCTATGTTCGAATACGATGAAGCGAACGACCGTTGGTCTGCTACGCACCATCCTTTCACTGCGCCAAAAGACGGCCATGAAGATTTGATGGAAAGCGATCCGGGCAATTGCATCTCGAAAGCCTACGACATGGTCTTGAATGGTTGGGAGCTCGGTGGCGGGTCAGTCCGTATTCACCGTGCCGATGTACAGAGCAAGGTATTCCGCGCCCTGAAGATCGATGCCGAAGAAGCGCAATTGAAGTTTGGTTTCTTGCTGGACGCATTGCAATACGGCGCGCCTCCACATGGTGGTCTGGCCTTCGGTCTGGATCGCATCGTTACTATGATGACTGGTGCCGAGTCTATCCGTGACGTGATCGCTTTCCCAAAAACCCAGCGTGCCCAGTGTCTGTTGACACAAGCGCCGTCAGCAGTGGACGAGAAGCAATTGCGTGAATTGCACATCCGTTTGCGTGCTGTAGAGCCTGTGATCAAGGGCTAATCGCGCTTGATGATGAATAAAAAAAGACACAGTGATCTGTGTCTTTTTTTTATCTTGATTTCCGCTTATTTTGAATCCACACTATTCATGCGCGCTGTAGGGCGAAAATGCCTGAAGAGGCCCATCGATAGTGTGTTGTCGAAAATTGTTTGTGTAATTAGTTGGGCGCTAATGCCTACTCCACGGCAAAGTGGATATGGTCGTATTTGAATTAACCTGAGCAAACGCAACAAAGTATGAATTTTAAAATCCCTGAATCTGTCCTGGTCGTCATTTATACTTCAGAATTGGAAGTGCTGTTAATCGAGCGTGCCGATAAACCGGGTTTCTGGCAATCGGTAACCGGTTCCAAAGAGAGTCCGGATGAAGCCTGGGCCTTAACGGCACAGCGTGAGGTGCAAGAAGAAACCGGCATTGGCAGCGAATTGTTTGCATTGCGTGACTGGCAGATTTCTAATGTGTATGAAATTTATCCGGTCTGGCGTCATCGCTATGCACCCGGTGTGACACAAAATACCGAGCATGTTTTCGGACTCTGTGTGCCGCGTGATATCGCGATTACTCTGGCGCCGCGCGAACATTTGCGCTACCAGTGGTTGCCACATAGAGCCGCAGCCGACCTGTGTTTTTCGGCCTCGAATGCGGAAGCCATTTTGCAGTTACCGAAGTTAAAGTAAACGGAGAGCAAGGATGAAACTGCGCATTGCCACCTATAATATTCACAAAGGGGTCAGCGCTTTTGGGCGCAAGGCGCGAATTCACGGTCTCAAAGAAGCTATTAGTTTACTCGATGCCGATCTGGTGTTTTTGCAAGAAGTGCAGGGCCAGCATGATTATCACGCTGAAAACCATACGCGCTGGCCAGAGATGGGGCAAGATGCCTTTATCGCTGGTGATACTCATGAAGTCGCGTATGGCATGAACGCCGTCTATGAGCACGGTCATCATGGCAATGCCTTACTGAGTCGTTTTTCCATCAGCTCTTCTTTTAATCATGATGTCTCCGACCATGCCTATGAGCAGCGTGGGATCTTGCATGTGGTGATACGGGTGGCCAACATTGATGTCCATTGTTTTGTGATACATCTGGGTCTATTTGCCACTAGCCGAAGGCGTCAGGTGCAGGCTTTGATCAAAGAGATACAAAGCAATTTGCCGGCCGATGCGCCTCTCATTATTGCGGGTGATTTTAATGACTGGAGCAAGGGTCTTAGCCAGATCTTGTATCAAGAGTTGGGGGTCAGGGAGGCTTTTGACGGCGAACGCAGCCAGAGCGCTTCTTTGCTCAGTCTGAGCGGTATGCGCGGCTTAATTCCTCAGGCTCGCTTTAAACACGCGCATACCTTCCCGGTAGAAATGCCCTGTTTATGTCTGGATAGGGTGTATCTGCGCGGTTTTCAGGTAGAGCAAGCCAAGGTCTTGCGAGGCTCACCCTGGACCACCTTGTCGGATCATTTACCTATCCTTGTTACACTCGATTTTTCCTCAGCAATTGCGGCTGCCAGGCGAGTCGATGTCGCAGCTGTTTAAATGCGAAAACTGATTTTAATTCCAGGCAATAAGCTGCGTTTGTTGCATTGCGGAAGTGATTATTTCTCCAGCCTGTTAGAAGAAATTGCGCAGGCACACAGCGAAATTTATCTCGAAACCTATATTTTTTCTGATGACGCGATCTCGTTGCAGGTGCGCGATGCCTTGATCGCTGCCGCCACCCGCGGTGTGCAAGTGCGTGTCATTATTGATTGGATAGGAAGTGGTGATCGTCGTTCGCAGTTGCTGATGCATGAGTTTGCGATGGGCGGGGTGGAATGTCGTTGTTTTAACCCCTGGTTTAAGCGCGGGTTGGCGCGCACGCATAGAAAAATCGTGGTGATCGACCAGAGTGTCGCCTTGCTCGGCGGCCTCAATATCATTGATGACTATGTGGCAGATGACGGATCGGGCTTGATACTGGCGTTTCCGCGCTGGGATTTTGCGGTTACAGTTCAAGGTGCTTTGTTGGCGCATATCCATCTTGAGGTCGAGGCGCAATGGTTGCGGCTGGGTAAGCTTGCCTTGACGACGCGAGTTAAACTGATACGTGAGTTGCGCAAACAATTGATAGTGAAGTCGCATCAGCCTATGTTGGCAGCACTGGTGGTCAGAGATAATCTGCGTAATCGCAGCACCATACAGCGCGCCTATTTACATGCATTGGGGATGGCAAGAAAGCGTGCCATTTTAGCCAATCCCTATTTTGCGCCAGGACGTAAGCTGCGCAATGCCTTGATATCAGCCGCTGCGCGCGGGGTCGATGTCACTCTCATCATCGGTGTGGGTCAGTTTGCATTGCAGGATGCGATCACCCATTCTTTCTATCCCAAGTTATTGCAGCATGGGGTAAAAATCGTCGAGTACAGAAAAACCCAATTGCATGCCAAAGTGGCGGTAATCGATGATGAGTGGGCTACGGTAGGTTCAAGTAATTTCGATGGTCTGAGTTTATTCGTGAATCAGGAAGCAAATGTTGTCATTCGCGATCAGGGGTTTGCCCGTGATTTAAGCGAGCATCTGGAGCAAGGTATCAAGGATGGGATTACGGTGGCGGCAGAGGATTACGCGAATCATCCCTGGTATCGACGTTTCTGGTACGGCACCGCCTACCTGATGTATCGCGGTTTGATGCGTATCGCCACTCTGGGTGGCTATACTTAGGAATAGTTCGGCACCAAGCTTACTGAGCTAATTATGTGAACAAAAGTGGCGAGTCGCCTGGGTCTATGCGGCGATCGGGAAGCTGATGAAAAAACAGGTTCCCTCTCCGGCCTTAGATTCGTAGCTTATCTTGCCGTGCATCAGAGTGACTAAATCCCGTGTAATCGATAACCCCAACCCGGTACCACTTACTTTGCGGGTGTCGGACGAATCTGCTTGTGCAAATCGTTGAAACATTTTGTCCTGAAAGTCTAACGGTATACCTTGTCCTTGATCGCGTATGCTAATGCATATCAGTTCGCCAATTTGGTGTGCGCTTACTGTGACGCAGCTGTCGGCTGGAGAGAACTTGCAAGCATTCGATAAAAGATTTGCCATGATTTGCTGGAAGCGACCTTCATCGACGCAGACTGCAAGCTCAGGAATGTCACCATCGATCACGATGTTGACCCCGAACTGTGTGGCGTAGGCTTGATTTGATTGGCAGGCATCTTCGATTAGGCCGCCCAGTTTAACTGCACTCAGTTTAAACTCCATTTGCCCCGCTTCCATTTTTTGGATATCGAGCAAATCATTGATCAGCCGTGTTAATACCTCGGTGTTTTTATAGGCCATCTCCAGCATGTCGGCACCGATTTTTGGTAAGGCTCCAACTACGCCACCACGCAATAAGCCAAGCGCGCCGCGCATGGCAGTAAGTGGAGTGCGTAGCTCATGGCTAACTGTCGAGATAAATTCGGTCTTGGCTCTCTCCATTTTCTTACGCTCGCTAATGTCCCTGAGAATAATCACTTGGTGTTGCTGCCCTGAAAGCTGAAAGTTGGCGGTAGAAAGTTCACACGGAAAGTTCACTCCACTTCCACGTTTGGCTACATGCTCATGGTTGATTTTGGCATCGGGCGAGAGATCCAGATTTAAGTCTAGGATCAGAGTATTGACGGCATGAGCGTTGATCGCCTGCGCGGGCAAAGCAAAGATTTGTTCTGCCGCCCGGTTGCAAGAGATGATCAGTCCTGCTGCATCGGTAATGAGGATCGCATCTGGTGCATTATTAAGAATGGCCGCCATATGCTCGGACGAGTCTGTTAGTGCTTGCTGATTGCGCGAAAGATTTTCTAATAAGATCGATTTTTCATTGTTTGACTGCTCCGCATCCTGTTTTAGACCTATTGTGGTCAGCAGATTCTGTTCATTTTTGCGCAAGGCGCGAACCAGCAGAGTGAAGGCCAGTAGCAGGGCAATGATGCTGCTGGCCGCAACGATTAATATTACTCGGGTAGTAGCGCGCCAGGCACCGAGATAGACATCTTCGTCTATGGTAAAGTTGACGATCAGCGGATATTTTTTAACCATGCGTACCGCACCCATGCGCGTATGCCCAGGCTCACTATTGCTGGAAAGACGAGGCGCATCGGTGATCAGCACGCCCTCGCTACGTTGTTGATCATGAATCACTTTATACGTGGTGCCAGTCAGATTTTTTTTGCCCAATATATCGTCGAACATAGGCCAGCGTGCCAGAATCGTAAAATCATCGCGTAACAAGATAAATGCCGCCTTGCCGCCCATACTTATGCGTTCATAAAAGTCGGAGTAGTAATCGGTAGAAATACCCAATAAAACCATCCCTATGAAATTTCCTTGCGGGTCGTTGAGGCGACGGCTAATGTAAAAAGTCCATTTGCCATTGCCTTTATTGCGCACCGGATCGCTGACTAATACGCCTAATTTTGCATCGCCGTGATGCGCCTTAAAATAATCGCGTTCTGCCAAATTGATTTTTGGCGCAGGCCATTTGCGAGTGAAGTTGATGACGTCGCCATTTTGAGCAACTACGGTCGCGACATCGATTTGTGGTGAGTTGGCGGCCTTGGCTGCCATGATCTGGAAAAAATCTTCACTCCCTATCAGTGCTCGTAGCGCTTTGTCATCGGCCGGTGTTTTTGCTTTGATGCGGTCAGCGATATCGTCCAGGGCGAGATAGGCCGTGGTCATTTGCTGTGCGGTGTTTTCAGCCAGTATCAAGGCGATGTTGCTGGCCTGCTGACTCCAGTCACGGATGGCCTTGTCACGTAATACCTTGATCGATATGCCGGTGCCTAGCGCAATAATCAGGCTAAGAAATATGCCTAACATGATCGCCGCATTGCTGATGTTGATGCGTTTCATCCCATGATCCCAGGTCGAGGTAGTCGTCGCGTGGACTGACAAATTGGCGGCTAAGAGCTAACAATGCGATGCCTATTCTAGCCGAGAATCACGAATTTTTATGGCATATGGAAAGGGCGGATTATTGATTACTTAAGAAATCTCAAAGATTGAGAGGTGAATTACTTAAATAATATGACATGTCGTTTTATAAACCACGATTTTCTTCATATTCTCTTCTTATGCTGTAGAAAACGCTGTGTAAGCGTGAATAAAGTGAAATCCATCGTAGAAAATAGTATGATCGTTTTTAAATTAATGGAGCGTGCTTTTTTTATGAGTGAGACTGTTCGAATTGATAAATGGTGCTGGGCCGCCAGGTTTTTTAAGACCCGTAGTCTGGCCACGCATGCCATCGATCTGGGTCGAGTTTTGCAAAATCAAGAACGCGTTAAGCCTTCGCATACAGTCAAACTCGGTGACCTGATCGAGATACAACATGCCGATCAAGTTTGGCAAATCAAGGTGCTCAAGCTACTCGAGGTACGCGGCTCGGCCAGTGTGGCGCACACCATGTATCTGGAAACCGAGCCGAGCATAGAGAAACGCGCCTTAGTCGCGCAACAAAAGAAGCTCTATCAGGAGCCAGGCGCCGTTTTGGCGCGCCGACCTACCAAGCGTGAACGCCGTCAGCTAGATTTTGCCAAGAGCTGAAGCCGTTTTAAGAGGAACATAGCCTATGCATAAGTAGATACTCTCCTCTAAAGCATCTTTCTAGTTTGACTTTTAGTGCGCTGTGATTAATAGTACGAGCGTTCGATTAATTTTACTTTTTGCATTAACTAAATGCATTCACGAATCATCTTAATAAGTACAATGTAATATGAATATGACATCGAAATTCATGCGCAAGGGGGAACTCACCCGCGCAGCCATCCTGGACGTTGCCCTCGATGCTGCCAGTCGCGATGGTATCGAAGGTCTGACGATTGGCTTACTAGCCGATAAGATGAATATGAGTAAATCTGGCGTGTTCGCGCATTTTGGATCGCGTGAGGATTTGCAAATAGAGGTGTTGAAGCTTTACCACCATCACTTTGAGCAGGAAGTGTTTTACCCGAGTATGAAGGAAGAGCGCGGCCTGCCGCGTTTGCAGGCGATGTTTGCCTTATGGGTTAAGCGTGTCACGGTAGAGATTGCTTCTGGTTGTATCTATATCAGCGGCGCGGCGGAATACGATGACCGTCAGGGCCCGATACGGGAAGAGTTAGTCGGAATGGTGCATGCATGGCAAGGCGCCTTACAGCGTGCGGCAACCCAGGCAATCGCCTTAGGTCATTTGAATGCCGACGTTGATCCGGATCAAATCGTGTATGAAATGTATGGATTGATACTGGCTTTGCATCATGATGCGCGTTTTCTGCGCAAGCCCGGCAGTGTTAACCGGGCGGAAATTGGTTTTGAAAGAATGATTGATTGTTATGCACCCGCCAAAAGCTGAAAAGTAGAATTTCCGGCTTTGGCATTAATGTGTGCAACATGAAATTTTGAATTTGTGAATTGTAATTGTTTAAATTAGCTGTTTTAACTTTGTCTTCAGGAGAAAATTATGGGTCAATACGTCGCTCCCTTGCGTGATATGCAATTCGTTTTGCATGAGCTGTTAGCCGTTGAAGGCGAACTAAAACATTTGCCAAAATACGAAGAAATTGATGCCGATATCATCAATCAGGTATTGGAAGAAGGCGGTAAATTTACTTCCGAGGTTCTGTTTCCTTTGAACCATTCAGGTGACCGCGAAGGCTGTCACCACGATAAAGTCACAAAAGAAGTGACGACACCAAAAGGTTTTAAACAAGCCTATCAGCAATACGTTGCAGCCGGCTGGCCTGCACTGTCTTGTGATCCTGAATTCGGCGGCCAGGGTTTGCCTTTGGTATTGAATAATTCATTTTACGAAATGATGAATTCCGCCAATCAGGCCTGGACTATGTACCCTGGCTTGTCACACGGTGCTTACGAATGTATCCATGAACACGGTACTGCCGAGCAAAAAGCCCTGTATCTGCCAAAATTGATCTCCGGCGACTGGACTGGCACAATGTGCCTGACCGAGCCACATTGTGGTACCGATCTGGGTATGTTGCGCTCTAAGGCTGATCCTCAGGCTGACGGTTCGTATAAAATTTCCGGTGCGAAGATTTTCATCTCTGCCGGTGAACACGATATGGCTGACAATATCGTCCATCTGGTGCTGGCACGTTTGCCAGGCGCGCCAGAAGGTTCTAAAGGTATTTCGCTGTTCATCGTACCTAAATTTTTGCCAAATGAAGATGGTTCTAATGGCGCACGCAATCCGATTTTCTGCGGTGCGATCGAAGAAAAAATGGGTATCCACGGTAACTCTACTTGCCAGATGAATCTGGATGATGCGACCGGCTGGTTGATCGGTGGCCCGAACAAGGGTCTCAATGCGATGTTCGTGTTCATGAACGCGGCTCGTCTGGGTGTTGGTATGCAAGGTTTGGGCTTGACCGAAATCGCTTACCAAAATGCTTTGGTTTACGCGAAAGACCGTATCCAGATGCGTAGTCTGTCTGGCGTGAAAGCACCAGAGAAACAAGCAGATCCAATTATCGTGCACGCCGACGTACGTCGCATGTTGTTCACGGCAAAAGCTTACGCAGAAGGCGCGCGCGCATTCTGTTCTTACGTTGCCTTGCAACTTGATAAAGAACTCAATCATCCTGACGAAGCAGTGCGTAAAGATTGCGCTGACGAAGTCGCCTTGTTGACACCGATCATCAAAGCCTTCATTACTGACAATGCCTGGGTTGCGACTTCTGAATGTATGCAAGTGTACGGCGGTCACGGTTTCATCTCCGAATGGGGCATGGAGCAATACGTGCGCGACGCTCGTATTAACATGATTTACGAAGGTACTAACACTATCCAGTCTCTCGATTTGTTGGGTCGTAAAATCCTGGGTGACAACGGCGCGAAATTGCGTAAGTTTGGCGCTAAAGTGCAAGCCTTCGTCGAAGCCAATGGCACCAACGAAGAGCTGTCCGAGTTCATCACACCTTTGGGTGAGTTGGGCGACAAAGTCACTAAACTGACGATGGAAATCGGCATGAAAGCGTTCCAGAATGCAGATGAAGTCGGCGCTGCTGCGGTACCTTACCTGCGCGTAGTTGGTCATTTGGTGTATAGCTATTTCTTCGCACAAATGGCGAAGATCGCTCTGGAGAAAAAAGATTCCGGCGATACTTTCTATACCGCCAAACTGGCAACTACCCGTTTCTACTTCGCTCGCTTGTACCCTGAGACAGCGATGTTGATACGTCAGGCGCGTTCCGGTTCTGCCAACTTGTTGTCCTTAGATGCGGATTTGTTTTAAAGCCTAAACACCTAGTCCACGAAAGGCAGTAAACAGATAAACGGAAAATTCCAAAAGCGACTACGCAGTATGGATGCGGCTTACAGGGCGAAAATGCTCCAAGAGGCGCGCCGTTATTGCGTATTGCCTTTAAATTTTCTTGAATATCGTGTCTTGAGTGGATAAAAAAGATTTTGCTTTTCGCCGTTGTTCGAATTTCACATGAGGTTAAAAATGACCAATTTCATCGTTAAAAAAGTCGCCGTTCTTGGCGCAGGCGTGATGGGTGCGCAAATTGCCGCACATTGCATCAATGCTAAAGTGCCAGTTATCTTGTTTGACCTGCCTGCTAAAGAAGGTCCTAAGAACGGTATCGTGTTGCGCGCTATCGAGAACCTGAAGAAACTCAATCCTGCGCCTTTGGGTAACAAAGATGATGCAGCTTTGATCGAAGTAGCTAACTACGAAGACAATCTGGACCTGTTGGCAGGTTGCGATCTGATCATCGAGGCGATTGCCGAGCGCATGGACTGGAAGCACGATCTGTACAAGAAAGTTGCTCCGCACATTGCCCCTAATGCGATCTTCGCATCCAACACTTCTGGCTTGTCGATCACGGCATTGTCTGAAGGTTTTGATTCTGAATTGAAAGCGCGTTATTGCGGCGTGCATTTCTTCAACCCACCACGTTACATGCATTTGGTTGAGTTGATCCCTACCGTGGCAACTCGTCCTGAGATCATCGACCAGCTCGAAGGCTTCCTGACTACCACACTAGGCAAGGGTGTAGTGCGCGCTAAAGATACGCCTAACTTCATCGCTAACCGTGTCGGCGTGTTCGGTATGTTGGCAACCATCTATCAAGCACAACAGTTTGGTTTGTCTGTCGATGTCGTCGATGATCTGACCGGTAAAAAACTCGGTCGCGCTTCGTCCGGTACTTTCCGTACTGCTGACGTGGTGGGTCTGGACACCATGGGTCATGTGATCAAGACCATGCAAGACAATCTGACAGATGATCCTTTCTTCGCTGTCTACCAGACACCTGAAGTGCTGGCTAAATTGGTCGCTGCCGGTGCCCTGGGTCAAAAAGCCGGTGCTGGTTTCTACAAAAAAGTCGGTAAAGATATTCAACGCCTCGATTTCGCGACAGCACAATACGTGACTGGCGGCGCTAAGGCGGATGAAGTTGTGGCCCGCATGTTGAAAGAAAAAGATCCGGTCAAGAAGATGAAGACCTTGCGTGAATCGACCAATGTACAGGCGCAGTTCCTGTGGGCGATTTTCCGCGATGCTTTCCACTACATCGCCGTGCATAGCGCCAGCATTGCAGACAATGCACGCGACATCGATTTCGCGATGCGTTGGGGTTTTGGCTGGAACGTCGGTCCTTTCGAAACATGGCAAGCTGCAGGTTGGCAAGAAGTCGCTGGCTGGGTCAAAGCAGATATCGATGCTGGCAAAGCACTGTGCAATGCACCGTTGCCAGCTTGGGTATTTGATGGCCGTACTGGTGTTCACACTCCAGAAGGTTCATGGTCTGCCGCTAGCAGCACATACGTGCCACGTTCGACTCTGGCTGTGTACGACCGCCAAGCTTTCCGCGCCACCGTATTCGGTACTGGTGTGGCGACTGGTGCGACTGCCGGCACGACTTTCTTTGAAGATGAATCAGTGCGTATCTGGCACGAAGGCACAGTTGCACAGCCTGATGATGTGTTGATCTTGTCGCTGAAAACCAAGATGCACGTTCTTGGCCCTGGCGTGATCGACGGCATGGAAAAAGCAGTTGCTGAAGCCGAGAAAAACTTCAAAGGCTTGGTGATCTGGAGTTCTGATGCTGCTGAAGGCGGCGCCTTCTCCGCTGGTGCTGATTTGCAAGCGATGTTGCCATTGTTTATGTCCGGCGGCGTCAAAGCCATAGAGCCAGCCATCGTACGCTTGCAGCAAGCGCATCAAGGCCTGAAATACGCTAACGTACCAGTGGTGGCAGCCGTATCTGGTCTGGCACTGGGCGGCGGTTGCGAACTGATGATGCACGCAGCCAAACGCGTCGCTTCTATCGAATCGTATATCGGCTTGGTTGAAGTCGGTGTTGGTCTGATCCCTGCTGGTGGTGGTCTGAAAGAGGCAGCAGTACGTGCCGCTAAAGACGCTAAAGGCACTGACTTGTTGCAGTTCCTGAAGAACTACTTCACCAATGCCGCGACGGCTGCTGTCTCCAAATCCGCTCTGGAAGCACAGAAGATGGGTTACCTGTCGGCTGACGACGTGATCGTTTTCAATGCCTACGAGTTGTTGCATGTGGCTAAGGTAGAAGCGCGCGCCATGTTTGATGCCGGCTATCGTGCACCGATGAAATCGCCAGTGCCAGTGGCAGGTCGCTACGGTATGGCAACTATCACGGCACAGTTGGTGAATATGCGTGATGGTGGTTTCATCTCTGCACATGACTACAAATTGGGCGCGATGATTGCTGAGATCGTTTCCGGTGGTGAAATCGAAAACGGCGCTATCGTCAATGAACAATGGTTGCTGGATCTGGAACGCAAAGCATTCATGGAATTGCTGAATCACCCTAAGACGCAAGAGCGGATCATGGGCATGATGCAGACCGGCAAACCAGTCCGTAACTAGTCAATAAGTAGTCAATGAGTAATCGGAGCATATAAAATGACAAAACAACTTCAAGACGCCTACATCGTAGCCGCAACCCGCACACCTATCGGTAAATCTGGTCGCGGTATGTTCAAGAACACACGTCCGGATGATTTGCTGGTACGTGTATTGCAATCGGCGCTGGCACAAGTGCCGAATCTCGATCCGAAACTGATCGAAGATGCGATCGTTGGTTGCTCTTTCCCAGAAGCCGAACAAGGTAGTAACCTGGCTCGTATGGCAGTGTTATTGGCAGGTTTGCCAAAATCGGTAGGCGGTATCACAGTCAATCGTTTTTGCGCTTCCGGTATCAGTGCCATTGCGATGGCGGCTGACCGCATTCGTGTTGGCGAGGCCGATGTGATGATCGCTGCCGGTGCTGAATCGATGTCCATGGTGCCTATGATGGGTCACCACCCATCGATGAACATGGGTATCTTCAAAGATGAAAACATCGGTATGGCCTATGGTATGGGTCTGACTGCCGAGAAGGTTGCTCAGCAATGGAAAGTCTCGCGCGAAGCGCAAGATGCTTTCGCTTTGCAATCGCATCAACGTGCCATCGCCGCACAAAATGCTGGTTACTTCGATGCTGAAACAACTTCGGTTGAAATCATCGAACGTATCCCGAATTTGGCGACTGGCCAAATCGAGTTGAAAACACGCACTGTCAGCCGTGACGAAGGCGCACGTCCAGAAACTTCGCTCGAAGGTTTGGCTAAACTGCGTCCGGTATTTGCTGCTAAAGGTAGCGTTACTGCCGGTAACAGCTCGCAGACTTCGGATGGCGCTGGTGCCTTGATCCTGGTCAGCGAAAAAATTCTGAAACTGTTTAACCTGACTCCATTGGCACGTTTCGCCGCTTTTGCGGTACGTGGCGTACCACCGGAAATCATGGGTATCGGTCCTAAAGAAGCGATCCCTGCGGCTTGCCGTGCGGCTGGCATCACACAAGATCAGATCGACTGGTTTGAACTGAACGAAGCCTTTGCTGCGCAATCTATCGCTGTAGTACAAGACCTAGGCCTGGATCCAGCCAAAGTCAATCCTATGGGCGGCGCGATTGCTCTGGGTCATCCGCTGGGTGCGACTGGTGCGATCCGTGCGGCTACTACCATCCATGCTTTGCATCGCAATAACCTGAAATACGGTATGGTGACGATGTGTGTTGGTACTGGTATGGGCGCTGCTGGTATTTTTGAACGCATGTAATTTTGGCTGCTTAGCCAAACGATAGGCCAAAAAGCCGCACATGATTTTTTGTGCGGCTTTTTTTACGGAGGTAGGATGGAGACGATACAGATAGTCACTGCGGACCAAACCATACTGGCGGCCAAAAAATTCACGCCGGCTGGGGAAGTAACAGCGGTAGTGGTGATGCCGGCAGCAATGGGCGTAGCGCAGAGTTTTTATCTGCCTTTTGCTGAATTTCTGGCAGAGAACGGCATTGCGGTTTTGAGTTTTGATTACCGCGGTATGGGCGAATCCATCCCTGTAGAATTTCGTGATTCTTTACGCGGCTTTAGGGCGAATCTTAACGACTGGGCCGAGCAGGATTACAATGCCGCGCTGCACGCCGCTAAAGCTTGGCAACCCGCTGTGCCGCTGTTGGTGGTCGGGCATTCTCTGGGCGGGCAGTTGCCAGGTTTGGTGCCCGATCATGGCTTAATCGATGGCATGCTGACGGTCGGTTCCGGGAGCGGTTACTGGCGCGACAACGCGCCGGCTTTAAAACGCATAGTCTGGCTCATGTGGTACTTTGTGGTGCCCTTGTTTACGCGTCTTTGCGGTTATTTCCCGGGCAAAAAACTCCGTATGGTTGGTAATTTACCCAAGGGAGTGATTTACCAATGGTCGCGCTGGTGTCGCAGCCCCTATTATTTCGCCGATAAATTTGGTCTGCGCCTGCAAACGGCGCATCACAAAATGCAGATACCGATACTGTCAATGAGCTTTACCGATGATGAATTGATGAGCCGTCGTAGCATCGATAGCCTGCATGATTATTACAGCGGCGCGCAAGTCGAGCGTCGTTACATCCATCCGCAAGAAGTCGATGCCAAACGCATAGGGCATTTCGGTTTTTTCCGTCCCCAGTTCCGTCATACCTTGTGGCAGCAAGCCTTACAATGGCTGCTTGCCACACCTTCCAAACCCCCTATTTAAAATACCAGAGACCACTATGGATATCCTGACCCACAAAGAAAACGGCATTTTAACCATCAGTTTTAATCGCCCTGAAAAGAAAAATGCCATCACCTCGGCCATGTATCAGGCTATGGCAGATGCCTTGATCGCAGCCGAGACCGATGTTGCGGTGCGCGCGATCTTGATCACCGGTAAGCCAGAGATTTTTACCGCCGGTAATGATCTGGAAGATTTCATGAAGAATGCCGCTAGTCTGGCTTCCAGCACCACGGTGCCGCCGGTGTATCAGTTCATGCAAGCGCTGAATAATTCCGGCAAGCCTGTGATCGCTGCCGTGAGTGGTGCCGCAGTCGGTATCGGTACCACCTTGCTGATGCATTGCGATTTGATCTATCTGGCCGATAACGCCAAATTGTCTATGCCATTCACTCAATTGGGTCTGTGTCCGGAATTTGCCTCAAGCATGATCTTCCAAAATATCGTCGGCTACCAACGCGCCGCTGAAAAGCTGATGTTAGGCGAAGCGTTTAACGCCCAAGAAGCGTACCAGATGGGCTTCGTGAACAAGGTCTTGCCATTGGAAGAGTTGCTACCGTATGCGCTGCAGCAAGCGGCCAAACTGGCAGCGCTGCCAGCCGCTTCAGTGCGCGTCACCAAAGCCTTAATGAAGGGCGGCCAACCAGCAGCCATCGCGAGCAAAATGAAGGAAGAAAACCAACACTTCGCCAGCATGCTGAATGCCCCGGAAGCCAAGGAGGCCTTCATGGCTTTCTTTCAGAAACGTAAGCCAGACTTTGCTCAGTTCAATTAAATTCAAATAAATTTAATTTGGCACCACGCCAGTGCGCAATATCCATGCGGGTTTCCAGCCTATCTGGCCTGTAACCCGCATGGGATATGCGCGCTGGCAGGGGCACTTATAAAAACCTCTTGCTCGGGTGCATCGCGTCCTTACAAATCCTCGCAATCCCGAGGTATTGCTGCGGTTTGTGCCTGGCGCTGCATCCCGATTAAGGGTTTTTTAGAAGTTATCAGGGGACGGTTAGGCGCCCCAGCAATCAGGCGGAAGTAGACTTTTTTGCTTGCGCAATTGCAGGATAGACCGGCCCGAAACTGGCTGCGGCCATCCTGCATCCGGACTAAATCTCGGCCTTATTTTCCTGCATCCTGTGCCATTTTGCGCAGGGTTTGTAAGCTCGCTCCCGGTGTGATCAGATTGCCGTCATAACGCAATTCTATCAAGGCCGGCAGCTGATACTGGCGTGTATGTGCCAACGCCCTTGCCAGTGCAGGGGCGAACTCTTCCGTGCTGTTGACCACTTCGCCGCTGGCACCATAGGCGCGCGCCAGTGCCGCGAAATCCGGATTGTGTAATTCCGTCCCAGAGACACGCGCCGGGAATTCTTTTTCCTGATGCATACGTATGGTGCCGAACATGCCATTGTTAAAGACGATGATGACGAGGCCGGCTTTGTATTGCACGGCGGTGGCCAGTTCCTGACCATTCATCATGTATTCGCCATCGCCTGCGAAGGTGATGACGGTGCGCTCAGGATGGACGATTTTTGCCGCCACTCCTGATGGTACGCTATATCCCATAGCGCCCGAAGTGGGGGCTAACTGCGTACGGAAACCGCCGTAGCGATAGTAGCGGTGCGCCCAGGTGGCGTAATTGCCTGCACCATTGGTGATGATGGTGTCGTCCGGGGTATTCGCCTGGATAGTCTGCACCACTTGCCACAGATTGAGGGGCGCGTTTTCTTGTGCAAAAATCGCTGGCTCTTGTTGCCATGCCTGCAGATCGGCCTTGGCCTGTGCCACCGTATGCTGCCAGGCGCTGGCGTCTAGCGGGGCCATAGTCGACAATGCTTCAGCGATTTCTTTCATGCCGCTATTGATCATCATGTCGGCCTGATACACACGTCCCAACTCTAAGGCATCGCTATGGATGTGGATCAGTTTTTGTTTGGCAATCGGTGCTTCCAGTACGGTATAGCCGCCGGTAGTCATTTCGCCCAGACGCGGTCCGATCGCGATCACCAGATCGGCGTCTTTGATGCGTTGCGCTAATTTTGGGTTTATCCCTATCCCGACGTCGCCTATGTAATTGGGGTGGGCATTGTCTACCAAATCCTGGAAGCGGAAAGCGCAGGCCAAAGGCAGATGGTTGATTTTTGCAAAGTCACTGATACGCTGACAGGCCAGCGTATCCCAACTGGTACCACCAAGTAGCACGAGTGGTCTTTGTGCTGCGGCTAAATGTTCACGTAATTGGCTTAATTGTGTCGCCGATGGCGAGGCTTGCACCGGCGTGTAATGGCGGGTGTCCGCTACTTGCGCCATGGCGGCCAGGCAATCTTCCGGCAAGGCCAATACGACCGGGCCGGGGCGGCCGCTGGTGGCGACCTGAAAGGCGCGCGCAATGTATTCAGGGATGCGTTCGGCTCGGTCTATCTGCGCCACCCATTTCGCCATTGGGCCAAACATACGGCGATAATCGATCTCTTGAAATGCTTCGCGTTCGACGAAATCGTTGCCGACCTGGCCTATAAATAAAATCATCGGGGTCGAATCTTGATATGCGGTATGTACACCGATAGAGGCATTGGTGGCGCCAGGTCCGCGTGTCACGAAGCAAATACCGGGTTGACCGGTGAGCTTGCCGTAGGCGTCCGCCATGAATGCCGCGCCACCTTCCTGACGATTGATGATGAAGCGTATCTTACTGTCGTGCAGGGCATCAAGCACAGGCAAATAACTCTCGCCCGGTACTCCAAAAATAAGTTCGACGCCGTGTACTTGCAGTGCGTCCACGACCAATTGACCACCAGAACGAGATATAGACATGACAAGAAGATGAATTTAAGGAAAGCGATACGCTACCAGAAAGTCAAGACTTCGTGCGAATTCTTCGGCTCTAGTGGTAATCACACTGGCAACAGCGCGGGATTACTCAGCAGGCTAGTCGTCATGCTGTTACAATAGCGCCCGAAGCAGGCCAGACAATCGCTGGTCGCCATGTTTTGCATGGCGGCGGGAGGAAGGTCCGGACTCCATAGAGCAGGGTGACGGCTAACGGCCGTACGTTGAAAGCGCAAACGCAAGTGAGCGTATAAGACGAGGAATAGGGCCACAGAGACGAGCGTATTTAGTTACGGTGAAACGCGGTAACCTCCACCCGGAGCAATTTCAAATAGGCACGCGTTGAGGCGGCTCGCGGAGCGTGCGGGTAGAAAGCTTGAGCCTGGGAGTAATCCCAGGCCTAGAGGAATGATTGTCATAGCATGAAGCAGCAATGCAAAGTGCCGTAACAGAATCCGGCCTACCGGCCTGCTTCACTTTTTATGCAAATGGCTAGCGCATAAAATCACCACAATAAAATGCTTTGAAGCATTTTTACTCAATTTTTTCGTATCTCATTGGCATTATTCTTTTTTTGCTTGCGAAATTTTGCTTTCTCCAATGTTACACTGAGTCTCATATTTTCCCGTCCGGATTAATAATTCTCAAACATGTGTACATTCAAATTCTTTGGTTTTTATTCACAACCGGTGATGAGAGCATGTCTTTGCTGAGCAAAGGGCGCGCACATGGTTTCCATGCATATCAAGGTATTGCATGAAGAAGGGGTTCCGTATTCGGGAGCCTTGGGATATGTCTTCCATAGGTTTCGCATTTTGCACTGTCTTGATCGTCCTCGTGATCACGGGGCAAACGTGGTGGTCTATTGTTCAGGATAAAAAAACGACACTGTCTTCTGCGCAGGAGAATAGTTTTTTGGCCGTTCGTATTTTGGAAGAGCATGCCAATCGTATTCTGCATGATGCTGCACGCGCCATAGGTGCCGCCGCTGACGAGATTCAGGGGGAGGGCGAGGCTGTGCTGCATGATGAGACCTTGATACGCCAAATTTTGATTGGTCAACGGCAAGATTCGCAATTTTTGCAATCCATTGCGATTGTTAATCCTCAAGGCATACTCTGGGCGAGTTCTTTTCAATTTCCAGCCGAACCAATTGATCTGAACTTACAGCAACATGTGCTGTATTTGCTAGAACATCCAAATGATAGAAATGTTGTGGTCGGCAGGCCTGTGCAATTTCAGCGTAGCAAACGTTGGGTATTGCCGGTGGCAAAAAATATCTTCAACGCGCAAGGCGTGCATCTGGGTTTAATCCAGACCGATATCAATCTCAATTATTTTAAAGATTTCTATGAGCGTGTTGCCCGAGATGGTGCCGCGGTTATTTCTTTGCACAGTAAAGAGGGCGCCTTGTATCTGCGCGCGCCTTATGACGAGCGTTATGATAATGTAAATATCACTTGGTCCGCTCTGGTCGCGGGGATTAAGTCGGATTCTGTCGAAGCTGCGGTGACTGATGCCCCCTTAATCGGTGGCAACAGCAGTCTCATTTATACCTATAGGAAAATGTCTGACTTTCCCCTGACTTTGGTATACGGTCGGAATGTCGAGGATATTTTGGCCGAGTGGCTACAAAGGGCGAAGCAAAAGCTATTTTTTGCAGCACTGACAATCTTATTTATCGTCGCTTTAGCTTTCTTGTTGCTCAAGAAAATTAAGCACTTACGCAGCTCTCGCGCCAAGCTGGCCGACAGCGAAAGTCGTTATCGTTTATTGTTTTTAGATGCGCAGGACGCGATTATGTTGATCAATCGCGACTATGTGTACGTGGACTGTAATAACGGCGCTTTGAACCTGCTTGGCTTGCAGGATGCCGAAGATTTGCTAGGAACTGAAGTCGGAAATTATTCGCCAGAAAATCAGCCCGGTAGCCTGCAAACACACTTAAAAAAGACTGAGCTGATTAAGCAGTATATTGACGCAACGTTTAATGGCGAGCCACAAAGATTTGAATGGATAGTTAAGCGCAAGGGAATATTGCAGTACAGCGATGTGAGCTTGACTCAGGTCGAAATTGGTCGTGAGGTATTGGTTTTTTGCGTGATGCGGGATGTGAACGCGACCAAATACGTAGAGCATCTGCTGGAAGGACAAAATCAATTATTGCAGTTGATAGGCGGCAGTGAAAACCTGTCATTGATTTTGGAGGAGACCTGCCATTTCGTCGAAAAAATGATGCCGCATTGGCGTTGCGGCATACAACTTCTGGATGAGAATCAACGTTGTTTTAAACAGGCAATCGGACATCAGTTTCCGCCAGCCTTGTCTCAGCAATTGATCGATATGCCTGTCAGTTACGGGAATGGCGTATGGAGTGAAGCTGTGCTAAGCGCTGTGCCAATCTGGATTAGTAATATTCAGAACTCGCCCTCAATGCAATTCGTCAATCAACTGGAAGATCTGAAAAATTTTTCTGCTTGCGGATCATGGCCCATCATGGGGAAAAATGGTCAATTGCAAGGAACGTTTACTTTGTTTATTGAGTCTAGCGTTCCTTTGAGTACTGATGATCTCGGGTTTATTAGTATTACAACGGATATTGCGAGTATCGCGATCGAAGGAAAACGATCAGAAGAAAAAGTCTTGAAGTTGGCACATTATGATGAGTTGACCGGTTTGCCTAACCGCTTCTTATACAACCAGCATTTAAGTAAATCACTCGCGTACGCCGATAGAAGTCGGACTAAATTGGCCGTGCTATTTCTTGATCTGGATAGGTTTAAAAATATCAATGATACCTTTGGTCACAATGAAGGTGACGCGGTCTTGAGAAGTGTCGCGCAGCGCTTTAAACAATGCCTGCGAGTCTCAGACACGATTGCGAGGGTTGGAGGCGACGAGTTCATTTTGTTGGTCGATCAATATACCGAGCCTAGAGACCTGGGGGATATTGCGGACAAGCTTTTGGTGGCAGCAGCGTTGCCTTTTGAGATTCATGGGCAAGAATGTCAGCTAAGTGCGAGTATAGGAATTGCCACTTATCCTGATGACGGTGGTGATGCGCAAACTCTCATGAAAAACGCTGATATCGCCATGTATAGGGCCAAAAACAAAGGGAAAGACAATTATCAGTTTTATGCATCAGAAATGAATGTGCATACGATAGAGCGTTTGGCTTTTGAGGCGAGATTAAGACGGGCTTTAGAGCGACGCGAGTTTGTCGTCTACTATCAGCCTAAAGTGTCGGTAGCAAGCGGGCAGATCGTCGGTGCTGAGGCCTTAGTGCGCTGGAATCATCCAGAGCGAGGAATTTTATTGCCGGGAGAGTTCATTGCGCTGGCGGAGGAGGCTGGACTAGTTGGGCGTATGGGGATGCTGGTTTTGGATATCGCGTGCCGTGATATTCTTGCTTTCAGAGCCGTCGATAAAAATTTTGGCAGAGTCGCCATTAATCTCTCCGGCGCCCAGTTTAACGACCAGCGCTTGTTGGAAGACGTACAAAGTGTGGTCGATTTTTGGCGAGTTGACAGCGGTTGTATAGAGTTCGAAATTACCGAAAGTATGGTCATGCATAATCGTGACCAAGCGATCGTACTCATGGATGGCTTGAAAAAAGCCGGATTTACCCTTTCCATCGACGATTTTGGCACCGGTTATTCCTCCCTTGCCTATTTGAAGCGCTTCCCGGTCGACAGCGTCAAGGTTGATCGATCCTTCATTAAAGACATTCCTGAGGATCCGAATGACACGGCTATCGTACTCGCGATTGTTGCTATGGCTCATACTTTGGGTTTGAAGGTGATCGCCGAAGGTGTAGAAACCCCCATACAGCTACAAACACTGGTCGATTCTTGTTGTGATGAATATCAGGGTTTTTACTTCAGTAAAGCAGTTCCTGAGCATGAATTCTTGCAGTTGCTTAGCCGGCAAATGAGTAGTTCTCTTTCCTAAAGTGTCTTTCTAAGGCACATCTCCCCGTAGTCACCTTTGCCAATAAACACATGGGTATATGTGATGTGGCACTTTCACACCTTATCGTAAGTCCCTAATTTATTGGGATATTCTCTTTTTCTGTTGATTTAAGTAAATACGCTAAGTCATTGACTTTATTCAGTAATTTCACATTTACTCACATGAATTCACTTGACCGAGCGCAAGTCATCCTCTAAAGTGGGTGATAGTGTGAAAAAGTGTATATTTGTGGTGTAAATTAAATCCTGACCCTAGAAATAATCGGGGTAAATTTAGAAAAAAGGCGATATCGTGTTTCAAGGGGCGGCAGCACTCAATCTCGATGCAAAAGGCAGAATGTCCATTCCTGCCCGGCATAGGGACGCGCTTGTTTTGCAATGCGAAGGGCGTATTACGCTTACACGTCATCCGCACGGATGCATCTTGCTGTTTCCACGCCCGGTGTGGGAGTCGCACCGCGAGCAAATCGCTGCGTGGCCTATGAATGCCCGAGCCTGGCAAAGGATTTTTCTGGGCAACGCCTCAGATGTCGATATGGATGGTGCTGGTCGCATCCTGATCGCGCCTGAGTTGCGTCATGCGGTCGGCATGGATCGCGATGTCATGTTGCTCGGCATGGGTACGCATTTTGAAATATGGGATGCCGCAAAATTGGCAGAGAATGAAGCGCAAGCTTTGGCTGGTGGCATGCCCGAAACTTTAAGTAATTTTTCTTTCTGATTGAGAATGATGATAGTCAAACAATCAGACGAATATATCCATCAAACGGTGTTGTTGGCTGAAGCGGTTGACGCTCTCGCGCTTGCTGGCGAGCGTGCTGGCGGTATATATGTCGACGGTACTTTTGGACGCGGCGGCCATAGTCGTCGAATATTAGAAAATCTCAGTTCGTCAGGTCGCTTAATCGCTTTCGATAAAGATTTGCAGGCGATTGCTAACGCGCAGCAGATCAATGACTCTCGCTTCGAGATTGTTCATGACAGTTTTGCTGAGATGAACTCTGAACTGAGCTCTCGTGGAATTACTCAAGTTGACGGTATTTTGATGGACTTGGGTATTTCTTCACCGCAGGTAGATGAGGCTGGGCGTGGTTTTAGTTTTAGAGCTGATGGCCCCCTGGATATGCGTATGGATACCACCCGTGGAATTTCTGCCGCGGAGTGGTTGGCAACAGAAGATGAGCAGATAATTAGAGAGGTAATAAAAAATTATGGGGAAGAACGGTTTGCTTTTCAGATTGCAAAGGCGATTGTTGCTCGCAGGCAGATCGAGCCCATTTCAAGTACTCGACAGCTCGCCGAGATTGTCGCACACGCCGTCAAAACTCGCGAGAAGGGCAAGGACCCGGCAACTCGCACCTTTCAGGCTATACGGATTTTCATCAATAAGGAATTGGAAGATCTCGAAATAGGCCTGGCTGCTGCTTACGCATGTCTGGCGCCATTTGGACGTATGACAGTGATTAGTTTCCACTCATTGGAAGATAGAATCGTCAAACAATTTTTTGCTTCCAAGGTCAATGTCTTGCAGCCGGACCGGCGTTTACCTATACGCACCGTGGATTTACCTAAGGCGCAAATGAAATTGATCGCAAAGATCAAGCCGTCGGAGCTAGAGATTGCCGGGAATCCTAGAGCACGTTCGGCCATCATGCGAGTCGCAGAGCATTTACCGGGGGCTGTATCTTGAGCGGGCGCTTAAATGTTTTTTTTGCAATCGCTTTGATTGCTTGTGCCTTGTCTATGGTGAACTCACAATACCAGGCACGCCGCTTGTTTATTGAGCTAGAGCGTGCGCAGACTGTAAGTAAGCTATTTGAACTGCAATGGACGCAGTTGAAGTTGGATCAATCCACCTATGGTAAGCATGCAAGAATTGAATCAGTTGCCACCAAGGAGCTAAATATGGTGGCGGTAACGCCGGAGCGCACGCAATATCTTACAGCCGCAGACGCAAAATGAGCCGTTCCGCTAAAGGAGTCTCGTTTTCATCTAGCCCTGTCCTTGCGGTGAAGCTACCGGTGTGGCGTTCTAAGCTGGTCTTGTTTTTTTTGTTCGTCGCATTTTTTGCTTTGTTGGTGAGAGCTTTATGGTTGCAAGGGATGACCACAGAGTTCTTGCAAAAGCAAGGTGCGTCGAGGTACACGCGGACCTTGGAGTTGCCTGCCACCCGAGGCAAGATTACCGATAGAAACGGTGAAGTTCTGGCCTCATCAGTTCCGGTGAAAGCGATCTGGGCTATTCCGGATGATGTTTTGGATGCGTCGAAAGAGAAATTGCGTGAACTGGCCGGCTTGTTGGAAATGAGCGAGGCTGAACTTCGCAAAAAACTTGATTCGGATAGGCAGTTTGTGTATCTGCGCCGTCAAGTTGAGCAAGATGTGGCGGACAAAGTGCTAGCGCTTGGAATTGGTGGAATCGAAACTCGGAAAGAATATAAACGCTTTTATCCTGAGGGTGAGGTGATGGCGCATGTGGTTGGCTTTACTAATGTAGAAGATATAGGGCAGGAAGGCATTGAACTGGCGTCGCAAAATAACCTGGCTGGAAAAACCGGTAGCCGTCGGGTTATCAAAGATCGTTTGGGTCGTATAGTTGAGGACATAGAGTCGATACGTGAGCCGCATGATGGCAAAGAATTGACTTTGTCTATCGATAGCAAGATTCAATATATTGCCTACACCCACCTGAAGGAAGCGCTGGAAAAACACAAGGCGAAAGCCGGTGGCGCTGTGGTGTTGGATGTAAGGACGGGGGAAGTGCTAGCACTGGTTAACTTACCTAGTTTTAACCCGAACGAACGATCCGTATTGACCGGTGCGCAGTTGCGTAACCGTGTCATGACCGATACGTTCGAGCCCGGTTCTACCATGAAGCCATTTACAGTTGCGCTCGCTTTGGAAACTGGGCGGGTGACACCTGACACCGTAATACAAACGGCGCCAGGTAGTATGACGATAGGCACGGCAACTATCCATGACGCACATAAACAGGGCGCTCTGACGGTAGCGCAAGTTATACAAAAATCTTCGAATATCGGCACGGTTAAAATGGCCTTGCAGATGCCTCCACAAGAAATGTGGGAAATGTTTACGACCTTGGGCTTTGGGCAGCAACCGAAATTTGGTTTTCCCGGTGCTGTTGCCGGACGTTTGCGTAACTTTAAAACCTGGCGTCCTATCGAACAAGCGACCATGAGTTACGGGCATGGTATTTCTGTTTCGCTGATACAAATCGCGCGTGCCTATATGATTTTTGCCCGGAATGGCGACACCATACCGCTTACCTTTCAAAAATCAGCAGAAATGCCCGCTGGGCACCGGGTGATTTCAGAAAAAACCGCGCAACAAATGCGTTTGATGTTGGAAGCTGCGACGGAGCCGGGGGGGACGGGTACTCAGGCTAGGATTGCTGGATATCGAGTAGGGGGCAAGACCGGTACTGCGCATAAATTGGAGCATGGCCGCTATGTGAATAAGTATGTGGGCGATTTCGTCGGCTTTGCCCCAGCTTCGAATCCACGCGTGATTGTTGCGGTAATGATCGATGAGCCTAGTAGCGGTGGTTATTATGGCGGCACAGTGGCTGGGCCAGTATTTTCTGCGATTACTGCTAACGTTTTGCGTTCATTAAACGTCGCACCTGATACTTCCGTGACCAATCTTATTCCTGACACCAGTGTGCAGGAGAGTATGTGATGTCAGACGTGAACAACATCAAAAATAATATGCAAGAATTAATAGACTGGCTTAAAAGTTATGCGCCAAACGCACAGCTAAGTTCCGATTCGCGGGCCATTAAAGCTGGTGACGTGTTTTTCGCGTTTCCTATCGCAGGCAGTGTGGGCGACGGACGTAGGCATATTCAAAGCGCGATCAATAACGGCGCGGCGGCGATTGTTTTTGATCCGGATGGCTATGACTGGGATTCGAAATTGGCCGTTCCGCATAGCGCCTTTACAGATCTACAATCGCATTTGGGTATTATCGCAAACACTTGGTATAACCAGCCTGATAAAGAGCTGCTAACCGTCGCAGTGACTGGTACCAATGGCAAAACTTCTTGTTCGCAATGGATAGCCAAAGCCCTGTCCCAGACCTACGCGCCGTGTGCCGTCATTGGGACCTTGGGCGTAGGGAATTACCGAGATGGTAGTTTGGAACATTTAGAGGAAACTGGATTTACCACGCCAGACGCAATTCAACTGCAACGTCGTCTTGCCGAGTTAAGCAGCGCTGGCGCCGCTGCATTGGCAATTGAGGCCTCGTCAATAGGATTGCATCAGGGGCGTATGAGTGGCATGCATGTCGACGTGGCTTTATTTACTAACTTAAGCCGCGATCATCTTGATTATCATGGCGATATGGATGCTTATGCTGCTGCCAAACAGATCTTGTTTGATTGGCCGAAGTTGAAAACAGCAATTGTCAATTTGGATGATGACTACGGTCTGCAATTGTTGGAAAAAATGAAGCGGAAAGCCGCCGCCTCTGAATCCCCGCAACCTTCGTTGTTGGCATATAGCCTGGAGTATAAAGAGCACCCTGGTACTACGTTGGTATTTGCCAGTAATCTACGGACTCAGAATACTGGCACGAGTTTTCACGTTGATTCGCCTTACGGTAGTGGTATTGTCAAGACACATATGATAGGTCGTTTCAATGTCAGTAATGTACTTGGTGTGCTAAGCGTCTTATTGGCGAACGGCGTTGCCTGGAATAAGGCAGTGAGCGCGATTGAGAAGCTGGAATCTGTTCCTGGTCGCATGCAACAATTGGGTACTTCAGGTCATGTGATGGTGGTGATCGATTACGCTCATACCCCGGACGCCTTGGAGAAAACGCTAGTCACACTGCAGCAGGTGGCTCAAGAACGCCAGGGGGAGTTGTGGTGCGTATTTGGATGTGGCGGCGATCGCGACCCGGGTAAGCGTCCACAAATGGGTAAATTCGCAGAGTTGGCACAACACGTAGTTGTGACTAGTGATAATCCAAGAACAGAGAATCCTGCACTGATCATACAAGACATACTCAAGGGCATGAGCTGTACTCCTCATGTGATCGAAGATAGAGCGAACGCCATTTTGTATTCAATACGACATGCTGCCAATAACGACGTGGTTTTGTTGGCTGGAAAAGGGCATGAAACCTATCAAGACATCAATGGCAAAAAATGGCCATTTTCAGACGAAGCGCATGCTTCGCTCGCGCTTGCCACAGTTGCGACAAGCGCTAATATGAAGCGAGGTGTTTGATGCGCGCATCTTTAATCGAGTTGCAAGCTGCCATGACATCGGCTCAGTTATCGAACGCAACAGTTGACGTGCAAGTGACAGGATTGGCGACAGATAGTCGCTGCATCCATCAAGGTAATCTTTTTCTCGCGCTTCGTGGTGAGCAGTTTGACGCCCATGATTTTTTAGAGTCAGTTTCGGCTTCAACTGCGGTCGCAGTGGTCGCTGAGCATGTTCCTGACGGTTATAAATTACCCGCTTTGATCGTACCTGATGCCCACGTTGCATTGATGGAGATAGCGCGTTACTGGCGTCGCCAGTTTGAAATTCCTGTGATAGGCGTTACCGGTAGCAACGGCAAGACTACTGTCAAGGAAATGATCGCATCAATCTTTCAGGTCTATGCTGGCGCTGAGCACTATCTGGCGACAACCGGCAATCTCAATAATGAGATCGGGGTGCCGCTTACCGTACTTAGATTGCAGGTACAACATCGTTGTGCTGTCATAGAACTGGGAATGAATCATCCCGGTGAAATCGCATTACTCACATCGATCGCAATGCCGACAGTAGGGTTGGTGAATAACGCGCAGCGTGAACACCAGGAGTTCATGCAAAGCGTTGATGCAGTGGCTGAAGAAAACGGTAGTGTATTGCGTGCTTTGCCGATCGATGGAGTTGCCGTGTTCCCAGCCGATGACCCCTATACTTCTTTATGGCGCTCTTATGCAGCTGAGTCGCCCCATCGTAAAGTACTCACTTTTGGTATGTCTGAAAATGCTGATGTGCGGGGCAATTATCAGCCGCATGCGTTTGGTAGCACAATAAAAATTAGCATTGGTGATGGCGAATTTTCGGTAAATCTGTCCGCCGCAGGTAGTCATAATGTTTTGAATGCTTTGGCTGCGGCCGCTTGTTGTCACAGTATCGGTGTGCCAAACGATATTATCGCTTGTGGTCTGGACGCATTTCAACCGGTTAATGGGCGTTTGCAACGTAAGCAAGCCAGTAACGGCGCAAATATCATTGACGATACTTATAATGCGAATCCTGATTCGGTCCGCGCTGCGATTGACGTATTAGCGCAAATCGGCGGATCGGCTCTGCTGATCTTGGGTGATATGGGCGAAGTAGGGGATGAAGGGATAGTCTTTCATGAGGAAATCGGCGCTTATGCGCGCGCGCGCGGTATCCAGCACATGCTGACGATGGGCGCGCTGGCACAGCATTCCGCATCTGCCTTTGGTAACGCGGCCAGACATTTTGACGCTATCGACGATCTATTGTCGGCACTTGATTCAAGTATTTCGTCGACCAGCACCGTGCTGGTAAAAGGCTCACGTTTTATGAAAATGGAACGTGTAGTAGCTCATCTTACTCAACAAAAAACTCTAGGGAATCACTGACATGTTGCTGTGGTTAGTACAATTTTTCAAACAAGATCTCGGCCTCTTGCGGGTTTTTGGCTTTATTACCTTTCGTGCCGTCTTTGCCACTATGACCGCTATCTCTATCGGTCTGTTTGCGGGCCCGGCTGTGATAAGAATGCTGACGCGATTGAAGGTTGGGCAGGCGGTTCGCACTGATGGACCGAAAACGCATTTAATAAAATCTGGTACACCAACTATGGGTGGTGTATTGGTATTGATTTCTATCGGCGTCTCGACACTGTTGTGGGCAGATCTGAGTAATCGTTTTATTTGGGTAGTGTTAATCGTCACACTTGGCTTCGGTGCTGTTGGTTGGGTGGATGACTATCGTAAGGTGGTTTACCAAGATCCAAATGGTATGCGTTCGAGAGAGAAGTACCTTTGGCAATCTCTTATTGGTATTGTCGCCGCCGTGTATCTGGCATTTTCCGTTTCCGCTCCGACCAACACTAAGGTGTGGGAATTGTTTGTGGCGTGGGTGCAATCGGGTTTCAGTATGGATCTCCCGCCTAAAGCGGATTTGATCGTTCCGTTTTTTAAAACGTTTAGTTACCCTTTAGGTGTTTGGGGGTTTATTGGTCTCACTTATTGCGTCATTGTTGGGACTAGTAATGCCGTAAATTTTACCGATGGACTCGATGGCTTGGCGATCATGCCGACTATCATGGTTGGTTCCGCATTAGGCCTATTCGCCTATCTGGCTGGGCATCTTGGGTATTCAAAATATTTACTGATACCGCATATTCCAGGCGCTGGTGAATTATTGATTTTTTGCGGCGCGATGGCTGGTGCGGGTTTAGCGTTTCTTTGGTTTAACGCACATCCAGCGCAAGTATTTATGGGGGACGTAGGTGCACTGGCTTTAGGCGGCGCGCTAGGTACGGTTGCCGTCATCGTCCGCCAGGAAATCGTTCTCTTCATTATGGGGGGGATTTTTGTTGCCGAAACTGTTTCGGTGATTTTGCAGGTAACTTATTTTAAATTTACAAAGAAACGTTATGGCTCGGGGAAACGACTTTTCCTAATGGCACCTCTGCACCATCATTTCGAACAAAAAGGCTGGAAAGAAACCCAAGTTGTCGTACGTTTCTGGATTATTACCATGTTGTTGGTGTTGGTTGGTTTGTCCTCTTTAAAACTACGTTAATTGAAGCACATTGTGAGTATGGATTTTTCAGGTAAGCACGTATTGGTTCTAGGTCTCGGTGAGTCGGGACTTGCTATGTCTCGTTGGCTGCTGCGCTGCGGTGCCAAGTTGCGTGTTGCTGATACGCGAACAGCACCTGATAGATTGGCGATACTCACAGAATTGTCTTCGGAAATCGAATTCATCGGTGCTAAGTTTTCTCTCGCCTTGTTATCCGATATTGATATAGTTGCAGTGAGTCCTGGTTTGTCACCTTTAAATGAGCTGGCAATCTTGTTGCCGGAGATGACGCAAAACAATATCCCGCTTTGGGGCGAAGTTGAAATATTCGCACTTGCCTTGGCAGCATTGCAGAACTCGCACGGATACCAACCGAAGCTAATAGCGATTACCGGTACCAATGGCAAAACCACAGTGACTAGCTTGGTTGGTTTATTGTGTGAACGTGCTGGTTTAAGCGTTAAGCTTGCGGGGAATATCAGTCCGGCTATGCTTGATGTCTTGCGTGAAGCAATCGATGCCGACTCACTGCCTCAAGTCTGGGTGTTGGAATTATCTAGTTTTCAGTTGCATACTAGTTATAGTCTACAAGCAGATGCTGCAACGGTATTGAACATTAGTCAAGATCATCTGGACTGGCACGGCGATTTGAAATCATATTGCGCTGATAAGGCGCGCATATTCGGAGCCAGAACCACTCAAGTATTGAACCGCGATGATGCCTTAGTCATGGCGATGCACAAATCGACTCCACAAGCTGAAAATAAACAACTTACCTTTGGTGTTGCGTCACCAATAATAGATGGCGACCTAGGCTTGCTCAACGAACACGGCATGATATGGCTGGCCGCGGCAAATAGTGCGGAAGAAGAGCAATCCGTAAGCCGTCGTAAAAAGAAAAATATAGAAGAAGCGCCTGTCATCATCGCTCGCCTAATGCCGGCCGACGCCTTGAAAATTAGAGGACTTCATAATGCAGCAAATGCTTTGGCAGCGTTGGCATTATGCCGTGCTATAGGTTTACCTTTGGCGCCGCTATTGCATGGCCTGCGAGAATATACTGGCGAACCACATCGTGTTGAACTGGTCGCCACTATAGGCGGAATCGATTTTATCGACGATAGCAAAGGCACTAATGTAGGTGCCACAGTTGCCGCATTAAAAGGTTTAGGGGCGCAAGCTCATGGCAATGGAAAACGGATCATTCTAATTGCTGGAGGTGAAGGGAAGGGGCAAGATTTTTCTCCATTAAAAGAGCCCTTGATCCAATACGCAAAAGCTGTTTTTTTGATAGGGAAGGCGGCGGACGAGATGCGTCAGACGTTTCAGACTTGCCAACTTGAGTTATGTGATTCCCACACTCTAGAGCTGGCAGTACTGGCCGCTGCGGAGTTGGCCCAAGAGGGCGACATCGTTCTCCTTTCGCCCGCCTGCGCCAGTTTTGATATGTTTCGTAATTATTCGCACAGAGCGCAGGTTTTTGTTGAATCGGTTCGTGAGTTTGCCTTGAATCGTGGAGAGATCGCTTAATGAAGCAGTTACTCTTCTCATTTAATAAGTGGTTGCCATTTGCTGCCGAGCCAGTGGCTCCGTCGCACTTGGCGAAGCGCTCAAAAATGATGGAGTACGATCAAGCCTTGATTTGGGTCACCATGATCTTGATGTTGTTTGGCATGGTGATGGTTTATTCGGCTTCAATTTCTTTGCCCGATTCACCGAAGTATGCCAACTACAAGAATGCTCATTTTTTGATACGACAGGCGATCTTTGTGGCGGTCTCAGTGCTCGTAGGGCTATTTGTTTTTCGAATTAAAATTTCTGATTGGCAGCGTGCCGCACCTTATTTATTCGTGCTCACTTTGCTCTTATTGGTTGCCGTTTTGATCCCGGGGCTCGGTAAGGGCGTCAATGGCGCAAAGCGCTGGTTGTCGTTTAAAGTCTTCAACATTCAGCCGTCGGAATTAATGAAATTGTTTATGGTGTTGTACGCAGCAGACTACACCGTACGCAAGCAGGAATTTATGCATAAATTGACCAAAGGCTTCCTTCCTATGATGGCGGCAGTCGCACTGCTGGGATTGTTGTTGCTGTTAGAGCCGGATTTAGGCGCATTCGGAGTGATTGTTTGTATCGCAATGGGTATTTTGTTTTTGGGTGGGATAAATGGCGTTTGGTTCGCTGGTATCGCGGCCACCTTGGTCGGTATTTTTAGCATGGTGATTATTTTTTCACCATTCCGGCGCGAGCGTATCTTTGCCTATTTAGACCCATGGGTCGAAGAACACGCACTGGGTAAGGCCTATCAATTATCGCATTCGCTAATCGCGTTTGGGCGCGGTGAGTTATTTGGAGTTGGATTAGGTGCAAGCGTAGAAAAATTACATTACCTGCCAGAAGCGCATACGGATTTCTTATTGGCCGTCATCGGCGAAGAATTGGGTTTTGTCGGCGTCATGACCGTTGTTCTTTTGTTTTATTGGATAGTCAAACGATCCTTTGAGATAGGTCGGCAAGCCATCGTTCTTGATTTGACATTTGCCGGACTGACAGCAAAGGGTATTGGCATCTGGATAGGTGTGCAAACATTTATTAACATGGGCGTAAACCTTGGTTTGCTGCCGACAAAAGGTTTGACGTTGCCATTAATGAGCTACGGCGGTTCGGGTGTTTTGATTAATTGTGTGGGTTTAGCGATTTTATTGAGAATAGATTACGAAAATCGCATGTTGATGCGTGGAGGCCGGGTATGAACCCATCCACTCAAAAGGGCAAAAATTTGCTCATCATGGCGGCTGGAACCGGCGGACATATCTTCCCCGGTCTGGCAATTGCGGAGACCATGCAGGAGCGAGGTTGGAATGTTACCTGGCTAGGTACTAGCAAAGGGATGGAAACCCAAATAGTACCCAAGCATCAGATACCTATGGACAATATCGACTTCACCGGCGTGCGTGGAAAAGGTTTACTGCATAGCCTGAGCGGGTTCTATAAGTTGATAGCAAGTTTTTTCGCTTGCGTACGTATTTTAGGAAAGCGAAAACCCGATGTAGTGCTAGGAATGGGGGGGTACGTCACAGTCCCAGGCGGTTTAATGGCGGCTTTACGCGGCAAGCCCGTGGTCTTGATGAACGCCGATGCTGCTTTGCTTTTGTCAAACAAAGCCTTACGTCCGGTGGCAAAAAAATTGTTATTTGGGCTGCCATCGAGTTTACAAAATACAGATGGAAAAATGGTATTGACCGGTAATCCTATTCGTAAAGAAATTTGTCAGTTGCCATCGCCGCAAGTGCGTTATGCAGAACGTCGAGGGGCATTACGGATACTTGTGGTGGGTGGTAGTTTAGGCGCTAAAGTCTTGAACGAAAGTATCCCGGATGCGCTTGCATTGATACCCGCCGAAATGCGTCCAATAGTGACGCATCAATCAGGCAAACAACATATCGAGGCTTTGAAAAAACGCTACTCAGATTGTGAAGTAACAGCTGAAGTATTGGATTTTATTGATGACATGCCTAGACGCTATGCTGAAGCGGATCTGGTAATTTGCCGGGCTGGGGCGATCACTATTTCGGAATTGACGGCGGCAGGTGTCGCAAGTATTTTGATCCCTTTTGTGGCATCGAGTACCTCGCATCAAAAAGACAATGCTCTCTGGATGGAGGAAAAAAAAGCAGCTATCTATTTGCCGCAGGCAGAACTTAATGCAAAGACTCTGGCGGAAACTTTACAGAAGATGAATAGAGCGCAATGCCAGAATATGGCGCAAACGGCTTACGCCTTAGGGCAACGCGAGGCGAATCAGGTAATCGCAGAAATTTTGGAAAATTTAGTATGAAACATAAAGTCAAACATTTGCACTTTGTCGGTATTGGCGGCTCAGGGATGAGCGGTATCGCTGAAGTATTGTTGAACCTAGGATACGTTATATCCGGTTCCGACCTAAGCAGTAATACTGCGTCACAAAGATTGGCAAGTTTAGGTGCCAATGTGATGTTAGGGCATGCGGCTGAAAATATTGCCGGTGCTGATGCAATCGTTACCTCCACCGCAGTCAAAACCGACAATCCTGAAGTGATTGCTGCCAGAGAAAAACATATTCCCGTCGTCCCAAGGGCTTTGATGCTGGCAGAATTGATGCGCCTGAAGAGCGGTATTGCGATAGCCGGAACCCACGGAAAAACCACGACCACTAGTTTGGTCGCGAGCATCTTGGCGGAAGGCGGTTTTGACCCTACTTTTGTGATTGGAGGGCGTCTCAATAGTGCCGGCGCCAACGCCAAATTGGGAAGTGGTGATTTTATCGTGGCCGAAGCAGATGAGTCAGATGCCTCATTTTTGAATCTATTGCCAGTGATAGAAGTCATTACGAATATCGATGCCGATCATATGGAAACCTATGAGCACGATTTTTCTAAGCTCAAACAAGCGTTCATTGAGTTCACGCAAAGACTACCATTTTATGGCGTCGCGATACTTTGCCTTGATGATGTGCACGTCAGAGAGATCATGCCCTTCGTTTCTAAACCTATCGTGACCTATGGCTTCCATGAGGATGCCGAGGTAAGGGCGATTGATGCGATAGCGGTTGGTGGAAAAATGCAATTTACTGTGATTCAAGATGGCTACGAAGATATGCCAGTGAGCCTGAATCAGCCTGGTATGCATAATGTCCAGAATGCTTGTGCGGCGATCGCGATTGCACGCGAAGTGGGAGTGGCCGATATCGCAACTCAAAAGGCATTAAGTGAATTTAATGGAGTCGGCCGCAGATTTACCCGCTATGGTGAAATCGATTTGCCGCAAGCAGGTAGTTTTGCACTTGTAGATGACTATGGACACCATCCGGTTGAGATGGCAGCCACTATTGCTGCCGCACGTGGCGCTTACCCTGGCCGCAGATTGGTACTGGCGTTTCAACCGCATCGATATACCCGTACCCGTGATCTATTTGAAGACTTCGTCAAAGTAATTTCCACTGCCGATGCGGTGGTGTTGGCCGAGGTGTATGCCGCCGGTGAAGCTCCGATTGTTGCTGCAGATGGTCGGGCTTTATCACGCGCTTTGCGTGTGGCGGGAAAGCTCGAACCAGTATTTGTTGAGGATATTTTGGATATGCCGGAAAATTTATTGCATGTATTAAAAAACGATGACGTCTTGATAGTTATGGGCGCGGGTTCGATCAGTGCTGTGCCAGCAAAAATGGCACAGGCCAAATCGAAATAGAATAGAAATCATGAGCGAAATGAAAATGGAAAAATTGGGAAAAGTTGGTGTTTTGTTTGGCGGACGCTCTGCCGAACGGGAAGTTTCCATCATGTCTGGTAACGGGGTCTTGTCTGCATTAAAAAGTCAAGGCGTTGATGCGCACGCTTTCGATCCTGCCTTGCGTAGTTTGGCTGATTTGGAGTCAGAGAAATTTGACCGTGTTTTTATTGCGCTGCATGGCCGTTACGGTGAAGACGGTAGCTTGCAAGGTGTCTTGGAGCAGCTAGCTATTCCGTACACAGGTAGCAGTGTGATGGCCTCTTCGATAGCGATGGATAAAATTTTCACCAAGAAAATTTGGCAGAGCCATCAACTCATCACACCAGATTATGTGGTGCTTACACCGGACAGTGATCTGGAAACGGTTGCTGCTGAGTTGGGTTTGCCTTTAATAATCAAACCACCGCATGAAGGCTCTACCATAGGAATTACCAAGGTCAATGTTGCTACTGAGATGCATGCCGCTTACAGTTTGGCGTCACAGTTTGATGACGAAGTATTGGCTGAAGAGTTTATTCAGGGTCGAGAGTTAACTGTTGCCGTGTTGGGCATGGGGGCGAACGCATACGCACTTCCTATTATTGAAATCGTAGCGCCAGAAGGTAATTACGATTATCAAAATAAATATTTTACAGATGACACTAAGTATCTTTGCCCGGCACCGTTAGATGTGCAATTGACTGCGGAAATACAGGAGATGTGTGTTGCGGCTTATCGTGCTATCAATTGCGAAGGGTGGGCGCGGGTCGACGTGTTGCTAAGAGCTTCAGATAATAAGCCATTTTTGATTGAAATTAATACTTCACCAGGTATGACCGGGCATTCCTTAGTGCCTATGGCAGCGCGCGCAGCAGGGATGAGTTATGAAGATGTCTGCATGGCGATTCTTAAGACCGCACGTCTGAAGATAAAACCAGACACAAAAAAGGAAAGTAGTTAAACGCCATGTGGCATGACGTCAAAATATTGAATGCAATGACAAATGCCTTGGTTGGTATATTGTTGCTCGCATTTTTGATGTCCGGGATCTGGTGGGTCATTCAGCGCCCCATGTTTACTTTGACAGCAATTCGAATCGAAGGCGTAGATAAAGGAAATTTAAGACATGTCAACGCCTTGACGGTTAGAAATGCCGCGATACCGAAAATCAAAGGGAATTTTTTCACCAGTAATTTAGATCTGGTCAGAAGCGCTTTTGAAATGGTGCCCTGGGTGCGTAAAGCGAGTGTACAAAGAGAGTGGCCGAATAAACTTATTGTGGTACTCGAAGAGCACGAGGTTCTTGGTACTTGGGGGGACGAGGGGCGACTCATCTCAGCAAAAGGTGACGTGTTCACTGCAAATTTGGCTGAGGCAGAGGAAGATGCTGACCTGATCGAATTTGTCGGACCGCAAGGTAGCGAGAAAGAAGTGTTGGCGCGGTATTTAGATTTTAAAAAGTGGTTTGCGGTCATCAATCTGGAACCAGATGCCGTGCAATATTCAAATCGTTATGCCTGGAGTTTAAAGCTGAGCAATGGCATGAAAGTCGAGTTGGGGCGTATGCAGGACGAGTTGATTTTGAAGAAACGAGTGGATCAGTTATTGGCGGTATATCCGCAGTTGCTCACGAGTTTGCGAGATAGTATTGAAAGTGTGGATATGCGGTATCCGAACGGACTGGCTCTAAAATCGAGTAAAAGTTCACTAGGATTGAAAAGCAAACTTAAGTAAGTGGAATGACATGACAAAAGATGCAAAAAACCTGATAGTCGGTCTCGATATTGGCACTTCAAAAATCGTTGCGGTGGTGGCTGAAGTCATGCCTGATGGACGACATGAGGTAATCGGTCTAGGGCAGCACGAATCCAAGGGACTCAAGAAGGGCGTGGTCGTCAACATCGAGGCAACCGTAGAGTCGATACGACGGGCACTGGAAGAAGCTGAGTTGATGGCCGACTGTAAGATTCGACATGTCTACACTGGAATTGCCGGCAGCCATATCCGTAGCTTCAATTCTAGCGGCATGGTCGCGATTAAAGATAAGGAGGTCACAGCGGCCGATGTCTCACGCGTCATAGAAACAGCTAAAGCGGTGAATATTCCTACCGATCAGCAGTTGCTACATACCTTGCCGCAAGAATTCATCGTGGATAGTCAGGATGATGTGCGCGAACCGATAGGCATGAGCGGAATTCGTCTTGAAGTAAAAGTGCATATCGTTACCGGTGCGGTTTCAGCAGTACAAAATATCGTGAAATGCGTGCGCCGTTGCGGCCTCGAAGTTTCTGATTTGATCTTGCAACCGATGGCGTCCGCTGAAGCGGTTCTGACCAAAGACGAAAAAGAACTGGGCGTGGTTCTGATTGACATCGGCGGCGGCACTACCGATGTGGCGGTATTTAGTGAAGGGGCGATTCGTCATACGGCAGTGATACCGATAGCCGGTGATCAGATCACCAACGATATCGCGATGGCGCTACGTACGCCGACTTCAGAGGCTGAAGAAATTAAGATCAGATTTGGGGTTGCCAAACAAGTCTTGGCCGATCCTTCTGATACGCTGGATGTCCCGGGTTTAGGGGATCGCGGTCCGCGCTCCTTGTCGCGTCAGGCTTTAGCTGCAGTAATAGAACCTAGGGTTGAGGAGTTATTCGCGTTGGTGCATCAGGTTGTACGCGAGTCGGGATACGAGGATGTACTTTCTTCCGGTATCGTTTTGACGGGCGGTTCGTCCATCATGCCAGGAATGGTAGAGATGGCTGAAGACATATTTTTGAAGCCAACCAGATTGGGAATGCCGGTCTATTCTGGTCAGTTGGCCGACGTGGTGCGCAGCCCTCGTTATGCGACGGTTTTGGGGTTGTTGTTGGAAGCAAAGAAGCAGTATATGCGCGGGCATATCGTGACCAAACAAGAGGGTTCGGCAAAAGCGGTCTGGCAACGCATGAAAGAGTGGTTTTTGGGGAATTTTTAGATTATTTCTACGTATAAATCGCGTATAAAGTAAGCATAAATTGTAGTAATCATTTTATAATGTTGTTATCTGCAGTTTGCATTCGCTAGTCGTGACATTGGGTGATGACTAGCGACTGAAAACTGCCTACTTGGAGGATGCATGATGGAGTTCGATATGGTCGATAACGCTACGCAAGGCACCGTAATCAAGGTGGTCGGTGTTGGTGGTGCCGGTGGCAATGCTGTACAGCACATGATTAACAAAGGTGTCTCTGGCGTCGAGTTCATTTGCGCCAATACTGACGCACAGGCATTGACGCAATCCAAAGCGCACAATGTTATTCAAATCGGTGAGACCGGTTTGGGTGCAGGGATGAAACCTGAAGTTGGTCGCCAGTTAGCGGAAGAGTCGCGAGCACGAATTGAAGACGCATTGCGAGGTTCGCATATGGTTTTTATCGCTGCAGGTATGGGCGGTGGAACAGGCACCGGAGCTGCGCCGGTCGTTGCGCAGATCGCCAAGGAATTAGGCGCCCTGACCGTTGCGGTGGTTTCCAAACCATTTTCTTACGAAGGTAAGAAATGCATGGATATCGCAGACGAAGGTTTGGAGGCATTGTCCAAGCACGTAGACTCTCTCATCATCATCCTCAACGAAAAGTTGGAAGAAATTTACGAAGATGACAGCATGATAGAGTGGCTGCAACACGCAGACAATGTTCTCAATAATGCGGTTGCGGGTATCGCTGAAATCATCAATGTACCAGGTCATATCAACGTCGATTTTAACGATGTGAAAACGATTATGGGCGAGCAGGGTAAGGCCATGATGGGAACTGCAACCGCTTCTGGTGTAGATCGCGCCCGCATTGCGGCGGAGCAGGCGGTGGCCTCTCCACTGCTCGACGGTATCGATTTGTCTGGTGCGCGTGGCGTCTTGGTTAACGTTACTGCTAGTCGTAGTCTGAAGGGTAAAGAGATCAAAGAAGTCATGGCAGCGGTACGTGCATTTGCTGCGGATGATGCTTCGATAGCTCAAGGGATTGCGTATGACGACAGCATGGGTGATGATATCCGTGTGACTGTGGTCGCGACAGGTTTGGGACGTGGCAAGAAAAATATTCAGTTGGTGCAAACGCCTATGTTGCGTACTGGTACTCACAATGAGCCTATGATGATGGCAACTACTGCCAGCACTACAGCGAATATGGGGATGACATCCTCTGCCGGATTCGAAAGCCTGAGTAAACCAGCAGTATGGCGACGTGAATCTGCTTCTGATCAGGTCCGTGCTTTGGAAAAAAATGGTATGGAAACTTACGATATTCCGGCTTTTTTACGCAAGCAAGCTGATTGATTTTGGTTCTCCAAAATATAGTGCGATGTAGCTTGAAATAGTTTTAAAATAGTTTGAAGCAAAACGCCGGCAATCGCCGGCGTTTTGCTTTCTGCAAGAAAATTCAGAGTCAGGCATACTTGCGCTCAGTCCGTTTTTTTAACAATAAGAAAAAATGATATTTGTTAGAAACGGTGTACTTTCTATCTATTAATGGAGCCAGATATGACTATCAAGATCGCAGAAAAATTACCAGAAGGCAGTTTAGCCGAATTCATCGAAGTTGAATCTGAGGGCTGCTCACTCGGACCGAATACTTTCAGCGTCGCAGATCTGAGTAAAGGTAAAACCATAGCAATTTTTGGTTTGCCTGGCGCATATACACCTACCTGCTCGGCGAAACATGTGCCAGGTTATGTGGAACACGCTGCCGCTTTGAAAGCCAAGGGCGTCGATGAAATCTGGTGTATCTCGGTTAATGATGCGTTTGTCATGGGTGCCTGGGGGCGTGATTTGAAAGCGACTGGCATCGTACGTATGATGGCTGACGGAAATGGCGAATTCAGTAAAGCTTTGGGTTTGGATGCTGATTTTAGTAAGTTCGGTATGGGTACTCGTTCCCAGCGTTATTCTTTGCTGGCGGTTGATGGTGTCGTTAAGCAATTGAATATTGAGGAGGGCGGTAATTTCGCAGTCTCTAACGCCGAAACGATGTTGGCGCAATTGTCATAATTTTTCTGTTCTTGGAAAAGCGCACAAATTTTTGTGCGCTTTTTTATTTGTGAAAAATTTAATTTGATATTCCGAGCGACCCGATTGCGGGTCTTGATTTTGACAAGCAGATATAATGGTTAGATGTTAAAACAAAGAACAATCAAAAAACAGGTCAAAACCATAGGTGTTGGAGTTCATTCCGGTACCAAGGTTGATCTGATATTGCGCCCGGCACCTATCGATGCAGGCATTGTGTTTACGCGTATCGATTTGACCCCGCCCGTAGTTTTTGAAGCGCAAGCCTTAAATGTCGGGGATACCCGTATGGCATCGACCTTGACAAATCAAGGCGCCAAAGTGTCTACCGTTGAACATTTGTTGTCCGCTTGCGCCGGTTTAGGCATCGATAATTTGTATGTCGATGTGAGCGCTGAAGAAATACCCATCATGGATGGATCTGCTTCTTCCTTTGTCTATCTTTTGCAGCAAGCAGAAATGCAAGAGCAAAATGCTGCGAAAAAATTTATCCGTGTATTAAAACCAGTAGAGATACGTGAAGGCTCAGGGAAATCTGAAAAATGGGCAAAGTTAGAACCTTTTGATGGTTATAAATTACATTTTTTCATAGAGTTTAATCACCCCGCGGTGGATGGCACGACCCAGACTGCCGAGGTGGATTTCTCTAAAGTGTCCTACGTAAAAGACGTCGCCAGGGCTCGCACCTTCGGCTTCATGCAGGATGTGGAGATGTTGCGCGGTATAGGATTGGCACGTGGCGGCTCGATGGAAAACGCCATCGTGATGGATGAATTTCGTATTTTGAATGCCGATGGACTACGTTTTGACGATGAATTTGTACGTCACAAAATACTCGATGCGATTGGTGATTTATACCTCATAGGGCATCCCTTGTTGGCAAGTTATACCGCGCATAAATCTGGTCATGGATTGAATAATCAGTTATTGCGCGCCTTGTTGGCGCAGCCAGATGCGTATGAAATCGTGACATTTGAAGATACTATACGGGCACCCTCGTCGTATGCAGAGCAAGAGCGCCGTGAGTGGGCTCTATCCTAATCATTGGACGGATCAGGTTTATCTGAATCGAAATTGAAAAACGATATTTCTACGATTGATTGCGTTGCACCAGCCTATGTAATGCCGCCCTTAGCTCTGCATTTTGGGGCGTATCGTCTAAGCTCTGTTCCAGCGCATCAAAAGCATGAATGGCGCTACTGGAGAAAATTAGCTGCTTGACCGGACTAGGTTTTTCTATGGTTTTCCTAACTTGTACTTTGATCCGTATTGCGTTAATCTGCCAACCTCGTAATTGCAATTGAGAGAGTAATTTAGGCAAGGTTTGTTTTAACTTGCTTGCCAGAGATGCATTTGGAGCGGCTAGACTTAATTGCTCATCGGCTAATTGCAGCACTTCGCAGCTATCAAATATCGTCGGTAGTATGGCTTCACATTCTTTCTGTAGTGAGGCATTGCGCTTGATGCTAGGTAGTAGTGGCGAAATTTTGTCATTGCGGGCTAAATAGTTGGCGATGCCGCTGGCATCGGGTAATTTTCGACCGCGTTTGATATTGAGTTTAAATGGAGGTGGCGTTAATGATTGCATGGATAGCACCTTACCACAGCTGCCTGTTTACCTGTCATGGGGACGTCAACTAATGCAAATCATTTTCATGCATTCTCGCTTCACGCAAGCGAAGTCGATTACTCTCAGCTCTACCCATATCCTACTGTCCGTTCTGGGCTTTTTAACTCTCACGATGTTGTGCTCCGCAGTGATGGCTGCCTTAATTTTACGGCTGGCGAGTAGCGATCTACCTATCTTGAAAGGCTTGATGCCGGCCAACGTGTCTAGCTTACAAAGCAATGACCCGAATGCAAAAGATAAATATTTGAAAGAAAATCTGGCCGCGATGGCTATCAAACTAGGTGAGATGCAGGCGCAATTGATACGATTAGACGCTCTGGGCGAGCGGGTTCAGGGACTGGCAGGAGTGAAGCCAGAAGAGTTTAATTTTAAAGAGACGCCCGGACGCGGTGGTGCTGAAACCTCTACACTGTCGCCTCCCCGAGAGTTAAATTTGTCGCAGTTTCAAACCGCCTTAGATGCAATGTCCAGGGATCTGGAGCAGCGTTCGGATTTTATGAGCGTGGTCGAGACCAAGCTGATGGGTTTTAAGTTGCAATCCAAATTATTGCCAACCATACAGCCTGTCAATGTCAGTTATAACGCATCCGGTTTCGGCTGGCGCTTAGACCCATTCTCCGGGCGCAGTGCTTTTCACGAGGGAATTGATTTTTCTAGTCCTACCGGGACGCCGATTATTGCAGCCGCCGGCGGCGTGATCATTGCGGCAGAGTTTCATCCACAATTCGGGAATATGCTGGAAATCGATCATGGCGGTGAAATTATGACGCGCTACGCTCATGCCTCAAAAATTTATGTCAAGGTCGGCGACATTGTTAAGCGGGGTCAGCATATCGCGGATATAGGTTCAACCGGACGTTCAACCGGGTCGCATTTACACTTTGAGGTTCATGTCAAAGGCGTGCCACAAAATCCGCATAAATTTCTTAATGCCGGTGTCAATCAAGCCAGTATGGCAGCATTGAATCAAAAATAAGTTCGCTTGTTTGGCGGCAGTCATTGCTGCGCGGAACAGTAAGAATTTTCTGTTGCCCCTATTGATATTCTCTTTTTTGTCACCAATTTTGCCTAGTTACGTGAGCGTGACCAGGCATTTGCTGGTTAATGGGCGGGGTCGTGGTAAAATCGCGAGTTAGTCTATGTTGCTGCCCAGTCAAGTTTGTTGGCAGCTTTTTTCAAGAATCTACTTACTCATTCATAGCATGTCATTCCTGACCAAGATATTCGGCAGCCGTAATCAGCGGCTCTTGAAACAATACCAAAAAACGGTGCGTGATATCAACGCCCTGGAACCCACTCTGGAAGCCTTGTCAGATGAGCAGTTGCAAGCAAAGACAGCCGAATTTAAAGAGCGTATCGCTAAAGGTGAGACTCTAGACGCGATTTTGCCTGAAGCGTTTGCTGTATGCCGTGAGGCCAGTAAGCGTGTCTTGAAAATGCGCCATTTCGACGTGCAATTGATAGGCGGTATGGTTTTGCATTTTGGCAAAATAGCCGAGATGGGCACTGGCGAGGGTAAAACCTTGATGGCCACCTTGCCAACTTACCTCAATGCCTTGTCGGGCAAAGGCGTACACGTCGTTACCGTGAATGATTATCTGGCTCAGCGCGATGCCGAGTGGATGGGTACTTTGTACGGTTGGTTAGGGCTCACTACCGGGATTAATCTCTCGCAGTTGGAACACGATGCCAAGCAAGCTGCGTATGCTGCCGACATTACTTACGGTACCAATAATGAATTCGGTTTCGATTATCTACGCGATAACATGGTGTATGAAGCCAAAGACAGAGTGCAGCGCGCGCTCAATTTCGCCGTGGTCGATGAAGTCGATTCGATCCTGATCGATGAGGCTCGTACACCTTTGATCATTTCTGGTCAGGCTGAGAGTCATACCGAGCTGTACTATAAAATTAATGAAGTACCGAAGATGCTCACTTTGCAGATCGGTGAGGAAACTCCCGATGGTAAAGGCCATATCGAGGTGGCGGGCGACTACACCAAAGATGAAAAAGCACATCAAGTCTTGTTGACCGAAGATGGTCACGAGCATGCTGAGCGTCTGCTAACACAAATGGGCTTGTTGCCAGAAGGCGCGTCTTTGTACGATGCCGCGAATATCTCATTAATTCATCATTTGTATGCAGCCTTGCGCGCGCATGCACTGTATTTTAAAGATCAACACTATGTGGTGTTGAACGATGAAATCGTGATCGTTGATGAATTTACCGGCCGTATGATGACGGGGCGTCGTTGGTCAGATGGTCTGCATCAGGCGGTGGAAGCGAAAGAAGGCGTAAAGATTCAGAATGAGAATCAGACCTTGGCTTCGATTACTTTCCAAAATTATTTCCGTATGTATGTGCGCTTGTCAGGCATGACCGGAACGGCCGATACTGAAGCTTACGAATTTCAGGAAATCTACGGTCTGGAAACCGTGGTGATCCCACCGAATCGTCCTTCGCAACGTAAAGATAGACAAGACCAGGTGTATAAGACAGCGCAAGAAAAATATAATGCGATGTTGATCGATATTAAAGACTGTTATGAGCGTGGTCAGCCAGTCCTGGTGGGTACGACCTCGATCGAAAATTCGGAAATGTTGTCGGATATTTTGACTAAGGCCAAGCTGCCGCATAACGTTCTCAATGCTAAACAGCATGCGCGCGAAGCCGAAATTATTGCGCAGGCGGGACGTCCTAAGGGCATCACCATCGCTACCAATATGGCTGGCCGTGGTACTGATATTGTGCTCGGTGGAAACGTCGCTAAGCAAGTGCAATTGATAGAAGCCGATAGTAAATTGTCGGATGCCGACAAGCAAACTCAGTCGCAAAAACTGCGCGATGAGTGGAAGTCTTTGCATGAGCATGTAGTCACCGCAGGTGGCCTGCATATCATCGGTACTGAGCGCCACGAATCACGTCGTGTCGATAATCAATTGCGTGGCCGTTCTAGTCGTCAAGGCGATCCTGGGTCTTCACGTTTTTATCTGTCACTCGATGATGCCTTGTTGCGTATTTTTGCCGGCGACCGTGTCCGTGCCATCATGGACAGACTGAAAATGCCGGAAGGCGAGCCTATCGAGGCCGGTATCGTGAGTCGTTCCATCGAGTCGGCGCAGCGTAAGGTTGAGGCGCGTAACTTCGACATTCGTAAGCAATTGTTGGAGTACGATGACGTCGCCAATGATCAGCGTAAGGTCATTTATCAGCAACGTAACGAGCTGCTCGAAGCGCACGATATGTCTGAGATGATTAGCTCTTTGCGCAGCGGTATGTTTGAAGAAGTTGTGCGTGCTTATGTGCCGGAAGAATCAGTCGAGGAGCAATGGAATATTCCCGCTTTGGAAACGACGCTGGCGAATGAATGGTCACTCGATTTGCCTATCGCAAAAATGCTTGCTGCTGAACCAAATCTGAGTGATGAAGACATACTTGAACGGGTACAAACTGCCGCTAATACCGCCTATGAGTCCAAGTTAGCGATGGTCGGTAAGGATGCCTTCGCAGGCTTTGAGCGCAGTGTCATGTTGCAGAGTATCGATAGCCATTGGCGCGAACATCTGGCGGCTTTGGATCACTTGCGTCAGGGTATACATTTGCGCGGTTACGCACAGAAAAATCCTAAGCAAGAATACAAACGCGAAGCCTTTGAATTATTCTCGCAGATGCTCGATTTGATCAAGAACGAAGTGGTCAAGACCGTGGTCACCGTGCGCATACAATCGCGTGAAGAAATCGAAGCGGCCGAGCAGCAAATGGCAGCAGCGCAGATCGAGAATGTGCATTATCAACACGCTGATTTTGATGCGAATGCGACCCCGGAAGAAATGTTGGCACCGACGGCAAATCCTGAACAGAGTGCAAATCAACCGCAGGTGGATCATAGCTTTAAAGTCGGACGCAATGATGCCTGCCCTTGCGGTAGCGGCAAAAAATACAAGCAATGCCATGGTAAATTAGCCTAAGAATAGTTTGTAAATTTACACGAAAAGGGACGGAATTTTCTGTCCCTTTTTTATTTCCTGATTCTAATTTTTATTAGCAAAAAGGCAAAATTGAATGCTTCGAATGTGGAAGGTGTTACGTCGATTTCGAATTTTTGTTGATCGAAAATAAAGCTTCCTTGCTATATCTAAGCGATTATTTACCTACTTTCCCGTGAATAAGTGCAAACAAGAAATGTCTGTGTTATTTTGTATAAATATCCGACGTTTTTTACTCATGACTGTGAATCAAGGATCACTATGCGCATTGCACTCTCTTTGATTTCTATGGTATTTGCACTTGCTTCCGGTTTTGCTGTTGCAGCCGAAGGCCCTGATTGTTCACGTTCATTTACCTTGGCTTTGCATGAACACGGCTTACTGTATTCTAGTCAGACTGGTGCAGGCATAGACAAAGATTTTTCTGATGAATTGATGCGTCGTAGCGGTTGCAAGCTCAGTGTCAGCGTCTTGCCTAGAGCGCGAATTTGGCAGTTAATCGAATCTGGTGCCCTCGATTTTAGTTTGTCTGGCATCAGTAATGCTGAGCGCGAACGTTATGCCGGATTTGCCTGGTATTTTTCAAATAAATATTATCTGTTGTTGAGGGACGGTCTGAAGTTGAAGACCTTAACTGAATTTCAAAAAAATCCGGATTTGAAACTTGGAGTGATCCGCTCTTTTTGGTACAGCAATAATGCCAATCTGCTTATCGATCTGTTGCGCCCAGAAAATCGCCTAGTCTACGCGACTGGCTTCGACCCTCTTTTTAAAATTTTTCAGACCGGCCAAATCCAGGCAATGATCATAGAGCCCTTCGATTATCCGCAGATAGAAAATACAGCGCTACGTGAACAGAGCATGATCATTGATACTGAGGATGCGGCGATTCCGCATGGACTGATTATGTCGAAAAAATCGCTATCAGCGCTCGAGCAGGACAAATGGCGAGCTTTGGTGCAAAGCATGCGCAGGGACGGTAGTGTGACCAGGATTTTCAGAAAATACATGAAGCCTGAATTGGCCGATGCGATCACCAATTTTAAGGATTAGCGTGAACTGGTTAGTGCGACAGCGTTTGGTTATCATCGTTTTAGCATGCGCTTTGAGTGTGACTGCGCTGCTATGGCAGCATGAAAAAAGTAATGCAAATCACGAGCTACGTGCTGCACTCGATTTTCATGTGCGAGATTTCAGTGCGCGTATCGAGCAGCGCATGGTGAGCTACGAACAGCTAATGTATGGCGCGCAGAGTCTGTTTGCGACATCTCTCGCGGTACCCCAGAATGATTTTTCTGACTATGTAAAAAATTTGCAGTTAGGCGCAAATTTTTCCAGCATGGAGGCGCTAGGCGTGGTGTGGCAGGTCACGGCGCAACAAGAGGATAGTTTCATGCAAACAGCGCAGCTTGAAGTGGCGAAGGATTTTCATATTCACCCTGAAGGAGTGCGGCCCACTTATGCTCTGGTGCAGCGTATCGAACCTAGCACAGGCGAAAATGCGCGCATGTTAGGGTTTGATATGTCGCTTGATCCGACCTTGCAGGCTGCTATGGAGCGCGCCAGAGATAGCGGAGTGATGGCGGTCTCGGCTAAGCTCGAATCGGCGCTGTCCGGCCATGCCAGCGCACAAAGCTGCTTCATGATGTATTTACCCGTCTATAAAAAAAACAGTCCACAGGAAACGATCGCTCAGCGCAGAGCCAATCTTGATGGCTGGGTGTTTGCAGAATTTAAGGTTAGTGCGGTACTCGCTACCTTGTATGGCGAAACCCCGCCTCTGATTCATCTGCAAATTTATGATGGCGTTGATGTCCGTGCCGATAACTTGATGTACGACTCTGCGCCAGCACAAGCGATGCATCCAACAACTTTGCAGATGACTGAGTATATCGTCAGTGGCGGTCATACCTGGGCCGTTGTGATGCGTCCTCTGCCTGGATTTGCCAGCCAGTTGGGGCGCGATAAGTCGGCTCTGATTGCCTTCGTCGGTAGCGTATTGAGCATATTGCTGGCATTGATGACATGGCAATTGGTTTCTGGACGCGAGCGTGCGCTGACGCTGGCGCGCGCCATGACGCGTGACTTGCGGGAGAGCGAGGCGAGGTTTCGCTATCTGGCGCAATACGATGAGTTGTCTGGCCTACCTAATCGCGCCATGTTTCGAGATCGCCTGCAGCAAGCCATCGTGCAGGCCAAGCGCGATAAAGCTCGTCTGGCGCTGATGTATCTCGATTTGGATAAATTTAAACCTATCAATGATCAATTGGGTCATCATGTCGGCGATATTTTGTTGCGCGCGGTCGCCGAAAGAATGCAGCTCTGTGTGCGAGAATCCGATACCGTGGCGCGCATCGGCGGTGATGAATTTGTGATCCTGTTGCCGTTGATAGAAAACGATGATGATGCGCTGCGAGTTGCTGAGAAAATCCGCTGTGCGCTAGCTGAATCGTTTGCGGTGGCCGGTGGGCATGTCCTTACGCTCAGTGTCAGCATAGGCATTGCGATTTATCCTGAGCATGGCGAGAGTGAAGTGACGCTGGCCAAAAATGCCGATAATGCGATGTATAAAGCCAAGGAAAAAGGCCGGAATCAGGTGTGCATGTTTGATGCCTTGCCATGAACCTGTGATGAGTTCGTCGTCCGCAAGTTACCTCATTTATGTCGATTTTAGCGCATACTCCCCTATATCTATTAATAAATCGGCTAGTCGCGCATACAGCTTATGCGTAATAAAATAATACTTAGGGGAGTATTATTTTTTTGCGCAGTTAAGGTGCTTGTTGCAAGTTGCTCTTTAGCTTGACTAAGGCCCGTTCTAATATCAGAAAATCTTCCTCACGGTAGTCGCTGAAACACTCACTCCCTTGCTCCACCACTTGCGGGAAAATATCGTCAAAGCTTTGTTCACCGAGTGGCGTAAGCTGTATCAATTGCTGACGCCGGTCTTCGCTACTCGCGCTGCGTTGCAATAAACCCTTTTGCTCCAGACGCTTAAGCACTCCGGTTAAGGTGCCTTTGGTGATGAGGGTTTTTTCACCCAACTCTTTGCAGCTCATGCCCTTTGTGTTACCGAGGGTTGCAATAATATCGAACTGTGATTCGGTAAAGCCATGCGCACGCACTCTTAAAGAAGAGTTTTTTTCAAACAATTGCATGCATTCGGCGAGTAGCCGTATGCTGCGTAGATAGCGTTTATTCATGCGTAAGTTCGTATCAAGTGGTGCTGTGCACTACTCGAACACGCCAGCAGCGCGTGCTCAAGTAGCCAATCAGACTGCGTGCTATCAGTTAGCTTTAATTGCTTCTACTTGTATCGCTAGTTTAACGTCAGGTGAAAAACCGTATGCGATGCCATAGTCCAGACCAAAATCGCTGCGTTTGAATTCTGCCGTGGCGTCCGCGCCGCAAGCTTCTTTCTTATGCATAGGATGCATGATGCACTTGAATTTATTGATCGTCAGCGTCAGTGGTTTGGTGACGCCCATCAAAGTAAATTCGCCTTGCACAGCCACAGGGATGTCACCGTTAAATTGTATAGACGTGCCTTTGTAGACCGCAGTCGGGAATTTTTCAGCATTGAAAATATCTTTGGATTTTGCATGCTTATCCATGTCCGCCATCCCGAAATTGATGGAGTTGATGTCGATAGTAATGTCTACTGTGCCCGTTTTTGCGGCGCGATCCAGGGTGATTTTCCCACTGCTCTTATTGAATTTTCCGCGCCAGAAAGAGATGCCCATGTGATCAGCTTCGAAACTAGGATAGGTATGGCTAGGGTCGACGGTATAGGTTTGTGCAAATGCAGGGGCGGCGGCGAGGACTAAGGCTGCGGCGAAAAATTGGTTTAGTTTCATGTTAAATATCCTTGGAGTAGCTGGTAAGAAATCGAGGGAAATAATAAGTGCTGCGTTGTTAATATATGTTTAATGCGTTGTTGTTGCATGCTTACTGCGTTGTTACTACGTGAAATTTAATCAGTACTTCATCTGCCACCATCGAAGTGTCTTTCCATTCGCCTTCACCGATATTGAAGGCCAGACGTTTGATCGGCAAACTGCCATCGAATACTTGTGTCGCGCCGACATTTTTTACCGTTAAAGAAAAACGGGTAGGCACAGTTTTGCCTTTGATGCTCAGATTTCCCGCTACCTCTAGTTGGCCGTTAGCGCCGGCTTTCATGCTGGTCGAGACGAAATTGGCTTTGGGGAATTGGGCTGCGTTAAACCATTCTTTTTTCAGTACTTCGGCATTGTATTGAGGGTCGCCTAAATCAAAACTATTGAGATCGATCTCGACGCTCGCTTTTGAACTTTCTGGTTTGGCGCTGTTGTAATCGATGCTGGCGTTAAATTTTTTGAATTTGGCATCGACCGCGACATTCATTTGTTTAAACACGATGCCTACACTGCTTTTTGCGTCGTCGATTTTTGCGATGGCAGCCAGGGCTGGGATTGCCACAGCTAGGCTGATGGCGGCAAGGGCAAGCTGGCTGCGTTTTGAAATCTGTAAAAGAGTGAGCATGGCGCTTCCTAGAAGGATAGTTGAAAATGAAAATTAATTGAGCGGCAAGATGCGTTTAAAAATGCCATCTCTATCGATGAAGTGATGTTTAAAAGCCGCAGCCACATGTAAACCGACCACTACCAGCATCACGTTGGTGAGTGCTTCATGCACTTCTTTGAGTACGGGTTTGAGTTCGGGGTTGGGGCCGATTAAGGCGGGCAATTCAAATAGTCCTAAATACACCACAGGAAAACCGGCGGCATAGGTGTACAAATATCCAGACAGTGGCACGGCAAACATCAATGCATATAAAAAGACGTGCGTTGCGCCAGCTAGTTGACGTTCCCATTTTTTCATACTGGCCGGATGGTCAGGCGCGCCTGCCAGTAAGCGACTGATCAAACGCAGCGCGACCAGGCCTAATACGGTAATCCCCAGCCATTTATGCCAGGAATAATATTGCAACTTGCTCGGACTGATTTTCATGTCGGTCATGACACTGCCAAGTGCAAAGGCGGCTACGATCAGGATGGCGACTAGCCAGTGTAGTAACATCGTTAAGCGACTATAACGCTGCATAAGAACTCCTAGTAAAAGACATAATTAGTTCGAGGTAGGACTAATAATAGCAAAAAAAGTTCCATCGTGTTGGAACCGGTGTTTTTTGGGATGGACTAAAATTTGTGCTCGAGCAGCAGTTTTACCGACCGATAGCTGGGCGCAGTCGTGCTCAGATTGCGTGCGCCTTGTTGATCTTGATAATTGTCTATACTTACTTTATCTTGTGGCAGCAGGTTGTTGACGCTGAGTCTGAGCTGGGTTTGCTTTTGCAGATTCCATGCTGCATACGCATCGAGTTGGCGGCGCTGATTGGTATAGCCGCGCTGCACCGCAGAGACGCGCACCGTGCCACCTTGGGTGTAGCTGAAGGTGCATCCCATGCTCAGTTGCTGGCTAGCTTTGTAAGCTATGGCCAGATTGGCGCTCAGCGGCGCTTGTCTATCGAGCCGGTTGTCAGGCCCAGGCACTTGCTCTACGCGCGACCAGTTGCGATTCAGGTTCCCGCTCAAGGTCATGTCTGGGGCGCTAGCGAGCCAGCTTTGCAATGGCCATTTTAGTTCCAGTTCCAGACCGCGAATATACGCCTGGCCGCTGTTGGCGGGAGTGCTAATCCAGGTGCCGTTTTGCAGCGATAACTGATCCAGGATCACATCATCAATTTTGCGTAGATAGGCGCTGGCGCTGAACAAAGCACCGGCACCGAAGTATTGCTCAAAGGCGGCGTCCAGACCCCAGGCTAGTTCGGGTCGTAACTGCGGATTGCCCTGAGTATCCGGATTGGTCGCGTTATTATTATTGTCGCTAGTGTAGCGTCGCGGGATTAAGCTGGTGGTGGTGGGGGCCTTGTAGGTACGGGTCAACGCCAGTCGCACTTGTTGCTGCTGATTTTCTAGTTCTGAGAGTTTCCACACCGTTTGCAGTAGTGGGCTAAAGACGCTGGAGCGGTTCTCGACTTGGCTCAGTACATTGCCGCTGGTGTTGGTTTGTAGACCTTCCCAGCGCAAGCCTAAGGACGCGTTCCAAAGTCGGCTGATATCCCATTCGTCCTGCACGAATAAGGCCAGGCGCTTGACGCCGGCGCGATAGGCTTCATTGCTACTGGCAGTGCTATTACTTAGTAGATCATTGATGCGCTCTACCCGGTCTTCAGTGCGCTGTATCAGACTGCCATCCCAGCCAACTATCAGCGCATGGTTTTCTATGAAGGGCGCACTATATTTTCCACTGAGCGTCAATGATTGATCCTGTATCGATGAGTTGACCAGATGTCGCTCCAGCATTTGCTGCTCCAGATTGAAACCTTGGAAGTCAAAGTCGGTGTCACGGTGACTCAGATAGACGCCGAATTTGCTATCGAGTTTGGCGCTGTCCTCCAGTTTGCGCAGCCAGTTCAGATCGCTGCGCAAGGCCTTGGTGTAGGCGTTCCAGTTGCTGTGATTGAGTGGAAATTCTGAAGGTGTATTGAGTACGCTGCTCTCGCGTCTATCTTTGATATCGTTGATGTGGCCGCTACTGAGAAAACTTTGCGATGTCACACTGTCGCCATTCTCCAGCTTCCAGATCAGGCGCGGAGCCAGGCTGAGTTCGTCGCGGCTCATACGTTCTTCTAAACTTGTTTGCCTTTGTAGATTAAGCAGACCGTTCTGATCAAAGCCTGTTTCCTCGAGGTTTTCGGACGTGGCGCGTAACTGTCTTTGTATGATTGCCGCTAGCGTATAAGACAAGTTACCGCTGCGCTCCGATAACTGCAAGGCGACATTCGGCGAGAGTTGGCTGCGTGATTCTGCCAGTCCCAGCTTGATTTCTCGTTGACCTGTTTGTATGGTTTTTTTTAAGACGATATTGATGGTGCCAGCGATCGCCTGCGTGCTAAATTCTGCGGTCGCGGTGCGCATCACTTCGATACGCTCGATCAAATCAGGCGCAATGCTATCGATGGAAAACCCATTTGGCGTAGCTTCGCCATTGAGCAAAATCTGCGTATAACCATTGCCTAATCCGCGCATTTGTACTTCGTTGCCGCGTGCGCTGGAATTGCTAATGGTGATGCCGGGCAGGCGTTTTAATACTTCGCTCAGATTACTATCGCCGTAACGCGTAATTTCTTCACGCAGGATCACGCTCTTGCTGGCGCTGGCACGCTGACGTTCGTCGCCCGCGTTACGGCTAGCTTTTATTTCTACGCTTGCCGGCACGGGATTGTCTGCGATGAAGTCGGCGGCCAGACTGGAGAATGGAAGCAGGCTAAGGAAGCTAAGGACGTAGTACGGTGAGGGCTTAGGAACGCGAAAAGCAAAGGGCATATGAAGATAGCTAGCCAGGAAAGACAGCGATGAGTTAAAAAATTGCCGGAAGATATACGGCCTAGCGCGTTAGGCGCAAGAACCTGGAAAAAGTTCAAAAGTGCGGTCTAAAAATAACAAGTGCAACACTTCTGTAGAATTTATACAAACAGGAGTGAACATGAGCTACACGCATTTAAGCGAATTAGAAAGAGAATTGATCGCAAGGCAGCTGCAAGCGAAACAGAGTAAGCGGGAGATTGCCAGGCAACTGGGTCGCAACGTCACGTCGATCTGCCGGGAAGTAAAAAAAAGCTGTGATGAGCATGGCCAATATAGACCCATCCATGCTCACCAAAGCGCCCACCAGAAACGTCGTATTGCCAGGCGTCCGCGTAAATTGGCGTCCTCCTATACGCAAGGATTATGGGTTAAAGTAAAATTCAAGTTAGAACGAGATTGGTCGCCACGGCAGATTTCTTTATGGTTGCAAAGAGCTTTTCCAGATACCCCGACCTATCAAGTGTCGCACTCAACGATTTATCATCATATCGAGCGCTTACCTAAGGGCGAGCTGAAACGACAGCTGCTCAGCCATTTGCGGCAAGAGGGCAAGAAACGTAAAAGCAGCAGACGCGGCAATGGTAAAACCTGGATCAAAGAGATGATTCACGCCCGTCCCGGAGAGGTCGAATTACGCGCGCGACTTGGCGATTTCGAAGGTGACCTGTTGCTCGGCGCGATCGATTCGCCAGGCGCGGTGGACGTGTTATATGAGCGCACCAGTCGCCGCGTGAGCCTGATTAAATTGGAGCGACGCGATGCCTATAGTGCGTATCAAGGCTTCGCCAATGTCTTGCGCAGGATGCCAGAAGAAGTGTGTTTAACGATGACCTACGACCAGGGATCAGAAATGGCAGAGCACCAGCGCATCACCGACGCGACCGGAATTAAAGTGTATTTCTGCGACCCGCACAGCCCCTGGCAACGCGGGGGTGTCGAGAATGTGAACGGTTTATTGCGCCAATATGTACCGAAGGGAATGCAGATGTCTGAGCTCACGCAATACCAACTTCACAGTATCGCCCTCAAATTAAACGAACGTCCCCGTGAAATCTTAAACGGACGCTCACCCAATGAAGTCTGGACACACATGCTGGCAGGACTAAACTTTGAAGAAGCCACTAACCAGCCTCTACTAAAAATTTAGTGTTGCACTTGGAACTTTAGACCGCCAGTGGCGGTCCCAGCGCGCATATTCCATGCGGGTTTCCAGCTAGTCGACTCTGTAAGGCGCATGGAATATGCGTGAGCGGGGTGCTCATTTTAGAATGTGTAGGCGCTGTGTTTCATACGGCGCAGTTTTTGCATCGATACGGCTGCGCGATTTGGAAAAAACGGGGTTCAGGCTGCTGATGCCTGAACCCCGTTGTATACGGATGTGCTGGTGCTGTAGAGGCGCTTAGATGCCTTTCGCCAATTGAGCGGCGATGCCTATGTAGTTGGCCGGTGTCATCGCCAACAGCAAGTCTTTTGCGTCTTGCGGTATGCTTAATCCGAGGACAAATTCACGCAAAGCGTCTTTTGAGATGCCCTTGCCGCGCGTCAATTCTTTCAGTTGTTCGTAAGGGTTTTCTACGCCATAACGACGCATTACGGTTTGCACCGGTTCTGCCAGCACTTCCCAAGTATTGTCCAAATCTTCGGCCAGACGCGCGGGGTTGGTTTCCAGCTTATTCAGACCGCGTACACAACTGTCGTAAGCGAGCAGGGTGTAACCGAAAGCGACGCCGATATTGCGCAAGACCGTAGAATCGGTCAAGTCACGCTGCCAGCGTGAGATAGGCAATTTTTCCGACAAATGCTTGAGCAGTGCATTGGCCAGACCCAGATTACCTTCGGAATTTTCGAAGTCGATAGGGTTAACTTTATGCGGCATGGTGGACGAGCCGATTTCGCCCGCCTTGGTTTTTTGCTTAAAATAACCGACCGAAATATAGCCCCAGATATCGCGATTCAAATCGAGCAGTATGGTGTTGACGCGGGCAAAGGCATCAAACATTTCTGCCATATAATCGTGCGGCTCGATTTGGATGGTGTAAGGGTTGTAGGTCAGACCGAGACGCTGCTCGATCACGCTCTTGGAAAAACTTTCCCAATCGTAGCCAGGATAGGCCGCCAGATGGGCGTTGTAATTGCCCACGGCGCCATTCATCTTACCCAGAATTTCTACTTGTTCTATGCGCTTGATGGCGCGTTGCAGACGCGCTACCACGTTGGCCATTTCCTTACCTAGCGTGGTCGGGCTGGCAGTTTGTCCATGCGTGCGCGACAGCATAGGTACGTCGGCATTGTCGTGCGCGATTTCGCTTAAGCGTGCGATTAGTTTTTGCAGCGCTGGCAGCATCACTTCATCACGCGACGATTTCAACATCATGCCGTGCGAAGTATTGTTGATGTCTTCGGAAGTGCAGGCGAAATGGATGAATTCCGCCGCGGCTTTCAATTCTTGCGTGATGGCGGCGTCGATGTTGAGGACGCGTGCTGGCAAGTGGCCGTAGCTGTCCGGCAGTGGTAGACCGACTGACTCTTTTAACCAATATTCGACCGCTTTAACGTCATGATTCGTCACCGCTTCGATAGACTTGATGCGGGCTGCATCGTCTTCCGAGAAATTCGTTACCACCTGATCGAGCAGGGCCGAGGCAGCGGCTGAAAACGGCTTGATTTCACTAAAACCAGCCAGCGACAGGGCTTGCAACCAAGAGACCTCGACCTTGACACGGTGACGCATGAAACCGGCTTCCGAGAGAGTGGCGCGCAGGGCGTCGACTTTGCTGGCGTAACGACCGTCGAGCGGGGATAAGGCGGAAAGAGTAGATAGGGACATGATCTTGGACTCGGTGTAAAGGATGGATGAAAAGCGGCAGAACGAAAAAATGCTGAGTGCATTGCGTAAAAAACCACAAAAACTCAAAATCGATTAAGATTTCGTTTATTGTCAAAATTGTCAAAAATGATGAATTTCAGCTAGTTTTTTAAGGTTTTACGCGCAATCTGAGATTTTACCATTAGCTGGCGTCGATGACATCTGTCCTTGCCGGTGACCTGCATGCTGCGCTGCAATGCTATAATCATGATTAAATAATTATCAAAGCTACTATGAAACTAATTGGTTCTCTCGCCAGCCCCTTCGTTAGAAAAGTCCGTGTCGTGTTGGCGGAAAAGAAATTAGATTACGATCTGATACTGGAAAACGTCTGGGCTCCAGAAACGACGATACAAGAATCAAACCCCTTGGGAAAAGTGCCGTGTCTAGTGATGGAAGACGGTGGCTCGATGTTTGATTCTCGCGTCATCGTTGAATATCTCGATACTTTAACGCCAGTCGGCAAGCTGATTCCAGCCAATGGCCGCGGTCGTGCCGAAATTAAATGCTGGGAAGCGCTGGCAGATGGCGTGCTCGATGCCGCCATTCTGGTTCGACTTGAACGTACTCAGCGCCCGCCAGAACTGCAAAGTGAAGCATGGGTGACGCGTCAGATGCAGAAGGTCAACGCAGGTTTAAAATCCATGTCCAGCGGCTTAGGCGAAGCAGCTTTTTGCTCCGGCAATCATCTGACACTGGCCGATATCAGCGTAGTCTGCACTTTGGGTTGGCTATCATTTCGCTTCCCAGAAATCGACTGGCGTGGCGATTATCCGAATTTGTTGAGATTATTTGAAAAAATGTCTGAGCGTGCTTCGTTCAAGGAAAGTTTCCCAGAATAATCGATTCGGGAATAAAAAAGGGAGGCATAGCCTCCCTTTTTTATTCCCGTTCTGATTTATTCGTCATCCAAAATTTGCGCTTGCAAGTAATTTTGCAGACCAATTTTCTCGATTAATTCGATTTGTGTTTCTAACCAATCGATATGCTCTTCGGTGTCGTCTAGTATCATTTGGAACAGCTCGCGTGACACATAATCGGTCGCTAATTCGCAAGTGGCAATGCCTTCCTTGACGGTTTTCTGCGCCGCCATTTCGAGCTTGAGATCGCATTGCAGCATCTCCGGCGTATTCTCGCCTATCATCAATTTATGCAGCGCTTGCAGATTGGGCAGGCCGCCCAGCATCAAGATGCGATCTATCAATTTATCGGCATGCTTCATTTCGCCTATCGATTCCTGATACTCTTTCTTGGCGATTTTCGCCAAGCCCCAATGCTTATACATGCGTGCATGCAAGAAATATTGATTGACAGCGCTGAGTTCATTGGTCAATTGAGCGTTCAGCAATTTAATGACTTTGGCATCGCCTTTCATGGGCACTCCTGAGGTAAAGGTGGTGAGGCTGATTAGCCGCTATCATCTTAGTACAAAACCATCAGGATGAACAAGTCTGTATTTCTCGAAACAATTATCCGTTGAGGCTAAAACTTATGGTCGCGGTGGCCAGCATCATGAGCGCCTTGCCGTCTTCTATATACGGCTTGAACAGGGCGCGCATCAAAGCTACACGAGCGGCTTCATCTAACCTATGTGACCCAGAAGATTTTTGTATTTCGACTTTTTCGGCGCGGCCCTTTTCATTCACCAAGACTAGCAGGCTCACTTTTCCCTCTTCGCCCATGCGGCGCGCCAGAGGTGGATAATCGGCTTGTGGCGCTTGCAAATATTCGACTCCGCTGACCAATTTTGGCTGTGCTGGTGCGCTGACTGCCGGGGCGGTATTTGTCACCACGCTGCTGGCTTCACTGCTAGGCTTACTCGCTAGCACTGGCACTGGTGCCGTAGTGATCGCATTGTCTGGGTTGACGCGAGCCACGGTCTGCAGCTCAGGTGGCGGTGCGATCAAGCTTGGCGGCGGTGTTAACGGCTTGCTTAGTGCTGGTGGTGGCAGAACGCTAGGCGGCACGGTTTCTGCCATTTGTAGCACATTAATGTAGACTTCTTTGGGTATGGCCTGTACTACTTTAGTCAATGCGCCGTGTTGTAAGGCGTAGAGCAATAGTAAGTGCCCGAGCACAATTGCCAGCAAGGCGAAATGGCGCGAACTGTTATTTTTCTGTTCGTGCTGGTTCATAGTCAGTGTCATGCTGGTTCTCACAAAAATGATCAGGCGGCGATGCCAATTGCTTCGTGCATAGTCTGGAAATGGACTGGGTGTGTCACCATGCTTGGTGGTGCGACGTGCGGCTGGCAGTCGCGCAGCACCTGACGCGCGCAGCTAAGACATTTTCCGCAGCAGCTGCCTACCTCAAGATTACTGCGCAATTGGGCAAGGGTAGAGATTCCCGCTTCTACCGCAAGCCGAATTTTTGATTCAGAAACATTATTGCAGACACAAACTATCATCTTAGACCTCAGTAAAAACGCTGAACTAGCGGGTTGCCCCGACCAGGCGAGCCAGTAAATTTAATTTATTTTGTTGCGGCAGACTACGTTCGACTAAGCCTGCCCATTGTTCAGATAATTGTTGGCAAGTGGCACTTAAGACTGGTGCCAGTTCGGGTAAATCAGCCAATATCTTTAAGTGGCGCTCTATCACCGATGCCAGCTTGACGCAGGAGCCCGTCTCGGCTTGGCTATTGGCGGTGTAATGCGACATCAGATGCAATACGGCAGCGAGCAATAATTCTGGCTGCGCAGGTTGTTGACCCGATACGAAAAATTCTGAATTTACGCTAAGCATCAAACTCTCCTTGAAGAATGGGTTTTGGCTTGCGCTCTCGCTTCAGAAATATTTTCGACTTGTGGGGCATCGGTTTCATACTCTGAGTGCGAAATCTGAGATGGCTGGCTGCTGGTGTGCAAATTAGGCTGTCAAAATCAGTTTGTTTAACTGCGTTACACGCAAACGATAAATTCGACCTTCATGATCGATTTCCACTTCACGCATTTGCTGCATCAGTTCGCCGCTTTTTAATCGCAAGACCTCTTTAGCTCCTGCAGTCGAGCCGGGGCGAACGCTGTTTTGGCTAAGCTGTATGGGCTTGGTCAGCGAGGATGTTTCTGAGGCCATTTTCCACTCCTTAATCTAAACGAGAACAATTCTTATTTAGATTATTATGTAAGCAGCGCGGATTTGCAAGAACTTTTTTGAAATGAGCCTATAAAAGAATGTCTATTTGTTAAAATTTTCTCTACGTAACCGCAAGACATTGCAGGTTTCGCTACAAACTTTCAGGCCTGAAAAGCAAAAGGGGCAGAAAATTCTGCCCCTTTTTGTGTGTTGCTCTGCTCGTTTTCGTCGCTAACTGATCGTTAGCTCAGGTTTTTTGGCATATCACCCATTTGCTCGCCTAAACGAACTGCGGCGGAGGCGCTCCAATTAGCATTGAACTCCAGCGTATCTTTAGGAAATAACATGACCACGGTAGAGCCGAGTAAAAAGCGGCCCATTTCTTCACCTTTTTTGAAGCGTATATTTTGATCGTCGTAGCGCCACTCACGCACTTCTTTGCTGCGTGGCGGATTAACGATGCCATGCCAGGTGGTTGCCATGCTGCCCACTATCGTAGCGCCGACTAAAGTCAGCACAAAAGCTCCTTGTTCGGTATCAAACACGCATACCACCCTTTCATTGCGGGCGAATAAGCCTGGCACACCACGCGCCGTGGTGGGGTTGACTGAAAACAAGTCACCAGGTACGTAAATCATACGTGTTAGCTTGGCATCGCAGGGCATGTGGATACGATGGTAGTCGCGTGGACTTAAATAGATCGTGGCAAAACTGCCATCGTGAAACTGTGCAGCGAGAGTGCTATCGCCGCCGACTAGGGCTGTCGCGGAGTAATCGTGGCCCTTGGCCTGGAATATCTGACCCTGTTTGATAGCGCCGAACTGGCTGATAGCGCCATCCACCGGACAGATAAATTTACTGGAATTGAGGGGGCGGGCATCCGCTCGCAATGGGCGCGTAAAAAACTCATTGAAACTAGCGTAGCTGCTGATGTCTGGATTGGCCGCCTCGGCCATATTAACTTGGTAGCGAGCGACGAACCAGCGTATTACGCGTGTCGTCAGTTGGCCCGCCTGGGCATTCGCACCTGTTCCGAGTAACTCGGTAATAGCACGTTTTGGAAGTAAATACTGCGGCAATACGGCAAGGCGATCAGACACGATAGGGAACCTTTAAGCTGAGGAAGCAGGGATTATAACCGCGACTGTCTTGCTGCCAGCGAAAAGCTCTAGGCGGGGGAAATAGCCACAACAACAGATATGACCTACAATTAATCGCGGACTTGCTAGTTGTGCATGCATAAAAAAGGTATGCTCTAAACTTAGCTCAGTATTTGATTAGTTAAACCAAATGAAGGCGTCATGGCGGACGATACTCAACTCATTGCGATAGATCAGGTCAGGATAGGCATGTTCATCAAACTCGATCTGAGCTGGTTTCAGCATTCCTTTCCCATGAGTTCATTTAAGATCACCAACGAACAGCAACTCCTCGATTTGCGCGCGCTTAAACTTAAGCAAGTGCGTTATATTCCCGCAAAAACTGATCCCGTGTCGGTAACGCCTAGCGTGCCACTCAGCAAACCGCCTGCAACTGAAAGTGAAATTCAAGTATTCGATAGCATGATCGCGGCCAAACAAGCGCGCTTTGAAAAACTGCAGGCACAGAGAGCAGAAATTGCACGTTGCGAAGAAAAATTTGTGCATGCTGCAACTGTCGTTAAAAATATCAATAAAATGATTTTTTCCAAGCCTGCTGAAACTATCGTTGAGGCAGCTAAATTAGTCGACAGTATCGCCGATGTGTTTTTAAATGGAAATGACGCGGTGATGCATTTGATACAGCAAACTGGCGGTAGTGAAGAATTGTATTTTCATTCCCTAAATGTATCGGTGTTGGCGATGATGTTGGCGCATGAGATGAAATGCACAGAATCGCAAATGAAATCAATAGGGATGGCTGGCTTGTTTCACGATCTTGGAAAAGTCAATGTGCCAGACAATATCGTGAATAAAACCTCGCCACTCACCAAGCCTGAGCAGAATTTTTTTGAGTTGCATACCCAGTATGGAGTCGAGGTGGGTGAAAAAGCGGGCATGCCAAAAATTGTTCTGGAAGTGATGGCGGCCCATCATGAATTCGTCGATGGAAGTGGCTATCCTTTAAAATTGAAAGGTGATGCAATACGCCTGCCTACCCGCATCGTGACGATCGCTAATGTCTACGATAATCTGTGTAATCACGTCGATCCGAATCAATCATTGACACCGCATGAAGCTTTGTCGTCTATGTATGCGCATAGACGCGCGCAATTTGATCCGGCTGCTATGGCTACTTTGGTAAAAAGCCTAGGCGTGTACCCGCCCGGTACTCTGGTGCGTTTATCGAATGAGGCGATAGGTCTGGTGATGAACGTCAATGTCGGTAAGCCGCTACGTCCGCGCATTATGGTATATGACGAGGAAATCCCTAAGGCCGAGGCAATTATTCTTGATTTGGCGGTAGAAAATCAGGATCTCGGTATCAGCGCCAGTATCCGCCCCGGATTACTGCCACGGACTATCTTTGACTACCTGAATCCACGCAAAAGAGTGAATTACTATGTCGATTCACAATCGAAAAAAACGCCAACAAATGTTGCGGCGCAGACAGGCTAAGTATGGACCCATCTGAACAGCTTTCGGTGAGCAATCAGGGGCATCTCAGCGATGCTCTGATGCGTCATGTGATAGAGCGTTCCAGGGATGCGATCATGGTGGTAGACGCGGAACGATTGATCTTGCTCGACGTTGATCAAAATGTTTGTCAGATGCTTGGGTACACACGCGAGCAATTATTGGGACAAGCGCTGGCAAATGTTGAGTGCTCCTTGCTGGATGTGTTTTTTTGGGAGGACCTAAAACAAGTTGCGTTGCTGAAACTGAGTCGTGTCGCCGAGACCGAGTGGATGCGTAGTGATGGCAGTTCTTTTCATGTGGAAAAGAGGGTCTCGTATTTTTCTGAAAACGGTAAGAATTTTTGGATCATTCACGCTGAAGATATTACCCGCAGGCGACTGATCGAAGAGCAGCAAGTGCAATTGGTGTCGCAATTACAAAGCTCTATGGACGCCACCGCGGAGGGGATATTGGCGGTCGATTTATCGGGCAAGGTAATTAACTTGAACCGACGTTTTGCGACGATGTGGAGCCTGCCTGAAGAGATCTTGGTCGGACGCAGTACCGACGCCACCATGGCGTATTTACGCTCGTGTCTGATCGATGGCGCAAGGTTTTCTGCCAGTCTTGATGAAGTGTTACTGGTGCCGCAAATGGAAACTGAAGATCTTCTGGCGTTGTGCGACGGGCGCTATTTTGTGTGCGTCTCCAAGCCCGAATTTTTGCGCGACCGTCTGATCGGGCGCGTCTTTAGCGTACGAGATATCACTGCCATGAAAAAAGTCGAGAACGATCTTCTGGCCGCCAGGGATGCCGCCGAGTTGGCCAGTCTGGAAAAAACCGTCATGTTAGAAGCCTTGCAAGTCAGTGAGTTGCGTTTGCGCAGGTTGCTCAATTCTAGTCTGATCGGCATCATGCAGGGCGATATTCGTGGCCACTTAACTGAGGCTAATGAGGTTTTACTTCAGCTATTGGGTGTTAGTCGTAGTGAATTTATGACTACCGACCACGATTGGTTGGCGCTGACTGCGCCTGACAGCTATGCCAACTACCAGGCCGCCATGTTAGAGCTACATAAGCATGGACAGGCGGCGCCGTTCGAAGTTGAATTAAGGCGCAAGGATGGCAGCACGGTTCCAGTGATGGTGGGTCTGGCGCAACTGGAGGGTTCACGGGTAGAGTGGGTGGGCTTTGTGCTTGATTTGACCGAGCAACGTAAGGCGGATCGCATCAAAGCCGATTTCATTTCCATGGTTAGTCATGAATTGCGTACGCCATTAACCTCTATTCGTGGCGCGCTCAGTTTGTTGGAGCATGGGGTCGGTGGGGTACTTCCACCAAAAATTATGGATCTGGTCAAAATAGCGCATAAGAACAGCCAGCGTCTTGGGGTCTTGGTAAATGATCTGCTGGACATGGAAAAACTGGCATCCGGCAAGATGGCTATCAGTGTCGATAGATTTGATTTGATGGCGGTCACGTATCAAGCGCTGGAGGCGAATGTCGCTTATGCCCAGACTTTAGGTGTGCAATATCGGCTCACTGAGCATCCTGAGCATGCTTTGGTGAATGGCGACAGCAATCGCTTAATGCAAGTATTTGCCAATTTATTGTCGAATGCTGCGAAGTTCGCACCGGCTGGTGATTTTGTTGAGATAAGGGTAGTCGCGCAAGACGCGACTTTCCGGGTCGAGGTCGTGGATAGAGGGCGGGGCATTCCCCTGGCGTTTCGAGAAAGAATTTTTAGTAAATTTGCGCAAGCCGATGGTGGTGATACCCGTCAGCAAGGCGGAACTGGTTTGGGTTTAAATATTTCCAAAACGCTCATAGAAAAAATGGGCGGGGAAATCGGTTTTGAGAGTGAGGAAGGGCGAGGGACCGTATTTTGGTTCACTCTGCTGGCTGGAGCACATCGGCTTAGCGATAAATAAGCCAGTTTTTTTGCAGTTTGCTGGATGCAAAAGCAGAGCTCTCAGGGATATTTTTTAGCTAAGAGGATGTTAGTTATAATCTATTGGATATTTAAAATTCATAGTGATATGCTTGTCTACGTTGTGAGCGATATGTTCATTTTGTAGCACTTATTTTAGTAATTAATTAGGGGAATTTTATGAAAACTGTAGGTCAAAAACTCGACGCATTTAAAGTTGCTGCTGCTAAACCAGGTTTTAATCATCACGAAGAAAACGGCGTGTCTGCATTTGAAGACATCACCGAAGCGTCTTTCCCAGGCAAATGGAAAATCATCTATTTCTACCCAAAAGACTTTACTTTTGTGTGCCCGACTGAAATCGTAGAATTCGCTAAATTGGCTAATGATTTCGCCGAGCGCGATGCTGTCTTGATGGGCGGATCTACTGATAACGAATTTTGCAAATTGGCATGGCGTCGTGAACATAAAGATCTGGATAAATTGAATCACTACGCTTTCGGTGATGCAACAGGTTCTTTGGTTGATATGTTAGGCGTACGTGATGTCAACGCTGGCGTGGCTTTGCGCGCGACTTTCATCGTCGATCCAGACAATGTCATTCAGCACGTATCTGTGAATAACCTTAACGTTGGCCGTAACCCTACAGAAATCCTGCGTATTTTGGATGGTCTGCAAACTGACGAACTGTGCCCATGCAACCGTACAGTTGGCGGCGCAACGCTGTAATCGTTAGACTGTGCTGGCGAAAAAGTAAGCTAAGCTCAGCAATCTGCTTAGCGCTACGATGAAACCCGCTGAGGCGGGTTTTAAAATCTCTTATTGATAGGAAAATACTATGGAATTCTTGACTTTAATTAAAAATTTGATTCCTGATTATGCCAAGGATATCCGTTTGAATATCGATGGCACGATTGCCCGCACCAGCTTAGAGGGTAGTGATGCGGTGGGCGTGGCGCTGGCAGCAGCCTTCGCGGTCAAGAGTAAGCCCATCATAGATATCATCAAAGCCAGTGGCGTGATGAGCCCGGAAGAAGTCAATGCAGCGCTGACTGCCTCTGCATTGATGGGGATGAATAATATCTGGTATCCGTTTGTCGAGATGACGGACGATGCCGATATGAAAACCCAGGCCGCGCAATTACGCATGAATGCCTACGCCACCAATGGCGGCGTCGATAAGCGCCGTTTTGAGATGTATGCGCTGGCCGCATCTGTCATAGGCAAGTGCCATTTCTGCGTGAAATCGCACTTTGAGCTATTGAAAAAAGAGGGTATGTCTACCGTGCAATTGCGCGATGTAGGGCGTATCGCCGCGGTGATTAACGCTGCTGCACAAGTGATTGCGGCCGAATAAACACTGGCAGAAAATAAAAAAGCTGACTAAAACAGTCAGCTTTTTTTCTTGTTTTTCGGGCTACGTCGGCCAGCCTATTCCTGCTCACTGGTATCGACCGGAGTCGGTTTGCGCGCTGCCTGAGTGCCGCCCTGATACAACCAGGGCATGACAAATTTAGTCATTTCCGAGGCCGAATGTACCGGTGACTTGGCTTGATGCGCAACCGCACTACAGATTGCCTCTATCAGGCACAGGGCGGCACCCTCGGAGTTCGGTGAGAACTGACGCCTAGTCTGTGCATATAAGGTGACATTGGCATGCGAGGCCAGTGGTGAACTAGGGACATCCGTCAGGGCTAGTACCGGTACGCCTTTTTCCCTGACCTGGCGCAGCATGGTGATGACATCCTCAGCGTAACGCGGGAAAGAAATGCCGATCACCAGATCGCGCGGTGTGTATTTAAACAATTGTCTTGCCACATGGGACGGGCCGCCTGAGCCTACCGTGCATTGTATGGTGTCGCAAAATGGATCTAGACCATGCGCCATTAAGCCGCCCAAAAATGCGCTGGCACCGTAACCAACGATGTAAATGCGCTCGGCGTTCAAGATCATGCGCACGGCCTGATTGCACAAGTCCGGCGACAGCCCGCGTCTGGTGGCTTCCAGGTTGGCCATATCCTCGCTTAATGAATCACCGATGATTTCAGTACTGGTGGCAGGCCGCTGTACTTCGGTGCGCAGATTGTCGATAGGCGCCAACATCGCTTCAAAACCACAGACCAGTTCGGCGCGAAATTGCGGATAGCCATCGAAGCCCAGCGCGCGCGCGAAGCGATTCGCGGTAGCGATAGAAATGCCGACAGAATTGGCTAGCTCATCAATCGACATGGTGGCCGAGCGAAACGCATTAGACAGCACGTAATCAGCGGTTTTTCTATGCGCCTTGGACAGGCTTAAATAGACCTTGCCTATGCGAGCATTAACCGTACCGCCGGGTGTGGGTGTGTCGATATGTATCATGGGAGCAAGCACCGATGGAAAGTGGAAATGTAAATATAATTTCATCTCTTCTAATTGTAAAGAAATGAAGTACATCAAATCGATCTGCGCGCCATTTCATATTAGAAGTGTGCATTTGTTGTTCAAGGCATCATTAAACGCGACAAAACTCAAGACGAACAGAAAACACCGTAGAGTAAACCTAAACAGGGAAATTTTCTTCTGAATTTTTCAAATATTTCCACTAATAATTCTGCTTATCTGGCTACCAATTTGCGACTAAATACATACTCCCAGCGGGTATATTTTTATCACGCACGTACTATATGCGTAATTGGAACATTTTTATGAAAAGTGAGGGGAGTATATGTTTTGCTTAGTTCGCGCAAAGCTAAGGCGAAGTTGAGCGAGACTATGGTCTCGACAGCCACCACTGTGGCATTTGGACGTATCCAGCAATTACCTGGCCTTTAAAGCCGACCCGATAAGACATTTTTAAAATCGCATCCGCCAGCGCGCATATCCGATGCGGCTTTCAGGCCGGATGCCGCCAGCAGGCGCTTGGAATATGCGCCTTGGGCCTGGTTACTTTTGAAATTGGCAAAGTTCTTGCCGCTAGACCGCCGAGCTATTGATAATGCCGCCACCCAGGCAGATATCGCCATCGTAGAGCACGGCCGATTGGCCGGGGGTGACGGCCCATTGCGGCTGTGCAAAAGCGAGCTGAAATTCTTGCTCGTTGCCGCTAAAGCTACAGGCCATGTCGGCTTGGCGATAGCGAGTTTTGGCGGATAAAGCGCTGATCTCAGGCGCGTGGCCGGCCACCCAACTCACTTGTGCCGCCTCTAAGGAAGACGAAAGTAACCACGGATGATCGTGTCCCTGCACCACGTACAGAGTGTTGCTGGCGACGTCTTTGCGCGCCACATACCAGGCATCGCTGCTGCCATCGGCATTTTGATGCGATTTAATCCCGCCTATGCCTATGCCCTTGCGCTGGCCCAAAGTGTAGAAACTCAGGCCGACATGCTGGCCTATGACCAGACCTTCCGGTGTTTTCATGTCGCCCGGCGTGTACGAGAGGTAGCGGTTCAGGAAGTCGCGGAAAGGACGTTCACCGATGAAGCAAATACCGGTCGAATCTTTCTTTTTGGCGTTTGGCAATTGCAATTGTTCGGCAATTTTACGTACTTCGGTTTTTTGAATTTCACCTAAGGGGAATAGGGTATTGGCCAGTTGCGCCTGATTTAACCTGTGCAGGAAATAACTCTGATCCTTACTGGCATCGAGCGCTTTGAGTAATTGAAACTGGCCTTGCACTTCGCGTACGCGGGCATAATGGCCGGTGGCGATGTAGTCGGCTCCCAGCTTCATGGCGTGATCCAGGAAGGCCTTGAATTTGATCTCGGCATTGCACAGCACATCGGGATTCGGTGTGCGGCCAGCCTGATATTCGCGTAAAAATTCGGCAAACACCCGGTCTTTGTATTCGGCGGCAAAGTTCACCGCCTCGATATCGACGCCGATCACGTCCGCGACGCTGACTGCATCAATCCAGTCTTCACGGGTCGAGCAGTACTCGGAGTCGTCATCATCTTCCCAGTTTTTCATGAACAGGCCGATGACTTCGTAACCTTGCTCTTTCAATAGCCAGGCCGAGACCGAAGAATCGACCCCGCCCGACATCCCGATCACCACTCTTTTTTTACTCAATTTTAAACTCCAAGTGCACTAGCGTGCGTAAACAAGAGCGACAGCGGAGCGCGCTGGCCTTGCAGGTAATCGTTCACACACTGCATTACCAGGGGGCTGCGATGGCGTTCTTGCGACGCGATTAATTCTTCCTGCGTCATCCACAGGGTGCGCAGTATGCCGGTGTCCAGTGGCCGCGCATGTGCCGCGCCAAGCTGACCGGTAAACGCAAAACGTAAATAGGTGTTTTGCTCACCCGTGCTGGCCGAAACATAACGCGACAGATAGCTACCAATTAAGGCGGTCGGCACGAAATCGTGCGCGGTTTCTTCCAGGGTTTCACGGATCACCGCTTGTTCCAGGGTTTCATTCGGATCGAGATGACCTGCCGGCTGATTGATGCGTATGCCGTCGGGAGTCTGTTCTTCTATCATGAAAAACTCATGGGTATTGCCATTTTTGCGGGCAATGATGGCCGCGACCGTGACTGAGGGCTTCCAGATTATTGACATAGCTGCTTTCGAATAGTCCGACATTTTACTTTGACATCAAATAATATGTGCGAAACTAGCAAATTTGACGAAAAATTAGCTAATGCGAATTTTGTATATCGGCCGATTTTATTCTTGGCTAAGCCCGTGAATTTGCGGAAAACTAGCCAGTCCGGTTTCTCTGATCGGCTGGAAAGCCTTATGGCTAGGGGTTCTCGGATGTTTTTTCTATTTAACGCCAAAGTAATATTTTGTCGCTAGCATAGTAAACATTGGTAAATGAGTAAAAATTCGAACGGTTGTGCTAAAAAACATTTTGCGTGTAATATTGTTGTCGAATATCAAATGTAAGATTCGGGTAAGAATTTTAAAATTGCAAACCAAGGAGTAAGTCTATGAGAATCGGCATTCCCGCCGAGAGCCGGCCGGGCGAGACGCGTGTAGCGGCGACCCCAGAAACCATTAAAAAATATGTTGCAGCTAAGCATAGCGTTATCGTGCAAGCCGGCGCAGGTATCGCTGCCAGCATTACCGATGAAGCTTATCAAGCTGCCGGAGCCCAAATCGGCACGGCGGCGGAAGCTTTTGGTGCCGAACTGATCTTGAAGGTCAGAGCGCCATCGGCAGAAGAGCGTGCTCTGATCAAGTCCGGTACTGTACTGGTTGGCATGCTCAATCCTTTTGATGCTGAGAATATCGCAACGATGGCCGCACACGGCATCTCTGCTTTTGCACTCGAAGCGGCACCGCGTATTACCCGTGCGCAGTCGCTCGACGTCTTGTCATCACAAGCCAATATCGCCGGTTACAAAGCCGTGTTAATGGCGGCCAATACCTATCAACGTTTCATGCCTATGCTGATGACTGCCGCTGGTACCGTTAAGGCTGCGCGCGTCCTGATCATGGGCGTAGGTGTCGCTGGTCTGCAGGCGATCGCTACCGCCAAACGTCTGGGTGCCGTGATTGAAGCCTCTGATGTACGACCTCCGGTGAAAGAACAGGTTGAATCGCTGGGCGCGAAATTTATCGATGTGCCTTACGAAACTGATGAAGAGCGCGAGATCGCCAAAGGCGCAGGCGGTTACGCTCGCTCTATGCCGGCAGCGTGGATGGCACGTCAAGCGGCCTTGGTACATGAGCGCGCCAAACAAGCCGACATCATCATCACCACCGCCTTGATTCCGGGTCGCAAAGCACCGATCCTGATCTCGGAAGAAACCGTCAAGGCTATGAAGCCAGGCTCGGTGATCGTCGATATGGCGGTCGAGCAGGGCGGCAATTGCCCACTCTCCGAACTAGGCAAGACCGTCACCAAGTACGGCGTGCATATCATCGGTGAGCCAAATCTGGCGACTCTGCTGGCGGCCGACGCCTCAGCCTTGTATGCCCGCAACGTACTTGATTTCCTCAAGTTGATCATCGATAAGGATGCGGCGCTGGTGATCAATAAAGAAGATGAAATCATCGCTGCCACGCTGGTCTGTGCCGGCGGCGAAGTACTTAAAAAATAATACTGAAATAGAAATACGGAATTAGGAATTACCATGCAAAGAAATATGCTACGCGCCAAAATTCATCGCGCAACTGTCACCCAGTGCGATCTCCACTACGAAGGTTCGTGTGGTATCGATGAAAATCTGCTCGATGCCGCCGACATCAAGGAACATGAGCAAATTGAGCTGTACAACGTTAACAATGGCGAACGCTTCTCCACCTATGTCATCAAAGGCAAACGTGGTAGCGGTGAAATCTCCTTAAACGGTGCAGCAGCACGTCGTGTACAACTGGGCGATCTGATGATTATTTGTACCTACGCACCGATGACGGATGAAGAAGCGAGTAACTTCAAACCGAAAGTGGTGTTTGTCGATGTCAAGAATCACATCACTAGTCTAAAAGAATATTAATCTGGCTTAATTTTAGCTAATTTCAGCGAACAAAGAGATTAATACGGATTAATTAAGATTGCGGGTTTAAGGCTAATTCTAAGCCTTATCAATAAATTTAACAGAGAGGACATCATGGAAGTTAGTCATACCCTTACCAACCTCATCATATTTGTGTTGGCGATTTACGTCGGTTACCACGTGGTCTGGACCGTTACCCCTGCTTTACATACGCCTTTAATGGCGGTCACCAATGCCATATCTGCCATCATCATTGTCGGTGCTATGTTGGCTGCCGGTCTGACTGAAGGCTTGCTGGCGCAAGTGATGGGCACGGTTGCCGTGGCTTTGGCTGCGGTGAATGTTTTTGGCGGATTTTTGGTGACTCAGCGCATGCTGGAAATGTTCAAGAAAAAAGAACCTAAAGCAGCCGCCAAGGAGATCAAATAATGAGTATGAATTTGGTCACTATGTTGTACCTGATTGCCTCAGTCTGTTTTATTCAGGCGCTTAAGGGCTTGTCGCATCCATCTACTGCAAGACGTGGTAACGCCTTCGGTATGGCGGGTATGGCACTGGCAGTGTTCACCACGATCGCCTTGATCGTTAAGCTCAAATCAGAAGCATCTGGCTCTGGTCTTGGCTATGGCTTGGTAATCCTCGGCGTAGTAGTCGGTGGCGGTATCGGTGCCACTCTGGCCAAACGGGTAGAGATGACGAAGATGCCTGAACTGGTGGCAGCGATGCATTCTTTGATCGGTCTGGCAGCGGTTTGTATCGCGGTGGCAGTGGTGGCTGAGCCTTGGATTTTCAATATCACGGCACGCGATGCGGCGATCCCTTTTGGTAATCGTCTGGAGTTGTTTATCGGTACCTTTGTCGGTGCGATTACCTTCTCAGGTTCTGTCATCGCTTTCGGTAAATTATCGGGTAAATATAAATTCCGTCTATTCCAGGGGGCGCCCGTCAGTTTTGCCGGTCAGCATATGTTGAACCTCTTGCTGGCTTTGGCGATGCTGGGTTTCGGCCTGATGTTTTGCTTCGCACCTGGTACTGCGCCAGCCTGGTTGCCGTTTGTCCTGATGGCGGCGATTGCCTTTGTGCTAGGTGTATTGATCATCATCCCTATCGGCGGTGCTGATATGCCGGTGGTGGTGTCTATGCTCAATAGTTACTCTGGTTGGGCCGCTGCAGGTATCGGTTTTTCTTTGAATAACTCGATGTTGATCATTGCTGGTTCGCTGGTCGGATCTTCCGGTGCAATTTTGTCTTACATCATGTGTAAGGCGATGAACCGTTCCTTCTTCAATGTCTTGCTGGGTGGCTTTGGTGGCGCTCCGGTAGAGGCTGCAGCAGGTGGTCAGGTACAGCGTCCGGTAAAATCCGGCTCTGCCGATGACGTCGCCTTTTTGCTGGGCAATGCCGAGACCGTCATCATTGTTCCTGGTTATGGCTTAGCCGTGGCACGTGCCCAGCATTCGCTCAAAGAGTTGACTGAGAAGCTGACACATAAAGGTATCACCGTTAAATATGCAATCCATCCTGTGGCTGGTCGTATGCCTGGCCACATGAACGTCTTGTTGGCAGAAGCGGAAGTGCCTTACGATCAGGTGTTTGAGATGGAAGACATCAATAACGAGTTCGCGCAAGCCGACGTAGTGCTGGTGCTGGGTGCCAATGACGTGGTGAATCCTGCCGCTAAAGATCCAAAATCAGCGATTGCCGGTATGCCAATTCTCGAAGCCTACAAAGCTAAGACGGTGATCGTCAACAAACGTTCTATGGCCTCCGGTTATGCTGGTTTGGACAATGAATTGTTTTACATGGATAAAACTATGATGGTGTTCGGCGATGCCAAGAAGGTCATCGAAGACATGGTCAAAGCGATCGATTAAGTTTTAAGGCCCAATAAAAAGCCCTCTCAATTGAGAGGGCTTTTTTATTTCTTTCGCATTTTTTTGCGTCGCTCTGAGTCAGAACTTAAAATGACTTCAGCACTTGCTTGTGTTTGATGCGGTTGATGATCTGTTCGGCTTTTCCTGCGATGCTTTTGCCTTCGCAGAAATAATCGTAGAACAAGGTGCTATGTTGCTTATTCGCTCCAGTATCAGGAATCCTGTCCCATAGCTCGCGGCGTGAATTTGACCAGCTACCGTCACTACGGCCGAAGGCGTATAGTTTTTTCTCGCCAGTCTGGCAGCGTATCCCTTCATAGCTGATGTTCTTGGCACCACCAGTGCTATTCGACACCAGGGTATAGCGTACGCTGCCATCGCTATTCACGCTCAATGATTTGGCATCGATAAAAAAGGCCTGACTACCACTGTCATAAAACGCCAGCAAATTTTCTGCCAACGGTGCACTAGGTAAAGTGATCGCAATTTCCTGCCATTCTTTGTTCACTTCCTCTTCTATGTCGCGACTAGTCGCTGCCAAGGCCAGTTGCGTCAAGCCGCTCAGAGCCAGCACTGAAAAAATAAGTTTTGGCAGCGGTAGCGCTAGGCGGAATTCAGATCGTCTATTTTGCTTCATCTTTGCCATCTTCATTGATTGAACTCGTTGTGATATCTACGCTGATACTGGTCTGTATGGACTGCAGACTAGTTGTAGCGGTAACTTCTATTGTTGCATCCACGCCGCGCGCAGTTTTGCGTTGCGCGCTCGGATGATCGGTTCTGTGGATGAAACGTGATAACTCTTGCAGAGCGAGTTGATACACGCCGCGCTTAAACTCTATCACCACATCTAAAGGCACCCAATAGTCATGCCAACGCCAGGCGTCAAACTCCGGATGGCTGCTGGCACGCAGATTAACATCGCAATCCCGTCCAACCATGCGCAGCAGAAACCAGATCTGTTTTTGACCACGGTAGTGTCCGCGAATTTCACGCTTGATGAAATGATCCGGCACCTCATAGCGCAGCCAGTCGCGGGTGCGACCTATGATCTTGACGTGCTCGGGCCGCAAACCGGTTTCTTCTTCCAATTCGCGAAACATGGCCTGTTCCGGTGACTCGCCGTACTTGATACCACCTTGAGGAAATTGCCAAGAATGTTCCCGTACCCGCTTGCCCCACCAAACTTCATTGCTCGCATTGAGCAATATGATGCCAACGTTAGGCCGAAAGCCTTCACGATCTAGCATGTTCAACCTCAATACTTTCTGCGGCTAAACGGCGTGCTCCTGAAATGTCAAATGATGTCGTGCGTGATTTATCGTGTATTTTCACTATGTAACACGGTGTTCATCACATAAAAATGCAAATAAGGCGCAGTTTCCATCATCAAATATGCAAAGAGTAGGCGCATTAGCCAACTAATCCTTTAAAATTGAGATGATTATAACCCTCTATTTTTGAAAAGAATCATTGTCATGCGTGCTACACGGTTTTTTATTTCCACTTTGAAAGAAGCCCCTGCCGATGCAGAAATCGTCAGCCATAAATTGATGATGCGTGCCGGCATGATTAAGCGTCTCGGTTCCGGTATCTACAACTACATGCCTATGGGCTTGCGCGTCATCCGCAAAGTGGAAAATATCGTGCGCGAAGAGATGAATCGTTCAAATGCGATCGAGATGTTGATGCCAGTGGTTCAGCCTGCTGAGTTGTGGCAAGAGACTGGTCGCTGGGATAAAATGGGCCCGGAACTGATGCGTGTCAAAGACCGCCACGGTCGTGAATACGCGATCCAGCCTACCTCAGAAGAAGTGATTACCGACGTAGTACGTTCTGAGATCAAATCCTATCGCCAGTTGCCACTGAATTTTTATCATATCCAGACCAAGTTCCGCGACGAGCGTCGGCCACGGTTTGGCCTGATGCGTGGCCGCGAGTTCACCATGAAGGATGCCTATTCTTTCGATCGCAATGTAGATGGCCTCAAACAGTCGTATCAAGTGATGTTTGATGCCTACACGCGTATTTTTACGCGCTTTGGCCTGGAGTTCCGTGCCGTCGCGGCTGACAATGGCGCTATCGGCGGTTCCGGTTCGCACGAGTTTCATGTGATCGCCGATACCGGTGAAGATGCGATTGTGTATTGCCCAAGTTCGGATTATGCAGCGAATATGGAAGCGGCCGAGGCCGTTGCACCTAGCGGTGACCGCGCTCCTGCCAGCGCTGCGCTAACTAAAGCGGCGACACCAGGCAAGGCCAAATGTGAAGATGTTGCTGAGTTACTGGCGATTCCTTTGACATCGACCGTGAAATCGATCGTGCTGACGGTAGAAACTGAAGAGAAGGGTGCTGTACATAAGCAAGTCTGGTTATTGTTGTTGCGCGGTGATCACGAGCTCAATGAAATCAAAGTCAGCAAGATCCCAGGTCTGGCAAATAACCGCTTCGCCACTGAAGACGAGATCATAGAACATTTTGGTACCCGTCCAGGTTACCTCGGTCCTATCAATACCACGTTGCCAGTCAAAATAGTCGCTGACCGCACGGTTGCCATGATGAGTGATTTTGTCTGTGGCGCGAATGAGGCCGATTTCCATTTTACCGGTGCCAACTGGGGCCGCGATCTTCCCGAAGCCCAAGTCGCTGATCTGCGTAATGTGGTCGCGGGCGATGCCTCGCCCGACGGCAAAGGCGTGTTGGCGATACAGCGCGGGATAGAAGTTGGTCACGTGTTCCAACTCGGCACTAGCTATTCCGAGTCCATGAAAGCCACTTTCCTGGATGAAAACGGCAAGCCACAATTTTTGCAAATGGGGTGTTACGGCATAGGCGTGACACGCATCTTGGGCGCGGCGATAGAACAGAATTTTGACGACAAGGGCATCATCTGGCCAACCGCGATCGCGCCGTTTGAAGTCGTGCTTTGCCCTATGGGGATGGATAAGAGCGAAGCAGTCAAAGAACAAGTTGAGAGCTTGTACGCAGCATTGCTGGCCGCTGGTGTCGATGTAATTTTAGATGATAGAGGTCAACGTCCGGGTGCCATGTTCGCCGATTGGGAATTGATCGGTGTCCCGCATCGCATCGTGATTGGCGAGCGTGGTCTGAAGGATGGCATGCTCGAATATCAAGCTCGTCGCGATACCGAAGCCAGTGCAGTCGCGGTAGCAGATATGCTGTCCTTCATCCTGGCGAAATTGGCTGGGAAATAAACTACAGGGATGGAGTATATTTTAATGCGCACGTCTATAGTGCGAGGTAGACCTAAATTGAGCGATACCCCCGGGTTTTCGCTTAATCGGTGGTTCAGGCAGCAGCTTCGTTTATTGAGTATTTCTGCATTTATCTGCGCGCTTTTTGCTTCTCAGTTGGCCTTGGCCGGGAATCAAAAAGAGGAGGCGATGGCCGATTCGGTACGGCTGGCCTTATCCAAATTGGTCAGCGATCCGCGTCCCCCTAAACCTAGTTTTGATCAGATCGAAGAGCGTATCAAATATCTGCATTGGCTGGCAGAGATGTCGGATCGCCTGAAGCGACGTCTGACCGATAAGCAAACCAGACTCGAATTCATAGAGGCCGTCTGGTACGAATCGAAACGCGCCGGACTCGATCCTGCCATGGTGATGGGCCTGATACAGGTGGAGTCGGGCTTTCGTAAATATGCTACCTCAGTGGTCGGTGCCCGCGGCTATATGCAGGTGATGCCATTCTGGTCGCGCGTGATCGGCGACCGTGATGCGCAAAAGCTATTTCAGATGCAATCGAACCTGCGTTATGGCTGCGCAATTTTGCGCATGTACATCGATATGGAAGCGGGCAACCTGTATCTGGCCTTAGGACGTTACAACGGCAGCCGGGGCCGGCCTGAGTATCCGAATGCAGTTTTGGCGAACTGGAAGAATTGGGAATACAAAAAGTAGCGCTACTAAAACCTCGCATGCTTAGGCTAGGACTGAAATTTTCCCCGTCTGTTCCTTTATGCTGAAACTCACACGCATATTCCACGCGCCTCGCAGCCGCTTTTTGCTCTGTGAGGCGCAACTACGTTGCGTACTCGGTTTTCAATTTTTGCAGCTTAATATGCGCAGATAGCTTGTGGTGGAATGCATATCGTCTTAAGGGGCGATGAGCTGCGCATTAAATGATTTGTGAATAATTTTCCATTCGCCGTCCACTTTTAACAGGCTCATGTAATCGACAAATTTCACAGTCGGATAATCCAAAACAACCCTGGCAACGGCGGCATCGCCGGTCATATCAATGACTTCGAAGCGGCGTTTTCTTAGTGCCTCATCGGCCGCAGGTTTCCCACTGAATCGGCGCGCGTAGTCCTCTACGCTCCACACTATCATCTTGCCGCCCATGTAACCAACTACTTTGGCATCAGCGCTGAAGGCTTTTCGCATGAAATCAGCATTGCCGGTTTCATGCGCGCGTAGGTAGTTTTGTAATGGGAGCTTGGCTGATTCTGACTCTGTGCTTTGTGCAAATAATGATGTCGCCACCAATAGTGTTCCAAAAAACATTGCGAATTTCATGTTGTCTATTCCTTGCATATGTAGATACGATGATCCCAAGCGCTCGCTGGATGCAAGCAGTAAGCGGCGTGCTGTTGGGGGGGGCTTACACCTGATTGAGGCCTATGTGCTTTAGTTGGTTTTCTTAGGCTTGCTATACCAGAGCGCATTGACAATGACCCAACGCTCGCCGAAGCGGCCCATATGAAAATAGTCGATAAACCATGGTGTTTCTAAGCGCACCGAGGCGGCGCTATCGCTCACATCCAGTACTTTGCAACTACGATTCCATTCTTCGAATGGGGTTTTCAGTACGCCTACTTTGGTAAGTTCTACCAGTTCTTCTTTTGACATACGACGCAGGCCTAAGCGCTCATCAGGTGTATCACCAATCACCGATCGCTTTGCTAAATCGGGATGGAGCGAGCGCGCGACACGTAGCGGATTCGCTTCTAATTGACCGTCGATATAGTCGAAGCAGGTGGCTTCAATTGCGGCGATAGTCGCTTTGTCTATCTCGGCAGCGGGTGCATTTTGAGTATTTGCCAGGATGGCTGCAGAGACGAGGAGTGCTGAAAAGATCATAGTGTTTTAATCCTGACTGGAAGTGAACGAAACACAAAAAAATCTAAAATAATGCATGGTTCTGCTGGCCGCCGTGCTGATACTTGGCGCTAGCTAGCGACGATTAAAGATCTTGCTATCCTCAGACGCGATAGGCAGCGTTTAGTTCCACCTCCACGCTAAATTGAAATATGCGCGACTTTTACTAAGGATTACATCGCCGCCATAGCGTGCAGAGTTTTTGAAAATCCCGAAGCGTTCACGCTTATTCTATGCGCCTCACAGCCGCTTTTTGCTCGTAAAGGCGCATCTACATTGCGTGCTTGGGTTTTGTTTTTATGCAGCTGTGCGACTATCGCTTGCGGTGGAATGCATTCCTCAATAGCGAAAAGCGACGTGAAAACTTTGCACAAATAAAATCTGGATACAAAAAAGCCCGCGCGTTGCGGGCGTTTTTGTTTGGGATTGGGTTAAACACACCCAATAGTTTCCCAAAAAACTGCGGCTACACTAAATATCAGGACAGGTGGCCAGAAATCAGTTTAGTCATCTCAAACATAGACACTTGTGCTTTACCGCCGAAAACGGCTTTCAGCTTGTCATCTGCATTGATGTTGCGACGATTCGCGGCATCTTGCAAATCATGCTTTTTGATGTATTCCCATACTTTTTTAGTGACTTCAGTACGTGGAATTGCTGCTGTACCGATCACTGCTGCCAATGTAGTGGAAATAGTCATTGGCTTCATGAAGGCTGCGTTTGGCTTACGCGCTGGGGCGTCTGCTTTAGCTGCTTTTGGTGCGGCTTTAACTGCTGGCTTCGCTGCTGCCTTAGTTGCCTTAGGGGCTGCTGCTGGTTTTTTAACTGCGGCTGCTGGTTTTGCTGCTGCTTTTTTTGGTGCTGTTGCCATATTGAGGCTCCTTCACAAATTCGTTGAAAATGCGCCATTTCACGCATCTCTTATAGTGGTGGGCTTTGCAGGGCGATGCAAGTCTTTTTTGTCACTTTTTGTAGAAAATGTGACGGATTTAGCAGCGTGACGCCCTTCAAGGCGAAAAAAAACCGGATCTGGCGTATTTTCGCGAGATCCGGTAGCGGCTAGGTGCTGCTTAGCGTTTGCCTGGCATCATGCCTTTCATGCCGCGTAACATCTTCATCATGCCACCGCCTTTGAGTTTTTTCATCATGGTTTGCATTTGATCGAATTGCGCCAGCATGCGATTGACTTCTTGAATCTGCACCCCAGCACCGGCGGCGATGCGACGTTTGCGCGATGCCTTGATCAGATCTGGTTTGGCTCTTTCTAGCGGCGTCATGGAGTTGATCATGCCTTCCATGCGGCGCACTTGCTTGTCGGCCTGGCCCATATTGGCGCCATTCGCCGCCTGCTGTAATTGCGCCGGCAGTTTATCCATCAGGTTGGCCATGCCGCCCATTTTTTTCATCTGGCTCAGTTGCAGCTGGAAATCGTTCATGTCGAACTTGCCGCCGACCTTGAGCTTTTGCGCCAGATCTTGCGCGGCGGCGACGTCCATGCCTTTTTGGGCAGACTCAACCAGTGCCAGAATATCGCCCATGCCCAAAATACGATTGGCCATGCGGGTAGGATCAAAGGCTTCCAGACCGTCGAGCTTTTCTGAGATACCGGCAAATTTAATTGGTTTGCCAGTGATATGGCGTACCGATAAAGCGGCACCGCCGCGTGCATCACCGTCTAATTTAGTCAGCACCACGCCAGTCAGCGGCAAGGCATCGTTAAACGCCTTGGCGGTATTGACTGCATCTTGCCCCAGCATGGCATCGACCACAAACAGGGTTTCGATAGGATGCACCGCGGCGTGGACTGCCGTAATCTCTAGCATCATGGCTTCGTCGATACCGAGGCGACCGGCGGTATCAATGATCAAGACATCGTGGTGATGTTTTTTAGCGTAATCTAAAGCTGCCAGCGCGATATCGACAGGTTTGTCAGTGGGCAGGGTAGGGAAAAAGTCGGCACCGACTTGTGCGGTGACTGTTTGCAGCTGGCCGATCGCAGCAGGGCGATAGACGTCGGCAGAGACGGTTAAGACCTTTTTCTTCTTTTGCTCTTTTAAATACTTAGCCAGCTTACCGACCGTGGTGGTTTTACCCGCACCTTGCAAACCCGCCATCAGAATGATCGCTGGCGGCTGGGTGGCAAAGCTTAGTTGATACGCTTCTTCGCCCAGATCGGCACCCATTAAGGATGCCAGCTCTTTCTGCACCACCCCGACTAGTGCCTGGCCTGGTGTCAGTGAGCTGATGACTTCTTCACCTAGCGCTCTTTCTTTAACACGGGCGATCAGGTCGCGCACCGCTGGCAGTGCAACGTCGGCCTCTAATAGTGCCATGCGTACTTCGCGCAGCATTTCTGCGGTATTCGTTTCGGTCAAGCGCGCTTCGCCACGCATGGTCTTGACCACTTTGGCGAGGCGTTGGGTAAGGTTATCTAGCATGGTGGATTTGGATTCTTAATAAGTAGTGGTTCTAGCCATCTAAGCCAGATCTGGCGCTTAGCATAAATTAACCCGCCATTTTAACCGATGTATAGCTGCTGACTACTGCTTACCATTACTTACAGCAAGTTTGCGGGACTGACGGCAAGATGAAAGTATTAGTGCTGCATGATCCGGGTCGCAGTGTAAATTTGCTTTTTTGTCTGAAAATACAGAAAAATGATATAGAAGGCCTGAGTTTTGACACTTATTTCGTACTTAATTAGTACTTCTACCGATGTTGCTTAAAGAAAACTATGATTAAATCAGCTCGGCCAAAAGCGTGTTGGCGGGCAGTTGGGATGGCATGAAATTGTCATATAGAAATTGCATTCAGAATAAATGGAGACAAAATGAGATTAAATACGCCGCTATTACAAAAGCATAGAAAGCTAATCAAGCTGGCATTCTGCACTAGCCTGTTGTGCCTGGCCGCACCGGTGTTGGCTGAGGAGGGCGTTAGCGATAGTACGATACTGATAGGCCAGACGGTAGGCGTGAGCGGGCAGATTGCCGGGCCGGTGAAAGAAATGATGGCGGGTGCCAATGCCTATTTTGCCGCGACGAATAAAAATGGCGGTATCAATGGCCGTAAAATCGAGTTGCTCACTTTGGATGATAAATTCGATCCGGCCTTAGCCGCTGCCAACGCCGAGACTTTAATCAAAAAAGAGCATGTGCTGGCGCTGTTTCAATCCCGAGGCACGCCGCATACTGAGGCAATTCTACCCTTGCTCGCTGCACACAAAATCCCTTTGATTGCGCCCAGCACCGGTGCCACGGTATTTCATCAAACTACCAATCGGTATTTATTTAATGTGCGCGCCAAATATCAGGATGAAGTGGTGAAGGCGGTTGTGCAATTTTCGACTATCGGGATAAAGAAAATATCTTTGATGTACGTTGATGACAGTTTTGGCAAAGACGGATTGGCTGGTTTTGAAAAAGTCATGGCGCAGCAAAAGCTGACGCCAGTCAGTATTAATAAATTTGAGCGGGCCAAGCCTGATCTCGATAGTGTTGTCGCAAGTGTGGTGAAGACCGCCCCACAAGGTGTTCTTATCGTCGGTTCGGCAGCAAACACGATCGACATCATAAAAAAACTGCGCGCACTGAATCCCTTAATCCAATTGATGACCTTATCGAATAATTCTTCGCAATCCTTTGTCGATGAGTTGGGTAAATTGGGGCAAGGTGTGATGATGTCGCAAATTATGCCGGATGCGTCTTCACTCGCGACCGGGCTGGGCCAAGAGTTTAAGAGCATGGCGCAGGCAAATGGCGTGAATCCCTCGTACGCGGCAATGGAAGGCTTTGTTGCCGCCAAAGTCTTGGTCGAAGGCTTGAAACGCGCCGGCCGTAGTTTGACGCGTGAAAGTCTGATCAGTGGTTTGGAGTCTATACGTAAAGTGGATTTGGGTGGCTTGATACTTAGTTATAGCGAGCGCGATCATAATGGTAGTGAGTTTGTTGAGCTCACCATGATCAATAAGAGCGGAAAATTTATTCGCTGAAGACGTGCTCGATAGCTAAGGATCATCGAGTTTATGTCGTTTCTCGCTTAAACTCGGGCTTACATCTAAAAACAGGAGATCTTCATGTTAAAAAAAATCAAAATCGCCAGTCTGTTATTGCCTTTGCTCGCCATGACGGCGCAGGCTCAGGAAGTTATACGCTTAGGTAATCTCAAGTTCGCCCATTACGGAGCAGTCTCGTATATTAAAGAGATCGCCCCTAAATGCGGCATCAAGGTCGAAGAGCGGGTCTTTGCTAAAGGTCTGGACGCCATGCAAGCGGTGATCGCAGGTGAGCTTGATGTGGCGGCAGTCTCGTCGGAAGCGGTGATTTCGGCGCGTGCCAGCGGTACGCCTATCTATCTGGTGGCCGGATTTGCCAAAGGCGGGGCGCGTCTGATGGGGCGGGCCGATCTGGGTATGAAGACCGTCAAAGATCTCAAGGGTAAGAAGATCGGTGTGACGCGCGGCGGCATACAAGAGATCTTGCTGGCGGCCGAATTATCGCAAAACGGTTTGACGTATTCCGATCAAGCGGGTAAAGACGTGCAAATTATTTACCTCGGTTTCCCAGACTTGAACCAAGCTTTGCTGGGCAAAAATCTGGATGCCATCATGCAGTCAGAACCCTATTCCTCGCAAGCCATTAGCAAGGGTTTTGGTAATGAAATCATCAAGCCTTACGATACGCCGATCGGCGAGCCGGTACGCACCATGGTGATGACAGAAAAATTCTATAAAGAGCGCAGGCCGGTAGCAGAAAAGTTTATGCGTTGCTTCGTCGAAGCCACCAAAACTTTTATCGATAATCGCGATCTGGCCGAAAAATATGTACGTGAAAATATGTTCAAGGGTCAGGTCAGTCACGAAGATTTTGTCAATGCCATAGAAAACTCGCCGTATTCGTTTGACGTCACTGCTGAGCATATCCAGATCACCACCGATCTGATGCAAAAATACGGCATAGGAAAAATGAGCAAGCCACCCGTGGCCAAAGACTGGGTCAAGACCGACTTGCTGGAGCAGGCGAAAAAGAGCATGAACATCAAATAATGTCGCTCATTTAATGTTGTTCGTTTCTAGCACAGCGGTGGGTCCGCTGTGCGCTGCAAAAAATCAAGGACATATATGAAATTAAATTGGCGTGAAATGGGCGCGGGACTGATCGTACCCACGTTGCTGATCTTATTCTGGCAGCTGGTGACCAGCATGGCCTGGGTTAATCCTCAGGTCTTGCCTAGTCCCTGGGCGGTGGTGATCAAATGGCTGGAATATGCCTCGCCTTATGAAGCCTACGACGCCGCCAGCATGAATCGTTTGAGCTGGCTGTTTTCGGGGGAATTGATACGCGACACCATGGGCAGTATGTATCGCGTTGTGGTCGGTTTTGTGATCGGTGCCGGTTTGGCCTTGCCGCTGGGTTTGGCGATGGGGGCCAGTCAGCGCGTGTATGCCTGGCTCAATCCGCTGATGCAGGTATTGCGTCCGATACCGCCGATTGCGTATATCCCCTTGTCGATTTTGTGGTTTGGTCTCGGCAATCCACCGGCGATATTTTTGATTGCGCTCGGTGCGTTTTTTCCGGTGCTGATGAATACCATTGCCGGCGTGCGCCATGTCGACAGCATCTACATCCGCGCAGCCCGCAATCTCGGTGCTAGTCAAACTACTTTGTTTTTGCGTGTGATGTTGCCGGCCTCGGTTCCGTATATCTTGTCGGGGGTGCGTATCGGTATCGGTACCGCCTTTATCGTCGTGATCGTCTCGGAAATGATCGCGGTCAACAATGGCCTGGGCTTCCGGATTCTGGAGGCGCGCGAGTATTTCTGGTCAGATAAAATCATCGCCGGTATGTTCAGCATAGGGATGTTGGGCCTGGCGATAGATCTGGCGATGAATAAACTGAATAATCATTTACTGCGCTGGCACCGTGGTTTGGAGAACTAAGATGACTACGCAAACTTATGCGGCAAGCAGCTCCGCGCAAATCTTGGTGAGCGGCGTAAACAAAATTTTTAAGACGGCCGACAAAGAAGTGGTAGCGCTGAAAGACATCAATCTGGAGATAGCGCAAGGCCAGTTCGTTTGCCTGCTAGGGCCCTCAGGTTGTGGAAAATCGACTCTGCTCAATGCGATAGCCGGTTTTGCTTTACCTAGTTCAGGGAGCATCATTGCCGATGGCAAACTGGTCAATGCACCAGGGCCGGAACGTGGCATGGTATTTCAGGAGTACGCCCTGTTTCCCTGGATGACGGTAGAGAAAAATATCGCGTTCGGGCTGGAAATTAAGGGCATGGGCAAGGCCGAGATCGCTCAGCGGGTAGCTAGTTTACTGGGCATGCTGGGTCTGGCTGATTTCAAAAATCGCTTCCCGAAAGACCTGTCGGGTGGCATGCGTCAGCGCGTCGCGATTGCCCGGGTGCTGGCGCTCGATTCTCCCATCATGCTGATGGACGAGCCCTTCGGCGCACTCGATGCGCTGACGCGTCGCAATCTGCAAGATGAGCTATTGCGGATTTGGGCCGAGCTGAAAAAAACCATCATCTTTGTCACGCACAGCATAGAAGAAGCGATCTATCTGGCCGACCGTATCGTGGTCATGACGTATCGACCTGGTACCGTCAAGCGCGACATCACGGTCGACTTGCCACGTCAGCGCGATCCATCCTCGGCGGAGTTCAATGCGCTCAAGCGCGAGCTGGGGCAACTGGTGATGGAAGAGCAGCAGCGTCATCACAATGACGAATTGAAGATGGCGGCAGTCGATTAACTGAGGTTGAAGATGCTCGCTCGCTAGCGCTGGCTCAGCGCCAGACCCAGAGCTAGTACCACAGAAACTCAAACGCGATCAGGCCCAGCGCGCATTTCCAGGCAGGCTTGCCAGCCTGCCTGGCCTGCAGAGCGCATCGGATATCCGTGTTGGCGGCAAGCGTATATAGATAGCGCGAATGCGTTGCGTCGACTGTCGTTGCAAGTGCTAGTTCATTCGGGCAACAAGGCGATCTGATCACGAGCAAGCACATGATCCAAGTGTGTCTGCACTAAGTAGTCAAAATATTTCCTTTTGAGAAAGAGGGTCTGTTGGATTTTTGAAATTACCATGGTAAAATTACAATTGTTAAATTGGACAACCATGACCGATACTGACAAAAAATGGTGATCCTTGGTTGATCTTATCTGGCGACACGGGATTATTTTTAATGCAAACCCATTATTGAAGATACTTACCATGAAATTATCGCAACTCTGTTTACTTGTATTTCCCGTGCTAACTGCGTGTGCTACTGTTGAAAATACCAGTAGTGATGCAAAAGGATTTGAAGAAAAAGAATATGTGACGGGTAGTCGCATTCCAAGTCAGGGTCAGAAAAGCACAAAAACGCTTTCGCCTGACGCTATAGAAGAATTGCGTACCCAGGTACAGATGGCCAAGCCGGTTCCACAAGCGGGCGGTGGAAAGTAATTACACTTAATTTCGACGACGCACTTTGCGTCCAATTAATATTCTTTGTGTTGTTTTAGAAAAAGCGATAACTGGATCGGTGCTCTTTTGTCTTTAATGTGACGAAAAGCACTGATCTTACTCTGACTTCCAGTGCCTTTGTCGTGCTGTACTCTGCGAAAAACAGCCTGTGATCGTCGCTAATTAATGCAGTTTCACCGCTATGATTAGCGACATCCACCGATATTTATTCACTGGCATCCCCCCGCCATGAACCTACTTTTTATACTCACCGCTTTCATCTCTTTTGCCTGGGCACTTTGGCTAGTGCGGATTAATCGCTGGCCGCGGGTGCAGGTGAAGGTGTTACGCACGTGGGAAGAAGTCACTGGGCAAGAAGGGCATTGGAATACCGGCTTCTTGCATGCAGAATTGGAATATAGCTATCAGGGGCAGCGCTATCAGGTGCTATGGCGCACTGATTTGAGCCTTCATCGACATTTACCGCCTGCTTGCAGCATGGTGTTGGATCCGCTTCACCCGGATCAACCGCAGTGGCCGGCCAGCTGGAAATTGCCTTCGGTCTTGATTGCCGTTGCGCTGCTACTGAGTCTGAATGTATATAGTCAGTTGGGCCGCTAGTTCGCGAGGTAAGCCACATAAGTCGCATAAGTCGCCTAAACAGTGCGCACCGCGGTCGCTGAATTTTCACATTAGCTTGATGCGAGAGCCCGCTCCAAAATTTCTTGTTGCAGAGCTTGCTCGCAGTCTGCCCCCAGACTACCGTAGATGCGGCCGCATTCTGGATCCAGCCTGCTGTTGATAAAGGCCGTCGCATGTGCCGGTGGCGCCAGTTCCAGCATCAGTAATGCCTGCATCCCCAGTACCAGTTTTTGCGTGAAGCGACGTGCCCGCATCTCTTGTTGCTCGGGCGTTGCGTTCAACTCCGCCTGCAATTCAAGCGCTAAACGCTGCAGCGCGGGTGCGCTTGAGGTGTCTAATTGCGCCAGCAAGAGTTGCATGCCTTGCGGGTCGCGGGCGATGGCGCGCAAAACATCCAGGCACATCACATTACCCGAGCCTTCCCAGATAGAATTGACCGGCGCTTCTCTATACATGCGTGCCATAGGGCCGCTTTCTACATAGCCATTGCCGCCCCATACTTCCATACATTCGCCGGTAAATTCGAGAGTGCGCTTGCAGATCCAGAACTTGGCAGCCGGCGTGATGATGCGCTTCCAGGCGCGGGATAATAAATCGTCCGGCGCATCGAGCGCGCTGGCCAGTTTCAGCATCAGCAGCGTGGCCGCTTCACTCTCCAGCGCCAGGTCGGCCAACACATTGCGCATCAGGGGCTGATCGGCCAACAGGCGGCCAAAGGCGCTGCGATGCCGTGCATGATGGATAGCTTGGGTCAGCGCGTGGCGCATCAAGGCCGCGCTGCCTATCACGCAATCGAGCCGCGTCAGGTTCGCCATTTCTATAATGGTGGGGATGCCACGCCCGTCTTCGCCGACCATGATACCTAGCGCGTCCTGAAATTCGACTTCACTGCTGGAGTTGGAGCGGTTGCCGAGTTTTTCTTTCAGCCTTTGTACCAGCACGGCATTCTTGCTGCCGTCCGGTTTCCAGCGTGGCACGAAGAAGCAGGATAGGCCGGCCTCGGTGCGCGCCAGTACCAGATGGGCATCGCACATCGGGGCCGAGAAAAACCATTTGTGGCCGGTCAGCAAGTAGTCGGCACCGCGCCCGCCGGTGGCTAAGGGCACGGCGAAGGTGCTGTTGCTGCGCACATCCGAGCCGCCCTGTTTTTCGGTCATGCCCATGCCTATCATGATAGAAGTTTTTTGTGCGATAGGCAGATCACGCGCGTCGTGATGCCGTGCATAGAGTTTGTCTTTGAGTTGGGCAAACAGCGCAGGCTCATTTTGCAATACCGGTATGGCGGCGAAGGTCATCGTGGTCGGGCACAGTGAGCCAGCTTCCACTTGCGATTGCAGGTAGTAACCAGCCGCGCGCGCCACATGCGCCCCTTTTTGCGGCTGCATCCTTGGCAGGGCCTGCAAGCCCTCTTTGCGCAACAAATCTAACAGTTGGTGCCAGCTTGCATGAAACGCTACTCTGTCGATACGTAGTCCGTTGCGGTCATGCGTCTGCAGTTCGGGCAGATGGTGATTCGCCAGTTCACCAAGCTGTAATATTTCTTTGCTACCCAGTTCGGCACCGTAACGCAGCAGATCGGTCTGATGCCAGCTAGCCTGAAAATGTTCTAAGCCTTGCATTAACACTGCATCGCTGCTGAAAATATTGTAGTCTTGCAGCTCTGGAACTTGATTCGTCACTTCGTGGGTAGGCCATTGCATGATCTGTCTCCGTCTGATGGATGCTTAAAATTGTGTGCTTCATTCTAGACCTCTTGGGGTTCAATCATGTTCGGCTTTATAGGTAAGTAAAATTGTCTGCCAGCTCGCTTGTTAAACCTGCCGCTAGCCCGGTGGCTAACTCTGTCGTTAACCCTTTAAAGGCGCGCCGCAAGCCGGTGCAGCAACGCTCGTTAATGACGCAGGCGGCGATCATCGATGCCTTTGTTCGGCTTTTGCTGGAGAAAAGCTACGAAAAGCTGACCATGCGTGATATCGCCCTGGTGGCCGGGGTCGGGCTGGGGACCTTGTATGAATATTTCCCGAATAAGAAATCGATCGCGGCGCACAGTATCCAGCAGCGTTTTAAGTTGGCGGGGGTGCGGATGCAGGCCTGCATAGACGCACAACGCGGCGGCGCGCTGCTGGCGCTGGTCAATCTGATACTCGACCAGATGGTGGCACTGCATACTCAAGGCGTAGCAGAATGGTCGGCGCTGATTTTTCTGGAAAGAAAAATCTCCGATGCCGAGGCTTACCGGGTTTTGTATCAGCAGATTCTGGAGCTGTGGCAGCAAGCGTTTCTGGCCAGTAGCGACCTCAGTCTGTATCCCGGTAAGCAGGCCAGCGTGGTGCATGCAGCAGTGTATGGCTTACTGTACCAGCGCCTGATGACGGCGCCGCAAGAGGTCGCCAGCACAGCGTTTCGCCAGCAACTGGGCGAGCTGGTGCTGGGGTATTTACAAGCTTAAGAGATCAGACTGAGCTGGCGCAATGCAAAAAATAAATCTAGGCATGCCGCTCACGCATATTCCATGCGGTCCGCAGGCCAGGCAGGCTGGAAACCCGCATGGAATATGCGCAAGCGGGCTTGCTCAAAAATTAACGTGCACTCATGCTGGCGATCGCTTCCAGCGGCGGGATCTGGCGAGGCTTACGGTCATCACCGGTGGCGACATAGGTCAGGGTGGCTTCGGTGACCTTGACAGTGTCGGCTTGCAGGCGATTGCGCTCGGCATACACTTCGACTGCGACGGTCAGCGAGGTATTGCCGACACGGGTCACTTCTGCATAAAACGAGAGTAAATCGCCAACGAACACTGGATGCTTGAACAAGAAGGAATTCACCGCGATGGTGGCTACGCGGCCATTGGCACGGCGCGCTGCCGGTATCGCACCGGCAATATCGACTTGCGCCATGATCCAGCCGCCGAAGACGTCGCCGTGCACATTGGCATCGGCTGGCATAGGCATTACGCGCAATTGTGGCATGCCGGGCGGAAGGGTGGTTTTGGTGAGTTCGGACATGAGCTTGCCTTTAAGACGTTACAATTGCTGGAATAATAAACTAAATTGATACTCCGCATTTTTTCGCCTTGTATCGCGCCTTGCTTTTTTTACTCTCTATTTAAATAAGCCCCTCCATGCGTCGTAATTCCTCTTCTTCCGCACCTGCGCCCTTGGCTAGCTCTGGCCGTGGCGACTGGTCCACCGTCAAGACCCTGTTACCGTATCTGTGGGCGTATAAATGGCGCGTCTTGCTGGCCTTGCTGTTTCTGGTCGGCGCTAAGCTAGCCAATGTAGGCGTGCCGCTGATACTCAAGCGCCTGATCGATAGTTTGACCATCGCTCCCGGCGACCCTTTAGCCTTGATGGTGTTGCCGCTCAGTTTGCTAGTGGCCTACGGCGTATTGCGGGTCTCAACTACCTTGTTTACCGAGTTACGCGAATTTGTCTTTGCCAAGGTCACGCAAAGAGCGGTGCGTAATATCGCCTTGAAGGTGTTTCGCCATCTGCATGCTTTGTCGCTGCGCTTCCATCTGAACCGTCAAACCGGCGGCATGACGCGCGACATCGAGCGCGGTACCCGTGGTATTTCTTCTTTGGTCTCGTATGCCTTGTTCAGTATTTTCCCCACATTGCTAGAAATTTCACTGGTTTTGATTTATCTGGCGACCCATTACGACATCTGGTTTAGCCTGATTACTGTGATTGCTTTGCTTAGCTATATTATTTTCACCATCAGCATGACCGAGTGGCGCACGCATTTCCGGCGCACCATGAATGAGCTCGATTCCAAGGCCAGTACCAAGGCTATCGATTCTTTGCTTAATTATGAGACCGTCAAATATTTTGGCAATGAAGATTATGAGGCCAAGCGCTACGACGCCGGCCTGCAGCATTATGAGATCGCAGCGGTAAAATCGCAGACCACGCTGTCCATGCTCAATACCGGGCAATCGTTGATTATCGCGACTGCCGTGACCTTGATCTTATGGCGCGCGACTCAGGGTGTGATTGACAAGAGCATGAGTATAGGCGATCTGGTGTTGGTGAACGCCTTCATGATACAACTCTACATACCGCTGAATTTTCTGGGGGTTTTGTACCGCGAGATCAAGCAAAGTCTGGCTGATATGGAAAGACTATTTTCTTTGCTAGACCAGAATCGTGAAGTCGCCGATAAGCTTGACGCGCCCGATTTGCTTATTCAGCAGCATACAGCACGCCATTCCGGCGGCGCGATACGCTTCTCACATGTCGATTTTAGTTACGAAACCAAGCGGCAGATCTTGTTTGACGTCGATTTTAGTATCGCAGCGGGCACCACCACTGCGGTAGTCGGGCATAGCGGTTCCGGTAAATCGACTTTGTCGCGCTTACTGTTCCGTTTTTACGATGTGCAGGCCGGCAGTATCACGATCGATGGCCAGAACATCATGGATGTGAATCAGCATTCTTTGCGCAATGCGATCGGTATCGTGCCACAAGATACAGTGTTGTTTAACGACACCATTGAATACAATATCGCCTACGGTAAACCTGGTGCCACTAAGGAGGAAATCATTGCAGTGGCCAAGGCGGCCTACATACACGAGTTTATCGAGACTTTACCGGATGGCTATGCCACCATGGTCGGCGAGCGCGGGCTGAAATTGTCGGGCGGTGAAAAGCAAAGGGTCGCGATCGCGCGCACCATACTTAAAAATCCGGCGATCTTGATTTTTGATGAAGCCACTTCGGCACTCGATTCCAAATCTGAGCAAATGATACAGACTCAACTCAAAGAAATCGCCAAGAGTCGCACTAGTCTGGTGATTGCACATCGGCTCTCCACCATCGTCGATGCCGAGCAGATTTTGGTGATGGATAAAGGTCGCATCATAGAGCGCGGCACCCATCAAACTTTGCTGGCGATGGAGGGGGCGTATGCCCAGATGTGGCAACGTCAGCAGCATAAGCAAGAGGCCAGCAGCGATGCTGATGAATTGGAAACGCTGGCTACTGAGTGAAAATTACTCTGAAAATAAATGCAAACGAAGGTATATTCTGGCTATTCAAAATTTAATTTGTGCGGTTTTAATCTATTATCGCTCTAGGTTTATTTAAGGTTCTTACTTCTGCTTATCCTCTTCCAGGAATGATTATGACGAAATTTATACGTAGTATGACCGTGTTGTCTACGCTAGTCTTAGCTTCGGCGTGTAGCCGGCAAGTTGACGTAAAAATAGGCTTGGTCGGCCCTATGACAGGTGCCTTGGCGCATAACGGAAAAAGTATGGCGCAGGGCGCGCAAATCGCAGTCGACGAGTTAAATGAAGAAGGTTTTTTCATCAAAGGTAAACGCGCCAATTTCACTTTAATCGTGGAAGACGATAAGGCCTCGCCTGAAGAAGGCAAGGCAGCTGCGCAACGCTTGCTGGACGCTGGGGTAGTCGCTGTATATGGGCACTTTAATTCCGGCGTGACGATACCGGCGGCACCGATTTACGCGAAGGCCGGGATACCGCAAATGTCGGCGTCAACCAATCCCAAATACACCCGTATGGGGATCGCCAGTGCATTTCGCATCGGCGCTGATGATATTGAGCAAGGTGCCACTTTAGGCCGGGTCGCGGTCGATAAACTCAAGGCAAAATCGGTCTTTGTCGTGGATGACGGGTCCTTGTTCGGTACCGGTTTAGTGTTAGAAGTGAATAAAGTTTTGAGTGCTAAAAACGTGACTGCAAGCGTCGAATCAGTCAAGCCAAACGCAGTTGATTACGCCGCCTTGGTTAAGAAAATCGAAGAAAGCAAAGCCAGTGTGGTGATTTATGGCGGCGATGATCCGGTCGGTGTGGCACTCTTGAAAGCCTTGCGTGCTGGCGGCTCTGACGTGAAATTTATTGCTGGCGACTCTATGTGCGATGCGGGCATCATTAAAGCCGCAGCCGGCACAGCTAATCGCGATTACTTCTGTACCGTTGCTGGTGTGCCGCCGTCCTGGTTGTCGGGCGGCGCTGCATTCGTGCAAAAATATAAGACAAAATTTGGTGAGCCTGGTGCCATGGCTCCGATTGCTTATGATGGTATTCATGTGTATGCCCAGGCAATGCAAAAAGCCGGCTCTACCGATGCCGCAGCAATCGTTGCTGAACTGAAGAAAAATTCTTTTGATGGCAAGATACAGGGCAGCGTCGAGTTTGACGCTAAGGGCGATCTGAAAGACGGTTCTATCGTGATCTACGAAGCCATCGGTGGTGTTCTGACTGAGAAGTCCGGCCTATATTGATCGCTGCGAAAGCCTGCATAGGCTGTTGATATTTAAAAAACGCTGCCAGCTAGGTTTTAGCTCGCAGCGTTTTTTGCTTTTACCTGACTACTTATACTAAGATGCTGATATGGAAACAAAATGGCTAGAAGACTTCGTCTCATTGGCTGAAACTAATAGTTTCAGCCGTTCTGCTGAGCTGCGTCACGTGACGCAGCCGGCCTTTTCGCGACGCATACAATCCCTGGAGGCCTGGTTAGGCACCGATCTGATAGATCGCACCTCTTACCCTACGCGCCTCACTCACGCCGGCGATGTGTTTTTCGAACAGGCGATCGCCATGTTGGGGCAAATTAATAATGCCCGTGCCCTGTTACGCGGCAAACGAACTTCGACTCAGACCACGATAGATTTTGCTGTGCCACATACTTTATCGCTGACTTATGTGCCTAAATGGTTGACCAACCTAGAGCAAGCTTTTGGTGAGATGCACACACGCCTGCTGGCGCTCAATGTGCATGATGCGGTAATGACTTTGGTCGAGGGCGGCTGTGATCTTTTGCTGTGTTATCACCATCCGCGCCAGCCGCTGTTGTTGGATCCGGCACAATATGACATGATCAATATGGGCTCGGAAGCTTTGCGCGCCTATACCCGATGTGACAAAGCCGGTGTGCCAGATTTCGTGTTGCCCGGCAGCTTAGATGCGCCACTGCCGTTTTTGGCATATGCAAATAATGCCTATCTGGGGCGCATGGTCGATTTGATTTTGAACGACGCGCGCATTCCCCTGCATTTTGATAAATGCTACGAGACCGACATGGCCGAGGGCTTGAAGATGATGGCACTGGAAGGTCGCGGGGTGGCTTTTTTACCTGAATCGGCAGTCAGTCGCGAGATCAAGCAAAAACAATTGGCACGTGCCGATGGCGGACTCAAGCAATGGGAGGTCGAGATGGAAATCCGCTTATACCGCGAGCGCCCATCGCTGCAACGCCCAGGCAAGGCTATAGTATCAAAATTATGGGAATATTTAGAGCAAAAAAACGCATTGAGTACTAAACTTAGCCAAAAACCACGTAAGCTTAAATAAAGCTCGGTATTGGGTTTGTCGCTCGCATTTTTTGCTGCCTCATGATCTTTGAGTCTTTAGTGATGCTTCAGATTTTTCAAATTTTATTCGTAGGTTTTTGTTAAATTCCAAGAAATATTTGGAGAGAAAAGCCCACGCTGTTTTGCTGTCGCTAGAGTCAAATCAAGTAAATGAATAGTTATGTTTTTTTTGCATAGTTACATGCAAACAAAGCATTGGCAGTCATTAGAGCTGGTGCTCTACCATGCGTCAGCTTATCGGTAATTGCGTCAGAACAAGTTATTTTTGGAGGGGACTTGGGCTGAGCGGCTTGCCTGGGTATCCGCCAGCGAGCCTTGATATCTTCGATTACTTGATACCCTCAAACTAGAAGGAGAACGCATGACTACGTCCCACCTGGCCGAACTTTTGGCTTATGCGCAAGAACATACAGGCTCCGCAGCCGACCGCCAAGCCGGTTTCGTTGCCGCTTATTTTGAGAATACCGACCCTGATGAAGTACTGGCCCGTGGCTCAGCTACCTTATTTGCCGTCGCCAATGCGCACTGGCGTTTGCTAGATGCACCGCGCACCGCACACAGCGCTAAGTTAAGGGTATTTAACCCCACTTTGGCTGAAGATGGTTTTGTTAGCGAGCACACGGTGATACAGATCGTTAACGACAATATGCCGTTTCTGGTCGATTCCGTCACCATGGCGATCAATCGCAGCGGGCGTACCGCGCATTGGATCGTGCATCCTTTGATCAGTGTGGCACGTGATGCCCAGGGTGGCATTGCCGCCGTCAGTACGGTGGCTGCGGCTAGTGCCGCAGGCAAGCAAGAAAAAATAGAATCCCTGATTTTGGTTGAGTGCGATCGCATCGTTGCGGTGTCTGAGCAACAGGCACTGGCGGACGACCTGAGCCGGGTATTAGCCGATGTGCGTGGCGCGGTAGACGACTGGCCAGCCATGTTGGCAAGGGTGCAAAGCGTCACGGTAGCGGCCGAAAAGGCGCCTCTGTCGCCAGCCAATCGCGAAGAGGGTATCGCTTTCTTGCATTGGATGGAACAGCGTCACTTTACTTTCCTCGGTGCGCGTGACTACGATTTGAAGCGCGATGGTGAGAGCGTGACGATGGTGGCCAGACCCGACTCCGGCCTGGGTATTTTGCGCGGTGCCGCGCAAACTATAGAAACGGTATTGTCGCCAGAAGCGGTTGCACTGGTAGATTCGGATGAGTTGGTGCTGGTGACTAAAACCATGACACGCGCCACCGTACATCGTCCGGCCTGGCTCGACTATATCGGTGTGAAACGCTTTGACGAAGCGGGACAAGTGATAGGTGAGTCACGCTTTTTGGGCTTATACACCTCGACCGCCTATTCTTGCAACGTGGCCGATATTCCACAAGTACGCCAGCGCGCTGCCGATGTGATGAAAACCGCCGGTGTGGTACCGGATAGTCACGCCGCTAAATCTCTGCAATCAATTTTGGATGATTATCCGCGCGATGAACTGTTTCAGATCGATACTGCCACCCTGACAGAACATGCAGTCGGTATTTTACGATTGCAAGAACGCCAGCGCACCCGCTTATTCTTGCGCCGCGATCCTTTCGGGCGCTTTACTTCGGCCCAGGTGTTTGTGCCGCGCGATCGTTATAACACCGAGTTGCGTGTCAAAATCAGTGGTGAATTGATGGCCGCATTGAATGGTCAGTCGATTGAGTTCACGCCTATGCTGACCGATAGTCCTCTGGCACGCATACATTATCTGGTGCGCGCTAAAGAAGATGCGCCGCACAATGTCAATCTGCAAGCTCTGGAAGCGCGTATCGCTAAATTGGCGCAACGCTGGGAAGACGACTGCAGTGCCGAATTATTGCGCGCCCATGGAGAGGGCTTGGGTCTGGCCCTAGCACATCGTTTCGCGAACGCCTTCTCTACCGCTTATCGCGAAGACTTCTCAGCTTTAGTGGCAGCGGAAGACGCCGACATGTTAGCGAATTTGTCGGCCAGTTCTCCTTTGGCGGTCAAGCTGTATCGTCCACTCGACGCCGCGCCCGGCATGCTGCGTTTTAAAATTTACAATACCTCAAAAGTGGCCCTGTCGGATTCATTGCCGGTGCTGGAGCGGATGGGGGCTAGAGTCTTAGATGAACATCCTTACCATATCGCCAGTGCGAATGGCAGTGTCAGTGAGTCACTGTGGATACATGATCTTGGTTTGCAACTGCCGCCTGGTACCGATTTATCTACCGTTAAGGCACGTTTCGAAGCCTTGTTTGCTCTGGCTTGGGGTGCGCAGGTCGAAAGCGACGACTTGAATCGACTAGTCTTGAGTACGGCCTTAGATGCCCGTGCGATTGCAGTGTTGCGGGCGTATACGCGTTACTTCAAGCAATTGGGTTTTGCTTTTAGCCAAAGCTATATCGAGGCGACTCTGAATAAAAACGCCAGCATCGCCCAAGCGATTGCCGAATTATTCGATGCGCGTTTCAATCCTGCGGTGAGCGCTAACCGGGATGTCGAACAACCGCGTCTCAAACAGCAGATAGAAAGCCATCTGGGAAATGTCGCTAGTCTGGATGAAGATAGAATTCTGCGTCAATTCTTCACCACGGTACTGGCTACCTTGCGTACCAACGTCTGGCAAACGACAGCTACCGGCGCCGATAAGCCTTACATGAGCTTTAAGCTGAACCCGCGTGAAGTGCCGGGCGTGCCTGAGCCTAAACCTTTGTTTGAAATCTGGGTGTATTCACCTCGAGTAGAAGGCGTACATTTACGCGGCGGCAAAGTGGCGCGCGGCGGTTTGCGCTGGTCCGATCGCAGAGAAGATTTCCGTACCGAGATTCTCGGTCTGGTAAAGGCGCAGCAAGTCAAGAACACGGTGATCGTACCGGTCGGCTCCAAAGGTGGTTTTGTGCTTAAGAATGCGCCGCCAGCAAGCGATAGAGAAGCGTATCAGGCTGAAGGTATCGCTTGCTACAAGCTATTCTTGTCTGGCTTACTTGATCTTACCGACAATGTGGTGAAGGGTAATGTGGTGCCTCCACTGAATGTGGTGCGACATGACGTCGATGATCCGTATCTGGTGGTGGCGGCCGACAAAGGTACTGCGACCTTCTCGGATATCGCTAATGGCGTGTCTGCTGATTATGGGTTCTGGTTGGGTGACGCTTTTGCCTCGGGTGGCTCGGTAGGTTATGACCATAAGAAAATGGGTATCACCGCACGCGGCGCATGGGAATCGGTCAAGCGCCACTTCCGCTCCTTGTCTATCAATACCCAAACTACGCCATTTACCGTGGCCGGTATCGGCGACATGTCGGGTGACGTGTTTGGTAACGGCATGCTCTTGTCTGAGCAGATTAAACTGGTAGTGGCATTTGATCACCGCCATATTTTCATCGATCCAACACCGGACGTGGCCAGCTCGTTTGCTGAAAGGCAGCGTCTGTTTGCCTTGCCGCGTTCCAGCTGGGATGATTACGATAAGAGTTTGATTTCGGCAGGCGGTGGGGTTTATCCACGCAGTGCAAAATCGATTAGCCTGAGTCCCGAAGCACGTGCCGTGATCGGTATCGAAAATGCCGAAATCACACCGGTAGAATTGCTCAAGGCGATCTTGCAAGCACCGGTGGATTTGTTGTACAACGGCGGTATTGGTACCTATGTCAAGGCGGCGTTTGAGACGCACGCCCAGGTCGGTGATAAATCCAGCGATGCTTTCCGTGTCAATGGCAATGAGTTGCGCTGCAAGGTTTTGGCCGAAGGCGGTAACCTCGGTTGCACGCAAAACGGACGGATAGAATTTGCTCAGCATGGCGGGCGTATTTATACAGATGCGATCGATAATTCGGCGGGGGTAGATTGCTCCGATCACGAAGTTAACATTAAGATTTTGTTGGGAAGTATTGTCGAAGCGGGCGATCTGACACTCAAGCAACGCAATGATTTGTTAGCCTCCATGACGGACGAAGTCGGTTTGCTGGTATTGACCGATAATTACTATCAAAGCCAGGCCCTGGACATTGCCACCCATAGACCTATGTATGTGCTGGACGGACAGCAGCGTCTGATGCAAAGTCTGGAGAGTCAGGGACGCTTGAATCGTGCGATAGAATTTTTGCCGAATGATGAAGAAATAGCCCGTCGCAAGGCGCGCAAACAAGGCTTAACAGCACCCGAAGGAGCGGTGGTGTTAGCCTACGCAAAAATGTCGGTGTTTGACGAGCTGTTGGCGAGTAATTTACCGGATGATCCATATTTTAGCGGTGCCTTAAAAGCCTACTTCCCACAAGTATTGAGTGAGAAATTTGGATCGGCGATTGCGGCACATCCTTTGAAGCGCGAGATCATCGCTACCTTCATCACCAATACCGTGGTGAATCGTACAGGTGCGACTTTCGTTAATTTTATCGCTACTGAAGCCGGCGCTACTGCGGCCGACGTGATCCGTGCCTTCACCCTGGCGCGTGAGATTTTTGATCTGGAAGCATTATGGGATCAGATCGATGCGCTCGATTACCGTGTAGACTCGACTTTACAGTTGGATCTTTTGACTCGTCTTACCGCGATTGCGCAGCGTGCTTCACGTTGGATGTTGCGAGTGCGCGCTCAGAACACAGATCTGCCAACCTTGATCCAGCACTACCAGCCAGCAGCACGCGAAATGCGTGAACATCTGGCCGTATGGTTGCCATTAGCGGCATATGATAATTGGCAGCAAGCGGCTGAGATATTGACTAGTGCAGGCGTAGAAGCCGATCTGGCACAAGATCTGACGGCCTTGGAATTTATTTTTCCGGCCTTGGATTTGGTTGATTTGGCAGAAGGTTGCAACGTTGATTTAGAAGAAGCTGCCCGTGCCTATTTTGGCGTCGATGCCGAATTGGGCTTGACTGGATGGCGTACCCAAATCAATCGTTTGCCTACCGAGACCTTATGGCAAACCCAAGCGCGTGGCAGTGCGCGCGATGATGTATATTCGATCGCCAGCCAAATCACTAAGGGACTGTTGTCCAGAAACGAGGAAGTGAGCGCATGGCGCGAGCAGCACACCGCGGCAATCGCGCGTTTGTGCAAACTGCTGGCCACCATCAGCACGCAAGCCGCCGATCTGGCACCGGTATCGGTCGCCTTGCGCGAACTACGCCACCTGGCGTAAATTGAGCCTCGGGATGCGGGTTTCTGTTTGAAAACGAAAGCCGCATCAGCTACTCTGTACGGGAGAGAGGGAAATTTTAGAAATTTCCCTCTCTCGAAGAGTTTACTTACTTCAGATGCACTAGAGATTTCTAGCTTCAAATGTAACAATCAGTATTTCAGTTGAAGTTATTTCTTTCTTTCCGTTATTATTTGCAAAAATACCCTAAGGAAATTTATGAAATTCTCTAGCCCACTCAAGCTAGTCACACTTAGCGGCACAATCTGCCTGCTATTGACTAGCTTATCCCCTTCTTACGCTGCCGATACCCTCGCACGGATTAAAGAAACGCAATCCATCACCATTGCGCACAGAGAAGCATCGGTGCCGTTTTCGTATTTATCTGAGACGAAAAAACCGATAGGCTATTCTGTCGATGTCTGCATGAAGCTGGTAGATGCGATTAAAAAAGAGCTAAAACTGCCACAATTGACGGTCAATTATTTACTCGTCACCCCTAGTACCCGCATCCCCGCGATCGTTGAGGGTAAGGCCGATCTGGAATGTGGTTCGACTACGAATAATGCTGAGCGGCGCAAACAGGTGGCATTTACTATCCCCCATTTTTTTGCTACCACACGTATGGTGGTACGTAGCGATTCCGGGATCAAAAACTGGACCGATTTAAAATCGAAAACCGTGGTTGCCACCAAGGGCACGACTACTGTCAAATTATTAAATGACAGAGATAAAGTACGCGCACTGGATTTACAATTAATCGAAGGTAATGACCATCAAAATTCGTTTGAGATGGTCGATAGTGGTAAGGCCGCAGCCTTTCCTATGGACGATGTTTTGCTATACGGCTTGCGTGCCAATAGCAAAGATCCGGCCAAATTCAGCATACTCGGTGATGCACTCTCTACCGAACCGTATGCGATTATTTTACGTAAAGATGAACCTGCATTTAAAAATTTTATTGATAAAGAAATGGCGCGCCTGATGCTAGAAGGCGAAATTACCAAGCTCTACGATAAGTGGTTTAAATCTGCGATACCGCCCAAGGGGATTAATTTAAATATGGGGATGAATTCATTAATGCGCGATAATCTGCGCTTCCCCTCAGATAAAGTGGCGGATTAAGAATAAATAGGCAGCGAAAAGAAATTTTCCCTGCTTTTTTTATGTTTTTAAGTAGTATTACGTATGTTCTTGCGCGAAAAAGATACGGCGTTCCAGCTAGCTTTTGTTAGACTGAGTAACTTAATTTTTTTTGATCTTTTTGGATGTAAAATTTTTGGAGACAGTATGAAGTTATTAAAATTATTGATTGTTCTGGCAGGCGCGGGTGTGATTGCAAGTGCGGCTCAAGCACAAGAAACAGGAACATTAAAAAAAATCAAAGAAACTGGCACCATCACTCTGGGTGTGCGTGACTCTTCCATCCCTTTCTCCTATCTCGACGATAAACAATCGTATCAAGGTTACTCTATCGATCTGTGTTTGAAAGTGGTGACGGCAGTCCAAAAACAATTGGGCATGACTAGTCTGAACGTCAAACTTAATCCTGTCACTTCTGCCACGCGCATACCGCTGATGGCAAACGGCACCATCGATATGGAATGCGGTTCGACCACGAACAATATGGAGCGCCAAAAACAAGTCGCTTTCGCGCCTACCACTTTTGTGACCGCAAATCGGATTCTGGCTAAAAAATCGGCGAATATTAAGTCATTGGCTGATTTACGTGGCAAGTCGGTAGTCTCTACTTCAGGCACCGCAAACTTAAAACAACTGACGCAATTAAATGCAGATCAAAATCTGGGCATCAATATTTTGCCAGCTAAAGATCATGCAGAAGCCTTCCTGATGGTAGAAACTGGCCGCGCTGTGGCTTTCGTCATGGACGATATCTTGCTCGCCTCCCTGGCTGCCAATTCCAAAGCGCCTGCCGACTATGAAATCAGCAAAGAAGCTTTGTCGGTAGAACCGTACGGCATCATGATGCGCAAAGACGATCCTGCGTTCAAAAAGGCAGTTGATACTGCGATCTCGAATGTACTGACTTCGGGTGACATCAACCGTATTTATGCAAAATGGTTCTTGCAGGCGATTCCTCCAAAAGGTATCAATTTGAACTGGCCTATGTCGGACCAATTCAAAGTCGTTGCTGCTAAGCCTACCGATTCTGGTGAGCCATCTGCCTACGCTGCCGTACCTGAAGCACAAAAAGCGGTCTTGAAAAAGAAAAAATAAGCGAAGACGAACCGAGAGTTCGTGTAGCACAGAAAAACAAAACGGGAGCGCCGCGCCTCCCGTTTTGTTTTTCTTAAAGTTGATTTTGCCGATAGGCAAGATAATTGCCGTAAAAGCCGATGCAAAAGCAGAAGCAAATACAGAAGTAAAAATAGAAATAAGCAATGTGTAATAAAAGGAGAAGAATATGAATTATCACTGGAACTGGAACATCTTTTGGGAAGCGGCCCCGGATGGCGGCGGCACCTATTTAGATTCCCTGATCTCAGGCATGTTATGGACGCTAGCAACGGCTGGCCTGGCATGGATCATCGCCCTGGTATTGGGCGCCGTGATCGGCACCATCCGTACTGCGCCGAATAAATGGGCAGCGCGTTTAGCTAACGGCTACGTAGAATTATTCAGAAACATTCCGCTGCTAGTGCAAATGTTTCTGTGGTATTTCGTGATGCCTGAGTTGGTCCCGACTGAAATGGGTAATTGGCTCAAGTCTTTGCCAAATTCTCCCTTTATCACCGCGGTATTGAGTCTGGGTTTCTTTACCTCGGCGCGGGTGGCGGTACAGGTGTCTGCCGGTATCAATGCCTTGCCTAGCGGCCAGAAAATGGCCGGTACTGCCTTGGGTCTGACTCTGCCACAAACCTATCGCTATGTCTTATTGCCGATGGCGTTTCGTATCATCATCCCGTCGTTGACCAATGAGGTGGCGGCGATTATTAAAAATAGCTCGGTGGCTTTAACCATCGGTCTGATGGAACTGACTGCCAGTGCGCGCTCTATGCAAGAGTTTTCATTTCAAGTGTTTGAAGCTTTCACGGTCGCTACCCTGATTTATCTGGGCGTTTCTGTGGTGGCGATTATCTTGTCGAATCTGCTGGAAAAAGCCACTGCCGTCCCTGGTTACATCACATCCGGTTCGGCGACTGCGGGAGGAAAATAAGATGTTTGCAAATTTCGATTTTGATGTCATCCAGCGTTCCTGGGTTTACCTGTTTACTACCGGTATGGTGTTCACCCTGAAGTTGACGCTGTTCGCTATGGTGGGTGGTACAGTCCTCGGTACCATGCTGGCCATGATGCGTTTGTCTAGTAGTAGGGCAATTGCTCTGGCCGCTACCACCTATGTCAACATCATGCGTTCTATACCGCTGGTGATGGTGATTTTCTGGTTCTACTTTCTGGTGCCGTATATCGGTGCCTGGATCATAGGTTCGGATACGCCGGTGCAAGTCGGTGCCTTTTCATCCTGCCTGATTACCTTTGTCATGTTTGAAGCCGCCTATTATTGCGAGATCATGCGCTCGGGGATACAGTCGATACCGCGCGGCCAGATTTGGGCCGGTTACGCGATGGGGATGAGTTACTGGCAAACCATGGCGCATATCGTGTTGCCACAGGCGTTTCGCAATATGATCCCGGTCTTGTTGACCCAAACCATCGTCTTGTTTCAAGACGTGTCGCTGGTGTATGTGTTGTCGATTACCGATTTCGTCGGTGCCGCTTCTAAGGTTGCACAACGTGATGGACGCTTGGTAGAAATGTATTCCTTCGTCGCGCTGGTCTACTTCATCATGTGTTTTGCCTTGTCGAAACTGGTGACGAAGATACAGAAAAAAGTAGCGATCATACGCTAAGCGACCCTTGAAAAACGTGTAAAAGATTTGGAGAAAATGATGATAAAACTCAATAATGTCAGTAAATGGTATGGCCAGTTTCAAGTCCTGACCGATTGCACTACCCACGTCAGTAAGGGCGAGGTCGTGGTGGTGTGCGGCCCTTCTGGTTCCGGTAAATCGACTTTGATCAAGACCGTCAACGGACTCGAGCCTTTTCAAAAAGGCGAGATCATTGTCGACGGCATTTCGGTCGGCGATCCTAAGACTAATCTGTCTAAACTGCGGGCCCGTATCGGCATGGTGTTCCAGAACTTTGAACTGTTCCCGCACCTGTCGATACGTGAGAATCTGACGATTGCTCAAGTAAAAGTCTTAGGCCGCAGCGAAGACGAGGCCACCGAGCGCGGCTTGAAATATCTCGATCGCGTCGGTCTGCTGGCGCACAAGGATAAATTCCCGGGTCAACTCTCGGGTGGTCAGCAACAGCGCGTGGCAATTGCGCGTGCCCTGTCTATGGATCCGATTGCTATGTTGTTCGATGAGCCGACCTCGGCACTCGATCCGGAAATGATCAATGAAGTCTTGGATGTCATGGTCGGTTTGGCACAAGAAGGCATGACCATGATGGTGGTGACGCACGAGATGGGTTTCGCCAAAAAAGTGGCAAACCGTATCGTCTTCATGGATAAGGGACTGATCGTGGAAGACTGCGCCAAGGATGAATTTTTCACCGCGGCCCGTTCTGAACGTGCGCGTGACTTCCTGGCCAAGATCATCCATTAAGTTTGCCAGTCTTATAAATTAAACGCCATTGCGATTTTGCAAAGGCGTTTTTTTTATCCATTTTTTAAATATACTCCCCTATTAATCTAGTAAATATAGCCTCTTGCGCATATGGAACGTGCGTAATGAAATTATACTAGGTGGGAGTATAGGTATTTGAGCCCTTAGCGAGTCAGAAAAGGTAAAATGCTGGCATTCTGTAATAGCGAGCTGCCATGACCACGACTGCCCCATCCTCCGTTCAAGAAATCCAAATCACCCGCCCAGACGACTGGCATCTGCATTTGCGCGATGGTGCTGCACTGGCCAGTGTCTTGCCGCACACCGCGGCTCAGTTCGCGCGCGCCATCGTGATGCCGAATCTGAAACCGCCAGTGACCACGACCGCGCAAGCTGGCGCTTATCGCGAACGTATTTTGGCGGCTCTGCCAGCGGGCATGCGTTTTGAACCCCTGATGACTTTGTACCTGACCAATAGCACGCAGCCGGACGAAATCCGCCGCGCGAAAGACAGTGGTTTTGTGCATGCGGTGAAATTGTATCCGGCCGGTGCCACCACCAACTCAGACGCTGGCGTGACCGATCTGCGTCTGTGTTACAAAACCCTGGAAGTGATGCAGGAAGTCGGCTTGCCGTTTCTGGTGCATGGCGAAGTGACCGATCCCGAGATCGATCTGTTCGACCGCGAAGCCGTGTTCATCGAGCGCGTACTGCAACCGCTGCGCCAGGACATGCCAGAACTTAAAGTGGTGTTTGAACACATTACCACCAGCGATGCGGCCGCCTATGTGCGCGAGGCCAGCGGCCCTATCGCCGCCACCATTACCGCCCATCATTTGCTGTACAACCGCAACGAGATTTTTAAAGGCGGGATACGTCCGCATTACTACTGCCTGCCGGTCTTGAAGCGTGAATCGCACCGATTGGCCCTGTTGCAAGCGGCCACCTCGGGCAATCCGCGCTTCTTCCTCGGCACTGATTCTGCTCCGCATGCCAAAGGCGTCAAAGAAAACGCCTGTGGTTGCGCTGGTTGCTACACCGCTTTGCATGCGATGGAGTTGTACACGCAAGCCTTCGATCAAGCCGGTGCCTTGGATAAGCTGGAAGCCTTTGCCAGCTTTAACGGCCCGGCCTTCTACAATCTGCCGCGCAATAGCGGCCACATCACGCTCAAGCGCGAGAACTGGACCCTGCCTGCCGAGCTACCGTTTGTCGACAGCAGCATCGTCCCTTTAAATAGCGGCGAAACGATACACTGGAAAATGCTTGCAGAATAAAGTAGCGATGACAGCGCTTGTTTACGACTTCATAGATTGGCCGCAAGCCTGGTACGACTCGGTGCGGCCGCAGGCTGCTGGCCTAATCGTGGCCGATGACTGGCGCGCCCATCTGAATCAACGCGCCAGCCTGATGCAGCTGCATAACCATAATGGCTTGGCGCTGCAATTTATTCCTCAGGACGAGCTGCCCGAAGGCAGCGCCTATGAAGCGCATATCAGCGCCAGCGGCAAAGTGCCTACGCGTGAGAACCTGCATGATTTTTTTAATGCGCTGGTGTGGCTGACTTTTCCTAAGATAAAACGTCAACTCAATGCCTTGCAGTCGGCCCAAATCGCCACGCTAGGTATAGGTAAATCACGCGGTCCGGCGCGCGACGCGGCTACCATTTTTGACGAAAACGCCGCGATTCTGGTGCTCGACAAAAGTGAAGAGGGATGCAGCCTGTTAGAAAATCTCCGCCAGCACCAATGGCAGGCTGCCTTCGTCGAGCAAGCCGCACTGTTTGGTAGTCAGGCCGAGGTCTGGAGCTTCGGTCACGCCCTGATGGAAAAACTGGTGAAACCCTACAAAGCGATCACCGCCCATACCTGGGTAGTGTGGGCCGACGCTAGTTTTTTCAATCTGGAATGGGACGCGAAGAGGGCATGGCTGGACAACCAGATCGCTGAGCAACTATTGACTCACGACCTCACTACCGCCGATTACACCCCCTTGCCAGTGCTAGGCATACCAGGCTGGTGGCCGGGGCAGGATGCAGCGTTTTATGCCGACACCAGCGTGTTTAGGGTTAAGCGTAGTCGATAAGTAGCGTAAATAAGACGCACATAAAAAAACGGACAGCTTGCTGTCCGTTTGTCTTCAATGTAGCGGAAAACTTGTTGCTGACTTCAGGCATTCGCAGTCGATTGCAGTATTTGAAACAACTGATCTTTCAACGTAATACGCACTTTTTTCAGGCTTTCTAGCGCTACGTCCGCCAGATGTTCTACGCCGTTTTCTGCGCGGTTGATCGCCTTGTCTGTGTCGTCATACTCATCAAACAGCTTGGAAAAATGCGCATTGCCCAACTTTAATTCATGAATCGCATTTTTGAATTCTGGAAATTCTACTGACAGTGGATGATGTTCTACTTGCATGCTGGCTCCTGTTGGAAATTGAGAAAATGTTTTTCTGATTCCTATCCTAAGGGCTGAGGCGTTTTTGATACTGATCTAGATCAAGTTCAGACGCTTGCGAGTAGCAGAACGAAAAAAAGAGGGCAGCCCAGGGCGCATATCCGGCGCGGCCTGCAGGCCAGATACCTTGGGGAGCCGCATGGAATATGCGCGCTGGCCTGGGTATCAAAAGAAAACGGGAAGCTAGCTTCCCGTTTGTGTGTGCTGCTAGCGCTTACTCAGTGCTTACTCATTGCGTGCTTATTGCTCGCGTATCCAGACTTGGCTACGACCGATGAAGGCCATGCCGATATAGCCGCGTACATTGAGTTTCTTGTTGTTGTCGGTCACGCTCAATTTGCTGCTGTAGAGTTTGCCGTTTTCTGGATCCAGAATTTTGCCGCCATTGTATTCATCGCCGTCTTTTTTCAGACCTGTCAAAATCGTCATGCCGATAATTGGTTGGGCTTTATTTGTGCCTTCGCATTTATCGCACTTAGGATTTTGATCGGTGTCTGGATCGCGGAACAGTTTTTCTATCTTGCCCGTCAGTTCGCCACCGGTTTCGGTGATGCGTATCAGGGATTTTGGTTTGCCGGTTTTGTCATCGATGCTTTTCCACAGACCGGTAGGGCTTTCTTGTGCCGCTACCAGAGGGCTGATAGACAGTGACAATAGTACGGCCAGCAATGCGCTCAAGCTTCCTAATTTTTTCATGGTGTCCCCATTATTAAAGTTTTTAAATTGTTAAATGATTGTACGTGGCGGCTGTTTTCGCCACGTACACAATTTTTAGAGTAGTTACTTTAATTGATAGAATAAACAACACTTAACTTCTTAGTCAGTCGGCAACTTGGCAAATTGCTCGCGCAGTTTCTCTAAAGTCGCCGAGAAATTCGCCATCCGTTCTTGCTCTTGCGCAACCACTTGCGCAGGAGCACGAGCGACAAAGCTTTCATTACCCAGTTTGGCTTGCGCCTTGGCAATTTCTGCGTCCAGTCTGGCGATTTCTTTTGACATCCGCTCGCGTTCGGCCGCGACGTCGACCTCTACCTGCAGCATCAGCTTGCTTTCGCCAACGATGGATACCGGCGCCGGTGAGTCCGGCAAGGCATCGACCAGTTGCACTTCGGACAGCTTGGCCAGTGCTTGCAGATAAGGGGCGAAGGATTGCAGACGGGCTTTGTCCTCAAAATTGGCTGCTTGCAATAACAGCGGCACGCGTACCGCCGGCGAGAGTTGCATTTCACCGCGCAGATTGCGACATGCATCGGTCATGGATTTCAGGCCACTCATCCATTCTTCGGCAGCAGTATCGAGATTGTCAGAATTGGCAATCGGATAGGCCTGCATCATGATAGAGTCGCCAGCCGGATTGAGCGTCTTGCCCGCTAAAGGAGCGACGGTTTGCCACAAGGCTTCGGTGACAAACGGGATCACCGGATGCGCCATGCGCAAAGTCACTTCGAGTACGCGCAACAGCGTGCGGCGGGTTGCGCGTTGCTGCGCTTCTGTGCCATGCTGCATTTGTACCTTGGCCACTTCCAGATACCAGTCGCAATATTCATCCCAGACAAACTTGTAAATGGCGGAGGCAATATTGTCGAAGCGGTAGTCGCTAAAGCCTTTTTCCAGCTCCATCTCGCTGCGTTGCAGGGTAGAGATGATCCACTTATCGGCTTGTGAGTAATCCAGATCGGCGTCCGCGGCAGTTGGATTAAAACCGCAATCCTTGCCTTCGGTATTCATCAGGACGAAGCGGGTCGCGTTCCACAATTTGTTGCAGAAATTACGATAGCCTTCACAGCGGCCCAGATCGAAGTTGATGTTACGACCCAGCGAGGCGTAGCTCGCCATGGTGAAGCGCAAGGCATCGGTGCCATAGGCGGGGATACCATCTGCGAACTCTTTGCGGGTGGCTTTTTCTATGCTGGCTGCCTGTTTAGGGTTCATCAGGCCAAGCGTCCGTTTTGCCGCCAGTTCGTCAACGCTAATGCCATCGATCAGATCGATAGGGTCGAGCGTATTGCCCTTGGATTTAGACATCTTCTGACCGCTGGAGTCGCGTACCAGACCATGCACATACACGGTGTGGAACGGCACCTGGCCGGTGAAATGCGCGGTCATCATGACCATGCGCGCTACCCAGAAGAAGATAATGTCAAAGCCAGTGACCAAGACCGAAGATGGCATGAATAATTTCATGTCGGCGGTTTCTTCCGGCCAGCCCATGGTCGAGAACGGTACCAGGGCCGAGGAGAACCAGGTATCGAGCACGTCTTCGTCGCGCTTTAAGGCGCCGCTGTAGCCTGCCGCGACCGCTTTGGCTTTCGCTTCGTCTTCATTGCGACCGACGAAAATTTCGCCATTATCGCCATACCATGCCGGAATCTGATGGCCCCACCACAGTTGACGCGAGATGCACCAGTCTTGGATATTGTTGAGCCACTGGTTGTAAGTGGTGCTCCAGTTTTCCGGTACGAATTTGATTTCGCCGTTCGCCACTTTTTCCAGCGCCACTTCAGCGATTGATTTGCCGGGGAAGTGTGTGCCTTCCGGTGCCGGTTTGCTCATCGCCATAAACCACTGGTCGGTTAGCATAGGTTCAATAATCACATTGGTACGGTCGCCGCGTGGCACCATCAATTTGTGCGGTTTGACGGATTCGAGCAGGCCTTGCGCATCCAGATCGGCCACCATTTGTTTACGGGCGACGAATCTGTCCATGCCTTGGTAAGCTGCCGGCGCGTTTTCATTGATCTTGGCATCAAGTGTCAGGATACTGATCAGTGCTAATTTATGGCGCTGGCCAACTGCGTAATCGTTGAAATCATGCGCAGGCGTGATCTTGACGCAGCCAGTACCAAATTCTTTATCCACGTACTCGTCAGCAATGATAGGGATTTCTCTATCTGTCAAAGGCAGTTTCAGCATCTTGCCGACCAGATGGCTATAACGCTCATCAGTCGGATCTACCGCCACCGCGACGTCGCCCAGCAAGGTTTCCGGACGGGTGGTTGCTACCGTCAAATGACCGCTACCATCGGCAAACGGATAATGGATATGCCACATGGAGCCGTCTTCTTCGACTGACACCACTTCCAGATCGGAGACCGCGGTACCAAGTACCGGATCCCAGTTAACCAGACGCTTGCCGCGATAAATTAAACCCTGTTCAACCAGGCGTACAAACACTTCTGTCACACTTTTTGAGCGCGGCGCATCCATGGTGAAGTATTCGCGCTTCCAGTCGGTGGAGGCACCCATACGGCGCATTTGGCCAGTAATGGTAGAGCCGGATTTTTCTTTCCACTCCCAGACTTTTTCCAGAAATTTTTCGCGACCAAGGTCATGGCGCGAGATTTTTTGCGCGTCAAGTTGGCGTTCTACCACGATCTGGGTGGCGATGCCAGCGTGATCTGTGCCGGGTATCCAAGCCGTATTGTGACCGCGCATGCGGTAGTAACGCGTCAGACCATCCATGATGGTTTGGTTAAAAGCATGCCCCATGTGCAGGGTGCCGGTAACGTTGGGTGGCGGCAACTGTATGCTGAAAGAAGGCTTGGCCTCGTCCATGCTGGCGGTAAAGTAACCGCGTTGTTCCCATTCATTACGCCAGTACGCTTCAATATCGGCTGGCTCAAAAGACTTGGCTAATTCCATGATTTTTTGCTTGTTAGTGTGCTAAAGCATTGATTATAAATGAGAGCTGCCTGTGGACCGCTAGAAACCGAGATAAAAACTGGAGCTAGAGATAAAATGAGGGGGCCGTGCGCACAGCGGGAGGCCAAAGCGCATCTCAAATTTCAACAGACCTGGCGCAAGAGCGTAAATATGCAAAATATTGAAATTGCAACAATAGCAATTAATCATGAAGCGGTTTTGATCTAACCGGGCTATAGGTGCTACTTTCTATTGTGCTAAGCAATAAAATTTTACCTGACATGGTGTAAACTTAGCTGATGCTAATTTATTTATCCTTTCTGGCGGCAGCAATGTATGTCGCCTGCACCCTGATTTCAGGGCAGCGCCATGTTTTAAATTCGGGCTTGAGTGCACTCGCCTGGTTATTGCATGGCTTGGCTTTGTGGTTCACAGTTTTTTTTGATGATGGCTTAAGAGTCGGCTTTGCAGTCATGTTGTCGGCAGCCATGTGGGTTTCTGTACTGGTGTATTGGCTGGAAAATCAAAATTTCTCTCTGGACGGCTTGAAGGTTTTGCTATTGCCGGTTGCTGCAGTGATGGCTTTGTTACCTTTGTTTTTTCCTGGGAATCTGATTACTTTGGCCGGTAAAACGTCCATGTTTCCCTGGCATATCGCGGTGGCCTTGCTGGCCTATAGCACACTCACGATCGCTGCTTTTCATGCATTGGTAATGATCTTTCAAGATGCGCATCTGCATAAATTACGTGGCAATCAAGGTCAGCATTGGTTAAATACGGCGATCGAGCGCCTGCCGGCTTTGATGACCATGGAAAAAATTCTGTTTCGTTTGGTTTTTATCGGATTTATTTTATTGACGCTGACGGTGTTTTCCGGCGTTGTTTTTTCAGAACAGGTCTTAGGCGTTGCATTTAAGTGGGATCATAAAACCTTGCTCTCGCTCTTGTCGTGGGCCTTGTTCGGTGTCTTGTTAGCTGGGCGGCAATGGCGTGGATGGCGCGGTAAAACCGTGTTGAGTTTCACCTTGGGCGGTTTTCTGACATTGTTGTTGGCTTACGTTGGTAGTCGTTTTGTTTTAGAGGTTTTATTGCACCGGAGTCTGGCATGAGATTTTTGATGTGGTTGTTGTTGGGAGTGTTGGTGGTGTTTGCTCTGCGCAAGAAAGCGCAAAACCTGACGAGACCGGCTGAGCCATCTCAGCCATTTCAAGCGCCGCCACAAGAAGCAGAGTTTGCAACGACCGCCACTGAAAATGCTGAGACCATGGTGTGTTGCGAGCTCTGCCAGTTATATATTCCGGCCTCGGAAGCAGTAATTAAAGAGCACAAAAGCTATTGTTGCGCTGCGCATGCAGATCAGTCGTAAATGCCTACTATTTCACCGACCTCCCTCTCGAATAGCAGTACGTTCTGGCGCTCGCTGCAAACTTTAAATATTTCCAGAGTCGTCGTTGCTACCACTTTGCTGAGCTTCCTCAGCTTAAAGACCGGTAAGGAATTCTGGTACGTAGAACATTTTTGGTTTCGCTTATCGGCGATTGCGTATCTGGTGATTGCTATCGGCTTTGTGCTCATCAAAGCCAATTATCGTAAGCATTTTTTACTCCAGTTAACTTCTCAAATTATTGTCGACGTCCTGATTATTTCAGTGATGTATCTGGCCTCCGGCGGAAGCAAGGGGGGCTTTGCCATTCTGTTTCTGTTTCCGCTGGCAGGGGTCGGTATTCTGGCACCTTTAATTTGGGCCTTGTTTTTTGCTGCCGCTGTCACTTTATTTTTGTTGATGGACGGTGTTTATCACGTATTGCAATTAGATGATGGCATGCCGATTTCTCAGGCCGGTCTATATGGCGTTGCTTACTTTGCTGTCGTCTATGTACTCAATCGGCTGGCCGGAAATTTGATACGGCAAGAAGATCTGGCGATGCGGCGCGGTAATGAGTTAGCGGTGCAGCAGGCGATTAATCGGGTTGTGATCGCCGACATGCGCGATGGTATTTTGGTGCTTGATCAATACGAGCGTTTGCTGGAAATTAACCCCGCTGCAGAGCATATGCTAGGAGGCGATCTGGCCACCAGTATGAAAATTGCAGATGCGAAATTAAGCAATATTCCCGCTTTGCTGCCGATTGCTGAAGCTTTGACTGCGCGGCGTCAGCGCACTATCAGCTCAAATACGACAATGTGGCTGATGAATGAGGACGCATCCTTTGTCTCGATACGCCAATCGGATAAACGACTCAATGAAACGATGTCGCGCGATACGCAGCGCAGAGCCGAGCGGCCCGACTTTGTGACACATCTAAAGCTACGCTTTGTGATGGTCGACCATGCCGATCTGACGGAAGTGAAGCACGGTAAGGCTGCCTACACGATCATTTTTATGCAGAATGTATCCGATATAGAAAATCAGGCACAGCAATTGAAGTTGGCCTCTATGGGGCGCTTGACGGCGAGTATTGCCCATGAGGTCAGAAATCCCTTGTCGTCGATTTCTTATGCGGCATCACTGTTAAATGAAGACATCAACAACGAAGTGCAAACCAAGCGCCTCTTGAAAATTGTCGATGACAATGTGGCCAGACTTAATCAATTGATAGAAGATATTCTCAAGTTGTCACGCAAGGCGCAGACGGATATACGGCCATTTTTGCTGATGCCAGAAATAAGATCTATCGTGCATGACTTTATCGAGACCCGGTCTTTAGCCGATAGCCTGGTCAGGGTAGAGGAGGGCGTCAATTTTTCTGTGGTGTTTGATCCCCTGCATTTGCGCGAGGTCGTGGTGAATTTACTCTCGAATGCAGTGCGCTATGCCAGTGGGGATTCCGGCAGTATTCGTCTATATCCAAAACTAGGTGCAGGTAATCGACTTGAATTGCATATACTCGATGACGGACCGGGGATTTCTTCTGTGGTCAGATCACATTTATTCGAACCGTTTTATACGACTTCTAGCAAGGGCACAGGGCTAGGTTTGTATATGGCGCGCGAATTATGTTTGAATAACCATGCCTTACTCGATTATGAATATCGTAATGATGAGATGCAAAGAAATACCAGCGCGTCTACCGGGCGTTTCGTGATTAATTTTTCCCTACCTGATCGTCTATAAACGCCTATGAGCAATACTGAAACTTCAAGCACTATGCGCGTTTTAGTCGTCGATGATGAAGCGCATTTACGCGAATTATTAGAAATTACGCTCATTAAAATGGGTCTGGACGTCGATAGTGCGGAGTCCTTGTCTGTCGCTCGCAGCTATCTGGCTAAGACCAGCTACGCCCTGGTGTTAACGGATATGCGCTTACCGGATGGCTCGGGTATGGAATTAGTGCAAGAAGTCGGTAGTCTGTACAAGAATACGCCGATTGCGGTGATTACCGCTTTTGGCAGCGCCGACAATGCGGTGGTGGCACTTAAAGCTGGTGCTTTCGATTATGTCTCCAAGCCTGTCGCCTTGGACCAATTGCGTAAATTAGTCCGCTCGGCGTTGCAGATGAATCAGGTGCCGGTAGAAATCTCAAAAGAAACACAAGCTCCAGGCGCACAGAGTCCATCGTGCCTGATCGGGCAGTCGGCAGCCATGCAGGATGTGCGTTCTCAGATCGCGCGTTTGGCGCGCAGTATGGCCCCGGTAATCATTACTGGTGAATCCGGTAGTGGTAAAGAATTGGCCGCGCGTGAGATTCACGCCAATAGCGTACGTCTGGGAAAAGCGTTTATTGCCGTCAATTGTGGAGCGATTCCCGAAGCCTTGATGGAAGCTGAATTTTTTGGTTATCGCAAAGGTGCCTTCACAGGTGCGAGCGACGATAGAGATGGTTTTTTTCAGGCAGCTAGTGGCGGCACCTTGATGCTCGATGAGGTCGCCGATTTGCCTTTGGCGATGCAAGTGAAGTTGCTGCGTGCCATACAAGAGCGTCGCGTCCGCAAAGTGGGGGCGACTGTCGAAGAACCGGTCGACGTGCGTATCATTAGCGCGACCCATCAAAATCTGGAAGCCTGCGTGAGTGCGGGTAAGTTCCGGCAGGATTTGTACTATCGTTTAAACGTCATCGAATTGCATCTGCCGCCATTGCGTGAACGCCTGGGCGACATAGCGGTATTATCCGACGCGATACTGCAAAGATTGGGCAGCGCCGAGTATCCGGTGAGCTTGCATGCCTCGGCTTTGCAAGCATTGAGTGAATATGATTTTCCTGGCAATGTACGTGAGTTAGAGAATATTCTTGAGCGCGCCGTTGCTTTCGCTAATGATGGCAGTATAGAAGTGACTGACCTGGCTTTGCGTAGTAATGGTCGCAGTAAACCCGTCTACGCCAGTGACAGCACAGATGTTAAAGCTGGCGAGTCGCTTGATCTGCTCAACATCATGGCACAAGCGCCGCCTTTGATCGCGGGGATAATCTCGCCTGGCGAAGAGAATATATTTTTAGCGCCAGATTTGCCGTGTTGCCTGCCTGAATATCTGGAAAGAATAGAGCGCGAAGTAATCCGTCGCGCCTTGGAAAAAACCCATTACAACCGCACTCAGGCCGCCGAATTGCTGGGCGTAAGTTTCCGGCAGTTGCGTTACCAAATTCAAAAATTAAAAATCAATGATGTTGGCTAAGTTCGATTTCCGCAAAAAACCGACTGACTGGCAGATTAATCCAGATGGCTGGTGCGAGGGAGCGACGTATCTGCCTTCGCCCAACTACGGGCCGCGCCCGGCGGCGATCGATATTTCCCTGATCGTGGTACATAATATCAGTTTGCCTGCCGGGCAATTTGGCGGTGGCTATATACAAGACTTGTTTTTAAATCGACTCAACTGCGAGCTCCATCCCAGTTTTAGCGAGCTGCGCGAACTTAAAGTTTCCTCACACTTTGTGATCTTGCGTGATGGTGCACTACTGCAATGTGTGTCGACCCTGGAGCGCGCCTGGCATGCCGGATTGTCGACCTTTGAAGGTCGCAGTGGCTGCAACGACTTTTCTATCGGTATCGAGTTGGAAGGCACCGATGACTTAGCTTTCGAGCCGCAGCAGTATCAAACCTTGGCCACACTCTGTGAGGTTTTGCTGCAGCGTTTTCCTATTGCGCATATCGTTGGCCACAATGAGATCGCGCCTGGTAGAAAGACCGACCCAGGACCTTGTTTCGATTGGGCGCATTTGCAAGATCTATTGCGTACCTAAAGCTCACCCCTGCGCCACCAAAATTTTCTTTGATACGCATAGCCCATGCGGCTGTTGGCAGCAAAAGCCGCCAACAGCCGCATCCAGATTGCGCATCCGCCCGGGGAATTTAAACTGAGTAATTATCACCGCTATGCGATACTGAAAAGACCCGCATCGCATAGCGAGATCTGGTGCGTAACTAAAAAATACCTTGCAGCGAAATAGAGATTAATTTTGAGTCGCCAAAAAATGGATAAGCGTAATGTGACTTATCCTTGCTGACATCGTACTGCAATTTAAGTGCAGTATTTTTTCTGAAATCCCAGCGCAAAGACAGATATTGCGTGTTACGTCCTTCGGTCGGTTCGTTGACTGTGGTGTACTGTGAATAGGTGTACATCGGAGTCCATTCTTTATATTGATAGCCTACCGCAAATAAGGCGTATTTATAAATGTTGTTGAGCCCTTTAGCCGCATCGACCTGTTCATAGCGATCCACCTCAGTTTTGACCAACCAATTTTTATAATCCATATTGGCTGAGATGCCCATGATCTTGGTCGATTGATCCTGAACAAAATAGGTACGGCTGCCATCAGGATTATCTTGCCAGGTACTGTCTTTATATCCCATGAACATAGCACGTACGTCAAAAATACCGTTGTTCACCGCTACAGAAGTACCCAGAATATTTTTCCAGGATTCGTGAGTCGGTGTGGTGTAATAAATCAGGGTATCGTAGGCATTCTCTTTTTGAGTATAGCCACCCGTCCACGCGGCGATGGTGGCTGCCCAATCGCTACTGCCCACTTGAGTGCGATAACTGACATTCGCACCGTTGTAGGCATAGATAGGCCAGCCATACACGTCCGGTGCTGGTCGCACCCAAGGATAGGCGTAACCTATGTACAGATAATCGCTGTAATAGTACAAGGGGATGCGCATTTTACCGGCCTGAAAAGTCCATGCAGAATCGGCTGAAGGCGACCAGCTTGCATAAGCCCAGTCTACAGTCGGACGTGAGCCGTCATTGGGATTATTCGCGCGACTAATTAATTGTGCGGTCGCCGAAAAAGTAGGCGTGAAATCCTTTTTGATCTGAACACCGAATAATGACTCTTGATCGACTTGAAATCCCTTGCTCTTTTGATAGACGCTGGCATATTCCCAGCCCTGTATTGTGCACGGACATTTCCATTGCTGATAGGTCCAAGGGTCGCTACTGCCTAATGCCGAGCCACTTAATACCTTCGCGCCTGTCAGATTGTAGAATCCTGTCAATTTCCAGCTACCGTCTTCCGACAAATCAATTGCGGATGCCGTCACAGGAATAAGGCTGGCCAAGCTCAAGGCTAATAATGTGTGTTTCATCGCATAGTCTCCTAAAAGAGTAATCAATATGGCAGGCTTCAAGGTATAGTCGCGATGACTTTAACGCTGTCATCTACTGCCGATTTTTCTATATACCCGATGGCGTTCACATTCTCGCTTATCGCTTTTTTGACTTCTGCACTCGACTTATACTCTCTGGGCGGTTTGCCTTTGCCGGTGAAGACAATTTTGGCCCAGATTGCCTGCACCTGTGACGGTTCTTTTTCTAAGACTTTTTTATAGAATTCACTGCGGATAGCCGAACCGTCTACTTGCTCTAGCGGAGTAAACATCACCGAGCCACCAAGAAAAAATTGTGAGGCTTGCGCCGACGTCATGCGCGTGGCTGGATTTTGAGGATTGACTACGATGACAAGTTCGGCCAAGACGGGGAGCGTAATCATTGTTAAAACAGTGGCGATTACTGTGGGAAAAAAAGCGTTTTTCATTATTATTTTCCTAACTGTTGATATGCGTGACCAACATCGAAATATAAAAACTCAACAACGGGATTAGTCTACGCTTGTATGTCAGGTGTAGGCGCTTTGTAGCGTATTCGCAACGCTGCGCTGTCACCTTTACGGGCACATGAGAAGTTGACGATGGCCTAGGTAAAGGAGATAAAAATGTTCAGGATTTATTCGTGCAAACAAGTAAGCATCGCGGTCGATGGTAGTAGCGCCGCCATGTGATCGTCTGCTGCCGTTTTTTATCGCGGAGAGGTCACAGCGATGCGCTTGTTCGGACAAGCCAGCCGGCGAGGCACATCGGATATGTGTACTAGGGGGGGGCATAATTGTGAACGACAGACCTGCGATGCCGCTGTGCGTATCGCAGTGACGCTGTGCTAGGTTTATTGCGCTGGTGCTGCCGCAGGGGTTGCCAGCGGCTGGCCTTTTTCTATGACGTAGACGCCGACTAATTTGACGCTGCCGCTGCCGACATTTTTGGCTCCATGTACGGTGCCGGCCGGTATCACAAACCCTTCACCGGCTTTGACGATGCGGCTAGGCTGGCCGGCCACCATCAACTCGGTTTCGCCTTCCTGGATATAGCTGATCTCATCGCCCGGATGGGTGTGCCAGCCGACTACAACGCCGGGTGCGATCTCTACTTTTGCGATGACGGCTTCACGTCCGGCTTGCGCGACATCGGCGCGCGTGACGAGTGTACGGGTCAGTCCTGCGGTTTGTGCGTAACAGTTGCTGGCGCTGATGGCGAGTGCGGCTAGACTAGCGACCGCCAGTAGATTTTTTATTGAAGTAGTCAAAATGCCTCCTGGGATAGACGAGATAGAAAACCTAGAGCGCCGCAGCGGTTGGCTGGCGTAGGCGCGTAATGATTTGACGCTGTATCGGTTTTCTTGTCAAGCAGCTAGCTATAACGGGAGTCGCCCTACACACCACCGCAAGTGGTATGCGGGGAGATCAGGCTGCTGTTTTATGTGTGCTGACAGCGAAGCTGCTGGAGTTGATACCTGGCGTTTGGCGCAATGCGTCAAATCCGCACTCCAGGTCGCTGATCAGATCCTGTACGCCTTCCAGGCCTACATGCAGGCGCATCATAGGCGCTTGCCAGTGCCCGGCGTTGATGCTGCGGCAATTGCGCGGCGCGGTTGGTAGTATCAGGCTTTCGAAACCGCCCCAGCTAAAGCCTATGCCAAATAATTCGGTGCGGTCTATCAAGGCAGCCACTTGTTGCTCGCTAATATCTGCACGGAACACAGCGCCCATCAGGCCGCAGGCGTATTCGGGACGGAAATCGCGCTTCCATATTGCGTGACCAGCGCTGCCCTCCATCGGCGGGTATAGTACCTCGGCGATTTCTGGTTGCGCCTTGAGCCAGTTGGCAATCTGGTGCGCGCTGGTTCTGTGCATGGCAAGACGCGCCGACAGCGTGCGCAAACCGCGTAAGGCCAGTGCAGCATCGTCGCCGCTGATGGTTAAGCCTAGTTGTTTGTAAGTGCAGCGCAGGCGCTCGGCCAAGGCCGCGGTGGTCAGGATGATGCCCATCAGCGCATCCGAATGGCCGACGATGTATTTGGTAGCGGCGTGCAGCGAGACGTCGATCCCCAGCGCAAAACTGGACCATCCTATCGGTGTGGCCCAGGTGCTGTCAGACACCACCAGCGCATCTTGCGCATGCGCCACCTTGGCAATGGCGGGGATATCTTGCACCTCAAAAGTGAGCGAGCCTGGCGATTCTACGAACACCACTTTGGTATTGGCTTGCATCAGTGTGCGGATGTCTGCACCTATCAATGGATCGTAATAGGTAGTGCTGACGCCGATTTGTTTCAGCATGCCGTCGCAAAACAAACGGGTAGGATCGTAGGTGGTATCGACCATCAATAAATGGTCGCCCGGTTTCAATAAGGCTAACAGGGTAGTGGTAATGGCAGACAGGCCGGAGGGTGTCAGCAGACAGGCGGCAGCACCTTCGGCAGCGCATAGTGCGTGCTCTAAGGCATAGGTAGTCTCGTTGCCGTGGCGGCCGTAAATGCCGCGAGTACCGGTGGCTTTATTTAATGCGGCGACATCTGGAAACAACATGGTGGAGGCGCGTATCACCGGGGGATTGACCGGGCCGCTGTGCGCTTTGCCTTTGCGGCCAGCGTGGGTCAGCAGGGTATCCATTTGCCAATGTGGAGTGGGCTTGTGCATGTCATTCCTTATCGATTTTGATAGCCGCCGGCCAGTAGTCGACGGCGTTTTTATATGCCATTATCGTAACAAGGTCGCGATGAAATTTTTTACCAAAAACCACGCTAATTTTCATGTGATTGAGAAAATTTTTCTATAAAATAGGTTTTATGGATAAAAAAGATCTAGAAATATTGGCTATTCTGCAAAAAGACGCATCGGTCGCGCTGGCCGATCTGGCGCAGGCCGTGCATTTGTCGGTGACGCCTTGCTGGCGCCGCGTACAGCGATTGCAAGACGATGGGGTGATCCGTCAGCAGGTGGTGTTGTGCGATCCGACCAAGCTCAATCTGGGCTTGACGGTGATGGTGGCGCTAAAAGCGGCGCAGCATAATGATGCCTGGATGCAGCGCTTCATCAGCGGGGTTAGGGATATCCCCGAGATCGTCGAGATTTTTCGCATGAGCGGCGATATCGATTATCTGCTGAAGATCCATGTGCCGGATATGGCCGGCTTTGATGTCGCCTACAAGAAGCTGATACGGGTCGCCGATCTGCAGGATGTCAGCTCCAGTTTTGTCATGGAGGTGATCAAGAGCACCACTGCCTTACCGCTCGATTACGCTATCCTTAAGCCCGTAAAATAGGATACTGGGGGTAGGTATTTTTTAATTGCGCAAACAGTGTATGCGCAACCGCCTGATTTTTATTAAAAAATGGGGGGAGTATAGCTTCCCATCGACTATAGACAGAGAGTAAAGCTTGGATATCTTTGAACGCATCGTTGCCATTATTTTGCCGGTATTTATCATCATCGGCCTCGGTTATGCCTATGCCCGCTACAAGGGCGCGGCGCTCAAGGATGATATGCTGGCGGTGAACCGGGTCAGCATGGATGTGCTGTGTCCGCTGCTGGTATTCACGGCCCTGGCCGCCAAGGATTTTGATGTGGCGCAGAATGTCTGGCTGATCTTGGCAGGCAGCCTGATTGCGCTCGGCTCTGGCCTATTAGCCTGGCCGGTGGCACGCCTGTTTGGCTACGATGTGCGCAGCTTCATACCGCCCATGATGTACAACAATTGCGGGAATATGGGTTTGCCTTTGGCCGCGTTGGCGTTTGGTGCCAGCGGTTTGTCGGCCGCGGTGGCGCTGTTCATGGCCTGTAACCTGGTGTATTTCACGGTGGGCATCATGATTATTCAGCGTGGTCACCCTGATCATAAAGCTTCGCCGTTTAAATTTTTACTTAGCCCTATGATGCTGGCGATGATGACGGGCATGCTGTTTGCCATTCTGCAATGGCGTTTGCCAGCTTACTTATTTACCGCGCTCAAGATGTTGGGTGACGCTTGTATTCCTATCATGTTGTTTGCGCTGGGCGTACGTATGTTGGAGATTAATTTTTCTAGCTGGCGCATAGGCATGGTCGGTGCCATAGTCTGTCCGCTAGCCGGCATCATCATGGCCGTCTTGCTGGAGCAATTGTTGCCCTTGAGCGCGACCCAACGTGGCCAGATGTATCTGTTTGCGGCACTCCCGCCAGCCGTATTTTGCTTCATGGTGGCCGAGCAATATCAGCAAGAGCCGGATAAAGTAGCCTCGATAGTTTTGCTAGGCAATCTGGCTGCGCTGGTGTTCGTGCCTATCGGTCTGTGGCTGGGCTTGCGTTGAAAGTACAGAGCCCTTGGCTTGTTGCAAGAAAAAGACGCACTAGTCGAATATCGGCACCGGGCTAAGCTAAGAATAGGAGCTGGTCCTGCTGTCTTGTATTTTGTTATTGGTATGAAAAGTATTTTCGATAATAATTTGATATCCTAGTCAATTTACGTGTATCGATGATTCTTTTCCATGCTCACTACTGTCTCCGCCGCTTCCTTTAGAAACGATATCAATGGCCTGCGCGCCTGGGCGGTGCTGTTTGTTATTCTTTACCATTTCGGCGTGCCTGGTTTCGGCGGCGGTTTTGTCGGAGTCGATATCTTTTTTGTGATCTCTGGATTTTTGATGACGGGTATCGTCGTTAAAGGTTTGCAGCAGGGACACTTTTCCATCCTCGATTTTTATCTGGCCAGAGCCAGACGCATCTTGCCAGCGTTGCTGGTCTTATGTGCAATATTGCTCGGTTTCGGCTGGTTTCTGTTGATGCCGCCCGATTACCTGATGCTAGGTACACATGTCATCGCCAGCCTGCTGTTTGTGTCGAATCTCAAGTACTGGGATGAGGCTGGATATTTTGATCTGGCATCGCACGATAAATGGTTGCTGCACACCTGGTCACTCTCGGTGGAGTGGCAGTTTTATTTAATTCTGCCGCTACTGTTGTGGGGCGCTTGGCGACTCTGGCCGGGCCGGCGCACGCAAATAGCCGTGCTGCTGGGCGCGCTATTGCTGTCATTTTCAGCTTCGCTCTGGGTCACAGCTTTCCGACCGAGTATGGCGTTTTATCTACTGCACACGCGAGCATGGGAAATGTTGGCGGGTGGTTTGGTGTTGCTGGCCAGTGCGCGGCCCAACCTAACCGGTTCAATGGCGCGCTGGCTACAGGCGCTGGCCTTTGGGTTGATACTCGCCTCAGTCGCGCTGTTTGATAAGGCTGCGGCGTGGCCGGGTTACCGTGCCTGTGTACCTGTGCTGGGGGCCATGCTGATTTTGTGGCTAAATCATGCCTCGCTGTGGACTAGTAGTCGTGCTGCCCAATGGTTGGGAGATCGCTCGTATTCACTGTATCTATGGCATTGGCCCGTGTGCGTCGCCTTAGTGTATGCCGAGCTGAACAGCGATAGTCTGGCGACGCTCGCCGGGATTTTACTCACGCTGCTACTGGGACATTTTTCGTATCTGTTGGTGGAAAATCCTGCCCGTAAAGTGTTGTCGCGTAAGCGCGTAATGCCAGCGATAGTGGGATTAACTCTGGCCGGTATCTGCGTGTTGTTGCCAGCAATGCTGGTGCGTATGCAGACCGGCTTAGCAGGGCGCTTTGCCAGCCAGATAGAACTGGCGGCGGCCGAGGCCAATAATACCAATCCGCGCCGTAACCAGTGTCATGCACACCAGGGAGTTGAATCACCCTCCTGCGTTTACGGTGGCCAGAAGTGGAAACTGATACTAGCTGGTGATAGTCATGCAGGGGCGATCGTCACGGCATTGGCGCAAGCTCAACCGGATGTTGGCGCGGGTGTGGTGCAATGGACCTATAGTGGTTGCGCCTTCGTGCCCGGTATGCAGCTGATGCCCGACGCCAGCAATCTTGGTAAAGATTACCAATGCAGTGGATTTATTAATTGGGCCACTGCCCGCATGCAGAGCTTGCCGCGCAGCGTACCTCTGTTGATTGTGAATCGCTATCCAGAATACCCTGGTGCGACGCAGCTAAAGCCAGAAGCGCCGCCTATGTTTTTTTCAAAAGTCTATGCCAGCATGACGAGTGAATTTTTTAAGGAATTTGCTGATGCCATACGCAACACTTCCTGCGAGTTGGCACAGGGACGTCAAGTCTATCTGATGCGCCCCATCCCTGAGATGGGTGTCGATGTACCACGTCTGCAGTCGCGCCGTATGGCCTTTGGGCTGGATACCGATATTTCGATATCTCTGAAAGACTATCATGCGCGCAATGAGTGGGTATGGGCCGCGCAAGATGCAGCGCATGCGCAGTGCGGCGTACAAATACTCGATCCTCTACCTTATCTGTGCCACGATGGCCGCTGTTACGGCAGTAAGGATGGCAGGCCTTTGTATCACGATGATAATCACCTCAGCGAATACGGCAATAAGCTATTGCTACCTATGTTTGCCCAAGTGTTTCGGGCGCAATAGGCAGGCGCTGCTTACGTGCGCGACTGCAAACGGAAACGGTAATGTTCCTGAGTAAATAGATCGACTCCGCATTGCAGGTTTTCTATCCAGTCTAAAAAGGCGGGAATCGCCTCGCCGACCAGGTAGCGGCCGTGTTGCGGCACCAGCATTTGCACCTCCATTTGGCGCACCATATTCACCCAGAACCTGCAGACCTTATTCGACACCATATAGCGTTTATGGAAGCCGCTCATGCTGTGTAGCTGGGCATAGAATTCGTCTTTTGTTTTGATTGGTTCTTTAATTTCATGCGCGTCGACCATAGAGGCGCCCATGTCACCGGAGAACAGAATTTTTGATTTACTGTCGTAAAACTGAAAATTTCCTTCTGCATGTAAAAAATGTGCAGGTACTGCATACACCGTGGTGTCGCGTAAATGGATGGCCATGCCTTCGTCGGGAATGCCGGTGATGCGGCCATCGGCGCGATTTAGATTGCAAAAATGCGGCACAAAGCGCGACCATAAGGCCGAGACGTAGAGTTGACATTCTGTGCTGAATAACCACTTGTCGAGCGCACCGATAATGTCGGGATCCTGGTGTGAGGCAAATAGATATTTCAACTGTTTTTTGGGGATATGTTTTTGTAGCTCTAGCACCAGGCTATTGTAGGTGAGGTTGCCACTAGGGTCGATCAGGGCGCCCTCGCCATCCGAGACGATCAAGAATTGATTTGCCTGCACCGCTTCGTCACTGGCACCTTTTCCGAGATCGTTAAACATCAGACAAATGTGTTTACCGTCGTTGAATAATTCTATTGCCACTTGCTGCTCCCGTATCGCGCCCGGCCAGGTGTAGCCAAACTGTCATATTGTGTGATTTTAGGGGAGTTGAATTTTGGAAACTTGATTTGGATCAGGTAATTGTGCGAGCGGGGGCATGAAAATAGAAAAAGCTTGGAAATTCAACCAGGCTTTCTCGCAGATCCTCAATTTTTTATTGCTGCCACTAACATTACTGCCACTAAGCGAATTGCTTAATAACCAAGGGTCTTGCCATCCGGGTTACGCGGGTCTGAGTAGCCTTCAAAGCCATCAGGCGTAATTTGTATGGTTTGGGTGTGGCCCATAGGCCGGACTACCGCAATTTTTTGCCCCTTTTGCTCTAGCAGGCGTTGTGTATCGACGCTTATGCCTTTTTCTATGCGCAATTGATCGGGTTCCCATTGCTGATGGATGCGCGGTGTGACTGTTGCTTCTGCCACATTCATGCCATGATCGATCACGTTTAAGATCATTTGTAGAGTGGTGGTGATGATGCGACTACCACCAGGGCTGCCGGTTGCCAGGAAGGGTTTGCCATCCTTCAGAATGATGGTGGGCGACATTGAGCTTAAGGGACGTTTATTCGCTTCGACAGCATTGGCTGCGCCACCGATAAGGCCGAAGGCATTGGGCACTCCGGCCTTGATCGAGAAATCGTCCATCTCATTATTTAAGGTGATGCCAGTGCCAGCAGCCACGATGCCGCTGCCGAATAAAAGGTTGAGAGTATAGGTGGTGGCAACCACATTGCCATGTTGATCTGCCACCGAATAGTGGGTAGTCTGATCACTTTCGTAGGGCGATAATTTGCCTGGTTTAATTTGACTGGAGGGTGTCGCTAATTCGGGATTGATATGTTTGATCAAATCTTTGGCGTAGGCGGGTGAGGTGAGTGCCTGCACCGGCACTTTGCTAAAATCCGGATCGCCCAGATATTCAGAGCGATCGGCGTAAGCCAGCTTCATGACTTCGCTCATCAGATGCAAATTTTGGGCGCTATTCACACCCTGTTGACGCAGCGGATAGTTTTCTAGCATATTGAGCATCTGTACGATGTGCACGCCGCCAGAGCTGGGTGGCGGCATAGAAAGCACTTGATAGCCGCGATAATTACCTGATATCGGTTGGCGTTCTATTGCCTTGTAATTTTTCATGTCGGCGCTACTAATCAGGCCTTGATGTGCCGCCATTTCAGCGACGATTTTCTTGGCTATCTCGCCTTCATAAAAAACTTTAGGGCCTTGTTCGGCGATTAGTCGCAGCGAGCGTGCCAGATCTTTTTGTACCAAAATTTCTCCGGCAAGTAAGGGCCGCTCTCCCTTGAAGAAAATAGCCCGGCTGGCCGGCCATTTACCCAGATGCTGCTGGCTGTAGGCTAGCATTTCGGCCAGGTGTGGACTGACTTGAAAACCTTGTTCGGCCAGTTTAATGGCTGGTGCAATCAGGTCTTTGAGTTTCATGCTGCCATACTTGCTCAACGCCAGATCCAGGCCTGCCACCGTGCCAGGTACGCCTACCGCCAGATGACTAAAGGTAGAGCTGCGCGGTATCACTTTGCCGGCCGCATCTAGGTACATATCCGGACTTGCCGCGGCGGGTGCCAGTTCACGAAAATCGAGGGCAATGTCTTTGCCGCTCTTAGCATCATGAATTAGCATGAAGCCGCCTCCGCCTATATTCCCGGCATTCGGCAACACCACCGCCAAAGCGAAGCCGACTGCGACGCTGGCGTCGACTGCATTACCACCGCGCTTGAGGATATCCAGACCGACTTGGCTAGCCAGTGCCTGTTCAGTTGCTACCATGCCGTGCCGCGCCGTAACCGGGCTAAATATGCTGTAACTGGTATCGTAAGTTGGTAATGCGGCTTGCCCCTGGCAGATGGCGAGCGGCGCATACGAGCTTAGTGCCAGTGTGAGTGTAATCCATAGGGTAGCGGGAGTAGGCAAGATGTGTCCTTTTAAACGTGAGCGTAAATTTCTACTGCATATAAAAAATTGAGAAACACAGTCATCATAGGTTAAATCTCAGCTAAGTTGTTTTCGCTCCAAAAATCTCTCGCACATCGCCTTGATTTTGTGCGATCCCATTTTAGGTCGGAGATTTTTCCGGTAAGTAGTGGCACGCAACTTATTTTTGCACGAAAAAAAACCACCATCGCTGGTGGTTTTTTCGTGCTTATTTATCTGGCTCGCGCAGGATAGAAAGCGGTAATTATTTTGCTGGAACTTCAGCAACAATTGCACCGCGAGGTACAACTGCGATAGCAACAGTAGCATCGTCACCGTGGATAACTGCAGTAACGCCTTTAGGCAATGTCATACTAGAAACGTGCAGTGATTGGCCGGCTTCCAGAGTGGACAGATCTACAGTGATGAATTCTGGCAAGTCAGCAGGCAAGCAAGTAATATCCAGATCAACCAATACGTGGCTGATGACAGCTGCGGACAATTTCACTGCAGGAGAAACTTCTGCGTTGATGAAGTGCAAAGGCACTTTAACGTGTACGTTTTTAGTTGGATCTACGCGTTGGAAATCAGCGTGCAATACCAATTGTTTGTATGCGTGGATTTGGAAATCGCGCAACAGGACTTTTTCAACTTTACCGTCCAGATCCATATCCAGAATGGATGCGTGGAAGGCTTCTTTTTTCAATGCATGGTACAAAGCATTGTGATCCAGAGTGATCGATACTGGTGCAGCAGTGCCACCGTAAATGATACCAGGAGTTTGACCAGCGATACGCAGGCGGCGGCTCGCTCCGGTGCCCTGTAATGTGCGTGTAGATGCGATAACTTTCATTTTGTTGCTCCAAAAATTGCAAATCCAAACCGAGTGTTTGTCATTGCGGTGTTGAATTCCCGCGACCAGGAATTCAAAAAAGCCCCGTTGTTTAAAAACAGCAGGGCAGAAAATATAGGCTAAGAATTAGTCAGTAAACAAAGAGATGACTGATTCGCCTTTAGTAATGCGGCGGAAAGTTTCTGCCAGCAGGCTGTCGCAAGACAGTTGACGGATCTTGCCGCAGGCACGTGCTGCTTCCGATAATGGAATGGTGTCGGTGACAACCAGTTCATCTAACGGTGACTGGATAATGCGAGCAATCGCAGGACCAGACAATACCGGATGAGTACAGTAAGCCAACACTTTTTTAGCGCCGCGTTCTTTCAATACTTCTGCTGCTTTGGTGAGTGTGCCCGCAGTGTCGACCATGTCATCCATGATCACGCAATTGCGGCCTTCGACTTCACCGATGATGTTCATGACTTCTGAAACATTCGCTTTAGGACGACGCTTGTCGATAATCGCCAAATCACAACCCAGGCGTTTAGCCAAAGCGCGGGCGCGGACTACGCCACCTACGTCTGGGGATACGACTAACAGGTCTTCGTAATTTTTTGCCACCAAATCGCCCAGCAAGATTGGTGAAGCGTAGATATTATCAACCGGGATATCGAAGAAACCTTGAATTTGGTCAGCGTGCAAATCCATGATCAGGACGCGGTCAACACCAGCTTCTTCCAGCATATTCGCAACCACCTTGGCCGAGATCGCCACGCGCGCTGAGCGTGGGCGACGGTCTTGACGGGCGTAACCAAAATATGGAATGGCGGCAGTGATGCGACCAGCGGAGGCGCGCTTGAGAGCGTCGACCATCAGCATGATTTCCATCAGATTGTCATTGGTCGGCGCACAAGTCGATTGCAATACAAAAACATCTTTACCGCGGACGTTTTCGTTAATCTCGACCATAACTTCGCCATCCGAGAACTTGGAGACGTCTGCTTTGCCGAGAGGGATGCCGAGTTGTTTCGCTACACCTGCAGCCAATGCGGGATTGGCGTTACCGGTAAAGACCATCATGTTGTCGTTTATGCGTGGCATGAGATCACCTATTGGCTAAAGGTTAATGGATGCGAGAAATTAAAAAAGCCGCCGCATCATGTATATGCGGCGGCTCTGTATTTAATGGCAGGGGAGGAAGGATTCGAACCTTCGCATGCCGGAATCAAAATCCGGTGCCTTAACCAGCTTGGCGACTCCCCTACACAACTGTGTTGTCCGATGCGTTTTAAATTCTGCGCTATTTTAGCGTTAACTTCGCATCAAACCAAATTTTTTTATGCCTGCACCAGATGCGCCATCGGATGCTGACTCAGTGCTCTTGCTTTCCAAGACTTCCAGCGATCCGGTACTTGCTTTAGAACTTCATTGACTGAATTTTCATCAGCGAAGTCGCAAAAAACACATGCTCCAGATCCTGTCATCTTCGCATTTCCAAATCTGTTTAGCCAATTAATGACTTCAGCGACTTCCGGAAATAGCGTGCAGGCTACTGCTTGTAAATCATTTCTCAGGTACTTATGTGCGCTACCAGAGAAGTCCGTTATTCTGACGATCTTTGTGTCCCTTGTCAATTCTTTTGAAGAAAATATTGCAGGAGTCGGCACTTGGACTCCCGGCTCTATCACTAGATACCAGCAATCCGGGGTAGTGATTTCTTGTAAAACTTCGCCTACACCTTCGGCAAAGGCATTGCGGCCGAACAGAAAAAACGGCACATCGGCACCCAGTTGCAGCCCTAAATCCATCAGTTCCTGCCTGCGCAACCCGCACTGCCAAAGATGATTGAGTGCAATCAGCGTGGTGGCCGCATCCGAGGAGCCACCACCTAAACCGCCGCCCATGGGTAGAATTTTGTGTAAAGTCAGCTCGGCACCATATCGACTGGCGGTGTGTGCTTTGAGTAAGCGGGCGGCGCGTACGATCAGATCGCCGTCTTCCGGAACGCCGGCAATTTCATTGCGGCGGTGGATCACGCCGTCTTCGCGCCGCACAATATCAAGTGTGTCCCCATAGTCAATTAATTGAAACGCGGTTTGCAGCAAGTGGTAGCCATCGTCGCGACGTCCAGTGACATGCAAAAACAGATTCAGTTTGGCCGGAGCCGGACATTGCAGCATGGCTTGGTCCAGCGCCGTACCGAATTGGTGATCTATTTTTTGATCTATTGCGTGATTCATGGCGTGTTCCATTGATCGATAATAATCTTCAGACTCACGTCGCCAGCCTGCGGCGTGTAGCGTTGCAGATCCAGTCGCTTGGGGCGGATTTCGCCATTCTCCTGTATCCAGCTGACGTAACGCAATTGCCAGCCATCGGCCGTTAGTGTGAGCTGGTCTTGTGGCGATAGGGCGCTGCGTGGTTCGGTAGATGTGCGACGATAGCCTTGCAACCAGTCTTTTAGTCCGCCAACCGGCAATGGCCAGCCCAAGGCATCAACCAGCAAGTCATCCAGATTGGCGGCGCTACGCACGGGCTGATTGGCTTGCTGTAGGCGGGCGCCGTGTGCGTCTTGTTCTATACTAGCGATGGTTTGTCCCAGAGGATTGAGTAAGTTGATGTGGAGTTTTTCGTGGTCTTGGGACCATTCAAAACTACCGGGTAAGCTTTGCTCCTTGTTGTTTTGCTGGTACAGGACGTGGATGCGTCCACTGAGATTGATTTGCTCGCGGTAGTTGCGAGTCTGCTCGCTGGCGCTCTGGTTGTGTGACGGGCCGCTCTCAGGCGCGGCTTGCAGTCCTTGCCGGTTGACGCAAGCACTTAGCGATAGGCTCAGTGTGGCGCTCAGAAATAACGATAAAAGAGGGGAGTATCTAGACTTGTGCCGCGATTGCGCAATATTCATGGATGTTTCTGATGATTGCCGCCCTATACGTAGGGGAGTATAGGGTGGCGGTATGGTTACAGTTTGACGTTTAGGCGGAGCAGCGTGCTCTTCAGGCTTTCGTTGTCCGCATCTTTGCTTTTGGCGTCACGCCAAAACGCACGGGCATCTTCTTTTTTACCTGCCGTCCATAAGACTTCACCCAGATGGATGGCGATTTCCGGATCTGCTCGCAACTGGTAAGCGCGGCGCAAAGCTTGTTCGGCCTCGTCGTGCAGGCCAAGACGAAATTTGACCCAACCCAAACTGTCCAGAATGAAAGGATCTTCCGGTGCCAGCTGTAAAGCTTTTTCGATTAAGGACAAGGCCTCAGGAAGATGAATATTTCTATCTGCGTAGGAATAGCCCAAGGCGTTGTAGGCATGCTGGCTATTCGGTGCGAGTTCTATGACGCGCTTGAGTTGCACTTCCATCTGCTCGATTTTTTTCTGAGATTCGGCCAGCATGGCGTAATCGTAGAGCAGGTCTGCATTGTTAGGAAAACGCAGCACCGCGGTTTCCATCACCGCCATCGCCTCAGCACCGCGCTTGGCATTTCTGAGTAATTGCGATTGTGCCTGCAGGATTTGTATCTCTTCGCTCTCGTTCGCTGCTTTCAGGTTTTTCAGAAAGTCGAGTGCTTCTTTGAGTTTGCCGTCTTTCGCCATGATTTGGGCTCGGCGAAATTGTATGTTTAGCCAGGCGGCGTTTTTACCTTCATACGAATCGACCTTGCTCAACCAGCTCAATGCAGCCGCATTGTCTTTACGCTCTAGCGCTATTTGTGCCAAATTAACCAAGCTTGGGGTAGGGTCACGCTCTTCTTCTGGGTGCGCTTCCAGAATCGCCAGATATGACAGAAAGTATTTTTCGGCCAGTTTAAACTGACCGCTATCCATGGCTAACGCACCCAAGGTGTAGATGCTGGCGATATCATCGGGTTTATCGCGCAATAGCCGTTCAAATTCAAGGCTGGCTTTGTCTAATTGCTTCATTTCTATCAGCATGCTGGCATAGGCAAGTCTGACATCGCGCGAGTCCGGATTTTTTTCGACAAAGGCCGCAATTTCTCTGAGCGCATCCGGTTTTGACGAAGCCTGAGCGATCGTTAGTATCGCCAATTGCGAATCTGGTTTGAGTGCCAGGGCCACTTGTGCTTCGCTGATGGCACGTGGGTTGTCGTTATTGTTGTAGGCACCTTGGGCCAACGCCAGATGCGCTTCCATGCTCGCCTTGTACGGTGAGAGTATTTCTTCCAGTGTGACAAACGCTGCTTTTTTGTCGCGCGCGCGCGCCAGCAGGCGCTGGGCCTGCAACATGATCAGACCGTATTGTTGCGGTGTCGCGCTCTGAAGTTTTTCGCTGTAGACTTTTTGTATCTCCGCCAGATTACCATTGACGATCATAAAGCCCAGGTAATATTGACTCGCTTCGCTAGAGTCGGGCGCTAACTCACGCCAAAGACGGATGGCAGTCAGCGCTTCGGCCGGTTGCCTTACGGCTAAGGCCATTTCCGCGGCGCGCTTGGCGAGTCGGGGGTCGCGTGTTTGTTGTGCAGCGCCTAAAATCGTGACATAGGCGGATTGCCAATTACCACGTTGATAAGCGATTTCTGAAGTGAGTATCTTATATAAGAGCTCTTCGTTTAGGGTAACGTCGGGAAGTTTGTCTTTCGAGCTTGATTTTTCAGCTAACTCGGTGAGCTTATCGTGCGGGCTTGTGCCCGGGGCGCTTAAATCTGGCGCAGTCGGCATCTGTTCCGGCGCATGCTGGGCAAATCTGCTTAAGTTGGCACAGCCGCTTAAGCTGGCGGCGACACTAATCATTCCTACACAGAAAAGATGTCTGATGGGGCTTGCTATTACAATAGTCGCAAAATTGTTTTTCAAAACAGCGTCCTGAATTGATCGATGATGTCTGATTTTACGCTGAAGCGCTGCCTGCGTGGTGCGCTCTGCACTTGTTCCTTGTGTCAAATTGTAAATATTTTATAGAAAAATATGCCTGAATTACCTGAAGTCGAAGTCACACGGCGAGGTGTGACGCCTCATTTGCAAGCTCAGACCGTTACTGAGGTCGTGTTGCGCCGTAGCGGTTTGCGCTGGCCGTTCCCGCCAAATCTTGCCGACTTATTGCAAGGGCAGATCATCTTAAGTATCGGCAGGCGTGGCAAATATTTATTGCTTCATTTTGCACATGGCACTCTCTTGATACATTTAGGAATGTCTGGCCACCTGAGGATTTTGCCTTCACTGACTCCGGCAAACAAACATGATCATGTCGATATCGTGGTCGGGGCGCAGCTCTTGCGCATGCATGATCCACGCCGCTTCGGCGCGGTGTTGTGGCATGCGGCAATCGACGGTGATGTGGACACCCATCCGCTGCTGCGCGGTTTGGGGGTGGAGCCATTAGAAGGACAGTTCAATGCACAATTGCTGTATCGGCAATCTCGTCAACGTCATGCGGCGATCAAACAAGTTTTGCTGGCTGGCGATATTGTGGTGGGAGTGGGGAATATTTATGCATCAGAGAGCCTGTTTAAAGCTAGGATTAATCCAAAAATTGCTGCGGACCGTATCAGTTTAGCGCGCTATTCTTTGTTGGTAGAGGCGATACAGGACACTTTAGCCGCTGCGATCGAGAAGGGCGGCAGTACGCTGCGCGACTTTGTTGGCGTGGACGGACAAACAGGTTATTTTCAACAGTCATATTTCGTTTATGATCGCAGCGGAGAGCCTTGTCGTATTTGCGGCACCACGATTAGACAGATTAAACAGGGACAACGTAGCAGTTTTTACTGTGTAAATTGCCAAAAATAAGACAGAATGTTAAATTCTGATGTAATGCATAAAATTGATTGAGGGCAATATGAGTAATCTGGTTCAAAAATTCCAGGAATACAGCGATTGGCGTAAGGGCGTGCTGAGCGCACTCGAGCAATATCGCGCGTGGCTCAGTGGATCAGATTTAGCCGATGCGGCTATCGATCAAAGAATGGCGCGATTGCAGGAAAAATTGATCGATGACAAATTAACCATCGCCTTTGTGGCAGAGTTTTCTCGCGGAAAGTCTGAACTTATCAACGCGATCTTTTTTGCCGATTATGGCCAGCGTATTTTGCCTTCGTCTGCCGGACGCACCACCATGTGTCCTACCGAGTTATTGTATGACGAGACGATGCCACCGTGTATTCGCCTGCTGCCTATTGAGACGCGCGCTGAGGCATTGTCGACCAGCGACTACAAAGGACAGCATCATGTCTGGACAATATTGCCCTTAAACGTCAGTTCTGGCGATGGCATGCTAGAAGCCTTTAAACAGGTGAGTCTGACCAAGACGGTAAGTATAGAAACAGCCAAGTCTTACGGCCTGTATGATGAAAATGACCCCGACGCGGCTTTAGAATTAGACGAAAACGGTTGTGTCGAGATTTCTCAATGGCGTCATGCCATCGTCAATTTTCCACATCCTCTGTTAAAAGAAGGTTTAATTATCGTCGATACACCAGGTTTGAATGCGATCGGTACTGAGCCTGAATTGACACTCAATTTGATACCGAACGCGCATGCCGTGTTATTTATTTTGGCTGCTGATACCGGTGTAACCAAGAGCGATATTGAGGTCTGGCGTAATCATATTGGTGGCGGGCCTGGACGCATGGTGGTCTTGAATAAGATCGATAGCATGTGGGATGAGTTAAGGTCGCCGGAAGAAATTGAGCGTCAAATTGCGCATCAAGTGAGTACCGTTTCGCACATTTTGGCGTTGGATGAACATCAGGTTTTCCCTGTGTCGGCACAAAAAGGTCTGGTCGCAAAAATACATAAAGATGCACCCTTGCTGGCTAAGAGTCGTTTGCCCGCTTTGGAATATGCCTTATCGAAAGAATTGATCCCCTCCAAACAAGAGATAATTCGCGCGCAACTGGCCTCAGATTTGCATGAAATTATTAATGGCCAGCGTTCTGTGATCGCTGCCCGTGGTCGCAATATCGTTGACCAGATGCTGGAATTGAAAAGCCTGCGCGGCAAAAATAATACGGTAATCGAACACATGATGAAGCGCGTCGATGTCGAGAAAAAGGAATTTGATACCAGCTTAATCAAGATGCAGGGAACGCGTGCGGTTTTCACTAAATTGTCGACCGAAGTGTACACCAGCCTGGGAATGGAAATACTACGCGAGGAAATTAGAAAATCACGCGAAGACATGGAGGCGAGCAAATTTTCTGCTGGTTTAAAAGAAGCTATTCGAAATTTTTTTGCACAAATCAAATCGAATTTGATGACCTCGAATAAAAAAATCGATGAAATTTCGGAAATGATGAGCGTCATGTATCGGAAATTTTCGACTGAGCATGGCTTGGCATTAACAGCGCCTATGGCCTTCTCGCTGGATAAATATATCCAAGAAATTTCGAAAATTGAAGCGGTATTTCAAAAGCAATTTAGTACCATGACCATGTTGACGACCTCACATAAAGTGTTGATACAAAAGTTTTTTGATTCTGTGGCGGCGCGCGTTAAGCAAAGCTTTTTGCAGGCTAACCGCGATGTTGAAGCCTGGCAAAAAGTGGTGATGGCACCGTTGGAGGCGCAGATTCGTGAACATAAGAATCAGTTGAAAAACCGCATGCAGTCAATACAGCGTATTCACGTCGCAACCGATAGTCTGGAAGATAAAATTGCGTCTTTTGATGCCATGCAGGCAGAGATCGAAGCCTTAAAATCTTCCATGGAGAAATTCGAAGCTAGCTTGAAAGTTGCTTTGGCCACCGAGTTGACAGGTTTGAAAAACGCGGCTTGATAGGTAAAGAAATAATCAAAAAAAAGCACCGGTAGGTGCTTTTTTTTTGCCAATTTTTAAATACAAGCGACAAGCCAAGGTATGAAATTGGGAGATTATCTGTTCTCAGTGATAGGTGTGGCGACGTCCATTAACCAGGTGGAAAATTCTCCATCCATACTGCTGCCCCAACTACGTACTAACGCCTGGCAACGTGGAAAGTCGCCGCTGCGTGTCAAGCTTAAGAGTTGTTCAATTTTGTCTCTGTGTTTTTCCATCATGAAGCGTACCGCCAGATAGCCCCAGCTATAGATGCGTACAGTGCCATTATTACTTTCATAGCCGGTGTCGAACAATTGACTCAAGACGTAAGTTTTCGCGCCCGCTAGTTCAGTTGCAGGGGAGTTGTTTGCCCCTTTTGATATGTATTCGGCCACTCCCTCGCTCCACCAGACTAAATAGGGGCTCATGGGAGCTGGTTTTGCGCAATTCTCTGGCGCCGAGTGAGAATCGTGTAAGTTCGCGCAAAAATCTCCATAAAGGTTAAAGCGTCCATCGAGATAGTGCACATATTCGTGCCCGAGATTGTGTATGCTGCCATCCGATTTTTGATTGGCGACAAACTCAGCCTGGTTGCCAGGCTGATCTGGAAGCCCCTCCAGATACATGCCTCCATTTTCGGTTGGCATATCAAAATGCCTTGTTGCGTATTTTACGAAATCTTCGCGCGATTGATAAATATTGGCACGTAATGCGGTATTCAAATCATGTTTGACGGGCTTTCCTGCACTGCTAAATGTGGCGTGAAATTTCTGTTCTACCTCGCCCAGCATTTTGCAGGTACTTTGTTCTTGCTCAGGCATGAGTGCCTGCGAACGCAAAACCAAGGTGGGGCCGCAAGCATGGATGCGTGTCAATATTTTTTGTATTTCACTATCTTGTACTGCTTGAGTTCGCGCAATCGGTTCCTTTTTTATTGGCGCCGAGCCACATGCCATAAGGATGGCGGTGCAGGCTAAAATTAATATACGTAATTTCAAAAATATCTCCTTGGTGGTTGAATTATTTGTTTGACCCATGGTTTGCTAAGTGGATTATAAATATATTGCGTATATATTTGTTGGTTTGTGGTGTATATTTGCTTTTTTATGTGCGATGCGATGGCAAGAGCTAATTGCTCTATATCGCTTTGAATAGGTTGAAAATATTTGGAAATTCTATGAATAAGAATCTCTTTGCAAACTGGGAAGCTCCGGCTTCATGGCACAAAATGACCACCCTGGAATGTCATACCGGCGGTGAGCCTTTACGCATCATTACTTCAGGATTTCCTCTTCTTCGTGGGGAAACTATCTTGGAAATGCGCAGAGATTGCCTGCAGAACCACGATCATCTACGTACCGCGCTCATGTTTGAGCCTAGAGGTCATGCCGACATGTATGGTTGTGTTATTACGAGGCCTGAGCGTCCTGATAGCGATTTTGGCGTCCTGTTTCTGCATAATGAAGGCTATAGCACCATGTGTGGCCACGCCATCATCGCACTGACGCGGGCAGCCGTAGAGGCTGGTGTTGTTAGTGCACTAGAGCCTGTCACTAGCTTGCGCATCGATGCGCCTTGTGGACAAATTAAAGCGTATGCAGAGATCGAAGCTGAGGAAATTCGCCGCATCTATTTCGATAACGTGCCCTCGTTTGTGTACGACGCTGCGTCCCAAATAGTAGTGCCAGGCGTGGGTACGGTAGGTTATACGCTGGCCTATGGTGGTGCCTACTATGCGTATGTGGATGCTGAGTCAATCGGACTATCTTTGGATGCGGATAATCATCGTCAGATTATTGATTTTGGCCGCTGTATTAAACAAGCGATACAATCTTCAAGGACTATCATGCATCCGTTTCAGGCGGATCTGGGCTTCTTATATGGGACAATTTTTTCAGCACCAGCCGAGACTGAGGGCGTGCATAGTAGAAACGTCTGCGTCTTTGCCGACGGTGAACTCGATAGAAGCCCGACTGGCAGCGGCGTGGCCGGGCAAGCAGCAATTTTGCATGCTCTAGGGGTATTGCCCTTGGGTCAGAAAATCGTAATAGAGAGTATTCTCGGATCGCAGTTTCAGGTATCTGCCATCAGCACTGTGGCATATGGACCATACCAAGCCGTTATCCCGCGAGTCGAGGGAAATGCACATATCGTCGGGAAGGCGAGTTTTTATATCGACCCATCGGACCCGCTACAGCATGGATTTATTTTCAGATGAAACCACAATTTGAACGGAGACTGGCAATCCTCAGAAACAATATGCTCGACGCCGGGCAAGATGCTTTACTGATTTTTTCTCTGGATAATCTACGTTACCTCATCAATTACAGCGGTGAGGCGGCCTATGGGATCGTTACTCAATGTGGCGCATATCTGATTACCGACTATCGTTTTCTGGAACAAGCGCAGCAGGAGTGTGTCAATGGGAAAATTGATTGTCAGATTATCTGCCGGGATCGTGATCGCCAGACTTTGGGCGCGGTGATTAATGGGGTTTTGAAGCGCGCGCAAGCTCATCGCATTGTATTCGAACACGAGTATATTTCGGTGTCGATGTGGCAGGCGATCTGTATTGATAATCCGGGTCTTGTATTTACTCCGGCACAGGCTATGTTGGATTCGCAAAGAAAAATTAAGGATGAATGGGAGATCGCGCAAATTCGTCAGGCGGCCGCTATTTCAGATAGTGCGCTGGCTATTTTGTTGCCGCAATTGAAGCTCGGTGTGAGTGAACGAGAGATGGCACTGGAACTTGATTATCAAATGCAGCGTCTCGGTTCGGAAGGGATTTCATTTACGACCATATTGGGATTCGGAGAGCGTTCAGCACTCCCGCATTGCATACCTTCGGCGCGGCGACTACAGGAAGGCGATTTGATCGTGATCGATTTTGGCGCGGTCATTAATGGCTATCGATCCGATATGACGCGCAGCTTTGTTGCAGGCGAAGCGGACGCAAGGCAACAGGCAATGTTTGATACCGTGTATGCCGCACAAAGCGCAGCCCTTGCCAGTTTGCATGCCGGTCTGGCTGCACATGATGCAGACGCCGCCGCCAATGCGATACTTAAGGCCTCAGAATTTGCTGCCTACGCCGGTCTAGGCTTGGGGCACGGCCTAGGTATCAAGCTGCACGAACAGCCATTCATGGGGCCGCATTGCCAGGACATTCTGCAGACAAATTATGTAGTGACGATAGAACCGGGAATTTACATTCCTGGTTATGGAGGCATACGCTTAGAGGACGACGTTCAGATTACTCCGGATGGATACATCGCCCTAAGCCATGCACCAAAACAATTTGAGGTGGCAATATGAAGCTGATCGATGCAGATTTAGTCAATCGTAGCCTGCAATTTCCGGCTTTGATAGCGGCGTTGGAGCAGGGATTTCAACAAGATTTCGGTATGCCGCAAAGACAGGTGTTTGCCTTATCTAATGACCCCCTGAAACATGATGGTTTTGCGGTTTTACCGGCCTGGAATCAAGATGTGATTGGTGTCAAAGCGTTTACCTATTTTCCTGAAAATGCTCAGATGGGCTATGCGTCTTTGTACTCCAAAATACTTTTGTTTAGTCGCGAGCATGGAGTACCTCTGGCGATGGTTGATGGTACCTCGGTCACGTACTGGCGGACCGCGGCAGTCTCCGCCCTGGCATCTCGCTATCTGTCCCGTGGCAATTCTCAAAGCTTGCTTTTGCTTGGTACCGGCAGGCTGGCGATCCCCTTGGTGATTGCGCATATGACGGTACGTGAATTGACACGGGTATTTTTGTGGGGGCGCGATGCGGCAAAGGTCAGCGAGCTAAAACAACATCTGGAACTTATATTTCCGCATGTCCAATTCGTGGAGGTGCTTGATCTGGCCACAAGCACAGCGCTGGCCGATATCATCGTCAGCGCTACCGGCTCGTCTACCCCCTTGATTTTTGGTGCTAGTGTCAGTGCCGGATCGCATGTCGATCTGCTTGGTAACCATAGCCCGGTCGGCCGTGAGTGCGATAGCGCCTTAATTCAGAACGCAAGTGTGTTTGTCGATAGCCGGCAAAATGTCTTGAATGAGGCAGGTGAGTTGCTGATACCGATACAGGAGGGAGTGTTTCAGGCGACAGATATTAAAGGTGAACTAGCGGATTTGTGTAGTAAAAAATGCGCAGGCCGCGAACGTGATGATGAAATTACGGTGTTTAAGTCGGTGGGGACTGCTTTGAGTGATTTGATCGCCGCCCATCTGGTGTTGAAATCTCAGTAATTTTAGCTATTGCGGGTTAGTACCAGCTTAAAAAAAGAGCGAACTTGAGTCGCTCTTTTTTCTCCGATCTCGCCTATTCAGTTTTGACTCTGACCGGCACAGGCACATTACAAAGATCAATATAATTGGCCGCTTTCTTATACCATTCCCCCGAGAGATTGCGCTGCGCTTCGGTGATGGCTTTAAACAGTGGCGTATCGGTGCGCAAGATTTCTAGCTTGCTGCGTTCGGCTGGCGGCAGGTCTTGCGCGATACGCACGGATTTAATGGTGACTGTTTGTTCCGGTTTATCATAAAATCCCATCGCCGCCTTCCCGCGCGGCAGAGCCGATAGCAATTCCATGCCATGTATGACGCGTCCAAACAGCGTGACATTGCGATCGAGATGGCGCGGCGCATGGCCGATTACCGCATATAGTTCGGCTCCGCCACCGGAGTCGCTGGCATTGTCGCGCCCGGCACCGACCATGCCATAACAATGTGCCAGCCATGCGCGCCCAGTCTTGGGATCGCGTGCGGCAGGAAAACCGTTGGCGTGGCCGACCTGAGCGGCAAAGCCATCGTGATCGGGTAAGCGCGTGAATGCCATCGCCGCGTCATAGCGCACCGAGAATTCTTCCGGTAGCGTCTTTTTTGCCTTGACTATCGATCGTAGTTCGGTGGCATCACTCCATTGCACCACGTAATTATCTTGCGAGCGGTTGATGCTCAAACCATCGAAGTAGGCTTCGCGTATCAGCGCCTTGACGTTCGCCACATGATTGGGGGCGAAATATGGCGACATTTCTATCACCACGCGGCCTTTTTCCAATTCCATGTACAGAGTGTTTTCGGCATCGGGCATACGCCAGTCTGCGCTGGTGGACGTTTTAATTAATTCCGCCATCGTCATTTTAGGTCCGTGCACCAGGTCTTTTGCGCAAGCGGGCAGGCATATCAGACTGGTGAGTAGGAGTGCGCCTAAGTTGAATCTCACAGCGCGATTGGATGTAGGCATGATTTTAATCTTTTCAGAGTTGAAAAATGGCGGACGATGCAGCGTGGATATTGTATCGTTGATCGTCGTCAATATAAAAAACGATGCGCTTCCCTTGAATAGAAAGCGCACCGTTTTTGAACATTCTTCACCTAGCGGAAGTGCTTACTTTATCCGCCGAAAATCGGCTTAGAATTTCATCGATCCCGTCATATAGAAAGTACGGCCCATTGCATCGGCATAACGACCATCGTAACCAACCTGATCACCGTTGCCGTCTTTCAGTGACAGCGGTGGATTTCTGTCGAACAGATTCTTGATGCCGAAAGTAAGCGTGATATTTTTCTTTATTTGCGCACGTGTCTGCCAGTCGAAGGTGGTGTAAGAAGCGACATCACGATCCAGATCGACGAAATTGCCAAACGAGCCGTCGGCATTGACTTCACGCACGCTGGCCTGATGATCGTGGTAACCCGATTTGTAGTTAATCATCATGCTGTGTGAAAACATCTCTGAGGTTGTCAAAGTCGTTGCCAATCGTGTGATGACGCGGAAAGCGACGTTATTAAACTCATCGTAACGTCCTACGCTTTGTACCGTAGGATTTCCTGGAAGATCATAATCAGACTTGAGCAAATAGGTACCGGTCCAGTTCATGCTTAACTTACCAATGGGCGTGGCCGTTTTGAAACTGGCATCCCAATCTATACCTTGATACTGAGCGCTGGCGATATTAAAAGAAGGGAGGGTGGCGACCAGAATATTTCCGCCCTGGCCAGCTTCATAGAAAGTGGAAAACAAGTTATCGTATTTAGCTGGGTTGCCAAATACGACGGCTTCCGGCAGCGAGGCGATCTGGTTGCTCATTTTCACATCCCACCAGTCTAACCCTATGGACAGACTAGAGAGTGGTTCTATCCGGAAACCCAAAGTGGCTTGCTTGGACTCTTCTGCTTTCAAGCCGTTTTCTCCGGACAATCGGTTGCCGCCAGTTAAAATGTCGTACTGGGTTTTCCCTAAACAATTGACTGCGCGTGGATCGGGCGCTTTGACCGGGCAATCGTATTGGGCGCCGGTATTGCCGCTGTGAGTTAAGGGTGAAGTGATGGTGGACATGTCGGCCATCTTGAAGCCAGTACCATACGATCCGCGCAGCAGCAAGCTATCGATAGGACGCAAAGCGGCCGACAGTTTGTAGGTGAGCTTGTCCGCTTTGTTGCCCTGCGTCTCAGCGGCGATCGGTTTGCCTGCTGGGTCGAAGTTGGCGGTGTTTTTTATGGCGGTATAACTATCATAGCGCAGCGCCGCAGTGACATCGAAGCGCTTGCTAATCGGCATTAGCAATTCGGCGAATGCACCCCAGTTATTTCGGCTTGCGGCAATCGGCAAGTCGCCCGGCGAGTCACCCAAAGGCGCGTCGGTGTAATTCGGTTGCAAGGCATTGTTACCCATGCCGATAGGCGTCGTGTGGTAGTCGTAACCCTGTCTGGTGAAGTCGGTACCGAGACCTAATTGCGCTTTTCCGCCCGGCAAAGTGAACAATTCACGTGAACCCCTGAGACTCAGAACGTCCAGAGTATTTTGTGAGCTAGACCAATTTTCGTGCAAAACTGCCGGAGCTAATATCGCGCCCGATGATCCGGCCGGAGCAAATGGGTCATAACTGCTCGCTGGTGGCACGGCGTCGACGATGGCGTAGAACTTATCTTTGCTCAAGAAACCACCTGCAAAGTCTCTGCTGCGTTTCGATATCGAGTGCGTATATGAAGCGTTGTAGTCCATGCCAAATGCATTGCCATCCACACCGAATACCAGATGTTGAGCCTCGGTGCCGTAGGCGGTATTGCGGCCGCCGGCATCGGATATCCTCAGCCTCATCAGTGCACTATCGACGTTGGCCGGATCGACTCCCATTTGTCCCAGATAAGGAGCCACATATTTGCTGTACAGCGGGCTAGACAATGGGAGCGCCAGAGGTTGGGCGGCTGGCGCATAACGACCGGTTTGGGTAAATTTAGACACTACCGCTTCGGCAAACAGATTGGTATCACTATTGAGCTTGTAATTGACAGAGCCAAAGAAACTATCCCGCTTTGATTCCGGCACCAACTGTACGGTGGAGGCGAAATCAAAGCGACAACGACTTTCGACCTGAAAGGTATTCGGTCCGCATTTACCGTTTTTCAATAAATCAGGTGAAAACATCACCGGATCCGAGCCGTCTTTCATTTTCAACTGAGCAATCGCCGGGCTGGAGTTGTCTGACAGTGACCAGGTCGCATAATTTTTTCCGTTCTGAGAAAATTTTCTGACGCCGGTATCGGCAAACGGACGTTGCGATGCGTTCAGTTCTTTTTGCTCATCATGGCTGTATGCGAGCAAGACGTTGTAGCCGTCTTTTTCCAAGTCCCCAAAACCTTTGGAGATACCGAAGTTATACGACTTGCCGCCGCTATGCTGCGGTTGGTTATAGGTCAGATCGACTGAAAAATCTGTTTGGTTTTTACGTAAGATGAAGTTGACCACACCGGCGATCGCATCAGATCCATACAGCGTGGAGGCACCATCGGTCAGAATCTCTACCCGCTCTACCGCTGACATAGGGATGCTGGACAGATTGACTGCACTACCGGAACCGTAAGATGCGAGCCTGTGGCCGTTCAGCAGAACCAAGGTATATGAGGCACCTATGTTATGGATAGAGGCGGTCTGGATGCCGCCACCGCCGCCGTTAATGGTCTGATTCGCCGTGGCGAAACCCTGCATGCTAGGCAAGGCCGCGACCAGATCAGCGACGCTATTGGCACCACTTTTTTCTATATCGGAGCGGCTTAAAGTTTGTACTGGCAGGGCGGTTTCCTGATTGATACGCTTAATGGAAGACCCGGTGATTTCTACACGTTGCGTGCTGGTAGCGCTGTTCGCAGCCTCCTGAGCCATGGCGTAAGGCGCAGAGATACTCATAGCCAAGCCTAGGCTTCCGGCAAACATGATTCTTACAGAACGGGATAAAACGGTTTCTTTTAACATTGTCTACTCCATGATTATTGTGATTGTTCTTAACGTTTATGCGTATCGAGAATATTCAGATTTCTTTCAGACGCTTTTTCCATGCTGATGTTTGAACTTACGCATTTCGCGCCCCTTATCCATCCATTTTTTGAACGGTATTTGCTGGCGACAACGAAAATCCGGATCGCGAAATTTTTGTCAAATTTTCGTCAGTCTCAGGGGCGTCAATCTAACGACCAAAAAAGTTTCTAAACATCCAAGCAGTCAAAGAAGCGAAATCCATATATCTTAAATATTTACACAATATGCCATTAATATATTAAGAATCGGTATGTAATCATTCGTTACTTGCATTGTCAAGAGAGAAATGCGGAATAGGGCGAGATTGCAACAGACTGTCCGCGGGCTTCCTGGCGCGCTGATTTCGTTGTGGAGTGGCTAGTGAAGTGTGAATTTTTTTATTGGATAGTGTGTAATTTTTTCGCAAAGAAAATTCCGCGCCAGGCAGTTTTCATCCGGGCACGGCTGGGATGGTGGATCATTCTCGTTCGGTAACGCTGGTTTCACTTTTGTTTTTTCTGTGATGAGCTTGACGCTAGCCGCGCGAAGTGTCAGGCTCTGTCCGCGTTTTTGATCGAATTTCCCGCAAATGATCCTGCGCAGGAATAAGTTAATGTTTACGCGTATTGCCGTCTAGTATTACCCTCTTGCCTCAACCATTTGTATCGCCCCTTTGAAGAAGCAGCAATGAAGCCAAGCACAGCAAAAAACCAAGTACAAGAAAAAAATAAACTATTGCAAGCTTCTTATACCGATCCTCAATTTTCTGCCGCCATCATTAGCTGGCAAAAGCAGCATGGCCGCCATGCTTTACCTTGGCAGCAAACTAACGACGCGTATCGGGTCTGGCTCTCTGAAATTATGTTGCAGCAGACGCAGGTGAGCGCGGTGATCCCGTATTACCAACGCTTCCTGCAAAGTTTCCCTACCGTGTTTGCCTTGGCGGCGGCCTCATCGGAGCAGGTGATGGAGCACTGGAGTGGTCTGGGCTACTACACGCGGGCGCGCAATCTGCATCAGTGTGCCAAGCTGGTGGTGGCGCAGTATCAAGGACAATTTCCGGCTGATCCGGCCTTGCTGCAGCAGCTGCCTGGCATAGGTCGCTCGACTGCCGCCGCGATTAGCGCTTTTTCGTATGGCACGCTTGCGGCTATTTTGGACGGCAATGTGAAACGGGTGTTCGCCCGCGTGTTTGGCATCGATGGCTACCCCGGTTCTAAACCTATAGAAGACGCGCTGTGGTTGCGGGCCGAGGCATTATTGCCGCGTCAGGATATTCAAGCCTACACCCAAGGCTTGATGGATTTTGGCGCTACCTTGTGCACCCGTAGCAGCCCCTCCTGTGAGCGCTGTCCCTTGCAAACGCGCTGTTTGGCCTACGCGCAAGGACGTACCGCCGAGCTGCCAGTACGTAAGCCTAAAAAACTACAAAAACACAAACAGGCATTGATGCTGGTGCTGATCCATGAGGGCCAAGTCTTGCTGGAGCAACGCCCCGATAGTGGTATCTGGGGCGGGCTTTTGTCTTTGCCGGAGATCGGCGGTATGCGTGATTTTCAGGCTGCCGAGGTGTTGGCAATGAGCGAGCAGTTGCCAGCAGCGCGACACTTATTTGGGCAGTTTGGCGAGTTGACCGAGATGCTTGCCTTGCCAGATTTTACCCATGTGTTTACCCATTTTAAATTACATGTGACACCGCTGCGTGCCCAGATATCCAAACGCCATGCGATGGTGGCCGAGGCGCGCTATGTCTGGGCAGATATGGCAACAATCCAGTCGGCCGCCTTGCCTGCTCCGATCAAGGCATTATTGCTGAGCTTGGCGCAGTAAAACTTGCAGCGGCAACTGGTGATGATTCATTAAAACAAGAAATCGGCAGACTGGCTTCGTCTCACGCTATCAGGGTTTCGTCTCTGCCTATGCGGTTTTGTCACTTTTCTTTTCAGTTGCGAGAAGTCGATTTACACTGTGCTATCACTAACCGGTCTTTAAAACGATCTGGCGTCATTTCACTTTTCAGGAGCGTATTTTGCTAACCCCTTTTTTGTATCGTCACATGCCGCAACTAAGGCCTGGATTGATATCCTTGTGTCTGTTGCCGCTGCTGCTAGTTAATGTGGCAGAGGCCGCCACCAAGGCATGTCGTCATCCTGACTTTCCCCAGGAAGTGCAATGTGGCGAGATCTTACGGCCATTGAACCCGGCCCAGCCCGAGGGCAAAAAAATTACCGTCCATTATGTCGTGCTGCCTTCGCAAGATAGAAATAAACTGCCTGATGCGGTGTTCTTGCTAGCTGGTGGCCCTGGCCAGAGCGCCATCAATGTAGCGAGCTTCGGGCAAGCGGTGTTGAGCCGCCTGAACCGTAGGCGCGATCTGGTGTTTGTCGATCAACGCGGCACTGGCCGCAGCGCCCCTCTGCATTGCCCTGAGCTGGAAGAGGCTAGCGAGGTAGTGGATAACGAGAGCATGCAACGGATGGCGCAAAGCTGCATGAAAAATCTGCAGGCCTTACCGTATGGTGATTTGCAGTATTTCAGCACCAGTATCGCCGTGCAAGATCTGGAGGCAGTGCGTCTGGCGCAGAACTACGGCCGCATCAATCTGCTCGGTGTCTCTTACGGTACCCGTGCCGGGTTGGAATATCTGCGGCAATATCCGAAATCGGTGCGGCGTCTGGTGCTCGATGGCGTAACACCGCCAACTATGCGCTTGCCATCGGCCGATGCGCAAGCGGCATTAAACGGCGTATTTGCGGCCTGTCTTGCCGATGCTTTATGTAATCAGAATTACCCCGATCTGGCAGCGCGCTGGAAAAAATTACTGCATAAGCTTACACCTCAGCTTGCAAGCACGCCGCCAGGCAAAATCAGTTTCACGCATCCACGTTTGGGTAGCCAGATCACGGCTCCGCTGACGCGCGACGCCTTACTCGGACTGGTGCATAAGACTTTGTATTCGGCCGCCAGCACCGCCGGTTTGCCGTATGCGCTGACGCAGGCTGAGCTAGGCAATCTTAATCCACTGATTGCTCTGAGCAATGCCTACAATCTGGCCGGGCCAGGCGCAATCGCATATGGCATGCACTTCTCGGTGTGGTGTGGTGAGGCCTATGCGCGCCCTGTCACGGCAAGCCCGGCTATCGACGATTTTGATGCGCTCAGCGCGGGGATGTATGACCGCGTCTGTGAGAAATGGCCGCGCGCCACCATCCCCGCTGAATTTTTTAGCACGCCGCCGAGTCAGTCGCCAGTCTTGCTACTTAGTGGCGGTATCGATCCGGTCACGCCTAGTCGGCATGGTGCGGCAGTAAGCAAGGCGCTAGGCCAGCAAGCGCGCCATCTGGTGGTGGAGAATGTCGGTCATGGTTTGCTTACACATGGTTGCGTGCGGGATGTGGTGTATCGCTATCTGAATGCTAAAGAAGATGTAGATGCCATCAAGGTCGACGTCAGCTGCTTGCGCCAAATCCCAAGACCACTGGCCTGGCAAGCGCCGCTCACTACTAGCCCCGCGCCAAATAAACTAGCGGCGCAGAAAGCAGACAAGTCATGATCATCGCCGAAAATCTGCATAAAGAATTTGTGAAAACGACCAAGGCCTACTATGGCCTGGGCAAGGCCAAACTTGAGGTAGTTAAAGCGGTAGAGGGTATCCATTTTAGCGCCAGCGACGGTGCCATACTTGGTCTGCTCGGTGCCAATGGTGCTGGCAAGACCACCAGCTTACGCATGGTCGCGTCTTTGCTGACGCCTGATCAAGGGCGTATCAGGATTGATGGGGTAGAGGTGCGTGCCGGGCAACCAGGCACTCAGTCGCAGATGGGGGTGTTGTCGGATGCGCGCGGTCTTTACCCGCGTCTGAGCGCGCGTGAAAACATCCACTACTATGGCGCCTTGCATGGCATGCCGCCAGCCTTGATACAGCAACGCACCGAACAACTGGCGCATAGTCTAGAGATGCAAGCCTTACTCGATAGACGCACCGAGGGCTTTAGTCAGGGCGAGCGCATGAAGGTGGCGCTGGCCAGAGCGCTGATACACGACCCGAAAAATATTATTCTCGATGAACCTACCAATGGTCTCGATGTCGTCGCCACCCGTGGCCTGCGCGAATTTTTACGCTGGTTGTGCACCCCAGCTGGCGGCGGCAAATGCATTATTTTTTCTACCCACATCATGCAAGAAGTAGAGCGACTATGCGACGCGGTCGTGATTGTGGCGCGCGGTAAGACAGTTGCCAGCGGCACGGTGGCCGAGTTGATGCAGCAGGCCGGTGAAACTGATTTTGAAGATGCCTTCGTTAAACTGGCATTTCTCGATGCGCCTAACATTCACAGGACTCAAAGATGAACCCAATTATCACGATCTTCCGTAAAGAAATCAGCGATGCCATGCGCGACAGGCGCACCCTGATGATGGTCTTGTTTAGTGCCCTGATTTTCGTGCCTCTATTATTAGTGGTGTTTTCTGAAATCATGTCGCAGATAGAGGCGCAGGAAGACAAGCGCACGGTGTTGGCGGTCAACATCAAACAGGCTCCTCGACTAGAAAATTTCATCCTGCGGCAAGGCTATCAAATCGAGAACGCGCCGGACGACTATGAAGAAAAATTGCGCAAGAAAGATCTGTCGCAACCGGTCTTGCTAGTGCCTGAGCATTTCGATGAAGAACTAGCGCAGGCAAAAAAAGTAAGACTAGAAATCGTCTACGACACCTCGAATAAACAGGCCGAGTTTGCGCTACGCCCGCTCAAGCGTTTGCTCGACAGCTACACCCAAGAGAGCGCCATGCTGGGTCTGACCATGCGCGGCGTCTCTGGTGAGATTTTTCAGCTGATTGAAATCAAAGAAAAATATATAGGCCGCGCCGAAGAGCGACGCGTCACCGTCACCAGCATGCTGCCTTTCGCCCTGATCATGGCGATCGTGGTGGGCGGCATGTTCTCAGCCATCGACACCACCGCTGGCGAGCGCGAACGCGGCTCACTAGAACCCCTGATGATGAATCCGGTGACCGGCTGGCAACTGGCCCTGGGCAAATGGGGCGCAGTGGCCAGCATCAGCATGCTGGTCGCCTTGTTGACGGTGCTCAGTTTTTTTCCATCGCAATGGCTGATACGCAATGATGCACTAAAGGCGGAATTCCAATTCGGCGTCAGCGATGCGCTAGGCTTCTTGCTGATCTTGTTACCGCTGGCGGCCAGCATCTCGGCACTGCAAGTAGCGCTCTCGCTGACCTGCAAGAGCTTCAAAGAAGCGCAGGTGCGTAATCAAATCTTGAGCATGCTGATCTCGATGGCACCGATGATGCTGATGTTTAACACCGGCCGCGAACCGGCATGGTTTGTATGGGCACCATCGATCGCGCAATCGCTGATGATGAATCACGTCCTCAAGGGCGAGGCGCTAGAGTTGAATGCAGTAGCGATAGCCCTGCTAGTGTGCGCCAGCATGACAGTTGCCAGTCTGAGTTTTGTCGCCCATAAAATGCGCAGAGTGGTGATGCAGTAAAGTTTTGTTGGCCCGGTTAGCTAGCATAAGCTGGCGTATGCAATTTCAAATACCGGCACTGCCAACGCGCATATTCCATGCGCTTCTCCAAGCACATCGGCCAGCAAGCCGCATGGGATATGCGCGCTGGCAGGGGCACTAGTGAGAATTCATGCAGCGCAATAGATGCTAGCCATAGCGCCCTGCAAATGCTGACACCTTACCGACTCAGCCTATGCTTTAAATAGTTCTTGAAACGCGCTATTCCCTTTTGGCGTAATACTCACTATGCGGGATCGGGGTGAGCGTTGTATCCATTTTTTTGCGACAAATAAATCGAGTAAGGCCGCTCCTAAGACTCCACCCAGATGGGGGCGTCGTTCGGTAAGATCTACGCAGACGCGGGCAAATACTCTGCGTTTTACTTTCGTTAAGTCGACATTTAAAGCGCTCAATTCTTTTTCTCCCAAAGCGGTCATTAAGTATTCTTGTCCGTTCAACGTCAACCACTTGGTCTTTAGCATTGCATCGAGAATTTTGACCGCAACTTCTCCGGCTAAATGGTCGTAACAGGTTCTGGCATGTAAAAAATGCGCCGGCATGGCTCGCGCTAAGGACGGGCTTTTGGGCGATCTCGGCGGCGCTACCTTGCTTAGCGTCGCCATGTTCTCTATCAAATGGGCGACTTCTGGATTGGCTATCCTAAAATAGCGATGCCGACCTTGAGCCTCAGAATGAAGCAAGCCTCCTTTGACCAATTTTGCCAGATGCGTACTGGCCGATTGGGCAGAAATATTTGCGCTGTATGCCAACTCACCAGCAGGACGCATAGTGCCATCAATCAACACCCACAAAATTTTTGCGCGTGCGGTATCGGCCAATAACTGCGCCAGGCTAGCAATGTCGGGCATCTCATCCATACTTCATCGCTCCATGAAACGTTCATCGTACACCGTGAATATACTCAAGTCCATATCGTTGGCAGACTGAGGTGACGGGCGATATAAATTGTTAGCGGCTGGTTTTATTAACGACACGGAGAGCATATGAATACACAGCACAATGCAGGAGTGGCGATGCATATCGGTCGCTATAGTGATTCAGTGGCAGTCACAAGTAGCGCAAAAATATTGTTTGTATCCGGAACCCCCGGTACCAATCTGGACGGCACACTGCCCATAGATTTTGAAACGCAAGCCAGACTCGCATGGGACAACGTGATACGCATCCTTGCCAGCGCAGATATGCAAGTAAAGGACATCGTCAAGCTCACACAAACCCTGATCCGTAGAGAGGACCTGGATGCCTATCGAGCCATCCGTAACGACTATCTGGGCGAGCTACGTCCGGCATCGATGCTGAGTTTCGTTGATGGACTTATTTGGCCAGAGATACTGATAGAGCTAGAGCTGATCGCGGCGCGGTAAGGCGCGACTTTTGCGTAGAGCGTCCATTGCCGTAGAGGTATTGACGCCGCAGTGTGCAAATTTCAAATACCCACCCTGCCAACGCGCATATCCCATGCGCCTTTCCAGGCACATTGGCCTGCAGCCCGCATGGAATATGCGCGCTGGGCTAGGGGAACTTCTAAAAATCTATTTTTAGAACGCATAGCTTTGTTGCACATCCTCGCAATACCGACGTATTGCTCCGGTGTGCGCCGTGGTCTGCATCTCTATAAATGAGGTTGTTAGAAGTTTCCCTATGTTTTTTTAGAATAAGCTGATCAGCTATTTATAAAACAATGAATTGATTTGCCTATTTTTTAAGCTTAAGAAGACTTGAAAAGATATTGCTCTATCTCGGTAAAATTCTCGACGACGATTTGTTGCGCCTTCGGGAGCATGTCTAGATTGTGTAGATCGATATTAAATGCACGCAACATATATTCGACTAAGGGAGCCCGTGTCTTTACTTCGAGGCAGCCGTCTTGCATATTAAAATCGCGTGCGATTATTTCTTGCTGAGCTTGCTCAAGGCGGCTATCTGGCTTGATGCGTAACAGCACCTCGGTATTCCACAGCGTATCTTCGGCTGAGGTAGATTGACTCTCATCCAGAATTTCTGGCTCGCCACGGAAACGGCTCAGCACAAAATCGCGATACTTACCATGCTTTTCGCAATACGCGCGCACATGCCAGCGTAAGGGTGTACACACCAGCGTATGTGGCACGATGATGCGATCCTCCACAACAGCGGTAGTCATGGATATGTAGCTTAAATCAACACGTTTATGTTCGCGTGACGCCTGAACCAAGGCTCTTAAAATAGTAGGCTCTATGTGACGCAATGGTACCTGCAGCATCTCGGTATGGGCGAAACCTAGATCTAATCCCTGGAAGGTATGCGCGATATCTTTATTTCGGCTGAGCACATGCAAATACTCATCCGCCGTACCCGTCGTCAGCTTCGGTGCAAAGCTATTACTCGGGACATAGCCCTTTAAATACTTATCGTAAAACAGATTGCCCGGCGCGATATCGCGCAAATAGGCATTGATATCCTTACTCGCCTGTTGCCGGCCAATGCCAAAGCTATTGCACAAATGATTGGTCGTCAAACGCCCCTCCCATTGCGCCACGATTTCAATTAAACGATAACGCGTCAACAAATCCCAACGTAACGGCCAATTCAATTTGTGTCTCCTAGATGTGCCTGAAAAATCGACATGTGCATGTAATCAGTATGGATATGTAATCAATATCGACATACTATCTCAATCATCAAAAAAACAAAGCCAAAGTAAATTCGCTGCGGCTTAAATTTAATCTCAAGAAAAGTGTAGGCATGGAACGTATTACACCAATCGCACATGCGGCAAAAGATCAAAACGATATTTGGCGTGAGCCACATCTCCTTGATGAACACCTACGCGCGGTGGCGCAAATCGCCGCAACACAAGCAGGGCGCTTCGGCGGTTCTGAATGGGCGCATCTCGCCGGGTTATGGCATGACTTGGGTAAGTACCGTCCACGTTTTCAGCACTATATTCGGACAGTAAGCGGTTTTGAGGCAGACGCACATATCAAAGGCGAAGCAGGAAAAGCGCCGCATTCTACCGCCGGTGCCTTGCTGGCATGTGAGCGCTTTAAAAAGCCTGGACGTGTACTCGCTTATCTCATCGCCAGTCATCATGCAGGGCTTTATGATTGGTTTGGCGGACTGGATATTCGTCTACAACTGCAAGACAGCCGAGATGAATTTGACGAAGCATTAGCGCAACAGCCGCCATCTGACATTCTTGATCATGGGACGTTTGTCCCCGATTTGGGCAAAATTCCTGGCGGTAAGGATGGTTTTTCTTTGTGGGTACGTATGCTGTTCTCCTGTTTGATAGACGCAGATAGGCTAGATACCGAAGCCTACATGGATGCAGACAAAACCACGTTACGTAATAGCTGGCCAAATCTACCATGCTTGCTTGAACAATTTGATTGCTTCATGCATAGCAAAACAAATGCGGCAGAATCCACACCGGTAAATCAATTACGAACTAAAATTTTGCACGAGTGCCGAAAAAAAGCGCTTGATGCACCCGGCCTATTTTCTTTTACCGTGCCTACTGGCGGTGGCAAAACACTTTCTAGTCTTGCGTTCGCATTGGAACATGCGAAACATCACGACAAGCGACGCATCATTTATGTCATTCCGTATACCAGCATTATCGAGCAAACCGCTGATATTTTCCGTTCGATTTTTGGCGATGCCGTGATCGAGCATCACAGTAATGCCGAAGCTGATCCTCAAAAAGAAAATAGTAAAAGTCATCTCGCCTGTGAGAACTGGGATGCACCTGTCGTTGTTACCACCAACGTTCAGTTTTTTGAATCGCTGTTTGCCGCTAAAACCTCACGCTGTCGCAAACTCCATAACATCGTTGATTCCATTGTGGTGCTGGATGAAGCTCAATTATTACCTCCCGAATTTTTGCAGCCGTTACTCGATGTGCTTAATTTACTGACTAAGCACTATGGTGTCACCGTCGTGCTCTCTACCGCTACACAGCCCGCCTTATCCACCCGCGATTACTTTGACGCCAAAAACAATATGCGCGGCCTCAACAACGTGCGCGAGATCATGAGCGACCCTGATGCGCTTTATCGTGCATTGGATAGGGTCAAAGTAACGCTACCTGACGATTGGAATAATTCCGTAAGCTGGGACGCATTGGCAGAAGATATCACGCAAAAGGTATCGGTTCTCGCCATCGTCAACCGCCGCAAAGACGCACGTGAATTATGGCGACGAATGCCCGAAGGAAGCTTGCATTTATCGGCGCTGATGTGCGGCGAACACCGTTCACACACCATACAGGCAATCAAGGCCCGTCTCAAAAATGGCATCCCAACCCGCGTGGTGAGCACGCAGTTGGTCGAAGCGGGTGTTGATGTGGATTTCCCTGTCGTGTATCGCGCGTTGGCAGGCTTGGATTCTCTGGCACAAGCTGCAGGGCGATGCAATCGCGAAGGCAAACTCGCGATGGGCGAAGTTATCGTATTTATCCCGCCACAACCTGCACCACTCGGTCATCTACGCAAAGCTGAAGATGTCTGTCGCAGCGTTCTGCATGGTCAAACCGGCAATCCACTAGATAGAAAGCTATTCGCTGGATATTTTGAAAAGCTGTATCACGCTTGTGATTTAGACGCACAAGGTATCGTCAAATTATTGGAGGTGGATGGCGCAACACTAGCGAGCAATTTTCGCACTGCCGCTGACAAATTTAAACTGATTCAAGACGAGGACAGCGCACCAATTATCGTTCACTACCGTGGCCCGGGAAATGACGATGACACGATCGATAAATGGCTACATGCGCTGAAGAAAGATGGCCCAGATCGCTGGCTCATGCGCAAGCTTCAGCGCTACACCGTAAATGTCGCCAAGCGAGATGCCATGCGGCTTCTCGGACAAGGTGATATTGAAGAAATCATCCCCGGTTTATACGCGCAAGCGAACGATTATTTGTATCATGAACAACTTGGTCTTATTGTAGAGGGCATTTTGCCTTCTACCTCGGCACTCATCGTCTGAAAGGATTTGTCTTGAAACGCTATTGCCTAGAACTATCTGGTGACTTTGCATGCTTCACCCGCCCCGAGATGAAAGTCGAGCGAGTCAGTTACGACGTCATCACACCTTCCGCCGCACGCGCCTGTTTCGAAGCGATTTTATGGAAACCGGCGATTCGTTGGCATATCCGACAGATCGACGTATTAAAGCCGATTAACTGGATTAATCTACGCCGCAATGAAGTGGGTAGCGTCATCTCTACCCGTAACGTCGAGACGGCCATGAAGGGCGGCAATGCGATTCTTGGGTTAAACATCGAAGACGAAAGACAGCAACGCGCCGGTCTTTTTTTACGCGATGTCGCTTACCGTGTACATGCCGACTTGGAGTTTTTAGCAGGCCGCGACGCTAATGCGAACGCCAATAAATATTACGAAATGTTCGAGCGCCGGGTAAGCCGAGGCCAATGCGTCAATCAACCTTATCTTGGTTGCCGCGAATTCGCCGCTTATTTCAGGTTAGTCACAGACATGGCAACTGAGCCTTGTGCTATAGACGAAACCCGTGAACTAGGCTTTATGCTGCACGACCTCGATTTCAATAAACCTAGTGACCCGACGCCGCGATTTTTTCGTGCGCAACTGAAAAACGGCGTAGTAATGGTGCCAACCTGGGATAGTGAAGAGGTGCGAGGATGATATTGCAAGCACTGAACGATTATTACTTAAGGCGACAATGCTTACCGAACCCGCAAGATCGCTTGCCCGCTTTTGGCTTAGAAGATAAAGAGATCCCTTTCGTGATCGAAATCGATGCGCAAGGCCGCTTGGTAAACTTGGTCGATACAGGGACAATCGAAGGAAAGAAAAAGATAGCGCAACGTTTTTTGGTACCGCAGGGAGTTAAAAAAACTTCAGGCATCGCCGCGAATTTATTGTGGGATACGACCGAATATGTCCTGGGCGTGGATACAAAAGGCAAACCAGAACGCGTTGCAGAACAACACGCAGCTTTTCGCGCGCGGCTCACTGACTTATCTGAGGAGGCACAAAATGACGCAGGAATGCAGGCCATTTTTGCGTTTTACAATAACAATGACATAGCACAATTTGAAAATTTAACAGCCTGGCCTGACATCTTACTTAAAAACCCAGTCATGACATTTCGCTTGCATGGCGACGTCGAATTGATTTGCCAGCGCCCTGTCATTGTGGCTGCAACGGCGCAGAGTGCAGACACTTCCAGCATTGATGGGACTTGCCTTGTGAGTGGCAAACCCGACGAGATTGAGCGCTTGCATTCAGTCATTAAAGGTGTCTGGGGTGCACAAACTTCAGGTGCAAACATTGTCTCGTTTAACCTAGCCGCATTTAGTTCTTACGGTAAGGATCAAGGTAAAAACGCGCCACTTGGTAAAGCTGCTGTTTTTGCTTACACGACGGCGCTTAATGGCTTGCTGGCACGCGACTCGCGTCAGCGAATACAGGTAGGTGATGCCTCTACGGTTTTCTGGGCAGAAGAAGAACATGATCTTGAAAGCGCATTGCCTGATCTATTCGGTGATCCGCCCAAAGATGACCCTGATCGCGGAATAGATGCAATCAAAATGCTTTTACAAGCGGCGCAATCGGGCAAGTTTAGTCATGGCTCTGCCGAGACGCGCTTCCACGTTTTGGGGTTGGCCCCGAACGCAGCACGCATAGCGATTCGGTTTTGGGAAACGGCAAGCGCACACGCATTGGCAAAAAGAATCGTCGCGCATTTCGATGACATTAAGATTGCCCGCGCACCGCATGACCCAGAACATCTCTCTGTGTTTCGCTTGCTCACATCGCTGGCGTTGCAAGGTAAAGCGGACAACATCCCACCGAACCTTGGCGGTGATGTGATGCGCTCAATTTTGCAAGGCACGTGTTACCCCGCACCGCTGCTCAATCTTGCAGTGCAACGCTGTCGCGCAGAACAAAAGCCCACGTATGCCAGAGCTGCCGTCATCAAAGCCTCATTAAATCGCCTTATACGCCGCGCCAATCTTATTACCTCTCTCACCGCAACCCGCTCAGAAAAGGAATTTCAAATCATGCTCGATCCAAGCAACACCAATCCTGCTTATCTTTTAGGGCGACTATTTGCGACGCTCGAAAAAATTCAAGAGGAAGCCAGCCCCGGACTGAATGCCACCATACGTGATCGCTATTACTGCGCCGCATCCAGCACACCGGTCGCCGTGTTCACTACTTTGTTGCGCCTAAAGAATCACCATTTGGGAAAATTGACAAAAGGCCGTGCCGTGCAAATGGAACGATTGATTGCCGACATCATGGGTGGTTTAAATGATTTCCCCCGTATTCTTGCTTTACCAGATCAAGGCCGATTTGCACTCGGTTATTACCATCAACGACAAGCGTTTTTTACTAAATCTGAACCTACCAACAATCAAGAGGAATCGCAATGAGCCTGACTAATCGCTACGACTTTGTACTGCTGTTTGACGTAAAAGACGGTAACCCAAATGGTGATCCGGATGCAGGTAATTTACCTAGGCTGGACGCGGAGACCGGCCACGGTTTGGTCACCGATGTTTGTTTAAAACGTAAGGTACGTAATTTTGTCGGCATGGCAAAAGGCGAGCAGCCACCGTTTGAAATTTATGTCAAAGAAAAGGCGGTTCTGAATAATCAACATAAGCGCGCTTATGTGGGTATCAATCGTGAGGATTTGCTTGCTGGTGATGACAAAAAGCGTAAAGGTGGTGATGCAGTTGATGAGGCGCGTAGCTGGATGTGCCGTAATTTTTTTGATGTACGCACCTTCGGCGCTGTTATGTCTACCGGTATTAATTGCGGTCAGGTGCGTGGCCCGGTTCAGCTCACCTTTGCACGTTCTATCGATCCTGTTATCGCGCAAGAACATTCCATCACACGCATGGCGGTAGCAACAGAAGCCGAAGCAGAAAAACAGGGCGGTGACAACCGAACTATGGGACGCAAACATACTGTGCCTTACGGCCTGTATATGGCGCATGGCTTCGTCTCTAGCTTCCTGGCCAAGCAGACCGGTTTTTCAGAAGACGATTTAGAATTATTCTGGCAAGCCTTGATACAAATGTTTGAACATGACCGCTCAGCCGCCCGTGGCGAAATGTGTACACGGGGCTTGTATGTGTTTAAGCATGATTCAGAACTCGGTAATGCACCGGCGCACAAATTATTTGAGCGCATACAAGTCGCACGCAAAGAAGGTGTCGAAGTGCCGCGCGGCTTTGCCGATTACGAAGTGCAGATCCAGGATGCCGATCTACCGGCAGGCGTAACTTTGTTGAAAAAGGAATGCTGATTTTGGTTTGAATCAGTTTAATCTCCATGACAAAAAACTCCGCAGACGATCCAGTCGCACTCTCCGCGCTACAGCACTGGATCTATTGCCCACGCCAGTGTGGCTTGATTCATCTGGAGCAGGCGTTTGCGGAGAATATTCATACTGCCCGCGGTCAGGCGGTGCATCATTTAGTCGACACGCCCGGTTACGAAATGAAAGCCGGAGTGCGCGTTGAGCGTGCCTTGCCAGTATGGAGTGATAAACACAATCTGATTGGCAAGGCCGATTTAGTCGAATTTCATCCCGACGGCAAAGTGTATCCGGTCGAGTTTAAACACGGTGCCAAACGGCAGAAATTACATGACGATATACAGCTTGCCGCGCAAGCCATGTGTTTGGAAGAAATGCTAGCTCGTCCGGTGTCTAGTGGTGCGATTTTCCATGCCACTAGCCACCGGCGGCGCGAAGTCTTGATCACGCCAGAACTGAGGCAACTAGTGATTGCCACCGCAGACGCCATACGCACCATGCTGGCATCAGGCCAGTTGCCCCCGCCTGTGAACGATGCTCGATGTAAAGAATGCTCATTAAAAGAGATTTGTCAGCCAGAGGCGGTCGCGCAACGTGACAGGCAACATCAACAACGACTGCGTTTGTTTATTACGGAAAATTAACGTGCACACTGTCCAGAATACACTCTATGTCATGACTCCGAACGCCTATGCGCATTTGGAAAATTCAACCTTACGGATTGATCTTGATCATGAAAAGAAGCTACAAGTCCCCCTTCATCATTTGGGCGGTCTGGTCTGTTTCGGTAACGTCATGGTATCGCCCGCATTAATGCATAGGTTAGCGGGCGAAGGAAAATCGCTAGTACTTTTGGATAATTCTGGACGCTTCCAGGCGCGGCTAGAAGGCCCAGTCTCAGGCAATATTTTATTACGACAGGCGCATCATAGACTTGCTTGTGATCCTCTTTATAGTCTGGAGTTTGCTCGTGCGATTGTCGCGGGCAAACTTAAAAACAGTCGCGTTACGGTGCAACGCGGTGCGCGTGAAGCGGCAGATGCTGAAGAAGCCAGTACACTTGGCCGTATCGCCGACAATCTTGCTGCATCTTTGCGCGCGGCTGCAATTGCCAATAATTTGGATGAACTGCGCGGTGTAGAAGGGGAGGCAGCCAGAGGATATTTTGCAGCACTTAATTTAATTGTTAAGCCACAGATGCGCGCAATATTTACACTCAATGGCAGAACTCGTCGACCACCATTGGACAGGTTCAATGCCTTAATCTCATTTCTATATGCGATGTTGATGAATGATTGTCGTTCGGCCTGTGAAGCCGCAGGCTTAGATGCGCAGCTTGGTTTTTTGCATGCGGTACGCCCAGGTCGTGCCTCATTAGCGCTTGATTTACAAGAGGAATTTCGCTCCATACTCTGTGATCGTCTGGCATTGACTTTAATTAATCGAGGACAAATCAATGCCCGTGATTTTGATGAGCGCGAGGGCGGTGCTGTGATGTTAGGTGATAAAGGCCGTCGTACTGTCGTCACCGCATGGCAAGAACGTAAACAAGAAGAAGTCGTACATCCGCTGACTGAAAATAAAGTGCCTATTGGTCTGTTAGCCTTTATTCAGGCACGTTTTATGGCACGCGCGATACGCGGCGAGATGGAAGGCTACCTTCCTTATCTGCCTAAGTGAGTCGTTATGCTGATCATTGCTACTTATGATGTCTGCACCACCACAGCGGCTGGGCGAAAACGGCTACGCCGGGTTGCCAAGGTCTGCGAAAGTATAGGCCAGCGGGTGCAACATTCTGTCTTTGAATGTACGGTCACTGACATGCAATTTGAAGAATTGGAACGTAAGCTCCTAGCTGAAATTGACCAAACCAAGGATAATCTACGTTTTTATCGCATTACTGAACCGGTCGATTTGCGTGTTAAACAGTATGGCTGTTTTCGCGCGATTGATTTTAATGCGCCCCTTATCGTTTAAGCGCGAACGATAATCAACGACTCAAATGCGCTACATTCGCGCAAGCCTTAAGTCTATGATTAATATGATATTTCCCGAAGTGAAAATTTTTACAAACAAGGAACTTTGGTTCTTTGTTGCGGTTTCGCGAGAAACTGCAAAATACTCCATCAATAACAGTAACTTATGTTGATGGAGTATCGCCCGATCGCAAGATCGGGTGCGGATTGAAACCCCCATTTCTAAAGCTAGTTTTTTTGTCTCGGAAAGTATCGCCCGATCGCAAGATCGGGTGCGGATTGAAACTCTGATTCTGTCGTGAAGGCGGCTTGGTGCGCTGGGTATCGCCCGATCGCAAGATCGGGTGCGGATTGAAACATCAGGCCAGACAACAATTCACCGACCACCGGAATGTATCGCCCGATCGCAAGATCGGGTGCGGATTGAAACATGCTGTACAACACCGCCCGCGCGCCTGGGCAAAATGTATCGCCCGATCGCAAGATCGGGTGCGGATTGAAACTGATGAAAGCGGCGCTTCGCAAGTTGAAACCAAAGCGGTATCGCCCGATCGCAAGATCGGGTGCGGATTGAAACAATTATTCACATCCCTCACCGGGCGTAGCCCGATTCGTATCGCCCGATCGCAAGATCGGGTGCGGATTGAAACTGTCGATGCGGCCAATGACCAGCCGCTTGCGAGTGTATCGCCCGATCGCAAGATCGGGTGCGGATTGAAACCTATAAAAAGTTTTGATACAACATGACATTGCTAGGTATCGCCCGATCGCAAGATCGGGTGCGGATTGAAACTGGACGTCAGACAGCGGAAAAACGATTTATGGGAGGTATCGCCCGATCGCAAGATCGGGTGCGGATTGAAACTCTGGTAATAGCTACGCAATCAATACAGGGAAGGGCGGTATCGCCCGATCGCAAGATCGGGTGCGGATTGAAACACCCATGAGATCGCGTCTAGCCATGTGGTAGTGACGTATCGCCCGATCGCAAGATCGGGTGCGGATTGAAACTCTGCAAAAGGATTTGGCGTATCTGGCACTTTTCGTATCGCCCGATCGCAAGATCGGGTGCGGATTGAAACATACCATACCCAATCCACTAAGCCAGTTTTGCTGCGGTATCGCCCGATCGCAAGATCGGGTGCGGATTGAAACGCTTGAACAACCGTACGCAGATTGCAACTAAAACAGTCGTATCGCCCGATCGCAAGATCGGGTGCGGATTGAAACAAGATGCCAACACCGATACGTGCCGAATCATGAAGTATCGCCCGATCGCAAGATCGGGTGCGGATTGAAACAGATACGCAAGCCATGTTTGACGAGTCAACCAAGGTATCGCCCGATCGCAAGATCGGGTGCGGATTGAAACCATCTGGATTCCCAGCTTACACGTCAGTTATTGATGTATCGCCCGATCGCAAGATCGGGTGCGGATTGAAACTCGATCATTCGCAAGTCAGGATTAAGCACCTCGCAGTATCGCCCGATCGCAAGATCGGGTGCGGATTGAAACACCGAAGTATCGCCACTGGCAAAGCGCAACGCATGTGTATCGCCCGATCGCAAGATCGGGTGCGGATTGAAACTTAATGACGTCAATAGCCTCCCATCCTCCAATGACGTATCGCCCGATCGCAAGATCGGGTGCGGATTGAAACACGAGGGAGAGCGCATTACACCGGCCGCATATAACCGTATCGCCCGATCGCAAGATCGGGTGCGGATTGAAACTGGGATAGCTATCTGAAAGTTGGCCGGTGCGCGAGTATCGCCCGATCACAAGATCGGGTGCGGATTGAAACTTCGTCTATCGGCTTTTTACGCATGAGCGCAAACGGTATCGCCCGATCGCAAGATCGGGTGCGGATTGAAACAGTTTAGGACCAGATTGAACATCGTTTGAGGCCTGTATCGCCCGATCGCATGATCGGGTGCGGATTGAAACTTATGTGGCTTGCGCCACAATCTTTTGTAGCGGCGGTATCGCCCGATCGCATGATCGGGTGCGGATTGAAACTGGGATAGCTATCTGAAAGTTGGCCGGTGCGCGAGTATCGCCCGATCACAAGATCGGGTGCGGATTGAAACACCCTCACTGATAACAAAATGTACGATGTGCTTATGTATCGCCCGATCGCAAGACCTGGGGTGGATTGAAACAGGGTTTTCACGCGCTATTACTGCCTGTTACATTTGTATCGCCTGATCACAAGATCGGGCGCGGATTGAAACACATGAGTTTTTTCGCGGTATGGCTGGCAAAATTGTATCGCCCTAACACACGATAGGGCGTGGATTGAAACACTCTGTTCAGCTTATGGAGGTGGACGCAGCTTAAGTATCGTCTGATCGACGAGTAATTATACGATGTCTTAACAATTTTCGACTGAAATTGCATGAGCGTCGATAGCTTAGAGCGCCAGCACATAGACCCACCGCGTGTATTCCATGTTCGTTTATGAACGTAACATCGGTCTGTGTACTTTTGGGGATATGAGAGCAATTAAATAGGCCGGATTTTAAACCCGTGGAATTCGGCGGGTTTAAAAAAAGCTGGTCTGAATAGCTTTACGCTGACGCCCAAGCAATGGATAGCATGCGCCGGTGCAGTGCTGCGACTTAGGTCAGTTCACTTCCGCACAGGCAGCGATCAAGAAAAGTTAGTAGGTGTCGGTCTTACACTGATCGGTAATCACGCATCAACGAAAAAATAACATCAAGAACCAAGCAATTTAAGTCCCCCTGCCAACGCGCATATCCCATGCGCCTTTCCAAGCACATCGGCCTGCAGCCCGCATGGGATATGCGCGCTGGGCTAGGCCTTTTTGCGGAATTGTTTGGTTGTGCTGGGTTAAGTCGGGTCGACCACTCCGCGAGCTATCATGCGTAAGGCGGTCAGGCTGGGGACGAAGAAGTAATCTCCGCCGCGGGTTTCTACCAGACGCGGAATCTTGGAGAGAAAGTACGGGGCTTGATCGCCTTCCGGGTCTACCTGCAATACCGCCTTGCTAGGGAATCTGTCGTCGGCGCTATGGTTGCCGAGTATGACGTCCTTGTCATTGCCGGCCTTAAAGTCATTGCCGTAATTGATCCATTGTTGCTGGACGAATTCAAACTGGCGGGCGATGTCGGCATTGAGCATCATGATGATGATGCCGTGATTGCCGTCGTCGCGGCTGCGGTCTTTGACCTCGCCATACGGCAGGCCACGCCGTATGATGCGACGCCGGTTGCTGAGTGCGCCGGGGGTGTCGAAGGCACCGGTATTCATACACATGGAGCCCGGCGTCGCGCCTTGTGTCATCTCTAGCGAGGCGCGTGGATTGATGCGGCGTATGTGGGCGCTGAACGGGCATTTGGCACCGCTCATGTCGGCGTCGTAAGTGAAGTTACTCAGGAGTGCATCTTTTTCTGCCTCATTGGCGATGGCCAGCTCGGCATCAAACTTGGCCTTGCTGGCAGCGTCTGGGGCGCGTGTCAGCGGTGCGCCATTGTCGCGCCAGCGGCCGACAAATTTAGCGGCCAATAACTCCTTACCGCCCGGATAGGTTTTGCCGTGTTGCTCCAGGTAGGCGTCGAAGCTGGCGACGTTTTCGTGCAGCTTGCGATATACCATATAGCTGCCGTTGCGTGCCAATAAAATCGGTTCGGGCGCGGCTGGGTATTCTTTGGCTTCATCGATGTGGCCGAGTAAAAATTCACCGATGGCGAGCGGCTCCCAACTGCCATCTGGCATTTGTTTGCCGCGCCCGTTTTTATTCATGGCCTTGCTTGGCATGCCGACAAACACCGGGTCGCCGATGCCGTCGGTATAGCCGAAATGTTCTTTTGCGGTGGGCTGGCCGTTTTCCATGACGACCTGTACGTCTTGGTAGTCTAGTAGTACATCATCCTCGCCGAGATGGCCGCCTAGTATGACGGCGGCATCGGAAAATTCTTTTAACAGTGCAGTGAGCCAGGCATAAGCTTGTTCCAGCAGCGCCTGGTTGCGGGCATTAAAGGAGATAAAAATGTGTACGTCTTTTTCGCGCAGCTCGCGATTGCCTTGCCAGATCGGATCCCAGTGCTCGGGCGCGCTGGCACCGTCGTCGCCTAAGATATCTTTGCGCTGCTTCATGCCTGCGACAAACTCAGGCGAGAAGCCGATCAGCGACGAGCGCGGCAGCTCTAGCTCTTTTAAACCCTGATAACTGAAGGCCACATTCACGGTCCAGTCGGGTTGTTGGATTTGGCCGGGGCCCTTGCCCCAGTCCACCGAGGTGGTGACCTTGTTGGTGATCGCCGCCAGTAATGCACGCGCTTGGCTGGCATGGCGAATATTTAAAAAAACATAGCGTGCCACTGGATAACCGTAGCGACCATAAGCGCGTATGACATTGCCTTGAATATCGAGTAAGTCTAATTGTGGGTCCATCAGCTTTGCCTCTTCACTCTAAAGTTTATATTTGCCGGCACTCCAGCTCGGTGCGCTCAGGTTTTTCGGCGCTACGCGTTGCATGAAATCCTGTAGTTTGATTTTTAAACCAGGCGCATCCAGCCCCTGATTCTCTACCGCGAATTTACTGAATTCTTGTTTCAGATACAAGGCTTTTAATTGCTCGTCTAAAGAATCGTCATTCGATCCTACAAAAAATAATGAGGGCGGCAGACTGCAGCGTTTGATATAGGCGACAAATTGTTCGGCGCTGTCGACTTGCTCGAAACCATAGCAATAGCCCCAAACTTCTTTGATGCGTGGGCAGATGTTATGCCACATGGCGCGCAGATAGGGATCAGGATCGCCGCCAGGCCCGCAGTAAAAATTGCATGAGAACACCAGATAGCGCGATTGCAGATGATCTTCAACCGGAAGCGCAGAGCGGCGTAGCGGATCCGGTACTAGCGGCAAAAAATCGCTGATGGTATCGAGCGCACCGCCGCCCGGTAGTGATTGATAGACGACATCGTCGAGCACAAAATAGCGACATAAGTAGGTGTTGGGCACCAGCGCCATCGGGCTATTTTCTTCATCATTCCAGGCTTGCAGGCGATCTCTGACCAGGTCGGCGTAAGCGATCTGCTCTTGGGTGTAGGCATTTTTGATGGGCGATAAAACCGTTAAGGCATAGGCGTTGCCGCTGAGATTACTGGCCATGCTGTGCTCCTGCGTTTGTATTCGGATTACGCGCTGCAGCGCTAGCCGGCAGCCCCAATTCCTTTTGCGCATTTTTGCTGTGGCGTAGTTCGCGCTTCTGCACCTGGGCTGCGGCCATGCTGACGATAGGGGTTGGGTACATATCGCCCAGATCGTGCTGCAAGCCGCGCAGCAAGGCACGGTAACGTTGCATGAAGGCCTCATCACTATTATCGAGTGGATGATCTTGAAACGCGATCAAAGCTTGCTTGACTGCTTTGGCGCTCTTGACATCGTTAGCGGTCGCCAATGGGTAGGCGCTGTAGTAATGGATGGTTTCTAGCTGGTTATAGCGTATGTAGCGATGGAAGGGCGTCAATGCCACCGATTTTGGGTAGCGGATATTCCACTTCCAAAACATATCCAGGCCGCCCGGGATAGAAAAAGTGAAGGAATCTACGTACTGATCCCAACTGCCATTGAAGTTACTGAAAAACAGCATGTAGGAATATTTTAAGTTTTCTTTCGGCTGGTTCGCATCCAGATGCGGGAACTGATGCTTGCCTATGATGACCCAGCGCGCATAGTGGATGATGGAGAGCGTGATCAAGCCCTTGAGGGTAGACGGGGTTTTTAGCGCAAACCAGAAAATGAATTTATTCAGCCAGGTGGTGTAGGAACGTATCGGTGTGATTACGTTCATCGCATAGGCTTTGCCAGCAATATTCGACATACGCACTCCTTCTGTGTGTGAAACAAGAGCAAGAGAGTAGGAACAAAAAATGAGACTAGACTTAGAGTCAATTCACCAACGTTTGCATAGTGATCTGAGAATAATTTGTTGTCAATTTATTCTTTTGTGTTCTGGGTGTTGTGTGTTTTTTGCGTAGGTATGAAAGCTGCACGGTTTTTTTTAGCCATGCCGCCAGTGCGCATATTCCATGCGGGCTGCAGGCCGGCATGGCCGGGAAGGCGCATGGGATATGCGCCTTCAGGCATGCCTGATAAAATTTAAGTTCGCGCTGCAATGGGCTTGCGCGCTTAGCTTCAAACCGCAAATCTAAGCCTCAAAATCTAAGCCTCAAAATCTAAGCCTCAGAGTCTAAGCCTCAGAGTCTAAGCCGCAGAGTCTAAGCCGCAAGCTAATTCCTTAGTAAGCCAGTTGCATGCGCCAGTCTAAAGTTGTGGGCCTGATTGGCAAATGCACGCGAAATTGCTCGTACAGACCTATGCTGCCGGACCATAGATACACTCTGTCCTTATAGCTGCCGCTGTTCCAGGCAGTCAGATAGTAATCTGCTGCTCTGGCCCAACTCTTGAACGCCACGAGATCGCCTTCTTTCAGGCAAGCTTGCGGATTACTCAGATTGATCATGCGCAATTCTGGATCGGCTTGCAAGCTGCCCGAGCTAGAGTAGTAAGAGTACTGATTGCCATTGAGTGCGCCCGACCAGGTCAGAAAAGTATTCGCCAGATCGGCTCTTTCTATACGCAGGTAGTCGCCAGAACGCAGGCAGCCATTGTCGCGCATGGCAAAATTATTCGATAGATTAAAACGCGTGCGTGGCGCACCAAACTGAGCAGCATCGGTCCTGATCCAGCCTTGTTGGTCCGGCGCGCTTTGCAACCAGCGCCCGTTACCCACATTTTGCAAGCCGACCTGGCGATAGCTACCGGCCTGATCGACAAACGAGTGGGTAGGGGTGCTGGCATCGGCCCGGGCGAAAGCTTGTAGCGGGTAATGGTCAGAGTAATCGGTGTAGGCATAGCTGCGCTTGTTGACGGCATCTTGTACCAGCCATTGCGGCGAGGGTGGATCGATTGCCAGGTTGTGCCACACCGTAGGCTGGCGATGGTTGCGATCGACCAGGATGTAATCGAGATATTCTTGCGGATCGCCAGTGCGTGCGCCGTAACGTTCTAGCGCGACACCGTTACTAAGCGTATCAAAGGTATGCGGGACGCCGACATAGCGCGGTTCTTGCACATTCAGTGTGCTCAGCATGGCGCGGTATTCTGCGCTATTCCAGCGGTTGATATTGAAGTCGCCAGTGATCACTACCATCTCGCTATTTGGAATGCCTTTGCGGTCTATCCAGCTGCGAATTTCTGCCAATTGGGCCTGGCGTATCGCTGCATGGCCACCATTGCCACTGCAACCCCACGAGGATTCAGATTGTAAATGGGTGCTGATGACATGATAAAACTCGCCGAGCCGGTTAATCTTGGCATAGGCAAAACCCTTGAGTGAAGGAAAATCATCACCGCAACCGGCAGCGTTGTAGAGATATTGAATTTTTTCAGTGATAGGCCATTTGCTGACGATCGCCACGCCGCCGTCTTCTGGCACGGCATCACGCCAACTTCCCTCGGTACGATCCCAGCCATTTTTGTCGCGACCGATGACCGGTGTTTGATACGGAAAACGGGATTTCATGGCGGCGAGCAAGTCGGTCGAAGCCCGATTATCAAATAATTCCTGGAACGCCACCACCTCTTGTTGCTCCAGCGATGGTGCTTGCGCGATCAGTTGGGCGCGCTGCAGTTGGCCAAAATTAGGAAAGGCGGTAAGCGGCAGCAACATGGTGTTCCAACTGCTCAGTTTCAGGTCTTCCGGATAGGCCGCATGCGTTTGCGTCGCCGCCATCGCTAGTACTAGAGTACAAAGTATTTTTTTCATGGGTGAGCCAGGTAAACGCGATTGAAAAACAGAGATGTTTTTTACTTGGCGTACAGCGAATTTATCCAGTACCCGCCAGTAGCCGCCAGTAAGGCTAAGGATTTTAGTGTCAGAACATGACCGGCTAGTTACATAGAATTGTTATCCGAGAAATATCGTAAAGAGAGGGATGTATGACCGGAGTGAGGCAGCGCAGCTATTGTATGCGCTGGCTCGGGTAAAGCGAGGGCAATACTTATTGCATCGACTACTGACTTTATTGAGTTCAGTGATTAATTTTTCGATACAGCGTTTGACGGCTGATGCCAAGGCTGCGTGCCGCCTGGCTGATATTGCCCCGGCTTGAGCTTAAGGCTAATTCGATAGCCTGACGCGACAGTTGCTCTAGATTTTGAGTGCCGGCTAGCGCAGCGGTGGCCTGATGCGCTGGCGTATTCTTAAGCTTATTCACAAGCTCATTCGATGTCGATAATTGTAGAAGTTCTTCGATAATATCGTCCGATAAGTGCGCCATCTCAATACCGGTCTGCTCAGGATTGAGCATCGCAATGGCTGTACGCAAGACGCTGGAGTATTGCCGCAAGTTTCCCGGCCAGGGATGTGCCGCCAATTGCGCGAATAGCCCTGGCGTCAGATGCAATTCTCGCTGCGGACTGAGCTTGCGCAAGATCTGCGTCGTCAAGGCCAGAAAATCGCTGCGCTCGCGCAAGGCCGGCAACTGCACTGTTAAGCCGTTGATGCGGTAGTACAAATCGTAACGAAACTTGCCTTGTTCCGCCTGCTCGCGCAATTTGCAGTGGGTGGCGCAGATCAGCGCAAAATCCACCGCTACTGTTTTGCCGCCACCCAAGGGTGTTACGCTACGCTCTTGCAGCACGCGTAGTAATCTGCTTTGCATGGGGAGTGGCATATCACCGATTTCATCGAGAAACAGCGTGCCACCGTTGGCTTCCCGCAAGCGCCCCAAACTGCCTTCGCGCCGCGCGCCGGTGAAGGCCCCGGGCTGATAGCCAAATAATTCTGCCTCTATCAGGTTTTCCGGAATCGCCGCGCAGTTAATCGCAACAAAGGGCCCGTTGCGGCGTGGCCCGCTATCGTGCGCCGCCTTGGCAAAAAACTCTTTGCCGACGCCGGATTCACCCTGAACAATCAAAGGTATTGGTTTATCCAGAATGCGGCGGGTTTTCTCGGCGGCACTGCGCCAACGCGGATCACCGCTATCGAGTAAAGACAAGGCATCTTCAGCGGCAGGCTGGCTAGAAACTGCCGCCGATGATGCGCTTGTTACGGCTGGCAGCACGCTGTGATCCAGATGCACCTGCATCGCTAGCCGGGTGCCGTCATGACTATGTACCGTAATTGTTTGAAGTGCGTGCCCGCTATGCTGATGAAGCAGATGTTCCAGACGTACATTGAGCACACTGGTAATTTGTACTGCGCCCAACTGGTGTGCGCCAAGATGCAGCAAGCTCAGCGCGACACGATTGGCACCGACTATCCAGCCGTCTTCCGAGAGCACCACGATGCCCTCAGCAATCGTAGCGATCCCCTCTGGATGCGCGTGAAAATGCAGGCGAATATGGCGCTTGCTACCAGCAACGATCAGGCGGTTTTCTATCATGCGCACTGCCATGCTGACTAAATTTAAGGTGTGCGGATGGCCGCTGTGTCGATCGCCGGAAATATCGAGTATCCCCATCAAGCTACCATCGGCGGCCATAATAGGAGCGGCGGCGCAGGTGAGAAAACCGTTGCGTTCAAGAAAGTGTTCGGCACCGTGAATCTCGACTTCACTGGTCTCCGCCAAGGCGGTACCGATGGCATTGGTGCCGCGATGATCCTCATGCCAGGAAGCGCCACTGGCTAAAGCCACGCGCTCGGCCTTGTTTAAAAAACCTGCGTCACCCAGCGTATGCATGAGGGTGCCACGATTGTCGGCTAACACCACCACGCTTTGGCTATCGCGCACAGACTCAAACAGGTATTCCATGACGGGGCGCGAGTAAGACAAGAGATCATGGTTGCGCTCCAGCACTTGGCGTAGTTCATCACCACTAGCGTGCTCGGTCTGGCGCAAGCCGCCGACTGGCTGCAAACCGGCTGCAAGGCTGCGTTGCCATGAGCGCAGCAGGCGCTCGTTGATGGTGCCGGAAGGGCAGTGTCCATACTCCTGCAGATGCAGTCGTGCCTGGCGCAGCGTCAGCGCAGGTAGTGGTGTAGGCATGTTGTCTCCGTTATGGATACCTGAGAGCTTAGGCTCCCGAATTTTATCCAAATATAGTATAGGAAAACACCCGCCCCAACACGGCTAGCGTGGCAGTATTGATCACCTCAACTGTTGCGTTTTGTGACAGTTGTGAACTTATGCAACGTTACGTCTTTCCACATCTTTCCATATACCAGGGGCTTGCAAGCGCTCTGAAAAATAAAATCTGAATGAAATCAAAGACTTTCAGCTAAGTCATGTCTTGGCACGGAAATTGATAGTAGCTCTAGGCCACAAGGCAACATTCTTAGGACCTACGCAAAATCGCCCCAGTGTCGTTGTACTCGCCTTGCCGTACTAAAGTACTGTCTTCGGCGATACGCCTAGCTGGAGCAATTTTGCGTAAGTCCTAATTCTAATAAAATTGACCTATTCAGGAGACACGATGATCTACGCAGCCCCAGGTACCGCCGGTGCCAAAATCACTTACAAAGCGCAGTATGACAACTTCATAGGTGGTCAATGGGTGGCCCCGGTCAAGGGCGATTACTTTAACGTCATCACCCCTATCAATGGCAAACCCTACACCAAAGTCGCCCGTTCTGGTGCCGAAGACATAGAGCTGGCGCTGGATGCTGCGCATGCTGCTGCCGACGCCTGGGGCAAGACCAATGCTGCCGAGCGCGCCAACGTACTGCTAAAAATTGCCGATAGAATTGAAGCTAACCTGGAATTGCTGGCCTATGCCGAGACAGTGGACAACGGCAAGGCTATCCGCGAAACGCTGAACGCCGACATCCCGCTGACCATCGATCATTTCCGTTACTTTGCCGGCTGTGTGCGTGCGCAGGAAGGTGGCTTGAGCGAGATCGATGAAACGACCGTGGCTTACCATATTCAGGAACCGCTGGGCGTGGTCGGCCAGATCATCCCGTGGAACTTTCCTATCTTAATGGCGGCCTGGAAACTGGCACCGGCCATCGGCGCTGGCAATTGCGTGGTACTGAAACCGGCGGAATCCACACCGATCAGTATCCTGATTCTGGCCGAACTGATCGCCGATCTGCTACCACCCGGCGTGCTCAATATTGTCAATGGTTATGGTCGTGAAGCCGGCATGCCTTTGGCCACCAGCAAGCGCATCGCCAAGATCGCTTTTACCGGTTCCACCAGTACCGGCCGCGTGATTGCGCAGGCTGCCGCCAATAACCTGATTCCTGCTACGCTGGAGTTGGGCGGTAAGTCGCCCAACGTATTCTTTGCCGACATCATGGACAAAGACGATGCCTTTCTCGACAAAGCGATCGAAGGCATGGTGCTGTTCGCTTTTAACCAGGGCGAAGTTTGCACTTGTCCATCACGGGCGCTGATTCAGGAGTCAATCTATGACAAGTTCATGGAGCGTGTCTTGAAGCGTGTCGCCAGCATCAAACACATGAACCCGCTGGACACAGACAGCATGATGGGCGCACAGGCATCCAAAGAACAGCTGACCAAGATTATGTCTTATCTGGAACTGGGCAAGCAGGAAGGCGCAGAAGTTTTGATTGGCGGCGCGCAAGCGCATCTGGGTGGCGATCTGGAAGGTGGCTATTATGTTCAGCCTACCTTGTTCAAGGGCCACAACAAGATGCGTATCTTCCAGGAGGAAATATTTGGTCCGGTCTTGGCGGTCACCACCTTTAAGGATGAAGCCGAAGCGCTAGCCATTGCCAACGATACTTTGTATGGTCTGGGTGCAGGCGTGTGGAGTCGCAATGGCAATGTGGCCTACCGCATGGGCCGCGCCATCAAGGCTGGCCGCGTCTGGACCAACTGCTATCACGCTTATCCGGCACATGCTGCGTTTGGCGGTTACAAGGAATCAGGCCTCGGTCGCGAAAATCACAAGATGATGCTGGATCACTACCAGCAAACCAAAAACCTGCTGGTTAGCTATAGCGAAAACAAATTGGGTTTCTTCTGATCTGCTTATAGTCGAGTTAATAGTCGAGATAATTGTCCAGCTGAGTTTTGATTGTTAACTTTTGAATCAAGGGAATGGAGGGCAATGTATGCACGCCACTCCCTTTTTTTATTCGGAGAAAATATGCCAGACAAAGTCATTGCTACGGCAGCCGCGCTGGAACTGATAGAAGAATTAAAACGCGAACACGGCGCCATGATGTTTCATCAGTCCGGCGGTTGTTGCGACAACAGCGCCGCTAATTGCTATCTGCCCGGCGAGATCACGATAGGCGCGGGCGACGTGTATCTAGGTGAGATAGGCGGCTGTCCGTTCTATATTGGTAAATCGCAATATGCGTATTGGAAGCATACGCAACTGATCATCGATGTCGTGGAAGGGCATGGCGGCACTTTCTCTTTGGAAGGTGCGACCGGCAAGGCTTTTCACACGCGATCGCGGCTTTTTACTGATGTAGAAATGGCGCAGATAATTAAGGAAGAAACAAATCAGGACGCAGCAAAGCAGGAAGACGCAAAGTTCAAATAGAAAAAGCCAGGTATTTAGCCTGGCTTTTTTGTGCATTCAGCAAAATAAATTGCTAGCGGACGATAGGAATGATTATTCCGCGCCGATTTCTTTTAAGAGTTTGTCGGCCTTGTCGACATATTTCATTTCCCACAGCATGTAGCGCAGATCGACCACGATGGTGCGGGTCTTGGCCTTGTTAAAATCCCAGTCGGAGATGATGGAATCCAAAGTTCCGTCAAACGCCAGACCGATGAACTCACCTTTGGCATTGACCGCTGCTGAGCCGGAATTGCCACCGGTGATATCTAAAGTTGCCAGATAATTGACCGGTACCGTTTTCAGGATAGGATCGGCGTAGTTGCCATAGTCTTTTGCCTTGATCGCTGCCAGTTGCGCTGCAGGGGCATTGAAATCACCGCTGCCGGTAGCTTTTGCCGCTATTCCTTTGAGCGTGGTGAAGGCAGTCCAGTTGGTGCCATCCGCGCCGTGGTCACGACCGGCAACTTTGCCGAAAGTCACGCGCAAGGTGCTGTTGGCATCTGGGTATACTGCCTGACCCTTGCTGTTCATAAAGGCGATTTTTGCCTTCATGTAGTTGGCGTAGGCTTGCTGGATATGACCATCGAGTTCTTCCTCTTCGGCTTCGCGCTTCAAGCCGCCTTCATACATTGCAACAGCGGTTTTGATGAAGCTATCTTGGCTGGCTTCAAACTCGGCAGCAGATTTACCCATCCAGGCTGAACGTGTGGTCTGCTCGCCCATCTGACTATTTACATACAGTTTATCCAGCAGGGTTTTTAGATCTGCAGTCGACATAGCGTCTTTGATTCCAAGAGCGGTATCAAAATTGGCGTCGCGCGTTGCTTTTGGCTGTGTCGCATATTGACTTAAGCTATGCAATACCAGCGCCTTGTCGACTTTATCGTCATAGCTACGTTCGATGGCATCGATCTTGCCTTTGATACGTGGCAGATCGCGTGTTTGATAGCCGGCTTTGCGTTCGGTATCCGGTTTTTCGCTTTCCTTGGCCAAACGATACAGATTGCGTGCCGTGCTGAGCATATTAGGTGATGACGACATCAGGAAAAAGTCGCGCTTGTATTGCGCATCGCGTTGAGCGATCAATTTTTCTATCTGTGCGATATCGGCTGCGTATTCGGCGTTACGTGCCGGTGTCGCCGCTACCCAGTTCTTAAGTTCCGCGTGTTCTTTGGTTTTGCGCGCCAAAAAATCGCTGTCGGCGTAACTGTCTAGCATGCCCTGGCGGTTTTTATAGTAATTGTTGATGTTAGCAACCCGGCCAGCGTATTTCAATTTAGTGTCCGGATTGTCTTGCGTCTCTTTGGCGATGATCGCCAAAGATTCACCGGACGCCTTGACGAAGGCTGGGTAGCTCCAGTCGAAAGTGTAGGCAACTTCGGATGGCAGGCGGTGACGGTTGGTGCGGCCAGGGTAGCCCAATACCATGGCGAAATCGCCTTCCTTCAGGCCGTCTTTGGCCAGTTTCAGGAAATGCTTAGGAATGTAAGGGACGTTGTCTTTGCTAAAGTCGGCAGACTTGCCGTCTTTGCTGACATAGGCACGATAGAAACCGTAATCGCCGGTGTGGCGCGGCCACATCCAGTTATCGGTATCGCCACCAAATTTGCCGACACCGGCGGCTGGAGCATGCACCAGACGTACGTCGCGGATTTCCAGCTGTTTAATCAGGTAAAACTCCAGGCCACCGTAATACGAGGCGACATTGCAGCGATGACCCGCATCTTTTTCGCACTCGGCGACCAGAGATTTTTCATTTTTTTCGATCGCGTCTATGCGTTTTTTACCGCTCAGTTTGGCGGTTTCTGCATTGATTACCAGTTTGCTGACATTTGCCACCTCTTTGGTCACGTAGATGCGTGAGCCTGGCGATGCTGGCAATTCGTCAGCAATATTTTTCGCCAAAAAACCATTTGCCAGCAGATCATTGGCCGGTGTCGAATTATGTGCCACGCTGCCGTACACGCAATGATGATTGGTTGCCACTAAGCCTTGCGGCGAGACAAACGACGCTGAGCAACCGCCCAGACTGACGATCGCACCCATAGGGAATTCAGTGAGCTTGGTCAGGCTGGCTGGATCCAGTTTCAATCCTGCAGCTTTGAGTTGTTTGGCTACTTGTGGTAGCTGCTGTGGCATCCACATGCCTTCGTCGGCATACGCGACGTTGCTCAGGACGGCCAGCGCAATCAGTGTTTTTTTCATCGGTGTCTTTTGTTTTAGTGTTGTTGAAAGTATCAAGTAAGCTCCGGCTATCCCTCTGAAGCCAGAAGCAGAGCGCGATAAGTACAAGCTTAATCAGGCACTTAGTCGGCGATTTTTCTAAAAAGTTCCCCTTGCGTGGAATAAAGTTAGGCCTATTGTGCATGTGGAAATGTTGCATTTTCACGCAAAAAGAGCATAGACTAGCTTCGTACAATGCTAGGATGGCAAGCCAAATAAATAAAGTCGCGCAATCGAAGGGATAAATTTATGTTGAAAGTAGTGACTTTTTCATCGATTGCTCGCGTTTGCACATTTCTTGCGATGTGTTTGCTGCTCAACACTGCGATGGCAGATGTGGCTGACGAAAAAAACGACATTGTCAGAATCAACGAGATTCAAAATCTGTCGGATAGGGATAATGCCGAAGCACTCAAGCAATTGCAGGCATTTAAAGAGCACCTGTCTGCGGACTCGAGTTATGCCGTACGCCTGGAGCTTCTTAAAGTTTTATTTAGTTTGCAATACTCTGCCGCTGATCCTAAATCAGCCAAGGCAACTATAGATGAGTACCTAAAACTGGCTGAGATACACCAGGATAAAGACAATATAGCATTGGCGAATATTGGCAAAAGTTTTAGCTTCATGGACGATAACAAGCCAGAATTGGCCTTGGATCAACTCAATAAAGTACAGACAGAGCACGGTGCCAGCACTAATCCAGAAGTGCAGATGCGCTTACATCGCGCTTACGGTGCTGTGTACCAGGGTCAAGGTAAATTTGAATTAGCTTTGAGCCAGCTATTAGAGGCTTTGCGCTTGAGTGAGTTGCAACCCAGACGCAAAGTAGAGGCGCGGCTGTATGGTCTGGACGCTGTCGCCGGACTGTATATCTCCATGAAGGATCCGGTCAAGGCCTTAGCGACTGTACAAGAAGCGCAGGCGCTGTCATCTCTGGCAAATACACCTAAAACTTTTTCAACTTTGCTGATAACCCAGGGCTTAGCCTATTCCTTATTGAGCAAAAAGGAAGAATCTTTGGCCTCCTATCAGAAGGCATTGAAATTAGGAATCGATGCCGGTATGCCTGGTATCGAGGCAAACGCGCTGGGAAATATCGCGGATTATTATTTGATTGCACATGATTTCAAAAATGCAGAACTGTATGCGCGGCGGGCCTTGAAGAAATCGGATTCTATCGAGGACAAAATTAATGCAGCAATTGCTAAGGTGAATATCGGTTTTGCTTTGGGGGGGCAAGGTAAGATTACTCAAGGGGCCGAGTACATCAATGAAGTAATTCATTTTTTTGAGGAGTCAGATTCCAAGTCTGAAATTGAAGGCATACTCGGTGAATTGGCCACGATGTATGAGGATGCGGGATTGTATAAAGAGGCGCTAAGCATCTTGCGGCGCCAGCAAAAACTTAGCGCTGAATTATTTAACGTCGGCCGTTCGAAAGCGGTCGCTGGCTTGCAAGAACAATTTAACGCAGAACAAAGGCAAAAGCAGATTGAGTTATTAGGCAAAGAAAACGCGCTTAAAGATGCCGATATTAAAAATCGCCATCTGCAACAAGTGGTGACCATCTTGGGTGCGATACTCACGGTAATGGTGGGTATCTTTGTTTTTCTGATGTATCGCCGCGTGAAAAAGGTCAATGAACAGCTCAAGCAAGTCAATACGCAATTAGAATTTCATGCGGTCAGAGATCAGTTAACGGGTCTACATAATCGACGCTCTTTTGTGGAACTGATGAAGTCGCGCGTGGCCTTGGCGAATGCGGAAAGACGTGAAGAAAGCGCCGATAATCCGGATTGCCTGATCTTGCTTGATATCGATTTATTTAAACATATTAACGACACATGGGGTCATGCCGCAGGGGATAGCGTGTTGACAGACATCGCCGCACGACTGAAAAAATCGGTGCGGGATAGCGACATGGTTTTGCGTTGGGGCGGCGAAGAATTTTTGATTTATTCGCCTAAATCGAACCCCACTCAGATCACCAGACTAGTCGATAGAGTGTTGCGCGCGATTGGTGATACTCCTGTTAAGGTCGGTGATTTACAGATACCGGTGACCGTGACCGCGGGTTTTATTTCTCTGCCTTTTTCTGGCGTTCCCGAGAATGCTTGCGACTGGGAAAAAACCTTGCAGATTGCCGACATGGCGCTGTATCTGGGTAAGGCGCATGGCCGCAATCGAGCATATGGTCTGGCACGTTTGCTGGTGCCGTATGAAGTGGCGATGCCGATTTTAGAACGCGATTTATCGGCTGCAATTAGTGCCAAGATGGTCGATATGATAGAGGTGATAGGCCCAGTTCAAGATAAAGCAGCGCATGCCTGAATCGACTTCAAGCAGTGAGAACATAAACTAGAGATAGAAAAATCAGTCACCAAAAAAAACGAATACTCGTTATAATTCGTCAGCTTGTGATGTTAAAGCAGAAATAAAAATTAAGTAGTACCGAATACCACGCTAGGGGTCCTGACAGTTTTTCTGTCGGGTGAGAAATACCCTCGAACCTGATCTGGATAATGCCAGCGAAGGGAAGCAGCCGCTACCGGCGCAAACCACGTTTGCCGCCCTCAACGGCAACTCCTTTGCTGGCTCCAAGCCATTAAGCAACACGCAAAGGAGCCAACCATGAATGCTAACCCGAAGTTTTTGTCTGCCACGGCGACCGTCGATACGGCCGCTATTCAAGCTTTACCGAATTCAAAAAAAATCTACGTACAGGGCTCGCGTCCTGATATCCGCGTACCTATGCGCCAGATCACGCAAGCCGATACCCCGGCCATGTTTGGCTCAGAAAAAAATCCGCCGATTTACGTCTACGATACCTCGGGTCCCTACACCGACCCCGCCGCTACGATAGATATCCGTTCTGGCCTGGCATCGGTGCGTGGCGCCTGGATAGCCGAGCGCAATGACACTGAAGAATTGGCTGGCCCCTCCTCGCAATATGGGATAGAGCGCATGAATGATGCGGCGCTCGCTGAGTTGCGCTTTAACCTGACGCGCAAACCTCGGCGCGCTCTGGCGGGTAAAAATGTCAGCCAGATGCATTACGCGCGGCAAGGCATCATCACACCGGAAATGGAATACATCGCGATCCGCGAGAATCTGCAGCGCAACCAATATCTTGCCGAACTGAAAAGTTCGGGTCCTATGGGTACGCGTCTGGTCGAGGTAATGGGGCGTCAGCATCCGGGCCAGTCTTTTGGTGCGAGTATTCCAGCGGAGATTACGCCAGAATTTGTGCGTAGCGAAGTCGCCCGTGGCCGCGCCATTATCCCCGCCAATATCAATCATCCTGAAGTTGAACCTATGATCATAGGACGCAATTTTTTGGTGAAGATCAACGCCAATATTGGTAACTCTGCCCTGACTTCGTCGATCGGTGAGGAGGTCGAAAAAATGACCTGGGCGATACGCTGGGGTGGCGACAATGTGATGGATCTCTCGACTGGAAAACACATACACGAAACGCGCGAATGGATAATCCGTAATTCACCAGTCCCTATAGGCACGGTGCCGATTTATCAGGCCTTGGAAAAGGTCAACGGCAAGGCAGAAGACCTGACCTGGGAAATTTTCCGCGATACCTTAATCGAGCAAGCGGAGCAGGGCGTCGATTACTTCACGATACATGCAGGCGTCTTGCTGCGCTACGTGCCCATGACCGCTAAACGCCTGACCGGCATCGTCTCGCGTGGCGGCTCCATCATGGCGAAATGGTGTCTGGCGCATCATAAAGAGAGTTTTTTGTACGAGCATTTTGAAGATATCTGTCAGATCATGAAGGCTTACGATGTTTCGTTCTCGCTTGGCGATGGCTTGCGTCCCGGTTCGATTTACGACGCGAATGACGAAGCGCAACTCGGTGAGTTAAAGACTCTGGGCGAACTGACCCAGATCGCCTGGAAGCACGATGTACAAGTCATGATAGAAGGCCCCGGTCATGTGCCTATGCACCTGATCAAAGAGAATATGGATTTGCAACTGGAGCAATGTCACGAGGCACCTTTCTATACATTGGGGCCGTTAACTACCGATATCGCACCCGGTTACGATCACATTACCTCTGGTATAGGCGCAGCGCAAATCGGCTGGTATGGCACCGCGATGCTGTGTTACGTCACGCCGAAAGAACATCTGGGTTTGCCGAATAAGGCCGATGTTAAAGACGGCATCATTACTTACAAGATTGCCGCCCATGCGGCGGATCTGGCGAAGGGGCATCCGGGGGCGCAGATCCGTGACAACGCGCTATCTAAGGCGCGCTTTGAATTCCGTTGGGACGATCAATTCAACATCGGTCTCGATCCGGATAAGGCGCGTGAATTCCACGATGAGACTCTGCCTAAGGATTCTTCTAAAGTGGCGCATTTTTGCTCCATGTGTGGCCCGCATTTTTGCTCTATGAAAATCACGCAAGAAGTGCGCGATTACGCTGCCAAGCAAGGCATCAGCGAGATCGCTGCGCTGAAAAAAGGGATGGAGGTGAAGTCTATTGAGTTCATTAAATCCGGCGCTGAAATTTATCAAAAACAATGAGTTGAAGATGATCACAATAGTCTTGAATGGTGAAGCCTATGAGTGCGCTCAGGAAAAAACTCTGGCGCAGTTGATCAGCGCCTTGCAGCTAGATGGGCAGGCGATCGCGGTGGCGGTAAATCGCCAGATCGTAGCGCGCTCCTCTTGGATTGACCAAATTTTGCATATGCAAGATAAGGTCGATGTAGTGCGTGCCATAGGCGGCGGCTAACATCAGGACATACGAAAAACTGCCCCAGCGTCGTTGTCATCACCTTGTCGTACTCACGTACTGTCATCGGCGATGCGGTGAAGTCGGGAATTCGGACAATATATTGTCTGCCGACGTAACGGGCATCCCCTACCAGGGGTGCTTCCTTAGCACCAAAGTTAGTATGCCTAGCTGGAACAATTTTGCGTAAGTTCTGAAAAAAATTAAATGAAATTGAGAAAATTATGCAAACAGAAATCACAGAATCGGGCTTAATCATCGCCGGTAAATCTTACCGCTCACGCCTATTGGTCGGCAGTGGCAAATATGCCGATCTGGAACAAACCCGTTTGGCAACCGAAGCCAGCGGCGCAGAAATAATCACGGTGGCTATACGCAGAGTGAACATCGGCCAGGACGCGAATGCGCCTAGTCTGCTGGACGCCGTGCCTCAAAGTAAATACACGATCTTGCCCAACACCGCCGGTTGCTATAACGCCGAAGATGCGATCTACACCTTGCAACTTGGGCGTGAACTGCTAGGCGGCCAGCAGCTGTGCAAGCTGGAAGTCTTGGGTGATGAGAAAACCTTGTTCCCGAATATGCCGGAAACCCTGAAGGCCGCCAAGGTCCTGGTTAAAGACGGCTTTGAGGTGATGGTGTATTGCAGCGACGATCCTATTCAGGCGCGCATGTTGGAAGACATCGGTTGTGTCGCCATCATGCCGCTGGCGTCCTTGATAGGCTCGGGCATGGGTATTTTGAATCCCTGGAATCTGTCTTTGATTATTGCGCGAGCCAAGGTGCCGGTGCTGGTCGATGCCGGTGTCGGTACTGCCTCGGATGCGGCGATCGCGATGGAGTTAGGTTGCGATGGTGTGCTGATGAACACGGCGATTGCTGGTGCGCGTGAGCCTATCCGCATGGCACGCGCTATGAGCCTGGCGGTGCAAGCCGGGCGCGAGGCATTTATGGCTGGGCGGATACCGAAGAGGTTTGCCGCCTCTCCTTCTTCACCTATGGCTGGACGGGTTACCTAGATATGCACGCAACTGAGCGCCCCTGTGTACTGGTGTTTGCCGGTCACGACCCTAGCGGTGGTGCCGGGATACAGGCCGACATAGAGGCGATCGCCGCTCAGGGCGCGCATGCCTTGACGGTGATCACCGCCTTGACGGTGCAAGACAACGACAGGGTGTATGCGGTGCATGCCGTGGATGCCAGTATTATCTTGCAACAGGCGCGGGCCTTGGTCGCCAAGATCAAGGTGGCGGCGATCAAAATTGGCATCGTCGCACATGCTGAAAATGCTTTGGCGATTGCCGGATTTATTCAAGAGATGCAGAGCTTGCAGCCGGATTTGGCGGTGGTGCTCGACCCGGTTCTGGGCAGCGGGCGCGGCGATGCGCTGGCGCTGGATGATGCGGTAGCGGCGATCCAGCCCTTGCTGCAAGTGGCGACCCTGATCACCCCGAATTTACCCGAAGCCAGACGTCTATGCCCTGATTTGCCTGAGGGCGAAGCGCAAGCGCAGCATTTACTTGTGCATCGCTGTCAGGACGTCTTGATCAAAGGCGGCCATGCTAGCGCTGCACAAGTGCGCAATAGTTGGTTTAGTCAGCAGGGGCGAATAGATTGGCAATGGCCGCGCTTGTCTGGCGAGTTCCATGGCAGTGGTTGCACCCTGGCTGCCGCTGTTGCAGCGCAGCTTGCGCTAGGACGGAATATGCGAGATAGTTTGCAATTTGCACAAGATTTTACTCAAAATAGTTTGCAACAAGCGTACGCGATCGCAGATGGACAATTGATACCGCAACGACAGCGCAGCAATCACTTTAATTGAAAAGAAAATTATGCATACACTCGCCGGTCTGTACGTCGTCACTCCGAATTGGGACGATACCGATAAGCTCATCAAAATAACCGAACAGGCGCTGTTAGGCGGTGCCTCACTGGTGCAATACCGGCATAAATTTGCCACTCCCGGCGTGCGTTTGCAGCAGGCGCGCCGCTTGTTAGAACTGTGCCGCAGTCATCAAACGCCCTTGATCATCAATGACCATTGGGATCTGTGCATGGAATTAGGCGCCGACGGTATCCATGTTGGCGGCACCGATATGACCGTGGCGAAAGTGAGGGCCATCGTTGGCAACGATAAAATAGTCGGCGCTTCCTGTTATGGCGACCTCGGTTTGGCGCGTGCGGCGCAGCGGGCCGGCGCCAGTTATATTGCGTTGGGTGGTTTCTATCCATCGGCGGTGAAAGAGTATCCGGTCACCACCCCTTTCGATATGGTGCGTAGCGCCAGTACCGAGATTAGTTTGCCCAATGTGGTGATAGGCGGCATGACGATACAGAATGCCAAACCCCTGGTGGAGCGTGGTGCCCACATGGTGGCGGCTATCAGCAGCATATATCTGGCACCTTATCCGCGCACCGCAGCACAAAACTTTGTCCGCCTGTTTGCGCCAAGCTAACCGGTTTATAGAGACGATTATTTATATACTGGGGTGGGTATTTTACAATTACGCACACAGAATATGCGCAATACGCAGTATTTATTTAAAATATAGGGGAGTATAGCTATTGTCAGCTTAATCCCCTAGCTTAAACGCGGCTTTTCCATGGCGCGCCTGGTGATCGTCAGCTCAGGGTTTTTCTGGCTACAGCGGCTAGCTCCCGTATAATCTAGGGATGCAAAATCTTCTCCATAATCTCAATCCCGAGCAGCTCGCTGCCGTCACCTTACCCGCCCAATCGGCACTTATTTTAGCTGGGGCTGGCTCCGGCAAAACCCGGGTACTCACCACCCGTATCGCCTGGCTGATACAAACCGGGCAAATGTCGCCGCAAGCGGTGTTGGCGGTGACGTTTACAAACAAGTCGGCGAAAGAAATGCTGAGTCGTCTGTCGTCCATGCTACCGATCAATACACGTGGCTTGTGGATAGGGACGTTTCACGGTCTGTGTAACCGCTTATTGCGCGCCCATCATAAAGATGCCGGCTTGCCGCAAACCTTTCAGATTCTCGACTCTTCAGATCAACTGTCTTTCATCAAGCGTTTGCTGAAAGCGAACAATGTCGATGATGAAAAATTCCCGCCACGTAGCGTGATGTATTTCATCAATGGTGCCAAGGATAAGGGCTTGCGTGCCGCCGCGGTCGATGCTTACGATGACAACGATAGAAAAATGGTGGCGCTCTACGATTTGTACGATGCGCAATGTCAGCGTGAAGGCGTAGTCGATTTCGCCGAATTATTATTGCGCACCTATGAATTGTTGAGCCGCAATCAGCCTTTGCGTGAGCATTATCAGGCGCGCTTCAAGCACATCCTGGTCGATGAGTTTCAAGATACCAATGATTTGCAATATAAGTGGCTGAAACTGATGGCCGGTAACCAGGCGGCGGTGTTTGCGGTGGGGGATGATGATCAGAGTATTTATGCCTTTCGCGGTGCCAATGTAGGGAATATGTCGGCCTTCGAGCGCGAATTTCAGGTGAAAAATCTGATTAAGCTGGAACAAAATTACCGTTCTCATGGTCATATACTAGACACGGCCAATGCCCTGATCGCCCACAATAGCAAGCGTCTGGGCAAGAATCTGCATACCGATGCCGGTCATGGCGAGCCGGTGCGCATCTCTGAATCGAGTAGTGATATCCAGGAAGCGCAATGGATAGTAGAAGAAGCAAAAAATCTGATGCGCGAAGGTTCATCCGGTAGTGAGATCGCGATCCTGTACCGCTCAAACGCGCAATCGCGGGTGCTGGAGCATGCACTGTTCTCGGCCGGTTTGCCGTATCGCGTTTATGGCGGTCAGCGCTATTTCGAACGTGCCGAAATCAAGCACGCGATCGCGTATATGCAGTTGATGGATAATCCGCACAATGATTCGGCCTTTTTACGCGTGGTGAATTTTCCTACCCGTGGCATAGGCGCGCGTTCGTTAGAACAATTGCAAGATGCCGCCAAACAGTACGGGATTTCTTTGTATGCGGCGGTGCCTTACGTGTCAGGTAAGGCGGGTAATTCTTTAGGCGGTTTTGTCAAATTGATAGAGGGCGCACGCTTCGAGACGCAAAATCTTCCCTTGCCGGAAATGGTGCAGGTGGTGTTGGATCTGAGTACTTTGCTGACCCATTATCAGACCGAAAAGGAAGGCGCCGACAGGATAGAAAATTTGGAACAATTGGTCAATGCCGCCACCGTGTTTGTCTCAGAAGAAGGCTTTGGACAGAATGCGCCGGCTTTGACCGGGCCTAGTTCGCAAGCGGCAGGATTATTGGCGCTACCGGGCGGTATAGAAATCATCGATGCCGATGCCGCCTTGCCTATGGTGATGTCGCCGCTCTCGGCCTTTTTGTCGCATGCATCTCTTGAAGCAGGAGACAATCAGGCGCAGGCCGGGCAAGACGCCTTGCAATTGATGACGGTGCACGCCGCCAAAGGTCTGGAGTTTGATGCGGTCTTCATCACAGGGCTGGAAGAGGGTTTGTTCCCGCATGAGAATAGCGCCAAGGAAGAATCCGGAGTCGAAGAAGAGCGTCGCCTGATGTATGTGGCGATTACCCGCGCCCGCAAACGCCTCTACATCAGCTTCTCGCAAACCCGCATGTTGCATGGGCAAATTCGTTATAACATGCGCTCGCGTTTCTTTGATGAGATGCCGGAAGAATCGCTGAAATGGTTGTCGCCGAAAGTGCAGGCCAACTGGTTCGGAAATAAAAAATCGGCCTGGGACGAAGCCCCTGAATCTGGTGTGAATGCGATTGCACAAGGATTTACCAAGAACACCGGCAGTGGCTGGCGCATAGGTCAGGGCGTAGCGCACGCCAAGTTTGGTGAAGGCGTGATCGTCAACATAGAAGGCAGCGGCAATAATGCGCGCGCGCATATTAATTTCGGCCAGTTCGGCATGAAATTACTCGATTTAAGCATCGCCAAATTAGACAAAATAGCGTCTTGATACTTGGCCCGCTGTATAACTCAGGAGAACTATGGATAGCAATCAATTCATCCAGTACGCCGGTGCCGCGATTTTTGCGGTGGCGGTCTTGCATACCTTTAGTACCGCCAGATTTCAGCATCTGGCGCATGTGAGTAAACGGCATTCGGGCTTTTGGCATTTGATGGGCGAAGTGGAAGTGGTGTTTGGTTTCTGGGCTTTTGTCCTGATTGCCGCCATGGCGCTTATTTCGAATCAAACGGTAGCGATTGATTATCTAGAAGCGCAAAACTTTACCGAACCATTGTTTGTATTTGTGGTGCTGACAATTGCCGGTACTCGACCCATTTTAATGTCGGTGCAGTGGCTGGTCGCGCGTATCAATGCGCTCTTGCCTATCTCCGCAGCGGTAGGCACGTATTTTCTATGTTTATCACTAGTGCCTTTGCTGGGCTCTTTTATTACCGAGCCCGCTGCTATGACCTTGGCCGCACTGATGTTGCGTGATGGTTTCTATGCCAAGGGAATTTCGCAGCGCCTGAAATATGCCACTTTAGGCGTCTTGTTCGTGAATATTTCGATAGGCGGCGTATTGACCTCGTTTGCCGCACCGCCAGTCTTGATGGTGGCGGAGAAATGGGGTTGGAATATGCACTTTATGTCTAGTGTGTTTGGCTGGAAGGCCGCGATCGCCGTCGGTATCAACGCTTTGGCCGTGACTATGTTATTCCTAAAAGAGTTGAAAACATTGCCCGTAGAGCCGCAGCAGGAAGACAGAAAGATGCCGTTTGCGGTCACCCTGGTGCACTATCTGTTCCTAGGCGCAACTGTGGTATTTAATCACCACCCTGTGGTCTTCATGGGTTTGTTTTTGTTTTTTCTGGGCTTTACCGAGGCCTATAAACAATACCAAGACCGGTTGATGTTGCGTGAGGGTTTGTTAGTCGCCTTTTTTCTGGCGGGTTTAGTGGTCTTGGGTGGTAAGCAGCAATGGTGGTTGCAACCTATCATTGCCGGCATGAATTCAACCTTGATGTTTTTCGGTGCCATGGGCTTGACCGCCGTGACCGACAACGCGGCACTGACTTATCTGGGCTCTCTGGTGGAAGGGATTTCGGATGCGGGGAAATACGCCTTGGTGGCTGGCGCTGTCAGCGGTGGCGGTCTGACTGTGATCGCGAATGCACCAAATCCCGCTGGATATTCTATTTTGAAAGAGTATTTTGATGAACAGGCGATACGCCCTTTGGGTTTATTTGGGGCAGCTGTTCTACCGAGCGTGGTCGCTGCGGCCTGCTTTTTATTGCTTTGATGCGTTTTAGATGAGTCAGTCGAGTCTCAGGCTTAAAACCAGGGAACTCGACTGATTCATTAATTCATTAATTCATTAAGTCATTAAGTCATTAATAGGACTTACAGGATTTACGCAGAATTAAATATAGTAAGCGGTCGTTGTCATTACTTTGGCCATCGCTCGCATCGTTGCTTTGACTGGCAAAGGTAAGTCGCTAGCACCTAAGGCTAGTGCCGCTGCGCCATGGGCGATTTCGTCTTGTCGCATTTGCTCGACGATCGCCCGTGATTTACTATCTTCTACCGGCAATTTTTCAAGATGACTGGCCAAATGCGCCGCCACTTGTTTTTCGGTTTCAACCACAAAGCCCAAGCTAGTAGCATCGCCACAACGTGCCGCTATCGTTCCGCAGACATAGGCACCGACATACCAGAGTGGTGTTAGCAGGCTAGGGCGCGAATTCAGTTCAGCAATTCGTTGCGCCGACCACGCCAGATGATCCTCTTCCTCTATCCCTGAATGCGTGAATTGCTGGCTGATCGCCGCCGTGTTGGTGAATTGTGCCTGCGCATCATATAAGGCCTGGGCGCAGATTTCACCCACATGATTGACACGCATCAGACCAGCACTAAGTCTTTTTTCTTGATCCGATAAGCTATTTTCTCGTACTGCCTGTGCCGGACTTGGACGTCGCGCTAAGGCTTGTCCGCTAACTACACGCAGCGCACGGTCCACGCCTAAAACCAGATGATCTATATTGGAAAATAACATAGTAAGAAAGTGTGCATGAGAAATAGCTATTGTAAGCTTGTTAGGGTGCTTCTGCCATCGGGCAAAATCCGTTCTTAAATTGTATTGTTTTTGATTAAATAATGTTTTTTAGGAAAGTTAAATAGTCGCAATGTGGCTTTTGTGCGACATTTAATTTGTTTAAACACGGTCGTTCGCAAATTATCTTTGCCGAAAAGTGTGAAATTTGTTCCAATGAGCTATCGCTTCTTAACCATGAAGGTTGATAAGTTTTGGCAAGAGTAGTGAAAATGATGATGTGACCTGGCTTGTTCATGAGCACATGGTCAACTTATAGAATAATAATTTTGGAGACAGTACAATGAAAAAAACGTTAATCGCTTTCGCAATTCTGGGCGCCTTCGCCGCCAACGCTTCCGCTCAATCTAGCGTGACTATTTACGGCATTATCGACGCTGCGACCGTATACACGACGAATCAAACTGCTACTGGTGGTTCTAAAATGTCTATGGAAGCTGGTCAGATGGCGGTTTCTCGCTGGGGTTTCAAAGGCACTGAGGATTTAGGCGGCGGTTTGAAGGCGAACTTTAACTTTGAAGGTACTTTGTCGAATGATACCGGCACCGCTGGCACCGCTTACGGTGGCGACGGCAAGATAGATCCTAAAACAGGTTTGTTCGCGGCATCTGGTACTAGCGCCACTTTATTTGATCGTAATGCCACTGTGGGTTTGTCGGGTGGTTTCGGTACCGTTAATTTGGGTCGCCAAAATATGTTGGGTGCAGATTCTATCGGTCTGGCGGATCCGCTGGGCCTGGCGCATGCCGCCAGTAACCCTAACGTGGTGTATAGCGCGATGAACTCTGGCGCTTTGTTTGGCGGTTACGGTGCCAATGGCGGCGGTAGTGCTTTACGTCAAAATAACTCTGTTAAATACCTGACTCCTATGGTGTCTGGTTTCGGTGGCGCCGCGATGTACGCTTTTGGCGAACAAGCTGGCAGTACTTCCGCCAATACTTATGCTGGTTTGTCCGCGTATTTTACCGACGGTTCTTCAGGCGTGGCTTTTGCTTACGCAAAAATGAAGGACAATACAGGTAACTCGACTTTGACACTGCTGGGTGGTGGTGGAAAATTAAAACTCGATGCGGTCGCACTTAAATTGACTTATGTCGAAAATAAAGTGGATGGCGGACTTTTGAATAATCGCAAAATTGCGACGGTCGGTGCAGGCGTTGATTTTGCACTTTCCCCAGTGACTACTTTAACGGCAGCTTACTACGACACTAAACTTTCTGGTTTCGGTAGTGGTAAAGCGGATCAGTATATTGCCATGGGTAAATATGCGTTGAGCAAGCGCTCTACTATTTATGCTTCTTTTACTTATGCAAAAGCGGGATCTACTGCACTTGGCGATACTTTGATGTCAGGTGGATTGATTCCTAATGGCGCGAATCAAGATAAAGCCTACCGTACTGCGGTTGGTATCAATCATTCGTTCTAAATATGTTGATGTACGTATGATGAAATGTATCTGTTGAAAAAGGCCACCTGTCGGTGGCTTTTTTTTGAGAAATTTTCTGTAATTTTAAACGCTGATCTTAGATATATTCCTCTAGCATATGATCGAAAACTCGGCATATTCGTGGTGTTTTTCATATCAATTGGTTGTGTTTTAGAGACAAAAATGGAATTTTAAGCATCAAAAAGTCGATTTCTCTTGGTGCTAGTGCCTGATTTTTGTTCAAATACCTTATCTTCTAATTAGCAGCTTTGTACTTTTTGAAGTATTAGTCTGTGTTACACAATTCTGAATTTGTCATATTTGTCATATTTATGTCATATTTGTCTTAAGTAACGCCGTACAGACTTAACGTAGTTCATGTCAACATGAAAACCTTTGGAGAAATATCAATGAAAAAATCCCTAATTGCTCTGGCAGTTTTGTCTGCAGTTGCAGGCGCAGCACAAGCTCAATCTTCAGTTACAGTCTACGGTTTGGTAGATATGGGTCTGCAACGTCAAGAAATCGGCGCAACTCGTGCTAACGGCGCAACTCCAGCGACTGCGTCCTCTACTACTACAGCATTGGATAGTGGTAATCAATCTGGTTCACGTTTGGGCTTCAAGGGTAGTGAAGATCTGGGCGGCGGTTTGAAAGCCAATTTCAAATTGGAAATGGGCGTTTTTGCTGATACCGGCGCATCACAAGGTGGTAAGACATTTGGTCGCCAATCCTACGTTGGTTTGTCTGGTGATTTCGGTGCTGTGAACTTTGGTCGTCAATACACACCAATGTTTATTGCCGTTGACAGTTTTGATCCGTTCAGCACCGGTATGACTAGTGGTACCGCCGGCTCTAGCACAAGTACTTTCGGTGCTGCTGCGTATTTTGAACCGAATGTCGTTGGTCCACGTAAAGACAATAGCGTTACCTACTCGACTAACGACTTAGGTGGCTTTACAGCCAACCTGATGTACGGCATGGGTAATGAAACTCCAGGCAATAACCAATCAGGTCGATACTTGAGTATGAGTGCTGCATACACAGCAGGCCCATTGTTCTTGACTGGTGTGTATAGCGATTCGCAAGCAGCTTCTGGCAAATTTGCAACACGCAGCTCTTTGTTCGCTGCAACTTATGATTTCTCAGTAGTGAAATTGGCTGGTGCGTATTCCTACATTAAAGATGAAGGTACTACTTTAGTGGCGTTGAAGCGTGATGTTTACTCTATCGGAGCAACGGTACCAGTTGGTGCCGCCGGTAACTTCTTGGTTAACTACATTACTACCAAGAACAAAAACCACGAAATCGCAGATGCTGATGCTAGTCAAGCGGCTATCGGTTACACGCACTCATTGTCTAAGCGTACGAATATCTACACTTCTTATTCCTATGACCGTAATGGTATGGGTGCAAATTTTGGTAGCGCAGATTCCACTCCTACTTTCCATCCAGTAGCTGGTGGCGCAACTATCAAAATGTTCAACGTTGGTATCCGTCACATGTTCTAATTCTGGGCGGGCTTAGGCCTGCTTAGTATTGAAATAAAAAAAGCACCCGTAGGGTGCTTTTTTTATTGGTCGGCGCTGTTTCAGATTGCCGTTCGGTTTATCTGAGAATCTGACTAATCCAGTTGGTTTTTCAGAAGAAGGAAACTGATATGCCGGCGAGGTCGATGCCGGAAAACGCGCTGGACCAGGTTTGTCCGGCTTGTACAGTCATGGGGGAGGTCCAACTGCCAGTGCTGATGATTTCACCTGCTTGCAATGGAGGAAATTGCGTTTGTAGTTTGAGTTGTTGATGGAGATATCTAAGGGCATGCGCAGGGCTGTCGAGCACCTTGCTGCCATATCCTGCTGCGATTAGGCTGCCGTCGCAAGAGAGTGAGACGCTGGCGTTTGCCAGTACTTGCCCCAACTGCGCGCGTGCGGCCTGGCTGAATGGCAGGGTTTGCCCAATTAATAGGGTGCCGTGAAGGCCTAGCGCGGCAATTGCATCAGCATCAGAAAAAGCCCCGTCCGGGTAAGGCGTGACTAGGATTTCTATCCCATGTGCCAGCCATTCTATGCTGTCGACGAGTTGCTCCAGACTGGCCTCTGGGTCTGGTGTGTTCGCTAGTTTAAATATCACCACAGCACTGATCTTGGGACGCATAGCGCCGTTCAGGCTTTGCAGGCAGAAATTCGAGGGGAGGTAGCGCACTGTGGCATCAAACAGTGTATTCCAGTGCGGCGATGTTTGTGCGTCACAATCATGCAGGGCACGCCAGCTCAGGCCGATACGACGTCCAATAGCGTGTTCCCCTAACTCCTTACGGATTTCGTCTATGTTTTTGGCAATCTCATAGGCCTGTTCTATATTGAGTTCCGTACGGCTGGAAATAGCAGACAAGCTTCGCCCAGAGGCGCGTGCCTGAAGAATTTCAAGAGCGTAATCACGAGCGTTCATGGGCTTGTGCAAATTTCAGCACCGTTGAGTGAGTAGACTAATTTTGATTCAGTCTAGCTAAATCTGCAAGTAAAGCTTCAGAATAGCCGGGCTAAGTGGAGCGCGTTTACACTAGCTGCCGCCATGTTTCGCCAAAAACCGATCAAGCTGATTGGCGAAGGCTTGCCTATCCGTGTTGGAGAATGCCGCTGGTCCGCCGGTCTCGACGCCGCCGCTACGCAATTCTTCCATGAACTGACGCATGCTCAGATATTCGCGGATATTCTCGGCGGTATAAAAAGAGCCGCGCGGATTGAGTGCATAACCGCCCTTAGTTAAAACATCGGAGGCTAGCGGAATATCACCGGTAATAACCAGGTCACCGGCCTGCATCAGTCTGACGATTTCATTGTCGGCGACATCAAAACCAGCAGGCACTTGCAGCGCTTTAATCACGCGTGATGGTGGCGTAGTCAGAAATTGATTGGCGACTAAGGTGGTGCTAATTTGCAGGCGCTCGGCAGCCTGAAACAAAATTTGTTTGATGACATTGGGGCAGGCATCGGCATCGACCCAGATTTGCATAATAGGCTTTCTGATCGTGATTGAGGAATACTCCCCTAAAAATATAAATAAACTGTCGCCTTGCGCATATACATAGAGCGATCTTAAAATATACTCGGGTGGAGTATGCTTTAGGGGCGTTTAATGATTAATCCAGCGTATTCCACAATTCACCATTCGGCCCGGTTCTTGGTGCCGTAATGCCGAAGTGGGCGTAGGCGCTAGGGGTTGCGATGCGGCCGCGTGGTGTGCGTTGCAAATAGCCTTGTTGTATCAGATACGGTTCGAGCACATCTTCTATGGTGTCGCGTTCTTCGCCGATGGCAGCGGCGACATTGTCTAAACCGACTGGGCCACCGCCAAATTTAAACAAGATCGCTTCCAGCAGTTTTCTATCCATCAGATCAAAACCTACCGCATCGACGTCCAGCATGATCAGCGCGGCATCGGCGGCATCTTTGCTGATTTCGCCATTGCCCTTAACCTCGGCATAATCACGCACCCGGCGCAACAGGCGATTCGCGATACGCGGCGTGCCGCGCGCGCGTTTGGCGATCTCACATGCACCGTCTGGCTGTATCGGCACGCCAAGCAAGGCGGCCGAGCGTGTGACGATCTTGGTTAGCTCGTCGGCCGTATAAAACTCTAGCCTGGCCACGATGCCGAAACGGTCGCGCAAAGGATTGGTCAACATACCGGCGCGGGTGGTGGCACCCACCAGTGTGAAGGGTTGCAGATCGAGTTTGACCGAGCGCGCTGCTGGACCTTCACCTATCATGATGTCGATCTGATAGTCTTCCAGTGCAGGATATAAAATCTCTTCGACTACCGGCGAGAGCCTATGAATCTCATCGATGAATAAGACGTCATTCGCCTCCAGATTGGTCAGTAGTGCCGCCAGATCGCCGGCGCGCTCTAGTACCGGGCCCGAGGTTTGGCGCAAATTAACACCCATTTCACGCGCGATGATGTGCGCCAGCGTAGTTTTACCCAAGCCCGGCGGGCCGAATAGCAAGGTGTGATCGAGTGCTTCGCTACGCTTCTTGGCAGCACTGATAAAGATCTCTAGCTGGCCTCGAATTTTTTCCTGGCCTACGTATTCATCGAGCTGCTTGGGGCGCAAGGCGCGTTCTATTGCTTCTTCTTGCGGCGAAGAAGGCGTGGCCGAGATAATGCGGGTTTCGCTGACTGCGGAAGAAAAATTATCGGTCTGTATGCTCATGGCTTTGTTTTATGCTTTAGACAGCGATTTAAGTGCCAGCTTGATGCCATCCGAGACGCCAGAACCTGCCGGCACTGACTTCATCGCCAGCAAGGCTTCTTTGTCGGAATAACCGAGTGCCAGCAAGGCATTGAGGATATCTGAACTGTGGTCACCTGCGGCAATCGCTGCGCTAGTGGCACCCAGGTCTGCACCCAATTTACCTTTTAACTCCAGTAGCAAGCGCTCGGCAGTTTTTTTACCTATGCCCGGCACTCGGGTCAGGCGGCCGGCTTCCTGCAGGGTAATCGCTTGCGCCAGATCGGCCACCGACATGCCGGATAAAATTGCCAGCGCGGTACGCGAACCGACTCCGCTAATTTTGATTAACTGGCGAAAGGTGGCGCGCTCTTCTGAGCTGCCGAAGCCAAACAAGACATGCGCATCTTCGCGTATCGCCAGATGGGTGAGCAGTATGACTTTCTCACCTAATGCTGGAAGATTGTAAAACGTACTCATGGGGACATCGATTTCATAACCCACACCCTGACAATCGACTAATAATTGCGGGGGATTTTTTTCAATGAGGATGCCTGCGATGCGACCTATCATGAGTCTGCTCTCATACTGTATGAATAAGCAGTGATAGTAACCGATTCTGACGGTATTGACGAGTGCCGCGCACTGGTGATACACGCGTTTCTTGGGGATTATCAGTTATGAGAACAGCCCAGCAGCCTAACTTAGTGAAATCCCTGACTCGCATGCGATAATGCGCGCTGACAACCTCTCTTTGCTTACAATTACTTGCATGCGTTTTTCTACAGGATCAACCTCGGCTGTCACTAAGGATATTGCGAATAAACGCCTGATCATAGGCGTGGTGCTGTCGCTACTTTGTCATGCGCTGGTCTTGTCTTTGCAGTTTGGCATTCCAGGCTTAGGCTTACCAGGACTGGCAACTCCCTGGAGCAAGCGCCGTTTAGACTTGCCGCCGCCAGATCTACAAATACAGCTGGCTTTGCCATCACCTCAGCCTGAGGAGGCGGTTGCTACGGCGTCCCCCACATTGGCAGCGACTAAATCTGCGCAAATTTCTGGATTGCAGTTGATGGCATTGGCGGTTCCTGTTGCGCCTGTTCCATCGGCGAGCAAGGCTGTGCAAAAACCAAAAAAGCTGAAAAAAAATAAGCCGGTAGAGCAGATTAGTGCGCTTGCTTTGCCTGTTCTGCCCGCACCATTGGCGGCGCGTGAATCTGTCGAAACACCTGTACGTGTCATCGCTCAAGATCAAAAAACTGAGGATAGTTTTGTTGTGCCTGCGGCTAGCCCAGAAGAGCCTGAACATAAAGCAAGTGACAGTAAAATCGCCAAACAAAAAGAAGAGGCGATATTGGCACTGGTAGAAGAAAAAAATTCCGCATTAGAGGCGCAAGCAGCCCAGGCGAAACTGGCCGAAATAGCGCTCAATAGAGAAAAAGAAGCAAGCCTAAAACAAGCCTTGATCGATGCAGAAGCGCAAGCTATGCGTGATGCGCAGGCTCAGCAGTTGGCGCTGAAGAGCGCGCAATTGCTACAGCAGAAGGCGGAGCAAAAAGGCGAAGCATTAAGGCAGCAGCAAGAGGCAGTAGCCGCGGAGCAGTCTTTGCAAAAGAAAAAAATAGCGAAAAAGCAGGAAGAAGATGCGCGCCAATTGGCACAGGAAAACGCCGAAAAAGTCGCCCAGAAAGCCGCTGCGCTCGCAGCTCAGCAACAGGAGCAACAGGAACAATTAATGCAGCGCAAACACCTGGAGGCGCAGGCAAAAGAGCATCAATTGACGCTAGCTCTAGATGCTAAAAAAGCGTTGGACGAGCAATTAAAGCAGCAACAAAAACAGCAAGCGCAATTACGTCAGCAGCAAGATCAGTTGCTCGCCAAACAAAAAGAAGAGTTCATCGCACGACAGAAACTCGAAGATCTGAATGTTCAAAAACAAGCGGAGCAAAAGCAAGCTGAACAAAAGCGCGTGGAGTTAAAACAGGCAGAGCAAAAGTTGGTTGAGCAAAAGCTAGCAGAACAAAAGCTAGCGGAACAAAAGCTAGCGGAACAAAAGCTAGCGGAACAAAAGCTAGCAGAACAAAAGCTAGCAGAACAAAAGCTAGCAGAACAAAAGCTAGCAGAACAAAAAGTCTCTGAGCAAAGGGAGCGTGAGCGCGCACTAAATGATGCTGCAAAGGCCGCAGCCAGCAAGGCAGCAAGTCAAGGCAAGACCAACGATGATGTGTTCGGTGGGTCAGGAAAGTCTGATGGTGTCGCACGCGCTAAGGATATCTTTAGTAATGATCTGGCCAGTCGCGCCAGGGAGCAACTGCGCGGTATGGATGTATTGCGTGGTGCTCCACCTGTGCCGCGCAATCAACAGGATGATCGCCGACGCAGTATTTTTGGAAGTATAGAAAGAGAAATACCCTTGCGTATGTATGTCGATGGATGGCGTCAAAAAGTTGAGCGCAATGGCAATTTAAACTACTCCCAGACAGCCAAAGATAAAGCCCGTGGCGACCCTGTGGTGGTGGTGGCGTTACGTAGTGATGGCAGTGTCGAAGACGTCACGATTATCCGCTCTAGCGGGCGTGCGGATTTGGATGAGGCGGTCAAACGTATCGTGCGGGTGAATGCTCCGTACGCCGCTTTCCCGCCGAATATCGCGGCAAAATACGACGTGATAGAAATCCGGCGAGTCTGGAATTTTGACGAAACCTTAAAAATTCTGGAAGAATTGCGCTAAGAAGATGAGCTTGACTTCGCATCTATCAATGAGTCGCAGAGCGATTTGCACGCGCTGCTTGCGTCCTGCGAGTGCCTGCATATGTCAATGGATTGTGGCGATCCGCCCAGAGGTCGAGCTGATCATCTTGCAGCATCCGCTGGAGCAGCACCATGCCAAAGGCAGTGCGCGCTTACTGCACCTCAGCCTGGCTGACAGTCAAATGCATATTGCTGAAAAATTTGAAATTGAGTGTTTGCGGAGTATCTTATTTGCGACTGAGAAGACGACACTGTTACTCTATCCCGAGCGCTCTGAAGGTCAGAATGGTGTGGCCGAGTCGCCACCCTTTGATGCGCGATGTTTGGCGTCGCCCGATCAATTGCGTTTGATTGTATTGGACGGAACCTGGCGTAAAAGCCGCAAGATGCTCTATCAAAATCCGCTTTTGCAAAGCCTTCCTAGGTTGGCTCTGAACGATATGCCGAGCTCACAATATCGCATTCGAAAAGCGCATAGGCCTGACCAACTTTCTACGCTGGAGGCATCTTGCCAAGCGTTGATGCTGCTGGAAAATAACACGGAAAAATACCAGCCGCTACTAGCAGCATTTGATGGCTTTATCAGGCAGCAGCAGAGTCTGTATGAGATTCCAGGCTAGGGTTTTTGAAAAGCAAGCCTTGATTTTCTGAGATTTCACCGCGTCGTGCACAATGCTTTCCATCTTGTTTGCCACAATACATGGCGGCATCGGCACGCTTGAGTAGTTCAGATGTCAGTTGACCATCAAAAGGCGCAAGCGCGTAGCCAATAGTGAGACCGACCCTACAGGTTTGATTGGACAAAATAAAGGCATAGTTAAACGCACTAAGCAGTTTTTCGGCAAGATCTTGCGCTTCTTGCGGACTACTTAATTCCTTCGCCATGACCACGAATTCATCACCGCCCAGGCGCGCAACGATATCGTTAGGCCTTAAGTTTGCCTGCAGCCGTCTGGCGACCGAGATCAGTAATTCATCTCCGACGTCGTGCCCGTATTGATCATTGACCAGTTTGAAGCCATCGAGATCGAGCATGTAGACGGCAACGATTTTTTCTGGCGTACTTAGCGCTAAGGCGTTGGCAATTGCAGTATGAATTTCGCGTCGGTTTGGTAGACCAGTCAGAGGATCGCTATGCGCCAATGAATGCAATTTATCTCGCTCGCCAGCAGTGTGTAGCATTTCTGTATGCATCGCTTTGGTACGTAAGCCTAGTACTTTCATAAATATCAGCATATCAAAAGTGGCACCAAACTGAAACGAGTGCATGGTCCAGAAGTTCGCGGGCAAACGTCCTTTGATCAGCTCTATCATGATTGCTGTAGCGATGAAATACGCGGTCCAGGCAATTAAAAAGTAAATTCCGACCGGATCTCCACGACGGGCTCGGACAAACGCGCCGGGCGATCCCAGTACGGTCGGTAGTAGGCCAACCGTGCTTACTACCAAAGTGACCGTATGTATGTCTATCCAGTCAAAACTAAAACTAACAGCAACCAGAGTGCAGAATCCAGCGCCTATCTGCATCAGGCGCCCTAACCATTTGTTAAGATCTGGCCCGGCCAATACCTGTTCTATGAATAAAAAGGTGCCGATGATCGCAATCAGTGCAGAAATGCCGCCAAGATGAGTCTCAATCCAGATATTGTCTGCCCATAAATACTGTGCGCCTATGCCAAACTGCAGTAAAGAAAATAAGATGCTACCGGAGATTAAGATGGCATATTTGACGAACAAATGTTCGCCCAGACTCACCCATTGTGCCAGGCTATACACCAGAAGGCAGAGCGCTAAACCGGTAAGTAAACCTTGCAACATATGTTCATTAAGTGAGCGGATGTGAAACATAGACGGTTTGTTTAAGCTAATTGGCAAGATCATTGCGCCTATGTTTTCGACTCGCAAATACAGATCATAATTACTGCCCGGCTTTAGTCTTAAACCGAAAGCATGGGCCCGACCATCGATAGCTCTTTCGGCACGTGGTTGCAGATTGCCTAAAGTCGTTTGCTGTATTAACTGCTGCTCGCTGGTGATATACAGGTCGATGCGATTAATGACCGGGTAATCAATATCAAGCACCCACACTCCGTTACTGGCCGCAGTGACTGTCACCGGGATATGGAGCCACACTGCATCCTTACGCATGCCTAAAGTCGCAAAGGCTTTTTGCGGAGGCTTGAAGTTATTTTTTGCTTGCATGACTTCAGCAATACTGAATTTTTTTTCAGGATCGGACAACTCACTGATGCTTGACCATACCTGGATAAACGTTTGCGTGTCTCGTAATTCTATTGTCGATAACGCGGCCAAGGCGGGTATTGGAACGAGTGCGGACATGGCTAGACCGCAGATCATGGTCAGAAGCGCCAAGATCCGTAGTCGTAGGTGTGAACCGGGTAGCTTGAGAAAATAGAACAGTGTCATTTTGTTTGATGTGGCTAAATTTAGCCTAATAGCCAGCATTTTTTTGCTGCAAGCAACAGTATCGTGGGCATTAAGATTTTCTGTCAAGGCAGTTTTTTGTATATCGAAAATGCCCGCAAAATGATGTGAAAATGAAATTTCTTTTTACTATTTTTCAAGGGTTTATCATGAAAAAATCTATTCAAGTTGATTCCAATTCCCTGACTTCGTCATTTTTGTTTCCAAGGTATTCATCCAGCGCGGTGTTTTAGGATCCGTACTCCAAGTGCCTATGGTGAGTTGGACTTGATTGAGTAATTGTTCGGGCAGTTTCAATGGCCGCGTTTGATCGAGTAAGATTTTGCTCATGAAATGGTAGCCAAGTACGCGTGTGACGAAGCGAGAAATTGAAAATCCAGGCGAGAAGTATCTGACGGCAGTATCTACGCTACGTACTAGCAACATAAATAGTATAAACAGGCTATGTGACAGCCATGAGACACGTTGATTCACGCCTATTTTTTGAGCATTATTTTTTCCGCATAGATAGCGTGTCATCAGCACTGGAAAGGCCTTAAATATTGCGAAAGGGATGACTTGTTCCATGCTCAGTATTAAGGATTGCCCGAGTCGTGGTCGGGGATCTGGACTAATGTGTTCGCTGCTGGGGAGTGCCTGCATTTGCCGAAACAAAACTTCCGCTTGCTGCATATTGTCTGCCATCAGTTCGCGTTGGATTCCCAATATGTGACCGACTACGTTCCATAAATGTAGAAACGCAACTTCGTCTTCACTTGCTAATGCCAGACCGAGTTTGCGCATGCTGCGCAAAAATACGTAGCCGAAGGTCAGCAAGGTATACGCCAGTTCGGTTTGGTTGCATGGTAAGCCGGCGCGCTCAAGATTCCAGCCGTGCGTAAACAAGGTGTGAAACAAATTTCCAGTATCGTTTAGTTGTAAAGTCCGAATCTGTTGACTGAAGTGCGCCATTGCGCGCTCCGGACTGCCTCGTAAAATCAGGTTGCGTATGCTTGCATGTATCAATCTTACTTTAAGAATTTGAGCGACTCCACTGCCATCTGGCTGACATAAGCCACCCTTCATCATCACAGGGAAAATCATTGCTGCAGTAGCGCGTATTCGGTGGTCTGTATGCCGTTCCAATTGTCCGGCCGCATGTAGCACAGCTGATAGATCTGGCAGCACATAACACTCAGGCAGACTGGAGCAAAACAAGAGCGAGCATGAGAGCGCACCATATTCCATAAATAGGGTTTCGGCTCTTTCTATTTTTGCCGGCTCCGCCCAATCCGGCAGGGCTAGTGAGGCTTGAAGGTAAGCTTGCAATGGAGCAGCGATTGCAGGATCCAGAGTATTTTTTTCTGGCGGCCAGTTGGCGATATCGGCATTGCTTGCCCATTGCTCAAACTGACGATTGACGCAGGCGATGGCATGCCATTGCGTGCCGTGCATGGCAGCGTTATACGGCTGGTCTACCATCGGCTGCAGCCAGTCACCTAAGATGTTTTGCATGGTGTTGTCAGCCAATGGATCGGCAACCATGCGTGCATGCTTAAGCTGTTGCTCCGATAGCAGGTATTTATTCGCTGCGTTTTTCCGGTTTCCTTTAACCTGCTTCGCCACGGAGCTGAGCTTGTAGAGAGGAATACTTAGCAGCAAAACTGAGGCGAGTAGCATCGGCATCAAATCCTGGCTGCGCCAGAAAATCACCAGAAGCGTGATTGAACATGCTAGCAGGCTAAATTTTGAAGCCGCATTTAACAGAGATTTCATGTAATACCTGTTGGAAAAAGAAAAAAATACGGAGAAATAAATAAGCTGCACATCTTATTTCATCCCCAAGTAAATGGGAAAGAAAAAAGGCCGTGCAATTTTCACTGCATGGCCTTGTTTAGGGAGGGCTTAAGTTACATCAGTACATTAATAATCGCGTTACCAATGCCAACCAAGGCTGCGCCAGAGACTAGTCCTGCACAAATAGGCTCGCATCCTTCTACCCAGAAGTCATGGCCAGCGCTACCTATTTCGGTATTCTTGCGGCCCATCCACCAAAATACCATCGCTCCCAGCCACATCGCCAGGCATGCCTCTGGGGGTAATACGACGCCCAAGCCTATCGATACGGCAGACAAAGGAAAGCGACCCTTGGTGATGATGCGTGTTACTTCGATAGCGGCCGCACATACCGCTGCGACGATCATGGCGATCACGGCTGAGGTATGTAGACTGCTGACACCTTTTGCGATCAATTCGGCCACGCCTTTCCATTGCACGGCGGCGGGGAAGGCGAATTGTTCAGTGAGGATGGTGGCGGTCGAGCGCAGACCGTTGGCGTCGGCCGGCAAGAATAATAAGTAGTACAGCGGGATACACGCCAGCGATCCTGAAATGATTCCTATCACGTGGCCTATTGCTTGCTGACGCGGTTTTGCTCCCAACATATAGCCGGGTTTGATATCGGATAGCAGGCTCGATGCATTCATTGCGATTTCCGCCGTCATACCGGCAGGAATAATATTGCTCGCTGGATTGGTATGGTCAACCGCGCCGACCGAGAATTGGGTGATTTTCGCCAGCGCGCCTTGTGGCACCCAAGAGGTCAGTGCCATCGCATTCACGGCGATCACTGTTAGTACAAAAATTAATGGTAGTGAGATGAAAGACAGTAGCCAGGGGACACCAAAGAACTCATGGGTGACGGTGGCACCGAGCACGCTAAAAATAGGGACGCCTACATAAGATATCCATAATGGCACTTCTATGTCGCGCAAGACGTCGGTCCCTGGATCTGTTTTCACTTGCTTCTTGGTGAACGATTTGAAGGCCGTTGTGAAAATTTCTGGCTTCGCCATTAATCCTACTAGTGCACCGACCACCATCATGGAGACACCCCACCATAGCGACCACTGATTGACGATCTCTGAGCGCGACAAGGCTACCAGCGTGCCGGCGGCGTTCACGCGTGGCGCGATCTCGCCTTGGCCTATCATAATAGGTGCCAAAATGACGAAATTGATGAAGGCGCCTAGCAGCACGCTGGAGGCGACGCGTATGCCCATCAGGCCCCCGACACCTAACATCGCGGCATCCAGTGTGAAACGCAGGCCCAAGGTACGGAAATCGACGCCGAGTATTTTCGGTATCCATAAGTCGTATTTCACCGCTGCCATGTAGTAATAGGTATCAAGACGTTCGTGTAAGTTCCAGGCTTCAGTCATGCCTGCCCATTTGTCCATACGAAGAATTTTCATCTGTATTAACTTCATCCAGCCATCGCTGACTATCATTTGATACAGACCGGTGAAAATCGCCGTCATCGCTAGCAAGCGCGCTTTGTACATGCCGCTGGCAGCATTTCCGGTATACAAAGCATCGAGCACCACGCCCGCGGCGCGGCCTTCGGGGAAGGGTAGTTGGTCTTCATTGATGAAGCGGCGCTTCATGGGGAAGGCGATTAGGACGCCGAGGGTCGCTACTACCATCATCCAGATCAGCATCTGCCACCAGGGAATAATGCTGCCCGTGACTATCATGTAGGCGGTCAGGCTGGAAATCATTGGGGAAACCATATAGCCGGCTGCAGTGGCTATCGATTGCGAACAATTATTTTCTAAAATCGTGAAATCCGAAGCGATGCCAGCGCTATGCATTATCTTAAACAATGCAAACGCCAGTATCACCGAAGTCAGGTTAACACCTATGCCTATGCCGGTTTTAGCACCGACATATAACGCTGTGGCTGCTAATATGCCGCCCAGTAAAAACCCTGTCAGTGCCGAGCGCAGCGTTAACTGTGCCATGCTGCCGCGATAAATATTGTTTAACCACCACTCGTCCTTCTGGGCGCGAGTCCATTGACTAATTTGTTCGTCGCTTAGTTGTTGCAGCGCCATATTGTCCCCAGTATGTGTTGTCGGAATAAATCTAATATGTACGAAGGATCGCTTCGGTGCGGCAGTATCCGAGGCATGGATGTTGCTGTCAAGATGCCAGAAGAAAATCCGGATTTTTCTTCTTTTTTCTGGAGCTTTGACTGATTTTTAGTGGTAATTTTGAGAAATAGCTCGTAAGTCACAAAATCTTAGGCAAATAAAAAGCCCTGCAAATAAATTGCAGGGCTTTTTTTACAGCGTTACCGCGGGGGTATTTTTGCCAGAGGCACTACATCATGCCGCCCATACCACCCATGCCGCCCATACCACCCATGTCGCCACCGCCCATACCACCGGCAGCTTTGTCATCTGGCAATTCAGCAACCATTGCATCGGTAGTCAAGATCAGGCCAGCAACAGACGCGGCATTTTGCAATGCTGAACGTGTTACTTTCGCTGGATCCAAAATACCCATTTCTATCATGTCACCGTAAGTGTCATTGGCTGCATTGAAACCATAGTTGCCAGTGCCATTGATGATGGCATTAACGACGATACTTGGCTCGCCACCGGCGTTTGCAACAATTTCACGCAATGGTGCTTCGATTGCTTTTAATACCAGTTTGATACCTGCATCTTGATCAGCGTTGTCGCCTTTGATAGAACCAGCAGCTTGACGAGCGCGCAACAGGGCAACACCACCGCCAGGTACTACGCCTTCTTCAACTGCTGCACGTGTTGCATGCAGAGCATCTTCAACGCGGGCTTTTTTCTCTTTCATTTCAACTTCAGTCGCCGCACCTACCTTGATCACTGCAACACCGCCGGCCAACTTAGCTACGCGTTCTTGCAATTTTTCACGGTCGTAGTCAGAGCTTGCCTCTTCGATCTGAGCGCGGATTTGTTTAACGCGTGCTTCGATACCGATTGCTTGACCAGCGCCATCGATGATGATGGTGTTTTCTTTACCGATTTCGATACGTTTAGCTTGACCCAGATCAGCTAAAGTCACTTTTTCCAGTGACAGACCAACTTCTTCAGCGATCACTTGGCCGCCAGTCAGGATAGCGATATCTTCCAACATCGCTTTACGACGATCGCCAAAACCTGGTGCTTTAACCGCAGCAGTTTTTAAGATGCCGCGGATGTTGTTGACCACCAGAGTTGCCAAGGCTTCGCCATCGACGTCTTCAGCGATGATCAGCAAAGGACGGCCAGCTTTTGCGACTTGTTCCAATACCGGGAGCAAGTCACGGATGTTGGAAACTTTTTTGTCGTACAGCAAAACAAATGGGTTATCCAGGATAACGGCTTGTTTTTCTGGATTGTTGATGAAGTATGGTGACAAATAGCCACGGTCAAACTGCATACCTTCAACTATGTCGAGTTCATTGTCTAAAGACTTACCGTCTTCAACAGTGATCACGCCTTCTTTGCCGACTTTGTCCATCGCTCTGGCGATGATGTCACCGATGTTTGCATCGGAGTTAGCAGAGATAGAACCAACTTGAGCGATCTCTTTGTTGGTTGTAGTCGGCTTAGCCAAAACTTTGATCTCAGCAACGATAGCGATAACCGCTTTGTCGATACCGCGCTTCAGGTCAGTTGGGTTAAAACCAGCTGCTACCAATTTGAAGCCTTCGCGAACGATAGCTTGTGCCAATACTGTAGCGGTAGTCGTACCGTCACCAGCATTGTCAGAAGTACGGGAAGCAACTTCTTTCACGAGCTGCGCGCCCATGTTTTCGAGGCGATCTTTGAGTTCGATTTCTTTAGCGACTGAAACACCATCTTTAGTCACGGTAGGGGCGCCATATGAACGCTCCAGAACCACATTACGGCCTTTAGGGCCCAGTGTTACTTTAACTGCGTTAGCCAGAATGTTAACGCCGTTTACGATCTTAGCGCGTGCATCATCACCGAAAATTACTTGCTTAGCTGCCATGTTGTTTCTCCGAATTCTTTAGATTGTGATCAATTACTTCTGAACGATAGCGAAAACATCTTCTTCGCGCATGACCAGAACTTCGTTGCCGTCAACTTTGACAGCTTGACCAGAATATTTACCGAACAAGACGCGGTCACCGACTTTAACTTCTAATGGACGCACTTTACCGTCTTCTAACATTTTGCCTTGACCAACTGCCAAAACTTCACCTTGATCTGGCTTTTCTGCTGCAGCGTCAGGTAATACGATACCGGATGCTGTTTTTGTTTCTTGATCCAGACGTTTAACGATGATGCGATCATACAGGGGACGAAGATTCATATTGACTCCTAATAAATTACGATAAGTAAAGATGGTGGTACAAATTAAATGTGTCTTACCAAAACAAAGTATTGCAGTAATGATAGCGTCACACCGAAAATCTGTTGCTACAGAGGGTTTTAGCACTCTCTGCGCTTGAGTGCTAATTATATGGGCGTGTCTCTATTTTTTCAAGAACGACTTATGTAAAAACATATTTTTCTTTTAAAAATCAAGTTCTTAGCCCTTTGTCTTACATCTTGTTACCCTTTGGCCCGAGGCCTTTTACCTGAGTATCCAGTAGACTGGATATGCTACTGATTCTTCATATGCGGCAGTGTTTATAAAAAATCAAGCACTATTTTTTCATTCTTGTCATCGAAAAACGTGCTTGAGCCGTTAGGTGTTCAGTGTCAGTCATTCTCAATGTGAAAGCGTCTCGTGGATAAGTTCTTTATTAAAGTAGGTTTGGTTATCGCTGTGCTGTTTTCTGCCAGCGCTCAGGCATCCGATGTCGGTGTTTCTGTACAATTTGGTCAGCCAGGTTTTTACGGTCACCTCGATTTGGGAGGTTTCCAGCAAGCCCCTCAGGTCATTTATCGCGAACCACGCATCATAGAACGCGTCACAGTGCAAAGGCCTCCCTTGTATTTAATGGTGCCGGAGGGGCATTCCAGACATTGGGAAAAGCACTGCTATCGCTATGATGCCTGTGGTCGTCAGGTGTATTTTGTGCGCGAGCGCTGGTATAACGAGGTTGTTGTGCCGCGTTACCGCGAAGTGCGCTATCGCGATGATGGCTACCGGAATGAATACCGGAATGATTCTCGGCGTTACGATGATCGCGATGATGACAGGGGGCATGGTCGTGAACATGGACACGGTCATGGACATGATAGAGGGCACCGGGACGATTAATCAGGTTTTGGATTGCTCTTCGCCAGAACGTAAAAAGGGCAGATGCTTCAAATCATCTGCCCTTTTTACGTTCTGGCGAGGGTCCTTAATCAATATTAAACTCAGGGTGTATGCTGGATATTCGTTAAATTTTTTTTATCAATCAGTCTGAAAAATTTCTTCTATAGATTGTTGAAATAACTTCGCAATCGCAAATGCTAATGGCAAACTCGGATCATAGCGCCCCGTCTCTATCGCATTGATGGTTTGCCGCGAGACTTCCAGTTGATCGGCCAATTGGGCTTGACTCCACTCTCGTGCGCCACGCAATTCTCTGACATGGTTTTTCATTTCATTTTTCCATCGATTTGCGCACACAGGCAATGATGCCCCAGCCGCCCATAAAGACGCCCCAGATGACGAACATACTCAAACGGGGAAAGCCTACACCTTCCAAAAAACCATAGGTGAGACTGAAAATGGCGGTCAAGGCACCTGCCAATGCGATGCATTCCAAGTTCCAGATTCTCAGATATTCATCCATGCGCTTGAAGTGACGCAGGATCGCCCATAACATTCCTAGTGCTGGCAGCATGGGCGTGAGCGCAAGTATGGTGCGGGTCATGCTATCTGGCATGTCTTTGGCAATCCAGGTGATGGGGAAGAGAACAATCAGGTAAAGCAAGATAGATCCAAAAAACTCACGTAGATAAAGTTGATTTATTTGTTTCTCACGCATGCTAATGCTCCATTTTGTAAAGTTTGTTTGACATCTGGGGGCGAAAAAGCACATAAAGATTCTTTATATGCCTGTTGATGAAACCTGCACTTACCCGGATTCCAGCAAAACTAACATATTCCATGTAAAGCAGTCTTTACATATTAAACGTAAAATTGGCAATGTCAAGCAAGCTTTACATCAGCATTGAAAAATAATGGCGCTCGATTGCAAACGTCAAAAAAAAAAGCCGCTCGGTACGCCGAGTGGCTTTCTAGAACTAACAGTGCCTAGTGCAATTACAGCAAAGTAACTTTAACATCGATATTGCCGCGGGTAGCGTTTGAGTAAGGGCAAACTTCATGCGCCTTATGCACTAGCGCTTCTGCAGTGGCGCGTTCCATACCAGGGATGCTCACGTTGAGCGCCACTTCCAAGCCAAAACCACCCTTGCCGTTGGGGCCTATGCCAACCAGACCGTTGACGGTGGTGTCGGCTGGCAAGCTAATCTTCATGGCGGCGGAGACAAATTTCATAGCGCCGATGAAGCAGGCGGAATAACCGGCGGCGAACATTTGTTCCGGATTAGTACCATCACCACCGGCGCCACCGAGTTCTTTTGGTGTCGTCAACTTAACGTCCAGATGTTGGTCGCTAGATGTGGCGCGGCCATCACGACCGCCTGTTGCTGTTGCGTTTGCTGTGTAAAGTACTTGCATGATATTTCCTTGATAAAAGTGTGAGTTAGCTAGCTGTGAACGCGCATCAAATCGGGCGTCTTATTACGGCGGAGAGCAGGGCCGACAGAAGGATAATAGCGCACAATTTAATTGTGTGCAATTTAATTTGAAATGTTTTCGCGTGGATAGAAATAGGTTATTTCTTCCTTCGTCTGCTGAGTTTGTTGGCTGCGCGCAGTGTCAGTTCTACTTTGGCTTAATTATTTTTGCTTAAGTCATCGCGAATCTGCGTTAACTGGCCGCGCAGTTGCATTAACACCTCGGCGCTCTGACCGCTGGCGCACATCACTGAGATCGGTATTGTTTTTGCGGCTTGCTTGAGTTCTCTGCCTTCAGGCGTGAGAGTAATGCGCACCTGGCGTTCATCCAGTGCATCGCGCGTGCGCTGCACTAATCGCGCAGCTTCCATCCGTTTGAGTAAGGGCGTGAGCGTGCCGGAATCGAGAAATAATAATTCGCCTATGTCTTTGACTAAAATACCGTCTTGCTGCCACAACACCAGCATCACCAAATACTGCGGATAGGTCAGCCCAATTTTTTCCAGCAAAGGCTTATAGGTCTTGGTCATCGCCAGTGAGGCTGAATACAGGGAGAAACAAAACTGCTTATCGAGTGTCAGTAAGTCGAGCTCAGGGCTGGGTGTTTTTTTCATGAGGGCAGCTGTTTATCTTGGTATATGAGGCGGATTATCAGGCCTGTTGGCCAGTTAATCAAATCTTCTTTTAGCTGCCTAGCCCAACGCGCATATCCCATGCGGGCTGCAGGCCATGCAGGCTGGAGACCCGCATGGGATATGCGCGCTGGGCTTGCTCGATTTTAGATTGCTGCAAGAGATATAGTTAATCGCCTACTGCCACCCGCATGGTGACAAATTCTTCAGCGGCGGTGGGGTGTATGCCTATGGTGCTGTCGAACAGCGCCTTGGTGGCGCCGGCCTTCATGGCCACCGCAAAGCCCTGTACTATTTCACCGGCGTCGGCCCCCACCATGTGCAGACCTATCACTTTGTCGCTGGCATCGTCCACGACCAGCTTCATCAGCGTGCGTTCGGTGTTGCCGCTTAAGGTATGTTTGAGCGCTTTGAACTCACTGCGATAGACGCGGATCTTACTAAATTGGGCACGCGCATCGGCCTCGCTATACCCTACCGTGGCGATATTCGGATGGGTAAACACGGCAGTGGGGATCAGTTCATAGTCCATTTTTTTGCTGTCATCACCAAACAGATGATCGACCAGTTGCATCGCTTCACCCAATGCGACCGGGGTTAGTTGTATGCGCGCCGTGACATCACCGAGTGCGTAAATTGAAGGCGCTGAACTTTGATAGTTTTGATCAACGATGATGGCACCGCTGGCACTTTGTTTGATGGCCGCATTTTCCAGCCCTAGATTGCTCACTTTGGGCACGCGTCCGGTGGCGTACAAGACTGCATCGACCGTCAAACTAGTGCCATCTTTGAGTGTAATCTGCAGACCATCTGGCTGGCGCTCGATGGTGGCGACATCGGCGTTCAAGCGCAGATCTACACCAGCCTTCCTCACTTCGGCAGCCAGAAAGTGACGTACATCTTCATCAAAGCCGCGCAATACCTGTTCGCCACGATATACCTGTGTAACCTGTGCCCCCAGTCCATTGAAAATCGAGGCGAATTCGCAGGCGATATAGCCGCCGCCGACCACCAACAGCCGCTGCGGGAAAGGGCTTATGTCGAAGATCTGATCTGAACTCAGTATGAATTCTTTGCCAGAAATTTCAGGTAGCATCGGTGTGCCGCCAGTGGCGATCAGGAGTTTATTGGCGCTGTAGCTTTGAGCATTGACCTGTACCGTATTGGCGTCAATCAATTGCGCCCAGCCTGCAATGATCGTCACCCCAGCATTGCTCAACAGGTTTTGATAAATGCCGTTTAGCCGGCTGATTTCTGTGGCGCGGTTGGCCTTCAATCGTTCCCAATCGAGGTGCGGTTTTTCTGGCATGCTCCAGCCATAACCATGCGCCTCTTCAAAGGCCTCCGCGTAATGGGCGGCATAGCTATAAAGTTTTTTCGGAATGCAGCCTACATTGACGCAGGTGCCACCTAGTGCGGCGCTCTCGACCAAGGCCACGCGGGCACCGCGCTGGGCTGCCATGCGTGCTGCGCGTACACCGCCACTGCCACCACCAACGACCAAGAGATCATACTCAAAATCGTGCTGTATTTTTTGCATAAAGTTACCTAAGAAATATGTTTACGGTGCGTAGATAAGTCGGCACATCACAAGGCGAATATTTGGAGTATAGCGCGCCGCGGTTTTTGACGTGCATAGAGCGCTTAACAAGAGATGGATAGTTCGCCGTAGCAGAGATGCTAATCGCTACCACGGCATTGCCTAAAGCAGGCGGAGGGGGCGCCGAGGGGCGATCTTAATACGATTTGTAAGGCAAAAATTTTCCGCTTAAAACGACCTTGACCCTATCACCTTTCGGATCGGGTTCACGCGTGATATCCATAGAGAAATCGATCGCGCTCATGATGCCATCACCGAATTCTTCATGGATCAGTTCTTTGATGGTTGTGCCATAGACATTGACGATTTCGTACCAGCGGTAAATCAAAGGGTCGGTCGGAACCGCGGTGGGCAGTGAGCCTTTGTAGGGCACTATTTGTAACCAGGCGGTTTCTTCGGCGGTCAACGAGAACAAGTTTTGCGCGATCTCGGCTTGATGCTCATCCAGACTCATTTGACCCAGGAGCGCGGCGGTAGTCCATTCCTTGCTCTTACCCATTTTTGCAGCAATGTCGCTCCAGCGCATTTTTCTTGCAACCTTGGCAGAGAGTATTTTTACGCTGACTTGATTTCTATCCATGAGTGTTTCTCCTTTAGTGATGGGGGTAGACAAATACTGAAAGATTGAAGACGTGCCAAACTGTTAAAGATGCGGCGCATTGCGCCAGTTTTGATTGCGTTGTTCAAGGCTAGTTGCCGTGTTCGATTCCTCGGAGCTTGCGTCTATATCCAGACCAGGGCGTACTACCCGTGTCACTTCGTCACTGGCTGTATGGCGCGCGCTGACGCTTTGCTCTTGTATCAGGCGTGAACGGTTAACCAGAAAATCAACCATGTGATTGCGTATTTTATAGAACTGGGGATCGTGATGCATGGTGGCGCGAGTACGATTCTTGGGCATGGTATTGACGACGATCTCCGCAATGCGCGCATGCGGGCCATTTGACATCAGCATGATGCGATCGGCGAGTAAAATCGCCTCATCAACATCATGGGTAACCATGAACACTGTTTGATGCGTCGCTGCACAAATTTTCAGCAATTCATCCTGGATCACGCCGCGCGTCAACGCGTCGAGTGCGCCAAAGGGTTCATCCAGCAAAAGCATTTTTGGCTCTATAGAAAAAGCACGTGCTATGCCTACGCGCTGTTTCATGCCGCCGGATAATTCTGAAGGTTTTTTGTGCTCTGCGCCCACCAGGCCGACCATCTTCAGATAGTGCATCGCCTGAGCGGTGACCTCGGTTTTGTGAAAGTCCGGCCAGCGCGATTTGACTGCGAACTCAACATTTTGCAAGACGCTCAGCCAGGGCATCAGCGCATGCCCTTGAAATACCACACCTCTATCCAGACTAGGCCCAGAAATTTCTTTACCATCCATTTTGATGCTGCCGGCGGTCGCGCTATCTAAACCGGCTAGCAGATTGAGTATGGTGGTTTTTCCGCAGCCGGAGTGGCCGATGATGCAAATGAATTCGCCTTTTTCTATGCCGAAACTGACATCGTAAAATACCGATGACTCCTCGGTCTCAAAGCGCTTCGCCAAAGATTTTACATTTAAAAAAGCGGTTTCCATGATCCCAGGTTCAGTCAACATAGCTGACAAACTGTTGCAGACGCGCGAAGATCAGATCGAGCAACATCCCTACCACGCCTATCAATAGGATCGCGAACATCACGCTGGTCAGCGACAGGTTGTTCCATTCGTTCCAGACGAAATAACCAATCCCGGTGCCACCCACCAACATCTCGGCGGCGACGATGACTAACCAGGCGATTCCCATAGAGATGCGCATGCCGGTCAAAATAGTCGGTGCGGCGGCGGGCAGTATTACTAGCAGGGCTTTGCGTAGTGGTGACACTTCCAGGGTTCTGGCAACATTAATCCATTCTTTCCTTACCGCCGCCACACCAAATGAGGTATTGAGTAGCATAGGCCAGATCGAACAGATGAAAATCACAAACACGCCGGAGATAGAAGAGTCCTTGATCGTGTACAGAGCCAAAGGCATCCATGCCAGAGGTGAGATAGGCTTAAGAATTTGTATAAACGGATTGAGTGCGCGCTGCATCAGCGGCGACATGCCAAGCACAAAGCCAAGTGGTATTGCAACCAAAGCCGCAATCAAAAATCCCAGCCCAACCCGCGCCAGGGAATAGCCTAGTTGTATGCCTATGCCTTTGTCGTTGGGGCCATTATCGTAAAATGGATCAGACAAATGTTTGCGCATCGCCAGCCCCATTTGTGCCGGACTTGGAAACCCTGTTACTTTGCTTTCGCTCTCCTTACTTTTTCCCATTAGTTTGGCGTAGTCGTCGTCTTGCTGGGTCTGTGGCGCAAGCACTGATGCCGACGTAGTAGCAGGTGGTAAGGTAGCGAAATGCCATCCTGCCAGAAACAGCAAGAAAATCAGCAGCGAGATCAGGGCGGCACGCAGGCCCAAATGAGTAGCCATCGACTACCTTATCTTTTGATCGTAAAACTATTGATATAGGTATCGGCGCTGTTTGCATCGAATTCCTTGCCCATAATCTTCAATTTTTTGTAGCCTGAATCCGGGCTAGTTTGCCCTAATTCCTTCATGTATTTCTTCGCATCAGTGAGTAGAAAAATTCTTTCAGTGATCGCCTTGTAATCGACCTCGCCTTTGATATATCCCCAGCGCTTCATCTGGCTCAGTATCCATACGCCCATTGAGTACCAGGGCACAGGATCGAAATCTGCGCGGTTCGGCACATTTTTGATATTGCCCAAACCATCGGCATAACGCCCCGTCAGCACTTGCTCGACCACGGTTTCAGGTTGATTTAAATAGGCTACCGGAGAAATAACTTTGGCTACCAGCGAGCGATGTGCAGAGTCATGCGCCATAGCGGCAGCGTTTAAGACGGCACGGTAGAGTGCCGCAAAGGTATTTGGATTTTGTTTGACGAACTCATCGGACATACCAAATGCGCAGCAAGGATGACCATCCCAGATCTCTTTCGATAAGATGTGGATAAAACCCACTTCATCATATACCGCACGTTGGTTAAACGGATCTGGGCCGAGGAAACCATCGATATTCCCTGCGCGCAGATTTGCCACCATCTCTGGTGGCGGCGTGACGCGTAATTGCACATCTTTATCAGGGTCGAGTCCGTGCTCTGCCAGGTAATAACGCAGCAGAAAATTGTGCATGGAATATTCAAACGGTATCGCTAGCTTGAAACCCTTCCAAAGGCGCGGATCGCGTTTGTCCTTGTGTTTGACATGCAGGGTAATCGCCTGACCATTGATGTTTTGTATGGTGGCGACCCGCATTTGTGTGGGATTGGAGCCTAAACCCATAGACATCGCCAGCGGCATCGGTGACAAAAAATGCGAGGCATCAAACTCCTTGTTGACCATCTTGTCGCGTATCAAGGCCCAGCCTGCGGTCTTGTGCAGAGAGACATTGAGTCCCTGTTTTTTATAGAAGCCCAGCGGATCGGCCATGATCAGGGGCGCAGCGCAAGTGATCGCGATAAAGCCAATTTTTAAATCTTTCTTTTCTATACTGCCTTTTTTTTCTTGTGCCATCGCCTGCAATGACGCCATAGGCAAGACGCTGGCGATGGCGGCACGCGCGGTGTTGATGCCGACAGCGCGTAAGAAATTACGACGCAGCTGATCATCGGGAAATAGTGCGCGCATTAGCGCTTCTTCGATGACATCTTGGTTCAGGGTTTCGGGGTCGCGTACCCGCGCCAGACTGGCTAACTCTTGCTGATGTAATTCTGCGGCGAGATGCTGTTCGGAATTTTGGTGCTGTCCGCAGGAGCAAGATGTGCTGTTGTTGTGCTCAGGATCGTAAGGTTTGAAAATGGATAGCGACATCGAAAAGCCTCCCTTAGTGAGTTGCAGATAATGTAACAACCAAGAGGCAATTGCGCAACGCCAATATGCTGTCTCCTTGTTTGTTTAAAACAACGTACGACTTGGGCAAACAGCGCGGCTAGGTTCTTACACGCGTTTAGCCTTGATTATTTTGCTTAAACCCTCAATTCAAAAATACCAGTACTTCAGGCCTGATGCGAGATCGCGAAGCTATTCACATACTCCTGCGGTTTTTGCGCGTCAAAGCTTTTTCCCATGATGATGTGCTTGCGGTAGTTGCCCTTGGGCGGATTCCAGCCGGCATGCGCCATATGCTGTTTTGCATCGGTCAACATGAATACCTTTTCGGCGATTTGCGCATAGTTGACGTCGCCTTTGATATAGCCCCAGCGTTTCATCTGGGTCAGCATCCAGACCGCCATACTTTGCCAGGGCACGGGGTTGAAGATGGCGCGATCCGGCACCGAACGGGTATTGCCCAGACCATCGGGGTATTTGCCACTCAAGATCTGCGAGATCACTTCCAGCGGCTGATTCAGATAGGCTTGCGGTGCGATGGTTTTAGCGATTTCATAGCGGTCGGTAGACAGGCTGGCGATCAGTGAGGCGCTGATGATCGCGCGGAACAAGGCCGCAAAGGTATTTGGATTCTGTTTGATAAATTCATCGCTGGCACCAAAGGCGCAGCAAGGGTGCCCGTCCCAGATATCTTTCGACAGGATATGGATAAAGCCGACACCGTCAAACACCGCACGCTGGTTAAACGGATCTGGCCCGAGAAAACCATCTATGCTGCCATCGCTTAATTTTGCCACCATTTCTGGCGGCGGCACCGCGACGATTTTGACGTCTGCATCCGGATCGATACCGAATTCAGCCAGATAATATCGCAGTAAAAAATTATGCATGCTATACACAAACGGCACTGCCAGTGTGAAACCCTTCCATTGCTTAGGATCACGCTTGTCTTTATGTTTTAAGTGCAGAGTAATGGCCTGACCATTATTGTTCTGTATGGTGGCAACGGACGTGGGGAAGGGCTCATTGCCCAGGCCTAAGCTCATTGCTAGCGGCATAGGCGAGAGAAAGTGCGAGGCATCATGTTCTTTCTTGATGACTTTCTCACGTATCATGCCCCAGCCGGCGGTTTTGACCAGGTGCACGTTAAGACCCTGCTCTCGATAAAATCCCAGTGGCTCGGCCATGATCAAGGGGGCCGCGCAGGTAATCGCGATAAAACCGACCTTCAATTCTTTGCGCTCTAAATTGCCGCTAGATTCTTGTGCCATGGCCTGCATACTTGCCAGTGGCACTAGGCTGGCGATGGCCGCCATCGCTGTGCTGCGACCCACCGCACTTAAGAACGCTCTGCGCGTTGGCTCGTGCGGAAACAGTGCCTTGACTAAGGCGGCTTCCAGGAAATTACGACTGATTTCATCGGTGCTGACGATCTGTTTGCTCTGCTGCTCTGCGTGTTGATGTGGGGCATGATTGCCACCACAGCCGCAGGCGATTAAGAGGGGGCGCTCGGCGTTGTAGGCGTCGTGTGCATCGTAGGCAATGGGACCTTGATCAGACATGGAGAAGACTCCTTGTGTATGAAAACCGGAACAATTAAACAACGAGATCCACGGCTGGCATTGATCACAAATTCTGCGGAAACCAAATTTGTATCAGAGTAAAATTTTAGGCTTGCGTGGAGGATAAAAAAAGATTTCAGGCGAAAAAATAATCAAGAAAATTGCGTGCTGAACTCAAGACTAGGACATTTGTGGCGAGCTGTCCATAGTAATTTGATTTCCGCATGGAAATATTTTTTTTGTTTTCTTAATAATGCCTACAGAAAAAATCGCTTATCTGGATGCTAGCCACATACCCCATGCTAAGTCTTTCGCTATTTCTCGTCGGGCCAGGCTGATGGCCTCAGCTAGTTGCCGATAATGGGAGTCAATAGATCACGTTTTGGCAACCAATCCTGTACCGTCTAGTATTCTGTTACGAAGCTGATCGCTCACTATTTCCCTAAAAATCAAATGCTTGGTAGAATTAAAATAATTAATTATTTGTCTATGACATCAGTCTTGCCAAAATTTCCTACCAATTTGAGAAAATCTATGATTACCTGTTACCTGCGCTATGTGATTGATCCGTACAAGCTCATGGAATTTGAGACTTACGGAAAGATGTGGATACCGCTGGTGGCGAAGTTTGGTGGAGATCATCACGGCTATTTTCTGCCATCGGAAGGCGCTAGCAATATTGCACTGGCGATGTTCAGTTTCCCATCGATGGCGCTGTATGAAGAGTATCGCGAAAAATCTTTTCTGGACCCAGAGTGCATAGACGCTTTTAAATATGCCGAAAAAACGCGTTGCATCGTCAGCTATGAACGCTCATTCTTTCGACCTCTGTTTGAATAAACCCCGGCTTTGCCTCCCGTTCAAACTTCCCAAGACGCCAGGCCCAAGGCGCATAGCCGGTGCGGCTTGCAGGCCCTATGCTCTGCGAAGGCGCATGGAATATGCGCGCTGGGCTTGCCCGGTGTTGAGTTTTTAGCGACTTCCTACAATATTTCTAGATCGCCAATATGACAGCTTCAAGTTCGGTTTTGGTTCGACCCTCAGACGTAAACGCTGCATCCCCTTTGACATTGGGAGCTGCACCGTCCAGTGTTCTTGCTACTAATGGAAGTGTCAATTTTGGTAAATATGTCGGCAAGCTGGGGCAGATAGACTGGCGGGGGCTGGCGGCGCCGCATAAACGGAGTTGGCTATGGCAGCACTTTCACCATAAGCAATGGCAATATGTGGCGCTGGCGACCGCCGATATTTTTTGCGGTATCGCGATTGTCGATGTGGGCTGGACCAATACTGCCTTTGCCTATGTCTTTGATAGGCGCGAGCGGCGCATCCTTGCTAGCTTCTCTCAGGACGGCCTGCCCGGTCTGAGTGCCAGCTTGAATACGCATCCTGCCGATGGTGCCTCCAGTAGTTTTCGTTTTCTGAAAAATCATATTGATTACCGTCACCTGGCCGCCAGCCAGAGTTATCAACTGGCGCTGGAATGCGGTGATTTTGCGATTGATGCCAGTTTTGATGCGCAAGCAGCAGCGCCATTTTTGAGTGCGATCGGCCAGGTGGCTGGCGGCAGCGTGCATGCCACGCTGAAATCTTCAGGCCTGCCTTTGCGTGGCAGCGTCCACATCAAGGGGCGCGAGTTTGACTTGTCCGGTGGCATCGCCAGCTTCGATCATAGCAACGGCTTTCTGGCACGCGAGACCGAATGGCGCTGGGCTTCAGCACATAATCTAGAGCTGGGTTTTAATCTGCAGGCGGGCTATTTCGGTAACAATGAAAACGCCTTATGGCTAGATGGACAGCTCATTTCTCTGGGAGCTGCACAGTTTGAGTTCGATCCCGCGCAACCCCTGTTGCCCTGGCATATTTATACCGAGGATGGTTTGCTCGATCTAGAATTTCAGCCGGAAGGCTGCCGCAGCGAAAATAAAAATCTGCTGATTGCTGCCAGCCGCTACGTACAACCGATAGGCACATTTAGCGGCTGGGTAAAGGCCAGCAAGGATGCGCCCGTGCGCAAGATAGCCAATTTGGTGGGGGTTACCGAAGACCATTTTTCGCGTTGGTGATGTCAGTTGAGCACTCTGGAGTTTTGTTTTTGAGTTTCAATGCGTGAGCTGTAATGTCTGCACATCAATGACCCATTTCCCTGTCGATGACTGGCTACTTTTGAATTTGTATCTATGAATCATTCCACGCTGATCACCTCAAACCCAGCCCTCATCATCATCGATATGCAACAAGGCATGACTGAGTCTCGCTTAGGAGCTAGAAACATGCCTGAGGCCGAGGATCATATCGCGCAATTGTTGGCGACCTGGCGTAGCTTGGACTTGCCTATCGTCCACGTGCGACATATGTCGCGCTCGCCCGACTCGGTGTTTTGGCCGGGGCAAGCTGGCGCTCAGATACAGTCGCGATTTACACCATTGGTCAACGAGTATGTGATGGAAAAAAACGTCACCGATGCGTTTTGCAATTCTGGCCTGGAGCGCTGGCTACATGGGCGCGGGATCAGTTCGCTAGTGATGGTCGGAGTTGCTACCAATTATTCGGTAGAGGCGAGCGCCCGCAGCGCCGCCTGTCTGGGTTTTAAGCTTGTGGTGGTGAGCGATGCCTGTTTTACTTTTGATAGAGTCGATTGTAATGGGGGGCTGCAAAGCGCCGAGCAAATTCACCAGATGTCGCTGAGTAACCTGCAAGGTGAATATGCGGAGTTAATGCTTACCGCCGATCTACTTTTACAGTGCCAACGGGACTAAGTGTCAATTCTGGCCTAAGTTTATTTTCGTGTAAAAAAGTGTAATATTTTGCGAAATTTCGCATTGACAAAAATTTCAAGATATACTCCCGAACTTATTAATAAATTAGCATTTTCGGAGAGAATATGAAGCAGCCACTACCCTTAGTCCCGTCTGGCAAATTGGCGCTGTTGTCAGCGGCCTTGCTGCTTTGTAGCGCACCGGTGGTTGCCAACGCTGCCGAAATGGGCACAATCGAAAAATGTAATCGCAATTTTGGCACTTTGGCGATTGCCGAGCCACAAAGCGAGATACTTACTTATCTGGGGCGTTACAAGTTGGGTTCGCCATCGACCATGTTGCGCATGATCGCGCAAGAGTCGGGCTGCTTCACTATCGTTGAACGCGGTGTCGCGATGCAAAACTTACAGCAAGAGCGCGCGCTGGCGGCAGCGGGGCAGATGCAAGACGGCTCGAATGTCGGTGGCGGCCAATTGCAGGCGGCCGATTTTGTGATGACACCGGCGATCCAATTCTCCGAAGATACCGGAGGTTTGAATGGCGCTATCGGTGGTTTGTTCGGCCACTTGCCGGGGGCCTTAGGTGCTTTAGGCGGCTTGGCTGGAGGGCTTAAATTTAAAGAAGCAGAAACCACTTTGCTGTTGGCCGATGTACGCTCGGGGATACAGGTAGCAAGTGCCGAAGGTCAGGCTAGTAAAATGAATTTTAGCCTTGATGGCTGGGGCTGGGGCGGCATGGGCTGGGCCAGCGCCGGCGGTTATAGTAAGACGCCGGAAGGGAAATTGATCGCGGCTAGTTTGCTCGATAACTTCAATAAAATTGCTCTCGCGATTCGCGATAAACCGCAACTCATACAAGCCACCTCAGCATCCTCAAAACGCAATGCGGCAGGCTCTATCCGTGCTAGCAATCCGCGTGAAGCGACTGCGGCAAGCAGTAATTACTCAGCTCCGCCAAGTTCAAATAATGCGGGCGCAGCGTCAGGCTTGGGTGGTATGTACGCGGTAAAATTTACCGGTGACGATAATGGTACGGTCAATGTCATGGTCAATAACAGCGGTGCCATGACCGGCATGGGCGTGTCGAGTAAGTACAAAACCAATTTTACCGTCTCTGGGACGATTAGCCAGATCGGTGAATTTATCCTGACCGGCGCTGGCAAAGCCGGTGCAGCCCAGTTCATGGGGAGTATCGATGCACAAAGCGGTGCCGTTATGGGAATGTGGCAATGGGGCGGCAATTCGCCGGCACAGGGAACCTTTAGCGGTCAAAAACAGTAAATTTGAAATAACGATCTTGCGGAACTGCTGCGCTTACACAGAGCTATCTCATGCCTGTTGCAGCAGTTACACCGCAGTGTTCGATGTAGGCCTGTAAAAATCTTTCTAGTGGCAAGCCCAGAGCGCATATTCCGTGCGCCTTTGCGGCCTGCCTGGCCTGTAGGGCGCATGGAATATGCGCCCTGGGCGAGTGCCCGTTAATATTTTCTGAGTATGATTTTATCTGGTGCTGCGCCTTGTGCATCACTAGCGCCCAGACTGGCTGATTTCTCGCAACTAAAGTGTGTCGATTTTGTATGGCATGCTGATGGACGGTAGATGGCGGATTGGGTGCGTTTGATCAAACCCTAAATTAACCTAACATCCATTTTATTCGAGCCATTGCACCTAGGTGCAGATTTCATTGTCAAATCGAGATGGATTATCTGACGCAAAAACAAGTCCAAATTTTATCAAAATGAGGCGCTTGCCTGGAGTTCATTACGAATGGTGGAGAATGAAAAACTTCAGCTTATCTATATTTACGTGATGCCATGCGTAACTGGCGCGCACTTCAGGTGGTCTGGGGCGATAATTATGTTAATAACCGCGATCAAGAGCTGTCGCGATTATTAACATATAGCAGGTATTTTTGATATTTAGCTCTGGTCATAGCGAGCAAAAAACTTATTTTGCCCAAGTCCCAGTCCTGGCACCAGAACTCGACAGACTCTGAGCACCATCGGCTGCCTGCATAGAACCTACCACAGGGGTAGACGTAATGCTAAATGTATTGGCTGCGCAGGTAACTGAAAACGTATAGTTAGACGTGTCAGAAGGAGCCGTAGCACCGCAGGTCGTTCCAGTTGCCGTAGTCACATACCTTCCATTCGTCGAGTAATACCGCTCCAGCGCTTGGGCGTGCGCTTCGATTATCTGCTGGACGTCAGTTCGGCGCGTTTTGACAACGTTTTGTCGGTATGCCGGCAGAGCGATGGATAATAGTATTCCCAAGATCGCTACTACTATCATTAATTCAATTAAGGTAAACCCTGTTTCTTTCGAACGCGGGGATAGGCGGAGAGTTTTTATACGTGATTTCATTTTATTAGTCAGCTGGGCAAATATAGGCAATGGTTTGCAGGACGACCACAGACGCGGAGTTCAAACCAACACCTCGTCCCATAATACTGTAGGCTTTACAAGAATTTTTTGTTGGTGATGGGGTGAAGGAGGCGTCGCTTAGCCAGTTAATTAAAAATTTCGCTGAACTTAATTGTCCAGAGGCAATTGTTGCAGCGGATGCATTTGTATCGCTCCAACTAGCGGGCAAACTGTTACCAGTATGTTCAGCGGCAGCTCCTGGTAGGTTGGCGTAGGTACAACCACCGTCAAGACAAGCCGTTCCAGCGGTTTGAAGCAAGGCAAGGCCTTGTGTCAAGGCTTGTTCTGCCGCCATTTTTGCGCGCCCCCGATCCATGCTGCTACCACTCATGCGTTCGCCAACATTGGCCAAGCGCATCCCGTTCAGGACCAATAAAGTCACCGACACCAATAAGATTAGCGCGACGATCAAAATAAAGCCGTTTTGTTTTTTTTGCTTTTTATGCATGAAAATTCCTAGCGGTTCTTAAGCAAGATGGTAGTTCGAAACACACGATAGAGCTTATGATCGCTTTGTGTATTTGCCACGTCGACGCCTGAGCAATTTTTTACCGCTGCGGCTTTTACTAAAGAGCTATCAGATGCCTCTGAACGTAATAGCAAGCAGAGCTTGACTGCCATGATCTGATCTGCAGTCACGCCAGTTGGTAAGGCCGTGACATAACTATCAGCGATACAGTCACGCGGCTTGGTGCCATCGCCCAATGTTACCCCGCAACCAAAATTGGCGATGGTGCCGGTCGGGCCGGTATCGATACCAAATTTCACTTGAAAATCGACGACTTCGCTACTGTTTCCAGTACCAGATACTGCCGGTGCAATCCAGTCTATCGCTCCACATTGCAATTTTCCATCACTCGTCTTCTTTATGACCAGTGTCTGTGCCGCCGCCGCCGCCGGCACCGCACCATTGCATCCAATTAAATTTGTACCGTCGGCTTCGAACTTGAGTGTTAGCCCGTTTGCTGAGATCGCGATATGATCGGCGGCAATTTCCTGGGCTGGTGACTGTCGAAAACCTGCCTGAGAAATGACGCGTTGCATCATGGAAAGTGCATATAGTCCTTCTTCGGTCAGCGCTGATTGCATGCTCTGCAATTTGTAAGTGTGTCGAGACGAAGTGTAGTTATTGCCAACCGCAATCAGACCGACCATAGATATGGTAATCGCTATCATTAACTCTATGAGCGAAAAGCCGTTTTTACGCATACTCATTATTCGATCACCACGCTGTAACTAGTATTAGAGGCCTCTTTGCGATTATCTAGCCACGTAATCGTCAGAACATAGCGAAAATAATCTGTCGAAGAACTGGCCGTCGAAGCTAAGGTGAAACTTGCGCCTGGCAATTGCGAGGTCAAGATGCCATTCCATTCAATCATTTCGCTATTCACCAAAGCTTGATAACTTGCTCTATCACCGTCTTGGTTAGCGCAACTAGCTGGTGTCGGGCTGCACTTAGAAAAATCGGGTGGCTTTGCTGGTGCCGGATTGGCGCCAGTACTTACCATGTAAGGTGTACGGATCGCACGTATGCGATCCCCCAGGTCATTGCCGAGATCTACCGCAATGCTGCGATAAAAAACGCTCTGATTCATGGTAATGTTTTTAGACTGGGTAGCGCTCAGTCCTAATAAGCCAAAGCCCAATATGAACATCGCCACCATAACCTCCAGCAGACTGACACCGCTCTGACGTTTCATCTTCATAGTTTTCAGCTTAAATTTGGATATCCTCATGAGCACACCGTCGCATCAATTCGCTTATCGACACGCCCAGAGGCGGCAATATTGACTGTCATTTGCTTACGAGTTGGGGCGCAAATGGTAAAGCTGCTAGCGGCGGTCGGCGTGCCTAGGGTTCCGACAAACTCCACAGCAAGCGCCGCGCTGCTAACCGTAACACCAGATTTGCTCGAGATACGTTGGCTGATGGTAGTACCTTCAATTACTAGCCAACCCTTGATCCAATCGTTGGCGTCGGTCGAGCATACTGTCGCCGTATCTGGTGTTGCAGCCGGACATACCTTGAAATTTTTGCGCTGTTTGATTGCCTCCATGCGCGTGCCATTGATGGTGCGAACCAATAAATCGGTCTGAGCAGACAAGCGGGCATCGCGTACTAAACCGCTCATATTAGGTATGGCGACCGCTAAAAGAATGGCGGAAATACTGAGAGCTACCATTAGTTCGATTAAGCTAAATCCTGTTATGTTGCGATTTAGCCAAAGCACTCTGTTATTCGTTCTCATTATTTAATCTCGCGCCAGAGAGTGGTTTCAATCTTCACCGCGCCTGAAGGAGGCTCTGGCATGCAATCTTTGTCCAGGTCCGACTTGCCCAGCACGCCGCCATACACGCAGCCCTTGTTCGATGCCTGGCGCGCTATCGCGATACCTCTGGTGGTGGTACTCGTGCCATGTCCTGTATACACACCCATGGAGTTTGCCTCGCGCAAGGCAATCACATTACCTATATTCCCCAGACCGCCATCGCTACCGCTAGGTGAGCTTAATACAGCAGCAGACGAAACATAACTAAGTTCGGTCGGAATCCCGTCTTTTTTGTACCCGCTCATATAGGAGATAGTAGGGCCAGTGCCGATTTTATCTGCGGCAGTCGATTTGCCATCGCCGGTAACGTCGATAAAGCTAAAATCAGCCCCGGTGGATTTATTGTTTTTACGCACGACTGAGCCGGTTAGAGGATTGACACCGACGATCCAGCCACTACCACCAGGTAGGCATTGTTCTGTACTGATCGGTACACCGGTGCCAAATAACACGCGGTCTTCAAACACCATAGGCGAAGTGACTAGGCGTTCGCTGGAGTCTGGTAAATTGATATACCAGCCCATCTTAGGTGCAGACAAGGCTAAATTGGCAGCCGAGGCAATATCAAGTTTATTCGCAGCATCGTCACTAGCACTGATCTTGCGGTAGGTGCCGATCCGAGTCGTGTTCTTGCTATAAGTGCTGGTTTCAAACTGTTGCTGTTGCAAACTACTGATTGAGACGGTACTAGGGTTGGACTCCATCTTGTCAAGCACCCCATACAGAGTTTGGGTCGTGGTGTCCTTACGGTCGATATTGGTGAGCAATTGACCGGTACCAAATAAAATAACATTTCCGAGCGGGGTGCCATCGGCCGCTTTATTTACCGGGATTAAACCGGGGCGCATGATGATGGGATGGCCGGCACCTGCATCAAACAGCGGATTGCTCGCCACTTTAAAATTATTAGGGTCGGTCAAATCAAAGCGCCATAATTTACCATTCACATCACCGGCATAGACAAAATCAAGTACTCCATCTTGTCCATAATCTAAGCCCGCAGGCGAGGATAGACCAGAGCTGCCCGTTACTGGGATTCTTGCGATGATTGCCCCAGTCTCAGCATTTAGGATAGTCAAGACGGATTCTTTATTCGTAGTTTTTTGTCCACCACTAGCGGTGTCGTCCCAATTGCTCTCATAGCCATTGGCGAATATTGCCGCTGGTACTACCGTATTTGTACCTGTCCTGACGTTATAAATCAGTGGAGTGCCTAGCGTATACCCCATACTCTTATCGTTGATATCATTATATTCCCACTTAATGGCGGAAGTTGCGGCACTTAGTTGCGCATTGTTAGTTGCATCGAGTGCGTAATAGCCCTGCCCCCCTTGGCCTAAACCTCCCACCACGACGGTCTTCCAGCTAGTGCCAGTTTTGATATCTTGTTGGCGCATGCTGCCATTCACATGGTAAGTATGCGGTGTGCCTGCGCTTTGTCCATAATCGCTGGCCGTCAGTGCCTTCAAGCGGGGGTAAACTGCCTGCGGGATATAACCCATCAGTTCGCCCATGGTCGCGATATCAAAAGCATGTGCCATCCCATCGTTGGCACCGATCAAGACAATATTACGCGCCGCATTGCTGCTAATATAACTGGCGTAATCCGCTTCCGGAGTCGAGCCACTAGGCTTGGTGACCACCACGGGTTGACCATCAACGATGTCGCCCAGCAAGATTGTTTTACCCAAAGTCGCGTTATAGCGGGAGCGAAAGCCTGCAATCAACTCTTCGCCACGCAGGAATCGCATCACTTTTGTTTGTTCTGTGGCATCTGCACCCAGTGATAATTTCTGTGCGGGCGATAAGCTAGTGAGGTTACTGGTGGCGAAAGAGTAACGCTCAGTCTGAAACAAATTATTTACCTTAGACGTATGTATCTTGCGAGCGGACTCGGCAGGTATCACCGCTTCAGGGCTAGGCGTACAAGCGGCACCCACGGTACCGTCGGCGTTCAGTGAATAACATAAGAGTTGGCCATACCAACCAGCAGGATTAAATACCGGTTGAAACACCTTGTTGCCAGCGGTGGTAATTTCGCTTTGGGTGGCGACACCACCCGCGTTTGAGGTTGATGCCACGATACTATCAACTGCTGATTTCAACGCAGCAGCCAGTTGTTTTTCGTCAGTGGTTGTTTTATATTTGCCGCCGCCTACTTTGGCGGCCGCTGGTAAAACGTCATTGTCAGTGCCAAATCCAACTGTATAGGTGATTAAATTTTGCTTGGCAAATTTCACATCATCAAAGGACTTACCATCCGCATCATTGCCGCCTATCCGTAAATCAGCGACGCGTGCATATTTGGCTACGTCGCGTATCGCCCGAAAGCGATTGTTCGGGTTGCCGCTTCCAAAGCCGGGATTGGTATTGGTGAAGCTACCATCGTCTTTTTCCAGCTCGGACGGACAGTTGACCGACAAGTCATCAGCAGCATTCGTGTCGGCCTTTGTACATACGGAGAAATTTTTTGGCACCGAAGCGCCATTTTGATCGCGAGCGACATAGGCAAGAGCCGGCATGCTAGAGCCGGGCAAGTTGTCGTCCCCGGTAGCATCACCGTCGGTAACGACAATGACAAAATTTTTCTGGCAGCGATACTGTATCGGGCTCGTGTAGTTACCCGTAATTTTATTGTAAAGAGAGGATTTTCCTTCGAAATAACGTGTAACTTCCAACAAACCTTCGCCTAAAGGCGTCCCTGTTCTGCCATTAAGGGCGGAAATCGCTGCATTTAAATTATTATAATTAGTATCATTATTCGGCTCATCAATATCTTTGATTCCAGCGCGCAGTACGCCAGCCTCGGAGCGCTCAGCCCCCCCAATGCTGCCGGGTTTATCTTCAAAAGAGAATAGTCCGAAACGCAAATTGCGGTTATTTTTAATTAACTCCTTAGCCACGCCCTTGGCTTTATTCATCTTGGTATTTGGGTTGATATCAATTTTGGCGCGATAGTTTGCATCGTTATTAACGCATCCGCTCCAGTTGGCGTTCGAATCACAAATATTAGTTAACATCCATGCATTATTGGTATCTTGCAACATACTGCCTGAAGTATCGATATACAACATGATATTCGGGGTCACTGAAGAAGACAACGTAGGCGGCAGCGCGGGATAAGGCTCGGCAGCAAAGCTAGGAATGGCCAAAACCGGGAATGCAAGGAAAATTGCCAGACAAAGTGGCTTAGGGTTGTAACTTTGTCGGCGCATTTTTTGCATCCTTAGTATGAGATTTTGAGAAAAGTTCACATACTATCAGGAAATATTCAGCAGGCCTTGCACAAAAACAAGAAAATTGTAACAAGGTGTGAGTAAGTCAACAAAAATAATATGGCAAGTGTGTCATCTTTTTAAGATGTTAAAATAACCATAATACTTGGACGATTGCTGGTGTTTACTATTAACAGCGAGCAAGCATAGCATCAACGATTTTGCCTATTACCTAAAAAATAGGAGTCAGGCTGATACCAGCAATATTTGCGCGATGAGAAGAAGATGTCTCATTTCAGTACTATTTTTTTGTTAGTTTTTTCGGACAAGCTTGGTCCTCATTCTGTTTTAGCATAGTTGAAAATTTCAAGTGGCCCCGCCAGCGCGCATATTCTATGCGCTTCTCCAGCCTGCCTAGCCTGTAAGCCGCATGGGATATGCGCGCTGGGCTCATGCCTTTTTTTAAATTTCTAAGTGTCGAATTCGCAGGCGCGGCGCTGCGAACGTAGCGACGTATCTGACTATCTATATCCGCATCGCCCATACAGACTGAAAATCCGTACAATGCGCTGTTTGGCAGTGCCGCTTGCACCGCCTCTTTCTTAGCGCATTTTTATGTCACTTATCAATATTTTCAGCTCTTTCAAGAATAGATTTTCTTCAACGGCCAAGTTGCCTGCGCTTGCCCATCCTGAGGTCGCAAGTGTCGCAACGCAGCGGCAAGCTGATCCCACTCTGATGCAGGCGCTGGCTGATCTCTTACTGATAGAAGGGATAGAGTTCGCATGGAGCGACGCCGGGCTGCGTCTGGCCAGTGGTTTGCTGTTGCAAGTGGAGCCTATAGAATCCATTACTTTGGCCGATGGTCGGGTGCGCACTTGCACGAAAATGCATGTCGCGCATCCCGAATATTTTCCGGATGGGATTTATGAGTATCAGCATGCGATAGGGGCTAGCGAAGCGTTGGCGGTCGCCGAGGGTTTTCGCGCCTGGACGCAAATGGATCTGGTCGTTTTGACTGACGCGACGCGTGAGACTCCCTTAGACTGCACCGTGATAGAGATGAGTGTGGCGCCGGGGGCGCAGCCGGACGGTATGCAGTATTACCGACAGGTGCTACTCGGCCCGGTGGCGCATCTAGCTACGCTGCCTGCACCCGAACCCAAAGAGGCACATCCGTTTTGTCCTTGCTGCCTGTTTACCGAAAGCACAGCGGCCTTGCATGATTTGCTGCAAAGCCAGAAGTTTTTGGGGCTGCGTATGTTTGTCTCGCGCGATAGTCAGGGCAGATTGGCGGTGGATTGCCGCGTGAATGGCGAGGATTTTGACGGGGTGCAAGATAGCTTGACCGCCTATGCACGTAATTGGCCAGAACGCGGTTTGGAATTCCGAAAACAATATGTGCTTATGCGCAGTCGGAGTCGCAGCGCGGGCAAGGATGATCAGCGCCCAGACAGCAATTGAATAAGCTCAAACGCGTTGCAAAAATTTGGTCTATGATGTTGTAAATAGAAGTTTTTTTGTCAATAAAAACATCTAAGAACTTCGGTAAAATTTCTCCGGATTGGTGGATACAAAGACGCTGGGAGCGGTTTTGCGTAAGTCCTAATGTGGGAGATTCAGAAGCCCATCCTCTGGAGAATATAGATATGAGTGCAGCAAAACGCAATAAAGTGTTGGCTGTTACCTCAGCTCTGACCTTGATATTCGTTTTGCTGTGTGGGTATTTTTGGCAGCCGTTAATGGCGCGCATACTGCCACCGTTGTCGGGACGGCATAAACTCACTATCGCAGTGACCACCTATCCTGGCTCCGGCCTGCCTTACCTGGCCCTGGCCAAAGGTTATTTTGGCGAAGAGGGACTCGATGTCACTCTGCAGCCGCATACCAGTGGCCGTGATGCGCTTAACGCGGCACTGAAAAATCACGCCGATCTGGCGACGGTTGCCGATATCCCTGTCATGTATGCGACCATGAACGGCGAGCGTGTCAGTATTGTGGCAACCATTTTTACAGCAAGTAGGGCGTACGGTGTGGTGGCGCGGCGTGATCGTGCAATTCGCACACTGACTGATTTGAAAGATAAGCCGGTCGGCGTGACCTTTCGCACGGATGGCCATTTTGTACTCAGCACTATGCTGGCCCGGCATCGTTTAGGATTAAATCAGTTAGATTTGACCAGTCTCGCGCCGGAGAAAATGTTAGCTGCTCTACAGAGCGGAGAAGTCGATGCGATCGCCACCTGGGAGCCCTGGTTAAGTGCTGCTAAACAGACGCTCGGTGCCAATGGCGTAGAGTTTCGCAGCGATGGCGGCTTCGTGCTTGACTATAATTTGGCGGCCCGCAGCAATTGGGTGGTGACCAATCAGGATCAGACTCAGCGCGTGTTAAGAGCCTTGCTTAAGGCTAAGCGCTATGCTGATGACATGCCAAAAGAGGCATATGCGATGATCGTAGCGCTGATGGGTATTGATCCGGCTACCTTCGACGTGGTTGGACCGAATTACCGCTTCGTGGTGCAACTAGACCAGAACCTTTTGATTATGTTGGAAGATCAGGCGCGTTGGGCAATGCAGAATAAATTTAGCGAACAGCGCGTCATGCCGAATTTTTTAAACGCGATTAACATGGATGCACTGACGGCAGTCCAGCCCGATGCGGTCAAGATAGTGCGCTAGCCCAGCTATGCAAATCAAAACCCAGCAAACTTTTGGTACCCTCCTGGCGCTGCTGGCGATCAGTATCATTGCAGCGATCTTGTTTAACTCCATACGACAAACGCACCAGGCTAAGGCACGCAGTGATTTTGCTACCGATACCGTGGCGAAAGGTATCAGTGGCTTGGGCCTGGTTGCTTTCGAATATATCATTGCGCGGCCTGAACGTGCCAAGCTGCAATGGCAGCAAAGCTATGGCTCGCTAACCCGAAGTCTGGCGCAAGACATGTTTGAAGAGACGGAGGAACTTGCCATCATGCGTGAGCTGCGACTGCAGCTACAATATTTGCAAGAAACTTTTTCGCAATTGGTCGTATTAGACAGCCATCGCAGCGGCAACCAACAAGAGATGGAGCTGGCGCAGGAAGTGGAAAAACGCCTGATCACTCAGATTATGGTAATGACACAGAATTCCAGCGCGGATGCAAGCCGCCTGGCACGCCTGAGCGAGCAGAGAATTATTGATGCGCAGTGGCGCACCAGCTGGCTAGTGGCACTGCTGGTTTTGTTGATAGGGGCGATTATTTTGCTCAATTATGTGACGTCGTTGACGCAGATATTGGGGCCGATTCGTCAGCTTAAACAAGGCACCGATGCCTTCAGTAAGGGCGACTTCAGCGTGCGCACGGCCGTCAATGTTAAGAATGAACTGGGCGATTTATCACAGGCATTTGACCAGATGGCGGCACGTCTGACACAGTCTATGGTGGCGTTGGAACATAAGTCGGCACTGTTACTGGAAACCAATCATGAACTGGAAAGTTTCAGTTATTCGGTGTCGCATGATCTACGCTCCCCTTTGCGTGGCATAGACGGCTGGGGTCTGGCATTACTGGAAGATTATGGTGAGCAGCTCGATACGACGGCGCATGAGTATGTGGCGCGTATTCGCGCCGAGACGCAACGCATGGGGCAACTGATTGATGATTTGCTGCAACTGGCACGCGTCACTCGTGGCGAGATTAAACACGAGTCTGTTGATTTCAGTCAGCTAGCTTTGTCCGTTGCCGAACAACTCAAACAGTCGTATGGCCAGCGCCAGATTGAGTTCGTGATACAGCCGTGTTTGCGGGTCGTGGGGGATCCCCGTTTACTTGAAATTGTGTTGCTGAACCTGTTTGAGAACGCCTGGAAATTTACCGCTCCGCGCACTCTGGCCCGCATAGAATTTGGCGCGTGTCGCGAAGTGGAGCCGGCTAGCAAACAACTGATAGATGCCTATTTCGTACGCGATAATGGGGTTGGATTCGACATGGCACATGCACAAAGACTATTCGGCGCTTTCCAGCGCATGCATCGAGTCAGTGAATTCCCCGGCACCGGTATTGGTCTGGCGACGGTGCAACGTATCGTCCATAGACATGGTGGCAAAATCTGGGCCGTAGCTCGTCTTGATGCCGGAGCCTGTTTCTTTTTTACTCTACCGAACAAATCAGCAATTGAGTCTGTGCAATTGAGCCTGTGAAGCAAAATCTGTGAAGCAGAACCTAGTGAGCTCTAAAGACACTAACAAGGATACATGATGAGAGAAAAAGTAATATTGCTGGTGGAAGATAATCCTAGCGACATAGGCTTAACGCAACGCGCTTTTTTGAAAGCCGGTATCCGCAATAAGCTGGTCGTGGCCGAGGATGGGCAAGAGGCGCTCGATTATTTATTTCTGACTGGTGCCTCGCATCAGCGCGACGCCAACGACAGCGATAACCCGATTTTGATCTTGCTAGACCTGAAACTGCCGCGCGTCGATGGCTTGGAAGTATTGCGCTTGATACGCGCCGACAGTCGCACGCGTCGCATACCAGTGGTGATACTCACGTCCTCCAACGAAGAACAGGATCTGGCCTCCAGTTATGATCTAGGAACCAATAGTTATATACGCAAGCCGGTCGATTTTCATCAATTTGCCGAGGTGATAAAACAGCTGGGCATGTATTGGTTAGTCATCAACGAAGCGCCACCTCGGCCCTGAGTACAACATGGATACCCTACTTAGCGTATTAATCGTCGAGGATTCTGCCAGCGATGCTGCCCTGATGCTACGGCATCTACGCAAAGCTGGTTTTGAAGTGAGCTATACCAGGGTAGAGACGGGCGAGCAAATGCAGCAGGCACTGCGGGCCCAGAGTTGGGATGTCGTATTGTGTGATTTTTCCTTGCCCGGTTTTGACGCGAAACAGGCACTCAAGACCTTGCAGGCCACTGCTCTGGATATTCCGTTTATCGTGGTTTCCGGCTCTATCGGCGACGAGACCGCAATCGAATTGATGCGTACCGGCGCCCAGGACTATTTAATGAAGAGCAATATGGCGCGACTGGCGCCTGCGGTTGAGCGCGAATTACGCGAGGCCGCGCAGCGTCGCGTTCATCGTCAGGCAGAGCAACGTCTGCGCCTATCTGCCTGTGTCTTTGAGAATGCCGATGAGAGCATCATGCTGACCGATGCCGAATGTCTGATTGTGGCGGCAAACCCGAATTTTCAAAAAATTACTGGTTATAGCGAAGCCGAAGTGTTGGGAAAAAAACCGTCTATCCTCAGGTCAGATAAGCAGGATGCGCTGTTTTATCAGCAGTTGTGGAATTGTATGCATACGGGGGGACATTGGTCGGGGGAAATCTGGGACAGGCGCAAGAGCGGTGAAGCTTACCCGGCCTGGCTCACTTTTAGCGCAGTCAAAGACGGGAGCGGCATCGTTACCCATTATGTCGGTATTTTCAGCGACCGCAGCGCAATTGTTGAAGCGCAGGAGCGCGTCGATTTTCTGTGGCAGCACGATGCCCTGACCGGATTACCGAACCGGGTATTGTTACGCGATCGTCTGCAGCAAGCCATAGACAGTGCTCAATCGGAGAGCCGTCAGGTGGCGCTGCTATTGCTCAATATCGACCGTTTGCAACATGTGAATGACCTCCTTGGTCACGATGCCGGCGATGCTTTTTTGAAAGAACTGGCGCGCCGCTTACTAGCCTTGCTGGCACCGGGTGACACCCTGGCACATTTGGGCAGCGATGAGTTTGCCATGGTCGTGAGCTATTTTGGCGACGTCAATGAGATCACCCTGATCGCACAAAAACTCATGACGGCGATCGCCCTACCGCTGCAGATACAGGACGAGGAAGTGTCGGTCACGGCCAGTATGGGTATCAGTCTGTATCCGGCAGATGGCAGCTCGCCTGCCGAGTTGCTCAAGGGGGCTGATATGGCGCTGTCGCTGGTTAAGAGCGAGGGGCGCAATAGCATACGTTTCCTGACCGCCGAAATGAATGCGCGGGCGCTACGTCAGATCGTGTTGGAAAGCCATCTGCGACATGCCCAGGAAAGAGGGGAATTATTGTTGCACTATCAGCCGCAGGTGTCGCTTGGCGACGGCCTCATTTGCGGGGTAGAGGCATTGCTGCGTTGGCGCAGCCCGGAGTTAGGCATGATTTCCCCCTCTATCTTTATTCCCCTGGCCGAAGAAGCCGGGTTCATCCTCTCTATTGGTGCCTGGGTAATGCGTACCGCCTGCGCTCAGAATAAGGCGTGGCAGGATGCCGGACTGCCACCGGTACGGGTCGCTGTCAACGTGTCTGCTTACCAGTTTGCCACCGGCACGCTGGTGGCGATGGTGAGGGAGGCGCTAAATGATACCTGGCTGGAGCCGCGCTATCTGGAAGTGGAGTTGACCGAGAGCGCGATGATACGTGATATGGATTCCTCGCTGCTCCAAATCGCGCAGCTGCGCAAGATGGGGGTATCGGTCTCACTCGATGATTTTGGCACCGGTTATTCTTCGCTCGGTTACCTGAGCCGTTTTACCCTAGATAAATTAAAAATTGATCAGGGCTTCGTGCGCAATATTACGACCGATCCTAGAAGCGCGGCGATCGTTAATGCCTCGATCGCGCTGGCGCAACGGCTGGGTATCACGGTGATCGTTGAAGGCGTCGAGACTGAAGGACAGCTTGGTTATTTGCGCAAGGCTGGCTGCGATGAGATTCAGGGTTATCTGTTCAGTCGTCCGGTGGCGCCGGATGAAATGGCGAAGTTATTACTTAGCAATGATGCGCGGCTAGTCGACGCGAGCGAGAACGGCGCGATTCAGACCTTATTGCTGATCGATAAAGAAAATAATATCCTCAATGTCTTGGTGCGCTTACTGCGTCAGGACGGCTATAAAATTCTGTTGGCGCATACGACCGCTGAGGCCCTGCTGATGCTGGAAAATAATCTGGTACAGGTGGTCATTTGCGACCAGCGTGTCTCAGAAATGAATGGCTCTGAGTTTCTGGCGCGCGTGAGCGAGCTTTGTCCGGATACCATACGCATGGTACTGTCTGGTAACGACGATCTGAAAACGGTGGCCGATACGGTGAACCGTATTTCTACGTTTAAATTTCTCAGCAAGCCCTGGTCCGATGAAGTTTAGGTGCTAGCTGCCGGTGGTAGCGAGGATGCTGCTCAGCGATTTACCGCTGACTAATGACTCAGGAATAGACGATTTTCCCATGCATCCGTTTGGCTTTGGGAGCGATTTTGTATCCTTGCTTGATAATTTAATCTTTACCAGGGAAGTGTTAGCAACTCCAGCAACTCCAGCAACTCCAGTAACACTCATTTGCGGAACCGAGGACAGCGAGTGCTAGCAAAGTTTTTCTGCGAATTTTGCGCCGAGAAATTTTTTGAATCTTAAAAAAACCAATTTAATCGATATGAGATGGGCGCACTGCGCACAGTCATATCGATGAATTTACTTGGCGACGCTTAACGAACATCGCTTAATTTAGCTAGTTTAAACAGATAGCCGACCTATGATTTACTCGAAATGAATAATAATAAACATCTATCCGCAGCGCATCACCGACGTCTACGTAAGGGCGCACCAGCGCATGCCGTGGCGCATCATAAACGTGGTATTGCCTTGCAGTTTGCACGTTTTCGGGCTGCCGGTATCGGCGCTTTTTCTGCTTTTTTGGCAGTGCTGGGACCAGGCCTATTGGCCGGCTTGTCGGACGATGATCCGGCTGGTATCACCACCTATTCGGTGCTGGGGGCCGATCATGGCTACCGCTTGTTATGGATCATTCCGGCCTCGACCATTTTGCTGGTGCAGTTTCATATGATGGCGGTGCGCCTAGGCGCAGCTAGCGGTAAGGGTTTTGTCGGTGTGATACGCGAGCGTTGGGGACGCGGCTGGGGTTATATCGCCGTGCTTGGTCTGCTGTTTGCCAACTTCGGCACTATCTGCGCAGAGTATGCGGGTATCGCGGCAGCAGGCTCACTGATCGGCATCCCTTCATGGATCAGTGCACCGCTGGCGGCGGTGTTGATTTCCTTGATGGTGGTGCTCGGGTCCTTTCACCGCATAGAGCGGGTTTTGCTGGTGATATCTTCCACGCTGGCTTTGTACATCATCGATGGCATTCTGGCGGCACCGGATTGGTCAGCGGTCTGGCATAACTCGGTGGTACCGCATATGCCAGTTGATAATCTGGGCTGGATCGCGATTGCTGCTACGTTGGGTACCACCCTGGCACCCTGGGGACTGGCTTTTATACAATCGTATGCGGTCGATAAGAAAATTACGGTAGCCAATTTGCAATGGGAAAGAGTCGATGTCGTCATCGGCTCGCTACTGACCGGCGTGATCGGACTGGCGATCGCGGTGGCCTGCGCCGCCACCTTGAACCGTGCTGGCATACACATCAACGATGCCAGCGACGCGGCGCTGGCGCTGCGCCCTTTGGCGGGTTCGTTTGCCACTGTCTTGTTTGGGGTTGGGTTGTTAGGCGCATCCTTACTGGCCGCCGCCATCGTGCCAATAGCGACTGCTTACTCGATCGCCGAGGGGATAGGCGAACCGGCTTCGCTTGATCTCGATTCGCGTCATTTTCAGTATTTTTATGCCGCCTTTGTCGGTCTTACGGTGGCCGCTGCCAGCGTGGTGTCGCTACCTGGTTTACCTTTGATCCCTTTGATTTACACCAGTCAGGTCGTCAATGCGGTGCTGTTACCTTTGCATGTGATAGCGCTGCAATTGCTGGCGCGCGATGTCAGGATTATGGGGGAGGCACGTACCGGTATGCCCTCCTTGGTTGCAGGCTGGATTAGCATTGCGCTCATCGTCGCCTGCATTGCCGCATTGATCGCCAGTTGGATAATGACTTAATGCGCAATCAATAAGACAATCGATGGGACAATCGATAGGATATTAAAATTTAAGATCGACCCTGCCAGCGCGCATATTCCATGCGCTTCTCCGGCATGCCTTGCGATGTCAAGTTCGAATTGCGACAGGAGTAGGCATGAGATTAAATAGTACTTCATGCGGAGTTCGGTAGCCTAAGGTTTTTCTAGGGCGATGATTCAGGCGATCTTCAATCTGTTGAATTTGCG
>NZ_JBMPPB010000008.1:0-57147 GCF_049340485.1 Undibacterium sp. Ren11W
TGGCGGTTGAGATGGGTGAATTTCATGGCGTGTCCTTTCGGCTTTGAACACCACAAAGGTACTCCATCTCCTATCTCAACCCTTTGTTTTTTTGCCCTTGAATGTCGCAATTCGAAGTTTACGTCGCAATGCTAGCCTGCAGCCCGCATGGAATATGCGCCTTCAGGCCATACGTATTTTATTTTCCCCTTATTTGAGCTGGACTTACGCTGGCATTTCTTGTTTAGTTCGCTAGCCAACGCGGCGATGGTTTGCACAAAAGTCCAGTCTATGTTCTAATTTGCAACCTAGTTGCAAATGCACGAAAATTCGAGGTTTAAAATTCACTCCACGCTCTTATCCATACTCTTTGCTACCGCCGTTGCTGGCGTCTTGAGCATTACCGCAGCCGCCATATTTTCATTTTCGCTACTATCTAAAATGGTAGAGCGCATGGTCAGCTTATCGGTAGGCATCATGCTGTCGACCTCGTTGCTGCATGCCTTACCCGAGGCGTTTGAGTCTGGCACCGATCCGCGCTCTCTGTTTGCCTGTTTGTTAGCTGGCTTACTGGCCTTTTTTCTATTGGAAAAATTTGCGATTTTACGGCACTCGCATCACCACGAAGGTGATGGCCATCATCATGAACACGGTCATGATGCGCATGAAGCAGGTAAGGCAGGATGGATGATTTTGGTCGGTGACGGCATGCACAATTTTACCGATGGCATACTGATTGCGGCAGCCTTTCTGGCTGACCCAAAACTAGGCTTAGTGACGGGATTGGCGATCATTGCCCACGAAATCCCGCAAGAAATTGGTGACTTCATTATTCTGTTGAATGCCGGATTTTCACGCACCCGCGCCTATGTCTACAATCTCATTTGCAGCCTGATGGCGGTGGTTGGTGGCGTGCTCGGATTTTACATGTTGGAGGACGCCAGTAATCTGATTCCCTACGTCTTGGTATTCGCCTCTTCCGGCTTTATTTATATCGCTGTCAGCGATTTAATGCCACAAATGCAAAGACGCGCCACCTTGCGCGAAACAATACCGCAAATACTGTTGATAGGCTGTGGCGTGCTGCTGGTGTTATTCGTCACCCGCCATCACTAAATAAGTGACGCTGGGGCGACTTGGGAGCGGCTCGATGGCCTCAAGCGGTTCCCTAGACACATCAGGCGCCTAGCGCTACCGGACGCTCTGCCACCGCGCACCATTGGCTCCAGGAACCCGGATAGAGGCTGGCACCAGTGTAGCCTGCAACTTCCAAAGCCAGTAAGTTATGACAGGCCGTCACGCCTGAGCCGCACTGCATGATGGCCTTGTTACTGTCAGTAAGCACGGTGCTCCATTCTTGCCGCAATTGTAGTGCGGACTTAAAACTGCCATCGACTTGCAGATTATCCTTAAAGAAGCGATTTTTGGCGCCGGGAATATGCCCGCCGACCGGGTCTATGCTTTCGTTTTCGCCACGATAGCGATCAGGAGAGCGGGCATCGACCAGTATCAGCTCGGAACTCGCTACGTTCGCGAGAACCTGATCGACGCTGACCTGGCTGACCAAACTAGGCCGAGCCTGAATCGCACCGCAGGCCAGCTGCGGCTCGCTCTGACTCAAAGGCAAGCCCAAGGCCGTCCAAGCTGGCAAACCGCCATCCAAGACCGCTACCGCAGCATGTCCAACCCAGCGCAATAACCACCACAGCCTTGCCGCATACATGCCGCCATGCGCATCGTAAGCGATCACCTGCGTGTCATTATTAATGCCCCATGCCTGTAAATTCTGTATAAATTGGTCTCTGTCAGGCAGGGGATGACGACCATTAAAACTGCCGTCAGCGGCCAGTTTTTTTCCAGATAAATGCAAATCAAGATGGGCAAATTGGGCCCCAGGCAAATGCCCAGTCGCATAGGCTTTTTGGCCGAAGCTGGCATCCATTAAATCATGCCGACAATCTAGAATGACGGTATTTGCTTGCTCGCTTAGGCTAGCTAATTGCGTTGCAGATATTAATGTCGTATACATTCAGACTCCTGTTTTGAAATTCAATAAAGTGAATAGAAATACCGTTAAGCTCAGCCACAAAATACACGATGTCGTACGCGACGACAAATTTTCCAAATTATGGTCTTACATCCTGACAAAGTAACCAACATGCAGAAAAATACCTTTAGAATTATTCAGAACTGATGGGGTCGTTCGCCAGCTTAGGTGTCGTATTTTTATTATTATAGTAAGTGGCGATCAAGCCACTACCAAGTATCACCACGATTCCTAACCAGCTCATCAGATCCAAGGCATCGTTCCAAATCAGTACATCCCAAATACTGGAAAACACGATGCCTACATATTGCAAGTTGGCCGTCACTAGCGTGTTACCCAAGCGGTAGGCGCGCGTCATGGCAATTTGGGCGCTTGCCGCCGTTAAACCAAGAACTAGCAATAACAACAGACTTTTGGCCTGATGCGTATGCCAGACTGGCAGATTGGAACTGCCATGCATAGCGCCCGCCAACAGGGTGCCAATGACGCCGGCAATTGCACAGCAGGTCGAAAAATAAAACACCACCCGCGATTCTGGCTCTCCCAGTAAGCCCATCTGACGTACCTGCAAATAAGCTAATGCAGCCAGCATGCCGGAGACCAGAGCGATGATCCCTCCGGTGATTTGTTCGGCGTGCATAGCGGGACGCAACAGCAAGACGACACCAACAAAACCAAAAATTATAGCCACCAATAAACCTGGCTCTAACTGCTTCTTTTTATGCAGCCATGCGCCGCCAAACAGGATGGCCGCGATCCATATTGGTGACATGTAATTGAGGGTGACCGCCATCGCCAAAGGCAGGCGTCCTATGGCATAAAACCACAACCAAAGAGAGGTGACACCGATCATGCCGCGCCACAGATGATGGCTCGCCATGCGAGTCCGCAAGCTCTGTCCCTGCCAGCGCATCAAGGCAAACACCATCAACATACCAATCACACCACGATACGCCACAATTTCGGCGGTACTGTAATACGAAGAGGCGAGCTTGACGCACACTCCCATGATAGAAAACAAAAAGCTCGCCAGCAACATCCACAAGGATTGCATATTCCACACCCAAAAAAAAGGAGAGCAGCGCTCCCCCTTTTTTAATTAAAAATCAATTTTGCGTCGATACCATTCATGGAAGTGCTGCATGCCATCTTCCATCGGTGATTGATAAGGACCGACTTCACTGACACCACGATCGAACAAGGCCTTACGCCCGCTGTCCATGCGCATCCCGATTTCATCGTCTTCTATGCAGGTTTCCATATAGGCGGCGCGTTCGGCCTCGATAAACTCGCGCTCAAACAGAACGATTTCTTCCGGATAATAAAACTCGACTACATTTTTGGTCTTACCTGTCGCAGTCGGCCACAAAGTAGAAACCACCAGCACGTGCGGATACCATTCAACCATGATGTTGGGATACAAGGTCAGCCAAATCGCGCCATATTTCGGGGCTTCGCCATTGCGATATTTTAAGACCTGCTCTTGCCAGGCCCGATATTTTTCCGAGCCGGACTTGAGCAAACCATTATTCACGCCTACCGTCTGTACACTGTAATCCTCGCCAAACTCCCAGCGTAAATCATCACAAGTGACAAAACTTCCCAAGCCTGGATGAAACGGTTCAACGTGATAATCTTCCAGATAAACTTCAATAAAAGTCTTCCAGTTGTAGTCGCACTCATGTACTTCGACGTGATCCAGCATGTAGCCACTAAAATCGATATCTTGTGTGACGCTAAGCTGCGCCATTTTTTCCATGACGTTGTAACCATTCTGCTCGAACAACAGACCATTCCAATTTTGCAATGGCGTTTTAGAGAGGTTCAGGCAAGGCGTATCGGCAAAGTGCGGTGCACCTATCAACTCACCTTTTAAATCATAGGTCCAGCGATGCAAAGGGCAGACAATATTCTTGGCATTGCCACGCCCATTGGTGCCAGGTCCGCCAAACATCAATGCCTGACGATGCCGACAGACGTTCGACATTAGCTCTATGCCCTGGGCACTGCGCACCAGCATGCGCCCCTCATTCTCAGAGACCAGCGTAGCAAAGTCGCCGACATTGGGCACCATCAATTCATGGCCAACATAACGCGGACCAGATTGGAAAAGTTGCGTGATTTCGCGCTGCAATAGCGCTTGATCAAAATACACGTGAACCGGAAGTTGCGCGTCAGAACGCGCGAGTTTGGAAAAAGAAGCCAGATCGGACATCCCCACCCCCCAAATTAATTTACACCAACCTAAAGGAGAAAGAATCCAGAAATACCAGTTTTCTTAAGAACCAGGAACGCTCGTAAGAAAATTCAAAAAAACTTGAAGAGGAAATTTTGGACAGAACCCAGCATTATACCCGAATCGAAAATTTGCGCGCTCGCCTAGCTTAAGCACGTCTATTTTCTGGTTTTCATGAGTAACCCAATTTGTAACAAATGCTCACATTCATAAAGATTAAAACCACACATCGCCGCTCTTTCCGTGTTTTTAGTGAGTTTAGTCTAATTAAACTATTCTCAATTTTTCTGCGACTCATCTAGCAGTGAAAAACGAATAATTATTTTTTCTGGGAAATACATTTTCGAAGCTGGAAATAAAAATGTGATGCTTTTCAAGCATCTAGACGTCTTGCTCAAAAAATAAGCACAAGCTATCTTTTATTTTATCAAAATCTTATTGAAGGAGAGTTTGCAAAGGGCGCGGATAAAAGCCCGGTTTCATTTTAAATAATAAATAACTATACAAACGAGACAAAAAATGAATAAGAATTTTTTAAAAAAAATAGCGGTACTAGCTCTTAGCGCGACAATACTGCCAACAGCAGCGTGGGCTGGCACTTATACAGCCACCAAATACCCTATCGTACTAGTGCATGGTCTGTTTGGATTCGATAATATTGGCCCAGTCGAGTATTTTTATGGTGTTCCCTCAGCCCTACGTGCTGACGGCGCTAAGGTATATACCACTCAGGTAGCAGCCGCAAATAGCACCGAGGTACGCGGTGAGCAATTACTCAACCAAGTCAAACAAATTCTTGCCGTCACTGGCAGCGGAAAAATCAATTTAATCGGACATAGTCATGGTGGCCCAACCGCACGCTATGTAGCATCGGTCAGGCCTGATCTGGTGGCATCGGTCACCTCTATCGGCGGGGTCAATCGCGGCTCTAAAGTGGCGGATTTTTTAATGGGTATCGCGCCAGCCGGTTCACTCAGCAACGCCGTCATCGTCTCAATTACAAATGGCCTGGCGACCGTCATCAACTTTCTATCCGGTGGCAAAGGCCTGACGCAAAATTCTCAAGCCGCGGTTAACTCTTTGAGCACTGCTGGCTCTTTGAAATTCAATGCGGCACATCCAGAAGGAGTCCCTACTAGCAGTTGTGGCGAAGGGGCGTATCAAGTCAATGGCGTAGCGTATTTCTCGTGGAGCGGCGCCCAGCCTTATACGAATGTACTGGATATTTTAGATCCAGCCTTGGCACTCACTGCGCTGGCATTTGGTTTTGAAAAAAATGATGGTCTGGTATCTAGCTGCTCCTCCCATTTGGGCAAGGTTATTCGCGATGACTATGCAATGAACCATTTGGATGAAGTCAATCAAACGATAGGTTTAGTCAATATTTTTGAAACCAATCCTGTCACAATATTTCGCCAACAAGCGAATCGTTTGAAAAATCTAGGTCTATAGATTTTAGGTCGAAAGTTTCAAAGAAAATTTCACCGGAACAATTCATCCATGAATAGCAAAAAAATTTGTATCATTTCGGTGACGTCAATCGCAGTACTTGGCGTCGCATTTTTTTCGTATGTAAACTCATCAACATCCGACACGGATTTGGGCTCAAGTTCGAAGACAGAGACAAAATCCTTACCGAATAGGGACATGTTTTCCTTCGTCAAATCGATGCAGGGGACGCAAGCAGACGGCGCAGCAAACCAAACTGGCGATACCTTAAAAATCGATATTGAATTAAGACGCATGTTTGACTATTTTCTCGCCGCTATAGGTGAAAAAAGCCTGCCCGATATACGCTTAGAAATAGAAATAGAACTCGATAAGACCTTAAGTCGCCCAGCTGCCGCCCAAGGCAAAGAAGTGCTGGCACGTTATTTAAGCTACAAACAAGATTTAGTTGAACTGGAAAAAGCCCCTGGCCTGACTGGTAGCGGAGCCAAGGCCATGAAATTACGTCTACAAGGTATGCAAAATATGCGCTCCCGTTATTTTAGTCAAAATGAAAATACTGCGATGTTTGGCGCCGATGACATCTACGATACCGATGCTGTCGCTCGCTTTGAAATCAGCGAAGACAAAACCCTGAGTGAGGCCCAGAAAACCAGCAAATACCATGCTTTAGATGCCGCCATGCCGAACGCATTGCGGGAAGAAAAAGAGGCCCCGTATAAAATTCTACGCCTGGCGGAAAATGTGTCTAAGCTGCGCCAGCAGGGCGCTAGCGAGGATGAGATTTATCGGATGCGCGCTGCCAATACATCGCCGGAGGCAGCGGCCAGACTGGCCGCACTTGATGTGGACGAAGCACAATGGAAAAACCGGATTGCCGTGTATTTACAAGAGCGCAAACAATTACCAGAAATTGAACAAAAAAACCCTGCACCATCTGCTTCAAGTGAATTACAAATTCTGCGCGACAAAAATTTCAGTCGCGCCGAACAAATGCGATTGGCAGCCTATGAATAGGTAGACAATTAATGTTTTCAGGCAGGGAGTGAAATCCAAGACGAACGATCAGACTAGTACTAGTATGTGAAGCTCGGTTGTAAGACCTGACATCAAGACCGAGTTTAAAACTTTACTCTGAAGCCACTTCTTCCTGTACTGGAAGCTCGTCCAGTGCAGCCACCAAGGCGCGATCGACCACTTTATCTAATACTAGAATTTGCGCGCGTTGCTCTCGGAAACTTTGTTCCAATTCTTCAGTCGAGACCGAGAATGATTTCTCTTTTTGACTGGAAGTAAAAATGTACAAACTACGCATAGGACTGACCCAGGCCAGCCTGACATTATGTGTACTATCATCCTTACGGGTAAATTGTAGCCAAACTCCGCGCTCAAGGCTGGCAACGATGCCAGTAAAATCATCGGCTGCGATGTCAGCTGGCTGACCTGCTTCCTCTTGTGCACGTTTTTCCAAACGGCGCTCGGCCGCCTGCTGAGCAACTTCAACTGCGATTTCTAACTGGCGCTCTGGCGTCAGATCTAAGGGAGCACGAACGATAGAAGCATGACATTCAGCCAATTCAGAAAAAAACTGCAACTGATCGGACTCATCCCATTTAATCAGACTTAACCATTTATTCAGGCGCACCAAGATCGCGGGTAAGCGACTCACCATTTCCTGGCGCTCTTCTAAATTAATTTTCGGCTTCACGCTCCAAATCAGATCGTCCATGGTTTTGATGGCATCCGCTACCGCTTGCGGCTTATCGTCTTTAACGCTATAGGCAAGCGTCAATACTTTAATCCAACGATTTTCAAGAAAGGTCTCTACAAACGCCAACACCTCACCAGTGCGTACGCGCAGGGCGACTTCATTTTTCGCAGCAAAATTAGCCTGTTTAAATTTTTCTTTCTTCAGAGCCTGAGTAATCGGCAACTGCAAGGCCTGCTCGTTTTCCGCCTCTTCTTTCGCGACATATTTTTCCAGATCAGAAACGACACTGTCAAAGGTATCGACTTGCTGGTCAAACTCCCGCTGCACACGACTGACGTTTTCTTTCATCGCCAGGTACAGAGGGTCACTATGCCCCTTATCCTGATCGATAGAAACACTGTGTTTAGACAACAGGTCAATTAAACGGCGCGCAGGATGTGTATCTTGAAAGAAAAATTCCTTATCCATCAGGGCAGCTTTTAAGACTGGCACCTGCAATAAAGAAATAAGTTCTTTAATCTGCTTAGGAATATCCTGATTGCGAAATACGGTATCAAATATTTTAGAGAGTAAATCTAGCGTGTGCTTTTCTACGCCATTATTTGCCAATTCTGGCATCTGCTCGCGGATCTGCGACAGACGCATGAAATCTTGCGTTCCAGTGGCCATTTGAGAAATGGCCATATTTTTTTGCAAATCAGCTAAATACTGAAATAGCTTGGTGTCCACCGCACGAGACACCTGATCCGCCACATCGCCGCCAAATTGCGGCACACCAAAATGATTTTGTTCAGTGCTGCCCTGTAACGACTGATTGGCAGAAAAATACTTTCTCAGTTTTTGCGCGACATGACTATTCAAAGTCTCGGTTTCTGGCTCGGCATCGATTTCGGCTTTTGCCGTTACACTGCTCGCGGTTTTCTTGACGCGATAGGACTCCTGCAAGTCTGGCAAAATACCCTGACTCACCAAAGTCTCGTTAAGTGCACGGTAAATTGGTGCCAACTCAAACAGGATGTCAGTCCGTAAAAACGAGAGAATTAGATGATGGGCCGCGGAATCGGGGATAAATTCACGCCAAACTGCTTGCATGGTTTTGAGGAAAATATCTGGACGAAATGGATTTTGCGCAATACCAACGCTATCGCAGTCCATTAATTTTGCCAGCCGCATATTGAGTGCAGTAAGCTCCTCAGCGCAGGCTAACTCCAAGGTTCGACTGAGCTTTGCCAAGGCCAGCTTCGCATCCATTTCTTCGTAGCTGACCAAAGTCAACGCAACATCTTGCTGATTGAGCAAAGATTCGGTCTTGATTTGCAGTGCTTCTATCTCTTTACGGAAATTAGCTTCTATGGCCGCCGAAGCCAAGTAATAGAATGAGTAACCATTTTCTTTGAGTAACTGTCCGGCATGAAAACTCAGGTTGGCCTCTTTAGAATCAGTCGATTGCTCTGAGGCAGCCAGTAAAGCGTTCGACAAGCGGGCCAAAAACGCATCAATCTGCGCCACCGTCATATGCGTCGCCTGTTGCATCAGGCCATGCCAAATTTCCGCCGGTGTTTTTAACACTCGCGGATGAATACCACTCTGTTTTTTAGCTGAGGTAGGTAACATAATGACACTTCTTCACTCTTACTTGCAACGATGATTAATTTCCCAAAAACTAAATTGTCTTTAAAATCAATTAACTTACAGCTTTACTATACTACGCAAAACGAGATCACCGAATGTGACTTGACTATATACGGATAATTTCCACATGGAAATGCTTGTATCACAATTTTAGCTTCTTTTCAGCACTATTTTATGTATTATCCCTGTATTGCCCAGATGCAAAAAGCCAAGAAGTGTAACTAGTTGTAAAGCCTGATGGAAACATATTTTTCGCACAAGAGAAATAATATCAAGGAAAAAACTCCTCACCTATAAGCGGCGTTCTCTAGATCAAAAATATCCCATCCTAAGCGAAAATTACTACTTAAACATGAATTAACGAGAATCTTCCACAGAACACCCTCCCTAGAGTGGCAAACTACTAATCTGATTGATAACTTCACACGCAAGAATAGCTTTGCTCTAAAATGATGGGTTGAACTCCTTTTTCACCTGCAAGCGATTATGTCAAAAAAATTACCCATCAGTAGCGCACCGTCTTCCTTTGAAAATGCCATGGCCGAGCTATCAGAGTTGGTTGCGCAAATGGAAGCTGGCGATTTGGCATTGGAGGCATCAGTAAGCGCCTACCAACGGGGTTCGGAACTCATTAAATATTGTGCCGATCAACTCAATAAAGTCGAGCAGCAAGTCAAAATTCTTGACGCAGGATTACTCAAACCCTACTCCAGTGACGACAGCAACGAGGTTCAGGCATGAGCATACCGATGTCGCAGTTCCAGGCATGGATGAAATCGACCCAAGTCGAGTTTGAAATCGCCCTTGCCCATTTACTTCCCGCTAGTACAAGGTTGCCGACCCGCTTACACGAAGCGATGCGCTATGCCGCCTTAGATGGCGGCAAGCGGGTACGTCCGCTCTTAGTATTTGCCGCTGGTCGCCTGTTTGATGCGCCTATCAGCTTACTCACTCGTGCCGCGGCAGCTTTAGAAATGATTCATGCTTATTCCTTGGTGCATGACGACATGCCCTGCATGGACGACGATGCGCTACGCCGCGGCAAACCCACAGTACACGTCAAATACGATGAGGCAACTGCGCTCCTGGTTGGAGATGCACTGCAAGCTCAGGCTTTTTTGGTGTTAGCCGAAGGCGATGCCAGTGCCGAATGCAAATTATCCATGCTGCAGTTATTGGCGCGCGCGGCTGGCTCCACCGGCATGTGCGGCGGTCAGGCCATCGATCTTGCCAGTGTAGGGCTGGCATTAAAGCTTGATGAACTGGAACAAATGCACAGACTAAAGACCGGTGCGCTGTTAAGTGCCTCGGTCTTGATGGGCGCGATGAGCGGTAAAGCGTTGTCAGATACCGAAGTGAGCGCTCTCGATGCCTATTCCAACGCCATTGGTTTAGCCTTTCAAGTAGTTGACGATGTTTTAGATGCCACCGCGGATTCGGCAACACTGGGGAAAACTGCAGGCAAAGACGCAGTCGATAACAAACCTACCTATGTCTCGTTACTTGGATTAGAAGCCTCTTGTGCGCTGGCAGAAAAACTCTGCCATGATGCGCATCAAGCACTCTTGCCATTTGGCGAAAAAGCCCAACTACTGCGCGACCTGGCAGATCTGATCGTGCAGCGGAAAGCCTAAGCAATGACCCACCTTACCAACTTACTCCAACATATTGATAGCCCAGCCGATCTGCGCAAGCTGACGCGTGCGCAATTGCCGCCGCTGGCCGATGAGTTGCGACATTTCGTGATCGACTCGGTCTCCAAGACAGGCGGGCACCTTTCTTCGAATCTGGGGACGGTAGAGCTGACGATTGCTCTGCACTATGTATTTAATACGCCGGAAGACCGCCTGATCTGGGATGTTGGACATCAAACTTATCCGCATAAAATTTTAACGGGCAGACGCGATCAGATGCATAGCTTGCGCCAATACGAGGGCGTCTCTGGTTTTCCGCGCCGCGCAGAGAGCCCTTATGACACCTTCGGCGTGGGTCACTCTTCGACCTCGATTTCTGCCGCCTTAGGGATGGCGCTGGCGGCAAAAACTAAGGGCGAAAGTCGTCATTCGGTGGCCATCATCGGCGATGGCTCCATGACTGCCGGCATGGTGTTTGAGGCGATGAACAATGCCGGCGTATATGACGACATCAATATGCTGGTCGTCCTCAACGATAACGACATGTCGATCTCGCCGCCGGTAGGGGCACTGAATCGCCATCTGGCACGTCTGATGTCGGGCAAGTTTTACGCCGCTGCGCGCAATGTCGGCAAATCGGTATTGCCGTCACCGGTACTCGAACTGGCAAAACGCTTTGAAGAGCACGCCAAAGGCATGATAGTGCCGGCCACCATGTTTGAAGAATTTGGTTTCAATTACATCGGTCCTATCGACGGTCACGATCTCGATTCACTGATCCCGACTCTGCAAAACATTAAAAATCTTAAGGGTCCGCAATTTTTGCATGTAGTGACCAAAAAAGGTCAAGGCTACAAACTGGCGGAAGCCGATCCTATTTTGTATCACGGCCCCGGCAAATTCAATCCTGCCGAAGGCATCAAACCGGCCAGCACGCCAGCCAAACAAACCTATACCCAGGTATTTGGCAAATGGTTGTGCGACATGGCGGCGCAAGATAGCAAACTGGTAGGCATCACGCCCGCCATGCGCGAAGGCTCGGGCATGGTCGAATTCGAACAACGATTCCCTAAGCGTTATTACGATGTCGGCATCGCCGAACAACACTCGGTCACCTTTGCCGCCGGCATCGCCTGCGAAGGACTAAAACCGGTAGTGGCAATTTATTCGACCTTTTTGCAGCGCGCCTACGATCAATTGATTCACGATGTGGCGCTGCAAAATCTGGACGTCACCTTCGCGCTCGACCGTGCCGGTCTGGTCGGTGCTGATGGTGCCACGCATGCCGGCAATTACGACATCGCGTATTTGCGCTGCATCCCAAATATGATCGTGATGGCCGCCTCGGATGAAAACGAATGCCGCCAGATGCTCACTACCGGCTACCACTACCCGGGGCCAGCGGCGATCCGTTATCCACGCGGTGCTGGTATCGGTGCGGTGGTAGAACAAGAACTCACTAGCCTGCCTATCGGCAAAGGCGAACTGAAACGCAATGGCAGCCGCATCGCGATTCTGGCGTTCGGCTCTATGGTGCATACTGCCCTCAAAGCCGCCGACAAACTCGATGCGACATTGGCGAATATGCGCTTCATCAAACCACTCGACGTGGAACTGCTGAAATCTTTGGCCGAGAGCCACGATGTGCTGGTGACAGTAGAAGAAGGCTGCCGTATGGGCGGCGCCGGTTCTGCCGTGGCCGAGGCCCTGGCCGAAGCGGGGATTTGCAAGCCTTTGCTGATACTCGGTTTGCCAGATAAATTTATCGACCACGGCGATCCGACGCTGTTGCTGAGCTTATGCGGTCTCGATGCCAGCGGTATCGAAAGCTCGATTCGCGAGCGCTTTGCCAGCGAACTCAGTAGCATGCCCAAAATAGCCGTGAACAGCTGATACGGACGCGGATAAGCCGCTCCTTAAAACGCCAATAAAAAAAGCCAGCGAAATTCGATCTCGCTGGCTTTTTTATTGGCAATACCAATATACCCCCACCTAGTATATTTTCATTGCGCATACGGCATATGCGCAAATAAGCCATTTCTATTCAAATAAGCGGGAGTATATGAATCATGCTCGCCAAACAGAGATCAGCGTTGGCGTTCTTTTTCCCAAATCACATCGGCGCCACCGGCATAGCGATTAAGCACCCGCGACAACACAAACAAGAGATCCGACAAACGATTCATGTACTGACGTGGCGCATCATTGATCGCTTCGCTCTTACCGACACTGACGATCACGCGTTCGGCACGTCGGCACACGGTGCGGCAAACATTCGCGATGGCGGCGGCACGTGAGCCACCCGGCAAAATAAAATCGCGCAAAGGCGGCAGGTCGGCATTGTAAAACGCCAGCAAACTATCGAGCCGCGTCACCTGCGCTTCGGTAATCATGGTGTAACCGGGTATGCTTAATTCGCCGCCCATATCGAACAGATCATGCTGTATCGACACCAGCTCATGCCGCATCTGCGCAGGAATATCCTCGCAGATCAGTACACCTATCTGCGAATTGAGTTCATCCACATCGCCCATGGCGTGTACCCGCAGCGCATCTTTATCGACACGGCTGCCGTCACCCAACCCGGTGGTACCGGCATCACCGGTGCGTGTTGCTATTTTTGAGAGTCTATTGCCCATATTCGCCAATTATTAAACAGGAAGTCGGAAAGCATACGTGAATTCGGCTGCTAACGCATCATAATAGAGCATAGTCAAAATCACAGAAAAAAGCGCAGAAAAAAGCGCTGGTGCAGCTCCTATAGCTACGCCCTGGGAGCCCGCAAAAATTTATTTTATCTGGAACACTCATGGCAACACGACTCCCCCCGGTACACGCACTGTCCGCCTTTGAAGCCGCAGCCAGGCATAGTTCGTTTGCCGTCGCCGCCGAAGAACTGTGCATCACGCCGTCTGCCCTGTCGCATAGAATACGCCTGCTGGAAGAGCATTTATGTGAACGTGTTTTTGTGCGGGAAGGCCGGAGCGTCACGCTGACCGAATTCGGTCGCCGTTATCTCGACGTGGTCAGGGTTGCCTTACGCACCTTGGCCGAGTTCCCCTTACCCAACAAGAGCACGCAAAACCAATTGCGCGTCAAAGTCACGGTGCCGCCAACCTTTGCACGCTATATGTTCATGCCCAAGCTGGCAGAATTTACCCGCAAACATCCCGAAATAGAGATAGAAATATTTTTATTTGTGCCACTGTATGATCTGAGTCTGTCGGAGAGCGATGTGGAAGTGCGCTTCGGCGCTGGCGAGTATCCGAATCTGGTCACCAAAAAACTCTTCGTCGAACCAGCCTTTCTGGTCGCTAGCCCAGAATACCTCAAGACCATTGCGCCGATTAAGACGCCGAACGATCTGCGCCACGCCAAGCTCTTGCGTTCGGCACTGGAGCCTTGGCAACCCTGGTTTGAAGTGGCAGGATTAGATTGGCCTGAGCCCACCAGCGGTTTGCGTATCGACGATCTGGGTTTGTTACTAGAAGCGGTCAAACATGGGCATGGCGTCGGCTTGACGCGTCAGCATTTTGCGCAGGATTTAATCGAAAGCGGAGAAGTAGTGCGTCTGTTTGAAACCCAACTGGACGCGCCACCGCATGCCTATTATCTGGTGCATGAGGCGCAAGCCATCATGCGTCCGGAAGTCCAATTATTCATAGCTTGGATACAGACTACTTATCAGCAAGCCTAAGCATATTTTCGCTCGCGGCCTCCGGTTGCTGCAGCCATGCATCAACCGGAAGCGGGCGAGAAAATAAATAGCCTTGCAAGCTATCGCAAGCACTCGCGATCAAAAAATCAGCCTGTTCGCGCGTCTCAACTCCTTCTGCCACCACCCTTAAACCCAGATGTTTCGCCATCGCCAAAATCGCCTGCACGATGGCGGTGTCACTCGGGTCTGTGGGGGTGTCGCGGATAAAACTCTTATCGATTTTTAGCTCATACAAAGGCAGTCGTTTGAGATAAAACAGGCTGGAATAGCCAGTCCCAAAATCATCGATAGAAAACCGTATGCCCAATTGGCACAATTCACGCATACGTATGATAGTTTCTTGTAGATTGTCGATCAACAAACCTTCGGTAACTTCAAAAATGAGTGCCGCCGGATCGGCGCCACTGGCCTGCAGCGTGAAACGCACTTTCTCGACAAAGTCGATCTGCCGAAATTGCTTGGGACTGACATTAATCGACAGAGGGAAAGCCCGGCCCTGGGCCGTAAGCTTCAGCGATACCAGACAGGCTTGCTGCAAGACCCAATCGCCTAATTGCACGATGATCCCAGACTCCTCAGCCACCGGAATAAACTCGGCGGGAGAAACCGCGCCTCGCGTAGGATGAGTCCAGCGCATCAACAGTTCGGCACCGACGGTATTGCCTAAACTATCGACCTGCGCTTGCATAAACATCTGCATTTGCTCGTTAGCGATTGCGTTCGCCAGGTCACGTACCATGGTGAGCCGGTTCTCCACTTCTACCTGCATATTCTCCTCAAAGAAAGCAATCTGATTGCGTCCTGCCATTTTCGCGCGATACATAGCAGTATCAGACTCGCGCAATAAATCCTCTTTAGTTTGCCCGGGCTTAGGCATTAACGTCACGCCTATACTGCAGCCGCAGGTATAGGTTTGCGCATCGATCTCGAAAGGTTTCGCAATCTCGGCACGGATTTTTTCGGAAATGCTCAAGGCGATAGCTGCGCTGGAATGACTCTCTTTTGCCACATTAGCGATCAAGGCCACGAACTCATCACCACCAATCCGCGCGACCGTATCCACTTCGCGCAACATATTGCTTAAGCGCTTGGCAACGGCCCTAAGAACGGCATCGCCCGTCGCATGACCGCGAGCATCGTTGATGTATTTAAAGTGGTCAAGATCAATAAATAACACCGCGCTAAACAGACCGCTACGTTGTGCCGTGGCCAGCAACACCCCTATCCTGTCGAGCAGCAAGCGGCGATTTGGCAAACCCGTCAAAACATCAAAATAAGCCAGTGAATGGATATCTGAATCAGCTTTTTTCCTCGCGGTGATATCCCGTCCAACCATCACCTCATGCGTATATTTACCGTCACTATCGGCCACCGGTTGTATGACTACTTCCAACCAGTACTCCTCGCCGCTTTTTGTGTAAGCGATTAGTTCGCTATGCACCCATTCATGCTGCGCAACTGCTTGCCGTATCCGCGCCAGCTCTTCCGGCTGCGTATTTTTTCCGTGGAAATCTCTTGGCATACGTCCCAACACGTCAGCACTCTTATAGCCAGACTGGTGTTCAAAAGCTTGGTTCACAAAAACAATCAGCGACTCGCCATCGGCCTCTTCACTAACGCGCGAAATCACCACCATATCGCTCAGCTGCCCCACCGCTGCTGAGATCAGGCGCAACTCTTCATTTGTGCTGCGTAAGGAGTCAGCGACCAAGCCCTGGTCTTTTAAGGATTTTTCCAGACGTTGCAACAGCACACCGCATGAGATCGTGATCACCGAGCTGATCAGTGAAAAATTTAAGGTAATCACCGCCCAGCGCAATAAGGGTTTGTCGGCAAGCCCGGCCAGGTGAATATTAATATCAAAAAAATACCCAACCACCATTAAGGTGATGGCATTGACGATCAAACAGTAAACCGCTGGCCGCAATCCCAGCAATAATGCCGCCATGGCAGGGAAAGCCATTAAATATATCTGCCCGACCGGGCCGACCGCCCGTAAAAAAAATACCCCAAGAAGAAATAAGATAAGGAGAAAATTCCAGACTCTGGAGGCATAAGACAAAGCCCGTAAGGACCAGAGAATCGCGATCCAGGCTATCGCCACGATGTCCATGACGATCACGGCCCACAAGCGATCGCTGATCGCCAATAAAATACTCGGTATCGCGGTAAGTAATCCCAGTAGCAGTGTTACCGACAAGATGGCAGAAAACACTTCTTCACGCCAATGCTGAATATCAGTGGCGGGATGTTTGACGCGAATAAATTGCTTGCGTATGAACTGAAAAAAAGTTTTCAAGGCTTAGGCTCTCAAGAGAGACATCGCTAGGACAAAACACATTTTCGCTACGGGAATGCTTTACTTTATACGCTTACCAGCAATTATTTACCAGCAGACTTACGCCAACAATTTACGTCAACAACTTTCGCAAGAGACATCTTGCTAAATTAGAGTTAATCCACCGAGCGCCCGGCAGATCCGCACCACAAGGAAAACCACTGTTCACGAGTCAAGCTGATGGCAGTAGCGGCCACTGCTTCGCGTAAGGCGGCAACGCGTCCGGAGCCGGTGAGCACTAGTGGCTTAGCCGGATGCTGCAGTATCCAGGCCAAGGCCACGCTCGCCTCAGTCACCCCCAGTTCGGAGGCTAGCGTCACTAAGGCCTGCCGCACGCGCAGGCCTTGCTCGCTGGTGTCACTCATCAAGCGACCACCGGCCAGCGCCGACCAGATCATGGGGGCAATGCGCAGCCGCTGACATTGATCGAGGCTGCCATCATGCATCGGAGTCATATGCAGCAGCGACAGCTCAATCTGGTTGGTCACCAGCGGAATGCGCGAGGCGAGTAAATCAAACTGTGCCGGAGAAAAATTCGACACGCCAAAATGCCTGACCTTGCCACTTTGCTGCAGAATCTGGAACGCTTCGGCGATCTCGTCGGCGTCCATCAAGGGATCGGGACGGTGTATCAACAACAAATCGAGCTGGTGTATTCCCATCCTGCGCAAAGAATTTTCGGCCGAGGCGATGATATGCGCGCGGCTGGTATCGTAGTGCTGAATCTGATGTGCCGGTCGATGTGGCGACAGCAGCTTGATACCGCATTTACTCACTATCTGCAGTCGCTGACGCAATTGCGGTGCCAGCGCCAGCGCTTCGCCTAGCAAAGCCTCGCTTTGATAATCGCCATAAATATCGGCTTGATCCAGCGTGGTAATGCCCAATTCCAGTGCCTGCTCCAAAAAGCTGAGTCGCTGTTGCGGGGACATCGCCCAATCAGCCATGCGCCACAAGCCGAGCACAATACGGGAAAAATGCGGGCCTTGTGGCGCAATTTTTAGGCTGGGTGTCTGCATGCTCGTTATCTCACTATCTCGTTTATTGATTGATAGAAGATCAGACTTAAGATTGATCTTCTCTATTACAACTTACGCAAAATTGTTCCAGCTAGGCGCAGCGCCCAAGACAGCACTTTAGTATGGCAAGGCGAGTGCAGCGACGCTGGGGCGGTTTTGCGCTATATATGTCTTTAAAGCCTGCAGCAGTGTAGCGCACTCTTGCTCTGTGCCTATGCTTACCCGTAAATGCTGGGTGATGCGGTCTTGATTAAAATGCCGCACGATAATGGCCTGACTGCGCAGATAAGCTTGAATCTCCAGCGCGTCATGCTGAGGATGGCGCATCAAGACAAAATTGGCGGCGGACGGTACGACGTCAAAACCTAATTGTTCCAGGCCATCCACCAGTAGGTCGCGACTGACGATGATGGCTGAGCAGCATTGCTTAAAATAGGCCTCGTCGTTAAATGCGGCAGCAGTAGCGGCAATCGCGATACGATCCAAGGGAAACGGATTAAAGCTGTTTTTCACGCGCTCTAAGGCTGCAATCAAATCTTTATGGCCAATTGCCAGACCGACCCGTAAACCGGCCAAAGAACGGGCTTTTGACAAGGTTTGCACCACCAATAAATTGGGGTAGTGATTTACCAATTTGACTGCCGAGCTGCCACCAAAATCGATGTAAGCCTCATCCACCACCAGCACAGTATCCGGACTGGCTTGCAATAGACACTCTATCTCGCTAAGGGGCAGCAGGCGTCCGGTGGTCGCATTGGGATTTGGGAAAATCATACCGCCGTTTGGCCGCAAATAATCGTCCAGATTCAAGCTAAAATCATCGCGTAAAGCCAGCGTGGTATAGGCGATCTGATACAGCGCACAAAAAGTAGGATAGAAGCCGTAAGTAATATCCGGGAACAAGATCGGCAAATCTTGTTTTAGCAAAGCGAGAAAAGTATGCGCCAATACTTCATCCGAGCTATTGCCTAGAAATACCTGCTCGGGCAGCACCTGATAATAGGTGGCGATCTGCTGCTTTAAATTCTCAAGATTCGGGTACAAACGCAAGTCGCCCGATGCCGCTGCATGTATGGCAGCTAAGACCTGGGGCGAAGGTGGATACGGGTTTTCATTCGCATTGAGCTTAATCATGTCCGCCATTTTTGGTTGTTCACCCGGCACATAAGGGCTAAGACTATGCACCACTTCACTCCAGTATTGACTCATGCTTACTCTCAAAAATATGAACTAAAAACCACGCTGACGCTGGACGTTGCCGCGTCAGCGTGGCCGCGACCAGTTGCTTAAATGCGCTTATGCACTGGGCTGAGGCGCGTGTAGTAACTCGTCCTTGAACATGGCTTTTAAGCCGCGTAAAGCCTGGCGACTACGGGCTTCGTTTTCGATTAAGGCAAAGCGCACATACTCATCACCATAATCGCCAAAACCTATACCAGGAGAAATGCAAAGCTTGGCTTTTTCCAGCACCAGCTTGGCAAATTCCAAAGATCCCAGATGGCGATATGGTTCAGGAATGCGCGCCCAGATATACATTGAGGCCTTAGGTATCGCGACCATCCAGCCCATCTCGTGCAAGCCCTTGACCATCACATCACGACGCCGCTGGTATTTATCGCAAATCTCTTTGACGCAAGTCTGGTCACCTTCCAATGCCGCAATTGCCGCCACCTGTACCGGCGTAAAACTGCCGTAATCATGGTAACTCTTGATGCGTGCCAAAGCCGCTACCAGCTCCTTATTACCAACCATAAATCCTATGCGCCAACCGGCCATGTTATAGCTCTTGGAGAGCGTAAAAAACTCTACCGCGACATCGCGCGCACCCTCAACTTGCATGATGGAAGGCGCTTTCCAGCCATCAAACACGATGTCGGCATAGGCCAGGTCGTGCACGACCAGAATATTGTGCTCTTTCGCCAGCTTGACGACACGCTCAAAAAAATCAAGTTCTACACACTGCGCGGTCGGGTTCGAGGGAAAACCAAAGATCATCATCTTCGGTTTTGGGTAGCTCTCGCGTATCGCGCGTTCTAGTTCATCGAAAAAATCCACACCCGGACTCATCCGTATCGAGCGTATGTCAGCCCCCGCAATCACTGCGCCATAAATATGAATCGGATAACTAGGATTCGGTACCAGCACGGTGTCGCCCTTATCGAGGGTCGCCAGCATCAGATGCGCCAGCCCCTCTTTCGAGCCTATGGTCACGATCGCTTCCGACTCTGGATCGAAGCTGACATCGTAACGCGACTTGTACCAATGCGTGATGGCGCGGCGCAGACGCGGTATGCCTTTAGACGCCGAATAGCCGTGCGTATCCGGCCTTTGTGCCGCCTCCACTAACTTGGCGACGATATGTGGTGGAGTGGCACCATCGGGATTACCCATGGACATGTCGATGATATCGACACCACGTCGGCGCGCCGCCATTTTTAGTTCAGCGGTGATATTGAAGACGTAGGGAGGCAGGCGATTGATGCGCGAAAAGCTGTACTTGGGAAGACTAGGAGTGGCGACTGCCGCATGCGCGACCGAAGTATCGGATGAAGTAGAACTTGGAATTGAGCTTGAAGTTGAGCTTGGAATTGAGCTTGAAGTTGAGCTTGGAGTTGAGTTAGCAGATGCAGTAGCTGCACCCCGGCCCGGCGGAGTAAGAGTTTTTGTCATGATAGATTGTACGTAAGCGCCCGGAACCGTCCGAGCGACGTTGAAGCTAATGCTTCGCTGACAATACTAAAGCTAAAATCCCATTTTGACTAGGCTAAATTCAAAATCAAATTAGAGTAGGCCTACCACGCATATCCCATGCGCCTTTCAAGCCAGGCAGGCTGGAGAAGCCCATGGAATATGCGCAAGCGGTCTATGCCATTTTAATTTTTTTGAGAGCGGCGCGGAACTACTCAGCCGCCTGCACTTGTGAAAGTGCTGTGATGAGATTGGCCGTCTTGGTATACCCGGCAGCGATCATATGCAAGCCGTCTGGCTTCACCAGCAGTAAAGCAGGAAAACCAGAGATCCCCCAGCGCTGCACCTGCTCGAAATCATGCGCAGTCTCGGTCATGGTGGCGGGCGCGCTCAGGGTTTCATAAAAACTCTGGGCGTCAAAACTATCGGTATCGGCAGCGAGATTGAGTGCTGCGCTGGCGACTTGCGCCAGCACCTGCAGATCCGTGACATCTTTGCCCTCGGCATAAAACGCATGCTGGATCGCATGAAACACCACCAACAAGGATTTACCGGGCAGCTCATCGTCCAGAATACGCGCGGCCACCACGGCACGGCAGGCTGGCTCAGTGTCGTAGATAAAGTTAGGCTGCGCCATACCATTGCGGGTAAAAGGCAGGCCGCTGGCCTCTTCCACATGCTGCCAATGTTCTAGAATCATGGCTCTTTTTTCGTCGTCCATGACGTCCTTGTTATAGGCACGCAAACCGCCCAGCACAATATCAATACGCGCCTCCGGCATAGTCGCTAGCAAAGCCAGTAATTCAGGACCAAAGCCGTAACACCACGAGCACATGGGATCGGCGATATACAAAAATTGTGTCATTCAGTTTCCCTTTTTGCGATCAATCTTTTTGCGATCAATCAAAAGCAGATTGTATCGAGTTTAGAACTCCTGCATTTTAAGCCGGGTACAGCGCACCGAGTATGCGCAGACCTTTGGCTCCTGTCACCTCCGGCAAATTGCCGGGTAAGCGCAGAGTAAATCGTTGTGCCAGCCAGGCAAAGGCCAGCGCTTCTACATGATTCGGCGAGACCCCCAGCACTTGTGTGCTGGCGACGCTTGCAAGGCAGCCTCGTTGTTGCAACTGTCGCGCCAGCTCTTGCATTAGTCGGGCATTGTAAGCACCGCCACCGCAGACATACACGGCGTTCGCCGCTGGCGCGTGTTGATAAATCGCGTCGGCTAGCGTGACGGCAGTGAAGGCGCACAAAGTCGCCTGCACATTGACCGCTGCGACACAGCTAAAATCCGCCAGTTTTTGCATTAGCCAATCGGGTCTGAACAAATCGCGGCCGGTACTCTTGGGTGGACATTGACGCAAAAATTCTTCATCGCACAAACTGCCTAACAAGCCGGTATCAATCTGTCCCAGCGCTGCCCAGCTACCGTTTTCATCATAGCTTTTACCCTGATGCTGGGCGATCCAGGCATCCATCAACACATTCCCCGGGCCGGTATCGAAACCACTGGTGTTGCCATCGGCATGCAGAATACTAATATTGCTGATGCCACCGATATTGAGCACGACCCTGGTCTCGCCCTCCGCCCCAAACACGGCTCGATGAAAGGCCGGCACCAAAGGCGCGCCCTGACCACCAGCTGCGACATCGCGGCTACGCAGATCGGCAATCACATCGATGTCGCACAACTCAGCAAGTAAAGCAGGATTATTCGTTTGCCGCGTAAATCCCAGCTCAGGTCTATGCCGTATCGTTTGGCCGTGTGCGCCGATTGCCCTCACCTGTTGCCGTTGCACTTGCGGCGCCTGTCGTAATAGTTCGTTCACACACACCGCATAGTGCTCGGCCAAGGTATTTGCCAACAACGCTTCACGCTCTATCTCGTTGGCACCTGCTTGCTGCAAGGCCATCGCATCCTGCCGGAAGCTAGGCGAGAATGGCTGATAGGCCGTGGCCAAAAGTCGCATCGCTCCGGCAACGTCCGGCAACTCAACTAAGACGCCGTCGACCCCGTCAAGACTGGTGCCTGACATCAAACCTATATACAGATTACTGATGGAATTGTGCATAAAGTAAAAAGCTCACAGAATAAAAAAAGGCCGAACACTAGGTTCGGCCTGAGTAGCTTAAATAGGTTAGTGCCTTGCCTATCTGGACGCCAGCTTCATGATTTCGGCCTGACGTTCAGGACGCAGCAGAGCGAATCTATGCATCATGTCAGAGGCCACTTCCTTAAAGCGCGGCATGTCATTCGATGCCAGCGGCGCCGCATTCGGGATGCTGACCGACAATGGATCACGCGGCTCGTTGCCAACCCGGAACTCATAATGCAAATGCGGGCCAGTCGACCAACCGGTGGTACCGACATAACCGATCACTTCACCTTGGCTGACTTTACTGCCTTTACGGATACCGCTGGCAAAACGGCTCATGTGGGCATACGCCGTACTGTAATTGGACCAGTGTTTCACCACCACCAAATTACCGTAACCACCGCTAGGGCCTACCGATTCAATCACGCCATCACTAGTAGCACGAATCGGCGTGCCCGTGACTGCAGCGAAATCGACGCCGGTATGACGCTTCCATTGTCCAGAGATAGGATGGACGCGCATGGAAAAACCTGAAGAGACGCGGGTAAATTCTAAAGGCGATTTCAAGAAAGCTTTTTTCAGCGACTTACCGTCAAAACTATAGTAGCCACCATTGCCGCCAGCTTCATCAAACCAGACTGATTGAAACAGTTTGCCGACATTGCTAAATTCACCAGCCAAGACTTTACCGGTTTTGACGAATTCACCATTTTGCCAAAAAGTTTCATAGACCACGTTGAAATGATCGCCGCGCTGCAAATAGCGGAAATCGACGTTAGTCTCAAACATACTGACGATTTGATTGGCTACGTTGTCTGGGATTTGCGCCTCGTCAGTGGCGGCAAACAAGGATGAGCGTATATTCCCGGAGCGCATTTCTACGCGGCGTTCTAATTTGCTCAACACTTCTGCGGCACTGAGCTTGCCGGAAGCATCACGCGTCACCATCAGGGTGCGGCTGGGTTTATCGGTTCCGTCTTGCAGGCTTGCTTGTAACCACTCCAATTCGCCTTCATCGTTAGTCTGGGCGCGTACCGATTTACCGGCTTTTACCTGCAACACGCCTTTGGCGGTGGCATCAGTCTTGATAAAGTTATTGGCCTCATTGTCATCTATTCCCAGGCGCAGCATTAAGGCGCCCAAGGTGTCACCGCGTAAGACTTTTTCTTCTCTGACGAAATGTTGCTCGCTGGCTTCCAGCGCGGCAATTTGATCGTCAAGTTTAGGCAAGTCTAAATTTTGGGTGATTTTTTTGACAGGTAAATCCGCTGCGTCCGGGGCAATTGGTGCCACACCGACAGCGCCAAAAGCGCACACGGCAAAAAACAAAGCGGAAAATGAGATGATGCGCGAAGTGCGCGTGGTTCCTAACAACAACCTGCTGCCAGAAGCTAAATGAGGTAATTTATCTATTGGACGCATGCAATAAGTTAAAATTGACGATGTTGATTGAAAATATTTGATTAGAACTGCCAAAAATTGCTTGAAATTATTTACATAAAAATCAATAAATTCAAGCTAAGCGTGAGAAAAATCAAAGAAGCTAGTACAAAAATTTCGTCTGATTGTAACAAAAAAATGCGCAGACGAAGCAAAAAACGATCGCTGATTATGGATTCAGAACAAGAATGCTACCAGCGGTGTTACAAAATAAGTTGATCCTGGTTAAGTAAATAATGACATCTACACAAAATTCCGCAAAAAATACGCCTGTTTCCAAGACCCTGCCCTTATCCGATGCCGTGCAACATGCACTAGCTGTGACCAAACGTGGTGTTGATGAATTACTCATAGAATCAGAATTCGCCCAAAAACTGGCGCGTAGCGAGCTGAGCGGCAAACCCTTACGCATCAAGTTGGGTCTGGACCCTACCGCACCTGACCTGCATCTGGGTCACACCGTGGTCTTGAATAAAATGCGTCAGTTGCAGGATCTCGGCCATCAGGTGATTTTTCTGATCGGTGACTTCACCTCCATGATCGGTGACCCATCCGGTCGCAATGTCACGCGCCCACCGCTGACGCGCGAACAGATAGAAGAAAACGCCCAAACCTATTTCAAGCAAGCGGCTTTAGTGCTGGATGCAGAAAAAACCGAGATCCGTTACAACTCCGAATGGTGTGATCCACTCGGTGCGCGCGGCATGATACAACTGTCGTCCAAATACACGGTGGCGCGCATGATGGAGCGTGACGACTTTACCAAACGCTTTAAGGCCGGCACTCCGATTTCCGTCCATGAGTTCCTCTATCCTTTGATGCAGGGTTACGATTCGGTAGCATTGCATGCAGATCTGGAACTGGGCGGCACCGACCAGAAATTCAATTTACTGGTAGGCCGTGAATTACAAAAGGACTACGGGCAAGAGCAACAATGCATCTTGACCATGCCGCTGCTGGAAGGTCTGGATGGCGTAGAAAAAATGTCCAAATCCAAGAATAACTACATCGCCATCACTGAGCCTGCCAACACCATGTTCGCCAAGATCATGAGCATCTCGGATCAGATGATGTGGCGTTACTATGAGCTGCTGTCGTTCAGCTCGCTGGAGCAAATCGCGCAATACAAAAAAGCCGTCAGTGAAGGCCAGAACCCGCGCGACATCAAAGTCGCGGTAGCGCAAGAGATCGTCACACGCTTCCATAGCAGACAAGCCGCCGAAGATGCGCTGAGCGATTTTGTAAATCGCTCGAAAGGCGGTATTCCTGATGATGTGGCCGAGCTGAGTCTGAGCGGCGCGCCGCTGGGGATTGCACAACTGCTCAAGCAAGCCAATCTGTGCGCCTCCACCTCTGAGGCGATGCGCATGGTCGATCAGGGTGGCGTGCGTATCGATGGCGCCGTAATCAGCGACAAGCATTTGCAAGTGCTGGCGGGCACCGTGGTGGTACAGGTAGGCAAGCGTAAATTTGCCAAAGTGACTTTGACTGCATGATCGCTCTGATACAAAGAGTCAGCCAGGCCAGCGTCGTCGTCGATGGTGAAACGTTGGGCGCGATCAAGGCCGGCTTACTGGTCTTGCTGTGTGCCGAGCGCGGCGACACAGAACAGCAAGCCGATGCCTTATTGAAAAAACTGCTGGCGTATCGCGTCTTTAGCGATGCTGCCGGCAAGATGAATCTAAGTGTCAACGATGTCGCCGGCAGTCTGCTACTGGTGCCACAATTTACCCTGGCAGCCGACACCAATTCTGGTACTCGCCCCTCGTTTACACCTGCTGCCGCACCTGAATTGGGACGGCAATTATTCGATTACTTTGTCAGGCAAGCGCGCACCAAACAAACGCAGGATGCAGCACTCGCACAAGTAGAGACCGGCCAATTCGGCGCCGACATGCAGGTCTCACTCACTAACGACGGCCCCGTCACTTTTTGGCTACAGATCAAACCTTCCGCATGACAGAAATTCTTTTAATACGCCATGGCGAAACCGCCTGGAACGCCATCAAAAAACTGCAAGGCCATCTCGATATCCCGCTAAATGCAGAAGGTACACGTCAAGCTAAGGCATTGGCGGCGGCCTTAGAAAATGAAAAACTCGACGCCATTTTTTCCAGCGACCTGCAAAGAGCGGTACAAACCGCTGGCGAGATCGCCCGCCTGCAAGGCCTCAGCACGCGCATCGATGCCAATTTACGCGAACGTTGCTTTGGTGGTTTTGAAGGCATGCTGTATAGCGAGTTACCGCTGCGCTATCCGGAAGCCTATGCGACCTGGCGTTCGCACGACCCGGACAGCCAGTTCCCACCGTCGTCAGCAAACAATGTCGGCGAAAGCATACGCCAGTTTCAGCAACGCACAGTGACGGCCATTAGCCATCATGCGCGCCAGTTTGCAGGTAAAAAAATCGCGATCGTGGCGCATGGCGGCGTGCTCGAATGCGCCTACCGTGCCGCCAAAAATTTAGCCTTAAATGCGCCACGAGAAATCACCATCTTCAACGCCAGCATCAATCGCTTTCACTGGGATGGCGAGTCGCTGAGCTTGCTGCAATGGGGTGATATTAGCCATCTGGAAACCACGGCAGCCTTAGACGAGTTTAACCAGGACAAAGTCGCTTAGAAAAAAAGCGGAGATATCGAATGATATTTCCGCTTTTCAATGGCAGAGACGGCGACAACTAGCGCCGCTATCCCAACAATTTAGGTTCTGGCACTAGGCAGAAAACGTGCGATGGTCGCCAGTAAATCGTTCTCAGGAACCGGCTTACCAAGGTAAGCATCACAACCAGCCCAATTACCGCGAAATTTATCGAACATAGAATTTTTGCTGGTCAACATCACCACTGCAGTTTTCTTGGTATCGCTATTGTTTTTGATGCGTTTGCACACTTCATAACCATCAATGCCCGGCATCATGATATCGAGGAAAATGCAGGTATAGGTTTTGGCTTGCGCCATTTCTATGGCCTGCTCGCCGTTCTCAGCGAAATCCACATCAAAATGAAACGGTGCCAATTTAATCCGCATAAAAGCGCGCACCGTTGCGCTATCGTCGACCACCAACACCGACTCATTCATGACCGGAGAAGTAAACTCGGGTTCAACCGGCTCCTTTTTATCGATAGTGCGACGATAAGTTTGCCCGTCCCAATTGGTATCAGTCACCTTTTCGCGTTTGCTACGTTCTAGCAAGGCATTTTGCATGACTTCATCGAGATGTTCAAACAAGCGCATCCAATGTATCGGCTTTTGCACAAACGGCCAACCAACTGAGACCGGTTCACGTCCTACCAGCACGGCCGGTGAATGGACATTCGGCGCGTGTTCGCGCATCGCGTTTAAGGCGACAGCATTATCTGCATTGATGAGATAAATGTCGGCGCGTGGCTCGTCCGCAGTGGGCGCCATGTAGCAAAAATGGCGACGCCCGGTTAAGCGAAAAGTGGACGCCAGCATATTTTTTTCAGCGTCAGAAAAACCTATCATATCAAGGGTAAAACGACGACTACCGTCTTGCGACTCCGGCGTGGAATTAATTTGACTCATCGTTGATGACCTCGTTGAACAGATGCGTATTGCAATTGCCTAAATGATAATGTAAAAATCACAAAAAAACCACTTCTTTATTAGTTACTGACATGAAAAGAAATATACGGCATGCCCAGCAAAAGAGCAAAGTTAGCTGTATCAAATCCGTCGCTATAAATACTAGTATCAAAAAACCGACCTATTTAACAACAGAAGCTCCGTCGCCATCACCCAGCAGAGCTGAAATTCCTTACGCAAGCGCCATGCGCTCTGCAGCCTATTTTCCTGCCACGAGGCGCATAGAATATGCGCCTCGGTATTACAATTCAATGCAGCTTAATCCGTGGATTACGCACCCTGTCTATGGTTTCAGCCCAAGTCGATAACCAGGTATGAAACAAACCATTCACCGCGACCTGATGGTGCTTATGCAAAGACCAGTACATCCATTTGGCCAGGGTTCCTTCTATAAAGACCGAGCCACTGGCGATCGCCCCCATCAAACTGCCGACGGTACTGTAATTCCCCAGCGACACCAGTGAGCCATGATCTTTATAAGTAAACTCCAGCAAAGATTTGTTCTGTAACTGGCGTGCCAGCGATTTGGCCAGCATGCTCGCTTGTTGATGCGCCGATTGTGCGCGCGGCGGCACCATAGGCAGGCCCTCGCCCTGCGGGCAAGCACAACAATCGCCCAACGCAAACACCGCAGGATCGCGACTACTCTGCAGATGACGGTTCACGATTAGCTGATTAATCCGATTACTCTCCAGACCATCAATCTCTTTCAAAAAATCAGGCGCTTTAATCCCGGCGGCCCACACCACGATGCCGCTAGGTATGAATTTACCGCTGGCCATCATGACGCCTTCTTTAGTCACTTCCATCACTTTTTCGTTGGTATGCACTTCGATCGCGATAGAACGCAATTCCTTCGCAACCGCATCAGAGAGTCGCTCCGGCAGCATTTGCAAAAGACGCGGTGCGGCATCGACGATGACGATTTTCAAATCTTTTTCGGGATGGAAATTCACCAGGCCATAGCTAGATAAAATTTTCGTCGTCATATGCAATTCCGCTGCCAACTCAACACCGGTCGCGCCGCCGCCGATAATAGTGACGGTAAACCGGCCTTCACCAGCGCCCTGTGCCTGCGATTGGGCGCGTAGACAGCAATTAATCAGTTTTTTATGAAAACGTTCTGCCGCGGGCAAAGAATCGAGCATGATGCAATTTTCTCGTGCGCCCTTGGTGCCGAAATCATTGGTCTGGCTGCCCAAGGCAATCACCAGCGTATCGTAAGCCAAGGCCTGTCGCGGCAATAGCTCTTCGCCATTCTCGTCTACGGTCGGCTCTAAATAAATTTCTTTCTTTTCCCGACTCAAGCCATCCATGCGTCCCAGTCGAAACTCGAAACCATTCGAACGCGCCAAGGCAAAATACTCGCGCTCATCCGCATGACTGTCTAAAGTACCAGCGGCCACCTGATGCAACAGCGGCTTCCACAAATGTGTACGGCTGGCATCGACCAAAGTAATCAGGGCTTTTTTCTTGCGTCCTAATTTTTTCCCCAATCGAACCGCCAACTCCAAACCTCCCGCACCACCACCGACTATGGTGATGCGATGCATCACTTCCTCAGACAAAGACCCCATGATTCACTCCAAAATTTAAAAACGTATTTCATCCATCACAAGGCCGGGCTTGATATGGATGAGATGCGTTCTTAATTGCACTAAGCATCACAAGAAAGGCGAGCCAAGTATATACAGGAAACTCGACTGCGTGGTTTCACCACGTCACACAATTTCGTTTTGGTATTTTCTCTCTAATCTTAATTTTATTTGTTACATGTTGAAATCAGCTATCAGAAATGACTCCCAAATAGAAAAAAATATTCTTTAAATTTCGCTCTATTTTGCTAAATTATTAGGCAGCATTTCAGGTAGAATAGCGCTTCCCCAAGATTAACTCCCAATTCCATCGTGCACATCGGCCCTTATCAGCTGCGGAATAATATTTTTGTCGCGCCCATGGCTGGCGTGACCGATAGACCTTTCCGTCAATTATGTAAAGAGTTGGGCGCAGGCTATGCAGTGTCAGAAATGGCGGCATCTAACCCCAAGCTCTGGGACACTGAAAAATCTTCCCGCCGCACCAATCACGAAGGTGAGATGGAACCTAAGGCGGTACAAATTGCCGGTGCCGATCCGCAGATGCTGGCTGACTGCGCCAGACACAATGTAGAGCGCGGTGCGCAAATCATCGATATCAATATGGGCTGCCCGGTTAAAAAAGTCTGCAATGCATGGTGTGGTTCGGCACTACTGCAAGATGAAAAACTGGTAGCGCAGATACTCGACGCGGTGGTCAAAGCGGTTGATGTACCTGTCACTTTAAAATTTCGCACCGGTTGGGACCGCGCAAATAAAAATGCACTGGCAATTGCCCGCATCGCCGAGTCCGCTGGTATCGCCATGCTGACCTTGCACGGTCGCACTCGCGCCGATGGCTATAAAGGTGATGCCGAATACGACACCATTGCGGCGGTTAAATCGATAGTGAACATTCCAGTAGTAGCAAATGGCGACATTACTACAGCAGAAAAAGCCAAATACGTCTTACAAGCAACTGGGGCCGACGCCATCATGATTGGCCGCGCAGCTCAGGGCAGACCTTGGATTTTTAGAGAAATAGAGCATTTCCTCAAGACTGGCACACATCTGCCAGCACCACTGGTGTCCGAGGTGAGTCGCCTGATGGATACACACTTGCGCGAGCACTATGCGTTTTACGGCGAGTTCATGGGCGTACGTACGGCCCGTAAGCATATAGGCTGGTATGTGCAAGACCTGGTCGGCGGTGAAGCATTCCGGCAAGAGATGAATTTACTTACTTCTTGCGATGAGCAATTAGACGCAGTAAAAATGTTTTTTGATAGTCGTGTCGGAGAGCGGTTACAATACCGCCCCGCTGAAGAAAAGCTAGCCGCTTAAATAATTGTAAGTCCGTAGTAACCTAAGACCAGTAACGTATTACCTTTAGATTAATACCTGTCACTTACCAAGTCGTCAGAGAATAATAACAAACGTGAGCCTCAAGAAATTGCAGCCCACTTGCATGAATAGAAGAAAACAGCATGAGCAAAGATAGCATACAAGAAGCGGTCCACAAAAACCTGGACAAATATTTCCGTGATCTGGGCGAGCAACCAGCGTCTAACATTTACGACATGGTCGTGTTGGCAGTCGAAAAACCCATGTTGGAAATGGTCATGACGCGGGCGGAAAGCAATCAGTCGCAGGCTGCCGATATGCTAGGCATTAACCGCAATACCTTGCGCAAGAAGCTGCAGCAGCACGGCTTACTCTAATTTACCTTCCCTACTGTCACCACTGCCCACCATGATCAAACAAGCCCTCATCTCTGTTTCCGATAAAACCGGCATCCTTGAGTTCGCCCGCGAACTCTCCGCGCGCGGCGTCAAACTGCTTTCTACCGGCGGTACCGCCAAGCTTCTGGCCGACAACGGTCTGGCTGTGACTGAAGTGGCCGATTACACCGGTTTTCCTGAAATGTTAGATGGGCGCGTAAAGACTTTGCACCCTAAAGTTCATGGCGGCATTTTGGCACGTCGCGATTTTCCTGAACATATGTCAGCGCTGGAGCAGCACGGCATCCCGACCATCGATATGGTGGTCGTCAATCTCTATCCTTTCCAGCAAACCGTTGCCAAGGCCGAGTGCTCACTGGAAGACGCGATAGAAAACATCGACATCGGTGGCCCGACCATGTTGCGCTCTTCGGCAAAAAATCACAAAGACGTAGTGGTGATCGTTGACCCTAGCGACTACCAGGTTGTACTCGATGAGATGAGCGCAAACCAAAATGAAGTTAGCTACAACACCAAATTTACTCTGGCTAAAAAAGTGTTCGCGCACACCGCACAATACGATGGCGCCATCACCAATTACCTCACTAGTTTAGGTGAAGACAAAGCGCACACGACACGTAGTAATTTCCCGCAGACGCTGAACCTGCATTTTGAAAAAGTCCAGGAAATGCGTTACGGCGAGAACCCGCATCAGGCCGCTTCTTTCTACCGCGACCTCAACGCATTCGACGGTGCTTTAGCCAATTACACGCAATTGCAAGGTAAAGAACTGTCGTATAACAATATCGCTGATGCCGATGCCGCATGGGAATGCGTCAAATCATTTGAAGCCTCCGCCTGCGTGATCGTCAAGCATGCCAATCCTTGTGGCGTTGCGGTCGGTGAAACCCCGTTTGAGACCTACAGCAAAGCACTGCAAACGGATCCAACTTCAGCCTTCGGCGGCATCATCGCGTTTAACCGCGAACTTGACGGCAAAGCGGCAGAAGCGGTCGCCAAGCAATTCGTCGAAGTCTTGATCGCGCCGTCGTTCACGGCAGAAGCCTTGCAGATTTTCGCCGCCAAGCAAAACGTGCGCGTACTGCAAATCTCGCTGGGCGGTGCCGTCAATAACTACGACTTCAAACGTGTAGGCGGCGGCTTACTGGTGCAAGCACCAGATGCTAAAAATGTCCTACAAGCAGATTTGCGCGTAGTCTCAAAACTGCAACCGACACCACAACAAATGGCCGACATGATGTTCGCCTGGCGCGTGGCTAAATATGTCAAGTCAAACGCCATCGTATTTTGTGCCAACGGCATGACTTTGGGCGTGGGCGCAGGCCAGATGAGCCGTATCGATTCCGCTCGTATCGCTTCTATCAAAGCGCAAAACGCTGGTTTGAGCCTGACCGGTTCTGCAGTGGCGTCAGATGCCTTCTTCCCATTCCGCGATGGTCTGGATGTGGTAGTCGATGCCGGAGCAACTTGCGTAATTCATCCGGGCGGCTCCATGCGTGACCAGGAAGTGATCGATGCCGCTGACGAACGTGGCGTCGTCATGATCTACACTGGCATACGTCATTTCAGACATTAAAATCCCTCTATGTCGTTTCTTTAGTCTGCCATTGGCAAGATAAAGAAACGACGCTAGATTCCGGCCTGCGCCGGAATGACGATTTTGAGGATGGTAGTTTGGGATACGTTTACATTTTAGCCAACGGCAGAAATGGCAGCTTATACATTGGTGTTACCAGTGATTTAATAAAGCGTATCCATCAGCATAAAAGTCATGGCATTCCCAGTTTCACCTCCCGATATGGAATAGATCAGCTAGTTTGGTTTGAACAATGCGACTCGATTGTTTCTGCTATTACCAGAGAAAAACAGTTAAAGTCCTGGAAGCGCGCTTGGAAAATCACATTAATAGAAACCAATAACCCATATTGGAACGACTTATATACATTGATTATCTGAATTGTGGCACGATTCATTCATACTGATTACATTCATTATCGTCACTCCAGCGAACGCTGGAGTCCAGTGACTTGATCAGGTAAATACGCCAAAGAGTAAACGTTTAAGACGATCAAATGAAAATTCTCGGCATCGACCCTGGCCTGCGCACTACCGGCTTTGGCGTCATTCATAAGCAAGGCAGTAAGCTCAGCTATATCGCCTCGGGCACCATCAAGACCGCTGACGGCACCCTGCCTGAACGCCTCAAGACCATACTCTCAGGCGTATCGGAAATTATCCGCACCTATCAGCCCGATTGCGCTGCCATAGAAAAAGTCTTCGTTAACGTCAATCCGCAATCGACACTATTACTTGGCCAAGCCCGCGGCGCGGCGATTTGCGCGCTGGTCAGTTTTGATCTGGCCGTGGCTGAATACACGGCGCTACAAGTTAAACAAGGTGTAGTCGGTCACGGCAAAGCCAAGAAAGAACAAGTGCAGGACATGGTGCAGCGCCTGCTAATGCTATCCGGCATGCCCGGCAGCGATGCAGCCGATGCCCTGGGTGTGGCGATTTGCCATGCGCATAGCGGCGACACCTTAGCGATGCTCGGTGCGCTAGCGCCTGAGCTGGCAAAAAAAGGCTTACGAGTAAAAGCCGGACGCCTGATCGGCTAAGCACTCTATTCGGCAAAATACCAATAGCCGGCATTTACCCAGCGCGTCAACGCGCACAGCAGCTCGCTGGAGCGCGCATCAAACAAATCAGCCGAGCACAGACTAGCCTGCAACGCTGCATAACTAAGCGTTTCCTGATCGCACAGCGCTAGCACCGCAGCCTGACAATTTTCGCCAAATGCATAGCGTTCACCATCGATATAACAGACCCCGGCTGCCACCGTCTGATCCAGATAAAAACAACGCAGACCGCCGATGCGCTGCATAGGCTGCAGCATCAACTGCTCGAGTAATTCAGCTTCGTCATACGGGTTTTCCAGCACTTGCAGATCTAACTGGCATTTGGTTTTGGATAAAAAACTGCCGGCAAAATCGGCCACCAGATTATCGTTGTCCAGCACTGCCTGCATCTGTGCCTTGATCATGGCAAAATCGCTGGCATTGATCCGCCCCTGATGCTGATGAACTGGCCGTAGAGGGTCGCTAATCAGCGCATTACCCAATTCGTTGTCGATCAGATAGTCGGCCAGACCGCTGAGCATATCGCGCGCCGACTTGCTTCTGAAACCGACCGAAAAGCTCATCGATTCTTCCAACGATACGCCATCGTGCGGGAAGCCCGGCGGGATATACAAAATATCGCCGGGCAACAGCTCGACATCGATGATAGGCTCAAAAGGATCTGTATGCAAAAGCGCCGCATGTGCGGCAAACTGGCGGTGTTCGCCACGATCGCCAACCCGCCACTGGCGGCAGCCCGAACCCTGGCAGATAAAAACATCGTAGAGATCGATATGCGGCCCGACACCGCCACCCGGCGTCGAATAACTGATCATCACATCATCCAGCCGCCACTTAGGGATAAAAGAAAACGGCGCTATCAGTTGCGCCACTTCCGGCGACCAATGGTTCACCGCCTGCACGATCAGGGTCCAGTCGCTCTCGCCCAAATGCTCATAAGATTCAAAAGGACCAAATTGCGCTTGCCATTGCCCGTCTTTTTTGTAGACCAGACGCGATTCTATATTCTCTTCGCAGGCCAGACCGGCCAGTTCATCCGGACTAATCAGATCGTCGAAATCGGCAAAGCCGCCGCGTAGCACCACCGGTTTTTGCTGCCAGTAATGTTCCAGAAAATGGGCTAGTGAAAAATCAGCGAGATGAAGGGTTAACATTGTGCGCAGCCTAAAATAAAAATGTGAATCAACAGCTTTTATCATTATTTTGCTCGCAGCTACTTCGTTCAGATCAAAGAAACCGCAATTGAGAGCGCTTTGCAGCGCAGGTTTAACCAGAATGCGAGCCCTCATAGGCTGAGCATGATTTTTTGACAGATCAAAAAATCATGCTCGTTTCACGTGCGCACACCGCACATTTTGCACATTAAACTCTCGGTAAACCTCAGATTTGCACCAAGTTGGCGCACGGAAACTATTATTGATTTTTCGTATAACGCATATATAAAAAAAGATCTTTTTATAGCCTATATGGCACGGTATATTTGCCAAAATTCAGCGTATCTCTCATAGCGGAAAAGCTGAAAAAGGATAGCGTCACCCCACCAAAAAACTTCCCGCGTTTGACACAATCAAGGCGGGACGAATAGTTAGAAACAACGAGCACATCATGAGAATTTTCGCCTACAGCCGTATCAGTAAAAAAGACAGTAACCTAGACAAGCAAAATGCCGAAATCGAGCAAGCTGGCTTTAAGGTCGATTACTGGTTCAAGGACGAAGGCATCAGCGAGAAAACCAGCGCCAGCAAGCGCCCACAATTTAATGCCTTACTCGCACAAATACGCGATGGCGAAACCATGGTGGTGTCTAAACTCGATAGACTAGGACGCGATGCCATCGATGTTGCGCTCACCATCAAAACGCTGGCGGCACGCAAAATTCAGGTCATCGTACTGCAATTAGGTAAGCTCGATATCACCTCAAAAGCCGGCAAGCTGATGCTGACCATGTTGAGTGCCGTAGCCGAACTAGAAACCGATGCGCGTCTCAAGCGTAGTCCCGCTGAATTGGTCACAACCAAAGAACAGGGGAAAATCCAGAAGAAAACCAGCGCACTTAGTGAGCAACAAAAACTGCAAGTCGTAGAGCGACTCAATCTGGGCGAATCGGTGAAAGAAGTATCCCGACTCTTCGGCGTACCACGCATCAACATCATGCGTATCAACGCTGCGCTGTAGTTTCGCTTTTCAAAATATGAAAGCTACCCGCAATCCCTATGCGGCTCTCAGGCCATAATCGTGCCACAGGCCGCATGGCGATTGCGCCTACCAAATCAAATCCTCACACTCCCTCTACTCCGCTGCCAGCAAAGCTGGCGCGATCGCGCTGCTGTCCTTAAGGGTTTGCAGCACGATATTCGAGCGTATATCGAGCACACCGGTAGTCTTGTAAAGACGCTCCAGCACGAAGGCGGAATAGTGTTTTAGATTGCGCGCACGCACTCTGAGCAGATAATTGGCGTCGCCCGTAATGATGTACGAGCCGACTACTTCCGGCCAGCTTTGCAAAGCTTGCGAAAAATTCTCATGCCATTGTTCGACATCGCGCCGCATCGTCACCTGCACGAAAGCATCGACCTCCAGTCCCAGCACCGTAGTGTCCAAAACCGCACTGTAATGTTTAATGACGCCGCTCTCTTCCAGCATGCGCACGCGCCGCAGGCAGGAAGACGGCGATAAAAATACCTTCTCGGCCAGCTCCTGATTACTCATACGGCCATCGCTTTGCAGGTGCTGCAAAATCTTCAAGTCAGTAGCATCTAATTGCATGTGAAATTTTCCAGCAAAATATTGTCATTAATTCGCAATATATTCTAAAGAGCCTGGATTTACCACCCCAATTTGCAAGAAATCATCATTCATTTCAGCATAAAATACTATTCACTTTCAAGCATAGCGAGTCGCCAACATGAAGCTCATTCAGCAACGCATCTGGGATATCACACCCGCCATCGCCATAGGCATACCGGTCTGGCCCGGCGACAGCGACTACAGCGCCGAGACCACCTGGCAGATCGCCGACGGTTGCCCGGTCAAGGTCAGCAAGATCAGCATGTCGACCCACACCGGTGCCCATTGCGATGCGCCCTCGCATTACGATGCCGACGGCAAAGCAATTGACGAAGTCGACTTGCAGACCTATATCGGCGCCTGCCGTGTGATCCACTGCATAGGCGTGCAACAGGTAGAGCCGCAACATATTGCTGCCTTTTTAGCCGAGCTACCGCCACGCGTCTTGCTACGCACTTACCAAAGTGCGCCACAGATGCGCTGGGATGCCGACTTCCCTAGCATCGCACCCGCCACCATAGAATTGCTGGCGCAGCACGGTGTGCGCCTGATAGGCATAGACAGCCCTTCGCTAGATCCGCAAGACTCCAAAACTTTAGACAGTCACCTGACCGTCAAAAAACATCAGATGGCGATACTCGAAGGCATCGTTTTAGATACGGTAGAAGCTGGCGACTATGAACTGATCGCCCTGCCCCTGAAACTGGCCGGGCTAGACGCCAGCCCGGTACGCGCGATTCTGCGCGCTCTGCCTTAACTTAATTCGCCCCAAACTCGCACCAAACTCACAAGGACACACCATGCCTACACTCACCCGCCAGCATTGCCTAAGCCTCGATCAAGAAGATAGCCTGGCACCGCTGCGCCAGCAATTCTCCCTGCCGCAAGGCGTCATTTACCTCGATGGCAATTCTCTCGGTGCCATGCCCAAAGCCGCACTAAGCCGCGCCCAGCAAGTGATACAAGCGGAGTGGGGTAATGACCTGATCAAGAGCTGGAACAAGGCTGGCTGGTTTGAACTGCCATCCCGTCTGGGCAATTTACTCGCGCCTTTAATCGGTGCCGATGAAGGTGAAGTGGTGGTCACCGATTCGACTTCAATCAATCTCTTCAAGGCGCTGGCCGCCGCGCTACAGATGCAAGCTGCCAGCCCGGCCACAGCGGCGCGTAAAGTCATCATCACTGAACGCAGTAACTTCCCTACCGATATTTATATGGCAGAAGGTTTGACGCGTTGGCTGGATAGAGGCTACCGCCTGCATCTGGTCGATAGCGCCGAAGAGCTGAACACTGCCATCAATAGCGACACCGCCCTCGTGATGCTGACCCACGTTAACTACCGCAGCGGCGCCTTGCACGACATGGCCGCCATCACGGCGCACGCGCATAGTCAGGGCGCTTTGATCTTATGGGATCTGGCGCATTCGGCCGGTGCCGTACCGGTAGAGTTAAATCGTGCTAAAGCCGATTTCGCGGTTGGCTGCACTTATAAATATCTCAATGGCGGCCCCGGCTCACAGGCTTTTATCTGGGTGCCTAAGCATCATCAGGCCGCCTTCCATCATCCTCTCAGCGGCTGGTGGGGTCATGCGGCACCGTTCGCGATGCAACCCTCGTTTGAAGCGACACCAGGGATACGGCGCGCCCTGTGCGGCACCCAGCCTATGGTGTCTCTGGCGCTGGTAGAGTCTGGCCTGCAGGTTTTTGCCCAGACCACGATGCAGGCGATACGCGCCAAATCCCTGGCGCTGACCGACCTGTTCATCGCCTTAGTCGAGAGCCGTTGCGCCAGTCATCCCTTGCAACTGGCGACGCCGCGCATGCATGCGCAGCGCGGCAGCCATGTCAGCTTCGTTCACCCTCATGCTTACGCGGTGATCCAGGCCTTGATAGGGCGCGGCATCATCGGCGACTACCGCGAACCGGGCATCATGCGCTTTGGATTTACGCCGCTGTACACGCAGTTTGTCGATGTCTGGGATGCGGTAGAAGGCTTGCGCGATATTCTTGATACGCAAGACTACCAACCGGATGCCGCGCGCAATGCCGTGACCTAAGCAGAGCCAAATCTGATACGCGCATCTTCACTATTACTAGAAAAACTCAACATCATGACTAACGACAACAAAGACAACACCGCCGGCAAATGCCCGATGTCCTGGCATGGCGCCAAAATGGATTTCAAAGACGACATGAGCTATGGCGATTATCTGGGTCTCAATCAGATACTCTCGGCCCAGCATCCGCTGTCGCCAAATCATAATGAAATGCTGTTCATCATCCAGCATCAGACCAGCGAGTTGTGGATCAAGCTGATGCTGCATGAGCTGCATGCGGTACGCCAGCAAATGCGGCTGGGCAATCTGCCGCCGGCCTTCAAGATGCTGTCACGCGTGGCGCGCATCATGGATCAGTTGGTGCATGCCTGGGATGTTTTGGCCACCATGACGCCAAGCGAGTACACCGCAATCCGCCCTTATCTGGGCGCGTCTTCGGGCTTCCAATCGCACCAATATCGCGAGCTAGAATTTTTACTCGGAAATAAAAATGCTGCCATGCTGACGGTACACGAAAAAAATCCGGAAGCACATGCCAGCCTGAGCGCCGCCCTGCACTCGCCCTCGATTTATGACGAAGCCATCATGCTTTTGGCGCGTGACGGTTTTGCCATCGACGCTGAGCGCCTGGAGCAAGATTGGACGCAAGACATGCGCGCCAACGAATCGGTGAAAGCAGCCTGGCTCAAGGTGTACCAAGCCCCGGAACAGCATTGGGCATTCTATGAATTAGCCGAAAAATTGGTCGACATGGAAACCGCTTTCCGTCAGTGGCGCTTCCAGCATGTGACCACGGTAGAGCGTATCATCGGCTTTAAAACCGGCACCGGCGGCACCGCAGGCGTGAGCTATTTACGCAAGATGCTCGATGTAGTCTTGTTCCCGGAATTGTTTTCGCTCAGGACCGCTCTGTAATTGAGACGAGCACTGGCTGGCGGCGCATACGCCATGCGGTGCGCAGGCCAGGCAGGCTGGACGCGCATATCCCATGCGGCCCGCCAGCCTGTGTGCCTGAAGAAGCGCATGGACTATGCGCGCTGACTGGGGCGCTTATACAGATTTCTTACGGCGCAATTTCCAGGCATAGCCGCCTTACGTAAAGATGGCAGCTTAGCGAATGATCCTCGTCATCCGCGTAGGCACAAAGGCTGCGCCCACCCTCGCTGACATTTGCATTTTTTAAATTATCTTAGACCTTGAGACCGCCGTAGGGTGCGCCATGCGCACCGCTGGGTAAAGATCAAAAGCAGACATAATTTTGCATATATTGATTTTATCGGTGCGCATGGCGCACCCTACGAGATACGCACGCTACGCTTGCTGCCCCGTTAGTTGTCCGTATTATCGGTTACGGGTTACCGATTGCAATTTACAAAGGACGAAGTAACATAAAACTAATGTGTGTTGAATCAGCCATTTCAACAATGAATTGCGCATCTTTGTATCCATACGTACCACCGATTTTGTAGTCAAGACTGACCTCTTGAGTGAAAGCCGGTCGAGCCAATCCATCTTTAGTAAATTCTTTGTAGACGAAACGGATTTGGCCTCCCGCAACTCCAGCATACGTCAACGTAGCGCGCGGTCCAGAGACTTCTTTATCTTGTAGGTAAGTGACAGAGTTTCTCTTGCTTCCGCTGATCGGTGATGTCAATTTTGCTTGATAGACGTCCCGTACATCACGATCCCAGCTCCAATAAAATTCTGTGGCCTCTGATGCACCACTTGGCACAAACAGGCCGCCATATCCTATTTTTGTTCCATTTAATCCAGAGAAAGATACTGGCGCGGAATAGTAACTACCTTCATTGATCCTGCTGCGCAGGCGATAATCTCCGGCTGGAATGGAAAATTCGAAAGTTTTAAGCTTGTGCGCTACACGTGTTTCTGTGTTCTCTTTGAGACCAAACGCTTCAAGTCGGAGACCCGTAGCTTCCTTTGAATATTCTCCAGCTGTTAGCATGACATCGCCAACATTTGCGATAGATTTGCTTGGGACAAAAATCTTCCCGGGAATTACTTCGGGGTCAACTGGCGCGCCCAATCGTACCGACCGTAGTTCTGTAGCGCATGCGGTGAGAAGAGCCAACGCAAAAGCTATTAAAGATAGACGCGACATAACCGTAGCTGTTTTGATCATCTTTGTACCTATCTGTGTAAAATTTCAGTGAAATCAGGAGAGATTTGTTTTTGGGTAACAGGTTAACTACAGACCATTGCCACCCGTCTCCATACCATGGAAATGCAAATTTTTCTGAATTGGCTCGCAGCTTGGTTATCCGACTTAAACTTCAATTTTTATCGAGCGTGAATATCCCGCGAAAAGCAGCAAAGCACTAACTTTTCATTTTACCAACAATATTGTTGTTACTGAAAAATATCTCAAAGATCGGTTTCCACTCTAGCGTCACGCGTGGGCACAAAGCCTGTGCCCACCCTACGAATTTTCCACAAATCTGCAAGCAAATTACGGTCCGTGATGACGGCGATCGCAGATACGACACGACGCGTAAACCTAGCTAGCCGCACCCGTCCACTTAGCGCGCGCCACATGCAATTTTTTGTAGCTATCAATCAAACGCTGATGTCTATCCAGGCCCTCCAGCTTCATGCTGGTTGGCGTTAAGCCGTAGAAGCGCAGGCTGCCGTTGACTGATCCCAGCACGGCGTCGATGCGCTCCTTGCCAAACATGCGGCGGAAGTTGACTTCGTAATCGGCTAGCTCTAATTCCTCATCCAGCGTAACTTCTAACACCACGTTCAGGGCTTGATAAAACAATTTGCGCTCGACTGTATTGTCGTTGTACTGCAAGAAGGCTTGCACCAGCTCTTGCGCTTCCTCAAATTGTTCCAGGGCTAAATTAATCAGCAGTTTTAATTCCAGCACGGTGAGTTGACCCCACACCGTGTTCTCGTCAAATTCTATGCCGATCAAGCTGGCGATGTCGCTGTAATCGTCTAGCTCGTTATTTTCTAAAGCTTCAAGCAGAACTTCTAGCGCCTCATCGTCAAGCGTGTGCAAATTCAGAATATCGCTGCGGAATAATAGGGCTTTGTTGGTGTTATCCCAGATCAAATCATCGACAGCATACACCTCTGAATAACCGGGCACCAAAATCCGGCAAGCGCTCGCGCCGAGTTGGTCATACTCCGCCACGTAGACTTCTTTACCCATCTGTTTGAGTATGCCGAACAAGGTAGCGGCTTCTTCGGCATTCGAATTTTCGCCTTGTCCAGAGAAATCCCACTCAACAAATTCGTAATCGGCTTTGGCACTGAAAAAACGCCACGACACTACGCCGCTGGAATCAATAAAGTGTTCGACAAAGTTATTCGGTTCAGTAACAGCATTGCTGACAAAGGTGGGCACAGGTAAATCATTGAGCCCCTCAAAACTGCGGCCTTGCAGCAATTCGGTCAGGCTACGTTCCAGCGCGACCTCTAAGCTTGGGTGCGCACCGAACGAGGCAAACACACCGCCAGTGCGTGGGTTCATCAGGGTCACGCACATGACCGGGTATTGCCCACCGAGTGAGGCATCCTTCACCAGCACCGGGAAACCTTGTTCTTCCAAGCCCTGTATGCCAGCCAGTATGCCGGGGTATTTCGCCAACACTGCTTGCGGTACATCCGGCAAGGCGATTTCGCCTTCGATAATTTCACGTTTAACGGCTCGCTCAAAAATCTCGGACAGACATTGCACCTGCGCTTCGACCAGGGTATTACCGGCGCTCATGCCATTGCTGGCATACAGGTTTTCGATCAGGTTGGAGGGAAAATACACCAGTTCACCATCCGACTGGCGCACATACGGCAGCGAGCAAATACCGCGCTCGGCATTGCCAGAATTAGTGTCGATCAGATGCGAGCCACGTAATTCGCCATCCGGGTTGTAAATTTTCAGGCTGTATGCATCCAAAATCTCTTTGGGTAACGCGTCGCGTTTGCCAGGTTTAAACCAGCGCTCGTTCGGGTAATGCACGAACGCTGCGTTGGCAAGGTCTTCGCCCCAGAACGAGCCTGCATAGAAATGATTGTTACTGAGGCGCTCGATATACTCACCCAAGGCCGAAGCCAGGGCGCTTTCTTTGGTCGCGCCTTTGCCATTGGTAAAACACATAGGCGAGTGTGCATCGCGTATATGCAGCGACCAGACGTTAGGAATGATATTGCGCCACGAGGCGATTTCTATCTTGATGCCTAAACCCGCCAACAAGCCGGACATATTCGCGATGGTTTGCTCCAACGGTAAGTCTTTACCGAGGATATAAGTGGCAGCATCCGCATTAGAATTTAAGCTCAGCAAAGCCTGCGCATCAGCATCGAGACTCGCTACTTCTTCGATTACAAATGTTGGCCCTTCCTGCACCACTTTCTTCACCGTGCAGCGCTCGATAGAACGCAAAATTCCTTGCCTATCTTTATCAGAAATATCGGCGGGCAATTCAACTTGAATCTTGAAGATTTGCGCATAACGGTTTTCCGGATCAACAATATTATTCTGCGACAGGCGGATGTTTTCTGTAGAAATATTGCGCGTGTCGCAGTACAACTTCACAAAATACGCCGCGCACAAGGCCGATGAAGCCAGAAAGTAATCGAAAGGTCCAGGCGCTGAGCCATCGCCTTTGTAACGGATAGGCTGATCAGCAATCACCGTAAAATCATCGAACTTGGCTTCCAGGCGAAGCTTATCGAGAAAGTTGACCTTAATTTCCATGAGAATTCCAAAAAGAGCGTTAAATTTGAGTTAAGCGCTATTATCCTAGATTCCTCGCTTAGCAGTTCAATTTCGTCTTTGGGCTTGCCGGAGCCGTCATGCTGGACTTGATCCGGCATGACGATAACGAGTGCGTTTGGGATCGGTTCAAAGCGGGCTGAACAGTTAGCACTTATGAAGAAATTCAAGAACACCCCGGCCCAGCGCGCATATCCCATGCGGCTCTCCAGCCTATGTGCTTGAAGAAGCGCATAGAATATGCGCGCTGGCGGGGTGCCTACACAGATTTCTTACGGCACCATTGCTTCGCGTTGTCGTGTTACGCAAAGACTACGTCTTACTCGATTGTGTTTTACTGAGTTGGCTAGATGTTAAATGTAAGGTCTATGCCCGGTCTCTTGTCGGGAGCTACCAGGTAAAGTCATCCGGGATCTGGAAGGCGGCATACGGATCATCCGCATCGATTTCGGTCGTGGTCTTCTTCACGCGCACCACCAGTGTAGCATCGCGCTCGGCAATTTTATCCGCGATAATCCGGGGCAGCAATTCTGTTTTACCATCCAGACACACGATCACCAGTCGGCCAGCAATCAAATGCGTCTGTACCGCTGCTGACACATAAATCTTATCGATCTTGGTACCGTGCGTATAGTAATAAGCGATGTCGCCTGCGCCCTTGCTTTGGCGATTCTTTTGCACCAACTGCACAATTTGCGCTAAAACCGCTTTTTGGCTAGCGGCCGCATCGCGTTGTGCATTCAGTTCGCGAGCGCGTTCGGCATTTTTACGCTGCACCTCAAGCGCGGCCAGACGCGACTCATCGACGCTCTCGGTGCCAGTCCGCCGCTCGATTTTTTTCTGCTTGGTCTTGTCTTGGTGAGCCAGTTTGGCTTTGTTTTTATCGATTAGTCCCGCTTTTAAAAACTGATCTTGCAATGATGCCATAACACAACTCCGTAAAATAAGTGCCTCCGGTCCGAGGCAAGACTGCCGACCAATGAGAAGCCGCTAGCATAGCAAAATTTCGTATTCTGCGGCTCACCATTGTCAAACGAGTCAGACCAGTTCATGTGTCTGGATACGCGCGGCTTGCGCCGGGACTTGGCCGTCAATTTAGCTAGGCACGCACTTATTTTTGAGGTTTATTTGGCGTTCTTGCTATCGCTTTTACTGCCCGATAAATTGCCCAGCCATTTCGCGGCGGCTCTGGCGTTGGCTTTGATGCCGTAGTCTATAGAAGCGACTTGTTCTTGCACTGCCTCTTTCAAGACACTGACTGCATCAGCTGGCAATACTTTGAGGTAGGCATCGGATTCGCCATATTCGCGGAAAATTTCCATTCCGGCTTTTTTGGCGATATGCACCATGGTGTGATTGGAAGACAAAAAATGCATGTAGAGGGTATCGACATCGGCATTGCGACAGTGAATAGCACCACGCTCGAAGAGTTTCGACCCTACCCCTTTACCGCGTGCCGACTCGGAGACCGAGACCCCAAACTCAGCAATCCTGTCTTTATCCGAGACATCATCACCTTCCTGACGCGGCGCAAAAGCCAGATGACCGACACCCACCAGGCGAAAGTTACGGCTAACCACGCCAAACAAGGTATCGCGTGAAAAATCGAGACCTTCTACATATTTTTCTACCATCTCATCGGGCAGATGGGTACCAAAGCGTAACAGCCTATCGCTCTCTTTAAGACCGAGAAAATGCTTGAGGATACGGTGCCTATCGCGCTCGGACAATTCTTTGACGAACACGGTGTATTGGGAAGAGGCTGGCACATCGCCAGGCACTTTGCCTTCAGGAAAAATATCAGAGGTATGCATATAAAAGTTTTCCTACAAATACTGAGAATTTGTGCACTGCACAACGCATTGTAGGCGATATCGCACCACTGCGCTAAATTTATTCAAGCACCTTTGATCTTCGACAAAATTCTTGCACTGCAGCGACTCTTGCCTGACGTATCGCTTCGGCAATTTTTTGCGGCTGTCCTATATGCGCCTGCGCCACAGCACCGGCATTAACTGCCTGCGCCGCCGCCAACGCCGCAATCAGATACGCCGGTTGCGGAAACTGTATATCGACCAGACCTGCACGCCCAAAACAATCACACTCGGCAGCCTTAAGCATATCAAAAAAACGCTGCGGCTTGCGAAAAGCATCGTTGCGTTCAAATAGTTCCAGCAAAGTGGCCGGGCGCATTTCCAGAGCGCGGCCGACATTACCGTGATCGCGCGCCGTCATGATGGCCAGATCGCGGCACTCGCCAGGTACTTTGAGGCGTTGGCAAACAGCCTCCACCAGAGCCACCCCGCGTTGTTCGTGACCGTGATGGCTAGGCCATTTCTCCGGATCACTGCTGCCCTTGCCCAGATCGTGCATCAAGGCGGCAAAACGGATCGCTAAAGAATGACCTTGTTGCGCCGCGTAATCGACCACCAGCATGACGTGCACGCCGGTGTCGATTTCAGGATGATGTTTGGGCGGTTGCGGCACGCCCCACAAGGCATCAAGCTCAGGCAACAGACGCTGAAGAGCGCCACATTCGCGCAAGACTTCAAACATACGTGACGGACGCACCTCCATCAGGCCACGCGCCAGCTCTTGCCAGACGCGCTCGGGCACCAAAGCATCGACCTCACCAGCAGCCACCATCTCTTGCATCAGGGCCATAGTCTCCGGCGCGACGCTAAAATTATTTGGCGCGACTGAAAAGCGTGCGGCAAAACGTGCCAGTCTTAAAATGCGTACCGGGTCTTCGGCAAAGGCGCTAGAAACATGACGAAAAATTCGATTTTGCAGATCTTGCTGTCCATGAAATGGATCAGTCAAGAGCCCAGCTTCATCCTGCGCAATCGCGTTCACCGTCAGGTCACGGCGTATCAGATCTTGTTCCAGCGTCACGCTGGCGTCGGTGTGAAATACAAACCCTTTATAACCAGCGGCGGTCTTGCGTTCGGTGCGCGCCAAGGCGTATTCTTCGTGGGTTTTCGGATGCAGAAACACCGGAAAATCCTTACCCACCGGCGTATAGCCCAGGGCCAACATTTGTGCCGGCGTCGCACCTATCACCACGTGGTCACGGTCTTGCACAGGCAAACCGAGCAAACGATCACGCACCGCACCACCGACGATATAGGTTTTCATCGTCAGTATTTATTTGCTAGACGGAAAATCATACTTAGGCAGATGATCCGCTTCATTGAGTGCATCTCGTATCCATTCAGCCACGGCCGGGTGCGCCTGCACTCTTTCTATATACGCTTGCAAGGCGGGAGCCAGCGACACGTTATAGGTTTTAAAGCGCATTACCACGGGTGCGAAATAGGCGTCGGCGATACTGAAATCGCCAAACAAGTAATGATGGGCACCGTAACGCGACAGGCAGTCTTCCCAAATTTCGCTAATACGCCCGATATCTGCCTGAGAACCGGCATTGCGGCCCTTGCCAGAAAAATCGGCCTTGATATTCATAGGCATGGAGGCCCGTAAATCGCTAAAACCAGAATGCATTTCGGCGCAAATACTGCGTGCGATAGCACGCGCCGCCACATCTTCCGGCCACAGATTTTGCAGTGGAAATTGCTCTGCCAAAAACTCACAGATTGCCAGAGAATCCCATACCACCACAGGATCGGCCAGCAGCACCGGGACCCGTCCTGCCAAGGAATACTCGGCTATATGCGCCGAGGTAGTCGGCTGATCCAGTACGATGTGTATCTCTTCAAATGGTATGGTAAACGCCTTCATCACTACCCAGGGGCGCATAGACCAGGAAGAATAATTTTTATTCCCTATGACCAATTGCATGGTCGGTTTTTTTGAGCCGCTCATTATACTTTCCAGCGTGGTCTCTAATTCTGTATCTTGCATGATTACCTCAACCTCAAAGTTTTGCTCTATTTAAAACTTGTTTTTTTTGGGCTTACGCACAATCGCTTCAGCTAGGCTTACCGTCGATGACAATATTTAATGCGTCAGGCGGATACAACAACGCTGGCGCGGTTTTGCCTAAGTCCTCTCTATCAAGGCAGATCGGCATCGTTGGCCGACATCCCTTTTGGCACCACCACACCGAGGCGTGCTTTCAGTGACTGCGGTTTTTTTTCAAAAATAGCGGCATAGTAAGTCGCGTTCGAGAGTACATTTTTAACGTAGCCACGGGTTTCTGAAAACGGTATGCTCTCTGCGAAAATCGCCCCTTCGACTGGCCGTGTCAAAGTCGAGCGCCAGGCACGTGGCCGCCCCGGTCCTGCGTTATAGGCCGCCGAGGCCAATGCTTGCGAACCACCCAGATCGGTCAAGACCATATTCAGATAACTGGTACCTAAGACGATATTGGTTTCTATGTCGTTGACCTGATTCGGCGCAAAACCATCCATGCCTATTTTTTTAGCAACATAACGCGCCGTCGCCGGCATCAATTGCATCAAGCCCGAGGCACCGACATGCGATTTGGCATTCATGATGAAACGCGATTCCTGACGTATCAAGCCATATACCCAGGCCATATCCACGCCCAGCGCTTGGGTGGTTTTGTACATGCTCTCGTTAAAGGGCGTAGGGAAGCGCTGACCGAAATCATTTTCAGCCTTGGTACGATCCGAGGTGCTGACCATGCGATCGAGCAGATTATTCTGGCGCGCCAATTCTGCCGCGACCAGATGCTGGCGCTCGCTCATCTTGCGTAGCTCCCAGTTCCACTCGCGGGTACCTTCAAAACGCAGATTCATGGCGTAAAATTTCAAGGCCCTTTGTAGATTTTCATTTTTCGCGATTGCGGCCATCTCTTCCATCGTGGCCGGTTTTGCGGTTAAAGGTACGCCGATTTTCTGGCCGCGTTCTTCCAGCGCCAGTTGCCCGTAAAAATGAAACTGATCGGCGATGCTGGCAAACAAAGCTTGCGCTTCTTCTTTTTTGCCCTCTTCCATCAGGGCCCGCCCTTGCCAGTAGATCCAGGCCGGTTCATTTTTTAAGGCCACAGGCATGCCTGCAATCCCGAATTTCACCATGGCCCAATCGCCTTCACGCAGAGCCGTGCGAACCCGCCATTGATATGCCTCTTGCGACAAAGTAGCCGCATCGGCTCTATGCCAATACGCCAGCGCTTCCGGTTTCAGCTTAAGTGCCGCCTGCAAAGCGATATGCGCCCAGCCTTGGGCGCGCTCGGTCTCGGAGAATTTAGCGCTGTATTGCGACAAGGTGTCCGCCGCCTCATCTGGATCGGTCTTGGCTAAGCGCCCCAAAGCAATCAGATACAGCTCATGCGCGGCTTTGCCATTAGCCGGAGCTTTTTTGAGTAAGGCGGCAGGTTTATCAATCGCCTGCGTGACGTCTTTTTCTGCCACATCGAGTAATTTTGCGATTCGCAGCGCCAGCGGCATGGCCGAATTTTCTGCCGCCATACGCATCTGCGTCCACAGGTCAGACTCAGAAAACTGGCCCTGCTCAGACAAATACGTCAACAATGTATAACAGCCGACGCCATAGTCGCGTGGCGCCACCAGCAAAGCACGCGCTTCCGCCGTTACTTTTTGCTGTTTGATGGCTTTCGAGAGCAGCGCATAACACTTCAACTGGGTGTCATCGGCCACTACAAATTGTGGGTATTGCTGGTCGAAAGTGTCCCATTCACCACGATGCGCCAGCACCAGCAACCAGTCGTTGCGCAAGCGATCGGCAATCGCGCTACCTTTGTACAGTATGAGAAATTCTTTGATTTCGGTGGTCGAGGCCGAGCGTATCCGCGTCCTGAGTACATAGTAATCAACATACGAACGGATCTCGTACCGACGTAATGCACTCGCGTGTTCTTGTGCCGCGCTGGCGTCGTCATGCATTGCGGCATCGCGCAAGGCCATGAATCTATCATCGTCAGTGACAAAAGTTTTCGCGGTTTTAGCCGCCAGCGCTTCAGACTGCGGTAGCAATGCTGCTACCATGGACAAACTCAGCTGAAAACTGACGCACAATGAAGCACGCAAACTCAGACGTGCTATTTTTTTCGGTAAAAACATGATCTACGGCTTTCTTTCTTTATCTTATTAACAGTATGACACAGCCATCCCTACTCAGTCGCCCTGCTCTGCGCAAAAATCTATTGGCATTGCGGCGCGATACCGATCCTAGTATGCGCCAGCAATGGGATCGTGCCATTGCGCAGAATTTACTCGTCTGGTGCCGGCAACATCGCCCCGCCAGTTTGGGCCTATTTTGGCCGATACGGGCCGAGCCCGACTTGCGCGAGATCTATCCAGAGCTACAAAAAATGGGAATACAGTTAGCGCTGCCTTTAGTGCAGGAAAAACAGCAGCCATTGTTATTCTTAGAATGGCAAAGTGGCGACGCCATGGATACGGATGAATACGGTATTCCGGTGCCAAAGCAGCGCGAGCGCAGCCTCATTCCGCAAGTCGTGCTGGTCCCCTGTGTTGGCTACAATCGCGATAAATTTCGTATGGGCTATGGCGGCGGCTACTATGACCGCACTCTGGCAAAGCAGCCGCGCCCCTTGGCGCTAGGCATCGCCTACGCGCAGGCGCAAGCCGATTTTGCGGCAGAAGCACATGACATCGCGATGGACGAAATTCTGACCGAAAACAGTAATCTAAAAAACTAATACGCATATCCCATACGCCTTAACGCGGCTTTTCGGGCTGCAGGGCGCATCCAGATTGCGCATTCGTTTTTGCTCAAATTAGGTTTCCCAGCGACAGTAATTCATGATTTAAAGCTAAAAGCAGATTGCCAAAGTTGGCGTTTTAGCATATTTTCCATGTTCGTTCCCATTTTAGGAAAAACTCCGTGAAATTGCTTACCGTACTCATGCTTAGCGCTGGCATCCTGTCTCCAGGATTGGCTTATTCTCAAATACCAACCGAAACTGCGCCCCCGCAATTAAGCAGAAGCGCGGCACTGGCCGCACCAGTCAAAGTTACCACGGTGGAAGGCATTACCGAATATCGCCTGGCGAACGGGATGCGCGTCATGTTATTTCCTGATCCTAGCAAAGCCAGTTTGACGACCAATATTATTTACATGGTCGGCTCGCGTCATGAAAATTATGGCGAAACCGGCATGGCGCATTTACTCGAACATCTGCTGTTTAAACCTAGTGCCAATTTTGGCGTCAAAAAAGGCACGAAGACGCCGGTCGAAGTGCTCAATGCAATAGGCGGGCAGTTCAACGGCACCACCTGGTACGACCGCACCAATTATTTTGCGACTTTCCCTGCCAATGACGACAACCTGCGTCAAATGCTGGCACTGGAAGCGGATCGCATGGTCAACGCCGCGATAGATCAAAACGATTTATGGAACACCAAGACCAATAAGGGCGAGATGACGGTGGTACGCAATGAGTTCGAAATGGGTGAAAGCGACCCTATCGGCGTCACCACAGAACGGATACAAGCGGTCGCCTACGACTGGCACAACTACGGCAAATCGACCATCGGTGCGCGCTCCGATATCGAGCAAGTGAATATCCCACGCCTGCGCGCATTCTATAAAAATTACTATCAGCCAGATAATGCCGCCCTGATGGTGGCAGGCCGCTTCGACGAAGCCAAAGTACTCAAGCAAGTCAATGAGCTATTCGGCCGCATCCCTAAACCTAGCCGCGTGCTTCAGCCAACTTACACTGCCGAACCGACTCAGGATGGCGAACGTGCTGTGACCGTAAGACGTAGCGGCGGCACGCAATTCATCGGAGCCGGCTACCATGCGGCTCCGTCTGGTCACCCAGATGCAGTGGCGCTGTCTTTGCTCAGCCGCATTTTGGTCGATGCCCCTAGTGGGCGTCTGCATAAAGCCCTGGTAGAGAGCAAACTGGCAACGCGCCTGGAACACGATCCGGTCAGCAATCTGGAGCCTGGTTATCGCATTTTCGGTGCCGTGGTGGCCAAAGAAGGCAATCTGGATCTGACCCAGGACGCGATGCTCAAGGTCTTAGAAAATCTGAAAACTCAGCCTATCACTGATGCCGAAGTGGCACGCGCCAAGCAGCAAATCAATAAGGGCATAGAGCTGGCGATGGCGGATACCGCCAATCTGACGATAGCCTTGACCGAATCGATGGCAGCCGGCGATTGGCGTCTATTTTTCCTGCAGCGCGATCAGATGGAAAAAATGGATGCCGCCAGCGTGCAAGCGGCGGCCGTCAAATATTTAAAACCGTCCAATCGCACCCTAGGTCGTTTCATCCCTACCGACAACGCGGATCGTACCGAAGTACCAGCCAAGACCAATGTGATGGCATCACTCAAAGGTTATACGGGGCGCGCAGCAGTGGCTCAGGGCGAGGCCTTCGATACCAGTCCTATGAATATAGAAACGCGCACGCAACGCTTCACACTGCCAGGCGGTTTGAAGGCTGCACTCTTGCCTAAGAAGACCAAGGGCGCGACGGTTAGCGCCACGCTGCAATTGCGACTAGGCAGCGAAGACAGTTTGAAAGGAAAATCACAAATAGGTGAATTTGCCGCGGCCATGCTCTTGAGCGGTACCGATAGACTGTCGCGCCAGGAAATCAAAGACAGCTTTGATCAACTCAAAGCGCAAGTTAGCATCAGCGGCAATGCTGAGGGTATTACCGCCAACATCACCAGCACCAAAGAAAATCTGCCGGCTGTGATCGATCTGCTGAGTGAAGTCTTGAAAAAATCGAACTTCCCTGCCAAAGAATTCCAGGAGCAACAACTGGCGGCAATCAATCGTGCCGAACAAGAAATCCCGGAACCTGAGCCTTTGGCATCGAATGCCATGGCGCGTCTGATCGATGCCACACCTGCCGGTCACGTCCGTCACGTCGGTACTTTGCAAGAGCAATTGGCCGAGACTAAGGCGGTCACGGTCGAGTCTGTGCGGGCTTTCCATACTGCCTTCTATGGCGCGAATAACGCAACATTTTCGGCCGTTGGCAATTTTGACGAGATCGCACTCAAGGCGCAATTAGCATCGCGTTTTGGCATGTGGAAATCGACTCAAGCCTATGTGCGGATACCTCGCAGCATCAAGACAGTGGCTGGTGCCAAGATTGCCCTGGAAACCCCGGATAAGGCCAATAGCATGTTGCTGGCGGTGCAGCCTTTGACGATCAACGATAGCGCCTCAACTTATCCGGCACTGCTGATCGCCAACCACATGCTCGGTGGCGGTGCCTTGCGCAGTCGTCTGGCCGATAGAATCCGTCAGAAAGAAGGTTTGTCTTACGGTGTAGGCTCACAACTCAATGTCCCGGCCCTGGATCCAGCGGGTATGTGGGTAGCCTACGCCATCAGTGCGCCGCAAAACACCGCAAAAGTAGAAGCGGCAATGCGGGAAGAAGTGCAAAAAGCACTGAGCAGCGGATTTACCGAAGAAGAATTGGTGGACGCGAAAAAGGCCTGGAAACAATCGAATGAAGTCAACCGTACTTCTGATGCCAGCCTGGCGCAACGTTTAGCTAGCTATCTCAAAATCGATCGCAGCATGCTGCATGATAAGGAGTTAGAAGCCAAAGTTGCAGCGCTGAGTCTGGCACAAGTCAACGATGCCCTGCGTCAAAATCTGAAAGCGGTGAACATCTCGGTGATCAGCGCCGGTGATTTTGCCAAGGCAGCCAAGGATGCTAAGGATACTACTGGCAAGTAAAACCAGCTAGCCAGGACGCAGAGTGGCAAATAAAAAAAGCTGTATCCTTCATCGGATACAGCTTTTTTATTCTCTACAATTTTGCTCAGCGCATGATCAAAATAAGATCCATGCCCGATCAAAGTCCGATCCAGCCCTGCACTATTCCTTAGTCGATTTGGCAGCGCCCGTCAGCACCGGCAACCCGGCTTTTTGCCAGGAGATCATGCCGCCTTCGACGTTCGTCAAAGTCGTAAAACCTGCGACCTCTAACAAGGCCTGAGCCGCCGCCGAACGCCGTCCCGAACGACAGATCAAAATCACCGGGCGACTCTTGTCGGCCCCCAGTTCTTGCAAGCGTTGTGGCAATTGCCCCAGCGGTATTAAAGTGCTATTGGGAGCATGCGCCTCGGCATATTCATCTAGCTCGCGTACGTCGAGCAGTAAGGCCCCACTATTTTGCAGGCTCGCTACTTGCAACACATCGATAGATTTCGGGCTAGCCGCCATGACCGCATGGCTCACTGAGAGACTGAGCAAGATCGCTACCCAGAAGGCGTGAATTTTTTTTGATTTCATATTGGCACCTTAAGCCTTAAGGATAGTGAGAAAGTTTCTTAGTCGTCAGGGCGACCCGCTTCAGAACCTAGTCTAGCTCTTACAGTTGTATTAACATAGTAACGCAAACCCACAAAACGCATGAAAAAATTCGTTCAGTTAAGACTTACAGCGTTACGACTTGCAGCGTCATCAATCTGCTCACACTCAAGAAAACGTCTTAAAACCCGTTCATAGAGATGTAGTGCAAGGCAGCGATGCGCCCAAGTACAGCTTTTTAGAAGTTCACAAATCAAACACGCATATTCTATGCGGGTTTACAGCCATTTTGCTGCCAACAGGCGCATGGAATATGCGCATTCATCTTGAGAACAGTTCATTCTCGAAAAAACGATCGAAATAATTCTCGAAATAACCCGCCTTATACCAATCTAAAATTAAGCTGTGCTGGTCTGCCTGAGATGTGTAATTGTGCCTGTGCTGCCGGCATCTGACTAAGCACTTTGCCGCGTCGTATAACGCATAATCGGGCGGCCCGCAAACGTAGCGCTTCGACAGGATTGCCGGCATCGAGTATCAGCAAATCGGCATGACAGCCCACTTGCAGACCATAGCCTTGCAAGCCCATGATCTTAGCCGGCGCTTCTGTGACGGCATGAAAGCACGCCTGCATCGCCTCTTGCCCCGTCATCTGCGCCACGTGCAAACCCATGTGAGCCACTTCCAGCATATCGGCCGACCCCAGGCTATACCAGGGATCCATCGCACAATCCTGGCCGAAGGCAACGTCTATGCCAGCGGCCATCAATTCTGGTACGCGAGTCATGCCGCGCCGCTTTGGATAGCTATCGTGGCGGCCTTGTAAGGTGATATTGATGAGAGGATTGGCGATCGCTGCCACGCCAGCTTCGCGCATCAAGGGTAATAGTTTACTGACATAATAATTATCCATGGAATGCATGGAAGTCAAATGCGAACCGGTAACCCTGCCCTGCATACCTAGTCTATGACTGTGATACGCCAGAGTTTCAATATGGCGCGACATCGGGTCGTCCGACTCGTCGCAGTGCATGTCGACTTGCAGACCTTTTTCTGCCGCGAATTCACACAACAGCCGCACCGATTCGGCACCGTCAGCCATGCTGCGCTCAAAATGCGGAATGCCCCCAACCACATCAATTCCCATGGCAATCGCCCGCTTCAGATTGGCGAAAGCGCTGGCGCTACGCAATAAACCATCTTGCGGAAACGCCACCAGTTGCAGATCTATATACGCTGCTACTTGCTGTTTAACCTGGAGTAAAGCTTCGACCGCCAATAATCTATCGTCACAAATATCGACATGACTGCGTATCGCCAGTAGGCCACGCGCTACCGCCCAATCGCAATATTGCAAGGCTCGCTCGACGATGGCATCTTGCGTCAACGTTGGTTTAAGCTCGCCCCATAATGCAATGCCCTCCAGCAAAGTGCCAGACTGGTTAACCCGCGGCAAACCATAACTGAGTGTGGCATCCATATGAAAATGTGCATCAACAAAAGGCGGACTCACCAGATTGCCATTGGCCTTGATCTCCGTGTGCGCCTGCAGCGGCAGCGCATGCTCTATTGCGACGATACGACCGTCAAGAATGCCGACATCCATCGCGCTACGGCCATCGGGCAAATTGGCATTACGTATGATGAGATCCATTGCTGCCATCCTATTTTTAATTGAGCACTGAAAAAGTGTAAACCTATCGCGTCACACTCTTTGAAAAATTTTGGTTTCGTCCAGAGTATGCGTCATAATCGCAACTACGAAAGGCAGGATCATATGGCAACTATGAAGCAGGTCGCGGAGAAGGCTAGGGTCTCAACCACCACGGTCTCTCACGTCATCAATAATACCCGAGTCGTTAGCGAAGACGCTAGAGAGCGTGTGCTCGCTGTCATCAAGCAAATGCGCTACATACCGAGTGCGGTTGCACGCAGTCTTAAGAACGACAAGACGCATACCTTGGGCATGATCATTCCAAATAATTCGAATCCCTATTTTGCTGAGGTTATTCAGGGCATAGAGGCCGAATCGTTTAAGCTGGGATACAACATTATCCTGTGCAACTCCTACGACGACCCAAAAAAGCAGGCGGCCTATACCAGGGTGCTGATGGAAAAACGCATCGATGGTTTGATCATCGTGTCATCTGGCTCCGATGAGGAACTCAATCAATTGCTGGCCGACGAAGACATCCCTAAAGTCTTGGTCGATAGGGAGGTACCAGGCTTGGCGGCCGATTTCATCGAGGCCGATCATGAGCAAGGTGGCTATCTGGCAACCAGGTATTTGCTCGATCTGGGGCATACGGATATCGCTTGCGTCTCAGGTCCAAAGACACTGCTGCCCAGTGGCGACAGGGTGCAGGGCTATTGGCGTGCGCTGAAAGAAGCAGGAATCGCTTTGCGTGAAGAATATCTGGCACACAGCGACTTTACCAGCCAGGGTGGATTTACCGCCTTTCAGCAACTGCTGGAACTGAAAAGACGGCCTAGTGCAATCTTCGCCAGCAATGACCTAATGGCCATAGGCGGCCTATGCGCAGCGCATCAAGCCGGCATGAAAATCCCCGAACAACTGTCCGTCATCGGCTATGACGATATCGCCCTAGCCTCTTTTAGTACTCCACCACTGACCACCATTGCCCAGCCCAAATACGAAATAGGTGTATTGACCGCGCAAGTGATGGTACAGCGTATCCGCAATCCAGAATCAGATTTGCAAAGAGAGAAACTAGAAACCAAGCTAGTGATACGGCAATCGACAGCCGCATTTAAAACTTAAAAACCGATTGCCACCGGAAGTAGCTCAGAGAGCAGCCGGTTCAAAACCTGTATTGCGATCAAGGCTATCATCGGCGAGAAATCTATGCCGCCCAATGCCGGGATTAATCTACGCAAGGGCGATAGGATAGGCTCGTTCAAGGCACGGATAAACGGAGCGAATGGCGCGTGCGGATTGACCCAGCTAAACACCGCCTCCAGTATCAACAAGGCCATCAAGCCATACAATATCCACTGTGCCATCTTAAATACGGCAAGTAGTACGAGAGTAACAAATGAGAGCTGCGGTAGTAACCAAAAATTAAGCAAGACGGCAAACAGTGCAACCAAAAATGTTGCAATCAAACTAGCCCAGTCATATCCGGCAAAACCGGGGATCAGGCGCCGTATTGGCCGCACCAGCCAGTCGGTAATTTGAAAAATCGATTGCGCTAAGCCAGACGGAGGCCGCACGCGCTGCGCCTGCATCCAAAACCGCAGCAATAAAAAACCGGCAAATAACCCGGCGACGGTATCGGTGATAAAGCTAAAAATTCCATACAACACGAAGCTACTCCCCATAAAAAAACCCACTGAGTGAAAATCACACAGTGGGTATTGTGCCTTATTACTGACAGGCATCCAAGCATGTCAACTTATGATGGACGGCTACCAGTAGGGAAAGGCCACGCTGCAGTTGGACTAACTACTGTTTTTGCATCCGGCGTAGCCGGTTTAGCAGCGACTACTGCTGCTGCTGCCGCTGCGGCTGGCTTAGCTGCTGCTTTTTTTGCTACTGGTTTAGCTGCTGGCTTAGCCGTCACTTTTTCCGCTGGCTTCGCTGCTGCTTTTGCTGCTGGCTTCGCTGCTGCTTTTGCTGCTGGCTTCGCTGCTGCTTTGGCTGCTGGCTTCGCTGCTGCTTTTGCTGCTGGCTTCGCTACTGCTTTTGCTGCTGGCTTCGCTGCTGCTTTGGCTGCTGGCTTCGCTGCTGCTTTTGCTACAGGTTTAGCTGCTGCTTTGGCTGCTGGCTTCGCGGCTGCTTTTTTCGCTACAGGTTT